>NZ_BHVX01000058.1 GCF_003851545.1 Ralstonia sp. SET104 | reverse complement strand
CAGCATGATCGGTCTACCCAGCCGCACGAAGATCTGGCTGGCCGCCGGCGTGACCGACATGCGCTCGGGCTTCAACAGCCTGGCCGCCAAGGTCCAGATCGTACTGGAGCGAGATCCGTTCAGTGGCCACGTGTTCGTGTTCCGAGGCAGGCGCGGCGATCTGGTCAAAGTGCTGTGGTGGAGCGGTGACGGCATGTGCTTGCTGATGAAACG
>NZ_BHVX01000057.1 GCF_003851545.1 Ralstonia sp. SET104 | reverse complement strand
CCTGCAAAGAGCCGCAGGGGTCTCAAGGCAGCGCAAACCAAGGCCCTCTCCTCCGGCCGCAGCCGGACCGCCAAGCCCCCGCCCGCACAGGCTGCAACAGTTGAGGCGGTGGAGGCTCCCGCCACCAAGCAGGCTCAGTTGATCGCGCTGCTTAAACAGGCATCGGGCGCCAGCTTGGCTGATCTGATGAGCGCCACCGGATGGCAAGCCCACT
>NZ_BHVX01000056.1 GCF_003851545.1 Ralstonia sp. SET104 | reverse complement strand
CCTTGTGCGATTCGACCACGTCTTGCAGATGCCCGATGCGTGCATCGCGCTCAAGCAGCAAGGCCTTGAGCGCTTCGATGTCGTCCGGATAGGCGTCTGCCGTGGTCATGCCGGCAGTTTACGCGGCGCCCGGTAGGTTTACAACGCCGATGTCGGCTCTGCCGTACGTATCGGCTGCCGCCAGTCGATGCCTTCGAGCAGCATCGACAGTTGTGCCTGACTC
>NZ_BHVX01000055.1 GCF_003851545.1 Ralstonia sp. SET104 | reverse complement strand
TAATGCCTTCCGCCTCTGCAATGTCGGCGATGCTCTTGGTCCGCCCCGAGGTGAGTTGCTCCAGCCAGCGTTGCGCCTTGGCCTGCAGCGCGATCAAGCGCGCATCGGGCTCCCGACGCTGCGGTTGCGCGCCGGTGACCAGCAATCGCATCGCCAGTCCGCAGCGCCGTATCTGCGTGGGTATGGCTAGCGTCACGGTAGGTTGGTGCGCAGATGCCTGACCTGTTACA
>NZ_BHVX01000054.1 GCF_003851545.1 Ralstonia sp. SET104 | reverse complement strand
CGGCGCGGCCGTGGTGACGTGCTCGACCACCTGGCCAGCCTTCTCGGCTTGCGGCACAGGCCTGGCCTGGATCTCTGCCTTCGGCTGCGGCTGCACTGCGGGCGTCGGATCGGCACGGAAACGCTCGGCCACACGCTGCGCGTTCAAGCTCGATGTGGCCTCCTGTGCCGGCGCAGCGGCCTTGCTGCCGGCCTGAGCCTGCGGCTCGACCGGCGCGGCCGTGGTGACGTGCTCGA
>NZ_BHVX01000053.1 GCF_003851545.1 Ralstonia sp. SET104 | reverse complement strand
GCAGGATCAGCAGCGGACTTGGTTGCGGGGGCTCGGCGAGGTGCCTTCGGGGTAGGGGATTTGCTCATCATGCGCTCCTGGTGCAGCCGCCACGCCTGCCGTGGCGGTGACACCAGTAACGCTCTGAAGAGGGGACACTTCAAGTCAATTCAGGGATATCGCACCGGAATTCGCCATGCGCAGCGAATCAATTCGCGTCGGAGCCGCCAACAGTGGATCCGTCTGCGTACACGACCATTGTGGGTTGCATCTCTGTCGAGAACTGACCA
>NZ_BHVX01000052.1 GCF_003851545.1 Ralstonia sp. SET104 | reverse complement strand
CTCGGCGCGACACTTGGCTGGCGCTGGATGACCGAACACCTGCCGCCAGCGTTCAGCCAACGCTACCCGGTCCATTGCCATCAGTTCGGACAGATCGACGCTCATACTGGCTCCGCGATCCGATAGCGGCGGGTTCCATCCACAGTTTCCGAGATCACCGGCAGTTGCAGACGCTTGCGCAGCACACCGCTGATTACGCCGCGTACGGAGTGGGCTTGCCATCCGGTGGCGCTCATCAGATCAGCCAAGCTGGCGCCCGATGCCTGTTTA
>NZ_BHVX01000051.1 GCF_003851545.1 Ralstonia sp. SET104 | reverse complement strand
AACCTGATTCGCCGCGAAATGGCCAGCGCGGCCTTCGAGGCCAAGTGCGAGCCAACCGAACTCAGCTTCGTGCGCGCATTCCATCTCATCCAGCACGAGATGATGTGGGCCGCTCGCACGCCAGCATTGGCCAAGCTTCCCGCCGTTCTCAAACGGCTGCGGGAGCACCTCAAGCTGCTGATCAACGTAAAACGGCCCGACCGCAAATGCGATCGGGCCGTCAAATCCCGTCCTGCTCGTTATGCCCTTCGATATCTTCGGAAAGACCTTAACTGAACGGCATTA
>NZ_BHVX01000050.1 GCF_003851545.1 Ralstonia sp. SET104 | reverse complement strand
CTGCACGCTCACGTAGGCAGGCGTGTTGGCGCCGCACATGACTTGCAGGGTCTTGCTGTGCTCCGCCAGGGGCGTGTAGTTGGTGGCCGACAGATTGGCGTTGGGGATCTGGCCGTAGTCGACTTCTGCACCGCCGGTGAAGTTGACGTTGCAGGCGCCGGGCGCGAGCATGCCCGTGACGTTGAGCGTGGCGTTAAACGAGCCGGTGCTTTGGGCGGCGGCCGGGGCGGCAAACGCCGCGCCCAGCACGGCCAGCGCAGCGGCCTTGACGATCATGGTCTTGTACATGGTGTCCTCAAAT
>NZ_BHVX01000049.1 GCF_003851545.1 Ralstonia sp. SET104 | reverse complement strand
CAAGGGTTCCGACTGGCTCGGCGACCAGGACGCGATCGAGTTCATGTGCCGCCAGGCACCGAATGTGGTCTACGAGCTGGAACACTTCGGCATGCCGTTCGACCGCAATGCTGACGGCACCATCTACCAGCGTCCGTTCGGCGGCCACACGTCGAACTACGGTGAAAAGCCGGTGCAGCGTGCCTGCGCCGCCGCTGACCGTACCGGCCACGCGCTGCTGCACACGCTGTACCAGCGCAACGTGCGTGCCAAGACCCACTTCTTCGTCGAATGGATGGCGCTGGATCTGATCCGCGACCAGGACGGCGACGTGCTGGGTGTGACGGCGCTGGAAATGGAAACCGGCGAG
>NZ_BHVX01000048.1 GCF_003851545.1 Ralstonia sp. SET104 | reverse complement strand
CAGTAGCGTGCCTTCGTCGGGCGAGCCTTCGATGCGCACGCGCGTGTTGCCCACGCTGATCTCGATGGCGCCCGCAGGAGCAGCACTGCCAACTGGCGCCGGGACTGGACGCTCGATCTCTTGCGCCGGCGCTTCCACTGTCACCGGCAGCAAACCGACCGGATCATATTCTCCAGCACGCAGTGCCCGGCGCCATTTGAAGACCAGGTTCGGATTCAGCCCGTGCTCCATCGCCAGACGCGCTACCGATACGCCAGGCTCGCAGGCCAGCTTGGCCAACTGCCGTCGGAATTCGAGAGGGTGATTCGGGATGCCTTTGCGTGAATGTCTCTTGGGTGCTTCTGTTGCCACTGTGGTCCCC
>NZ_BHVX01000047.1 GCF_003851545.1 Ralstonia sp. SET104 | reverse complement strand
CACAAGGCGGCAAACGCTACCGCCAAGGCCGAGATCGAGCACCTGAAACTGCTGATTGCGAAGTTGCGCCGCATGCAGTTCGGTCGTAGCTCCGAGAAGCTCGACCACCGGATCGAACAACTCGAGTTGCGACTGGAAGAGCTCGAGGCTGACGAAGGCGCAGCCCCCATCGAGGTTCCGAAGACGCCACGCACGGCGCCGGAACAGGCGCCACGCAAACCACTCCCGGAGCATCTGCCCCGCGAGATCCTGACGTACTGGCCGGAATCGGCGCAGACCTGCACTGCATGCGGCGGCCCCATGAAGCAGCTCGGTGAAAACGTCTCCGAACAGCTTGAATATGTACCGGCGAGCTTCCGCGTGATCCGCCATGTGCGCCCCAAACTGGCGTGCACGTGCTGCGACCACATCGCACAAGCCGCTGCGCCGAGCCGCCCCATC
>NZ_BHVX01000046.1 GCF_003851545.1 Ralstonia sp. SET104 | reverse complement strand
AGCGTGGTGCCATCCATGGCCCACAAGCTCAATCCCTTGAAGGTGTGGCGTGCTGCGTCTTGCTCTCGCCATGCTTGTGCCGTGCGCTCGAACAGCCAGGCCATCGGTGCATCACCCAAGCGCTGCCGAGCTTGAGCGATGGCGCTCTTGCTGACGAACGTGGCGTCGTGGGGCAACACCAGATCCAGACTGTCGACCACCTCGCTGATTGACCAATGGCGGTAGATCGCCAGGGCGATGACCAGCCACACAACCTGCTCAGCCGGTAAGCGTCGGCGACGTATGCTGGCACTGCCCGTGGCAGCGATGGCCTGCTCGATCCACTCGTGCGGTAAATGCTCGCCCAGCCGACTCAGGTCGGCGGGCGCTGCATCCAGCACGAAGGTCAGGTGGTCGCTCAGCATCGCGACCAAAGTTAACAGCCTGCCGCTCTGTTTACAACTCCAAGCCCTAAAAACAAAAATGCCGTTCAGGTCTTAACTGAACGGCATTA
>NZ_BHVX01000045.1 GCF_003851545.1 Ralstonia sp. SET104 | reverse complement strand
ACCGGGGTTAGTGGTACGACACCGTAAAGGTGGCCGAACCATCCAGCGGCACGCTGTTGATCACCGACAGGCCGGTGGTGTTGTTCAGCGCCGCCTTCACCGTCAGCGGGAAGCTCCAGGTGCGGCCGGACACCGGCGTGGCGCTCGAGGTGGCTTCGCCAGCCGAGTAGTACTGCGCCGCGTTGCCGCTCATCGCCACCGGCAGGGTCGAGGCAGTCCATGCGGCCTTGTCGGTCGAGCTCAGCACGGCCGCTTGCTTCACGGCACCGCCGCCGAAGGTGGTCACCACATCGGCCGGGCCCATCTTGATGGTGTAGGCGCCAATGTTCTCGCTGGTGTTCTCGACGTTCGTACCCAGGCCAAACACTTGCGTGTCAGCCAGCGACGCGTCGCCCAGGGCGGTCTTCATGGCGGTGTCCATGATGGCGCTGGTGTTGCGATTGTCCTGCACGCTCACGTAGGCAGGCGTGTTGGCGCCGCACATGACTTGCAGGGTCTTGCTGTGCTC
>NZ_BHVX01000044.1 GCF_003851545.1 Ralstonia sp. SET104 | reverse complement strand
GCGCGCGGTGACGCTGACCTCGATTCCGACCCATCTCGTCGCGAATATCGCGTTCGGTCGTTACGACACGAACGAGATGCTCTATGCCAAGCAATTGCTGGCACAGATCCCGGATCACTCGCTGACCGTCTTCGACAAGGGCTTTCTATCCGCAGAGATCCTGTGTGGCCTGACTGCGGGCGAGCGCAATCGCCACTTCCTGATTCCCGCCAAATCCAATACGCGCTGGGAAGTGGTCTCGGGCAAGCCCGACGACGCCTTGGTGCGCATGCGCGTCTCGCCGCAGGCGCGGCAGAAGTGCCCTGAGCTGCCCGAATGGTGGACCGCGCGTGCGATTCGCGTGCTGGATGCGGGAGGGCGCGAGCGGGTGCTACTGACTTCGTTGACCGACCGGCGCCGTTTCAAGGCGGCCGACCTGGCTGCCTGCTATGAACGCCGCTGGCAGGTTGAAACCAGCTACCGAGAACTCAAACAATCGATGCTCGGCAGCGAACTGACGCTGCGTAGCCGGACCGTCGAGGGCGTTTGCCAGGAAATCTGGGGCGCACTGATCGCCTACAACCTGATTCGCCGCGAAATGGCCAGCGCGGCCTTCGAGGCCAAGTGCGAGCCAACCGAACTC
>NZ_BHVX01000043.1 GCF_003851545.1 Ralstonia sp. SET104 | reverse complement strand
GAAGTGGCCGAGCGTAGCGCCAACATCCACCTGAAGGACAAGTCCAAGGTGTTCAACACCGCGCGCGTCGAAGCGCTGGAAGTGGCCAACCTGGTGGAAGTCGCCAAGGCGACGATGGTATCGGCCGCTGCCCGCAAGGAATCGCGTGGCGCTCACGCCCACAGCGACTTCCCGAACCGCGACGACGAAACCTGGCTCAAGCACTCGCTGTGGTACAGCGAAGGCAACCGTCTCGATTACAAGCCCGTGCAGATGAAGCCGCTGTCGGTGGAAACCGTGCCGCCGAAGGCACGTACGTTCTAACTGATCGGCTCAGATAAGGGACCCGCAAAAATGAAGCGTATTTTTGAAGTCTATCGCTACGATCCGGACAAGGACGCAGCGCCCCGCATGCAGACCTATGAGGTTGAACTCGACGGTCACGAGCGCATGCTGCTCGACGCGCTGGTCAAGCTGAAGAAGCTGGACGAGTCGATCGCGTTCCGTCGCTCGTGCCGCGAGGGCGTGTGCGGCTCCGACGCCATGAACATCAACGGCAAGAACGGTCTGGCCTGCCTGACCAACATGCGTGAGCTGCCCGAGAAGATCGTGCTGCGCCCGCTGCCGGGGCTGCCCGTGGTGCGCGACCTGAT
>NZ_BHVX01000042.1 GCF_003851545.1 Ralstonia sp. SET104 | reverse complement strand
GGCTATGTCTGAATAAACTGTTGAGGTCGTGCTCTGCCCAGGCTGAGCGCGATACATAACGGCGGGGAGATGGCGCTGCCGGAGCGTTCCAGCATGCGGCGCCAGCCCAGATAGTTGGGCAGGTACTTGGTGGCGACCCCGTGGAATCGGCGCATCCACCCCTTGAGGCGACTGGTGTAGGCGTTCACGTTTTGCACGTGATAGACCTTGCCAACGACCTTGATGCCGGCGCGGACATTGACGAAGCGATGGGTCAACTTATGCTCGCGCGCGACAGCGGCATACACGCCCGAACCGCCACCGTCGGTGCAAAGGATGGCGTCTTCGGCCAGCAAGGGTTTCAGGACGGCGCCGACATGCTTCTTGTCGGCCTTGGGCAAGACGAAGTCGGCCGTCTCGCCCACGCGGTCACGCGCAATCAGCACCGGAATCTGTTCTGCCGATAAGCCCCGTTTGGCAGCTTTGCCGCCACGCTTGCGTGGCGCACGAGGCAACCGGCGGCTGCCTTTGAACGACTCCAGGAAATAGGTCTCGTCGGCCTCGACGATACCGCTCTCACGCTTGGCTTTCTGCTCGGCGGGAAGCCGCAGAAAGCGATGGCGCCACAGGAAGGCGGTGTTCTTGTCGACCCCGCATCGCTCGGCAGCCTGGCGAACCGACTGGCCCTCAATCAGGGCCAGCATGAAGGTCTGCCATTGCTCACGGTGACGCAATCGGGCCAGCGGCGTCCCAGTGAGGGCGTTGAAGGTCTTGCCGCAGCCTTTGCACCGATAGCGTTCCAGACCGCCACTGCTGCCCCACCGCCCCACCTCGGCATGCCCGCAGTGCGGGCAACGTTCGACCGGACCGCTCAGTTGCGCAATCAGGCGTTCCGTGGCCCGACGCGGGTCGCCGCAGCGCAGTTGTTGCTCAACCGACTCGCGCTGATGTGCCGTGAGCGTCGCCAGCTTCGCCAACCACCGTTGAAACTCTGCCGCCTTCATTTGCCTGCCCTCCGTCAGCCAATATCCGTTTGACAGAGTGAAGCCGCAACAGTTTATTCAGACATAGCC
>NZ_BHVX01000041.1 GCF_003851545.1 Ralstonia sp. SET104 | reverse complement strand
GGTTCTTCGAACAATTCCGTGGGCCTGAATTGCCACATTCCGTATGCTGACGCCGACTAGGACAGGTGTTGGGAGTGGGAATGCTGGATCGCAAGACACTGCAGGCGCTGGGATGCTGGAAGGGCTACCGTCTGGAACGAGTGGAGTGGCCCGAAGGAGAGAGCCGCACCCTATCGCTCTATCTGAAGCCGGTCAGCAAGGTCATGCACTGCGAGCAATGCGGCGCGCGTTGCTCGCAGATTCATGAGACGACGGTTCGGCGGGTACGTGATCTGCCGCTGTTCGAGTACCGGGTAGTGCTGCACGTCCCGCGCCGGCGTGTCTGGTGCGAGCGTTGCGGCGGGCCGCGACTGGAGAAGCTGGACTGGCTGGGCCGCTATCAAAGGGTGACGCAGCGCTTCGCCGAGGCGTGCGAGAAGCTGCTGCAGGCGGCTAGCGTACAGGCGGTGGCCGCGTTCTACGATCTGGGCTGGCACACGGTCAAATCGATCGACAAGATGCGCTTGCGAGCGCGTGTGGCCGAACCGGACTGGTCGACGATCCGTTATCTGGCAATGGACGAGTTCGCGCTCCATAAAGGCCATCGCTATGCCACGGTGGTGGTCGATCCGATCGGCCGGCAGGTGCTCTGGATCGGGCCGGGGCGCTCTCGCGAGACTGCCCGCGCCTTCTTCGAGCAGCTTCCCGAGGGCGTCGCCGAGCGCATCGAGGCGGTGGCAATCGACATGACGACCGCCTACGAACTGGAGATCAACGCGCATTGCCCGCAGGCCGAGGTGGTCTACGACTTGTTCCACGTCGTGGCCAAGTACGGGCGCGAGGTCATCGATCGGGTACGCGTCGATCAAGCCAACCAGCTTCGCCATGACAAGCCGGCCCGGAAGGTTCTGAAGTCCAGCCGGTGGCTGTTGCTACGCAACCGCCACAACTTGAAGCCTGAGCAGTCGGTGCACTTGAAGGAACTGCTGAGCGCCAACCAGCCGCTGTTGTGCGTCTACGTGCTACGCGACGAGCTCAAGCGGCTCTGGTTCTATCAGAAGCCAGCCTGGGCGCAGAAAGCTTGGGAGCAGTGGTTCGAGCAGGCTCGGCAAAGTGGGATCGCTCCCTTGCAACTGTTCGCCCAGCGCCTGCAAGGCTACTGGCACGGAATTCTGGCCCGCTGCCGCCACCCACTCAACACCAGCGTCGTCGAAGGCATCAACAACACCATCAAGGTCATCAAACGTCGGGCTTACGGGTACCGCGACGAGGAATACTTCTTCCTCAAGATCCGCGCCGCCTTCCCCGGAATTCCTCGATGAACC
>NZ_BHVX01000040.1 GCF_003851545.1 Ralstonia sp. SET104 | reverse complement strand
GGGTGATTCGGGATGCCTTTGCGTGAATGTCTCTTGGGTGCTTCTGTTGCCACTGTGGTCCCCACTACTAATGTGATGGTCCCCTCCACTCTGCGAGCGGATACGCTTGTAGGGTGTTTTCGTTTCTGGCGCGGGAGATCATCATGGAAAGCGTAACGCTGATAGGCATCGATCTGGGCAAGCACTCGTTTCACCTACACGGTCAGGATCGTCGAGGCAAGGCTGTGTTTTGCAAGAAGGTGAGCCGCAGGCAGTTGTACGAATTCTTCGCCAAGTTCCATGCTTGCACGGTAGTCATGGAATCCTGTGCTGGAGCGCATTACCTAGCCCGCAAGCTGGCGAATTTCGGCCATCAGGTCAAACTCATCTCGCCGCAGTTCGTGAGACCGTTTGTCAAGAGCAACAAGAACGACTTTGTGGATGCCGAGGCGATCTGCGAAGCGGCCTCGCGTCCGTCGATGCGTTTCGTGACGCCGAAGACGGAATCGCAGCAGACCTTGTCGGTACTGCACAGACTGCGAGAATCGCTGGTGCACGATCGCACAAAGGCTATCAATCAGATGCACGGATTCCTGCTCGAATTCGGTATCAGCCTGCCGACCGGCTTGGCGATCATCAAGCGCTTGCCGGCGGTATTGGCTGAACATGCGTTGCCGCCTTATCTAGTCAGCACGCTTGAGCGTCTGCACGCACATTTCAAGTATCTCGATGGGCAGATCGGCGAGATCGAGAAGGAAATTCGCCAGCAACTGGCGGACGACGATCTCGGCCAGAGATTACTGAGCATTCCGGGTGTGGGCCCGATTACGGCAAGTGTCCTGGCAGCGGAGATGGGTGACGGCCAGCAATACGGATGCAGCCGAGATTTTGCCGCGTCGGTCGGCCTTGCACCACGGCAGTACAGCACAGGCGGCCGAGCCAATTTGCTAGGCATCAGCAAGCGTGGCGACAAGAATCTAAGGCGTTTGCTGGTGCAATGCGCGCGGGCCTACATGCAGCGCCTGGACCGGCAGACGGGGCGGCTGGCCGACTGGGTGCGATCTCTACTAACGCGCCGGCATTCCAACGTGGTGGCCTGTGCGCTTGCGAACAAGCTGGCGCGAACTGCCTGGGCACTTGCGATGCACGGTACGACTTTCGAAATGGAGGGCTCCGGCATGTCAGCCTGAACCCTCCATTCACCACAGTACCAACGTATCCATCTGGTTTTGCGACGACTGAAATTTGATGACGTGAACGGCACAACGGCCTGACAGACACCCTGGCCACCAAATCGGCTCTCGAAGCCGAACTACTTTTAAGAACTGTCAGGCGCGACTCTCATCGTGGCGCGGGGAGCCATCCCCTCAATGACGCCGGATAGATTTTGGCAAGCCAACCACACCGTCAAAGATCAGGGTTGCAAAAACGGAGGGGACCATAGATTT
>NZ_BHVX01000039.1 GCF_003851545.1 Ralstonia sp. SET104 | reverse complement strand
TTGGACGGTTCGTAAGGCTAGGCCTGACAGGGCTGAGTTCTGTATTGCACAGGACTCAGCCCTTTTAGTTTGAGCTTGATGCGGTCGTGATTGTAGTAGCGGATGTAACGCTCAAGGCCGGATTTGAGCTGGTCAAGGTTGCTGAATTCGTTGAGATGGAAGAACTCGGACTTCAACGTGCCGAAGAAGCTTTCCATGGCGGCGTTGTCCAGGCAGTTTCCTTTGCGCGACATGCTGGGCGTGATCGAGCGCTTGTGTAGCAGTCGTTGATAGGCCGACATCTGGTACTGCCAGCCTTGGTCCGAGTGCAGGAGCGGCTTGTCGTGCGTCTTCAGGCGCGCAAACGCCTTGTCCAGCATGCTGCGTACCATCTCGAACAGAGGTCGCCTGGCGATCTCATATGCAACGATCTCCCCGTTGTAGAGGTCCAGGATGGGTGACAGATACAGCTTCTGCCCTCCCACATTGAATTCAGTCACATCGGTCACCCATTTTTCATTGGGACGATCAGCGTGGAAACGTCGCTGCAACAGGTTGGGCGCGACGCGGCCAACCTCTCCCCTGTAGGAGCGATATTTCTTCACCCGCACACACGACTTCAGGCCCAGCGTCTTCATTAGTCGCTGGACCGTCTTGTGATTGACTAGCTCGCCGGCTTGCCGAATGGCGGCGGTGATGCGGCGGTAGCCATAGCGCCCTTTGTGTCGCTCAAAAAGCACCCGGATGCGACATTTCAGATCGGCGTACTTGTCACTGACGCCCAGCAAGCCCTGCTGGTAGTAGAAGGTGCTGCGCGCCAAGCCTGCCACTTTGAGTAGCCTGGCAAGAGGATACTTTCGCCTTAGTTCAAGCACGATTTGCGCTTTTTGGGCTGCGCTGATTTCTTGCTCGCTTGAACCAAGGCGTCGAGCTTTTTTAGGTATTCGTTCTCCATGCGCAGGTAGTTCAGCTCATCGAGCAACTCTTTGCGCGAGCGCGCCTCATCCTCAGGCTGACGGTGTAATGGAGGGGTGGGCTTTGGGGGTTTTTGCATTGTCCTGGGCCGTCTCGATGGCCGAGATAGGGCTTCTAAACCGCCCTCATCATACTTGCGCTCCCAGATGCCAATGGCGCCGAAGTTCCGGATGTCGAATAGCGCCGCGACTTCGCGATACGAGAGTCTGTCGCGGCGCATCCGCTGCAGCACGCTCAGCTTGAAGGCTGCGCTGTAATGGGAATACTTTGGCTTGACGCTAGCCGCGCCATGCAGACGATAAGCATCGACCCATCGGCGTACCGTCCCACGATCAATGCCATGCCGCTTGGCTACCGCTTCGTAGTAGCTATCTCCAGACAGAAAGTCCTGGACAACTGCGAGTCTGAAGTCCTCGCTGTACCTGTACATGAAAACACCCCAAAAGTTGGTGTCCAACTTTTGGGGTGCAGTTCA
>NZ_BHVX01000038.1 GCF_003851545.1 Ralstonia sp. SET104 | reverse complement strand
GCGTTGGCTGAACGCTGGCGGCAGGTGTTCGGTCATCCAGCGCCAGCCAAGTGTCGCGCCGAGTTCCTACGCCAGGCGATCGGCTGGCAGATGCAGGCTGCAGTGTTCGGTGGCCTGTCGGCTTCGGATCGGCGCCGGCTGCTGCGGGGCACACCATCCGCCACGCCAAAGCTAGTGACAGGATCGCACCTGATCCGGGTCTGGCAAGGCGACACGCATCAGGTCACTGTGTTGGAGGATGGATACTGGTATGCCGGCCAGCGTTGGAGAAGCCTTTCGGCCATCGCCAAGGCGATCACGGGCACTGCCTGGTCTGGACCCGTGTTCTTCGGGATCAAGCCATGAAGCGCGGCACCCTCGCGTGTGCGATCTATACCCGCAAGTCCTCCGAGGAAGGGCTTGAACAGGGCTTCAACTCGCTCGATGCACAACGCGAGGCGTGTGAAGCCTATGTCCTGAGTCAACAGCACGAGGGCTGGCATGCTTTGGCGATCCACTATGATGATGGAGGGTTCTCGGGTGGCACGATGGAGCGACCGGCGCTGCAACGGCTACTGGCCGACGTACAGGCCCGACGTATCCGGATCGTGGTGGTCTACAAGGTGGATCGATTGACCCGGTCACTGGCTGACTTTGCCAAGATCGTTGAGCAGTTCGATGCGCATGGCGTGTCGTTTGTCTCTGTCACCCAGCAGTTCAATACAACCTCGTCGATGGGACGGTTGACGCTCAATGTGCTGCTCTCCTTTGCGCAGTTCGAGCGAGAGGTCACAGGAGAGCGCATCCGCGACAAGATCGCTGCCTCCAAGCAGAAAGGCATGTGGATGGGCGGGATGATGCCAACTGGGTATCGCGCCAATGGCCGCACGCTGGAGGTCGAGCCGGAGGATGCAGCATTGATCGAGCGTCTGTACACCCGTTATCTGGCACTGGGCTCCGTGCGAGTGCTGAAAGATGAATTGGATCGCGACGGGATTGTGACGCCGCGCCGGGTTTCCAATGGCGGGCGAGCATATGGCGGACGGCCGTTCAGCCGAGGGCAGTTGTATCGGATCCTGGCGTCACCCGTTTATCTGGGGAAGATCCAGCACAAGGATCAAGTGCATGCGGGCCAGCATCCGGCGATCATTGAGCCTGCAGTGTGGGAGGCGGTGCAAGCTAAGCTTCGGGAGAACCGCCAAGGTCATCGCCAACATCAAACAAGCCCATCCACCAGTCTATTGGTTGGACGCTTGATCGATCATCAAGGTCGAAGGCTGATCCCTTCACACAGCCAGAAGAAGGCCAAGCGCTATCGGTATTACGTGTCCGAGCCATTGGTCACCCGGGATCGGGATCACGCGCCCGATGGGATGCGCCTGCCCGCACAGGAACTCGAAACCGTCGTGGTGGATGCGTTGCGCAACTGGCTTGTCGATGCCGATGCTGTGCTGCAGGCGCTCACCGGCATCCCACCCGAGCAGGTACAAAACGTTCTGGCCGAAAGC
>NZ_BHVX01000037.1 GCF_003851545.1 Ralstonia sp. SET104 | reverse complement strand
TTTACGATTATGCGCAGCGCCGAATTATGCGCAGCCACGGCCGAAACGCTGCTTGCAGCGGAAGTCTCCGGCCGTCGTGGTGAACATAATTAGAGGGCATCGAGGAACGCCAGCACTTTGTCGGTCGCCCGAAACCGCGGAGCAGTCTGGCCTGCCGGCTGGAGCCGACTCAGGGCCTGCTCCTTCAGAGCGAGATCGGCTTCCATGTAGATGTGCGTCGTATCAAGGTGCTCATGGCCGAGCCAAAGCGCGATCACGCTCATGTCGACGCCCGACTGCAATAGATGCATGGCCGTCGTGTGACGAACAACGTGGGGCGAGATGTGTTTCCCGCGCAAGGCAGGACAAGCGTCTGCCGCGCGCGAGACGGCCTTTTGCAGGATCGCGTCAACCCCGTTACGCGTCAGCCTCTCGCCACGATAGTTGGTGAACAAGAGCGCGCCCGGTTCCTTGCCCTGCTCGCGCGTCCACTTTCTCAGAGCATCGGCAGTGCGCGTCCACAAGGGAACGCTTCGTTCCTTTCGCCCTTTGCCATGCAGACAAACGAAGCTGCTGCGACTGCCGAACTCGATTTGCCGACATTCCATCGCCGTAATTTCTGAGACTCGCGCCCCCGTGTTGTACATCGTGAGCAGCAGCGCATGGTCACGTCGTCCAGAGGACGAAGAGAGATCCGGAGCGGCCAAGATCGCTTGCATCTCGGGGCGTGAGAGGGAGCAAATCAGACGACGGTCGGTGCGCTTTGTAGGAATGGCCCGCACGGACGTGGCCAGACCCGCAAGATCAGGTCTCGCGACGGCGATCCAACGGAAGAAGGAACGGATCGCGGCGAGTCGAGCATTCCGGGAGCGCGCCGAATTGTTCCGCTCTCGCTCGAGGCTTTCGAGGAAAGCGAGAATGACGTCCGGCCCGAGATCGGTGACGTTGATCGCCACAGGCTCGACGTGCAGCCTGGCCACGGCAAACTTGAGCAGGAGACGGAACGCGTCCCGGTAGCTGCTGATCGTCTGGGGGCTGACGTTGCGATGCGCGAGCAGATGCTTGACAAAGAATTCCTGAAGCAGCGGCCCGACGAGGGCGTGAGCATGTCTCATTCTTCCCCTCCCGTGGTTGCAAACATGGCGAAGCGATCGGAGGCGCCGGCAAGCAATCCCGGAGTTGCCGAGATATACCAGTAGCTGTCGCTTGGGCTGACGTGGCCCAGGTACACGGAGAGATTCGGGATCAAATCCCAAACGGGTACCTGCTCGTCGTACCACTGTGTGAGGCGATTCACCGCGAAGGTGTGGCGCAACGAGTGCAGCGTTGGCCGTCGCCCGCTCGGCCGACGCAAGCCGAGCTTGTCTGTGACGTGGGAGAACCATCGTTCCAGGTATTTCTGATCGAGCGGCTGCCCACGGTCCGTTGCGAAGAAGAAGTTCGATTGCCTTGCATGGCAGCGGCGGCTACGGCGATCGGCGTACTGCCTCAGGCGACCTGCCGTGGTGGGGTGCAGCGGCACGATGCGGGACTTCTTGAACTTTGTTTCTCGCACGATGAGGTGAGGCACGGCGTCATGCAGACGTACATCTGAAACCTCAAGGTGTAGCGCTTCGCTAATGCGCAATCCCGAACTCGCCAGCAGGCCCAACACCGTGACGTAGGCATTTGCACGCAATCCTCCCCGCGGCCTCACGTTTGCTGGTGCCTCCAGAATCGATCGCAACTGTTCCGCATTCCAGATGAAGGGAGGAGTTCGAAGCGGGGATCGCAGGAGGTGTTTGTCCGGGACAGCGGTCGCGGGATCGATGGCCTGTACGAAGCGTAGAAATCCGCGCAGCGCACCGAGAATGGCGGACTGTGTCTTCGGCGCGCGGTGAACCTGCTCGATCCATGCGAGCACATGGTTGGTCTGGATGGGCTCGTCAGGATGTTCGACAACGTAGTCCCGCACGAATTGCGTCAGTACGCTGCGGTGGGTCTGCCGGTAGCCTAGCGACTCACGATGCTGCAGGTATTGCGCAAGCTGATTCTCCAGTTCCTTGGGTTTCATGTTCTCTCTCCCGGCCATGGCATGGCGATACGTGAGAGCGCCGGCAGATCAAGCTTCGCGTAGATGGCGGTGCTTTGTAGCGACTGATGACCGAGCACGTCGGCAATGCCCTTGAAACTGGCCCCTTGCCTGAGCATGTTCGTCGCGGCGGCATGGCGTAGCAGATGCGCAGCACCACGCGCCGAAGAGATGTCGGCTCGCGTCATGGCTCGCCGGACAATCCTGGAAATCGATGACGAATCTGCGAATGGCCTCCATGGTGGAACCGCTTCGAGGAAAATGGCTCTGTGCGGCGAAGACGGCCGCTCGCGTTTGAGGTAGGCCAGCAGTGCGCGGCCGACGTCGCGGGCCAACGGCAAGTCGCGATCTCGACGCGACTTGGTGCCGCGAACACGGATCACGCCGTTGCCCCAGTTGATATCGTCAAGCGTGAGCTTGATCATCTCGGCGGCTCGCATTCCCGTTCTCGCTAGCAGGAGGACGATCGCCGTATTGCGCAGTGGCTGGTACGTATCGCCGTTCGCAGCAAATGAGATCACTCGGTTGACCTCATCGGTCGATAGGTAAGCAGGTAACGCAGCGTGGCGCCAGCGCCGGATTCGGGGTATCGCGCCCTCAAGCCCAGGTGCGACCAATCCTTTGAAGGCAAGGAAACGCAGCATGGCACGCAGTGCGACGAATGGCGCATTCGATGGCCGTCGTGCCTTCGACGCAAGCTCGCGGCGCGCATACGCACGAAGCGCATCCGCTGACAGGTGATGCCATTCTGGTTGAACGCCCGAAGTCCATTCGTACAGGAAGTGCTTCACGAACCGGCCATACTTCCGGCGGGTGCCGCCCGCGAGACCGCGAACGGTTGCGAGGAAGGCTTCGAACTCATCGAGAAACTGGGCGACTTGAGCGTGTGGCGCCGGGAGCGCTGTTGATGTAGTCCTGCTGGACCGTTTGCGCGACTGTGACATTCTTCTTCTCCTGCCGGCCTCCATGGCCGGTAGGAAAAGTTCAGGACATTATGCGAAGCGTTTCCACCTGACTGCCGACGTCGGATCTCGCGTCACATAGTCGCACTGGGATCAAGCTCGTATCGCTGCGCATAATCCGGCGCTGCGCATAATCGCAAA
>NZ_BHVX01000036.1 GCF_003851545.1 Ralstonia sp. SET104 | reverse complement strand
TTTCCGGGCGATTGGGTGGTTGGTGATCGGCTGGGGGTTGCGAGGTGGTTGGCAGCGAGTTGACGGATAAAAATTCTTCGACGAGTTGTTGACAGCGACGAAAAAGCTCTGCATAATCTCGTTTCTCTGCTGCAGCAAACGCAGCGGCGCGATAAACAAAGTTGATCGCGAAGTTCTTTAACAAGCAAACAGCCGATAAGTGTGGGCGCTTAATACTGGATGCGACGGATTTCGGTCCGTTAGCTAACAAGTAATGAAGTGCTCGCACAGAAGTAAGGTTTGAACGAAAGTTCAAGTCAGATTCTGAGAGTGAGCGACCGCTCGTAAAGAGCGAAAACAGCAGATTGAACTGAAGAGTTTGATCCTGGCTCAGATTGAACGCTGGCGGCATGCCTTACACATGCAAGTCGAACGGCAGCGGGGGAAAGCTTGCTTTCCTGCCGGCGAGTGGCGAACGGGTGAGTAATACATCGGAACGTGCCCTGTAGTGGGGGATAACTAGTCGAAAGATTAGCTAATACCGCATACGACCTGAGGGTGAAAGTGGGGGACCGCAAGGCCTCATGCTATAGGAGCGGCCGATGTCTGATTAGCTAGTTGGTGGGGTAAAGGCCCACCAAGGCGACGATCAGTAGCTGGTCTGAGAGGACGATCAGCCACACTGGGACTGAGACACGGCCCAGACTCCTACGGGAGGCAGCAGTGGGGAATTTTGGACAATGGGCGAAAGCCTGATCCAGCAATGCCGCGTGTGTGAAGAAGGCCTTCGGGTTGTAAAGCACTTTTGTCCGGAAAGAAATGGCTCTGGTTAATACCTGGGGTCGATGACGGTACCGGAAGAATAAGGACCGGCTAACTACGTGCCAGCAGCCGCGGTAATACGTAGGGTCCAAGCGTTAATCGGAATTACTGGGCGTAAAGCGTGCGCAGGCGGTTGTGCAAGACCGATGTGAAATCCCCGAGCTTAACTTGGGAATTGCATTGGTGACTGCACGGCTAGAGTGTGTCAGAGGGGGGTAGAATTCCACGTGTAGCAGTGAAATGCGTAGAGATGTGGAGGAATACCGATGGCGAAGGCAGCCCCCTGGGATAACACTGACGCTCATGCACGAAAGCGTGGGGAGCAAACAGGATTAGATACCCTGGTAGTCCACGCCCTAAACGATGTCAACTAGTTGTTGGGGATTCATTTCCTTAGTAACGTAGCTAACGCGTGAAGTTGACCGCCTGGGGAGTACGGTCGCAAGATTAAAACTCAAAGGAATTGACGGGGACCCGCACAAGCGGTGGATGATGTGGATTAATTCGATGCAACGCGAAAAACCTTACCTACCCTTGACATGCCACTAACGAAGCAGAGATGCATTAGGTGCTCGAAAGAGAAAGTGGACACAGGTGCTGCATGGCTGTCGTCAGCTCGTGTCGTGAGATGTTGGGTTAAGTCCCGCAACGAGCGCAACCCTTGTCTCTAGTTGCTACGAAAGGGCACTCTAGAGAGACTGCCGGTGACAAACCGGAGGAAGGTGGGGATGACGTCAAGTCCTCATGGCCCTTATGGGTAGGGCTTCACACGTCATACAATGGTGCATACAGAGGGTTGCCAAGCCGCGAGGTGGAGCTAATCCCAGAAAATGCATCGTAGTCCGGATCGTAGTCTGCAACTCGACTACGTGAAGCTGGAATCGCTAGTAATCGCGGATCAGCATGCCGCGGTGAATACGTTCCCGGGTCTTGTACACACCGCCCGTCACACCATGGGAGTGGGCTTTACCAGAAGTAGTTAGCCTAACCGCAAGGAGGGCGATTACCACGGTAGGGTTCATGACTGGGGTGAAGTCGTAACAAGGTAGCCGTATCGGAAGGTGCGGCTGGATCACCTCCTTTAAGAGCGTGCATCCGACGTTAGGCGTCCACACTTATCGGTTTGTTTGATGTTACAGCCAAGGGTCTGTAGCTCAGGTGGTTAGAGCACCGTCTTGATAAGGCGGGGGTCGTAGGTTCAAGTCCTACCAGACCCACCAAGTTACGGACGGTGGAAGTTGTACTCTGCCGTGACTGGGGGATTAGCTCAGCTGGGAGAGCACCTGCTTTGCAAGCAGGGGGTCGTCGGTTCGATCCCGTCATCCTCCACCAATTACCTGTTGGTTGCCAAACGCAAGTATCGACGCGGAGTCGATGGGTGCGGTATTTGCGTTTGGCCTAGCCAAGACGAGCGTAAAAGTTCGGCTGTTCTTTAACAATATGGAATGTAGTAAAGGTGTCGCGGTGCGTTGATGAGGCGCACATGAAAAGCGCGACACTGGGTTGTGATTGTATCAACCAGTATTACCAGAGCAATCGAAAGATTGTCTTGGAATACGGCACAACGCGAGAACTCAGCCTATAGCGAGACATACTCGTTATAGGGTCAAGCGAATAAGTGCATGTGGTGGATGCCTTGGCGATTACAGGCGATGAAGGACGTAGTAGCCTGCGAAAAGCTGCGGGGAGCTGGCAAACGAGCATTGATCCGCAGATATCCGAATGGGGAAACCCGGCCCGAATGGGTCATCTGTTACTGAATACATAGGTAACAGAAGCGAACGCAGTGAACTGAAACATCTAAGTAGCTGCAGGAACAGAAATCAACCGAGATTCCCAAAGTAGTGGCGAGCGAAATGGGATCAGCCTTGTACTCTTTAGCAGTATTGTTAGCAAAGCGGAATGGAAAGTCCGGCCATAGTGGGTGATAGCCCCGTATGCGAAAACAGTATTGTGGAACTAGGTGTACGACAAGTAGGGCGGGACACGTGAAATCCTGTCTGAAGATGGGGGGACCATCCTCCAAGGCTAAATACTCGTAATCGACCGATAGTGAACCAGTACCGTGAGGGAAAGGCGAAAAGAACCCCGGGAGGGGAGTGAAATAGATCCTGAAACCGCATGCATACAAACAGTCGGAGCCTGGAAACGGGTGACGGCGTACCTTTTGTATAATGGGTCAGCGACTTACATTCAGTGGCAAGCTTAACCGATTAGGGAAGGCGTAGCGAAAGCGAGTCCGAATAGGGCGTTCAGTCGCTGGGTGTAGACCCGAAACCAAGTGATCTATCCATGGCCAGGTTGAAGGTGCGGTAACACGTACTGGAGGACCGAACCCACTAACGTTGAAAAGTTAGGGGATGAGCTGTGGATAGGGGTGAAAGGCTAAACAAACTTGGAAATAGCTGGTTCTCTCCGAAAACTATTTAGGTAGTGCCTCGTGTCTCACCTTCGGGGGTAGAGCACTGTCATGGTTGGGGGGTCTATTGCTGATTACCCCGCCATAGCAAACTCCGAATACCGAAGAGTGCAATCACGGGAGACAGACATCGGGTGCTAACGTCCGGTGTCAAGAGGGAAACAACCCAGACCGCCAGCTAAGGTCCCTAAATATTGCTAAGTGGGAAACGAAGTGGGAAGGCTAAAACAGTCAGGAGGTTGGCTTAGAAGCAGCCACCCTTTAAAGAAAGCGTAATAGCTCACTGATCGAGTCGTCCTGCGCGGAAGATGTAACGGGGCTAAGCAATATACCGAAGCTGCGGATGCACGTAAGTGCATGGTAGGAGAGCGTTCTGTAAGCCTGTGAAGGTGTCTTGTAAAGGATGCTGGAGGTATCAGAAGTGCGAATGCTGACATGAGTAGCGATAAAGGGGGTGAAAGGCCCCCTCGCCGTAAGCCCAAGGTTTCCTACGCAACGTTCATCGGCGTAGGGTGAGTCGGCCCCTAAGGCGAGGCAGAGATGCGTAGCTGATGGGAAGCAGGTTAATATTCCTGCACCGTCGTATGATGCGATGGGGGGACGGATCGCGGAAGGTTGTCCGGGTGTTGGATGTCCCGGTCCCTGCATTGGAGATGGCACTTAGGCAAATCCGGGTGCGTGATTCAAGGGTGTGGGGCGAGCGACTTTAGGTCGCGAAGCAATTGGAAGTGGTTCCAAGAAAAGCCTCTAAGCTTCAGTCATACGAGACCGTACCGCAAACCGACACAGGTGGGCGAGATGAGTATTCTAAGGCGCTTGAGAGAACTCGGGAGAAGGAACTCGGCAAATTGGTACCGTAACTTCGGGATAAGGTACGCCCTTGTAGTTTGACTGGCTCGCGCCAGAAGGACGAAGGGGTTGCAATAAAATGGTGGCTGCGACTGTTTAATAAAAACACAGCACTCTGCAAACACGAAAGTGGACGTATAGGGTGTGACGCCTGCCCGGTGCCGGAAGATTAAATGATGGGGTGCAAGCTCTTGATTGAAGTCCCGGTAAACGGCGGCCGTAACTATAACGGTCCTAAGGTAGCGAAATTCCTTGTCGGGTAAGTTCCGACCTGCACGAATGGCGTAACGATGGCCACACTGTCTCCTCCCGAGACTCAGCGAAGTTGAAGTGTTTGTGATGATGCAATCTCCCCGCGGCTAGACGGAAAGACCCCATGAACCTTTACTGTAGCTTTGCATTGGACTTTGAACCGATCTGTGTAGGATAGGTGGGAGGCTTTGAAACCGGGACGCTAGTTTCGGTGGAGCCGACCTTGAAATACCACCCTGGTTTGTTTGAGGTTCTAACCTTGGCCCGTGAATCCGGGTCGGGGACAGTGCATGGTAGGCAGTTTGACTGGGGCGGTCTCCTCCCAAAGTGTAACGGAGGAGTTCGAAGGTACGCTTGGTACGGTCGGACATCGTACCTAAAGTGCAATGGCAAAAGCGTGCTTAACTGCGAGACCGACAAGTCGAGCAGGTGCGAAAGCAGGACATAGTGATCCGGTGGTTCTGTATGGAAGGGCCATCGCTCAACGGATAAAAGGTACTCTGGGGATAACAGGCTGATACCGCCCAAGAGTTCATATCGACGGCGGTGTTTGGCACCTCGATGTCGGCTCATCTCATCCTGGGGCTGTAGCCGGTCCCAAGGGTATGGCTGTTCGCCATTTAAAGAGGTACGTGAGCTGGGTTTAAAACGTCGTGAGACAGTTTGGTCCCTATCTGCCGTGGGCGTTGGAATCTTGACGGGGGCTGCTCCTAGTACGAGAGGACCGGAGTGGACGTACCGCTGGTGTACCTGTTGTCTCGCCAGAGGCATCGCAGGGTAGCTATGTACGGAAGAGATAACCGCTGAAAGCATCTAAGCGGGAAACTTGCCTGAAGATGAGGATTCCCTGGAGACTTGATCTCCCTGAAGGGTCGTTCGAGACCAGGACGTTGATAGGCTGGGTGTGGAAGCGCAGTAATGCGTTCAGCTAACCAGTACTAATTGCCCGTGCGGCTTGATCCTATAACCGGTATGTTTCCGGCTGGGTCTGCCTTGTGCCTGATACAAAACGCACAACCCATACTACATCCCCATATTGGCGTCGTTGACTCTCAGTCAACCTCGCAACAAGTCATAGCCTGGTGACCATAGCGAGTCGGTACCACCCCTTCCCATCCCGAACAGGACCGTGAAACGACTCCGCGCCGATGATAGTGCGGATTCCCGTGTGAAAGTAGGTCATCGCCAGGCTCTCCCTCTAAACACCCCAGCTCCCAACAGAGCTGGGGTGTTTGCTTTACTGCTCCTCACCCCACAGCACTGTACCAACCAGTCACGGATCGCCGGCGC
>NZ_BHVX01000035.1 GCF_003851545.1 Ralstonia sp. SET104 | reverse complement strand
GCGCCCAGCACGGCCAGCGCAGCGGCCTTGACGATCATGGTCTTGTACATGGTGTCCTCAAATCTTGTTGCGTGGGGCGTGCGCCGGTTACTGGTAGTTGATGGTGAACACGGCTTGGCCGTTCAGCGGCGTGTCCGAGGCGACTTGCAGCTCGGAGCCTTTGTTCAGGACGGCCTGGACTGTCATCGGGATGATGAAATTCGTGCCCGAGACAGGCTGCGAGTTGCCGATGGAATGGAGCCCCTGCGAGACCAAGTGACTAGTCGCCGCCGAGTTCCACGTCGCACCATTGTTGCCCGAGTAGAGCACCCTGTAATTCACGGAGTCGATGATGGAGGTTCCGGGCACGAGGACATAGTTACCCAAGTTGACGGCGCTGCCGTTCGCATGTCCAGTCCCCAATCCGAATACATACGTGGGAGACCGCTGGCCACCAATCAAGCCCAGAACGTCATACATGCCCGCAGCCGTAATCTTCGTGGTGGCCTGCGCATCCGCCATCGAGAACGTCACTCGCTTGGCCGAAGAGCATGTCAGGTTCAGCTCGGTGCTTTTGGTGCCCAATGGGTTGTAGCTGTTGGGCAGCAGATCAACCACCTTGATGGTGCCGAAATCCACCGTATCGCCGCCGGTGAAGTTGGCCGAGCAAGCGGCCGGAACAATGGCGCCTTTCACAGTCAGGTCTGCCGTGTCCTGCGCGAAGGCAGGCGATGTACCCAGGGCAAACAGGCTGCCCGCCGCAGCGGCCAGCAATGCCTTGGAGATGGTTTGAAGTTGCATGATTTTCCTTAAGTCATTCATCAAGTCGTCGGCTGCCAAGGGCTTGTCGGCAGCAATGGAGCGTCGCCTCTGTCGCACGCGCGATGCATGCATTCGATGGTCCAGCGGGACTGATCTCAGTGTGGCGATTGGTGACACACATCAAAATGAGAAACGTCCCAAAACGCACGGTTCTTTACATGACTTGCAACGTCCGTATGAGGCGAGCATGGCCATCCGCCATTCACGTATCCGCCGGTATCGATCCAAAAGAAAAGAGCCGCACGACATTTGCCGTGCGGCCCGAGGTCATATGAAATGCGGTTCGGTTATTCCGCTGCCGCCGATGCTGCGCCCAACTCTGTCTGGTAAGGCTCTGTGGCATAGCCATAGGCCGTGAAGGGCGTGATCTGAACGGTCTTGAAGTCGTGCTTGCCGCCCTTGCCCGCGTCGAGCTTGATTTCAGCCTTGCTGCCCGGCACCAGATACGACTTGGCCAGCGTGCCTTCCACATCGCCGGGCAGCAGCTTGATGCGCTGGTCCATGCGCACCACATAGGCGCTGTCGTTAGATACGGTGATCGTGTCACCGTTGGCCGACCACTTCAGGTGCTTCCACGGCTCTTTGTCTTCAGCCAGCGATTTGGGGTGAATCACAATCGGCAGGTTTTGGCGCACCGTCAGCGTGACAACGTTCTTGCCTTCGCCCTTACGTTCCGGAATGCCATCAAAGGTGACACGCGCGTAGCGCTGCACCGTCAGCGGCTCGGTGTGGGTGAGCATGAAGCGCACCGTTTGCTTTTTGGACGGGTCAACCCGCGTGACCGGCGGCGTCAGGATCACGGGCGGGCTGGCGTCTTCTTCCACCGCCTCGATCTTG
This sequence comes from Ralstonia sp. SET104, assembly GCF_003851545.1. Taxonomy (GTDB): domain Bacteria; phylum Pseudomonadota; class Gammaproteobacteria; order Burkholderiales; family Burkholderiaceae; genus Ralstonia. Next base: position 4,752 of record NZ_BHVX01000035.1, on the reverse strand, counting down.
GAGTACAGCAGCGAGGGGCTTGCGTCAGTGTTGGTGACCACCATGGACGCTTCGCCATCGGCCTCGTTGATCAGCACGACGGTGGATTCCGGCAGCATGCCTGCGGCGTGCGCGGTGAGTCCGGCAGACACGAACAATGCGCCAAGCAGGGCACGGACCGTCTTCGATTGCATCGGCTTCATGGAAAGAACTCCTGTGTTTGAAATCGTCACCCGCACGGGGCGTTCGGTGGATCGGTAGCGCAACCGTGGATGAGCGCGCTTCAGTGAGTTCAGTATGGCGATCGACCCTAAATCGATGAATGAGAATGCTCCGAAATGTCACGAAACGTTATTCCGGGCCGCGGCAAGCCTGTTCAGGCTTGGGCACACAGACATACGGGCTGCGCGGACGTCACCGCTGACGGTGAATGCAGAGGAACGGGAAACAGCAAGGGCTCCGTAATGCGACCGGAGCCCTTCAGAAACCGCGTGTCAACGCACTTCGAGCGTGATCTGGCTTGCGGCGTTGAGTGTGACTTGCTGGGCAATGCGCACAGCGTCGGCAGGAATGCTGGCTACCACCTGAAGCGTGACGTCCAGACGCTTGCCGATCAGGAGTTGCTGGCCATTGACGGGCGCAATGATGTCGTTGGGCTTGAGCACCAGTTCAGCGGCGGGCGCATCGCCGGGGGGCTGGCCAATGGCGGACAACCGCGCAAGCTGGACGGCCGCGCCGTCGAGCCGCGCATCCAGAACGCGCACGCTGTACGCGCCGGTATCGCCAAACTGCAGCGCGTCGTCTGCACCGGCGGATGCGGCGCGAAACACCAGGTTCATCTGCGCGGGCGCCTTGCAGGCGGCCGTATAGATGCGCCGGGCGGGGCTGGGCCGGATCTGGTTGGCATCTTTGCCGTTGCCGGGGCGCATCATGCCGAAATCCACCGTGGGATCGGAGAACAGCGTGGTGCAATCGGCGGCGGATGCGGCCCCACCGTAGGCCGCACAGGCTGCGCCGAGCAGCCACGGCAGAATCATCTGTCGAACATATTTCATGGCATTGACCTCGTGTCTCGTTAGAACCTGCAGACCCCGGTTGCTGCGTCAAAGGGGCGATCCAGATCGGGGGTTTCGGGGGCTGTGTATTCGATGCGGCAAGTGCGGTTGTCGGCAAACTTGACGCGGATGTCCGACTTGGGAATGTCGTCCAGGAACACGGTGCCATCGCCCACCGAGGTGGTGATGTATTGGTTGTCTGCATCCAGCACTGGCAGCGCTGCCGGTAGCGGTGTCCCGCCTTCAGACGTCACGCGCAGCAGCAGGCGCCGCACCTTGCTCACGCCAAATTCCACAACATTGACGGAGCCCCGGCCGGCTTCGACGTATTCAATGCCGTTGTCGATGTCGACGTTGCGCGGCAGGCTCTTGGTGAGCAGTTCCACGCGCGATTGCTTGTAGGGCATCAGTGTCGGGATGACCGCGCGCCCGCCGATATCTGTCCACACCGTGCCCTGTGGCGTGCTGATGCGCGCGCCTGATACATCGCCAAGCTGCACGATGCCGAACGTGTCGCCCACCTGGTATGGCGAAAGCGTGACCCCCGCGCCTGAAACCACCGCTCCGCCCTGCACCTGGGCCGAATACGCCGAGCTGTTCGACCCCGCCTGGGAGTAGGTGAGCTGAGCCTGCGTGTAGCGTGGTGTGAGCGAGAGCGAGCCATTGACGTTGGGGCCGTTGCCGCTGGGGTTGGTCTCCGCGCGGGCGGTGTAGCTCAGGGCTTCGTTCACCGTATGCGAGACGCCTGCACCAAAGCGCACATCGCCGCCCGCGTTGGTCGCGTATGTCTGCGTGGATGCTTTGCCCAGCGGCATGCTGAGCATGGCGTAGAAACGGACACCATTCTGGCCGGAGGACTGCAGTGTCGGCGCACGCGTCGTGCCAAGGTCTTTCTCCAGATTGACCGACAGCGTGGCCCTGCCGAACATGCGGTTCCAGCTCAGTGTGGCGTACTGCGTGGTCGGGCCGTTGAAGGCGCTGCCGCGCGAGTACGAACCGGTGATTCCACCCAGGAACCCGTTCTGCCACGTCATCGATGCGGTGTACTGGCTGCGGAAACGCGTGAACATGCCCGACTGCGGCGTGGTCAGGGTATCGGCAACCGTACGGTAGCCCTCGGTTTGCAGCGTGGCGGTTGCACCGGCCGACCAGTTCTCCGCCAGCTTGACGTTGACGGAGCCACTTGCGCTAACGCCCCGCACGCCCTCGCGCTGGGCGTTCGACACGATGGCTTGCAGATTAGTCGTGATGTTGCTTGACACCATCGAGCTCACACCGCCCGCAGCCGCCTGGTAGCCGGTGGTCGCCAGCCCTCCTGCCGTCACGGTGTGGCGTTCAGACATGTTCCAGCCCTTGGTTGCCGTCACCAGAAACGGCGTATCGATCCCGACATCGCTTACGTCGCGCACCTTGCCTGCCGCCACCGTCAGCCCCGGCGCGGGGAGCGCCGACTGGCGCAGCGAGGCCGCCGGCACCGTGTAGCGGCGCTGGGTGTTGTTGTTTTCGGTCAGGGTGACATCCAGATCAGCCGAGGCGCTGATCAACGGCAAGCCGGAGAGGGTGAACGGCCCGGCCGGCACCACGGTCGAGTAGATCAGCACACCCATCTGGTGCACGTCCACGCGCGACTGGCTGTTGGCGATACCGTCGAATGACGGCCCGCCCTGCTGCGGTACCAGCGCCATATCGGGCTTGTATTGCACGCCAGTAATGGGCGGCACCGGCAGCAGACCGCTCGACACGTTGATCTGCCCGGCCTGCACCATTGCCTTCTGTTCGGCAAAGGTCTTCTGTGCGTAGGTGTACAGGTGATTGACCTTGCCGTTGCCGTCCTGCGATGTATAGCTGTGGCGGCTGCGGACGATCCAATCGCCCGAGTTCAGGCCGATTTCGCCGTCACCGTACAGGAAGTTGCTGTTCGCGCCCCCGCCTCGGTTGGTCATGCCCAGCACGTTGTAGTTGAACACGCCGGCGGTGCCGCCCGTGGCATACACCCCGAGTGCCGTTCCGCGCGGCAGGAGCGCCTCCTGCGGCACCACCAAACGCACGGTGTTCTCGCCCGGCTCAAGCGCGATCTCGGCCTGGGGCACGTCTTGGCGATAGTCATAACAGGCGGGGGCAGCCTCGCCTTGCAAGGCGTCAGGCACGGCCAATCCGCCGCGCTCCAGCAGCGCACGGTCTACGCAAAGCTGGCCGTTGTCGTCAAAGCGTGCCGTGACATTGCCGCGCGGCTCGTCGTTCACGAACAGTTTGACGCGCTGCTCTCCGGGCGAAAAACGCGCCGATTGGCTGAAGTACGCAGCGAGCGCAGGATCAATGCCGCGCGCACGCAGGGCGTCGGCGTCAAAGGTGACGGCTCGCTCGTTTTGTGTCGCGTCTTGCGCGGTGCCGGTGCCCGCCAGCGCAACCGCATACGCGCCGGCCGGGGACATCGCTGTCAGTACAAGCAGACAGATCGGGGACAGTCGGAAAAGTGGAATCCGCAATGATCGAGACCGTCTTCCCTTACGGTCACGGCGCTGCTCGGTCGTTTGGGTCATCACACGCTCAACGTTTCAATTTGGGTTGCCCGAATTGTCACGAAGTGCGATCTACCCAAGAATGAGAAATATCCTAAAAGCCCGCAGCATGGTCCGGCGCTATCGGCGAGCTATCGCGAGCGGTTGCATCCGTCGGCGATGGTTGAATCTGCGCGCGTTTTGACGCTGGCGCCCCCTCAAAATCCTTGGGCGGTTCACGCCGCAGCACTGCGGCAACGCAGCGCACCTGTTTAGGACTTTTCTCATTCTGAGGTGCGCAACAAGTCGACACACTGGGACACGTCCCGCTGGACCGCCGAGTGCATGCCTTTCCGGTGCAACAGAGGCGACGCTCCATTGCTGCCGACAAGCCCTTGGCAGCCGACGACTTGATGAATGACTTAAGGAAAATCATGCAACTTCAAACCATCTCCAAGGCATTGCTGGCCGCTGCAGCGGGCAGCCTGTTTGCCGTGGGCACATCGCCTGCCTTCGCGCAGGACACGGCAGACCTGGCCGTGAAGGGCACCATTGTTCCGGCCGCTTGCTCGGCCAACTTCACCGGTGGCGATACGGTGGATTTCGGCACCATCAAGGTGGTTGATCTGCTGCCCAACAGCTACAACAAATTGGGGAGCAAGAATACTGAACTGAACGTGACCTGCTCTTCAGACAAGCGCGTGTCTTTTTCAATGTCGGATGCACAATCCGCCAGCCGCATTACAGATTCGGCGATGGTGTCGTTGCTGCAGGCAACGCATTCAGGCGTTCTGCTGGGGCTTGGCACAGCCACTGTGAATGGCTCTCCGGTCAATCTGGGGGCCTATTACGTTCTCCTGGATCAAACCACCGTCGACGGTGCCGCGCGTACAGCTATCTACTCGAATAACAGCGGTGCAAGTTGGAACGGTCGCGGCAGCGGCACTGAGTGGTTGGTTCCTAATTCAACGACCCTGTTTAGTGCCGGCTCCAATACCACGACCCAAATTGCAGGCAATGTCTTCAACTTCCCGCTGGAGGTCGTGGCAGGTCTGAACACTGGCTCGGCGCTGCAAGTCGCATCCGACACGCCGCTGAACGGCCAAGCCGTGTTCACCATCAACTACCAGTAACCGGCGCACGCCCAACGCAACAAAATTTGAGGACACCATGTACAAGACCATGATCGTCAAGGCCGCTGCGCTGGCCGTGCTGGGCGC
>NZ_BHVX01000034.1 GCF_003851545.1 Ralstonia sp. SET104 | reverse complement strand
GCGACGAGGAATACTTCTTCCTCAAGATCCGCGCCGCCTTCCCCGGAATTCCTCGATGAACCATAAAAAAGCCGGCTCCGAAGAGCCGGCTTTCGATCTGCTACAGACCAGCGTGGAGGCCTGGCTTGTAACTTAAGCCGCCAGCAGCTGACGCAGCACGAATGGCAGAATACCGCCGTGCTTGTAGTAGTCGACTTCGATCGGCGTGTCGATGCGCAGCAGCACTTGCGCACGCGTAGTCTCGCCGTTGGCGCGCTTGATCACCAGGGTGACGTCCTGTTGCGGCTTGATTTCGCCGTCCAGGCCTTCGATGTCGAAAGTTTCGTCGCCCACGATGCCCAGCGACTGCGCCGAGTCGTCGCCCTTGAACTGCAGCGGCAGAACGCCCATGCCGACCAGGTTCGAGCGGTGGATGCGCTCGAAGCTGCGCGCGATCACGGCCTTCACGCCCAGCAGTTGCGTGCCCTTGGCGGCCCAGTCGCGCGAGCTGCCCGTGCCGTACTCCTCGCCACCGAACACGACTGTCGGCGTGCCGTCGGCGATGTACTTCATGGCTGCGTCGTAAATCGACATTTGTTCGCCAGTCGGCTGGAACAGCGTTTCACCACCTTCCACGCGCGAACCGTCGGCCTTGGCCGGAATCATCAGGTTCTTGATGCGCACGTTGGCGAACGTGCCGCGCATCATCACCTCATGATTGCCGCGGCGCGAGCCGTAGCTGTTGAAGTCGGCCTTGAGCACCCCGTTGGCCAGCAGGTACTTGCCGGCGGGTGACGTTTCCTTGATCGAGCCGGCCGGGGAGATGTGGTCGGTGGTCACGGAATCGCCAAACACGCCCAGCGCGCGCGCGCCCGAAACTGATGCCGAAGCGGCAGCCGGCATCATCCCGAAGCCCTCGAAGAACGGCGGCTCAGCAATGTAGGTCGACTTCGGCCAGTCATAGACCTGACCCTTCGTACCCTTGACGTTGGCCCACAGCTTGGACGGCTTCTTGACCTGTTCGTAGTTCGTGCGGAACGTGTCGGCGTTCATGGCGAACTTCATCAGCTTGGCGATCTCGTCCGAGGTCGGCCAGATGTCGCCCAGGTAGACGTCGCGGCCCTTCTTGCCCTTGCCGACCGGCTCGGTCATCAGGTCGCGCGTCACGTTGCCGGCGATCGCGTAAGCCACAACCAGCGGCGGCGAGGCCAGGAAGTTGGCACGGATGTTCGGGTGGATACGCGCTTCAAAGTTGCGGTTGCCCGACAGCACGGCGGCGGCCACGATGTCGTTCTTCACGATGGCTTCGTTCAACTCTGGCGTCAGGTCGCCTGCGTTGCCGATGCAAGTCGTGCAGCCGTAGGCCGTTACGCCAAAGCCCAGCTTTTCCAGGTACGGCAGCAGGCCGGCGGCTTCCAGGTACTTCGTCACCACACGGCTTCCGGGGGCGAGCGAGGTCTTGATGTGCGGCGCGACCTCCAGCCCGGCTTCTACCGCCTTCTTTGCCAGCAGGCCAGCGGCCAGCAACACGCTCGGGTTCGAGGTGTTCGTGCACGAGGTGATGGCCGCGATCAGCACGTCGCCACTCTTCACATCCACGCCGTTGGTGGTGGTGAAGGTCTTGTCGAGGTCTGCGGCGCTCTTGTTGAAGCCGTTTTCAGACACGGGCTTTGCGAACAGCGACGAGAACGTCGACTTTACGTTGCCGATTTCGATGCGGTCTTGCGGGCGCTTCGGGCCAGCCAGCGACGGTGCCACCGTGCCCAGGTCCAGCGTCAGCGTCTTGGTGTAGTCGATCTCGCCAGCCTTCGGAATGCCGAACAGCTTTTGCGCCTTGAAGTAGCCTTCAAACGCAGCGATTTCTTCCTTGGTGCGGCCGGTGCCCTTGAAGTAGTCGATGGTCTTTTCGTCCACCGGGAAGAAGCCCATCGTGGCGCCGTATTCCGGCGCCATGTTGCCGATGGTCGCGCGGTCCGGCAGCGACAGGCTGGCCGTGCCTTCGCCGAAGAATTCGACGAACTTGCCGACGACCTTTTCCTTGCGCAGCATTTCCGTGATGGTCAGCACCAGGTCGGTGGCCGTGCAGCCTTCGCGCAGGCGGCCCTTCAGTTCCACGCCCACCACGTCCGGCGTCAGGAAGTACACCGGCTGGCCCAGCATGCCGGCTTCGGCTTCGATGCCGCCCACGCCCCAGCCCACCACGCCGATGCCGTTGATCATGGTCGTGTGGCTGTCGGTGCCGACCAGCGTATCCGGGTAGTACACGCCGTTTTTCTTATGGACGCCGCGCGCCAGATATTCCAGGTTGACCTGGTGGACGATGCCGAAGCCCGGCTGCACCACGCCAAACGTGTCGAACGCCTGCATGCCCCACTTCATGAACTGATAGCGCTCGTTGTTGCGCGAGAACTCCAGTTGCATGTTCAGATCCAGCGCCTTCTTCTCGCGGAAGTGGTCAACCTGTACCGAGTGGTCCACCACCAGGTCGACCGGCACCAGCGGTTCGATCTTCTTGGGGTTCTTGCCCATGCGCTCGGCCACATTGCGCATGGCGGCCAGGTCGGCCAGCAGCGGCACACCGGTAAAGTCTTGCAGCACCACACGGGCAACCACGAACGGGATCTCGTCAACGCGGTCGGCGTTCGGCTTCCAGTTGGCCAGTTGCGCGACGTGCTCTTCGGTCACCTTTTTGCCGTCGCAATTGCGCAGCACGGATTCCAGCACGATGCGGATCGACACCGGCAGGCGCTCGATCGCCACGCCCAGTTCCTTGCCCAGTTGCGGCAGGGAGTGGAACTTGCCGGTCTGGCCGCCGTTGATCTTAAATTCCTTGAGTGTTTTTTTCAGATTGTGGGGCATGGCATGACTCCAAGGCTTAAGGATTGCGTGGGGTGCCGGTGCACCCCTTGCGGATACATCAACTCGACAAAATCAAATCACGTACAAATCGACAGACTCGTTGAACGACATGGTTCCTGGTCGACCAGGTACTCCGCCACGACACCGCTGAACGTCTTGCCGCCGCTGAAACGGGCGGTGATGCCATGGGTGATCGAACGCTTCTTGGCGTCGTGGTCATGCGTGGTGAAAAGCTTGCCGTCACCTGGGGCAATTGTCATGCGCAGCGTATCGATGCGCGAGCCGCGGGCGATGGTATTTGGGTGTTCTTCGATTGCCCGATGGCGGAAGACGGATGTGCCTGTAACCGCCGTGCCCCGGGTGCCCCGGGTGCCTGTGGTGCCTGGGTTCCCAATTGGCAGGACGATCCCAGGCACGATGGGCCCAAGGCGCCGGGCGCACCCAGGCAAGGTCACATTGCCGACGATGACCTTGTCTGGATTCGTGCGGATGTTCGCAAACAATGCGGACATGAGCGGTTCCTGTGGGCCGCTTGCGCGATAGCGCGTTACTGCTGGGCCGGCTGGGCTGCGCCCGGCGCGGGGGCCGGTGCGGGCGCCGGGGTATCCGGCGTCATCAGCGGCAGGCCGGCCGGAGCGCGCAGGGCGCCGGCTTGCGTCGGTGCCGGTGCGCCCGCAGCCATTTCGGCGGTCTGGCACTCGTCGGCCAGACGGTGGCCTTCGTTGCGGTCGAACAGCATAGCCTTGGCCGGGATCACCACCAAGTCCATGCCGGTCTTCTGGTCGAAGTAGCGATCAGCGCCGGTGCGGGTCATCTGGCGCGGCAGCTGGTAGTCCTTGCCCTTCCAGTACATCGTGATGATCTGGTCGCGCGCCATGTCGCCCTTGAGGTACAGCTCGTTGCCAAGCTCGCACTTCCATTGCACGCCTTCCGGCTTGACGGCGGCAACAGGCGCGGCCTTCTTGGCAGCACGCTTCTTGGCCGTCGCCTTCTTGGCAGCCGGCTTGGCCGGCGCCTGGGCGGTTGCATATTGCGATGCAGCCAGCGAAAGAACGCCAGCACAGGCGCCCACGATGAATTTGTTCATACGGTTTCCTTCGGTAAGACAGAGTGGGGGAGGCGGCTGCCAGGCCACGGAATGCCACGGCATTTCGCACACCGGCCGGTATTTTGACCGATTTGCTCGCTGTGCCCAACGTTCTGTTACATGCTCGCTCGGCGGTTCCACCAAATAGGGGTGTCGTGCCAGCACCAGCGCCGTTTTCTGGGTTGTCCCGGGCAAGTTGCCCCGCAGTCTGGTCTTCCGTTCTCCTTGGTTGTGTTGACGTTGATAATGACTCGGCTCAACCGCGGTTCTGTGCGAACAGCGCGTCCAGCTTGGCTTCGTAATCGTGATAGCCGATGCTGTCGTACAGTTCCATGCGCGTTTGCATGGTGTCGACAACATTCTGTTGCGTGCCATCGCGGCGGATGGCGGCGTAGACATTCTCGGCAGCCTTGTTCATCGCCCGGAATGCTGACAGCGGATAGAGAATCATCGACACGCCCACCGAAGCCAACTCCTCGCGCGTGAACAGCGGCGTCTGGCCGAATTCGGTGATGTTGGCCAGCACCGGCACCTTCACCGCATCGACAAACTTGCGGTACATCGACAAATCGGTCATTGCCTCGGGAAAGATCGCATCCGCGCCAGCTTCAACGCAGGCCATGGCACGTTCGAGGGCGCGGTCAAAACCTTCAACGGCGAGTGCATCAGTGCGGGCCATGACAACGAAGTTGGCGTCGGTGCGCGCATCGACGGCCGCTTTGATGCGGTCGACCATCTCGTCCTTCGAGACGATCTCCTTGTTCGGCCGATGACCGCAGCGCTTGGCGCCGACCTGGTCTTCGATATGCATGGCTGCGGCGCCAAACTTGATGAGCGATCTGGTCGTGCGCGCCACGTTGAATGCCGAGGCACCGAAGCCCGTGTCGACGTCCACCAGCAGCGGTACGTCGCATACATCGGTGATGCGGCGCACGTCTGTCAATACGTCATCCAGGCCCGAGATGCCGAGGTCCGGCAAGCCCAGCGAGCCCGCTGCTACGCCGCCGCCCGACAGATAGATCGCGCGGTAGCCGGCGCGCTTGGCCAGCAATGCATGGTTGGCGTTGATGGTGCCGACCACCTGCAGCGGCGACTCGTCGACCAGCGCTTGGCGAAAGCGGGCGCCTGCGCTGGTTTGGGTGTTGGCGGTCATGGGGTATCTCCTCTTATCCGAAGAAGCGCGTCGCGGCTTCGGGTGGCATCTCCACGCCGGTGGTGTGCGCACGCTGCAGCACGGCCCACCAGTAGCGGTAGCTTGCGCGGTCGTGCAGGCGTCCGTCGTGCTGAATCGGGCCCCATGACGCATCCTGCGCAGCCGCAAGAATGGCGGCAGCTTGTGTCACTTCGTCGTGTGATGGGCGGAAGGCGGCAACGATCGGCGCGATCTGGTCCGGATGGATGCTCCACTTGCGCAGATAACCGAACGCATGGCGGGCGCGTGCGGCATCGGCGCCGGCGCGGTCAGGGTGCTTGATGTCCGTGCTCACGTTGTGCGACGGCACCTTGCCGTGCGCGTGGCACGCGGCGGAAATATCGGCCAGCGCACGCTGGATCAGCGGATGCTCGAATTGCGCCGGCGAACCCATCGCCGCGCCCGGAATCGCCCCATTGTGCGCGGAAACAAAATCCATCAGTCCAAAGCTCAGGCATTCCACCTGCACGAGCGACGCGATGTCGAATACCTGCGCCAGCGCGCCGTGCGTTTCGATCAGCACATGGATCGGCACGTGCCGCGCAATGCCGGCGGCCTTGGCAGCCTGGTTCACACGATCGGTCACGCGTGCGACTTCCACCACGTCGCGCACTTTGGGCACGGTCACGTAGGCAAGGCGGCTGCCGGCAAGGCCGACGAGGATGTCGACGTCCTGCGTCCACGCATCGTGATTCGGATCGTGAATGCGTATGCCCACGCGATTGAAGCGGTTATCGTCGCTGTTGATGAGCGCGGCGGCCAGTTCGGCGTGCGCGCGTTCCTGGCCGACGGCGGCGCCGTCCTCGCAGTCAAACGTGATGTCAAAGACGGGGCCAAGGGCTTGTTGCAGGGCGAGCGATTTGCGCATCAGCTTTTCTGCGCCCGCATAGTGGTCACAGACCGGCAACTGGGCCGGCATGGCATCGTCCTGGAACAAAACCTCGGTGGGGTGCACGGGGTGGTATCGGTTCGGCGGCGCTTATGGCGCCTGTTTTACGGGAATGCGGATGCAAAAAAACCGGAGGGTCGCTGCCGATCCGCTCCGGTTTTTTTCAGATCATGTGTTTCAGCCCAGCAGGTGCTGCACGCCGGCACGCTCGCCTTCCAGCTCGTCAAGCGTGATCTTGATCTTGCCCTGGCTGTACTCGTCGATCTCCAGGCCTTCGACGATCTTGTACTTGCCGTTTTCCGTGGTGACCGGGAAGCCGAACATCACGTCCTTCGGAATGCCGTATTCGCCGTTCGACGGGATGCCCATCGTGACGATCTTGCCGTTCGAGCCCAGCACCCAGTCACGCACGTGGTCGATGGCGGCGCCAGCAGCCGAGGCGGCCGACGACAGGCCACGCGCTTCAATGATGGCGGCGCCGCGCTTGCCAACGGTCGGCAGGAACACGTCGTTGTTCCACACCGGATCGTTGATCATGTCCTTGACGCTCTTGCCGTCGATCGTGGCGTAGCGGTAGTCGGCGTACATCGTCGGGCTGTGGTTGCCCCACACGAACAGCTTTTCGATGCTCGACACCGGCTTGCCGGTCTTGGCAGCAATTTGCGACAGGGCACGGTTGTGGTCCAGACGCAGCATGGCGGTGAAGTTCTCGCGCGGCAGGTCCGGCGCTGATTTCATGGCGATGTAGGCGTTGGTGTTGGCCGGGTTGCCCACAACCAGCACCTTGACGTTGCGCGAAGCAACGGCATTCAGGGCTTTGCCCTGCGCCGTGAAGATCTGGGCGTTGGCCGACAGCAGGTCTGCACGCTCCATGCCCGGGCCGCGGGGGCGGGCACCCACCAGCAGGGCCACGTCCACGTCCTTGAACGCAGTCATCGGATCGGCGTGGGCTTCCATGCCGGCCAGCAACGGGAAGGCGCAGTCGTCGAGTTCCATCATCACGCCCCTGAGTGCCTTCTGGGCCTTCTCATCGGGAATTTCCAGCAGTTGCAGGATGACGGGCTGATCCTTGCCCAGCATTTCGCCGGACGCGATACGGAACAGCAGGGCGTAACCGATCTGTCCAGCAGCGCCGGTCACTGCGACGCGCATGGGTGCTTTTGCCATGAGAACTCTCCAAACGGTAGTGAAAGCGGATCGCACTGCGCGCGGCCTGCATCCCCGCAGGATGCCGGTGCTGCCTCGCAGGCATTGCCGACAACGGTCGGCGCCTTGTGGGCGGTCGGCTCGGAATCGGCAAGAGCCTCGCAGTTTACTGCGTCCGCATGACGATGTGGAAAGACACTTGCGATTGACCTTGGCGCCATTGTGGCGCGTGGTGGCCGCCGCCCGGAACAGGCGCGAGTGTAGGCCCGGCCTCACGCGAAAGTCAATTAATCTTCTGTCTTATATAAGACATAAGACATTCTATAAACGGGCTGGACGCGTTCGGCGCTTTTGTGGTGAAATCGCCAGTTATGTCGAGCACACCAAGCCCTCTATCCGCTGCGGTGCCGTCTTCAGGCGGCGAAGGCGGCGCATCGCCCGCATCTGCGGGCGGCGGAGGCGGCTCTCCTACCTTCAGTCCGCTGTATCAGCAGATCAAGACACTGATTCTGCAAAGCCTGCAAGCCGGCGAATGGAAGCCTGGCGAAATGATCCCCAGTGAGATGGAATTGGCGGCCCGCTACAAGGTCAGCCAGGGGACCGTGCGCAAGGCGATCGACGAATTGGCGGCGGAGAATCTGGTCGCGCGCCGCCAGGGTAAAGGCACCTTCGTCACTACGCACTACGAAGAGGGTGTTCAGTTCCGTTTCCTGCGCCTGATGCCGGAGCAGGGTGAGCAGCACTACCCAAGCAGTCGCGTGCTGGAATGCAAACGCATGCGCGCCCCGGCCGAGATCGCCCGCCTGCTTGAGCTAAAGGCCGGTGACAGCGTTGTGCAGATTCGTCGCATCCTGTTTTTTTCGGGCGAGCCGACCGTGCTGGAAGAGATCTGGTTGCCCGGCTTGAGCTTCAAAGGGCTGACGGCGGAAAAGCTGACCGAGTGGAAGGGCCCGATGTACGCGTTCTTCGAGGCGGAATTCGGCGTGCGCATGTTGCGTGCTACAGAGCGCATCCGTGCCGTGGCGGCCGATGCGGCTACGGCCGAGCTGCTGTCGGTGGCGGCCGAGTCGCCACTGTTGTCTGTGGAGCGCGTGTCGCATACGTTCGGCGACAAACCGGTTGAGATACGTCGTGGTCTGTACGTCACGACGCGTCACTACTACCAGAACGAGTTGAGTTGACGATGTGCTGCCCGGCTCGATTTGCGCGGCCACGTACGATTTCGGCAGCGTCTGGACTTGTGCGGCACGCAACAGCGTATTGCGTGCCATGAAGGCGGTGTAGAGAGGACAATCCGCCCCCGTATCACGCCACTGGCAGGCGAGGGCAAGAGGCACAATAGTGGAGCGCGTCGCATGGAATTAATGGTGCGCTGCGCAACAAAAGCGCGATAGAATCTCGCGGATTTGTGCAAAGCTGTTTTGTTTGTTGATTAGCCAATTGGGGTCTGACCATGGCAGAAGCCATCAAGAAAGCCAGGCCGGAATTCAGGAACATCGGTGTGGGCGATATCGCCCGTTACCGACTGCCCTGGGCCGGCAAGGTGTCCATCCTGCATCGTGCCAGCGGTGCGCTGATGTTCCTTCTTCTTCCGTTCGTGCTGTACTTGTTTGAACAAAGTCTCACATCGGAAATCAGTTTCGCCAAATTCTCGGCGCTTCTGTCCAACGGCTTCGCCAAGGTCGTCGTCCTTGCGCTTATCTGGGCGTATCTGCACCACTTTTGCGCTGGCATCCGTTATCTGATCCTCGATCTGCACATCGGCATCGACAAAGCTTCGGCTTCCAAGTCGGCCGTGAGCGTGCTGATCATCAGCCTGCTGCTGACCGTCGTGTTCGGCGCCAAGCTGTTCGGCCTGTTCTGAGGAGCCCCTGATGGCAAATAACAATATCGGTCCCAAGCGCCTGGTTGTCGGCGCGCACTACGGCCTGAAGGATTTCCTCGCGCAGCGCGTC
>NZ_BHVX01000033.1 GCF_003851545.1 Ralstonia sp. SET104 | reverse complement strand
CTCGCTGTACCTGTACATGAAAACACCCCAAAAGTTGGTGTCCAACTTTTGGGGTGCAGTTCAAAATCAGCGGGCTTTTCTTATTGCACGGGCAGCTTAGGCGAACGCCTGCAGCGCCCCCTTCATTTTCTTCATTGCAGCCGCTTCGATCTGGCGGATGCGCTCAGCCGATACGCCGAATTCGTCAGCCAGCTCGTGCAGCGTCGAGCCGCCCGATCCGTCATCGTTCACGTTCAGCCAACGGGCTTCGATGATGCGGCGGCTGCGGTCGTCCAGCTTGGCGAGGGCGGACTCGATCCCTTCGCTTTGCATGCGGTCGTTGCCACGCGCTTCAATCACGCGAGTCGGCTCGTTATGCGTGTCCGCCAGGTAGGCGATCGGGGCGAAGGATTCCTCACCGTCGTCCATCTGGCCTTCCAGCGCGATATCGCCGCCCGAGAGGCGCGTTTCCATCTCGCGCACCTCGGTGCCCTTGACGTTGAGTTCCGCCGCCACGGCGTCGATCTCGTCCGACGTGAAGGTCGCCTGCGCATCCTGCTTGTGGCTGCGCAGATTGAAGAACAGCTTGCGTTGGGCTTTGGTGGTGGCCACCTTGACCATGCGCCAGTTCTTCAGGATGTACTCGTGCATCTCGGCCTTGATCCAGTGCATCGCGTACGAGACGAGACGCACACCCTGATCCGGGTCGAAGCGTTTGACGGCCTTCATCAAGCCGATGTTGCCTTCTTGGATCAGATCAGCATGCGGCAGGCCGTAGCCGAGGTAGCCACGGGCGATCGACACCACCAGGCGCAAGTGCGAAAGCACCAGGCGACGGGCGGAATCGAGGTTGTCGTCATCGCGGTACTCGCGGGCCAGACGCTGTTCTTCTTCGGCTGAAAGCATCGGCACCCGGTTGACGCTCTGGATATAGGCGTCGATGTTGCCCAGGTTGCCGGGGAACGCCAGCGCCCATCCATTACCGGCGTTGCCGGACGGCTGGGTGGCGGTTGCGGAAACGGTATTCACGGGGATGACTGCGTTCACTCAGGACTCCTGTCGAAATCCAGTGGAGATTTGAAAAGGCATCTTAGCACTCCAGCCGGATGAGTGCTAATAGGACATTTTTGTCCGGTTAATAGTTCCTGTGCATCAGGATGATTTTTTGATAGCGTGACGTTTGCGCCGCGGCAATCACCGTGGCGCACCCAGTCATAGACCAGCGCCGGCGGTATCGGTTCTTGACTATGCCGCCGTGTTACGGCCGCGTGACTTGGCCCAGTAAAGTGCGCGATCGGCCTCGCGCAAGGCGACGTCGGGGTCGCGCACTTCGGAGCCTGGGCAGGCAACGCCGACGCTTGTCGTGACCTGCAGGACCGTGTTGCCCGGCAGGCTGATCGACGGACGGATCGCGCTGACGATTTTCTGAGCGGTATGCAGTGCATCATCCGGTGCGTCGAGGGGGTCGAGCAGGATGATGAATTCGTCACCTGCGAGGCGGGCAACAGTGTCGGTGCGGCGCACGGCGCGTTGCAGGCGATGCGCAACCTCCACCAGCACCGCATCGCCGGCGGCGTGGCCGTAGGTGTCGTTGATGTGCTTGAAGTGGTCTATGTCCAGATACAGCACGCCCAGCGGCGCGGGCTGACGCTGGCGACGCTCCAGCGCGGCGCGCAGGCGTTCGTAGAGTTCGTAGCGGTTGGGCAGGCCGGTGAGGGCGTCAAAGCGTGCCATGCGCGAGAGCTCCATCTCGCTGCGCTTGGCTTCTGTTACGTCCTGCACGAAGGCATAGAAGCCACAGCGGCTGGCTCCGCAGTCGCAATCCGCAGCATCGGGGACGAGCTGGCCGCGAAAATGCCGCGTGCGGCCGCGTGCGCCGCGGGCGTGCGGCTTTTCGTACCAAGGCGCGGTGATCTCGAATTCGACCGATTCGCCTCGCTGTGCGCGCACCAGATACGGCGCGAGCAGCGCGTATGTGCCCGGCGTGAAGACCTTGTCCGGCGTCTGGCCGCAGACTTCCTCGGGCGTGCGCTGCAGCCAGCGCGCATGCGTGACGTTGCAGAACGTGAAGATGCCCTCGGGGTTGATGTGCGACACCAGCAGCGGTGCGTTGTCGAGCACCAGCTTGAGCGCGCGTTCGCTGCGCCCCAGGGCCAGCTCGGCGGTGGTGCGGGCAGTGAGGTCTTGCAGCACCGAGAAATAGCCGCGCAGCGTGCCGCGATCGTCGTAGTCAGGAAAGTAGTGGCCGCTCAGGTAGCGTGGCACGCCGGTACGCATGGAGGTGATCTCGAACTGCACGGGGTAGCCCGCCAGCACTTCGGTCATGTAGGGCAGCAGCGTGCGGTAGTCCTCGGGGGTGTAGATATCGCGCACGTGGCCGCCGAGCATCATGTCTTCAGTGCGGCCGAAGGCTTCGAGCAGCGTACGGCTGGCAAAGCGGACGATGCCGTCGGGGTCGACATAGCTGAGCTGCGCGGGCACGTTGTCGGCCACCAGGCGCAGTTGTTCGCGGCTGGCGCGCAGCGCGTCGCGGCGGCGCTCGAGGCTTTCGTTGGCGGTACGCAGCGCACGCTCAGACGCGGCCAGCCGGTTGGCAAATGGCCGCACCGTCAGGCGGATCGCCAGCACGCTGCCGATCATCAGGCACAGCATGAACGCCGCCAGCCGTTCAAACTGCGCGCGCATGGGGGCGTACAGCTCGGCGCTGGCGATTTTGCTGATCAGCGCCAGCCCCGTGTGGCCGATGGGCGTGTAGCTGAACGACGTCGGCATGCCGTGGATGTCCTGCCATTGGCCATACCCCGCTTGGCCGGCCAGGGCCAAGCGTGACGGCAGCGGCCGGTAGTCGACCGTGAGCGGCGGCAGCTCGAACACATACGCATCAAAGCGCTGCGGAAACGACATTGCCTTGCCGCGCGCATCAAAGCCCGACATCGCCAGCGTTTCCGTCAGGCCGGCGCCGTGCTTCCCGGTGTAACGGGCGGTCATGTGGGCGAGTGGCTGCTCGGCGACGAGCCAGCCGATCTGCGTGCCATCGGTCACGACAGGCGTTTCGGTGCGCATGGCAAAACCGTCTACCCATTGCAGCGTGACGCGTTCGGGCGCAAGGCCGGCGTGCAGTGCAATCGACAGCGCGGGTTTGGGCGTCTGCGTGCCCAGGCTGACAATGCCCTCGCCCGCCAGCGTACGCAGTTGCAGGTACGAGTAGCCTTGCTCCCGGTACGCCTGCAGCGCGCCCTCGCTGCGCAGGCGCGCCGCGTTGTCGGCGGGATGGCGCAGGACTTCCTGGATGTGCGTGGCGGCGGCCACCAGGCGCGGGCTTTGCGCGCGCATGGTCAGGAGTTGATCGAGTTCCTCGGCGTAACTGGCCAGTGCGCGCGTCCGCGTCATGCCGAACGTCACGCTGGCGCTATCCACCTGAATGATGAACGCCGTGACGGTCGCCCCCAGGCCGGCCAACAGCACGCAGCCGCCGCTGATCCAGACGATGGTGTCTTCCGGCGATAGCCTCAAGCGCAGCAGGCCAGGATGCCGCGCCAGTGCCACGCACAGCACACCGGTCACTACCAGCAGCGTGCAGATGGCTGCCACATCCGACGCGTGCCAGCGCAGCCAGGCGGGATAGAGGTATTCGAGCGCCATGGCGCGGCCAAGCAGATCGCCCGCGCAGAGCAGTATCGCCAGACCGGCCAAGCCCCATAACCATCGCGCGCGGTGCGGCTTGGGCAGCGTGGGCACGAGGCTCAGCGCCGTCGACGTGGCAACCATTGCCAGCGCGTGGCTGGGGTGCATGCCGCCAATCCATCCGGTTATCCATTGGCGATCCAGCCACATGTGCACGCCCGGGAAATCCAGCCCGATCGGCCATCCCGAGACCACCTCGGCCAGCCGCAGCGTGGACAGCACCGCCACCGCGCCACCCAGCCCGCGCGCAACCGGGTCTGCCCAGCGCACGCTTGGCCGTACCGTGCCGATGATCAGCGCGCCCAGGGCCGAGCCCAGCAGCGCCAGGTTGATCCCTGTAGCAAACACCATCAGCAGGCGGTCCGTGCCCAGCTTCACCGCCCACGGCCAATGCCGCAGCCAGCCGGCCATCACGGTCAGCCCGACAAGGATGAGGAGAAAGCCGATGCCGCCGGCAATGGCGACAAGCGGCCGGCGAGGAACCATGCGGATGAGGCGTAAGCGGGGCGGTTTCAGGGCGGATGTCTTCTAACCGGAAGATCGGCGGAAAACCGCGCTACTTGAGCGTTTTCACGCCAATGGGTGGGCTGAATTGTCATGTCTGCAATGTGGAGTGATCTAAGCGCCGGTTGATGCGATGCAGGCCGCACCTCCAGCGGCTTCCCGTGCCGTCGCGTAAGTTGGCTACACTGCCCGGACATCGCTGAAATCGTTACAGGAGCCGTCAATGACCATCGTCGTCAGCAAGGACACCGAAGGCCTTTTCCGCCACAAAATCACCTTCCCCGAAGGTGTGGTCTACACCGACGTGCCCAAGCCGACGGGCGAGGGCAGCGCGCCCGACCCGCACGCCTACTTCGACGCAGCCCTGGCAAGCTGCAAGGCGCTGACCGTCACGCTTTATGCGCGCCAGCGCAAGTACCCGCTCGATTCGATCGACGTGGCCGTCGAGCACGACGGCAGCCAAGAGCGCCAGGGCCGTTACAAGCTGCGCACCGTGCTGACCCTGCACGGCGATCTGAGCGACGAGCAACGCGCCGACTTGCTGCGCGTGGCTGGCAAGTGCCCCGTTCACAAGCTGATGACCGAGGTGGAGATCAGCGTCGACACCGCGCTGGCAGAACGCGCGTGAGTTAAGGGGAACGCCACCATGACTTCCATTCAGCATCTCATTGGCCCGCACGTGCGCGATCTGGGCGGCTTCTCGGTCAAGCGCGTGCTGCCCTCGGCGGCGCGCCAGACGGTCGGGCCCTTCATCTTCTTCGACCACATGGGTCCCGTGGATTTCGCCCCCGGTGAGGGCATCGACGTGCGCCCCCATCCGCACATTGGACTCGCCACCGTTACGTATCTGTTTGACGGCAGCATGGTTCACCGCGACAGCCTTGGCAGCGTGCAGACCATCACGCCCGGCGACGTGAACTGGATGACCGCCGGCAACGGCATCGTTCACTCCGAGCGTTCGTCGCCCGAGGGGCGCGAAAAGGGCGCTCGCCTGCACGGCATCCAGACCTGGGTGGCGTTGCCGAAGGGGCAGGAAAAGGTGGATGCCAGCTTTGCGCACCACGCGGCCGATACGCTGCCCAAGCTCGATTGCCCAGGCGTGCAGGGCGTGGTCATTGCGGGCGATGCGTTTGGGCTGACGTCGCCGGTCAAGGTGAGTTCGCGCACACTGTATGTGGCGCTGGAGTTGGCGGCCGGCGCGTCGCTGGTGATTCCGCCCGAGCATGCAGACCGCGGCCTGTATCTCGTGGAAGGCGCCGTCACCATCGACGGTGAAACGCTCGACCCGCAGCACCTGGCAGTGCTCGAACCGGGCGGCGACGTGACGCTGACCGCGCAGGTGTCGTCACGCGTGATGTTGCTGGGCGGCGACCCGACGGATGGCCACCGCCACATCTACTGGAACTTCGTCGCCAGCGACAAGGCCGACATCGAAGATGCCAAGCAGCGCTGGGAGAATGACACCTTCACCCACGTGCCCGGCGAGACGGAGCGCATTCCTCTGCCGTCCAAGTCAGGCTGAACGATCGATCAGGCAGCCCGCGCCGGCCGTGCACACCGCACGATCGCGCGGACCTGCTTGGCGATCGGCACCGGCACCGGCTGCGTGCCGTCGAGCACCGCTGCAATCCACCGCGCCGTTGCCGCCACGTCTGTCCCCACCGGCAATTCAGGCGGCGCATCGCTCGACCCTTCCACCGCCTCGATCACCGTTTCGTGTGTGCCATCGTGCAGCCACTCGACTGCACTGCCGCGCCGCGCATCGGCCACCGCCTCGCCTTCGGTGCCGCGTGCCAGCAGCACGTTGGCGGGGTGGCGCAGGAAGTAATCGGTGAGCGTGTCGCGGTATTCGGGGTGCGTGTAGCTGACCAGGCGCAGCGCCTCGTGTGGCGCGTGCCCACCGATGGGTTGCAGCATCTTCACCACCGTGTGTGCAGAGTTGCGCAGGCCGACGATCTCGCGCTTGTCGAGCAAGGCCGTCAGCTCGGGTGACAGCACGTCGATCGGCACGTAGGCGAGACGTTTGTCCTCCAGCCGCTCGCGGGCGTCATCCATGTTTTCGCAGACGGGCCAGCCGAGCGCGTCGAACAGCGCGGCCGTGGTGATGCGCCCGTCGAAGCGGCGGATGCCATGCACGAGCACCGGCACGCCCTCGCGGGCGAGCAGCGTGGCCAGCAGCGGTACCAGGTTCGGCTGGCGGCGCGCACCGTTGTAGCTCGGGATGACCACCGGCAGAGCGTGGTCAGGCGTATCCGGCGCAGGCAGCGGGCGGCAATGCGCATGCGCGGCTTCCAGCATGCCGTCGAGTTCCTCCGGCGTTTCACCCTTAATGCGATAGGCCATGAGGATTGCGCCGAGCTGCACGTCGGCCACGCGGCCTTCCAGCATGGCGGTGAACAACGCCCGGGCGTCGAGCTTGACCAATGCACGGGCGCCGTCTGCGCCACGGCCGATTTCCTTGATGAAGCGGGCAGCGGGGAAGGGGCCGTTAGTGACGGCGTCTTCAGTGGCGCCTTCAGGGAGGATGGGGGGAGCGGGCATGGGGTTGGTGCAAGGTTATTGGCGTGGGGTTGATCATAGCGCTGTGGGTTTGGCGTGGGCGCTGGGGTGGTGTTTTTGTTGGTGGTGCATCCCTGGTTTCATCCCCCGCCGGGGCCGGCTCACTTTCTTTGTCTTGCGTGCCAAATAAAGTAAGCAGAGAAGGGCGCCGTCCTGGACAGGAAAGTCAACCGCCAAACCGTTGGTCTGCATGTTCCGTCAGGCGCTTGATGTGGCGCGTGGCACCGGCGGCAGGTTCCATCAATGGGAAGAGCCGCAGTCAGAAGCCCGGAAGCGGGCGGCGTCAGGCTTTGAGCTTGAAGCCGTCAGCGTACGCGGCCGGGTTCTTCGCGTCCCACACCACGCCGTCGATCAGCTTGGCCGTGCGCATATCGCTTTGGGGCAGTGGTGTGCAGGTGGCGGCCGCGGCCTGCTTGAAGATGTCGATACGGTTGACCTGCCTGGCGACGGCCAGGTAGTCCGGATGCGTTTTCAGCAAGCCCCAGCGCTTGTGCTGCGTTAGGAACCACATGCCGTCCGACAGATACGGAAAGTTGACCGTGCCGTCGTGATAAAAGCGCATCGGGTCCGGGTCGTCCCACGTCTTGCCCAGGCCATTTGTGTAACGGCCGAGCATGCGATCCAGAATGATGTCCATATCGGTGTTGACGTAGGACTCGGCGGCGATGGTCTGCGCCGTCTTGCGGCGGTTCGACGCCGATGCGTCGATGAACTTCGATGCCTCCAGCACCGCTGCCGTCAATGCGCGTGCGGTGTTCGGATACTTCTGCACGAACGCCGCCGCGGTGCCGAGCACCTTCTCAGGGTGGTTCTTCCAGATGGCCTGTGTGGTCTCGGCGGTAAAGCCGATGTTCTCGGCAATCGCGCGGGCCCCCCACGGCTCGCCTACGCAGTAGCCGTCCATGTTGCCCACGCGCATGTTGGCGACCATCTGCGGCGGCGGCACGGTAATCGCCTTGGCGTCCTGCAGCGGGTGGATGCCGTGCGCGGCCAGCCAGTAGTACAGCCACATCGCGTGCGTGCCGGTCGGGAAGGTCTGCGCGAACACATAATCGCGTTTGTCCTTTGCCATCACCGCTTTCAACGACGCACCATCGCGCACGCCGGCGTCCTTGAGCCTAGACGACAACGTGATCGCCTGGCCGTTGTTGTTGAGCGTCATCAGCACGGCCATGTCCTTCTTCGGGCCGCCAATGCCGAGTTGCACGCCGTAGATCAACCCATAGAGCACGTGTGCCGCATCCAGGTCGCCTGACACCAGCTTGTCGCGCACGCCTGCCCACGACGCCTCTTTGGATGGCGTGATCTTGATGCCGTGTTTCTTGTCGATGCCGAGCGTGGACGCCATCACCACCGACGCGCAATCCGTGAGCGGGATGAAGCCGACCTTCAGTTCGGTCTTCTCGGGCGCATCGGAGCCGGCGGCCCACGCACCGGCGCGCACCAGCGGATCGATCAAAGCCACGGCACTACCTCCAAAGATTGTGGTTGCGGTGGTCGCCGCCGCTTGCAGGATCTGGCGGCGCTTGGGGTGGGTCTGGAGCCGCCATCCATGCCGCCAAAGAGAAGGCGTCCCGACGCGCGCTGCCCCCGTCTGCAAGACGGTTCGCAACGCAATGCATCGGGACGCCGTTGCCCCATGCCAATACCCATGTTGACGTTGGCTTGCCTGTGGTTCTCGCAAGGGGTATGCCAACGTTGCGGCGCCGAATGTGGTGCACGGCGTTCGGAGCTTCAGACCCGGCACGTGCGGGTCTGAGCGGCATCTTCTGGGCGGGCGGTGGCGCGCGACTGGTGCGTCGGCGGCGCCGGAATTGTGCGTTGCACCAGAACTGGGCAGCGCCCGACGGTTTCAGCCGGTCATCACATCGATCACGCGCTGGGCCGCTTCCACCA
Source organism: Ralstonia sp. SET104 (assembly GCF_003851545.1). Classification (GTDB taxonomy): domain Bacteria; phylum Pseudomonadota; class Gammaproteobacteria; order Burkholderiales; family Burkholderiaceae; genus Ralstonia. The sequence goes on along the minus strand of NZ_BHVX01000033.1, from coordinate 2,724 downwards.
GCCTGATGTTGCGGTCCATCGCCATCTTGCGCAGACGCTTGAAGGCGTCGTCTTCCGGCAGGTTCATCTGCTTCATGAGCAAGCCCTTGGCGCGTTCGAGTACCTTGCGCTCGGCCAGTTGCGTCTTGGCGCTGTCCAGCTCGGCACGCAGCGCGCGGTCGCGCTCAAAGCGGGCGTAGGCGACGTCGAGCACCGCCTTCACGCGCGTGGGCTTGATGCCGTCGACGATGTACGCGGTGATGCCTGCCGCGAATGCCGCCTTGATGCGCCTGGCGTCGTCGTTGTCGGTGAACAGCACGATGGGGCGCGGCGCGTGCTGGGTGGCCACGCACACGTGCTCGATGGTGTCCCGCGCGGCGGATTCCGACGCGATGATCACCATGTCGGGCTGCGCCTGCGCGATGCGCTCGGGCAGGGTGAGGTCGGCGTCGGCCAGCCCCACATCCACAAAGCCGGCGTCCGCCAGACCGGCGCGGATCAGCTCCAGGTTGATCTGTTGGGCATCCAGCGGGTCGCGCACCAGCAGCACGCGCATCGGCGCGCCCGGGTGGGCGGCGGCAGGCGAGGCAGATGTGGCGGGCGGTTTCACGTGCATGGTGCAAAGTGGGGCAAGGTGCACACTTAACGCAAGAACCGCGCCGACCCAGTGCAGGTGTATTCTCGCAACTCGGTCGCCGGGGGGCGGTGGCCGTGTCCCCGTCAGTTCTTGTTTCATTCCAGCTTAGTCCGAGGAGACCTGCATGACCGCTCATGTGACCGAATTCGTCGTCACCCCGCCCGCCGTCAATGGCATTCCCGTCCGAGGCGGGCAAGGCCAGTTTCCGGTGCGCCGTGTGTACTGCGTCGGCCGCAACTACGCCGCCCATGCCCGCGAGATGGGTTCCGACCCCGACCGCGAGCCGCCGTTCTTCTTCTGCAAACCGGCTGATGCCGTGCGCTACGTCCCGGACGGCGAGACCGGCCAGTTCGTCTATCCGCCCGAAACCCGCGATTGCCACTACGAGATCGAACTCGTGGTCGCCATCGGCACGGGCGGCCGCGATATCGCCGTGGAAACGGCAGCCAACCACATCTACGGTTATGCAATCGGCCTGGACATGACGCGCCGCGACCTGCAGAACGCCGCCAAGAAGGGCGGCCGCCCGTGGGAAACCGGCAAGGCCTTCGACGGCTCCGCGCCCATCGGCCCGATCGTGCCGGCCAAGGATGTTGCGCACCCGGACAAGGGCGCCATCACGCTGTCGGTCAACGGCCGCGAACACCAGCGCGGTGATCTGTCGGACCTGATCTGGTCGGTGCCGGAAACCATTGCGTATCTGTCGCGCCTGTTTGAACTGCGCCCCGGCGATCTGATCTACACCGGCACGCCTGAAGGCGTCGGCCCCGTGGTGGTCGGCGACTTGATGGTCGGCAAGATCGACGGTGTGGGCGAACTCCATGTGAAGGTCATCTAAACCATGTCAATCAAGCTGTACAACTACTTCCGCAGTTCGGCGTCGTTCCGCGTGCGCATCGCGCTGGAGTTGAAGGGCCTGTCGTACGACTACGCGCCGGTGCACTTGCTCAAGGGCGAGCAACTGGCGCCCGACTTCGTCAAGCTGAACCCCGACGCGCTGGTGCCCGTGCTGTGCGACGGCACCGACGTGCTGAACCAGTCCCTGGCGATTGTCGAATACCTGGAAGAGACGCATCCCGAGCCCTCGTTGCTGCCAGGCTCGCCCAGCAACCGTGCGCACATCCGCGCGATTGCGCTGGCGATTGCGTGCGAGGTGCATCCGCTCAACAACCCGCGCGTGCTCAAGTATCTGAAGAACACGCTCAACGTGGAAGAGGATGCGCGCAACGAGTGGTATCGCCACTGGGTGCGGCTGGGGTTTGCGTCGCTGGAGACGCGCCTGTCGGCATCCCCGCTGACCGGCGCCTACTGCGTGGGCAACACGCCGACGCTGGCTGACGTGTGCCTTGTGCCTCAAGTGTTTAACGGCAAGCGCCTTGATGTGGCGGTGGAGGACTACCCGACGCTGGCTCGCATCTTTGAGCACTGTATGGCGCAGGAGGCGTTTGCGCGCGCGGCGCCTGCGGCGCAGCCGGATGCGGCATCAGCATAATCTGATTTCGTGGGCTGGTGGCTCGGCCGCAGGGTGGGCCTGCGTATAATCGCAACGCCTTCGCGCAATCGAAGGCCGGGTCTGGCGATCCGTGCATTACCTCATCCAGCGGAAGGCGTCGAGTATCGGTGGCCTTCAGCACTCGCTCGTCTGCACCATGGCGGGCCGGGTGAGGAGACCGAAAGGTCTGCCGGCTGCCTGGGTGGGCCGGTTCGCCAGCCTCGCCGTCGGGCCCGCCACCTCGTCTGGCGATGAGGTGTTGGGTCTCCATCAAACGCCCCAGGAGGCCGCATGCCTACTTCTCAATCTGCGCGAGCACTCGCGTCTTATCCCTCTCCACCAGTTCCCACGGTCTACCAATCCGGCGCTCTGCGCGCCCAGCGGTTTCTGCGGATCACGCAGCGCATGTTGTATCGGCATCGCAAGTTTCAGCCCGCGCTCTTGCGCGAAACGCTGGACTACGTGCTGGGTGCGCGGCCAATGGAATATCGGGCGGGGTTTCTCGATGCCATTGGCGCGTATGTGCTGCTTGCGCTGGTGTATTGACCCAGTGAAAACCTGCTCACGTCACAATAGGAGAAACGACGATGAGCACGAAGATGGAAGAAGACATCAA
>NZ_BHVX01000032.1 GCF_003851545.1 Ralstonia sp. SET104 | reverse complement strand
TTTTGGCAAGCCAACCACACCGTCAAAGATCAGGGTTGCAAAAACGGAGGGGACCATAGATTTGGTGGGGATCACTCTGGCAACTTCCTCTCACACCGTCGAGACGGTGCTGGGGACACGCTTACTTCGATTTGAACATGACAGCATGTGGATTCACCATGAGTTCTCAGGCGGCCAGTTGGCGCTCGTGACATTGACGCTGCCATAAGGAGGCACCGGCGTCTGCTTCCGGCCAGGAGCGGACGTTGAATTACGGGGGCAAAATATGGATGCGTGCCTAGCAATTCGAAGGTAACGTTGCTCTTCAAATCTCGGCGAGAACGGCTGCAACGGAACGAGACACGGGACGCCCTCACATCTCTGGACGGGGGGCGCAAATTCTGCATTCGAAATTCGAAAGATGAACTTCGCCTCCCTCCAAACGACACTTCGCAACGTCGGGCTATGGCTCGTCGCTGTTTCCTGCTCGTCATCGGCCTTGGCTGATACCCGAGTTTGCACTGCGGACGATGCTTACAAGGCAGAGGCAATATCCGATGTGGCTACGTCGTGGAAGCAGTTGCATCGACAATTTCGACAGTTCGCACATTGTGACGATGGAGCCATCGCGGAAGGTTTCAGCGAATCAACTACTCTTTTGCTCGCCAATCACTGGGGAACCATACGACAGATGGAACCCATGATTGCATCAGACCCAGCTTTCCGTAGGTTCATTGTCCGGCATGTTGACGATACAGTGCCTGCAGAGAGGTTGCGGCGGATAGCCAGAAATGCGGGCAAGCAATGCCCTCGAAATCTAAAGAGCTTCTGTGAAGATATTCAAGCAGCGGCCAAAAAGTAAGCGAGCGGATGCTCACCGGTGTCGCGCTCGGTGACTGCTTCCGGCCAGAAGCGGTCGTTTGACAGTTGCCGACAATAGGCGCGCCTATCTAGACGTACAAGGCTCGCGTTGCTATCTGCTCCCCTCCTGCAGAGCCTTTGTGAGCCCCCCTTTGGTAGGGAGGCGGAAACTCATCCTGTGTCACTTCCCTACGATATGCTGGCGACGCCAACAAACTGGGGACACACTGACATGCCGTTCGAATGGCCGCACCCTGAGTTTCGTTTCCGCTCATCCCGCGACTGGGAGCAAGTTCCAGGCGATGACCCCACGCGCCTTCAGCTTTACTGCCCTGAAACGCGCACGACTATCACGCTGTCCATGGACCCCTACAAGGTGCCGCCCGAGAAATTCGAGGCCACCGCGCGATTTCTGCTCGAGACGCGCAAGAAGGCGTATGTGGACGGCGTGCGGCACCTGCTGGGGCAGGATGCGCGCATCGAGCTTTCCTACACCAATGAACGTGTGCAGTCGCATTCCACAGGCACCGGCTGGGAAATCAGCTACGAAGGCATGGGCTCGGGGCGCAGTTTTTTCGGCTTTCTCGGCTATGTCACGTCGAGAAAAATCGTCAATCTCTTTGTGGAAACGCCGCTTTCCTTTACGCCTGGTCGCCGCGAGATGTACCAGGAGGTAATTGGAGGCTTCGAAGTCACGTTGCCCTAGGAGCAAGGTCCTTATCGCTCCGCCCATCAGGAACCTGCGACATGCTTATCATCTGGCATCGTTTGGGAATTCTCGTTCTGCCTGTACCGTTTGTCGTGTTTGCACTCACGCAGCTGGTAGTTGACGCGACATTAGGGCCGGGCTTCTATACAGCGCATCTCTGGCCAAAGGTCACAGGTGGCCTGTTGAGCGCGCTAGCCGTTGGCGTCTTCGGCTATTCCATGAATCGGAACGAGAATAGCGCGCGCAAGCACCGTCTGTTCTTTTTGCCTGTCGAATATTGGTCTGCTGTAATCGTGGCGTTCACGCTCGCCATGGCAGTGCGCGGAGTGGCGGGGCGATAGGTCGGTCGGCACCCTCTGACGAGTATTCGCCACCAAGTTCCAGGAGGGCACTTTGATTTTCGATTGGCTCAAGAGCAAGAAGAAGCCGCCGGGTCCAGACTATTCGGACGTCGATTCCCTGGCAAAAGCGGAGGCCCTATACAAGAGCGGAGCGCTGGGCAGACTGTTGCTCATGCCGAGCGAATTTGGCGGGCCCGATTTCGGACCAAATGTCGTCTACGTGCCAGCCGATGTCGTCGAGTTGAAGCAGTCGATGGACCGCAACGTTATCGCTCCTTTGGTGGCGTCGGGCAAGGTTACAAGGTATGCAGCGACGCCAGAGTACCAAGGGGCGAGCTTCATTCCCAAAGCTATCAAGGTTGAAGCCAGCAACCCCGGGCAGTTCTCGTCCGTCATCAGGATTTGGGGCGAAGCGCTGCTCGACCAAAATTGAACGATGTCGAGCGAGCTCGGGAGCCGCACTAACCGTGCAGTAGGGGAAACGATGAAGAAGACATTCAAATTGTCGGCAGACCAAGTCAAGCCGATAGCCACGGGCTACGGTGCTTGCATTGCTAGCGACCTCATAACGGTAGAGGGGCACCCCGTTCGGTTCATGTACCGAGAGGCGCCGGCTAACAGCTTCGACAGCGGTTGGCGATTCTTGGCTGGTTTGGAGAGCGACGCTTATATGGCTGTCACCGAGAATCATGCTGTCTATGATGTCAACACGATTGCCAACTACGACCCCAGCATCATTCCTCTCCTCGACTCGCCGGCGGGTAGCGTGTACGAGAAGTGGCCGGACTCCGAGCAGTTTGTAGCCGTCCACGACTGATATCGGCAACTTACGGCGAACAGCACTCAGTGCGTACTTATCATGAGGAGATGAGGGATGGGTGTGGCTCTCGCTGGAATCGCATTTCGTTCAACGGATGCGAGTCAGTCGGCCGATGCTCTGGTATCGAGGCTATTTGCGTCCCCGTGTTACGAAATTGTGCCGCCCCGAGGACGGGAGTTCGACATCCGCCATCCTACGGACGTGATGGTCGAAGTCTTTGGCGACGTTTGCTTTGTGTACAGCAACGCGTTGGTTTGGGATGTTCTGGACAATCCAGACGCCGATGCCGGGCACATTGCTGCCAAGCTGGGAAACCCGGAAGTTGTCCTCGGATTTTGCCATTACGATTCAGGCGGCACGTACGGCTATGCGTTTATCGAGAACGGAGTTCGGACGCGGTCTCGTCTGCAAACGTCCGACTCGCTCAATGACTCACCAATCCAAGAACATGGGGTTCCAAAGGCATTCGAGACACGATGGTTGTCTGCGCCGTCCTATCTTGAAGAGGACGAATCCATACCGCCCGAAGAGCTCGTACGCATCTATTACTTGGAAGCGGAAAATCTCCGTGTAGCGGACTTTTCGCTGACCAGCCGCCTGCTATACGAGGCGCTCATTGAGCAGTTCGGGGTCTGTCCGTGGGACACGGACGTACGCTCCAAGCCACGCTTCTTCAAGGTAGGAACACAGACAGTCGACGCAGCTCTGTCGCCCGAGACCGGCGCCAAGCTAACCCTGGGTGAGTTCTCTAAAAAATCGAGAGCTTTCGGCTCGACTGCCGAAGCGGGGAAACGCTTCAGCCTGGCATCCATACTGAATTTGCTATGCGGGCGTGAAGGCTAGCAGATGAAATACTTCTTTCTCGAGCCGAGGCGGCGGAGAGCCGCCGTCCGGTTTCGGCCAGAAGCAGTCACTCGACAACAGCGGGTATGTTCGCAATCGCATTCCTTATTCTTTTCTGCCTATTTTTCTTTGCCGTTTGGGGTGTAGGTGCATTGCTTCCGATCGGCAAGTGGCGCCCCCTGTTCCCTCTCGGTGTGCTCGCTTGCGTATTCGCATATCCCTTCCTACATTTGGCGAGACCGAGTTACGCAGAATTCAAAGAGCTGTGCTCTCACCCCACTCAAGCGTCAATCATCAAAAAAAAATCAGTCGATTTCATTCTGCTGGATTGGGGCTTTTCATCAGACTGCAAAAAGGGGCCCGCATATATCGCCAACCATGGCTACCTTGGCTTTGACTGCAACAAGCGGGTTGGCTTGAACTCGAATAGCGAGGCGAAAACGCAGTTCTACAGATACACCAGGAAGCCCGGCGCCCCCGCCACCTGCGGACTCGAATGTTTTGACGAGGAAGATATCTCCAAACCGGAAGCCAACTTTGGCCTTTCGACGAGAAGTAACCGAGCCCGGGCCGGGTATATGGCAAGCAGCGAGAGAAGGGTGACAGTTGATCGCCCTTTTTCGAGCGACCAAGAAATTCCGTTCTGGCAATGGCTAAGGTTCAACGACCAGATCCTTGTCGATGCGACTGACGGCGATATGGCGTTCACTTCCCACTACACCTATCTCCCGTACGGACCGATCACGATTCTCGGCTTCGCAAGTGGAAGTGCTCCGACAGAACAGTGCCCATGGCCGCCCACGATAGATCCACGAGATGTCTATAAGCCAAAGCGAGCACCTTCCCCGTTGCCGAAACGATGAGTGGAAGCTACGCCCCGCCCCTGATACCTAACAACGACAGAAAACCATGTCACGGTTCTCGCACCTAGCCTTCTTCGCCATCCTGCTCGCACTGTCCGCCAAGCCAGCAATGGCGGACTGGACGCAAGACTTTGTCAGAATTGCATGCAACCCTGATGCGCGATTCTTCCGCTTCGAGTACGTTGGCCTAGATGGCGGCGACACTTGGTCAGACGCTGAGTTTGATGACAAACGCATCAAGGAACGCAAGGCCATCTGGGCGCGATATGGCTTTTATGTTCCGTCAGACCTGCGCTATGAGTGCAAATTGGGCGACGTGACATATCGGCTCACCACGAAGCAGCCCGCCCCATACGAGCGAGGCATGTGCAACGCGACGCCGCAGATCAAGCTGAATCTGTCGCGTGACGGCGAGGAGATCCTAAAGGACGTTACTTTCGGGGACGACTGCTTTGGTGGACCGTCCGTGTCGAGCATGACGATCTTCGAGCCGATACAAGGATGGGGAAGCGGTGGCACCACACTTTGTGCGTGGCCCAAAACAAATATTGGTGAGAGGTATCAGGAAGTCTGCGGCTTCCTCTCGGAGTTTTTCAGCACGATGCCTGTCACACAGGAGAAGATGGAGAGCTACCTGCGCAAGCCCTCCAAAGAGTAACTGCCGTCCGCTTCCGGCCAAAAGCTGACTTTGGCCGCGCCAGTGACCACCTCAGCAGCCCAAAGTTAAACTACACAGGTACCCAAATAGGACTGCCGAGCAAGCTATGAGCGAGTTTTATAGCGACGAGTTGATTGTAAGAACAGCGGCGTTGATTGAAGAGCGCTTCCATGTTGCAACTGATTACTCCAATCGGTTGGCCATCGCAGCACTCGATGGTATCGAGTCACACGGACTTGATGCCAACGACTGGGACACTGTGGTCGAAACGGTGAACGTTGTCGTCGCCTCCTGGATAAGTGCAGGCACGTTCAGCGGGAAAGGCGACGTCCCGTAGCAGTCCCATCCTCTTTATTGGAAATCAGAGAATGATACGAAGCGGAAACGGAACCTCGATTGCTGTCGCCTTGCTATCGATTTCGCGCTTCAGTTCGTCAAAGGTGTCCACAATGTCCGGCCGCTCTATGGCTGCGGCCCTGTCCCTAACTGTTGATATGCAAAACGCGGTCGTGATTGGAGGTCGGTCCGCACCGTGCTTACGACGCTCCTCGCAAGCGGCGAGAGCACCGAAGGCCGCTTTCATTTCGGGGTGGCGTGCCGCAGCTGCAGAAATACTACTGTCCTCAATGAGCCCACGTTGATGCGTATACGAGGACCACTGAACACACAGCGTAAAGAATAGGACGATAACCACGAGCAGCATGGCCACGAACCATCTAGAGCCCCTTTTCATTCGTTGTCTTCCTTCTCTTTGCCCGCAGCCTGCGGTCGTCAGTGACTAGGCCTGCCACCAGCCTAAATGATAGTTCCACTACCGGCCAACTGCCGACGCGTACCCCCTAGAAGGGACCTACCCAACAGGCGCTCACGCTCTCCGATTCAGGTCTAATTCCCCCTCCCATCCTCCCGAGGACGGCATCCTCTTCACCGCCTTGACAAATATGCGATAAAGTTCTTTAATTTCTGTAACGACAGAAATGAGGGAATTATGTCCCTGAACCCAAGCACCCAGAAGCTGATCCTGCATTGGGGAGAAATGGGCAGCCGCTGGGGCGTCAATCGTACGGTGGCACAGATTCATGCGCTGATTTTCTGCAGCCCGCACCCTATCCATGCCGAGGACATTGCCGCCACGCTGGGCGCGGCTCGGTCAAATGTCAGCAACAGTCTCAAAGAACTCCAGTCCTGGAACCTCATCCGGGTAATACACATCGCGGGTGACCGGCGCGATCACTTTGTCGCGCACCAGGATATCTGGGAGATATTTCGCGTAGTCATGGACGAGCGCAAGAAGCGTGAACTCGATCCCACCCTGGCAGTGCTGAGGGAATGCGTGGCGGATGCCGAAGACGACCCCATGCTGGATGCGTCCACCAAGGCCAAAATGTTTGGGATGCTGGAATTCATGGAAATCTTCATGCGCGCCTACGACGATTTCAAGCATCTTCCGACACCGACCATTAAACAGCTACTCAAGACCGGAGGGCGGATTGCCCAGTTTCTCGGTCCTGACAAGAAAAGGGGTGCCAAGTCATGAATTCAGCAATGCTGGAGCTCTATTTCGACGGCAGGTGCGCGTTCTGCGCAACGGAAATGCGTCGCCTGAGCGAATGGGACACTGAGGGCCGACTTGCCTTCGTGGACATTGCGCGCCCGGGCTTTGACTGCGCTCCCCTTGGTGTAGACATGGCGGCGCTGAATCGCGAATTGCATGGCCGCACGTCTGCCGGCTGCATGCTGGTGGGCGTGAATTGCATGATTGCCGCGTACACCCTCGTCGGTCGAGATTGGTTGGTCTGGCCCCTGCGGGTGCCGGGCCTGCGCCGAGCGTTGGCCGCGATGTACCGCGCATTCGCCCGCAACCGCTACGCACTCTCACGCTGGCTCGGTTATCGGGCTCCACCGGTCTGCGACAGCAGTACCTGCCGCGTCGGTAACCCATTTCTCACAGGCGAACACCCCCGCGATCCACACTGACTTATCCTCGCCATGATCCAGACTTCGCGTCACAGTATCCGCCGGTGGGCTATTAGATGGATGTACGCAGCGGCTGTTACACATCTGTTTGCCGGCGCCGCACTGCCCTGGATAGCGGATGCCTCTGTCCTGGACGGCTACCACCGTGGCATCGAGCGTTATTTCTGGAGCGGACTGGCGCCTGCCGAAGCCAGAGCCCAGCAGGCATGGTGGATGGCCTTGTTTGGGGCGACGCTTCAATGTTCGGCGATCTGGATGCTGGCGTTGGTACATCTGGGCAACAAGACCCGCCATCGCGTGGCTTGGGGTGGACTGTTGGTCGGCTTGCTGGTCTGGGCGCCTCAGGACGTTCTGATCTCATTGCAGGCTCATGTGTTGCTGCACGTGGTGGTCGATAGCACGGCCCTACTGGCGATGATTCTTCCTCTGATCTGGCTATGGAGGGAGGACGCATGACCACACTTCCTGCCTTCGACTGGGCCATCAACCTTCTCATCGTGCAGGGACTAATGGGAGCGTTTGACACCCTGTATCACCACGAGCTGGCGCAAAAGCTGCCGTGCAGCCCGCGCGCACGGCGAGAGTTGTCCATTCACGCGATCAGAGCCGTACTGTACGGACTGGTTTTTGTCTCAGTGGCCAACCTCAAGTTCCTAGGCGTGTGGACGTTTGCCATCGCAGCGCTAGTACTCGTGGAGGTGGCGCTGACCCTTTGGGACTTCGTGGAAGAGGATCGAAGCCGCAAGCTCCCGGCTACCGAGCGCGTTCTGCACACCTTGCTGGCTATCAACGGTGGGGCGTTGTTCGGCCTTTACGGGCTGCAGCTCGCGGCATGGTTCCAGGCACCCACGGCGCTCGCCGCCGCCGATGTCGGGTGGCGCGGCTGGCTGCTGAGCCTGTTTGCCCTCGGCGTGATGGCCTCCGGCGTTCGCGACGGCGTGGCCACATACCGGATGAACCGGCGAATGCCGGTCGAGAATCCGTTTGCTGGACAGTCTCATTTCAACATCCTGGTATCAGGCGGCACCGGATTCATTGGCGAAGCGCTTGTGATACACCTGCTCGACGCCGGCCATGCCGTCACCGTCCTGACGCGCGACCCGCTGCGCGCGGCCTATCAGTTCAATGGACGGGCGCGTTGCGTGACGGCAGTCAGTCAACTGCATCGCGAAGAACGATTCGACACCGTGATCAATCTGGCGGGAGCGCCCGTTCTGGGGCAGCGCTGGAGCGCACGACGGCGGGCCCGGTTATTGGCGAGTCGCATCGGCGTGACCGAGACACTGCTGCGTTGGGTGAACACGGCCGCTTCCCGACCTGGGACGTGGATTCAGGCATCGGCTATTGGTTATTACGGCGCCCGGTCCGCTGACGAACGGCTGACCGAAGGCAGTGTGCCGGGCAGCGGCTTCATGTCCGAACTGTGTCAGAAGTGGGAGGACTCCGCCCGTCCGATTGAGGACCTGGGCATCCGCACGGTCGTGCTGCGCTTGGGCCTGGTGTTCGGGCCGGGCGGCGCTCTGCCCCCGATGTTGCTCCCGTACTATTTCGGCGTGGGCGGCCACCTAGGAAGTGGCAAACAGGTGATGAGCTGGATTCACCGCGAAGACGTACTACGCATCATTGCGCGCGCGATATCCAATTCAGGTATGCGTGGCGTCTACAACGCGACCGCCCCAACCTCTCTAACTCAAGCAGAATTTGCCCGCATATTGGGCAGGGTGCTACATCGACCCGCGTGGTTTCACCTGCCGGCAGCACCACTGCGCTGGGCTGCTGGTGAAATGAGCGAACTGCTGCTGGGGGGCCAGCGAGTATTCCCGACTCGCCTTCTGCAAGAGGGTTTCGAGTTTCGATTTGCAAAAGTGGAGCCGGCTCTTCGAGCTCTGATAATGAACTGACAGGAATGAAGCTATCGTTCAGCTGCATTGGGCACACGGTCCGCACACTGTTGATGCCACCCAGAAGCAAACACGAGGTTTCCCGTTTTGCCTGGCGCATATCGCTGCTCGATTTAGGTTTATCGAACTGACTCGAACGATTGTCTGCAACGTAGCCACGAGCAGTCGTTCAGCACCCGATATCGCAAGTTGGCCCGAGGGCCCGTCTACTGGTCGCCATTGCACGGCATCGGAACAAGTAAAACGCCAGACCGAGTGGCGACCTCGATGGACGGGAGTCGGCCAGTCGGCACCGGCCGGTCAGACTAGATCTCCCTTCAATCGAAAGGAGATATCCATGAACACGCTAACCAACACCGATCGGTCGCGAGCGCCCTGGAACAAAGGGAGATTGATTGGCCAGAAGCTGCCGCTGAAGCTCAAGGAGATTTGGGCCATCCGCGTACGCCTGCAACTTTCGTCTCGTGTACGAGATCTGGCCATGTTTAATCTTGCCATCGACAGCAAGCTTCGCGCATGCGATTTGACCAAGTTGAGGGTGCGGGACGTTTGTCACAGAGAGCACGTCGCCAGCCGCGCGACGATCATGCAGCAGAAGACGCAACGACCGGTACAGTTCGAGATCACCGAACAGACCCGCGAGAGCGTGGCGGCATGGATAGAGCATGCAAGGCTGCACGCAACCGACTACCTGTTCCCTAGCCGAATTCACGACTCTCCGCACCTGTCGACGCGCCAGTATGCTCGGGTGGTCCATCGGTGGGTCGCATCAATCGGCCTGGACGACACCGCTTACGGTACCCACACGATGCGACGGACCAAGGCGTCGTTGATCTATCGTCGCACAAAGAACCTCCGGGCTGTCCAGTTATTGCTCGGCCACACGAAACTTGAAAGCACGGTCCGCTACCTTGGCATTGAGCTAGAGGACGCACTTGAGATGGCGGAGCAGACAGAGGTCTAGCGTGGCAGACTTTGTAGCGAGGGGACGGACGCTGGCGCAGCTGGGTTGGCGTGATGCTCATTAAATCACCGCCGGTTGAGTCTAACCAGCATAATGAATCGTCGGCAGCATGACACCTACGCCGTCGTTCGAAGAAGCCTTCCTTCCGTGGGGGAAGACAATGCCGGGCGTCGGACGACATAATGCCTACTTCCTCCGAGCCTGAAGGTGCCTGCAATGATTCTCCGATCATCAGTTCGTCATGTTTTCGCTGCAGCCGCTCTTATGGTGACCTTCCAGGCATCGGCGAGGCCGTCGCAAGAATCTCTATCGGTACTTACCGATAGTTTTGCGGAGGCCGCTCTCGTCGGAATGAAGCTTTCCTTTGCAAAAAGCTTCGATCAGGGAAAGGTCACTCGTGCTCAGTATCAGTGCGTAGAGCAGTTGAATGCCTCGGACATGCGGAAGACGGTCTACGAGGTACTGGCGCAGGCACTTAATGACGACGAGCTTCAGGATGCGCAGGAGTTTTTTGGCAGTAGCGTGGGTATCAAGTACGCCCGATATGGCATCCTCAAAATCTATTCTCAGCGTGGCGCAACGCCTCCGGAACCAGAGCCGCTCTTCACGAGCACGGATCGAAGTGAGTTGGCCTCATTCGCATCTCGGCCGGCGGGGAAGAAGCTGATTGTTGATCACGTGCTCGAAAGCGATAGTGCACGCCAGGCATTCACAGCCGGGACAGTTCAATTACTACGGGGCTGTATGGCTATGCGATGAAGGTGTCCGCTTCTCATCGATGTGAACCGCCCCGGGAACCATGGAGGCTGGGTGGTTTAAGTTAATGCGGTTTCAGTGTCGGCGATTTCAAGTTGCCGATAGTAGTTTGCCTCAGCTTCGGCGGGCGGGATATATCCGAGTGGCTCCATCAGTCGATGGTGATTGAACCAGGCTACCCATTCCAGGGTTGCCAGCTCGACAGACTCCCGAGTTTTCCAGGTGCGGCGATGAATCAGCTCCGTCTTGTACAGGCCGTTGATCGTTTCAGCCAGCGCGTTGTCGTAGCTGTCGCCTCGGCTGCCGACCGACGGCTCGATGCCCGCTTCAGCCAGCCGCTCGCTGTAGCGAATGCTGACGTATTGCGATCCCCTGTCGGAGTGGTGTATCAAGGTTCCATCGCCTCCTGGCCGGCGTGTATTGACCCAGTGAAAACCTGCTCACGTCACAATAGGAGAAATGACGATGAGCACGAAGATGGAAGAAGACATCAAGCGCTGGACGGCCAAGCGCAAGAGCGCGCTGGTGCTGGACATCATGCAGGGCAAGACGACGGTAGCGGAAGCCAGCCGCGCCTACGACCTGTCGCCCTCCCAGATTGAAGGTTGGGTAGACGACGGCAAGCGCGGCATGGAGAACGCGCTGCGCGCCAACCCGCTGGATGTGAAGGAGCAATACGAGCGGCAGATCAAGGATCTGCAGGAAGCGTACGGCGAAGCCATGCTGGAGTTGCGTGCTCGAAAAAAATTGCAGTCCCTGCTGGGCGAGGACGAGAAGTGATCGAGATGATCCGCCAGGGACTGCAAGCCGACGGCATTACCGTCTCGATCTCGAAGCTGTGCCGGTGGTTCGAGGTGCCGCGCCGCACCGTGTATTACCGGACGGTGAAGTCCGCGCCGAAGGTCCAGGCTCGCTTCGCGGAGCCGATCAAGACGATGATCGAAGAGTCGCCGTCGTTCGGCTACCGGACGGTGGCACATCTGCTGGGGTTCAACAAGAACACGGTTCAACGCATCTTCCAGCTCATGGGTTGGCAGGTTCGCAAACGTCCTGTCGGCTTCCGGCCGCGCATTCAAGCCGTGCCGTCGGTGGCCACGGCACCGAACGAGCGCTGGTCGACAGATATGTGCCGCGTCTGGGCAGGCCGAGACGGTTGGGCGACGCTGGCGCTGGTGATCGACTGCCACACGCGCGAGTTGCTTGGCTGGCATCTGTCGCGCAGCGGCCGCGCCAGTACGGCTTCGAGCGCGTTGGAGCATGCGCTGATCGCTCGGTTCGGCAGCCGCTATCGTTTCGTCATGCGTTTCGCTGCGCGCTTGATCGCCTCCGTCTTCCGCTGTAAATCACGCTGTTTTTTGTTGAGCGGCCGATCTCCTCCTGTATTCCCAAGCGCTTGGCGCACGAGCGGCCGCATGGCCGACTTGTCGAGTTTATCTACGGTAAGGGCATTCAGGACGTTCCTGCCATTTTGTGACATCGGAAGCATGGCCATCAACGAGAAATTCTCTGCGGTAAAGAACACTCGCGCCGCCTCGCACTCGTCAAGGATGCATCTCGCATCTTCTGGCAGATAGACTGATTCGTTGAATAGTTTCTGAAGCGCTGCGATGTCGACGGCTTGCGGATCAGCAGCAAGCAGAGCATCAGCGCGACGCCAGAGCGAGGAAATTCGTTGCTCCGTGAGCGAAAGTGCAGCCGAGCCGCGGATGACGCCCTTTTCAATTTCCTTGTAGCGCGCGGCAGCACGGTTGCGTGCCTGCCCAGACGCAATCATGTCGCTGATTTCGGATTCCGGGAGTTCGACTACGTCGACCACTGCCATACTGGCGCCACTATTGATCCGGCGTCTCAGTTCCCGGTCCGCCTCTGGACAGAGTGCAACGAACGCTTCGACGCGGCGAACCCAATTTTCCGCCTCGTCGTATGCGGCATGTACTTTGCGCTCCGTTCCTTCAAGCGCTGGTCGGTCGAGAAGCATCGGTAGCATTGCCTCCCGACGTCGTGACTCTGACAACTTGAGCATCTCCACCGTGAACTTTGACGAGAACTTGTCTTTGTCAGCGCCACAGATGTGCCCAATGTTGGAGATAGTGCCGTCCTCGAGCTCGATGATCACACCTGCCTTGTGCGGTGTACCGCAGTTCGTCAAGGCACAATGCGTCTCGGATGCGAAGCCGTATGGCCAGATGACGCGACGCAGCGCGACCTGCGCGGGATTGACCTTCTCCACGTAGCCTGGCAAGTTTCGAAGATCGGCTGGTGTTCTGACTGCGCGGCACAGTTGATCAATGTCCATTGGCGCTCGCTTAGTTGTCCGGTTGCAAGATCATAGCGCTGAAGCTGGGCTCGTTCGGTACGTCGTAACTTGCAATTCGGATGGTTGGCTTCAGGCGCGACATCGCGCAGCGAATGACTGTGCTACTTTGTTACCCGACTCTGAACCGACGGCAGCAAGAAGAAGGTCAGTAACGGGTCGGTAGCAGCCATCGACCGAATGAGTCTCGGTCGGCTGCTTCCGGCCGATTGTTTTGAAAAACTCGGCAGACATGGTTTTCGGAGAAATTTCGGGGGCACCCGAACCCCAAACGGCAGGCGATCGTTCAACACAGGCCGATCTGAGAGGTCGGGTTTCGGCAGCCGCGCCCTGTTCACTGGGCCGATCGAATTTTTCAACACTCTCGGCCAGGAGCCATCATTCGGCCATGGTGACGCGCTCCGCAAATTGCTTGATGTGTCTCGCCTTCAGAGCGGTACTGGTGTCACCGTCACCCCTGTCGTGGCGGCCCATACCAGGAGCGCATCATGAGCAAATTTGCTACCCTAAGGGGCTCCAGCCCAGCCACCACCGACCCCGCAACGAGCCGCATGAGCCTCTGCTTCATAGCTGCGGCGCTGCTCTGCACCGCGTTTGCCGGGTGCTCGAAGCCGACCGATGCCGTCGTGCCCACTGATCCCAAACAGTGGGACGGCGAATTTGCGCAGAAGATCAAGAACCTCAGCGAAGCTGATAAAGGTCTGCTTGCCGCCTACCTGCTACGGACCCAGTTGGGCGAAGTCTTCGGCAAGCAAGGTATGCCAGTCGGCACAACCGTTGGGCAGGCCATTGATGCGCAGCGCCAGTGGATCGCAGAGCAGGACGCCAAGAAGGCAGCAGCGCAGCGATTGAAGGCCGAGATCGAGGCCAAGCAGGCGACCACGGCTGCCGAACTCAGCAAGACCATCGTGCTCACCTTCATAGGGCAGCGGTACATCCCACAAGATCTCGATGCGGGCCAGATCTACAACCGCTTTTCCGTCCAGATCGGCGTCAAGAATTTGGGCAACAAGGCCATCAAGGGTGTGAAGTTGCAGCTCGCGTTCAAGAACACCTTCGGGGAAATCATTTCCAAGACGCCGCTGAACATCGAGCATGCGATTCCGCCGGGAGGGGAATACGTCTGGAAGGGAATCAGAAAGGTCAACGAGTTCACGGATGAAGGCCGCAAGCTGATGGACCTGGAAGATGGTCAGTTCTCGACAGAGATGCAACCCACAATGGTCGTGTACGCAGACGGATCCACTGTTGGGAGTCCCGACGCAAATTGACGCCCGGCCACGTCAGACTGAGGCGTGACTTCCGCCAGATTCACTTGATGTGTCGCCTCTTCAGAGCGTTACTGGTGTCACCGCCACGGCAGGCGTGACGGCCGCACCAGGAGCGCATGATGACCAAATCCCCTACCCCGAAGGCACCTCGCCGAGCCCCCGCAACCAAGTCCGCTGCTGATCCTGCAAAGAGCCGCAGGGGTCTCAAGGCAGCGCAAACCAAGGCCCTCTCCTCCGGCCGCAGCAGGACCGCCAAGCCCCCGCTCGCACCGGCTGCAACAGTTGAGGCGTTGGAGGCTCCCACCACCAAGCAAGCTCAGTTGATCGCGCTGATTAAACAGGCATCGGGCGCCAGCTTGGCTGATCTGATGAGCGCCACCGGATGGCAAGCCCACTCGGTACGCGGTGTGATCAGCGGCGTATTGCGCAAACGCCTGCAGCTGCCGGTAGTCTGCGAGACAGTTGACGGGGCCCGCCGCTATCGAATCGCGGAGTCAGTATGAGCGTTGATCTGTCCGAACTCATATCGATGGATCGGGCGGCGTTGGCTGAACGCTGGCGGCAGGTGTTCGGTCATCCAGCGCCAGCCAAGTGTCGCGCCGAG
>NZ_BHVX01000031.1 GCF_003851545.1 Ralstonia sp. SET104 | reverse complement strand
AAATCCCGTCCTGCTCGTTATGCCCTTCGATATCTTCGGAAAGACCTTAACTGAACGGCATTATCCGCACTGCGGAGGTTTTTTTATGCGCGCACACATGCCCAGCATGTCATGCAGTTCGTGACGCATCATCGCAAGAAAGACAACCAGGCCGATGTGGCACACGGTGTAAGTCGGCCGCGATTCATTGGAGATGCAGTAGTACGCGCGTTTTTCCGGTGCATGCAGGCCGTAGTGCCAGGCCTTCATCAGTTGCGGAACGGCCAAGACTGCAATCAGGATCAGGATCAGGATCAGGATCAGGATCGGACTCGGGCGCCAATGCGGCGCACGTGATAGTCGGTATGGCGTGCCCGAGGGTGCTCAGATGGCCCGCGCTGCGCCGGGTTTTTCTAGACTGTCCCTTCATCAGACAGACACATAGAAAAGAAGGGAGGGGACGATGGAGCTGAGTCATATCCTGTCGCGCACGGAGCGCGGCACGCAGGAGCTGCAAACGCGCAGTGGGCACGTCACGCATCGGCAGCGGGCGATTCTGCTGCTGGTCAATGGCGAGCGCTCCGCGGCGGAAATCCTGGCGCAGTTGAGCAGCGCCGGCCCCGACACCGAAGACCTTGCGCGTCTGATTGCCGGCGGGTACGTCGCCAGCCGCGCGCCGATCAAGGTGACCCCCCAGCCGAAGGCGCCGCCCCAGCCGGCATCGACTACGCAATTTGCGCCGCGTCACGTGCGGCAGGCCTCGATTGCAGACTGGCGCCTGAGTCAGGCGGGCGCGTTCTCGGCCCTGCAGCGCTACTTGGCTGAAGGGCCGCAGGCCCCTATCGATTTTCTGAATGGCTTGGCCGCGCCGCTGTATGCCGCGCTGACCACCTGCGGCAGCGAGGCCTCCGCCCACGCTGTCGTCGCGTTCCTGGAAACGCGCTTGGACGAAGAAGCCCGGAATGTGACCACGGAGTCCTAGGTGTAAATACTGAATTCGCGCTTTTTTCCCGTTGAGTGGGAATGATGCGTTGATACATTGAGAAAATCATCGCATTCTCCGTCGCAACATCATTCGAGGGGGTTTCGCGATGACCGAGCCGGGCTTGGCCGATTCGCCAGCACAATCCGCCGCCGCTACCAGCGGTTCGGACCGCGTGCTGATGGTGCTCGCCACGATCGCGCGCCACGGTCGGCCGATTGCCGCGCGCGAGCTGGTCGAACTGACCGGCTTGCCGCAGAGCACGCTGTACCGCCAGGTGGCGATGCTCAAACGCTGGGGCTTTGTGCTCGAATCGGGCGGCACCTACGCGCCGGGGCCGATCAGCCTGCAACTCGCACTCGGCTTCGACCATGCCTCGCACCTGCTGCATGAAGCGCGCATCGGCATGACCAAGCTGGCAACCGAGTCGGGCGAATCGATCGGGCTGGTCGTTGCCGTGAAGGATCAGGTCGTGTGCCTGGAAATGGTCGAGAGCCAGCAATCGCTGCGCTGCTCGTTCGAGAAGGGCCGCAGCGTGCCGCTGTTGACTGGCGCCTCGGCCAAATCGTTGCTCGCGTTCATGCCGCCCGCCGCGGCGCGCACCATCCTCTCTGATCTGCTGGCCGATGACCCGGCGCAGCAGGCACAACTGCACACCGAACTTGCTGATATCCGCAGCGCCGGTTATGCGCTGTCCGAGGGCGAAGTCGATCCCGGCGTCTGGGGCGTGAGCGTGCCGGTGTTCCGGTTGCGCGGCCATGCGCTTGGCTCGATCACGATGATGGCGCCTGCCACGCGCGTGCGCGGCAAGGAGCAGCGCCTGATCGATATGACCGTTGCTGCGGCCGCGTCCATTTCTGCACGGCTGCAGGACATCTGATTCTTCGAATTGCTTTTTTCACCCCACATGCACACAAGGAGACCACTCATGGGGAATCGCCGTCGTTTCATGCATTCGATGCTGGCTGCTGCCGTGGCGTTGTCCGCTGCGGCGTCTTTCGCAACCGCTGCGCACGCCGCGGGCGAGCCGCTGCGCGTGGCCACCGACGCCACTTTCGCGCCGATGGAGTTTGTTGAAAACGGCAAGCGCACCGGCTTTGATGTCGATCTGATCGAAGCGCTGGCCCGCACCATGGGCCGGCCGGTCGAGTGGACCGACATCGACTTCAAGGGCCTCGTACCGGGCTTGATCTCGCGCCGCTTCGACGTGGCCATCTCTGGTATCTACATCACGGAAGAGCGCAAGAAGGTGGTGGACTTTACGGTGCCGTACTACCACGGCGGCCTGGTCGCGATGGTCAAGCAGGGCAACACGGCCATCAAGACGCCGGCTGACCTGAACGGCAAGAAAGTGAGCGTGCAGGTGGGCACCAAGTCGGTCAATTACCTGAAGGAGAACTACCCAAAGGTCGAGCGTGTGGAAGTCGAGAAGAACGAGCAGATGTTCAACCTCGTTGAGATCGGTCGTGCCGATGCGGCCGTCACCGGGCGTCCTGCCGCCGCTTACTACGCGAAGATGCGGCCGGGTTTGCGCCTGGTCGAGCCGGCGCTGACGAGCGAGGAATACGGCATCGCTGTGCGTCGTGACCAGCCCGAACTGACCCGTGCATTGAACGCCGCGCTCGAGAAGATCAAGGCCGACGGCACGTACGCGCAGATCCTCAAGAAGTGGTTCGGCCCCGACGCCAAGTAACGAAGACCGGACACGCTGATGGAACTGGATTTTTCTCCTGTCTGGGCGGGGTGGACGGACATCCTCCGCGGTGCGCTTGTTACCGTTGAGGTAACGGCCGCCGCGCTGGTGCTCGGCTGCGTGCTGGGCTTGCTGATCGGTATCGGACGGCTGAACCCGCGCCGGCGCTTTGTCTACGGCATCTGCACGGTGTACGTGACATTCATCCGTGGCACGCCGCTGCTGGTGCAGCTCTTCCTGCTGTTCTTCGGGCTGCCGCAGTTCGACATCCTGCTGCCGGCTTTCGTGTGCGGCGTGCTGGGGCTGGGCGTGTATTCGGGCGCTTACGTGTCGGAAATCGTGCGCGGTGCGATTCAGTCGGTCGATCGCGGGCAGATGGAGGCGGCACGCTCGATCGGCATGTCGTCGGCACAGTCGATGCGCGCGATCATCCTGCCGCAGGCCGTGGTGCGGATGATCCCGCCGCTGGGCAATGAGTTCATTGCATTGATCAAGAACTCGGCGCTGGTGTCGCTGCTGACCATTCACGACCTGATGCACGAAGGGCAGAAGATCATCAGCGTGTCGTATCGCTCGCTGGAGGTGTATCTGGCGATTGCGCTGGTGTACCTGGTGCTCACCAGTGCCGCCAGCTATCTGCTGCATCGGCTTGAACGCAACATCCGTGCGGGAGGCATGGTGCAATGAGCATGACAAATGCGGTGAACCCGAAAACGCTCAAATCCGCGCTGGATGCCCCCATGATCCAGATTCGCGGGCTGACCAAATCGTATGGCGATCACACCGTGCTCAAGGGCATTGACTTCGAAGTCGATGCCTCGCAAGTGGTGGTCGTGATCGGCCCCAGCGGCTCGGGCAAGAGCACGTTCCTGCGCTGCTGCAACGGGCTGGAGGTGCCCGAAGGCGGCAGCATCGACATCTGCGGCAAGCGGTTGATCGACAACGGCACGATGCTGCCCGAGCGCGAGCTGAACCCATTGCGCCAGCAAGTCGGCATGGTGTTCCAGTCGTTCAACCTGTTTCCGCATCTTTCGGTGCTGCACAACATCACGGTGGGCCCGCGCATGCTGAGTGGCAAGTCCAAGCACGAAGCCGAAACCGAGGCGCGTGAATTGCTGCAGAAAGTGGGCCTGGCACACAAGGCCGACGCGATGCCAGCGAGCCTTTCCGGCGGTCAGAAGCAGCGCGTGGCGATTGCCCGCGCGCTGGCGATGCGGCCGAAGGTGATGCTGTTTGACGAGCCGACATCTGCGCTCGACCCGGAACTCGTCGGCGAGGTGCTGCAGGTGATGAAGCTGCTGGCCAAGGAAGGCATGACGATGCTGGTGGTCACGCACGAGATGGGCTTCGCGCGTGAAGTGGCCGATGTAGTGGTGGTGATGGACGGTGGCGGCATCGTTGAAGCGGGGCCGCCGTCGGTCATCTTTGGCGAACCCAGGGAGGCGCGCACGCGTTCGTTCCTGCAAGCGGTGCTGTCGCGTTCATGACGGTGACCGAGGGTATGACATTCGATGCTTCCATCTGGCAGGGCCGTGACGATACAGGCGAACACGGCGACGTGACGCGCCTGTTCCAGGTCGCGCAGTCGGCCTATGCGACGGCGCTGTCCGGCGTGCCTGCGTTGCTGGGTTTTGCGTGCGATGCGGGCGTGGTGCGCAACCATGGCCGCGCCGGTGCCGCGCAGGGCCCGCGCGAAATCCGTCGTGCGTTGGCCAACGTGCCGGCGCATGGTCTGTCGGTGCTGGCCGACGCGGGCGATGTGACGTGCGGCGACGGCGATCTGGAAGGCGCGCAAGCCGCGCTTGGCGAGGCCGTATGCGAGCTGCTCGATGCCGGCGCGCGTCCGGTTGTGCTCGGCGGTGGCCATGAAGTGGCGTTCGGCACGTATCAAGGCTTGCGCAAGCACTGGCAGAAACAGGACTGGCGCGCGCAGGGGCGTGGACGTTTGGCCGTCGTCAATTTCGACGCGCATTTCGATCTGCGCACGAGCCGCCCCGGCAACTCTGGCACACCGTTCGACCAGATCGCCGAAGATTGCGCCGCGCACGATATCGATCTGACGTATTGCTGCCTGGGTGTGAGCCGCTTGTCTAATACGCCCGCACTGTTTGACCGTGCCGACGCGCTGCACGCGCACTACGTGGAAGACACCAACATGCAGGAGCGTCACCTCGGCGCGCGCATGGCCGATCTGGATGCATGGCTGGCTGATGCCGACCACGTCTACCTGACCATCGACATGGATGTGCTCGCCGCCGCAGTGGCACCCGGCGTGTCTGCGCCCGCCGCCTACGGCATCACGCTGCCCGTGCTCGAAACGCTGGTGCAGCACGTCTGCGCGACGGGCAAAGTGCGCGTGGCGGACATCGCCGAAACCAACCCCGAATACGACCAGGATCGCCGCACCGTGCGCGTGGCGGCGCGTCTGGCGTATCACTTGTTGCGCCGTTCATGAAGCTGATTCCTGCTGATGCCATGCGCCGCATGCCGTGGAAGAACGGCGGCGGCGTCACCACTGAAATTGCCATCGCACCTGCTGGCGCAACGTTGGATAACTTCGACTGGCGCGTAAGCACCGCGCAGGTGGATGCGGCGGGGCCGTTCTCGCGGTTTGCTGGTATCGATCGTTCTCTGGCGGTGATCGCGGGCGGGCGGCTGACAATGCATCGCGCCGATGCTGAAGCCGTAAAGCTCGCGCCCGGCGAAGCGCCCGCACGCTTTCCCGGCGAGGCAGATGTGCACGCCACGCTCGACGCGCCGCTGTCGGATTTCAACGTGATGACGCGGCGCGACGTTTGGGCACATCACGCCGAGACCATCGCGTTGGCCGCCGGCGAGCGCCGGTCGTTGCAGCGTCTGCATCCGGGCATGCAATGGCTCGTGTATTGCGTGCACGGCGTGCTGTCGATCGGCGGCGCCGATGACGTGCCGCAAGGCGCGGCCGCATGGCTCGACGCAGTGGGTGATCGCGACACCCTCGTCGCGCGCGTCGGCTCGGTTGGCTACCTGGTCGGGTTGTGGCCGGTGGCCTGATCCTGCGCCAGATCCAACACCAGATCCAACACGCCAAAAGAAAAGGGACCCCGTAGGGTCCCTTGCAAGTCTCCCGGTCCGGCACGCATGCCGGGCTCGGCAGAAGACTCTTACTTCTTCTTGTTCACGGCGTCCTTGAAGCCCTTGCCAGCCGTGAACTTCACGGTCTTGGTTGCCGGGATCTTGATGGCTTCGCCGGTGCGCGGGTTACGGCCGGTGCGTGCAGCACGCTTGCCCGACGAGAACGAACCGAAGCCAACCAGCGTGATGGTGCCGCCCTTGGCGACGGTCTTCTTGATGTTTTCCAGCGCAGAGTTCAGCGCGCGCTCGGCGGCGGCGTTGCTCAGTTCAGCGTCTTTCGCAATGGCGGCTACGAGTTCGGATTTGGTCGTCATGTCAGTTCCCCACTTCAGGTTTGTTGGACAGCGTTGTACTGCGACCCGTTTTATATCACCGTTGCGAAGGGTTGCACATCCCCTACCCGCAAGGGTTTGCGGGCCGTTGCTTGCAGCCGACACTTGTCCCGTCTAGGTTTGCGGGCGGGTATCCGGGAAACACCTGATATCGACAGGGTTTGTTTGCATTTCCGCTAGCGTTCTTCACGCCGGAAGCGCACCGAAAGCGCGCAAGCGATACTGCAGCAAACCGGCTCGCCAGTCGCCGTACACTGTGTTTTTGGGCCCGTGCAAACTTCATGGAGAACATCATGTCGAGTTCGCAAATGCCTGTCGGACAAGGCTTCGCGGTTGGCGGCGAACCACCTGAGCAACCGCGCGGACCGGCCGTTCTGGTGGCCGGTGCCAACGGCCTGGTGGGCCGCGCGGTGGTGCATCGTCTTGTCGCACAGCCTTGGGCGGGCAGTGTCACTGCGCTTGTGCGCCGGCGCGGGGCCTTGACAGCAGGGCAGGCAATGCCCGGCCGATTGCGCGAATGCGTGGTCGATTTCGATCGCCTGGACGCGCCTGAAACCCAGTCCGCGTTTGCCGCCGATCTCGTTATCTGCGCGCTTGGCACGACCATCCGGCGGGCGGGTTCTCAAGCGGCATTCCGGCGCGTTGATGTTGAGTATCCGGCGGAACTGGCAAGGCGTGCGTTTGCCGCCGGTGCGCATCATTTTCTGCTGGTGAGCGCGTTGGGTGCAGACGCGCGCTCGGGCGTGTTTTACAACCGCTGCAAGGGCGAAGTGGAGGCGCAAATCCTGTCGATCGGTTTCCCGTCCGTCACGGTGGTGCGGCCTTCGCTGCTGCTCGGCAAGCGTGCGGAATTCCGGCTCGGTGAACGTATTGCGCAAGACCTGTCGCGCGCAATCGGATGGATGGTGCCCAGCACGTGGCGGCCGGTGCCGGTGGATTCGGTAGCGGCAGCGCTTGTTATGGCGGCGCGCGTCGATGCACCCGGTGTACGCGTGCTGGAGAACGCCGCATTGCTGGCCGCAAAAGACGAGCGGCCGGTGGGGTGAGCCACCGGCCGTTCTAGTGCCGCTTGGTCTGACTTCAAGCGGCTACTTCTCGATCGGCTTACCGGTGCGGTCGTGCATCAGCGCCAGCGCAAACACGCTGATGATGGCAGCGACCATCACGTAGTACGACGGTGCCAGCTTGCTGCCTGTGCTGGCGATCAGCCACGTCACGATCAGCGGAGCAAAGCCGCCGAAGACCGTGACCGCCAGGTTGTACGAAATCGACAAGCCTGTGGAGCGCACCGCCGTCGGGAACTGCTCGGCCAATACCGCTGGCGCCGGGCCCGTGAACGCCGCCAGTAACACACCCAGAATCACCTGTACCTGCAGCAGCGTCTGCACCGTCGGGCTGACGTTGAGCCAGTGGAAGAGCGGATACGCCGCCACCGCGATGATGAGCGCCACCGTGCCCAGCATGCGCTTGCGGCCAACGCGATCCGACAGCGTGCCCATGAGCGGGCACAGCACGAAGATGATCGCACCGCACAACGCCGTCGATTGGAACGTCGCGCCCAGCGGCAGACCGAGCTGCTGCTTGGCGTACGTCGGCATGTAGAACACCAGCGTGTAAGTGCAAACCGTCCAGAGAATCGTCACGCCCAGGCCGCCGAGCACTTCGCGCGGATGCTCGCTCAGCACTTGCGACAACGGTGCCAGACGCGATTCCTTTGCGGCCTTTGCCTTTTGCGCTTCAAATGCAGGCGGCTCGTGCAGGTGCGAGCGGATGTACATGCCCACCGGCCCGATCAGCAGACCGAACAGGAACGGAATGCGCCAGCCCCATGCATCGATCTGCTCGGGCGACAGGCCGTTCGTGACGATCGCGCCCATGGCGGCACCCAGGATGAACGAGATGCCCTGGCTCGCCTGCTGCCAGCTTGCGAAGTAGCCGCGGCGTTCGTCCGGCGCGTACTCGATCAGGAATGCCGTAGCGCCACCGACTTCACCGCCGGCCGAGAAGCCCTGGATGAGCCGCGCGATCACGATGAGGATGGGCGCGCCGATACCGATTTGCGAATACGTGGGCGCGAGGCCGATGATGGCCGTGCCGATCGCCATCAGCATGATGGTGAGCGTAAGCGCAGCTTTGCGGCCCACGCGGTCGGCGTAGACGCCAAGCACGACGGCGCCGACGGGGCGCATGAAGAACCCCACGCCAAATGTGGCGACCGTCAGCATGAACGAGGTGAAATCGTTGCCCGTGGGGAAAAACAGCTTGGCGATGATGACTGCGAAGAAGCTGTAGACCGTAAAGTCGAACCATTCGAGGCCGTTGCCGATGGTGGCGGCAATGATGGCTTTGCGTCGGGTGGCCGCAGAGATGGCCAGTGCCGGTGCCCGATCGCCCTGGATGGGCGTGGTCGTGGCTTCGGTGGCTTGCATGGATGTGTCCTCCAGTGTTTTATGGACATCGCCGGCTCGATCTCTCCCCAGCGCGGGCGGCGAAGCGATCATGGTAAGTGATCCGGCAGCGATTGGCTTTGATTCGCTGTGATCGGCTCAGACGGCATACCAAGAGCCCGGAATTGAACCGGCCAAACACTGTCGAACGCATATGCGCATGCATTCAACGGAGCACATCATGAACCCGACACCGCAACCCGGCGGCCGTTTTGCCGCTATCTTGCCGGGCGCGTTGGCCGCGTGCGCGGTTGTCCTGCTGGGCGGCTGTGTGGTCGCGCCGTATTACGACGCCTACGGCAACCCGATCGCCCCCGTAGCGGCGGTGCCCGCACCGGTGGTCGCGTATCCGGCTTATCCGTACGATCCGTATTACTACTATGGGCCAGCCTACTATCCGGCGCCGGTTTTCGGCAGCGTGTGGATTGGCGGCGGCGGGTGCTGGGACTGCCATCGCGGCTGGGGCGGGCGGGGATGGGGCGGACGCGGCGGCTGGGGCCATCGTCACTGATCTGCCATATCCGCCTATCCCAACGTGACGAAGACGCCCGCCTGGCGGGGCGGCAACGCCAGTTCCGCCATCAGTTCAATACGCGTGATTGCGTAACGGAATCTGTTGCATCGCGGCATACAATCCATCGCTCTTAAAACGAAAACAATGTGCGAGGAGATTGTCGATGTCTGTCGTCATCGTGCTGGCTGCGCTGGCATTTCTGATGTTTGCTGCATATCGCGGCTACAGCGTCATCCTGTTTGCACCGCTGGCTGCCCTGGGCGCGGTGCTCCTGACTGATTCATCGGCTGTGGCGCCTGTGTTCTCCGGCATCTTCATGGAGAAGATGGTCGGCTTCGTCAAGCTGTACTTCCCGGTGTTTCTGCTCGGTGCCGTGTTTGGCAAGGTGATCGAGCTGTCGGGCTTTTCGCGCTCGATCGTCGCGTCGGTCATCCGCGTGGTGGGGGCCAAGCGGGCGATGCTCTCCATCGTGCTGGTGTGCGCGCTGCTCACCTACGGCGGCGTGTCGTTGTTCGTGGTGGTGTTTGCGGTGTACCCGTTTGCGGCGGAAATGTTCCGCCAGGGCGATATCCCCAAGCGCCTGATCCCGGGCACGATCGCGCTGGGCGCGTTCTCGTTCACGATGGATTCGCTGCCGGGCACGCCGCAGATCCAGAACATCATCCCGACCACGTTTTTCCATACCACCTCATGGGCAGCGCCGTGGCTGGGCACGATCGGCGCGTTGTTCATCATCGTGGTGGGCATGGGTTATCTGGAATGGCGTCGTCGTGCGGCACTGCGCAACGGCCATGGGTATGACCATGGCCTGACCAAACTGGTGAATGAGCCCGAGACTGCCGAGACCGGCGCGCTCGCGCACCCGCTGGTCGCGCTGCTGCCGCTGGTGTTGGTGGGCGTGATGAACCTGCTGTTCACGCGCTGGATTCCGACGTGGTACGGCAAGGTCGTCACCGTTGCGTTGCCGGGCCTGCCCAAGCCGCTGACGGTCGAAGCCGACAAGCTGACGGCAATCTGGGCCGTGGAAGCGGCGCTGCTGATCGGCATTATCGTGGTGCTGGTGTTTGGTTTCCGTGCAGTGAAAGGCCGCTTTGCCGAAGGCAGCAAGGCGGCGGTGTCGGGTGCACTGCTGGCGGCAATGAACACCGCTTCGGAGTACGGCTTTGGCGGCGTGATTGCTGCGCTGCCGGGCTTCCTGGTGTTGGCCGATGGGCTGCGTGCGATTCCGAATCCGCTCGTCAATGAAGCGGTCACGGTCAGCACGCTGGCGGGCATCACGGGCTCGGCTTCGGGCGGCATGAGCATTGCGCTCGCGGCAATGGCCGACCAGTTTGTGCAGGCGGCGCAGGCCACGGGTATCCCGATGGAAGTGCTGCACCGCGTGGCGTCGATGGCCTCGGGCGGCATGGATACGCTGCCGCATAACGGCGCCGTGATCACGCTGCTGGCCGTCACGGGCCTGACGCACCGCGAGGCGTATCGCGACGTGTTCTGCGTGACGGTCATCAAGACGCTGGCCGTGTTCATCGTGATTGCCGTGTTCTACGCTACCGGTATCGTCTGACGCAGACGTTGCTGCAATGAAAAAGCCACCGAAACTTCGGTGGCTTTTTCATGGGCGGCGCGGGCGCGATCGGTTACTGCATGTTGCCGGCGGCTTCAGAGCGGCGTTCGCGGCAGACACGCTGGGCCTCGCCTACCAGCGAATCGCATTGGCTGGCGCGACGCGACCAGAATGCACGGTCTGACGACGATTCCGCGCTTGCCTTGCCCATGCCATGGCGGTGTGTGACGTGTTTGTCGACCCACTTGTCGGTCTTCATATGCGCACGGTGGACTTTCTGCTTGAGCGTGCCGGGCCTGGCCTCTGGCTGCGCGCCGGTGGCATTGTTGTGATAGCCGGGGTTGGCGGCGGCATCGGCATTGCGCTGGACTTGGGTGCGTGGGCCTTCCATCTGACTGTCTACGCCGGTCACAGCGCTGTGATCCTTCTGCTGGGCCTGCGCGGGGGCCGCGCCGATCCACGCACAGGCGGCCACTGCAATCGCTGCGGCCAGACTCGACATCTTGCGTGCTTGCATGCTCGTTCTCCATGTTGTGAGACGGGGCGGACTCCATGACACGCATGCGGCGTGCCATCCTGGCGCGCGCCCCAAACGTCACAATAGGAAGGCGATCACCCGGCAGACAGTAGGCGTTGACTGAACCGTCTGTCGGACAAACCCTGTCAAGGCGCGGATTTTCAGGCGCGCAAAAACAGCCAGACCGTCAGGATGATCCCGACGATGACGACAAAGCCGCGCAGCACCTTTTCCGGCAGCCGGTGCAGCAGCCACGCGCCGGCAAACCCGCCCGCAATGCCACCGATACCCAGCGCCACCACGGCCGCCCAGTTCACCTGCGGCGAGAACGCAAACACCGCCACCGCCGACGCATTCATCGTCATGGCGAGCACGTTCTTGGTGGCGCCTGCCATGCGCACCTGCTGGCCCGCCACAGTAAGCGCCGCCAGCATCAGAAACCCAATCCCGCCGCCGAAGTAGCCGCCATAAATCGCGATCGCAAACTGCGCGATTGCCAACGTGGTGGTCGACATGCCAGATGCCGCGTGCAGCGGTTTGCGGCGGAAGCTGCCCCACGCAAACACGCTGGTCGCAAACAGCACGAGATACGGCACCAGCTTGGCGAAGAACGACGGCGGCGTCGCCAACAGCAGCAGCGCGCCGAGCACGCCACCGATCAGGCTGATGACGATTAACTGTTTGAGCGAGAGGTGCTGCGCGCCCGCATCGACGCCGCCGGCCAGTTTGCGCCCGGCAATCGACGAGGTGATCTGGCTGGGGAACAGCGCGATCGTCGAGGTCATGTTGGCGGCCAGTGGGTTGAGCCCAGCCAGCAGCAAGGCCGGAAACGTGATGAACGATCCGCCGCCCGCGAGGGCATTCTGGGCGCCGGCATAGACGCCGGCCGCCGCGACGAGCAGGGCGGTGGAAAACGGGAGCGTGGTCATAAGCGGGGCGTGCACAGCGGCTGGAATGACCGCGATGGTAATGGAACACCCGGTTGCGCGCTCGCTAGCGGAGTGGGGTGTCGCCGCCGTGCCGGCGTAGCCACCATTCTGCGACTTCGAATGCGCCCTGCACGATCAGCGCCAGCACCGCCGCGGGGATGGCGCCTGCGAGCAGCGTTGCGCTGTCATTGAGCGCGAGCCCTGTGGCGATGCGCTCGCCATAGCCGCCAGCGCCGATGAACGCGGCGATGGTCGCCGTGCCCACGCTGATGACGGCGGCGGTTTTGACGCCCGCGAGGATGACTGGCAGCGCCAGCGGCAGATCCACCACGCGCGTGCGCTGCGAAGGCGTGAAACCCAACGCCAATGCCGCATCGCGCAGGCCGTTGGGCACCTGCTCCAGCCCGACGATGGTGTTGCGCACGATGGGCAGCAGCGCATACACCGCCAGCGCAATCAGGGCCGGCACCACGCCAATCGATCCCACGATGGGGATGAGGATCGCCAGCAGCGCCAGCGAGGGAATCGTCTGCAGAACGCCCACCACGGCAAGGATGGGCTGTTTGATCCGGCGCCGCGCCGCCATCAGGCCGAGCGGCACCCCGAGCAGCACGGCAACGCCGGTCGAAATACCCACCAGCATGAGGTGCCGTTGCGTGAGCCGCCCAAGGCCCTCGGTCAGTTGGGTAAAGAACGCGCGAGCCGGCGTGGCGGGCGGCGCATTGCCGTGTCCGGCCAGAAACTGCCGCGCCGCTTGCGAGAACGATTGGCCCTCGAGTTCGACCGCCGCATTCATCGCCACCATGTCGTCGCGCTGGATGCGCCTGCCAAGCGCGGTGATGGCCTGCCACTGCGCCGGATGCCGTTGCGCAACGTCGGCGCGATACAGCAGCACGGCGTCGTAGCGCGGGAAGACGTGCGCGGGGTCGTCGAGCACGCGCAGGTGTTCGCGGCGGATCTTGGCGTCGGTGGAGTAGATGTCAATCACGTCGACTTGGGCTGCGCGCAGCGCGTCGTAGGCGACGCCGTGGTCGAGGCCGGTTGGGCGTTGCGGCAGCTTGTAATGCGCGGCAATCGCCGGCCAGCCGTCGGCGCGGCCCAGAAATTCGTGCGACAAGCCAAGACGCAGCGCGGGGTGCATGGCCAGATCGGCCAGCGTGCGGATGTGTTCGCGCTCGGCATCGGCGTCGCGCATGGCGAGCGCGTAGGTGTCTTCAAAGCCCAGTGGCACACCGGCAGCGAGGCCCATTGGCGCAAGGGCGCGGTTGACGTCTGCCAGCAGCGCGGCCTGATTGGGGTTGGCAGCTTGGTCGGCCGGCAAGTGGAGGATTTCGGCAGCGATGGTGCCGAGGTAATCGGGGTAGACGTCGATGCTGCCGTTCTTGAGCGCCGCGAAGACGATGGCCGTGTTGCCCAGACCCGGCACGTGTTCGGCGGGGCCATGGGGGCTTGCCGTCTGTGTGAGGAGTTCACCGAGCACGTATGACTCGGTGAAGCGTTTGGAGCCAACGCGTAGCGGTTGCTCTGCGAGCGCCGACGCATTGCACGCCAGCCAGCCCAGCGCGAGCCATGCCAGGCAGCGCCGGAGGATGAGACTGCAGATCAGTCGCCGTGTATCCAAAGTTCGTTGAGGTCGGTCAGGCCCCAGTCGCGGGGTTCTTCTCGCGAAACGATCTGGTCGCTGGTATGCGCCAGATCGATGAGTTCGGGCGCAATCCGCGTGCCCGACGATACCGAGAAGAATACCTTGACTGTGGGCGTGAGCAACGTACCCGGCGCGTGCTGCATGACCACCGCCAGCCGCCCCGAGCGCAACCGCACGAGTGAGCCCACCGGATAGATGCCCACGCTTTTGACGAAAGCGTTGAACACCATCGGGTCGAAATGGCTGCCGCGCCATTCGACCATGCGCTGCACGGCGTAGGCGGCTTCCCACGCTTTTTTGTACGGGCGGTCGGACGTAACCGCGTCATACACATCACAGATGGCGCCCATGCGCGCAAACAGCGAGATACCTTCGCCCGCCAGCTTGTGCGGATAGCCAGTGCCGTCCATGCGTTCGTGGTGGTGCAGGCAGACGTCGAGCGCGACGTCGCGCATGCTGCTGTCGCCGACCAGGATGTCGTGACCTGCCTGCGGGTGCACGATCACGTGGCGGAATTCTGCGTCAGTGAGCGCGCCCGGCTTGTTCAGCACCTCGGGCGGAATCGCGATCTTGCCAATGTCGTGCAGCAGGCCCGCCAGCCCTGCGTCGCGGACCTCGTCATCGGAAAGCCCGAGCTGGCGGCCCAGCGACACCATCAGCGCGCACACCGCCACGGAATGCAGAAAGGTGTAGCGGTCTTTCGTCTTTAGGCGCACCAGGCTTGTCAGCGCGCTCGGGTGGCGGTCGACCGAGCCCGAAATGGCTTCCACCAGCGGCAGCGCGTCGCGCGCTTCGATCGTGCGGCCCATGCGCGCATCGGCCAGCATGGCCTGCACAGCCACCTCGGCTTTGCTGATGAGGCGGCCGGCGCGGCGCATTTCTTCCGCATACGTGGTGGGGCGCGGGGCGATGCTGGCGTCGGTGGGGCAAGCGGGCGGCGCAGGCACTTCGGGGGCCGCAGGCGCTGCATTGGCGGTGGCCACGTCGGTGCCGCGCGTGATGTCGATCCACACCTCGCGCACGCCGCTGGCACGCAGGCGCTGCAGTTGGGCGGTATCTTCCACGCGAAAGCGGGCCCGCCAGAACGGGTGTTCTAGCCACGAGCCGACAAATTCGTCCAGGTACATGCCTACCCGCAGGTGTTCGATGGCGATGCGCTTGCGCATGTTGATGTTCAGAGATCAGTCCGTGGCGAGGCCCGTTTCGTGCGGCGGGCGCAGGGGAAGGCTGCCCCGCCAATGGTTGCGTTCTCTTTTATCGGACGGACTGCCAAGGCCTTGAGGGAGGAAAAGTCCGGGCTCGCCATGTGAAGTCGGAGCGTGTAGGCAAAAAAAAAGGTTCTTCGAACAATTCCGTGGGCCTGAATTGCCACATTCCGTATGCTGACGCCGAC
>NZ_BHVX01000030.1 GCF_003851545.1 Ralstonia sp. SET104 | reverse complement strand
GGATCTATGACGGCCCCTCAGAGGTGCACCGGTGGAGTCTGGCCAAGCACATCCTCAAAGGCACCGCGACGGAGGCACGTGCATGATGCATGCAGTCGACACGTTCCGCTTGCATGGGCGCACCGCTCTGGTTACCGGGGCCTCCAGCGGCCTCGGCAGGCACTTTGCCCGCCTGCTTGCCAACTGCGGCGCGCACGTCATCACAGCGGCCCGGCGAACCGATCGGCTGGCACAACTGGTCGAAGCGCTTGAAATCGAAGGCCACTCAGCCTGTGCAGTTGCGCTTGACGTGACAAGTGGTCAATCGATCGGCAACGCGTTTGACGAGCTCCATGCGCGCGGCCTGATTCCCAACATCGTGGTCAACTGCGCCGGTGTGGCGGTTTCAGGACCCGCGCTGGAGCAGTCCGAAGCCGAGTGGGACCAGGTCATAGACACCAACCTGAAAGGCGCCTGGCTGGTATCACAAGAGGCAGCCAGACGGTTGGTGAACGCAGGATCGGGCGGCAGCATCATCAACATCGCGTCCATCACTGGCGAGCGTGTAGCTGGCGCGGTGGCGCCTTACTGCGCCTCAAAGGCGGGGCTGATCCACCTTACCCGCGCCATGGCGCTGGAACTGGCGCGCCATCGGATACGCGTCAACGCGCTGGCGCCCGGATACGTGGCGACAGAGCTCAACGCGGACTTTCTCGGCTCCATGGCGGGAGAACGGCTCCGGTGTCGTATTCCGCAGCAGCGTTTTGGCCAACCACAAGATCTCGACGGCCCCCTACTGCTACTCGCCAGCGATGCTGGCAGGCTCATGACGGGTTCGGTCATCGCCGTTGATGGCGGGCATCTGGTGAGTGGTTTATGAATGCACTGAACATGGGGCGTCTTGCCTCTTGGCTACGCACCAACGTGGCAGATTTCGAGGGCGACCTGCAGGCCGAGCCGCTCACTGGCGGCCAATCCAACCCAACCTTCCGGCTCAGCGCCGGAGCCTACCGATGGGTGCTGCGATGCAAGCCGATTGGCACGCTGCTCGCCTCGGCCCACGCCATTGACCGCGAGTTCCGCGTCATGCAGGCGCTTGCCGGCACCGATGTGCCAGTGCCACGTATGCATGCGCTGTGCATGGACGCGTCCGTGATCGGCAGCAGTTTCTACGTCATGGACTACATCGACGGCCGCATCTTTATCGATCCCTCGCTTCCGGGCATGGCACCGGCGCAGCGCACAGCCATCTACGCCGAACTGCAACGGGTGGCCGCCGCCATCCATAAAGTAGACGTTCAGCCCATCGGGCTGTCCGATTTTGGACGGCCACAAAACTATCTGTCGCGGCAGATCGATCGCTGGGTACGGCAGTACCGTGCCAGCGAGACCGAGCACATCGAAGCCATGGAGCAACTGATTGCGTGGTTGTGTTCTCAACCACTTCAAGAGGGCTCGAGCGGACTTATCCATGGCGATTTCCGCATCGACAATGTGATCTTCCATCCAACCGAGCCGCGGGCACTCGCCGTGATCGACTGGGAGTTGTCCACCCTCGGCAATCCGGAGGCAGATTTTGCTTATCACTGCATGGCTTGGCGTGTAACGCCGCAGGAGTTCCGTGGCCTCAAAGGCTATGACATTGCATCCCTCGGGATTCCCGATGAGGCCGAGCACCTGGCGGCCTGGTGCCGCCTGACCGGTCGGGCAAAGCCCGCCAACTGGGAGTTTCTGCTGGCCTTCAACATGTTTCGCATGGCAGCTATTCTGCAAGGCATCCTGGCACGGGCACGTCTTGGCAACGCAGCGGCAGCAGATGCAGAACAGACCGGCCAACGCGCTCGCCGCATGGCCGAAGCCGGCTGGCGGATCGCGCAGCGCCAAATCGAGGATTGAAAGGACACGCGATGGATCTTCTGGGGCATATCCTGGCCGTCACCTTTCCCTTTTTTGCGCTGGTGTTATGCGGCTACGCCGCGGTCAGAAGCCGGCTCCTGCCGACCGAAGCGATTCCCGGACTCAACGTGTTCGTGCTCTATCTGGCACTTCCAGCGATGCTTTTTCGCTTTGCCGCGAACACGCAAATCGCCAGTCTGATGGATGCAGGCACAGCGTTGATTTATCTACTATGCGCACTGGCCATGCTGGCACTCGCGGTAGTGACGACGCACCGCGGCCGCATCGGCTGGAACGACGCATCATTTGGCGCCCTTGTAGCGGCTTTTCCAAATTCCGGTTTCTTGGGCGTACCACTGCTAGTGGCTATGCTCGGCCAACGGGCAGCCGCGCCGTCCATTGTGGCGCTGTCGATCGATATGGTGCTGACCTCATCGCTGTGCATCGCCACGTCGCGATTAGATCGGCACACCGGTCAGGCGGCGGGTACAACGTTTGTCCAGGCTCTGCAGGGGATGGCGCTCAATCCTTTACCGTGGTCAATATTCCTGGGCAGTTTGTCGTCAGGGATGGCACTGGTGCCACCGGAACCCATACTGCAGGTTGTCACGATGCTCGCGCAATCCGCTTCGCCGGTTGCACTTTTCACGCTAGGTTGCATGCTTGCACGCTCGCATGGATCCATTCGGCAGGCTCAGGCATCAGGGTTAGCGCTGCCGATGCGTAGCGACGTAGCGCGCCTAGTAACATACAAACTGCTACTCCACCCCCTACTAGTCCTGGTTGCAGGGCGAGCCGCCATCGCGATTGGCGTGCCGCTCGACCCATACAGTGCCATGGTGCTGGTCCTAGTGGCAGCACTGCCAAGTGCGAGCAACGTGCCGATGTTGGCTGAACGCTTTGGCGCAGACGCTGGACGCGTCGCGCGAATCGTCATGGGAACCACTGCGGCAGGACTTGTGAGCTTTTCGATCATCGCCGTGACCGTGGTGCCCACCACTTTGTTCAGGCCCGGCTGAGGCCGCTGTATGCGCTCCTCTCGTTGGGAGGCTGCAAGAGCGCGAGAATGCCACTAAAGTCGGTTCATCCCCACGCACGCCCAATACGCCCCACCTCATTCAGCACCTCAGCAGGCTGTGACTTGCCATGGGCATTGGCACAGAAATCAGGCCTGCTGCGGTCACCCGCTCAACACCAGCGTCGTCGAAGGCATTAAACCGAGCAAAGCCAACCCTAATGCCACGCCTGCAAGAAATGGCGACCAAAACGGTCTTACGCGCTCGCACGCTGACTTTTCCATGGTCATGCACCATTAGCCGAATCTCCGCTACCGTGGCGCCCGCCTCCACATCTGCTGGTTCAGCATCATCTGCTCCATCATCTGGTAGTGGAGATTCATGAACTGGTCCGACATACATTGGCGTCCTGAAGCGAAACATGGGCACGACTTGCGTAAGGCCGCTGGCGCCGCTCCATCAGTAGGGCAACCCTTCTTCGATAGGCAGAGAAGGGTCGCGCGACCACTCGTTCCAGGAGCCGAGGTAAAGCTGCACATCTTTGATGCCGGCTTCCTCAAGCGCAACGAACGTAGTGGATGCACGCGCCCCTTTGAAGCAGAAAACGATGATCGGCGTATCCCGGTGAATCCCAACCGTCGCACATGGGTCAGAATTCGGTGCAAATCAACACCGAGATGCCCTATGTCTCGTTCCGTACGCGAAACTGCCGTACGCTACTCGGTTTAGTGGGTCTGGAAAAAGAAGGTGTTGTCTCTTTCCGAAACGGCCAGCATCGCGCGCGCTACTTGGCATTTGCCGGTGCTGCAAGCTTTCCGGTTGAGGCGCACGAGACGGAAGCAGCCTTGCTGGCAGTCTACTGCGGCGCATGATTCGAGGTGACCGATCGTGCCTGTCTACTTTCCCAGAACGCTACTGCTTGAAGAAAACCGCCTTGCCGAGCGGGCTGCCGCGTTGCGCCTTGTGTGTGCGCGTAACGATCTGTTCAATCGCCTCGCCCACAAAAATACGGACAGGTTCATCTCCGAACATTCGTTAGAGCTCACTCATCGCTTTCCGAGGGTCCAAGCAATGGAAAGCGCACACCTCACACGGAGCGAAATGGGTAGACTAAATGCACCGGCCGTCGGAGCCCGACTGCCGCTGTGTTAGGTGTAGCTAACTGGGGAATGCCATGAACGAAAGGCCGAATCTGGACGCAGCCGCCCTGCAGATTAAGCAAATTCATTCCGCAGGTGGGAGCCCGCTCACCAAAAACGAGATCGACCTCGTTCAGCGCCATTACGGTTTGCAGATCTACCTGGGAATGCCGCAGACGTCGCGAGTGCTGAAGGATATAGAGTTACTGATGGCGGCGAGCGTGCGAGACCCGGCCGAGCAAGCGATCCGCAAACAGTGCGGCAGGAAGCCGAAATGCGCGCCTACCCAGTACGACGTGTCGCGCCAACGATGGAGCGGACCATACCAGCGGCTGATCAGGCTTCCAGCGCTGCGCAAAGGAACAGGGTACCTCGATCACGCCCTGCTCGAGCGGTTGCTCCTGACCTACCACCTGCAAGGAACCCCTCGCCACAAATTGGTGGCAAAGGTGCTCGACCATTTGGAGCAGCAGCACCCCAAATTGCCCCTCCCTGATCCTCGCACGCTCCGAAGGTTGCTGGCGACGGCCCTACCGAATTCCCCAGGATGATCTGTCCGTTTTTTTGCGACAAGTGAGTGTGAAATGGGTCATGTGAGCCGGAATGGTCCGGACGCTTCCAGGAGCGACACATGGCAACCACCACTCGCAAGGCGCTGCCCCCAAGGAGCGGCAGCGCCAGACGGCATCCGCTCGACATCAGCTACCGGCCTCCCGAGGCCTTGCGCGCTGATCCACTCAACGCACGGCTGCACAACCCGCGCCAGCTCCGGCACCTGGCCGAGAGCATCCAGTCCTTCGGCTTCAACGTCCCGATCCTGATCGACGCCGACGATCGCGTCCTGGCCGGTCACGCCCGCTTGCTCGCGGCCCGGGAACTCGGGCTGCGCCAGGTCCCCACCGTCCGCCTGGAGCACCTGTCGCCCGAGCAAGCGCGCGCCTTCCAGATCGCCGACAACAGGCTAACCGACCTCAGCACCTGGGACGAGCGGCTCCTCGCGGAGCAGTTGCAGGAGCTTGCCGCCGTCGATCTGGATTTCAGCATCGAGGCCACGGGCTTCTCGATGGGCGAAATCGACCTGCGGATCGAGGGCTTGGCAGAGGCGGATCCAGCCGACCCTGCCGATTCCCCGCCCGAACTGGAGGCGCAATCCGTCTCGGTGGTCGGCGACCTGTGGCAACTGGGCGAGCATCGCATCCTGTGTGGGAACGCGCTGGGGGAAGCATCCTATCGCACTCTCATGGCCGGCGACAAAGCCACGATGGTCTTCTCCGATCCGCCCTACAACGTGCCGATCGACGGCTTTGTGGGTGGCAAGGGCAAGATCCGGCATCGGGAATTTGCCATGGCGGTTGGCGAGATGAGTTCTGGCGAGTTCCAGGCTTTCCTGGCCACGGTGGTTGGGCACATGACGGCACACAGCGTGGACGGTGCCCTCCACTACCTCTGCATGGACTGGCGCCATGCCCACGAGCTGCTGGCCGCGGCCGAACAGCCCTATGCCCTCAAGAACCTGGCCGTCTGGGTCAAGGATCGCGCCGGCATGGGCAGCCTCTACCGCAGCCAGCATGAGCTGATCTTCGTCTTCAAGCACGGCAAAGGTCGGCACCGCAACAACGTCGAACTGGGCCGCCACGGCCGCGACCGTTCCAACGTCTGGCACTACCCCAGCATCGTCAGCGACCGCAAAGGCGAGGAAGGCGATCTGCTCGCGCTCCACCCCACCGTCAAACCGATCCGGCTGGTGGCCGACGCCCTTCTGGATGCGTCCGCGCGCGGCGATGTGGTGCTGGACCCGTTCTTGGGTAGCGGCACCACGTTGATGGCCTGCCAACGGGTGGGACGGCGCTGCCGTGGCATGGAACTGGATCCGCGCTACGTCGATGTCGTGATCCGACGCTGGCAACGGGATACCGGGGATGCGGCCATTCACGTCGGCACCGGCCAGACCTTCGCTGCACGCGAGCGGCGCAAGAAACCATCTCGCAGTCAATCCACAACAGATACGGGGAGGTAAATCATGGCGAAGCGCACCAAAGACGGCACGACAGCACCGGGGGCCGCCTCCTATGAGGTCGGCTATGGCAAGCCACCGAAGACGACCCAGTTCCGCAAAGGCGAATCGGGCAACCCGAGGGGGCGTCCCAAGGGGCAGCGCAACTTCGCCACCGAGTTGCGCCTCGCGCTGAGCGAGACCGTGGTCGTTACCGAGCACGGCAAGCGCAAGCGCCTGACCAAGCGCACCGTGATCTGCCGCCAGTTGGCAAACCGTTCGGCGGCTGGGGATCTGGTGGCCATGCGCATGCTGCTGCCATTGCTCGCCCAGGCCGAGGCGGCTGAAGCCAGCGCTGCCACTGCCGAGGCGCCGCTCGATCCCGAACTCGAACGCACCGTGACCCGGGCGCTCTTTGCGCGCCTGGCTGGCCTTCAAGAATCCCCTGAACAGGAGAACTAGCCATGACACGCCAACCTCCACGCGTCACGCCGTTGGAATGGGATCTGCTGCGGCGCAATGATTTCGCCACCTTCGTCGGTGCATCCTTTGATGAACTCAACCCCGGGACGCGGTACTTACATAATTGGCACATCGACGTGATCGCCGACCGCTTGACGCAGTTTGCGGACGGCAAGCTCACGCGCCTGGTCATCATGCTGCCGCCACGTAGCCTGAAGTCCCACTGTGCGAGTGTAAGCCTCGTAGCGTGGCTGCTCGGCCGGGATCCGACCAAGCGGATCATCTGTGCGAGCTATTCGCAGGACCTGGCCGATTTCCATGCGCGTAGCTGCCTCAAGCTGATGCAGTCGAACCTGTACCGGCGCCTGTTTCCTCGTACGCAGCTCAGCCCTGCCCGGCGGGCAGTCGCCGAGTTCTTTACGACCCAGGAAGGCATGCGGCTGGCGACGTCCGTGGGCGGCACGTTGACCGGCAAGGGTGGCGATTACGTCATCATCGACGATCCGCTCAAGCCGGAAGATGCGCTCTCCGATACGCTGCGCAACAACGCCAACGAGTGGTACGACGGTACCGTGATCTCGCGTCTGAACAATAAGGCGACGGGCGGTGTGCTAATCATCATGCAGCGGCTGCACGAGGACGATCTGGTCGGTCATGTGCTCCAGCAGAAAGGCTGGGAAGTGCTGCGACTGCCGGCCATTGCTGAAACGGACGAGGAATACCGGATCGATACCCCGATTGACCCGTGCATCTTCAAGCGCAAGGCCGGCGAGGCGTTGCATCCGGAGCGGGAACCGCTGGAAGTCTTGGCGCAGATTCGCGGGACGCAGGGGGAATATCACTTCGCGGCGCAGTATCAGCAGTTGCCGGCGCCGCGCGGTGGTGCGCTGCTGAAGCGCGAATGGATTCGCTACTACGAACCGCATGAGAAGCCGGCAGAGTTCGATCACATCGTGCAGAGCTGGGATACAGCGGCGAAGGTGACCGAGCTCGCCGATTACTCGGTGTGTACAACATGGGGTATCAAGGGCGAGGAGAACTACCTGTTGGACGTTTATCGAGAGAAGGTGGACTTCCCGGACCTGCGGAAGGCGGCCATCATGCTGGCGGAACGGTACAGTCCGGACTGCGTGCTGGTGGAAGACAAGTCCAGCGGCACACAGCTCATCCAGGAGTTGCCCAGTCACGGCCTCCGGCAGGTGAAGCCTTGCAAGCCGGAAGGTGACAAGTCGGTCCGCTTTTTCGGCACCACAGGCATGTTCGAGACTGGGCAGGTGCTTCTGCCGCGCAGTGCGTATTGGCTAGACAGCTACATCCATGAACTCACGACCTTCCCTGCCTCAAGATACGACGACCAGGTCGATTCCACAACCCAGGCGCTGAGGTGGATACAGTCGAATCCGTTCGATCCCAGCATCATTGGCTACTACCAAGAACTGGTTGAGGGGCGCAAGCGCGGTGAAGAGTGAGGGAAGCGCGCACGAAGAGGGTTCGTACGTGCCGCAATCGGAAGGGACCTCTCGGGATGGTGCGACTATCTCGCAGTCCCTCCAGATTTCCTGGTTCACGCCACGTGCACGTGCGGCTGCTGACGAAATGACTGTGACATTGAGCCCACACAAAGCACGCAAATGACAACGGCGTGGACGCCGCGCGTCGGCTCATTTCCCTAGGACTGTGATTGCGACACGACGATCGCGATCTCGGGCGCGCGGCAACCAACACGTTTGCGCGCTAGGAACACGTTTGCGTAGATGAACTGCTGTTCAGCATACACCTGAGCGGCCATTGCGCCCAACGCCTCTTTCGGCGGGATGAAATAACCCAAATTCCAGCCATACTGCTCGTCGGAGGGTTCTCTCCCTCTGCCCATTAGTCACCCCGCCGAATCCCGTCGAGCAGGGTGATTTTTTTTGCGGGGGCTATGGCCGGAAAGACCGTCGCAGCGGCGGGGACGCCGTTGGCGACGACGATTAGTGCGGCTCCGATGGCAAGGATGACTCCGTCGACGGCCGCTAAACAACGCGGCCGTTCGCAAATCTTCATCTCGGATGGCAGCATCCGGTCTCGGAGCGACGCTAACCGCTGTGGTACCAACGTCGGCTACTGGCCGGTACCGGCAACTGACGCAGTATGGGTCCGCCTCGGACACAGGATGGTTAAGTTGCGCTGAACGTTCGCAGCTTCGTGGCGATTTGCGTGACGAGAGCTTCGGCATCGCGCAATCGGAACACCTCGCCTCGCTGCCTGAAGTATTCGAAAGCCATTGCGTTTGCGCCGCGCAACCCCTCGATGACTTCATCAATAAGCTGTTGACCACTTAGTCCCGTAACGTTCAGTGGAAGCTGCACCACGACCGCTGTAGGCGACTGCTCGCCGTACTGGGGATAGTCGAATTCTGGGGCGCCTTGAGACCCTTTCACTACAAAGACAGCATTGACCAGGGGAGTCTCAACATCACCGGGGCCCCGCAGCTCTTTCAGTATCGCAATCGCGGAGGTGATTGTTACGTGGACCTCCGAACCTTCATGTTCCGGCCCTAGGTATACCGCGCCTATCGAAATCATCAGAACTCTCCCCTAACCCTCGTTGCTGTTATGGAAATGTCGGCTCCTGGCCGTTAGCGGTCAGAGGCGTGCGAGGGTCCTTGCACTATCTCAAGGCTGCCGCAGAGGCTCGAGTTTTCCACTGGCCTTGAGGTCCGCGAATACCGTAGCGGCGAATCCCACTGGTGTCAGCGTGCGGAACGTCTCTGCCGTCCGGGGAAAGCGATAGGACCGCTGGTACTCGCCAGCGGTCCTGACCTGAGTCCCATCGGCGGTTCTTCCAGTGGCGCTGAATCGCATTAGTGAAACTTGATAGCTGAAGTACTTGCCCTGTCCATCCTCGCTAACGGTATGTTCGACTTGAATGACTCGGTTACAGCGGTTGCGCGCTGCCGCTGCAGCGATGACGCGTACCGCGTCATCGTCGCGAGCAACCGTGAGAGGAACTGCCTTGAATCCATCCGCAGACAACTTCTCATAAAGGCTAGATGAAATTTGGCGATTGACCTCATGCCAAAAGCCTTCGATTTTTGGGTCAGCGAAATCGCTGCCAAGGCTTCCGCCGGCCACCACCGCACAACCATTTTGAGCCGAGAGGTAGGCGGGTGTGCCTACCTTTGTCGATTTGTCAGTCGCGCATCCGGCAACTGCAAGACACACGCTGGCTAATACGAGGCTGTTTCTCATTCCAAACCTCTCCAATTGGTGAAAAGCCGAGGGCTACACGCTGGTGTCAACAATGGTGTTCGCTCCTAACGCACCCGCCACCTCGGGCTCAAGTAACAAGTCTTTCATCCGCTAGCCTCAACGCCCGCTTAGCAAGTTCAGTATGGATGCCAGGCTGAAGCGCTTCCGGTTTCCGCGCGCGAGCTGAAAGCTCTCGATTTTTTAGAGGACTTACCGGAGCTTCGACTGACTGACTCGCATCCGTTGAACGAAACGCGATTCCAGCAAGCGCCACCCCCATACCTCCCCCTCATCATAAGTACGAATTGAGTGCTGGTGACCACTATGGCGTCGAAGGGACGCCGGTCCCAATGACATCTCTGAGATTGCTAAGGTCGGAAATCTCGGAGTCTACGAAGTACAGGTCTTCCACTAGGCCCGTCACGTTGTCGCAGATTCCAATGACGGAGTCCCGGCGGAAACGAGTATGAAGGCGGCCCATTCCTCGCTGGGACGCTGCCAGTCACGGCTCGGCCCACATTGTTCCAGTCACGAAATCTGGGGCATCGCATTCGCGCCGGTGATACTGGGATGCAATAGGGATGCGGGTCTGAACTTGCTTGGACCGGAGCATCGGGTTTCGGTCCAAGAAAAATGTGACATCGCGAACCTCTAAGAGGCTGGACTGCCTAAACGTCTGGTGATTCAGCACCTGAAAATTTCCGAGGTAGATAACTTCATCCGCCCCGACATGAAATCTGTAGGTAGGGAAACTGGTCAGACAGAAGGCAGGCTTGGTCAGTGTCGGAACCAGAAAATAGTCACCTTCTCTGAGCTGCAGCGCGTAGACCCGACCATGGTCCACTTCGAAATCGTCCTTTGCCGGCGACTGCATTGGCCACCAAGGACGCGCATAGCGATTCTTTGAGTCAGCGTCTACAAGGGTCAGCCATACAGGCAATCGGCTTGTGATTTCGTCAGTGCTCGTTGAAAAGATGACCATGCCCCTCCCCGACTGCAGGGACGAAACGTCCAGCGGTATGCGGTGCGCTGTACCAGTCTGGCAACCAGCGAGAAGAGACGCTCCAATAATTGTTGCAGTCATCCAGCGGCACGCTGGCCGCCAAATTGATTCTGCCTGCTTGTTGTCGCTTGTCATCTGCTACCTCGAGTCGTCGACGTTAGTGCCGTATCTCAACCTTGCATTTTTCAAGTGCGTCTGCGACTTTGGCTATGTCGTCGCGCTGCCGTTTCTGTTCTCCCGCGCACACCAGAAGCTCGCCTTCCAGCTTCTCAACTATGCTAGCGATACACGAACCATCCGGCTTGCACAGTTTGACCTGTTGTTGGAAGGACTCCGTTTGCGCCTCCCTTGCCTTGGCGTAGGCGACTTTCGTCTCCGCTGCGCTCGAAAATGCGCAAGACAGGCGATAGTAGTAG
The DNA here is from genome assembly GCF_003851545.1 of Ralstonia sp. SET104. Taxonomy (GTDB): domain Bacteria; phylum Pseudomonadota; class Gammaproteobacteria; order Burkholderiales; family Burkholderiaceae; genus Ralstonia. Next base: position 6,663 of record NZ_BHVX01000030.1, on the reverse strand, counting down.
CCGATAGCCTTGTAGTATGGCTCCGCACTTTCTCGCCCGAGCTCTTCGTGGATAAGCGCTCGTTGCGTCATTGCTGCCGCACACGATGCCCAATAGTCGCTCGGCGACTGCGAGTTCAACACTTGCGCTTGGGCGAAAGTCGCGAGCACTAGGAGAGCGAGGGCGTGCGCGACGCCTCCGAGTTTCCATGGCGTCCTTCGCACGAGTTGATTGGCGGTTGGCATATCAATGCGCTCCGGTTTGTGCGCAGCCACCAACTGCTCGTGCGCCAGCAAGCAAAGCAATCTTGGTTCGCATTTTTATACCCCCTTTTTGCGGATAGTCTGGGTACATTGTCCGGTATCCGAAGCTGCGTATGAGCACAACCGGCTAGGGCGCCGACGTCATCAGCGTTCGCATGGAAGTACCTGTTCCATTGGCGAAGTAGAGCGCGCCGTTTATCGCAGCCATCCCCGGTGCTTTGTTCGAAATCAGCGTGAAGGGCTCAAAGTTCCAATACTTCAGGTCCGACGTGGATACCACGCCAAGGTCTTGCGTAGCATAGAGTCGGCCGTTTGAGACCGCGCATTGCGGACCCAAGACACCTGCGAAAAAGGGGCTGCTGGTCGGCGAAATCCACTGATGCTGCCAAGACTGACCGTCCGCAGACGTCCAGATGTCGGCATAGGCCGTATTCGCCCCATAACCACCGGTCACAACCAGTTGCCCTTGGAAAGGCACAGCGCAAACGTCGGCTCTTCCAGAAAAGGGAGTGCCAAGATACGTCCACGTTGCACCGTCATCTGTCGACTGCCAGACATCGCCCAGGTACGTGCCCGTTGGCGAAACTCCACCAATAGCGTACAAAGCACCATTGAGCTTAACGAGAGCATGACGCTTACGTGCCGGAAACCCTGTGGCGGTCCGCTGCGTCCACGCCACACCGTCGAACTTCCATACGCCGCCGGGGAACACTCCCGTGGTTGTCACCCCGGATGAGTAATAGATGGAAGTTCCGTCGGACGTGGTCGAGAAATTTCTTGTGAATGGCTGTGGTCCTGCGATGCTCTTGATGCCCCAGGTTTTTCCGGCATCTGAAGAGACATAGGTGTCCATCGTGTGCGAATAGAAACCTGCGGTGAGGGACACAAGCTGGCTTCCAATCGCATCCAGCCGGAAGTCGTCCGTCATGGGAAGGTTGGAATTTGCAACCTTCCACGCACTGACCGTAAACAGGCTGGGGTCTGCGACGTCAACAGAGACGGCGTTCGAGACCGACCCGGCGAAGCCATCGAGCGTCAATTGAATCTGGTAAGAAAAGATGCCAGCTTGCGTTGGTGTGCCGGAGACGACGCCGGTTTTGGAATCCAAGGTAATCCCTGGCGGCAACTGGCCTGAGGCCACGGAAAAATTCGTGGAGCCCATGCACGCGGAGGGAACACCCGGCGTGCTGGGCGTTTGCGGCGTGATGGATTTGCCGACGTACAACGCCAATGAAGCGTTGACGAAAGTGAGGTTGGTGTAGACGTTTTTGCCGCCACTGCAATCGTTAGTGGCCCCATCACCACCTCCACCGCATCCTGCGAGCCCGCCACAGACAACAGCAATACTCGCGAGCCAGCTGACGGCACGCACAACGCGCTCCCTGAATATCATCGTTCAGACTCTTATGGTTGCTTTTGTATCTCTCTGTCCAAGTTTGGACAGAGCCTCCCTCCTCCTTGCGAATGAACTAACAATTGGTTTCCTGGGACCGGCGGCAACTCGCCGCGTACCTAACCGATAAAATCGCAAGGATGCCTGCGCATGGCTAGAACGCCGCGCAAACCAGAGAGAGTCTAGCGTGGGCACGACGACGTTATAGAGTCCGCCACACCCTTCTCAAGTTGGGCTTGAAAAGTATCTACCCTGCAGATTTTTCCCAATATCGTTCGGAGCACGTAATTGCGAGGGAGGAGTGTGCTGTCACGAGGCACTGGATACGACAAACAAAGAGCAGGCACCATGTAGATATAAAAATATCTAAAATCTATATTTACATTAAATAATTTCATGCGGCAATTTAACACTGCTGCGAAAAGTCGCTTCGAGCCCACGCTGAAAGGGAGAAATCCCCCCAAGCGATAGCAGCTCATTAACCGCCAACCGCTGTCGACTCGATTGACCGTCGCCTCCCTGTACGTGAGCCGAACATGGAGTCGCCCATCTACCGCAATGGGGTCAGTCGCAGTGCAACCGCCGTGGCCACTGACCCGTGGCTTGATTTGGCCTGCAGTCAGCTTGAGAACCGTCCTCATCGCCCTCCCTGATTTTTGAGATTGGTGACTCGTCCGGCCCACGGCGGGAATCACACGTCTGTCATAACTGTCGTGGACTCTGAATCTGCATTTTCGGCGCCGACCAATGCTGGCACGGTGAAGTCCCCGTGACACATCGGACAGTGCTCGGTCTTTCGTGGTCTGCTGCTTGCTTCGCTCCTCGCGTGCTGTGAGGTCGCACATGCGAGTAACGACTGCGACAACCCTGTTGCTTCGGCCGAAGTCGTGGAACGCGCAGGCCACGAAAGTTCTGCGGCAGAGCGGAGGTTGATTTCGGTCTATTCGCAAGTCCTCGTGGGCCTGAGAAGGGTTGATGCGGAGTACGTTCGCTCATACCCCAATCGCCCACCGTTGCATGTGGCTGCAAGCCTTGTCGCAGCCCAACATACGTGGCTGAACTTGCGCCGGCAGTCCTGCCGTGTCGAACAGCTTGTCATTCTCTCCGGCAACCCAAGCAGAGACGACCAAGCGGCTATTGCGGTCACAGCTTGCGAGGGCAAACTGTCATCCGCTCGAGCGGTCGAACTTGAAAGTCTGGCCAGCTCATACGGTATTACCCTCAACGAGGAACCTGGCGCCGTCCATAGAGCAGACTAGCTCAGGCCGGCCGGGTCGGGCAGCAGTCGGTCAGGAGCGGTCAATTGAGTTGGATGCCGGATATGCTTTCTGCTACCACCGAAGTTCAATGAACGAAGAATGGTGAAGGAGCCGATGAACCCACAGCAATTTTGGTTTCGCTCAACCCAGTTCGAGATTGAGCCAGGCGAAGACGAAGAAACGAATCCTTTATGTTACGGCCGGCAATTTGCTCGGTGGTTGCATGACCGTTTGGTTGCGGAAGGCCGCCTTGTGGAAGAGGTCATTCCCGAAGATTGGGGATGGTGTCTGGTCGTTCAGCGAAAGCCATACTTGCTCTGGGTCGGCTGTGGTAGCGTCCACAACTACGCTTCAACAGAGGCCTCAGACATTCTTCCTCGTGGTAGCGAAGTTGTTTGGTCTTGCACGGTGGTTGCCGAGCAATCACTGTTTGGTCGACTTAGAGGCGTCAACCCCGCTCTGGACATGGATGCGCTATTCCGGCACGTGAAGGCTATCGTTGAGCTCGATGCGTCCAATACCCTCGTGCCCCAGCCATAAGCTGACGCTTTTCAGGTAGCGGTGACATCAGCAAGCCGACATCGACTGGCCGAAAACGAATTGACCGCTTCCGCAGCCAGAAGCGGTCGTTCGGTATGCTTCGGTAACTCATTCTGTGACCGCAGCACAAGTTTTCTCGGGGAGAAATGATGAGCTTCCGTATCGAGCTTGATGTGTCGGTTCGAGAATCCTTCGGTGACTACCGCTACCACATCTATGATGGCGACCGCTTAATCGCTCGTTACTGGCATGACTACCGAGGAGATGAACACGGCATCGAATTTGTAGATGGCTTACGCGAGTCTTGGCCGGTTGGACGAATGGTCGACTTCATCGAGGGTGGGGGCCCAACACCATTGGTGCTGTCGGCCCGTGCTTTGGTCTATCTTGCAGCCAAGCAGGTAAACTGAGGGGGTATGCGCGCGGTTCTGGTTCCGTTCGATGGTGCGCGTTATTTGGCTGTCGATCAAGTCGCGCTGGCCCGTACAGTTGCCGCGCTTCTGCCGCTGATACCGGTAGCGAATGATTCTGATAGCTATTGCTTGGAGCAGACGCTTCGCCCGCTTCTGGAGCGGGCCGTCAATTACCAAGTTAACGCGCCCGTTTCGAGTCGGTCTGAGGTTATCGGCACGCAATATTTTCACGAGCGCAGAGAAGGCACGCTGCCTGAAATATTTACCCTTGAATTCCATGCGGCGTTGTCTCGATTTCTTGTAAGGGTGATGTCTATGCCCTTGGAGGAACCTGAGCTTCAAACTATCGATGGAAAGACGTGGGCATTGATGGAAATGGAGGAGCCAGGGGATTGGCCTGACAAGGTTAAGTATGAATAGCTGGCGATGAGCTCATCGCCGTCCGCTTCCGGCGATGAGCGGGCGCCTCATAGTGCCCTAGGAATTGAGACCATGAAACGTGCCGCTATATTGGCGTTTTTTGCAGCTACGGCTGTTGCAGCCCCAACCTTAGTCCGCGCACAGAATCTGTGCTGGATTGAGCATGTGGTTCAAACCGCTGACGGAGTTGCGCTTCACTTTACGCAGCGCGGCCTGTTCACAATCTCGGTTTCACGTCATGGGAGCCCTGCCAAACAAGAGACGTTCTGGGTTCAGAACGGCGTCGCTTTGCTGCTGACCCCGAATGGCGGGAAAGAGGCAGAAATCGTCCTTTCCACTGGTGATGAGGCACACGCTTTCGAAATGCATTCATCATGCGTGCTTCGGGTGGACAAGCAAGGCGACAATGTCGGCGTTGCGGCAGAAGCAGGCATCTCTATGCCGGGGCGTACGCCCTCTACGCAAAGACATTTTTTCGTTGCTGAGTAGAGATGCCTTACGGAGCAACACTTCCAGTCTGAAATTGGACTGCAACAACCCAAGGCATGCAGATGCGACTAGCAAGCTATCTCGGCAAAAATCTGAAGAGCGACTCTGTCATAGAGGTGCTGGAGCACTTTGACATGGACGTTATCTATAACTTCGACCGCCTGCATGAAAACACTGCAGATAGCTACAGTTCGTCTGCGGAGTCGGCTGGCTTTGAGTTTGGCTTCGACGAGCGGCAAGTCCTTTCCGTTATCTGGTGCTACATCCGATCTCGTTCCAGATTTTCCGCAATCAATAAGGATGTCATAGGGGCTCCCTGCTTCCACGACTTTGCTGCAGCCAAGTTTCATGCCGTGAAAGCTGGCATCAAGACGTCACAGTCGAAGGACGATGACGCGTGGATTCGATTTGTAAGCGTGGCCTGATGGCCGTCTTGCTTTAGCATGCGATCTTCTGACACGAGGATCGACAGCATGCCGCTGGAGCCGCTTTACGTTACGAACCGGGTCGTTGCCATCATCCTGCCCAAGGCGCCGTTCGTCGAATGGATCAACGCGACCGATCCCACTCCAGCCAATGCCACCGTCACGTTCGAGGATGCGCGCGAGGAACCATCCGCGTTCCTGATTCCCACGGATGACACCGATGATCTGGATCAGCCAGGCAAGCGCTGGATTCAGCGGAACTGGAAGGTGGTTTTCGAGCAGTTGCTGGAGGACTGGTATGTCGATCCAGATCTATGGCCGCGCAACCGGACGCTCAAGATGTTCCGTGAGTGGTGCGAGGTTTGCATCCACACCATTGTTCTGGACTACGCCGATACGCCGCTTGAGTACGACGACTGATCCAGATGCCACGGCAGCAGTTCGTCGATCCGGTTGATCGGATGGTCTGCAATGCGCGTAAGCACGGCGCGCAGATACGCTTCAGGATCGATGCCGTTGAGCTTGGCTGTGCCGATCAGGCTGTAGATGGCAGCCGCGCGTTCACCGCCCGAGTCGGCGCCAGCGAACAGGTAATTCCGCCGTCCGATGGCCACGCCGCGCAGCGCACGTTCAACCGGCAAGTTGTCGATCTCCAGGTGCCCATCGTCGCAATAGCGCGTGAGTGCCTCCCACCGATTCAGCGCATAGAGGATCGCCCGGCTCGTGTCGGATTTGCGCGAGAGTGTTTCCAGCGTGGCACTCAGCCACGCATGGAGTTGGTCGAGCAAGGGCTTGGCGTGCGTTTGCCGGTACGCTCGCCGCTCATCGGGCGGTTTCCCCTGGATCGCTTCTTCAACCTTGTACAGCGCGCCGATGCGTTCCAGCGCTCCGGTATTCAAGGCATTCGGCCGCGCAGCATGCAATTCGTAGAACTGCCGTCGGGCGTGAGCCCAGCAAGCGGCTTCGGCCACCCGTCCGGTTTCGTAGATCGCCTGGTAACCGCCATAGGCATCGGCCTGCAGCGTGCCGTTGAACGATGCGAGGTGTCGCTGCGGATGGATGCCCTTGCGGTCGGGTGTATAGGCGAACCAGACGGCCGGTGGTGTCGTGTCGCCTGAGTTCCGGTCGTCGCGCACGTAGACCCACAGCCGACCGGTTTTCGTTTTGCCATTGCCCGGTGCCAGCACCGGTACCGGCGTATCGTCGGCATGCAGTTTCGTGGCTGCCATGACGTGCTGGCGTAACGCGTCGACCAGCGGCTGCAGCAGGTTCGCGCTGTGGCCGACCCATTTCGCTAGCAGCGAGCGATCCAGATCGACGCCCTCGCGCGCATAGATCACCGACTGGCGATACAGCGGCAGATGGTCCGCGAACTTCGAGACGAGTACATGGGCCAGCAAGCCCGGACCAGCCAGGCCTCGCTCGATGGGGCGGCTCGGCGCAGCGGCTTGTGCGATGTGGTCGCAGCACGTGCACGCCAGT
>NZ_BHVX01000029.1 GCF_003851545.1 Ralstonia sp. SET104 | reverse complement strand
CGGCTGCGGGAGCACCTCAAGCTGCTGATCAACGTAAAACGGCCCAACCGCAAATGCGATCGGGCCGTCAAATCCCGTCCTGCTCGTTACGCCCTTCGATATCTTCGGAAAGACCTTAACTGAACGGCATTAGAGCTTCGGCTCCCCTTTTTGCATGCCTGCCCGTTCGGGCGATGCCCTAAGCCGAGCCTGTTCGGGTGTTGGGCGGGCGCACGCCGCGCCGCTCGATTGCACAACGGCCGATATTCAGCGTGGCTGGCACCCACACCCTCAGCGCGCCTTGCTCCGCGCCGCCTTTGCGCCGCTGCGGGCCGCATCCTGGCCAGCAGCAGCGCTGTCCCCGCCCATCTGCTCCAGCCACGAAAGCGCATCCACATACGACAGAAACTGTCGCAGATAATCCGGCGATACCTCGCGCATCAACACCAGCGACCGATGCACAAGACTGCTTGAATTGAGCGGGCCGGCGTTCACCGGCACCTGGTCCAAGGCATCACGCAACTGCTTCGCGGCGCTGACGCGAGACCAGGTATCCCGCACGTCTTCGAGAATCTTCAGCGCAGGGGATGCGTCGGGGGGGCGCCCCGAAACGCCCGCGACAGCAACGCCGACCTCCATGCGCGCACGGCTGGCAATGTCGCTCAGCAGTTCGGTCAATGCGCTACCGGCAGACGCAGTTGAGTCGGCGGCATCGGCGGACAACGCCGCGCGATCCACGTCTTCTGCATAGGCGGCAACCAGCTTGCCGAGCCGCGCATCCAGAATGCGTCGCGCCGCGCCGGTTTGGCTGAGCGTGCGCCGATGCAGTGCCTCGATGAAGTGGAAGCGCACGCGGTCCAGCCGATCAGCGCCGCTTGCGCGCCAGTTGTCGAGCATCGCCTGCGTGGATGAATCAGCGAGGCTCACGACGCTCACCGTTGGAAGCGGTTTGCCTGGGCACGGGCGCGATCTCCACACGCCGGTTCTTGGCGCGGCCCACATCGTCCGCATTGGAACTCACGGGCTGTTGCGAGCCGAACGCTGCCGCGAACACGCTCGACGCGGGGATACCCTCATCAATCAAGGCACGCGTCACGGTTAATGCGCGCTTGGCGGACAGTTCCCAGTTATCTGCAAATTGGCGATTGCCGGCCCGCACCTGTTGGTCGTCAGAAAACCCGCTCACCATCAGAATCTCTTCACGCGATGTGAGATATGCAGCCAGCGGCGCCGCAAGGCTCTTCATCAGCGCGCGGCCCTCGGGCTGCAACTGGTCTGAGTTGATTGCAAACAGCACATTGCCGTTGATGCCGATGCGCCCGTTGACAAGCGTCACGCGCCCTGCGGCCAGCGGGCCGGCAAGCGCCTGCTCCAGCGTCTTGCGGCGCTGCGCCTCGGCCTCGCGCTGCCTGACCTCGTTCTGCAGCTTGGACGACAGCTCCAGCTGCACACCGATCAAGCCCACCAGAATCAGCACGAAGGCACCCAGCAGCACCGACATCAGGTCGCCAAACGCGGCCCAGATCGGCGCGGTGGCCTCAATGCCACCGGCGCCCTCTACCCCGCCTGCGCCGCCCACGCCGCCGTCAATCTCGTCGCTCATGCCGCTTCGGTTCCGGCCAGGGCACGCTGGTCACCCAGCCGGTGCAGGTCTTCCAGGATCTGCTTCTGAGACAGCATGCTCAGGTCAATCACCTCACGCGCCTGCGCCACGTAGTAGGCCAGTTGCTCGTCACTGCGCGTGAGTGACTTGTCGAGCGCCGCTTCAATGCGCTCGAGGTGCGCCGCAAGCTTGTCGTTCGATTCGCTGAACAACTGCACGGCCACACCAAACGCTTCGCCCAGGCTCGCCACCTCGACCGCGCTGCCGGTTACCTGGGCGGCCACCGCGCCAAGCTTGCCGGTCTCGGCTTCCACCCGATCGGTGAATCGCACGCCCACGCGTTCCAGCAGCTCCGCTGACGTTGCCACCAGCGCATCCACCGCCGTCCGCTGCTCGGTCGAAGCGTGGTTCACTGCATTGAGCAGCGTTTCCAGTGTGCCCAGCAGGCGCGCGCGCTCGTCCAGCATCGCGGTATCGCGCACCATGCTGTCGGACAACTTCTGGCGCAGCTCGGCAACCACTTCGGCTGCGGCCTTGGGCGCTTCCGATGCGGCCTGCACCAGGCGCGAAATCTCGCTGATCGTGTCTTTGGCGTGCGCTTGTGTTTGCGCAGAGATATCGCGCGCAGTCTGCGCCAGCGCATCGCAGATGTCCTGCTGACGGCCCGCCGTGTCGGCGCCCGCTTTCTCCCACGCCTGACTCAGCTTGGCGCCCATCGCGCCGAGCGCCTCGGTCCACGCGGCCAGACGTTGCTCGTCTCGTGCTTCCAGCGCGGCTTGCAACGCCGTATGCGATTGGCGCGACGCGTCCTGCAGCGATGCGGCGTGTTGCTCGAACGTCGCGGCAGCGGCTTCCAAGGCGCGCTGGTTCCGGCCGGCCAGTTCTGCGTGAGCGTGCTCTTGCCGTGCAAGCGCATCGCTCCAGGCGCCGGACAACGTGCCCGCCGTCGCCCCCAGGCGTTCCGAAACGCCATCGAGCAACCGGGCGGAGCGTTGCTCGAATGTCTCGGCAAAGCGATCCAGCGACGTGCCTACCTGCCCAACCAGCGCTTCGCTTGCGCGCTGATGTGCGGACAAGGCGTTGCTCCAGATGCCCGAAACGGTCTCGGCCGTGGCCTCGAAGCGCGTCGACAGGCAATCCAGTTGGTGCTGCACTGCGTGCGTCACCGTCTCCTGCAGTGCGGCCGATTCACGCGCGAGCCCTGCCATCGTGGTTTCCACCACGGGCTGCAGCGCCGCGCTGGCAACACGTGCGCTTTCGGCGGCGCTGTCCTTCAACGACTGGCCGACCGAAGAGGCCAACTGACTGTAGGCGGCTTCCGCTTTGTCGAGAAACGCCTGCTGGCTGGCGATCTGCCGCTCGTTGCTGGCTGCGCCCTGCTGCTCCAGCGACGCCATCATCGCCTGCAGGCGATCAACCAGCGCGGGCATCACATCGGATTGCCGCTGCAGGAGCTTGAATGTCTCTTCACGCTGATGCGCATGCGAATAGATGCGCAGCGTGGTGGCAATCCTGGCGTCGAGCGCCTGGACAGCCTGAAGCCGCTCGCGCCGGCACAGCGCAGAGAGCAACCCCAGCATGGCGGACGTGGCCACGCCGGCAATCGAGGTGCCGAACGAGAACCCCAGCCCTTTGATCGGCGCGGCCAGCGATGCGCGGATCGCCTGCAGGTCCGTTGCGCTCTCCAGCGCCGCACCGGTGCCCTTGAGCGTGACCACCATGCCAAGCAGCGTGCCCAGCATGCCCAGCAGCACCAACAGGCCCACGAGGTATGGCGTCAGCGCGGGCGCCGGCAGCGCAACGCGCTCGCCTTCCACGCGCAGGCGCACAGCATTGCGCAGGCTCGCGTGCAGTTGCTCCAGCCACGCGGCCAGGTTCGGCGGCGGCTCAGCCAGCCCCGCCACAGCCTGCATGACGGTGCCGGTGGCGTACCGATAGCGGCGCAGTTCCAGCGCACCCGCCACATAGGCGGTACCGATCACGAGCGTGACGGCCAGCGCCAGCAGATTCCCGTCAACAAGGTAGCCGGCGGAAATCCATCCCAAGGCCGCCAGCCCAACAGAAAAAACGATGAGATTCAGGTGATGTCTGGACATGAATGGTGTCTGTCCCGCTTAGCGGTGGCGAAGGGCTGCAAGCAACCCATCGACCGGTTGAAAACGAACATCAAGCTCGGCCAGGAGCACGCTCTGCATATCCTTGCGGAACGCGTCCAGCCAGGCGCGGGATGTGGATTGTGTCGGTTGGCCTGCGGCCGGCAGTTCCGCCTGCCGCTGTGCATCCGCAGCGCGCAGGCGCTCAAAGTACGGCCCCAGCATCGGCGGAATGGCCCCCAGCAGCGCGCGTTCGCGGCCTGCAAGCGCCTGCTCCATGCTGGCATCAAGCACCGCCAGCCGCGCGAGATCGGGTGTCCGGCTGGCCAACAGGCGCCGCAGGCGGCCACGCAGGTCGCTGATCTCCAACTCCATCGTCTGCTGCATCAGCAGGTAGCGCTGCCGAAAATCGGCGTAGTCGACCACCACCGGCGCCGATGCGTTCTGGATCGGAGCGCGTGACCCGGTCCGGACATCGGGCGCGCAACTGGACGCGATGGACTTGGTCAATGCGGCACGCACGCGAGCGCCGATGGTCTCGGCGTCCGGGCCGGCAAGCCGCACGTTGGAAGCAATGGCAGGCGGAACTGCGTTCAGCGCCGACGAAAGCGTGATGGCATCCGTCCAGCTGAGCCATTGGCTCAGGCGGTCGGAAAGCGGCTGCGCGGATACGGAAACATCGACGTCCGTCAGGCGAGCAAGAATGCGGATCAGCGCAGGGCCGCTGAGCGCCCTGCGTTGCTGGGCGTGCGCCATGCTACGAGTGCCGAAAAAAGGCTGGAGTTTACACTGCCTGCCGCATCGGGCCACCTTCCTTGAGTGCCTGTTAAGTCACTCATCGCATTGTGCGATCGGGCCACCGGCTGTATTGTGTCGCCCACTACCGCGCCCTCCCCCGCTTTTACCCCCTCCGTGACCAATCACCCGACCCTCACCTGGACTGCCGCCGACCCTGAAACGGGCACCGATGCCTCGCACACCGCCCGGTGGCGCTCTGAAGCGGGTAACCCGCCGCCCAAGCGCGTGGTCCTCGCAGACGACCGCATCACCGCTGACGCCGCCTACCGCCTCGCGTGCGAGGGCACGGCATTGCTCTGGCAAGGCGACTTTCAGAACGCGCGGCAACTGCTGCAGGCCCTGTCCCGCCGCACCGACCGTAAGCCGCGCAAGGAAGCTGCCTCGCCCATCGACTTGTTCAACCTGCATCGACAGGCCCAGTCGCAGCGTGCACGCACGCTTGGCATGCTGCTGGTTCCGCTGGATGCCGACTACACCATCCCCCTGCGCCGCGCCCCCGACGTGCGCCAAGCCTGCACCGAGGCCTACGGCGCCAGTGATGCAGCGGCGGCCGCTTCAGTCGTATCGCTGCGTGAGCTGCTCGGGCTGATCGGCGCGCACGAATGGCGCAAGAAAGGTGTCGAGATTGCCGCGCTGGGCGGTGAGCGCATCCACCCGCACTACGGTGTGTTCTCGCCGGTGCGTGGGGAATACATCGATCTGGTGGCGAAGGCGCCGTTGCCCTCCACGGCACTGGCGTTCGACATCGGCACCGGCACCGGCGTGCTCGCGGCGGTGCTCGCCAAACGCGGCGTGAAGCGTGTTGTCGGCACCGATCAAGACCCGCGCGCGCTGGCTTGCGCGCGCGAGAACCTTGCGCGCCTCGGGTTGCAGACCCAGGTCGACGTCGTTGAAGCGGATCTGTTTCCTGAAGGCCGCGCGCCGCTGGTTGTCTGCAACCCGCCATGGCTGCCGGCGCGGCCCAGTTCCCCCATCGAGCGGGCGGTCTATGACCCGGACAACCACATGCTGCGGGGCTTCCTGAGCGGCCTCGCCGCGCACCTTGAGCCCGATGGCGAAGGCTGGCTGATTCTGTCGGACTTTGCCGAGCATCTCGGTCTGCGCACGCGTGAAGCGCTGCTGACGATGATCGATGCGGCGGGCCTGCAGGTTGTTGGCCGCGACGACATCAAGCCGAAGCACCCGAAATCTTCCGACGCCACTGACCCGCTCCACCAGGCGCGCGTTGCCGAGGTCACGTCATTGTGGCGCCTGAAAGCGCGCCAGTAACTTAGGGCCTCAACGCCGCCAGATAGTCGAGCACGCCCTGCCCCGCCGCGGCGCCGCTCGCAAAGCACGCGCTCAGCAGATAGCCGCCGGTGGGCGCTTCCCAGTCGAGCATCTCGCCCGCGCAGAACACGCCCGGCAAGCGCTCGATCATCAGGTTCGCATCCAACGCCTCAAACGCCACGCCGCCCGCACTGCTGATCGCCTCGTCAATCGGGCGGGCACGGGCAAGCCGCACTGGCAGCGACTTGATGGCCTTGGCGAGTTGCGTGAGATCGGCAAACGCCTCTTTCGAGAGGCATTCGCGCAGCAGCCCCAGCTTCACGCCCGTGATGTTCAGCTTGCTCTGCAGGTGGCTCGACATCGAGCGTGCGCCACGCGGGCGCATCAGCTCGTCTGACACGCGCTGTGCACTCCAGCCAGGCGCCAGATCGAGCCAGATGGTGGTCTCGCCGTCTGCCAGCAGCGCATCGCGGATGGGCGCTGACAGCGCATAGACAAGGCTGCCTTCCACGCCCGTCTGCGTGACGACGAACTCGCCCTGTCGGAATTGCAGCGTGCCGTCACTGGCGGATGGCAAACCGATGGCGACCGACTTCACCGGCTGCCCCGCAAAACGCGCCTGAAAATGCGCGCTCCAATCCGCATCGAAACCGCAGTTGGCGGGCTTGAGCGGCTGCACCTGCACGCCGCGCGCTTCCAACAGCGGCACCCAGGCGCCGTCGGAGCCCAGTCGCGGCCAACTGCCGCCGCCCATGGCCAGCACCACGGCATCGGCTTGCACCAGCCGCTCGACATCGGGAGTGGCAAAGCGCAGCACCTGCGCGCGGCTCGTCGGCTCTGCCCACCCCACCCAGCGATGCCGCATGTGCAACTGCACGCCCGCTTCGCGCAGCCGATGCAGCCACGCGCGCAGTAGCGGCGCCGCTTTCATCTCGGTCGGAAACACGCGGCCCGAGCTGCCGACAAACGTGTCGATCCCCAGCCCGTGAATCCACGCACGCAACGCGTCGGGGTTGAAGCGGTGGATGAGGGGGCCAAGCTGGTCTCTGCGCGCACGATATCGGCCGAGAAACGCGTCGATTGGCTCCGAATGCGTAATGTTCATCCCGCCAATCCCCGCCAGCAGGAACTTGCGCCCCGCCGACGGCATGGCGTCGAACACCTCCACACGTACGCCGTTGCGGGACAAAACTTCAGCGGCCATCAGCCCGGCGGGGCCGGCGCCAATCACAGCAACGAGGGGGGCGTTGAGCGGTTCAGACATGCGATGACAGACAGATCGTGCAAAGGGCGAGCAAACGGGGCGCCATTGTCACATCCCAACTGAGCCCCGGCAAACGAATAGCAAACATAGTTAGCCATTTGGTTAGCAATTTGCTAATATTCCGGGATGCACGCCGTTGCGTTCACAAAGCGAGCCGCGCAATGTCGCCGCAATGATTCGACGCAACGATTCGAGCCAAGATCGATGCACTTGCCGTCGCCCGCTACGCTCCAAGCCCGAATGCCAAGAAGCTCGCCGGGCGTGAGGGCTACCGGCTCCGCGTTGGCGACTGGCGCGTGCTGCATCAAATTGAAGATGGCTGTGTCGTGACCGTGGCACTGGCCATCAAACCGCGCGGAGGCGCATATCAATGGCGCAAATCCAATACATCGAGCGTGACGGTCACCGTGAATTTGCCGTGGTTCCAATTGAACTCTGGGACCGCATCAAGCATCTGGCCGAAGACCTGAATGACGAAACCCTGTTCGACCAGGCCACCGCTGCTGACAACGGTTTTCGCGTTCCCGCCGCCGTTATGGATGCCGAACTTGCAGGCGATCACCCAGTGCGCGCGTGGCGCAACTACCGGCGCATGACCCAGGACGCCCTGGCAGAAGCCACCGGTATCAGCAAACCCTATCTCAGTCAGATCGAGACCGGGCAACGCGGTGGCACAGCCGAGTTGCTCAAGAAACTGGCCGACGCATTGAACGTGCCGCTCGACCTGCTGGTCGACGCATCCCATTGACCCTCGCGATGTCCAACAAAACCCACGAAATCCGCCCCAACCAGTCGATCGAGCTGCTCAAGGAACTGCACATCCTGACGCGCGACGGCAAGATGAACCAGGACAGCCGACGCAAGCTCAAGCAGGTCTATCACCTGTTCCAGTTCATCGAGCCGCTGCTGGCCAACGTCCAGCAAGCCAAGGGGCACGTCTCGCTCGTCGACCATGGCGCAGGCAAGTCGTACCTCGGCTTCATCCTGTATGACCTGTTCTGCAAGGAACAACCTGGCGATGGCACGTCGCACGTCTACGGCATCGAAACGCGCGAAGAGCTGGTCACCAAGTCCACCGAGCTTGCCGCGCGGCTCGGTTTCAAGGGCATGTCGTTCCTCAATCTGTCTGTGGCGGAGTCCATCACCTCGGACCGCCTGCCGGCCACCATCGACATCGTGACCGCACTGCACGCGTGCAATACCGCCACCGACGATGCGATCCGCTTCGCGCTGGAAAAACAGGCGCAGTACATGGTGCTCGTGCCGTGCTGCCAGGCGGAGGTGGCCGGCATGCTGCGCAAGAACAAGGGCAAGTCGCTCGGCAATGCACTCACGGAACTCTGGCGCCACCCGCTGCACACGCGCGAGTTCGGCAGCCAGGTCACCAACGTGCTGCGCTGCCTGCAGCTTGAGGCCCACGGCTATCACGTGAGTGTGACGGAGCTCGTCGGCTGGGAGCATTCGATGAAGAACGAGCTGATCATTGCGCAGTACAAGAACCTGCCCCGCAAGCGACCGACCGAGCGGCTACATGAGGTGATCAGCACGCTGGGCCTGGAAGAACTGCACGAGCGCTTCTTTGCCCCGGATTGATCGGCGGGGAAGACAACGGCACCCGCTGCCCCACCAACGTACAAGAAAGGCTTGAACGATACGGTTCAAGCCTTTTTTTGCTTTGATGCGGCGCATTTTCACCATGCACTGAGATCGGACCCGATCACCGCACGCGGTGGACCGGATGGCCGACAAGTCATAAGCGCCTCAACAATGGGCGGAGTAAAAATTGTTGCCCGCGCTTACGGATAGCTGAGGATCGAGGCCCTGGGAACCCGGAACCTTTTTCATGGCGCGCAAAACTCAGCCAGAGCGCATTCGACACCGGGCACCGGCCGCTTTTTAGGACGCTTCCGCTTTCCGGGCGGAGTGCACGCCCATAGAGTCTCTGCACAGTCCTGACAGCCCTCTGGCTGCGCGTGCAGCGTGAGGGCCTTCCTGCACGCGTACGCCGCATCAATCTGCAAGCCAGTGAAAAACATTGCCATAAACCCCGTAATCGTTCGCGTCGCGGTGGCCGATGACCATCCGGCCATCCTGCTTGGCGTAAAGCACGAATTTGCCACCGACCGGGCGGTCCGGGTCGACGGCCTTGCCCGCGATTCCACTGAACTCATCCCACTGCTCGACCGCACGGACTTCGACGTGCTCGTCTGCGACTACGCCATGCCTGGCGGGGAATACGGCGACGGGCTGCCGCTGCTGTCGCTGATCCGGCAGCGCTATCCGAATGTGCGCGTCGTCGCCTTGACCATGATGGAGAACCCCGCCATCCTGCGCGCGCTGATGACAGAGGTGCGCTGCATCGTCAGCAAATCGGATCTGATGACACACCTGTCGCTGGCCGTACATGCGGCGTTTGCGCAGAGGCAGTATCTGGCGCCCGCGGTCGAGACCATCCTGCGCACGCCACCGGCACATCAGCAGCGCCAGCACGGGCGAGCACCGCTCACACACCGCGAGCTGGAAGTCGTGCGGCTGTTTGTGTCGGGCATGACCGTCAATGAAATTGCCAGCCAACTGAACCGCAGCAAAAAAACGATCAGCACACAGAAAAACACGGCCATGCGCAAACTGAATATCGACCGTGACGCCGACCTCGTCCACTACGGTATCGAAACGGGCCTGATTTCGTCGGCCATGCGGCCTGGTCAGACCAGTCCGATGGACAAACCTGCGGGCGATTTCTAACATAGCCACCAACGCGCCATGACGCCGGCGCGCCAATCACCAATCACCGGGACAATGCGCGTCACCGTTGTGGGGAGCCACAGCTACACCATGAAGAACACCGAAAGAAAAGAAGTGCGGCAGATCCTGATTGCGTTTGCAACGCTGGCCGGGCCGTCACGTCAGGCGTTTCTGGGCGCGATGAACGACTTCATGTTCGCCTCGCCACAGCGCAGGCGGTTGATCGTCAATGCGTGGAAGCAGGAGGATTCGTCGGAGGCCGACGAGCAAACAACCAAACCAGCCGCTTGAAACCGCAGGCAAGCGTCAAACTGGCTCGCACTGCGGTGCCTGCCATGATGTGGCCCGGCCACGCCTAGCGTGCGGCCATTGAGTTCAACAGAGAGCGTGACATTGCGCTCGCGATCAAGCCTGACGAAGCAGTTTGGCGAGACCCCAGTCATCGACAACATGAACCTGGATGTGGCGACGGGCGAGATGATCGCCCTGCTCGGCCCGTCCGGCTGCGGAAAGTCCACCACGTTGTTCGCCATCAGCGGCATTCACCGGGTGGATCGAGGCCAGATCCGGATTGCCGGCCAGGACGTGACGCAGGCTTGCCCGCAAGAGCGTAATGTCGGCGTGACGTTTCAATCCTATGCGTTGTACCCGCACATGACGGTCGCGCAGAACGTCGGCTTTCCGTTGAAGGTCCGCGGCGAAACCGCTGCCGAGATCCAGCGCAAGGTGGCAGAAATTGCCGAACTCGTGCGCATCGACGGGCTGCTTCAGCGCAAGCCTGCTGAACTGTCCGGCGGCCAGCAACAACGCGTATCGCTCGCGCGGGCCATCGTCCGCCGGCCGGACGTACTGCTCATGGATGAGCCATTGGCCAACCTTGACGCCGGCCTGCGCATCAATATGCGCACCGAGATCCGCCGGATCCAGAAGGAAGCTGGCATTACAGCGATTCTGGTCACGCACGATCAGGTCGAAGCGATGAGCATGTGCGACCGCATTGCCATCATGCAGCACGGCAAGGTCGTTCAGGTCGATACGCCGGTGCAGATGTACCGGAACCCGAGCAGCGCCTTCGTCGCCGAGTTTCTCGGCAACCCGCCGATCGCCTTCCTCGACGGCATCGTGGATGCACAGCACTTTGTCAGCCCGGGCGCCAGAATGGCGTTCCCGCGCGGGGCAGCACCAGGTTCGGGCAGCCAGGCCGTGCGGGTCGGCGTGCGGCCGGAGCACGTGGAGGTGACAGCCGAAGGCGCCAACGTTGCAACGGTCAGCTTCATCGAACATCAGGGCCGCGAGATCCTGTATGACCTGCAACTTGCCAATGGCGCCGTGATCCGCACGCTGCAATCCGCCAGGAGCGATCTCCGGCTTGGCGAAACCATTCGGTGGCAGGTCGCCCCCGAGAACATCCTGATGTTTGACGCGCAAGGAAACCGCTTCCATGTCGCGTGAACAACGTCAGCGTGCACTGGCAGCACTGACACGACCGCAGCCGCTTTGCATCGCCCACCGTGGCGCCAGCGGCCACAGGCTCGAAAATACCCTGGAGGCGTTTGCGCTGGCCGCGCACCTGAACGCCGACATGTGGGAGATCGATGTCCAACTGACAGCCGATGGCGTTTGCGTGGTCAGCCACGACGACAACCTGAGCAAGACCGCCGGCCAAGACGTCCGGATTCAGGATGTCACGCATGCACAGTTACAGACCTATCCGCTGCACAACGGAGAGCCCGTCCCCACCGTTCGCGAAGTCGTAGCGCTTGCCGCCCTGACTGGCTGCGGCCTGTACATCGAGCTCAAGGCCAAGGGCTCGGGCCCGAAGGTGGTTGCACTGCTCAAGCAGATGCAATTCGCGAACGCGGTGCTCGGTTCCTTTGATGTCTCGCAGATCAGCGAACTGGCTGCAGCCGCGTGCCCTTTCCCGTTGTCGGTGCTGGTGCCCGGCGGAGCGGACCCATTCGTGTTGGCTGAGCAGGCCAGCGCCGACATGATCCACCTGTGCTGGGAAAAGGCGTCCGAAACACCGCACCAACTGTTGACCGCCGAACTGATGGCCGAGGCGGCCGCACGCGCGTTGCCCATCGTGGTCTGGCACGAAGAACGCGCAAGCGAAATCGCCCGGCTCATGCAACTGCCGGTGTGGGGTATTTGCAGCGACCTGCCGGAAATGGTCGGCGCCTATCACCCCGATCCCGACAACCCGATCGAAATCGTCTGCCACCGTGGTGCCAGTACGGTGGCCCCGGAGAACACGCTTGCCGGTGCGGAACTCGGGTACCGCATGGGCGCACAGACCATCGAGCTTGACCTGCATACGACGGCTGACGGGCAACTCGTGGTCATTCACGATGACACGCTCGACCGGACCACCAGCCTGAATGGGCCGGTCTGCCACCGCACCCTCGCGGAGTTGTCGCGGTGCGATGCCGGCTCGTGGTTCCATCGGCGGTACGCCACAGAAGTGGTCAGCCCGTTTGGCGCCTATCTGGCACTGGCCAGCCGCTACGGCGAGTCGCTGTATGTCGAGCTCAAGGCTGCAGACGTGAGCCAGGTACTGCAGGAAGTTGCCGCACACAACGCATGGTTGCATTGCTTCTTCTGGAGCTTCGATGCGGCCTGCGTGGACAGGGTCCAGTCTGCCAGTCCGCAGGCCAGGGTGATGCGACGCCGCCAGGACTATCCCACGCTTACAGCGCTGCTTGAGACAGGGACACCTTATGTTGTCGAATACGACTACCGTCTGGACGACCTCTCGGAGTTTGCCGAATGCCGCGCCGCCGGTGCAAAAGTCATGCTCCGTTTCTTTGCGGACGAGACCGACTCCGCCATTGGCCTCATCGGGCTCAAACCCGACATGGTCAATGTAGACGATCCGTTTGCATTCAGCCGCGCTTACCGTGCCTGGCAGCAACGCAGGCCGTAGTGCGGCATCATAAGCTTTTCATCCGTTCCCATAACAGGTCACACGACCAATGCTTAAACAGGTCACAGCCCAGGAAGTCGCAGACGCCGCAGGGGTCTCCCGCTCCGCCGTTTCGCGCACCTTTTCCAATTCCGGATACGTTTCGGAAAAGACCCGCAATAAAGTGCTGAAGGCCGCCGATGCCCTCGGGTACCGCGTCAATCATCTGGCGCGCGGTCTGAACATGCAACGCTCCGACCTGGTGGGTCTTGTGGTCGCCGATCTGGACGCCCCCTTTCGCTCCCTGCAACTGAAGGATCTGAGTGAGGCGCTGTTGGAAAGCCAGTTCCGCCCGCTTCTGGTCCCCACCGCAGAGCGTCGGGACATCTCCCAGGTCATCGACATGCTGATGCGGTACAACGTGTCCGGCGTCATCATCACCTCTGACACGCCGCCCGCTGAGATCTATCAGAACTGTATCCGCCACGAGCTGCCGGTTGTCCTGATCAACAAGGCCGACAACCCGCCGAAAGTCGACCGCGTGCTGTGCGACAACGAAAAAGGCATTGCGCTGCTGACGGACTTCTTCCGTCAGGCACAGTGCCAACACATCGCGGTCGTCGCCATCGAACAAGGCTCTTACAGCATTCGATCCCGTGAGCGCCTTTTCGTCAGCATGGCGCGCAGCATGGGCATACGGACCACGGTGATTCGTGCACCCAAACATGACTATCAAGGCGGGGTCATGGCTGCGAGAGAAATCCTGTCAGCGCCTGCGTTGCCTGACGGCGTGTTCTGCACCAATGACTATATGGCAATGGGGCTGACGAGCTGGGGCAATTCGGTTCTCGATCTCGAATCAAACAAGATCGATATTCACTTCGGCCTCGCACCAGCGCCCCAGCGGCGCCAGGCGATCGACTTCACGAACCCACTGTTCCACAACTTGAACACGGTGGTCGCCAAAAAAGTCACTGGACTTCAGGACTTGGGAAGACATTAACAAGCCAGACATCCGCGTGGCGGTAGACATCGGCTCTAGCCACGACCAGGTCGCGACGAAGCTTCTGCCCAAGGCAAAGATCCTGCGCTTTGAGAGCATTCCTGCCGCAACGTTGGCTCTCCAGTCTGGACGTGCCGACTGTCAAGTTCTTGCGATTCTGGTGTCGACTGCGCTTCTGGTCAAAGTGCCGAACGTTGGAAAGATCATCGTTCCCACCCCTGAGGAGGCAAACGTAACGTGTGCGGGGATCCGCAAACAAGCAGATACGAAGTTTGCGGAAGCGGTTAACGCTTGGATCGCTGATGCGCGAAAGAACAAAGCGCATTCAGGACTCCATCATTTCAAACATGCAGACGCTTGCGCACGTGCCGCCCACGGCGTTCCCGCCGCAAATTACGTTTTGAGGGTGGAACGATGTACAACTGGGATTTTGCGTCGCTGCTTCAATACCGCAGCGTCATCTTGGCCGGCGTATGGAGTACGGTGGCGTACACGCTGGTGATCATCGCATCGGGCCTTGCAGTTGGTGTGCTCGTTGGGCTCGGTCGAGTCTCGGCAGGCCGCTGGTTAAGCGGTTCCCTTCGATGCTATGTCGAACTCTTTCGTTGCACGCCAGTGCTGGTGCAACTCGTGTGGTTTTACTACGCACTTCCTGTTGTCACCGGCATTGAACTTTCGCCCGGTCTGGCGGCGGTACTCTCGTTGACACTGTACGGCGGCGCCTTCTACTCCGAAATCGTACGCGGCGGCATCATCTCCATCGATAAAGGCCAAGTCGAAGCCGCACGAGCCATTGGCATGCGTAGCGCACAGGTAATGCGCCGCGTGGTCCTGCCACAAGCTTTTCGACGCATGGTCCCGCCTCTCGTTAGCCAATCCATTATGCAGCTCAAGAACACATCGCTGCTTTCCGTTCTAGCTGTCCCGGACTTGCTCTACCAGGGTCAGGTGATTGCGCACGACACATATCGTCCGCTCGAAATCTATTCGCTGGTCGCAGTGATCTATTTCCTGCTCCTGCTGCCTGCCACGATGTTCGCAAAGCGCCTTGAAGCGCGGACGCTTGGAGTCTAAGACCATGCACACAGAAAAGACCCCAATGATCAGCATTCAGGGCCTGCGCAAGAGCTTCGGCAACAACACCGTTTTGCGCGACATCAATCTGTCCGTGGAACGCGGCGAGGTCATTGCATTGATTGGCCCCTCCGGCTCGGGCAAATCCACTCTACTGCGATGCCTGAACATGTTGGAGCTTCCGTGCGCCGGTAGCTTCACCCAACATCCGTCTGCTGCCTGCTGACCGTCCGGTTTAGCTCCACACTTGTATCCCCTGACCGGCGGTTTACGCAGCCGTTGCGGTTGCCTCGGCGATGCAGTCCATCGAATGCTGGCAGACCAACGCCGTATTTCCCGGCGAAGCGATCCAGTTTCTGCTCCACCAATTCCAGCATGTGCAACATGCGGCCAAGACAGATGAGCGCCCGCGCGAACACCAGACTGTAAGTCCGGCCTTGCATCGCAGTTGCGTACATGTCTACGACGGTGCCATCGATTTCCACCAGGCCACTTTCGATCCCCGCAACTTGGAGGAAAAGTTCATAGAACTCGTGACGGCCATCACCGTGGCCCTGCAGTTGCGCATGCACGCTGCGGCGATCAAGCTTTGCATAGTCGCGCATGATTTGTTGGGTCATATACGTGTTTCTCCCTGCCGAGGTCTAAGACGTACCACAGGCACCAATGTATGCGGATGCATCTCTAGTTCTAGTCTTCTTAATCAGACAACTACCGGCGGCACCTTGGAGTGGCTGACGGCGGCATTCATTGCGGTTGGACGCACCCTCCGGCAGCGTGTGCAACAAAATGCGTACAGATTGGCCAGATTGTGGCCAAGTGCGGGCCAGATTGTGGCCACGAAGTGGCCAACTGGTGGGCCATTCGACATGCAGGCGGGTTCGTGGCCAAAGATTGGCCAGATTGTGGCCAAGTGCGGGCCAAGTGCGGGCCAGATTGTGGCCAGGTTTGTCCCGCGATCTCTAGGCTTGAGCGCAATTTCCCGCTTACTGGATGTCAGTGCGCAACCGGCCGGTTGATTTTGGGCGTTCGCCGGACTCGACCGCATGGCTTTTGGAAAAAGGGGTTAGCAAGAGAGTGTCCCTGCGTGTGGCAGGAATCGCTGTATCTACAAGGGATTTGGGGGAGATTAGAAAAATGAAGACAGGCCTGAAGCAAAAATTAGTTCTTGACTGGAAATTTCTGGCGCACTAATCTGCACGCCATCGACTGCACCTCGGTGTGGTGATCGGCAGCTGGGCCGCATCTAGCCCCCGAACGCCTGCCACAGGCTGGCTTCGGAACAGGACGCGTAACGCGTTCGAATTTCAGGAAGGTGGGAGCGCAAACGGCTCCGCCCGGAATCCGATGAGGATGAACCGGGCAAAAGGTATGAAGGGAATCCCACAGGGATTCGTACGGCTCGCCAAATCGGCGCAGACGTGGCAACGCCCGCCAAGGGCATTTCAAAACGTGACGACTCGAATCCGCGATGACCTCCTGCAGCGACAGCTGCCGGGTTGGTCCGGCTTGCTTCGCGCTTAGAGCGTGGGTTCGGCACTCGAACACGTAGCGAAATATCCAAGGCACCCACAACCCGCTGAGACGCGCTTCCGTCAGGAAGAACATGCACGCCCGGGTTTCGCAATATGAAACGGTGCACACCACCGATGCAAAAGCTGTGTGAGCGCTCCTAAGGGGGCCTGCCGCTAGCCTCCCCGGCCTACACGGGGGGATTCACTGGCGCGAAGCGCGCAATGCGCTTCTTGTTTCCGATGACTCTCATTCCGCTGGACGCGGCTTCGTGCTTACCACATGGAAGTCGACCAGCCTGTTTGCGAGCGCCCATTGAGGCGTGTCGTGGGCGGGCCTGGTATCTGGCACCTTGCTCGAACCCGTCACGGTTCGGTGGCCGCAAGGAATGGAATGGGAGGAGAGAGATTCGTTCAGGAGGCGCCGAAGTGCGCTGACTTGCAATCCGAGGGTATCGCGCCCTCCACAAGAACGCGACATAGGCTCCTCTCTTTGACACAAGAGAGGATGGCGCATACAGCGCAGCTACATAGCCGAGGGATCGGCAATGTAGTTCCAGGAGTTTCTAACGTATGGCACTGTCAACCATCGTCGCCCCGGAAGCGACAAAGCAATTCCAGTAGGGACGCTACACAAGCAACAAACAGCCGGCCTCATGCTCGGAGGGATTGGCGCGTCTGCGCGCCGATTCCTGCGGGGATGAGACCGGGCGACAAAAGTCAGATGTCGTTCGGGCTTTTAGGCTGG
Source organism: Ralstonia sp. SET104 (assembly GCF_003851545.1). Taxonomy (GTDB): domain Bacteria; phylum Pseudomonadota; class Gammaproteobacteria; order Burkholderiales; family Burkholderiaceae; genus Ralstonia. The sequence continues at coordinate 3,925 of NZ_BHVX01000029.1, read as the reverse complement.
GACGACAGGGAAGCGCACGAACAGTGTTCGGCGAGAGTAGGGAGTCAACGCATGGGCGACATGTTCAATGGGAATGGGCCGGGAAGAAATCCGGGGCAGAAAGGGCTGACGGTACGTTCTCGATGAAGGGAAACTGGAAGAAGCAGCTTGCCGATCTGCTCAAGAAGCCGGAGAACCTGCGGACTGTCAGAGGAGACCGCCGCGCGTCTGATGGTACGCAAGAGGCACGGGCGAACATCCTTTACCTCGGCTTCGAAGAGTTGAAATTGTTGGGGTATCGGTTCGATACCATCCACAGCTTCCGCCAGAAGCACATGCGGGCGCTTGTGAACAAATGGCTCGATGAGGGCAAGTCGGCATCGACCATCCAGAACCGCCTGACTACGTTCCGCGTCTTCGCTAACTGGATCGGCAAGGAGGGCTTGATTGGGTCCACTTCTGAATTCGTGGAGGACGTGCAGGCTGTCAGGCGCACGCTTTCCGCCCAGGTCGACAAGAGCTGGTCCGGCAACGGTGTTGATATCGACAAGAAGCTGGCTCAGATCCGTGCAGAGGACGAACGTGCTGGTCTCATGCTCCTGGCAGGAAGGACCTGGGGCCTGCGCCGGCTTGAGATGGTCTGTATCCGGCCGCACGCAACGGTCGTGGAAGGTGGCGTGACGAACATCCTTGCTTTCACCGATGTGAGCGTTTCCCGAGACGAGTTGAAAGCGGCCATCGCGGCGAGTGGCTCGGGGCTGCCCATCAAGAAGGGCACCAAGGGTGGACGGTATCGCGAGCTTCCCCTGGATACGCCGGAGAAGCTGGCCGTGCTCAAGGAGCTCCAGTCCGTAGTTCGAGATCGTGACGGGCATCTCGGGTGGCCCGGGAAATCCCTCCAGGCGAATGCCAAGCACCTGTCGTATCTCGCCCGGAAGTTCGGGTTGACCAAGGCGGATCTGGGCGTGACGCTCCATGGACTGCGCCACGAGGTGGCCAACAACGAGTTTGAGCGCCTATCCGGGGTGCAGAGCGCGATTCGCGGGGGAAAGTCCCCTGCATGGCGAGACCCGGGTCGCGGCTCAGTTGGTGGCACGGCTGCTTGGCCACTTACGGGTCAACATCATCAGCGCGTACTGCGGCACGGTGGTGAATATGGGCGCGGTGCACAAGAACCGCGCTATCGTCGAATTGGATGCGCTGCAACCCCACATTGGGGCGATGACGGCGGCACTCGACCGGCACGGCTTCATCAGTCTCTACATGGTTGGCGCGCGGGCGATGAGCAAACGGCGCCCGCAGGACACGGCCATTCCATATGAGTTCGTCACATTCGGGGAGACGCGCCAGCCCACCCCCGAGCTTCAAGCCGAGCTCGAATCGATCCTCAAGGCGCCGGCGTATGTGCGGGTCATGGCAGACATGACGCTGGAGACCAGCGCCAACTACTTGAACAACATGCTCGTGGTCATCGATGGCGGCTTGGACGACTCCAATACGGAAGGTCAGCAGTCCTTGCACGTCAACAACGATGCCTCAACGTGCTAGAACCCGATGCATTACGACCCAGCACCGACAACCGGCACGTTCTGCGGCACGTAACCTGATGAGGTGACGAGCTGGCGGCTACGGTTGTTGGTCGACACCTTCGCGTCAAGATGACTAACGTAGCTCTGAAACGTCGGGCACTGACCGGAGGTAAACAGATTCGGCTGACCCTGTTGCAGCGGGAAGCGTGTGTAGTACGCGGCGTTGTTACCGCTGCGGCAGTCAGCATCGATGTACTCCCACACGATGAACTGATGCATTTGTGCATACGGCGGCGGCGCTCCAGCCGATTGCAACGACGCCAGCGTGTAGGGCGCTACAGGATTGAAGATGCCGTTCTGCCATTGGCCGATGTTGATCTGGGTTCCGTTGGGCAGCGTGGCCGAAGCGGTGCCGGTCAACTGGCTTTGAGCGAGCAGCCGTACCGACGTAAAAGAAGGCAGATCGTATTTGACGCCATAGGCTTCCACTGCGTTCAGAGCATCCGCATAGGCGTTCAACGGATCGCCCGCCGAACCAGGCACGACTGCCAGATAGTCAATGCCGGCGGTACTGTGGCCGTTCGGAAGGATCGAATCGGTGAAGCCGATCAGTGACAGAACCATGCTCGCCCCTGCCGTGTAGGCGCTGGGCAGCGAACCGCCCGTCGAGACCACCTGCGTCATGCGCGCCGAGGCCACGTGGGTCAGCGGCGTGAGTATGAAATTGTCGAATGCAGTCGTGACGTATGGTGTTACCAGTTCCAGCGTGTCATTCGACTGGATCGTATGGTCCGCAGAAGAGGTATAGCTTCCGCCCGTTGCGACAAACCGCACGTAGCTTGCCGTGGCGTAGGGCGCCTGCGTCAGCGTCATCGTGAACAGTCCATCCGTGCCCGACGTAGCCGTGCCGATCTGCGCGCCGTTCGAACCATCGGGGTTCAGGAGATACGCCGTCACGGTGGCGCCCACCGTCGCGCCGCTGTTGAACACTTGCCCCGTCACGGCGGTGGTCGTTGTGCCTGGCGCGGCTTGACCGGTATACGGATTGGCCGGCTGCTGCGTCGCGATGGCAATAGCTCCACCGCTCGCAGAACTCACCGAGGTGGTGGCATCACCGCCACCCCCGCACCCTCCAAGCATCCCGGCAAGAATGAGTGGCGTAAGAATCGAGGCGCGCATCTTAATCCTTGACTCGACCCAAGGTTTCCGTGCCCTGCCCGTTCATCAGCGGCAATATGAGGGTGTCATCGGCTTGTACATGCGTGAGGACGAGCGTTCGCCCGCCGACCATGAGTTTGAGCAAGCCGTCTCGGTACACCCCGGAAAGAACCGCCTTGGATGGGTTGGGATTCTTGTCACTTCCCAGTTCATGCAGCAGGAAGTTCTCGCCATTTTTCGTGATCTGGATTTTCTCGCCCTTGCCAGGGTCGTACCACGTACCAATGAATTCAGATCCGTCCGGCTTGTTCGAGCAGGCCACCAGCATGGCTGCGCAAACGGCAAGAGACACGGCGAGTTTTTTCATGCGTTCCCCCTTGAGAAAATTGAATCACGATGACGATGCTGACGTAGGACCATGCATGCGTCCCAACTGCTGGTTCCCGGCGCCGCCTTCCTCGAGTGCAAATGACCCTGCCCTCTGCGGCCACCCAACTTTCTGAGATGCGAAATTACCATACGTATCCTTTATAGGGATAGTTGAACCCTTTTACGCCCTGTTCGACTGAGAGTATGCCTGCAACGATCTCCCGCTTCTAGTGGGAGGCGTATGGACAAGGAGGCAGAGCGCCTACTGGCCGAGTCAGTGGGTCGTGCAATAGCACGCAGGCGCCTGGCGGCGGGATATACCCAAGAGGAAGTTGCCGAAAAACTTGGGCTTGGCCGAGGCGCCGTTGCTCGTGTTGAGCAAGGCATCGCTATCCCCACGGTTGTTCGCCTGGTCGAGTTGGCTGAATTGTTCCGCTGCCGCGTTGATGACCTCCTGGTCGAGGGATCAACGCGGCTAGATGACCAGGCTGCGTTCATTGCCCAGCAGCTCACACCATTGGGGGCGGATGAGCGTCAACTTCTAGTTGACTGGTTGCAAAATTTCGCGAGGCAATTCGCAAAACGCTAGGGGCTGTAGACAAACTCCCCGCTACCAGATGAAGGCGGCTGCAATGGAGATGAAAGCGCTGAACCAGCGGGCCAGCTTGTCATGGCGGGTAGCGATCCAGTGGAACGTAGGCGTGTATGTGTCGCCATGACTTGGGCGCGCGACCATCTTGAGATAAGCACGGCAAAAAAGAAACGTAAGCGTGTCCCCAGCACCGTCTCGACGGTGTGAGAGGAAGTTGCCAGAGTGATCCCCACTAAAATCTATGGTCCCCTCCGTTTTTGCAACCCTGATCTTTGACGGTGTGGTTGGCTTGCCAAAA
>NZ_BHVX01000028.1 GCF_003851545.1 Ralstonia sp. SET104 | reverse complement strand
ACCCGACCAAGGCCATCGGCAAGATCAAGGAACTGATGGTGCGTCGCGCGGTGTAAGCCGCGAACGGTCTGGCGTTCGCTGGACCGTTCGCCGGCGCAGCGCCCCGCACGCGGGACGTCCCGTTCCGCTGATTCGCTCACAAAGTCTGCTGAGCTTGGCGAGGATAGAGTCGGCGGTCGCGGTCCAGGTGAACGGTTTCGCGGTCCATCCTGGATCCGATCTCGCGGGCCTGACGTATGCATTGGCAGTGCTGCACAGCGTTCGAGGCATGCCGCGCGGTGCGCTTTCCATACCTGACCAGAGGAGATTTGCCCAGGAAGCGATCACTGCTATTGGTTCTGACCTTGACCTCGAACATCTCAATCGAGACGATGGCGTCATACGCGGCATCGAGATCGCGATAGTCGCGCAGTTCGACGCGGGCGCGCGGCTCGTTGGCCAGCCGTTCGGCCGCGTAACGACGCTGTTCTTTAGACAGCGTGATGCCGTGCACCTGGGCGCCGCGCGGGCAAGCCATTTCCATCAGGCCGCCCCAGCCGCAGCCAATCTCGAGCACTTCCATGCCGGGGCCGCGCATCAGCTTGTCGCAGACACGCCGGTACTTGACATCTTGCGCATCCACCAGGCCTTGCTGCAGATTGCCGTTGAACCACGCGGAGGAGTAGGACATCCCCTCGTCTAACCACAGCTGGTAAAAATCGTTGCCGAGGTCGTAGTGCAGATGGATATTCCGCCGGCCGCCCCTGCGCGTGTTACGCCGCAGCAGATGCCGCAGACGAAGAAGCGAGCGCGCCAGCGCATTCCCGAAGATCGCCTGCTCCAGCGTCGCCGCGTTGGCGATGGCCAGGCGCAGCAGCAGGGTCAGGTTGCTCGTATCGACCCACCGGTCACGGTAGGCCTCGGCAAATCCAACATCGCCGCTGCGCATGATGCGGGCGCAGGCCCGCCAGTCGAAGATGCGCAGATCAGCACGCAACGGCGACGCCATGTCGCCGATCTGCATTTCTCCATCAGGCGTGGCAAGGCGCAGAAATCCGCAGCGCAGACGTTCTGCCAGCGTAACGAACAGACGCCCGGCAGCGGGGACACTGGAGGGCATCCCGGCCAGGGGGCGGGTGGCGGTCATGGACGATTCTCCAGGGAGGATGGGTTGAGCGCGCGGCGGCCGAAGAACGGCACACCCTTGATCCACGGGCGTAACGCCTGCCAATGGATGCTGCCAACCACCTGCAGCGCAAGCAGCGGCTGTCGCTGCAGCGCGCGGCGCAGGTGGGCGGCATCAAAGGGCTGCAGGCGCCCGCCGCCGACCGAGCAACCAGATCTGGTGCGCCACTTGGGGCGTAGTCAGAGACAACGCACTTTCAAATGCCCGAACTGGCGCTTGATGACACGAAACGGATGTTCCGCCTTGGCACGGATGCGCGCCTTGACCCGCTCCATTTCATCAACGAGCTTGCCCGGCACGGTGGCCTTGTCTAACCCTTCTCGGAAGACTGCCTGGACTGGCGGAAGTTTTGGACACCACCCCTAAGTCCGGCATAGGCTCGTACGAGGGCATTTGATTTGCAGCGCCTTTATGCAGAAACCAACTCATACTCGACAACCCCAACCGCCTTCGCGGTAGCTTCCAGACGACGTCACGGTTCCGTCATATATCAAATTTAGTCTCCAGCGCCAGTATCGAGTGATGGTTCCAGGGGATTAAACATGAAACACAAGTACGGCTTGGCAGCCGCCTTGGCAGGCAGCATTCTTGTCGCCGCCTGCGGTGGCGACTCTGTATTGAGCAATGGCACCTCTGCTGCGCAGAACCAGCCAACGCGAACGATCATCATGGTCTGGGACGGGCTGCGCCCCGATTCGATCAACGCCACGGATACGCCGAATCTATACGCATTGCGCCAGGCCGGTGTCAACTTCAGCGACAACCACTCAACGTACCCGACTTTTACGATGATGAACGGTTCGTCCTTCGCGACGGGCGCGTTCCCGAAGACCAGCGGGTTCTATGGCAACACCTTCTGGACGCCGCCGGAGGGAGCGTCCAACACGATCCCGTCGGGCACACTCGGGACGCCGAACAGCACCAAGACTGCAGCTGCATCGGCTGATTATGTCGACCCGATCTTTACCGAGGACTACCAGGTCCTGACCACCCTCAATACGTATTACGGGGGGCAGCTTCTTCTGGTGAAGAGCCTCTTTGCCACAGCGCAGGCTGCAGGCTTGACGACCGCGACGGTCGGGAAGTCGGGAGCCGCCTTCATCCAGGATCTCGGGCGGGGTGGGTATTTCCTCGATGAGAACACTGTCCAGCCTCGCAGCCTTGTCACCGAACTGCAAAGTGCCGGCTATGCGCTGCCGTTCAACACGCAGTTCGGGTATTCGGGGTCCGACGCTGTCACGCTGGCCGCCACGAATGGAGATCCGACCGCACGCGCCGGTTACATCACCTTCAACACAACGGCCTACGACAGTGCCAGCGGCGTGACCGCCATCGCGGCTCGCGACAGCAGCGATACGACCCAGGGAGCCCCCGAGGACGCGGCCAACAAGTACATGCTGTCGGTGTTCACCAACTACATCCTGCCGAAGAAGCAGCCGATGCTCTCGCTGATCTGGTTCCGCACGCCCGATAACGTGGAGCACGGCTACGGCCCGGGGTCGGCCAATGCGATCGCTGGTCTGCACTCGCAGGATCAGCGCCTAGGCGAGCTGATCAGCGCGCTCAAGGCGAACAACCTGTACGCGAGCACGAACCTGATCGTCGTGTCTGACCACGGCCATTCCAGCGTCTCGGGCCCGCTTTCGCTGTACCCGCTGCGTGCCATCACGCCGTCGGGCACGGCCCCTGGGGGCACGCCAGTCAATGGCGCAACCAGCGGGACGGATGCCGCTGCCATCGGTGCGGTCTCGACCACGGGCTACTCCTTCTCCGGCGATGTTCGGTCGGCCGACTTGCTGACCTATCGCGGCTTCAAGGCGTACGACGGCTCGGGTTGCACAACCTCTGCCATGTACGGTCTGCAGGCCAACGGTACGCCGACCGTGCCGGTCAAGGTCGACACGACCGGCTCGCTGTGTGGTGCATCCAACGCAAAGTACCAGGCGATCAGCGCGAGCCTCGCGACACCTGTTGCCAGCTTCAAGGTGCCGTCTCCTGGCAGCCTCCCGGCCAATGGAATCGTGGTGGCCGCGAACGGCGGATCGGATTACTTCTACGTGCCGGGCCATGACGCGACTACGGTACAGAACCTCGTGAAGGTCCTGCAGCAGCGCGAGGAGTATGGTGCGATCTTCGTGGATAGCCGCTACGGCGCGCTGCCGGGCACGCTGCCCATGTCCATGGTCAATCTGGAAAATGCGCAGCGGCAGAACAATGGTCAACCCGATGTGGTGGTCAGCTTCAACTGGGATGCCCAGGTCGCGATCCAGGGCATGCCCGGCATCGAGTTCGAGAGCGCGGGCGGCCAGCGTGGCATGCACGGCAGCTTCGGTACGACCGACGTGCATAACACGCTGATTGCCAGCGGCCCGTCCTTCCGCCCCAGCACTGTCGTGAGCAACCCGACGGGCAACGTTGACGTGGCACCGACGGTTGCTTACCTGTTAGGCCTGTCGATGCCACAGGCGGACGGCCGCGTCATCAACGAGGCGCTGCTAAATCCGGCAAGCCCAACTGCGCCGAGCGTTAAGGCGTCGACGGTGAATCCTGTCTCGCCCGCAACAGGCCTGAGCTTCGAGGTGCCGACCGACCCGACGGGCACGACAAAGGATGCCACGTTGACCCAGGGCAGCTACACCATCAATCTGGCCGTGAAGGATCTGAGCGTCGACGGCAAGACCTACCGGTACTTTGACTATGCCAAGGCCGTCCGTCAGTAAAGCTTGCGGTTGGGCGGCAGGCGCGGTGTTGTTATGCGCGGTATCGGTACCGGCACCGGCAACTGCGGCTGAACGCCCGGGGGCGACGTTCGAATCGGTCTTCCAGGCCGGCGACGAACCTGCAGCGCTGTTCTATCGCGCTGAGTTCACAGGCAGCGATGGCGCGCATGCGCTGCAGGTCTGGCGCGACAAACAAGTGCGCCTACGGCGCAAGACCGATGACGCGCTTGATACGTATGTCGTTCGGGATTCTGCCGACCCACTCGAGTACCAGATGACGGTGGTGGACTATCGGAAGCGAATCACCACGCAAATTGATCGCAATAACTTGATTCGCCTTGGCCACTTCAGCGACTGGTTCGACCTCGCCCACGGTCTGCGACATCCAATCGGCGCGTATCGTCTTGCCCCAACCAGCGCGCCTGCCGGAGCGCCGACACCCGCGTCGACATGCCGTTGGTATGCACTCTCGCAGGGTAAGAACACGCATCGGATCTGCTGGAGCACCCGGGAGCACTTGCCGATGGTGATCTGGTCAGACGCCAACGCGTCCGCAGTCTGGCGTGTCACGCAAGTCGAGCACCGGTCAATTAGAGACGAGGTCTTCGTGCCCCACGATACTGGCTTCGTGCGCAATGACGCTAACGCTGACATTGAACGCGATTGACCACTTTTCCACCAAAGCAAGTCGGCAACTAACCAGGTTGGTACCGTCGGCAAATCGAAATTGGGCAGCCGACGGTGACCTGCCCCCAGTCACAGGGCCAAAGGGCGTCTGGCAAAGCTCGGTTCAGGTTTGCTGCTTGGACGGCAGGAGCTACCGCTGCTGCTCGATACCGCGCTGCGAATTCTGCGGGCGATTGGTAATTCAAGGCGCTGTGCGGTCGCGCTTCGTTGTAATGGTGCCAGTCATAGATCGTGCGCCCAAGCTGACGACTGCGGTCGATATGCCGCGTGTGCTCCGCAATCACTTGGCCTTCGGCGACGAACACAAGCCGATGGGCATAGACGTGCAGGCTGATGGGCCGGTTGACAAACGACGCCGGTGTACAAATCACAGTGCCATACGTGTCGGATACCGTACGGAGGTGGACCGGAGTAGTGCAAACGAAAACGCATCTCATGCCGGTTTTTGTTTGCAGCACCGGGTTATTCCGCAAAAGAACTTGCGGCGCGTCTATGCTTGCGCGGCTAGAAATCGGAGCCATCCATGCTGCATGCACGCCTCTCCAGCCTTGTCGGGCTCATCGTTACGTTACTGGGTCTATCGGCGCCTCCGGCGCATGCGGTCCTTCCAGATGAGATTCAGGTCTACACCGGTGACATCAACGCACCTGGCGAGTTTGGTCTTGAGCTGCACCTCAACACAACGCCAAGCGGCATTTCGGAACCGTCCTATCCGCGCGAAGTCACAACGCCGCATGGTTGGCGGGCTACGGCCGAGTTTTCTTACGGCCTGACGTCGTCGGTAGAGCTTGGCCTGTACGTCCCGACCGCGCTCACACACGAGAACACCTACTACGTCACGGGGCCAAAAGTGCGCGTGAAGTGGATGCCCGTTCGACCGGAAGAAGGCGTCGGTTACTTCGCCGGTGTCAACGTCGAGCTCGCTCACGTTGCAAATCGGTTTGATCAATCGCAGCAAGCGGCCGAGTTGCGACCAATCTACGGTTATCAGAATGAACAGTGGCTATGGGCGTTCAACCCAGTGCTCGACTGGAACCTCTCTGGCCCTGACCGCAGCGGGGTGCCCGAAGTCGCACCTGCCTTCAAGGTCGCGCGGACAGTGGCAACAGGTGTTCGCGCTGGATTGGAGTACTACGCTGGGCTGGGGCGGGTCGACCATGTTTTGCCATTGCAAGAACAGCAGCACACCGCCTTTCTTGCGTTTGACGTGGATCGCAAGCCGTTCGTGTTCAACTTTGGCGTGGGCCGAGGTTTGACGCGCGCCACCGACCGATGGACGTTTAAGTGGATTTTCGAAATCCCACTGAGCTGATCATCAGTTGGTGGGCTTCAATTCTCAATTGGAAGGCCCACGCCTCGTCAGCATCAGCGCTGTGCGATGTCACCGCCGCCCTGGTTCCACCACCCGCCCCCCCCGCGGGGTCAGGATTCCGTGCAAATCAACAATCTGGTGTCTCCATGAAGCAGCGCATTCGTCGAGCATCGTTCTCACCTGTTGTGTTGTCAGCTTGATTGCGCTGCCACGTGTGCCGCGGCGCGAGGGCCGCATTCCACCTCGCGACGACACGCCAGCGTACGCGAGCCCGGCAATGCCGCCGCCCACAATCGCTACGCTGACTGACTCATATTCTCGATTCATGAAACGAAATTGGCTGCGAAAAACGACACTCGGCATGGCTGTGAAGTCAGCGCTGAGTATAGGGACGTAAGGCCGTTTGCTGCGCCCTTCGACTGCGACTTCGGCCACGAATATCAACGCAATGCCGACTCACTTGCCGAGAAGCCGTTTCACATACTTAAAAGCGCTTTGTCTTCCGACGCTATCAACCACTAGCCTTTTGCTGCGATCAGCAGAGATGGCGGGAAAACACTACGCCTCTATGGACCACGCCGCTACCGAAGCGGCGAAGCGGCACAGCGGCGCGTCTGGCGTGAATGCCTGCCGCCACCTTGCGAATCTGGAAACGTCGATACGCTGTGGTATTGCCGCCGAAAACAGCGACGGGTGAACGTCTACTCAGGCGAAGACGTACGCCGGCTGCGACTGATCAAGACCTTCGACAAGAAAGATCACTCCATTGGAGCAATCGCGCGCCTGGACAGGGAGGCCCATCCTGCATCCGGTCTCGATTGGGAAACGTATAAGAAGCTAGCGTTGTGTGGCGCTTGAGGCGAGCCGCGCAGTGCGCGATCCATACCTGACCCAAGGAGATTGACTCATGAAGCGAGCACTATTCGTTCTGACATTCGCCACCGTTGCACTGACCGCATGTGGGGGCGGCGACGATACACCCGTGGCGACGGCGTCGATGGCGTCGACGGCACAGTTTCCGCAGAACGCCGACATGTGGGCGGCACTCGGCGGCGACGCCAGCGCACCAGCGGCGATTTCCAAGGTGGTCGACGACGCGGTGTCCGGTTTGCTTGCAGACCCCAAAGAAGCACCGTATTTTGCCAACCTCGGTCAGCCCGGACACGATACGGTGGGACGTCTTAAGTCTTGCCTGAACCTCCAGTTCAAGGCCCTGTTTGGCGGCCCCTTCAGCTATCCGGGCCAAGTTGCGGCAGACGGTACCACCGTCATGTGCGACGACATGGCCACTGCGCACTCCGACGTCGGCATCCCTGGCTGCGTGTTCGATCAATTCATCACCGATGCCGCCGCTGTCATGAAAACCGATGGCGTTCCGGATGCCTACATCTCGCGTGTGGCCCCCGTCCTCACCGGCCTCAAATCGACCATCGTTTCGTCCATGCCTAAATACCTGGGCCCTAACACCGCCCAGAACTGCCAATGAGCCCGCTGCGCCGGCTGCAACGCTACGCGGTGCCCAGTGTTGCAGCGTTGACAGTCGTGATAGGTCTCGTCGGGGCAATGCACTTGAAGGCGGCTCGTCCCATGCTCGCCATGCTCGGCGTCCCCTGCCCCGTTGACAACACGACGGCCGAGCAAGTCAGCGCGCTGCGTGCAAGCGGTCTGGCGCAGCTGCGTGGTGATAAGCCCGCGCCTGCTCGCCCGCTCCCAGGCGGGTTCGTGCTGGATGGAACCACCGCAAACGAGGCAGCGCGCTGGGCACACGAGAACGGCATCGCGTGTGATGACGTTACGCACGGCTACAGCTATCTCCGCTGTCGCGGCGTCGACGCCCAAAAGCTTGGCCTTGCCGGTCCGCCCATCAGCGAGTTGTGGCTCAGCTTCGGCCCAAGTGGGCACCTTATCGGTATGGACGTCTACCGGCGCGGGATGAGCGCCCGAGACACAGCCGCCGCGTGGGCCGGCGCGGCACATGCACTGCGCAATGCGCTCGGTATGCCAACCGCCTTAATGGGTGATGCATCACCGGAGGTATTGAGCAGCTCGCCATTGCAGACAGCACGATTGCAGTATCGATTCGCCGATTACCTGGCGATCGTCACCGCCAGCAACCTGCCGTATGCCGGACTGACGGTGCGGGAGCAGTACTTGTCGTCTCACCTTTGATTGCAGGGGAGCGCCCGGGGCGTTCACGCATACCTTCGGCCTGATGGCCGAAGGTTTTTTCTATTGCGGCCGGTCACGCAAAGGCGGATTGACGGAAGTGTGGTCCAAAAAGGCGAAAAGCAGCCCGTCGTCTCGTGATGTACCGTCAAACAATACGACCCAATGTTTCGTTGAAGCGGTTGTGAGTCGAATTGTTACTTTCGGTTCCAGATTCCCGCCAAACGCCCGCTCAGGCGGTCACTCCATGGTCTGTATCGCATTCGACCGGATTCACTCGACATGGAAAATTTCTTCTCGCACCTTCATCCCGAACGCCTGACCTTTCTCTGGGACGCGTCCAGCCGCCTCGCAGTCAGCCTGTGCGCGGCGCTGCTGATCCTGCTTCTGGGTTGGTGGATATCCAAACGCATCGGCCGTTGGCTCAACCGGCTGATGAGTGGCCCGACGCGCGTTGACGCCACCCTGACGCCAATTCTGTGCGACATCGCCGTCTGGGGCATCCGCATTCTCGCCATCGTCGGGGCGTTGTCGCGGCTCGGCATTGAAACGGCGAGCATTATTGCCGTGCTTGGCGCAGCGGGTCTGGCCATCGGGCTGGCGCTGCAGGGCACGCTGCAGAACATTGCTGCGGGCATCATGCTGCTCGCGCTGCGGCCGTTTCGGGTGGGCGACTACATCGATGGCGGTGGCGGAGAAGTTGCCGGCACGGTGGAAGAAGTCAGCCTGTTTATGACGCGGCTGACCAAGCCCGACGGCATCTGTGAGTACGTGCCGAACAGCGCGCTGTGGAGCCATTCCGTACGCAACTACACGCGTAACCCGAACCGCCGGCTGGATTTGGAGACCGAGGTCTCACTGCAAGACGACATTCCGCGCGCCCTTGAGGCGCTCAAAGCCCTGGCCGCCAACGAGCCGATGGTGCTGGCTGACCCAGCGCCGCTGGCCATGGTGATGCGTTTTGACGACAGTGTGGCCGTGCTGAACCTGCGTGTCTGGGCCCAGACCGAGCACTTCTGGGACATGCGCTGGAAGCTCGCCCAACAAGTCCGTACGACCCTGGAATCGGCCCGCTGCACCCTGCCCGTGCGGATTCGCGAGCTGCATATCGTGCGCGATGCCGCCCAAAAAACGGACGAAAAGCGCGATCGCCAAAGCCATGAACCCAGCCAGACCGTGGCCGGATGAGCGGCGGGATTTTCTTGTGCATTCGCAAACGCATTGCCTAGACTCACCTTTCAAGGCTTCTCCCTTTTCTCATAGGCAATGCATCATGTGTCGCTGGCTGGCGTATTCAGGCAATCCCATTCAGATGGAGACAGTGCTGTTCCGGCCGCGGCACTCGTTGATCGATCAGAGCCTGCGCTCCCGCCTTGGCGGCGAGACAACCACCAACGGCGACGGTTTCGGCATCGGCTGGTATGGCCGCTACTCTGAAGTGCCGTTCCGATACCGCTGCCTGCACCCGGCCTGGAACGACACCAATCTGCGTGAGGCTGCACGAGCGATACGGTCGTCGATGTTTATTGCGCATGTGCGCGCCGCAACGGACACCCCCGCTCAGGAAACCAACTGCCATCCGTTCCGCTACGGCCGGTGGCTTTTCGCGCACAACGGGCTGATCCGCGAATACCCCCTGCTCCGCCGCGCGCTGATGATGGAAGTGGCGCCCGAGTTGTTCCGCTGGATCGAAGGCTCGACCGATTCCGAGATCATGTTTTTCCTGGCGCTCTCATTCGGGCTGGACCGCGACCCGCGCGGCGCTCTGGAGCAGATGGTCGGGCTGATCGAAGACATTGGCCATCGCCACGGCGTGGAATATCCGCTGAACATGACCGTGTGCGCCACAGACGGTGCCCAGATCGTTGCGGCACGCTATTCCAGCGAGCGGGAGTCGCGCTCCCTCTTCCATAGCACGTCGTTCAAGCACCTGCACCAGCTCTATCCTGACAGTACCGCCATTGACGACGCGGGCGACGAAGCATTTCTTGTGCTGTCCGAGCCGCTTGTCGATTTGCCCGGCGCTTGGGCGGAGATCCCCGAAGAAACCGCGGTGATCGTCAAGGGCGGTGTTGTGGAGCACCACCGGTTTGTACCCCGGAAGCCCGGCCCCAAGGGTTTTGACCTGCCAGCCAACCAAGCCTCTTACGGGCGCGAGGCCGGCTGACCCTGCGCCGGCTGGGGGTGATATACGCTTCACCCCGCCCTTTCCCGCCCTTCCCCCCTTTCCACCCTTTCCACCCTTTCCACCCTGCCGCTGAAACCTCCTGACAAAACGCTGTCAGGAGCCCTGCGTTACGCTCGCGCCCGCGACTCGTTTTGTAAGCGAACCGGATTTTGATAATCCGCTACAGTTTACGGCTCGAATTCTGATTGCCGGGGCGGCCAGAAGTGGCTAATCCGCGCCGGCACCCCCTTTACCTCCAAGGAACGCCCTCCATGTCCTCCGGTGTCATTCGCCTGCGCGGAGCCCGTCAGCACAATCTTAAAAACCTCGATCTGGACCTTCGCACGGGCGAGATGACCGTCGTGACCGGCCCGTCGGGGTCTGGCAAATCCAGCCTTGTTTTCGACACGCTGTACGCCGAAGGCCAGCGCCGTTACGTCGAAACCTTCAGCGCCTACGCGCGCCAGTTCCTGGACCGTATGGACCGGCCTCAGGTCGAGCACGTGGAAGGCGTGCCGCCCGCCATCGCGATCGACCAGACCAACCCTGTGCGCAGCTCCCGCTCGACGGTGGGCACGATGACGGAGCTGAACGACCACCTGAAGCTGCTGTTTGCGCGCGCAGCCCAACTGTTCGACCGCGACACCGCATTGCCGGTGCGTCACGACACGCCCGAGACCATCTACGACGAACTGCTGACGCGCACGCGCGAGGGCGATCCGCGCCTGGTGGTGACGTTTCCCGTTGAACTGCCGGCCAATACCAGCCCAGAAGAAGTCACACAGTGGCTGTCGGTCAGTGGCTATACACGCGTGCAGGCCGAGCGCGTGGTCGAGTCGTCCACGGGCAAGCGCAAGCTGCTCGATGTGGTGGCTGACCGTTTCCGCCTGCAGGGCACCGAGCGCGTCCGGGCGCTTGAGGCCATTGAGTCGTCTCTCAAGCGCGGCGGCGGGCGTGTCAATGTGTACGTACTGTCGGCCGATGAGGCTGCGCAACCCACAATCTGGCGCTTTTCCACCGGCCTGCATTGCCCGGAAAGCGACCTGCGCTACGCCGATCCACAACCGGCCCTCTTCTCTTTCAACTCGGCCTATGGCGCATGCGATACGTGCCGTGGTTTCGGCCGCGTGATCGGTGTTGACCTCGGTCTGGTGATTCCGGACGAGCGCAAGACCCTGCGCGACGGCGCCATCAAGCCGATGCAGACCCCGGCCTGGAAGGAGTGCCAGGACGATCTGATGCGCTATGCCGCCGCTGCCGACATTCCACGCGGCACACCGTGGGCGGAGATGACACAGGCGCAGCGCGACTGGGTCATCAATGGTGATCCGGCCTTCAAGCGCGGCGGCTGGAACAAGCAGTGGTACGGCGTGCGCCGCTTCTTCGACTACCTGGAGTCGAAGGCGTACAAGATGCACATCCGCGTGCTGCTCTCCAAATACCGCAGCTACACGACCTGCGAAACCTGCGGCGGCGCGCGCCTGAAAACCGAATCGATGCAATGGCGTCTGGGCACCAAGGAAAACGCTGACGCCGTGCTCGCCCCCGAACACCGCTTTATGCCGCGCGGCGTGACGTGGAGCCGCGCCCAGCTCGAAGCCCTGCCTGGCCTGACCGTACACGATGTGATGCTGCTGCCCATTGAGCGCATCCGCCGCTTCTTCGATGCCCTGACGCTGCCTTCCGTGCTGCTCGACGATGCGCTCAAGCTGTTGCTCGACGAGGTGCGCACCCGCCTGGCGTATTTGTGCGACGTTGGCATCGGTTATCTGACGCTCGATCGCCAAAGTCGCACGCTCTCCGGCGGCGAGGTGCAGCGGATCAACCTGACGACGGCGCTAGGCACATCGCTCGTTAACACGCTGTTCGTGCTGGACGAGCCCAGCATCGGCCTGCACCCGCGGGACCTCGATCGCATTGTCGAAGCCATGCAGCGGCTGCGCGACGCGGGCAACACGCTGGTGGTGGTCGAACACGACCCCTCGGTCATGCTGGCCGCCGATCGCCTGATCGACATGGGCCCCGGCCCTGGCGAGCGCGGGGGCAACATCGTCTTCGACGGCACGCCCGCAGCGATCCGCCAGGCGGATACGTTGACGGGCGCCTACCTGTCCGGCCAACGCCGCGTGGCCGATGCGACGGATTGGCAAGCGCGCCCGGTTGACCACACCACGCCACGGCTGGTGCTTGAAGGCGCGGCCGAACACAACCTGCGCGACGTCACAGCGGAGATTCCGCTGCAGCGCCTGGTGTGCGTGACGGGCGTATCCGGCTCCGGCAAGTCAACGCTGATTCAAGACGTGCTCCACCCAGCCCTGGCGCGCCATTTCGGCAAGGCGACGGAATCGCCTGGCGCGTATCGCGCGCTGCACGGTGCAGATCAGATCAGCGATGTGGTGTTTGTCGACCAATCGCCCATCGGCAAGACCGCGCGCTCGAACCCTGCCAGCTATGTCGGCGCGTTCGATGAAATCCGCAAGCTCTTCGCCAAGGCGCCGATGGCGCTGCAGCGCGGCTACACGGCCGGCACGTTCAGCTTCAACTCCGGCGACGGCCGTTGCCCCACCTGCGGCGGCTCGGGCTTCGAACACGTGGAGATGCAGTTCCTGAGCGACATCTACCTGCGTTGCCCCGATTGCGATGGCACCCGCTATCGCGCGGAAATTCTTGAGGTGAAGCTTCCCCGCGCCGGCCGCGCGCTGTCGGTGGCCGATGTGCTGGAGCTCACGGTGAGCGAAGCCGCCGCCGTTTTCGCCGACGACGCCGACGTGTTGCGCGTGCTCCAGCCCATCGTCGACGTGGGCCTGGAATACGTGAAGCTCGGCCAGCCGGTGCCGACGCTTTCGGGCGGCGAGGCACAACGGCTGAAGCTCGCCGGTTTCCTGGCCGAAGCTGCACAGGCGGCCCAGGCAGCCGCTCGCAAGCGAGTGAAGCAGGATGTGCCTGCCAACGCCGGACGCCTGTTCATGTTTGACGAGCCGACCACGGGCCTGCACTTTGACGACATCGCCAAGTTGATGCGCGCGTTCGGCAAGTTGCTCGATGCTGGCCATTCGCTGATCGTGATCGAGCACAATCTCGATGTGGTTCGCGCGGCCGACTGGATCGTCGACCTCGGCCCCGAAGGCGGCGACGCCGGCGGGTTGCTGGTCTGTGCCGGAACGCCCGCGCAGGTGAAGGATTGCGCGGCCTCGCACACCGGCGCGGCGCTCAAGCAATATGAAGCAAGCATCGGCAAGCCGGAGGCCATCGAAGGTGTGCCACTGCAAACGGCGCTGGCCGAGCGCCGCGCCAAGCGTGCGGCGTTGGCGCAAGTCCAGGGCGAAAACGTGGTGCGTATCGTCCATGCGCACGAACACAACCTCAAAGGCTTGAACGTCGATATTCCGCACGGCAAGTTCAACGTGGTGACGGGCGTGTCGGGCTCGGGCAAATCGACACTGGCGTTTGACATCCTGTTCCACGAGGGGCAGCGCCGCTATCTGGAGTCGCTCAACGCGTATGCGCGCTCGATCGTGCAGCCAGCGGGCCGGCCCGAGGTGGATGCGGTGTATGGCATTCCACCCACGGTGGCCATTGAGCAGCGCCTGTCGCGCGGCGGCCGCAAGAGCACGGTCGCGACAACGTCCGAGGTGTGGCACTTCCTGCGGCTGCTGTATGTGAAGCTCGGCGTGCAGCACTGCATTCATGACGGCACGCCGGTATCGGCGCAAAGCCCCGAGGCCATCTTTGCGCAGATCATGCGCGATCATCGCGGCCAGCACATCGGCCTGCTCGCACCGCTGGTGGTGAACCGCAAGGGCGTGTACACCGACCTGGCCAAATGGGCGAAGGCGCGCGGTTATACGCATCTGCGCGTCGATGGTGAATTCCTGACCGTCGACCCATGGCCGCGTCTGGACCGCTTCCGCGAGCACACGCTGGAACTGCCCGTGGGCGACATTGTTGTCTCGCCGGAAAACGAAGCCGCGTTGCGTGCGCTGCTGGAACAGGCGCTGGAATACGGCAAGGGCATCATGCACGTGCTCGCACCGCTCGACGGCTTGCAGATCGCCATGCACAAGGGCGGCACGGCGCACGTGGGCAACGTCAAGGTGTTCTCTACCAAACGTGCATGCTCGACCTGCGGCACCAGCTACCCCGAGCTGGACCCGCGCATGTTCTCGTACAACAGCAAGCACGGCTGGTGCGCAAGCTGCGTCGGCACAGGCCTGGCGCTTACGCGTGAGCAGCGCGCTGCGTTTGACGACACGGTGCTCGGTGGTGATGACCGTGGCCGTGAACAGACGTTGCCCTCCGAAGAAGTCGATCCGGATGGCATGACCGACCTGCCCTGCCCCGACTGCCATGGCACACGCCTGAACCCGACGGCGCGCGCAGTGACCTTTGCCCGCAAACCTATCGTTGACATCGCACAGTGGACGGTCAGCCAGACCCGACGCTGGGTCGAAGGCCTGGACCTGACTGGCCGCGATGCCGACATTGCCCGCGACGTGGTGGCCGAGATCCACAGCCGCCTGTCGTTCCTGGAAGAGGTGGGCCTGGGCTACCTGAGCCTGGATCGCGCCGCGCCCAGCCTCTCGGGCGGTGAGGCCCAACGCATTCGTCTGGCTGCGCAACTCGGCAGCAACCTGCAGGGCGTGTGCTACGTGCTGGACGAGCCGACCATCGGCCTGCATCCGCGCGACAACCAGATCCTGCTCGACGCGCTGCGCAAGCTCGGCGACAAGGGCAACACGCTGGTGGTGGTCGAGCACGATGAAGACACCATCCGCCGTGCTGACCACATCATCGACATCGGCCCCGGCGCCGGCAAGCGCGGTGGCACGCTCGTCGCGCAAGGCGGTGTGCAAGACCTGGCCGCGCAGCCGGATTCGCTTACCGGGCGCTTTCTGTCGCATCCGATCGAACACCCGTTGCAACCGCGCCGTGAGGTGGTTGCGCCCCGCGCAGGCATGCAGGCAGTGCCTGAGCAATGGCTGACCGTACATGGCGCTAAGCTGCACAACCTGCGCAACGTCACCGCCACGATGCCGCTGTCACGTCTGGTGGCGATTACGGGTGTGTCCGGTTCGGGCAAATCGACGCTGGCGCGCGACGTGTTGATGACCAATCTGCTCGATGCGGTCGGCCGCTCGGTACTGTCTTCGCCCGCCACGCGTCGTGCGCGCAAGGCTGCTCAGGCCGAGGTGCCGGATGCGAAGGCACGCGTCAAACTCGACGTCAAACACGACTGGCACGGCTGCGACAGCATCACCGGCTGGGAAGCCATCGACCGCGTGCTGGAAGTCGACCAGACCCCGATCGGCAAGACACCGCGCTCGTGCCCGGCCACCTACATCGGCGTATGGGACACCATCCGCAAGCTCTTTGCCGACACGCTGGAAGCTCGCGCACGCGGCTACACTGCTTCGCGCTTCTCGTTCAACACCGGCGACGGCCGCTGCCCCGCCTGCGAGGGCCAGGGCGTACGCACCATCGCCATGAGTTTCCTGCCCGACGTGAAGGTCGGCTGCGACGTCTGCCATGGCCAACGCTTCAATGCGGAGACGCTGGCCGTCACCTGGCGCGGCAAAAATATCGGCGATGTGCTGACCATGGAGATCGACGAAGCGGTGGAGTTTTTCGGCGCAATGAACAGCATCGCCCACCCGCTGCAGTTGATGAAGGACGTGGGCCTGGGCTACCTGACGCTGGGCCAGCCCTCGCCCACGCTGTCAGGCGGCGAGGCGCAGCGCATCAAGCTCGTCACCGAACTGTCGAAGGTGCGCGACGACATCACGCGCCGCGGCCAGAAGGCGCCGCACACGCTGTACGTGCTGGACGAGCCGACCGTGGGCTTGCACATGGCCGACGTGGCCAAGCTGATCCGCGTGCTGCATCGCCTCGCAGATGGCGGCCATAGCGTGATCGTGATCGAGCACGACCTCGACGTGATTGCCGAGGCCGATTGGATTCTCGACCTCGGCCCCGAAGGCGGCGATGAAGGCGGCACCATCGTAGCGGCCTGCGGGCCGGAGGCGTTGACGCGCGTCCCGGCCAGTCATACGGGCGCAGCGCTCGTGCCAGTGCTGTCGCGTGGCAAGCACGTCGACTCGCGCACGGCGGGCGAGACGGTCTAGCGTGATAGGCGGCGGGCTCTGCTTTTTTCTATGTGAGTCGGATCAGGATTAGCGCAGGTGCCGCGCCTGCCGGTCCTGCTTGGCGGCAAGCGGATCGCTGCCGGGTTTGGGGGTGAAGCCCACAGCATTGGGGCGGCTATGTCGCGGATCCGCCGCACTGTGTCAATAGTTGTGTCTCAAGAGTCGTGGCGCCATGCCGCGCAGAAGTGCGTGGCATTGGTCGTGCACTGGCCTGTGGCCTATCTCGGCGGGCATGCAAGCCATGCCCGCATCCTGCTTGGGTTGCAGTTCCGCTTAAATCCGATTTCGATATCTTTCAGCAATGGCAGGGCGTTGGCGCTCTACCATGCCGGGTTTTCGCCAACCCGTACAGTCGTCAATGAGGTCACCCCGTAAAACCACCGGCAAACCGCCGACCACCTGTGAGCAAGACAGATGGACCAAGGCTGGCTTGCCGCGTCAGGGGTGGGTTCGTGTCGCCGCTGATGAGGCGGATTCCGGTGGCGGCACGTGTGACCATTGCAGGAAGGTGTTCACGGGGCCCGCGCACGTATTGCGCCATCACAACTACGACGGCGTACTGCGCGTCGACCGGCAGTGTTCCCGAGAGTTGCGGGTGAAACCGCTGCCGACCCTGCCCAAGGCCTCCCCGCGCAGTCGAGAAGAAAAGCGTCACCAGTGGCTGACGCGCGCATGGAGGCGCGGTAGCGGTTTCGATGGCCCGCTATCCCTGCCGGCCGACGGCTACGTGACCACGGTGTGGTCGCAGAAGAACGGGTGGCGCTTCGAGATTCGTCCCATTGGCCAAGCCAAGATCTGCCGGGCGGCAACGGGCTATGCCTGTGACAAGGCTGCACGCCTGGCAGCGTTCGACGCCATTACCGAACTTCTCCAAGAAGTATCCGCCCGCTCAAAACCCCCATGCGTGCAGCCGCTGGTCGACGGGTGGGGCTTTCACAGCCGCACCACAGATTGGCCACATGATTGAAAAGACGTAAGCGTTTTCAGAGGGTAATTCCTACCCAAACCGGACCAGAGTTACCCTGGTCCGACGATGAAACGATGTCCTGAGTGTTCCGCTAGCAAGCCGTACAAGCTGTCTGATGGACGGCTCAAGTGTCGCGTCTGCGGCAAGCGTTTTAGCTGGACGTCCGTGTGGGATTCGGTGCGACTGAGCAGCCGCGAGAAGACGCACCTGCTGGAGCTGTTTGTGCTTGGTGTGCCGGTCTACCGGCAGCGTTTCGACACCTCGGTCAGCGCCAAGTCACGCGAGCGTTTCTACCGACTGATCCGTGCCTGCATGGCACAACAGGAGCATTTGCGCGAGCCTTTCGCCGGGGCACTGGAGTGCGACGAAACCACGTTTGGCGGGGCTCGGCACGGCAAACGTGGTTGGGGCGCGGCGGGCAAGGTGGTGGTCTTCGGCATCGTCAAGCGCAACGGCGAAGTGAAGGCCGCACCGATTGCCCAGCATGACCGGGCGGCCATCATGGAGCAGATTCAGGCCCACACCCGCGAAGGCTCGCTGTATTACACCGATGCTTGGCAGGCCTATGCCACCTTGAGGCTACGAGGTGACCACGTGGTGGTGCGCAAGGAGAAGGGCAAACCGGTTGGTCGCGACCACATCAACGGCATCGAGGGCTTCTGGAGCTACGCCAAGAATTGGCTCTATCCGTACCGCGGTGTGCCCACCAAATTCTTTCATCTTTATCTGGCTGAAACTTGCTACCGCTTCAACCACCGTGATGAAGACCTGAGACCTTTGCTACGTAAGCTTTTGCAGGCAACCCCTACCCTTGAGATCAAGCCCATCTTGGTCCGGTTTGGGTAGGAATTACCTTTCAGAGTTGGACAGGACTGCGGAGATAGCCCTGCCTATCGGTATCAGAATCGCCAGAAATAGCGTGATGTAAAAAATCCATCATTCAAATGGGGCGATCAGCCGCAACGATGTAACGCGCCCTCATGCGCTGGCCTCGCCCATCCATGTCCACACCACCAGCGCCTCGTCTTGCGGCGATACCAGCCCGAAGCGGATCATCGGTGCGCCCTTGTCGCGGTGGATGGCGGATTTGCTGGCGACCCATGCAGCCTGCGGATGCCCGGCAGGCAGTGAAGCACGCCACAACCCGGTCAACGGGGTCGGTTCACCCGAGCGCACCGTGACGGGGGCACCCGTTTGGGTGGGCGGTGCGTTGACACGGAAGCGCACGCTATCCAGCAATCGATTCCACAAGGCAAGCGCTTCTTGGTCTGTCAATGATGACGATTGCCCGAGTGTCCGGTTAGCTTTGACGCCGGTGTTGAGTCGGATATCGACCGAGGCTGGATTCAAAGCGCTGCCACTCTTGCCAATCGAGGCCCAGAGGAACTCATGCGCGAAAACGCCTTTCTCGATGCCGTCGCGTCTCAGCAGGACTTGCTCGCCGTTCCAGCCGTTGACTTCACGCTTGCCCAATTGCAGGCGCGTGACACCGGGTTCGAGCGTCTTACCCATCGCACCATAGTGGCGTTCGATTAGCCCCGGGTCCCCATCGGTGCTGGCGTCCTTGTTGGACATCAAGGAGAAGCTGACATCCGGGAAGCTCGGCAGGTCGATGCCTGCGCTGAAGATTTCTTGAAAACTGCCAGTCGCGTCCGCTACGAAACCGTGGTCGATGCAGACGCCAGGGGCGGTGGGGATGGTGTAGTTATCGCGGGCACGCAATGCGCGGATTAACTCAGGGTTCTTGCGACCACCCGACCATTCGAAAAGATGTGGGCCGGCTGCGACAAAGGTGTAGGTTCCTTCGAGCCCCAACTCTTTTGCAGTGTCATCTTCGAACGACCGAATTTGCAGGCTATTGCTGGTTGGTCCGGGGCCGAAATACGAAATCTCAGCGGTCTTGCTTTTGGCAAGCTCACTCGCTCGATAGGCCTCCGCCATCTTCTTCAGTTGATTCGCCTCTCCAGCATGGGTGATGATTTTCCCTGGGAAATTTTGAAAGCCCCATAACAACTCGGCCTCCGCAGGCACCTCCATCGCATAGCGCCCAAAGCACACCTGCTTGGTCTTGGCGAACAGCTTCTGCAAGCGCGGTGACATGGCAACGGGTTCCGACATTTTTTTCTCCGCAAACACAAATGATTGAGTACCTGCCAGCAGCAGGCAGCCCAGGATGATCGGGAAACTACGGCGTTTCATTTGTCCCACCATGTAGCAGTGTTGGCAATCTTGACGATCGAATACAGGACGCTGGCCAGTACATTGGCATCCTTGTAGCTTTTCTGATGGTCGTAACCGGTCTGCCGGAAGTGCGTGCCACCCACAGCCTCGGCCGATGCCTTGGCCGGCACCGTCTGGTCGCCGGCTTCTTCCGCGGGCGCCAGGTTCAGGGTCAGCAACTTGTTGCCCTGTGTGCGCACCACGATCTTGCCCTCGCCGTCCTCGCTCTCGAAGGTCCACGTGAGGGGATCGCCATGCGGCGCGAGATCAGAGGTATCCGCTCGCCAGGTCACGCTGCCATAGGTTTTTTGCGAGGCACCCGCGCCGTAGCTTGCGTAGGTGGTGGGGTGATACAGCCCCTTGATGTTCTTGTGAAAATCCCGAGCGTCAGCAATTCTTTCTTTGGCCTGCGAGTAGGCATCTTTATAGTCCTCCACTCGCTTACCTGCCGGATTAACCCACTCGGGATTGAGCAACCGCCACCACTCCTTCGGGTTACGCGCGTAGATGTCGTGAACGGGTTCACCTACGACCGCAGGAGGCGTCGGCTTTCTGGTGCCGAGCGACTTGTGCAATTGCAGATCGGCTTGATACGCCTTCCATGCCGTGTCCGATGTGCTTGGCAACGCCATCGCCTGCTGATCGCCATGGGCTGCTTTCACACGCAGCCAACCACGCGGATAGGAAGCGATTGGCAGCAACTCCAGTGGCCCCGGCGCGTTGGCAAAGACGGCCGTGACCTCCTTGCCGGTTTTGCCCATGATGTTGCGGGCAATTTTCCCCTGAACGTCGACCATGGACGCCTTGTCATTGCCCGTGCGCACGCGCTTGTAGGCCGCTGCCGCACCCAAGGCGGGCTGCACGCTGTGGTAAATGCCAAGAATTTTGTCTTTTGCATTCCCATAATCGGGGTGCAGCAGCGCGCGGGCCAACAGCCCACCCATCGAATGCGTCACGATGATGACCCTCTCGCATTGCCGCCCGTTGGTTTTGTACATCTGGATGATGTCGTCAATACGCTTGGCGATCTTCTGCGCGGACGTGCCATTGCTTTGCAGATAGTTGTAGCCCATCGCGTAGACCGGATACCAGCAGTTGGCCACTCGCAGAATGTCAGCCTCGGTCAGCGCGTCGCCTGCGCCGCCCCACTTTGCGGGATTGACGCCCAATACCTGCGCACTGGCATTCGTGTTCTCTTTGCTCCAGAGTGGGCTGATCTTTGTGCCGCCACCAATGGTCGGCCACGCCATATCGTTCAGGCGCGCCTCCATGTGCTTGATGACCTCGCCATACGATGAGCGGAACAGCACCTCGCTCCAGCCACGCCAGCGGGCTTTCTGTGCGGCAGTGGATTCGTGCTTGCCACGTTTGGCTTTCCATTGTTCGGCCGCCGGCGGTAACGGTGCGCTCATCAGCAAGCCGATATTGGGCAGCTTGTCGGGCACATCCTGATGGCGCGCATCGGAGTTTTGCGTTTTCTCGCCAGTCAGGTCGAATTTGCCCGCGTCTTCGGTGATCTCGTAGCGGTCGACTTCAACCTCGTCCGGATCGAACATGAGCTGTCGCTGACTTGGCGTGAGGTTTTGTGCGTCCTTGGTGGCGGTGAATAGGTTGGAAACGCCTAGGTCATCCGGTCGCCACGCTTTGTT
Organism: Ralstonia sp. SET104; assembly: GCF_003851545.1. Taxonomy (GTDB): domain Bacteria; phylum Pseudomonadota; class Gammaproteobacteria; order Burkholderiales; family Burkholderiaceae; genus Ralstonia. The sequence goes on along the minus strand of NZ_BHVX01000028.1, from coordinate 495 downwards.
GTCCGTCCGATTGAGGAGTGCTTGCCGCTGGCGGCTCATGCGCAGGTTGGTTCCCATGACGCCCGGCAGAAAGATGATGGGAATCACCTTTGTCGGAGGAACCGGAAGGCTGACACGAACTTTGTCGATCGAGGGGGTGAGCGCAATCGTGGCGCCGGCATGACCGCCGATTTCCTCGCCGAGGGGCAGGTGGATGCGATTAGTTTCCATGAGATGCTACGCGAATGCGACACAGGCTCATGCACTGGCCTCGCCCATCCATGTCCATACCACCAGCGCCTCGTCTTGCGGCGATACCAGCCCGAAGCGGATCATCGGTGTGCCCTTTTCGCAGTGGATGGCGGATTTGTTGGCGACCCATGCAGCCTGCGGATGCCCGGCAGGCAGTGAAGGGGGTTGACCGGGATTCGTAAATATGTGAGGCTTCGCATATTTGCGATTATGCGCAGCGCCGGATTATGCGCAGCGATACGAGCTTGATCCCAGTGCGACTAT
>NZ_BHVX01000027.1 GCF_003851545.1 Ralstonia sp. SET104 | reverse complement strand
TTACAACTCCAACCCCTAAAAACAAAAATGCCGTTCAGGTCTTAACTGAACGGCATTACCGCAAAAGCGGGCTTTTTTCTACAACGCCGATCAACCGGTGGCGATCAAATTCACGCGAACGAGTAGAACACGCGGAACTGCACCTTGCGCTCGCCCCAGAACTCCGCCGCATCGCGGAAGACATCCAGCAGCACCTCGCGCGCTTCCTTATCGAACTTGGGCTGGCACGGCAAACCCTCGAGCACGATCACGAACCCCGGTTGCGGGCCGGCCTTGAAGATCATGTCGGTCAGGCAATCGGCCAAGGCGTCGAAATTCTTGCCGAAATGCTTCGGGAACAGGAATTCACGCGCGATCACGTCGAGCACTTCGCTCTTGGTCGTCGCAGCAGCGCAGTTGGCATACAGGAAATGCTGGCCAAGGCTGGCCGCCGACTCGGCCAGATCCGTCACGCGAAACGCGCGGATCGATTGCACGATATTCGGACGCACCGTCTTGAACAGGTTCATGGCGTCTTCGCGACCTCCGTCGTCGTCCGTCTGAGTAGTGTCCTGCGTCATGATGTTTTGCGGTGCAGTTTGAGGCAACTGCGGAGGCAACTTGGCCGCACCCCCGACGCGCACGCCCAAGGCTTGCATCCCGACCACACCGTCGTACAAATTCTGCGCCTTGTGCCACGCTTCGCGGGCCACGCGCTCATCGCGTGCGGTGAGCGAGTCGTCCAGTCCGAACATGTTGGTCGTCATCGCTGTATCCGTTGAAAACTGTTGTAATGATCTTCCGTGTAGTAGCAATCGTTGGCCGCTTGCTGATTGCCGCCGCAAATGATGCGCCGAGCGCCCCGGTTGCGAGCCCCCCGCGTCTTCACGGTGTACTCGTGGTAGTAGCCGCGGCGCTGTGCAGGCAAACGTCGTTCATAATTGCCGAACGTGGTGCCGTCTTTTGCATACGGAAACGGGCCGCCCTGCTCGATCAATGCCAGCGTGCGCTGCGCCTCGTTGGGCAAGTCTGCCGGGCGAATGGTTCCCACGGCTGCAGCCATGCCGGTGGTGTCCCGGGCGACCGCATTGGCCGGCAAGCCGGCCATCGACAACGCAAGCGTTGCCGCTAGCGCGCCACGCGCCATCGCCTGAGATACGGAGCGGCCGATCCACGCTCCAAGTCGCTTTGTCATCAGCAGGCCCTAACGGGAGAATCGCGCCGACCGGAGCCCGGCGCAGGTCACAAGCGCAGGTGGCCGTCCGATAATCATCCGGACAACCGGTTTGCAGCTGAAAGTGAAGCGGCTCAATGCGTGAGAGGCTTGACAGGGAATGACAAGTCGGGCGACTGCCGAAGACTTGGGGAATCCTTCCGCCTGCAAACCCAACCCATTGCGCGCACCGAATAAGGTGACCCAGTCAGACGTGTGTACGGAAAACCGTACGCTGGAACCCGCCCATCCCCGGATCGGACCTCATGTGCTCAGAAGCACCCCTTCGGCCCATAAGGGTACGCTCATCGATGACAACAATCAACCGACGGTGAAAATCCGAAGGGTTTTTTGATACAGCTATTTAGTTTGCAGAAATGTAAGCGCACGCACACTTAGTAGATCAAAAAAATGGAGCGCAGCATCGTGCGCTCCATTTTCTCGTGCAACGGCGGTTAGCGTTGCGCTTGGGCGGCAGCATCCACGACGGTCAACGCCGTCATGTTGAGAATGCGTCGCACCGTGGCCGATGGCGTGAGGATATGCACCGGCTTCTTCGCGCCCAGCAGGATCGGTCCGATGGCGATATTGTTGCCAGCAGCCGTCTTCAGCAGGTTGTAGGCGATGTTGGCAGCATCGATGTTGGGCATGACCAACAGGTTGGCTTCGCCCTTGAGCGCCGAATCCGGCACCAGCGAATCGCGCAGCTTTTCATCGAGCGCGGCGTCTCCGTGCATTTCGCCGTCCACTTCCAGATTCGGGGCACGTTCGCGCAGAATGGCGAGCGTTTCACGCATCTTGACGGCCGAAGGCGCCTCCGACGAACCGAAGTTCGAGTGCGACATCAGCGCGACCTTCGGCTTGATACCAAAGCGGCACAGCTCTTCGGCAGCCATGATGGTGATCTCGGCCAACTGCTCGGCGGTCGGATCGACGTTGACATGCGTATCTGTCAGGAAGACTTGGCGGCCCGGCAATACCAGGCCGTTCATCGCGGCGTACACGGCGTTCGTGCCGCCCAGGATCTGATCGATATAGCGCAGGTGCGCGGCCGTGTTGCTGATGGTGCCGCAGATCATGCCGTCAGCCTCACCCTTGTGGACCATGACGGCGCCGATCAACGTGTTGCGGCGACGCATCTCCAGCTTGGCGTACTGCGGCGTCACGCCCTTGCGTGCCATCAGCTTGTAGTAAGTCTCCCAGTAATCGCGGAAGCGCTCGTCGTGTTCGGGGTTGACCACGGTGAAGTCCACGCCTTCGCGCAGGCGCAGGCCGAAACGCTCGATGCGGTGGGCAATCACGCCGGGGCGGCCGATCAGGATCGGGCTGGCGAGCTTTTCATCCACGACGATCTGCACGGCGCGCAGCACGCGCTCTTCTTCACCTTCGGCGAAGACGATGCGCTTGTTCTCCATCGGCACCTTGCGGGCGGCCGAGAAGATCGGCTTCATGAGCGTGCCGGAGTGGTAGACGAACTGCTGCAGGTGCTGGCGATAGGCGTCCATGTCTTCGATCGGGCGCTGCGCCACGCCGGAGAGCATGGCCGCCTGCGCCACGGCCGGCGCAATCTTGACGATCAGGCGCGGGTCGAAGGGCTTCGGGATCAGGTATTCAGGGCCGAACGAGAGATCCTGGATGCCGTAGGCCGAGGCAACGATGTCGCTCTGCTCCTGGCGGGCCAGCTCGGCCACGGCATGGACGGCGGCCACTTCCATCTCACGTGTGATGGTGGTCGCGCCCACATCCAGCGCGCCACGGAAGATGAACGGGAAACACAGAACGTTGTTGACCTGGTTCGGGTAGTCGGTGCGGCCGGTGCCCATGATGACGTCCGGCCGCACTTCCTTGGCCAGCTCCGGCAGGATTTCCGGGTTCGGGTTGGCCAGCGCGAAGATGATCGGCTTGTCGGCCATCTTCTTGACCATGTCCTGCTTGAGCACGCCAGCGGCGGACAGGCCCAGGAAAATGTCGGCACCGTCGATGACTTCGGCCAGCGTGCGCAGCTCGGTCTTCTGCGCGAAGTGCGCCTTGTCCGGGTCCATCAGTTCGGTACGGCCTTCGTAGACTACGCCGGCCAGGTCCGTCACCCAGATGTTTTCGCGCGGCAGGCCCAGGTCGACCAGCAGGTCCAGACAGGCCAGCGCCGCAGCGCCCGCGCCCGAAGCGACCAGCTTGACCTTCTTGATGTCCTTGCCGACCACCTTGAGCGCGTTGGTAATGCCTGCGCCCACGACGATGGCAGTGCCGTGCTGGTCATCGTGGAAGACGGGGATCTTCATGCGCTTGCGCAGTTCGCGCTCGACGAAGAAGCACTCCGGTGCCTTGATGTCTTCCAGGTTGATACCGCCGAAGGTCGGCTCCAGCGAGGCGATGATATCGACCAGCTTCTGCGGGTCTTTTTCGTTGATCTCGATGTCAAACACATCGATACCGGCAAATTTCTTGAACAGGCCGGCCTTGCCTTCCATGACGGGCTTCGAGGCTTCCGGGCCGATGTCGCCCAGACCCAGCACGGCGGTGCCGTTGGTCACCACACCGACGAGGTTGCCTCGGGCGGTGTAGCGGAACGAGTTGGCGACGTCTTCGACGATCTCTTCGCAGGCCGCAGCCACGCCAGGCGAGTACGCCAGGGCCAGATCGCGCTGGTTCGACAGCGGCTTGGTCGGCGTGACGGAAATCTTGCCCGGAGTCGGAAACTCGTGATACTCCAGCGCGGCTTTACGCAGGGCGGCGCGCTGCTGCGCCTTGAGTTCTTCGTCCGTGCGGGCGGGCTGTTGAGGCTGGGTATCCACCGTGGTCATGGGTCTCTCGTATCGGGTGGCCAGCGCGCGCGCCGGCCGTCGCATCTAGCGGGCCACCGGGATACCCTCACGAGCGCCACGGGAACACGGTCCGCCTCCTTGGGCCCGTCATTTTATATAGTGAAAAGCGATCTCACAACGGGATTTTGGGTGGGGGTGCCATGCGCATTCGCTACAATATTCCACCGTCCTGTCACGGCACCATCGGGCTTGCCCCATATTTTCCATCACCGCTGCCGTGTCCAAGTCCGTTGATTCACCCAAGTTCGCCGATCATGCAGCAGATTTGTCCGAATTCGGCCTGATCCGCCGCTACTTCACCCGGCCGACGCCGCGTGCGACGTTGGGCGTGGGCGACGATTGCGCGCTGCTCGGCCCGCGCCCCGGGCACGAACTGGCAGTTTCTACCGATATGCTGGTCGCCGGCCGTCATTTCTTTGCGGATGCGGAGCCACGCGCACTTGGGCACAAAGCGTTGGCTGTCAATCTGTCGGATCTGGCTGCCATGGGCGCCGAGCCGCGCGCTTTTACGCTGGCCCTGGCGCTGCCTGAGGCCAATCCGGCTTGGCTCAAACCGTTTTCCGAAGGCCTGCTCGCGCTGGCGGATACTTTTCATTGCGAACTCATTGGCGGCGACACCACGCGCGGGCCCCTCACGCTCAGCCTGACTGTCTTCGGCGACGTACCCGCCGCTGCGGCACTGCGCCGCGACGCAGCCCGCCCGGGCGATGACCTCTGGGTCTCGGGCACCGTTGGCGATGCGCGCCTTGCACTGGGTGCCCTGCGCAACGAATGGGCGTTGACGCCCGAAGCGCTCGCCCAGGTGCAACCGCGCATGGACATGCCGACACCACGCATCGCCCTCGGCCTGGCTCTGCGTGGTGTCGCCCGGGCGGCACTCGACGTATCGGACGGCTTGCTGGGCGATCTGGGTCACATCCTCGCGCAATCGCGTGTAGGCGCAACCGTCGCGGTCAACGATGTGCCGCGCTCAGCAACGCTGGCAGGGCAATCTGCCGCGCTCCAGCTGCAATGCACGCTGGCCGGCGGTGATGACTATGAACTTTGCTTCACTGCTCCTGCCGATGCTCGCGAGGCCGTAGTCGCTGCGGGGCTGCGCGCGGGGGTTGCCGTCACACGCATCGGCCGCATCGATGCCGAAACCGGCCTGCGCCTTGTCGATGCCCAAGGCGCGCCGGTCACCTTTATGCACAGCAGCTTCGATCATTTTTCTTCCGCCTCATGATGTCTTCCGCCCCCTTCCCGCCCTCCAACCCGCCGGGCCAGCCCGAAACTGTGGTCCTCGAAGCGGGCCAGACCGTACAGGTACGCCGCCCGACCGCGCGCTTCATGTTCGGTCATCCGGCGCGCATCCTGGCGCTCGGGTTCGGCTCGGGCCTGTCGCCAATCATGCCGGGCACAGTCGGGACGCTGTATGCGTGGCTGATCTACGTGGTGTTTGCGCGCTGGATTTCGGGGCCGATTTGGCTGCTGATCGCAGCGGTTGGCTTTGTGATCGGCATCTGGGCATGCGCCCGCACCGCGCGCGACCTGGGCGTGGCCGACCACGGCGCGATGGTATGGGACGAGATGGTCGCGTTCTGGCTCGTGCTGGCTTTTGTCACGCCGACCACACTGGGTGGGCAGTTCGCGGCCTTCGTATGGTTCCGCTTCTTCGACATGGTCAAGCCCGCGCCCATCCGCTACTACGACCGCACGCTCAAGGGTTTCGGTATACGCGGCGGCTACGGCGTGATGGTCGACGATATTCTCGCGGCGTTCTACACGCTGCTCGTATTTGCGCTGTGGCGCTCGTTCTGACGTTCGAAGCTTCGAAGGTATTGCAATGGCTGAATCCCGCGCCCTGGCCCAACTGGCCGAACTGGTGGCTGACACACTGAACAAGCGCAGCTTGATGATGGCGTCCGCCGAATCGTGCACCGGTGGGCTGGTATCCGCCGCCATCACCGACGTATCGGGTTCATCGGCGTGGTTCGAGCGCGGCTTCGTGACGTATTCGAACGAAGCGAAATCACAGATGCTGGGGGTGCCCGCCACGCTGATCCGCGAACACGGTGCGGTGAGCGAGCCAGTCGCGCATGCGATGGCGGAGGGCGCGTTGCTCAACAGCCGCGCACAGGTGGCTGTGTCAATTACCGGCGTTGCCGGCCCGACCGGCGGCACGCCCGACAAGCCCGTCGGCATGGTGTGCTTCGGCTGGAGCAATCGCTTGCAGACGCGTGTGCAAACGCGACACTTCAAGGGCGACCGCAAGCAGGTCCGCCTGCAGGCCGCCGAGCATGCGTTGCGCGGGCTGCTCGATTTCCTGGAATCGGCGGAGTCCTGATCTAAATCTCGCTGGGATGATCCGGCCGGCGACGATCGCCGTGATCGTGCTCCGGCTGGTGCTCGTGGTCGTGCTCGTGACGGCGGTCGCGATCATGATCGCGGCGCGTCGTCTCGTGCTGGTGAGTATCGTCGCGCTCTTTCTCAAGCTTGCGGTCCGGGTCCTTGCCGGTCTCTTCCCGATGAATACCGGCGGCAGGACGGTGCGAATGCGGGGTCATGGCGTCCTCGCTCTCACCGCAACCGGCCCGACAGGGCGGATCAGTTGCGGAACTGGTTGATCTGGTCGCGGGTGGCAAGCGCCACGCGGCGGGCTGCATCGGCGAAATCGCTGTCGGTGCTGGCGTACAGAATCGCTCGCGATGAGTTGATCATCATGCCGGTGCCATCCGCCGTGCGGCCTGCGCGTACGGTGGCCTCAATGTCGCCGCCCTGGGCACCGATGCCCGGAATCAGCAACGGCATATCACCGACGATCTCGCGCACCTTGGCGATTTCCTGCGGGAACGTCGCGCCCACCACCAGGCCCATCTGGCCGCTGGTGTTCCACACATTGCGTGCACGCTCAGCCACAACTTGGTAGACGGGGCGGTTGCCGGTTTCGAGGAACTGCACATCGCTGCCGCCCGCGTTGGACGTGCGGCACAGCACGATCACGCCCTTGTCGGCGTGCGCAAGGTACGGCTGCATCGAGTCGAAACCCATGTACGGGCTGACGGTGATGGCATCCGCCTGATAGCGCTCGAAGGCTTCCTTGGCGTAGTGCTCAGCAGTGGAGCCGATGTCGCCGCGCTTGGCATCGAGAATGACCGGGATGCCCGGATACGCCTCGTGGATGTAGTTGATGAGCTGCTCAAGCTGGTCTTCGGCGCGTTGCGAAGCGAAGTAGGCGATCTGCGGCTTGAATGCGCAAACGAGATCGGCCGTCGCATCGACAATGGCGCGGCAGAACGAGAAAATCGCCCCGCCCGTGCCGGTGAGCGACGCCGGCAGGCGTGCCGGGTCAGGATCGAGCCCGACGCACAGCAGGGAGTTGTTGCGCTGCCAGGCGGCAGCCAGTTGTTCGGTAAATCGCATGGTGTCGGGAATGTGAGAGTGCGGCCGGACTGCCGCATGACTTGCCTGCATTTTACTCGCCGGGCGCCCCAGTGGCGGCATCTTCCGGACGTGGTGCCCGCCCCACGCGTGCGCGCCAAGCCACCGTTTGTGGCTGAACCCGCTGCATCTTTACGCTACACTCGGCGCGATTTTTCGCCGCCCGTTCAACGCCTGCTTTAAGGAAACGCCCATGATCAACCTGTTCGTCGTGCAAAAAGGCCGTCTCGCGCAAGAACAGGTCGAGGAACGCAGTGAGTTGCTGCAGCACAAGCCAATCTGGATCGACGTGATCGACCCCGACGACGAAGAGCTTGCCTGGATCAAGGAAACCTGCGGCGTGGTCCTGCCCGAGCTGGAGCAATTGGGGGACCTGGAAGCCTCCGCCCGCTACTTTGAAGGCGAAGACGGCCACATCCATATCCGCACCGACTTTCTGCTCGACGAAGAAACCACATCACGCAACGTGCGCGTGGCGTTCGTGATGACCAAGGATGTGCTCTTCTCCATCCACGACGAAGACCTGCCCGCCTTCCGCCTTGTGCGCATGCGTGCGCGGCTGCGCCCCGGCTCGGTGCGCAACGCGAAAGACGTGCTGATGGATCTGTACGCCACCGACGCGGAATACTCGGCGGATTCGATCGAAGAGGTCTATGAGCGCCTGGAAGAGGCTAGCAAACGTGTGCTGGCCGATGAAGTGACCGACGCCGCCGCCGCCGATGTGCTGGAGATCATCGCCCGCGTGGAAGACTTGAACGGCCGCATCCGCCGCAACGTGATGGATACGCGCCGCGCGGTGTCCTTCCTGCTACGCAGCCAGTTGCTCTCGACCGATCAGCAGGACGAGGCGCGCCAGGTGCTGCGCGACATCGATTCCATCGAAAACCACACGGCGTTTTTGTCGGACAAAGTCAACTTTTTGATGGACGCCACGGTCGGTTTCATCAACATCAACCAGAACAAGATCATCAAGCTGTTCTCAGTGGTGTCGGTCGCACTGATGCCGCCTACGCTGATCGCATCGATCTACGGCATGAACTTCAAGGCGATGCCGGAATTGGACTGGGCCCAGGGCTATCCGTATGCGATCGTGATGATGATCGTGTCGGCAGCGATTCCGCTGGTGTACTTCCGCCGCAAAGGCTGGTTGAAATAAACCTGCCGCCAGATCAATCCGGCAGCGTGGCCGAGCCCATGCGGTTGGCGATCACGGTGGCCTTGCGCGTGAAGTTCACGTGCACGTTGGCGCAATAACGCTTCTTGTCGAAGCACTTGGGCGCGGGCAATGCCGCCGCCAGGCGCGCCGCCTGACCCACCGTCAACTGCGATGCGGGGCGCTTGAAGTAATGCTGCGCGGCGGCTTCCGCACCGAACACGCCCTCGCCCCATTCCACCGAGTTCAGATAGATCTCGAGAATGCGCTCCTTGTCGAGCCAGAACTCGAGCATCCACGTGATGACAAGCTCTTCGCCCTTGCGCAGGTAATGGCGCTCGCCTGAGAGGAACAGGTTCTTGGCCAGTTGCTGTGTGATGGTCGAACCGCCGGCCACCACGTGGCCGCGCCGCTTGTTTTTTTCCCACGCGTCGAGCATGGCGTCGACCTCCCAGCCGCTGTGCGAGACGAAATCGGCGTCTTCACTGGCGATGACCGCGCGCTTGAGGTTGCGTGAGATCTGGTCGTAGTTGACCCAGCGGTGGTCGATCTCGCAGGTGAAAACATTGGCGCCGCACAGGCGCATGCGTTCGGCGCGCATGAAGCTGGTGGACGACGGATCAAACACCTGCCAGCTCGCGATGGCGGCAAAGAAGTACAGGTTGAGCGCGACCACGCCCGCCAGGAAGCAGCCGATCACGTAGCCGAACCAACGCATCATCGCGAGGCTGCGCTCCGGATTCAGCGAGGCGCGCGCGCCGCGACTGCGGCCTCGCCCTGCAGCCCTTCACGCATGGCGAGCAGCACGGGCGCGGTGTCCGGGCGCACGTCTCGCCAGACGAAGAACGATTCCGCCGCCTGCTCCACCAGCATGCCCAGGCCATCCCACGCGCGGGCGCCGTTGCGCCGGGCGAACTCCATGAACACCGTCGGCCGCGGGCCGTACATCATGTCGTAGGCCAGTGCGTTGGGGCCGAACGCGCTGGCCGGAATCGGCGGGACTTCGGCCTGCAAGCTGCTGGCCGTGGCGTTGATGATGACGTCAAAGACATCGTCGGCAGCAAGCTCGTCATAGCCGCCGCCCACGAGTTCAACTTCATGCAGTTTGGCCGAGACCTCGAAGCGATCGACCAGCTTGTTGGCGCGATCAGCCGTGCGGTTGGCGAGGAACACCCGTGCGGGCTTGTGCTCCAGCAGCGGCAGCAGCACGCCACGTGCCGCACCGCCTGCGCCCAGCAGCAGCACGCGTTCGCCTTGGAGCGAGTTGCCGATGTTGTGCGTGATGTCGCGCATCAAGCCAACGCCATCGGTGTTGTCGCCAAAGATCTCTTCGCCGTCGAACCTGAGCGTGTTGACCGCGCCGGCCGATTCCGCCCGCAGCGACAGCGACGTCGACATGGCGTACGCATCGAGCTTGAACGGCACGGTTACGTTGAGCCCGCGTCCGCCTTCTCGCACGAAGGCCATCACGGTCTCGTCAAACGCGATCAGTTCGGCGTAGATGCGGTCGTAGCGAATAAGTTGCCCTGTCTGCTGGGCAAACGCGGCATGGATGGTGGGCGACTTGCTGTGCGCGATCGGGTTGCCGATCACGCCATAGCGATCTACGGGTGGCGCGCTCACGGCTGCGAGGATGGCCTCTTGGAACGACGACGACATGGATGACGAAATCAGCGGGTCTGCAGGTGGGTTTCCAGGCCTGCTCGGGTGAACTTGAAAGTGGCAACCACATCCTGGATATCGACGCGTTTGCGCATCTCTGCCGGGAAGCCGCCAAACGGCGCGGACGAACGCACAATGGCGACCGCCTGGCGATCCAGTACCGGATTGCCCGAGCTTTTGGCGATCTCGATGCCTTCGATCTTGTAGCCGTCCTGGTTGTAACCGAGCTGGCCATCGCGGTTGATGCTGATCACGAGGATCAATTCGCCATACAGCGGGCGTCCGTTCTGGGTGGGGAAGTTGGCGGTGCCGCGCACTTCGATCTTGCGGCGCACGGCATCGTAGTAGCGGGCGTAATCGACCTGACGCGCGCTGGCGGCTGTCAGCACATTGCGGCGCGGGCGCTTGGCGTAATTCTCGAGGTTGCGGTCGATCTCGGCCTGCAGGCGGGCGATCTCGTCCTGCGTGGTGCGGTCGTCGGTGCCGTTGGTGGGTGACGGCTGCGGACGCTCGCCGGGCTTGACCTGGCGGTCGTTGACCAGCGGTGCGCGGTCTTTCGATTGCGTGAGCAGGCGGCGCTGCTCCTGCTCGAGGTATTCGAGCCGGCGCTGCGTGAGCTTGATGGCGTCGCCGGTTTGCTCGTTTGTATCGGCGGGCAGCGGCGTGGTGGCGCGCTGCTGGTCGAATTCGCCGCCGCCGTTCAGGTTGACCTGCGCCACGGCCGTCGCCTTGGATGGTGCAGTAGACGACTTGGCGTTGACCAGCACCACATCCAGCCCCGGATCTTCACGCTTGATGTCAAAGGCCTCGGGTGCCACAACGCGCACGAACAGCAGCAGAACGTGCACGGCCAGCGACACAACCAGTGCCTTGGTGAGCGTGCTGCTGCCGGACCAGTCCGGACGGTTTGCGAGGGCGGCCATGGGGCGATTCCTGGTCGATGCGCGAAGAATGAAGGTCAGACTGCGATTGTAGTTAGGCAGCGGCGGGCGTTCCACCGCTCTCGCCGTCCTGCGGCGGCGGCGCCACAGCGGTGCCGTCTTCAGCGCGTGCCTCTTCCCCATCCACGGCCGGTTGTGGTTCAGCCGGCACCTCGGCTTCGGCCAACTCCTCTTCGATGGCCTCGGCTTCGGCTTGCGCATCCGCAGCAGGCGCGAGGATCTCTACCACGCGGCACGACACCTCGAGGTTGATCTCGTCGGTGTCCAGGATGTCGAGCACGACGTGCGTGCCGCGTGCCGTTTGTGCCAACTCCGGCACCTTGGTCACCAGCGGAATGTCGGCAAAGCGCACGGCGCCTTCCTTGAGCACCACGGCCTGCATGCGCGTGCGGCGCGCTTCTTCCGGCTCCTGCTTGAGCCAACGCAGGCACCAGTAACGCTCCATGGTCGACTGGTGGTCGGCGTAGGCCGCATAGGTGGCCTCAAAGTCGGCCACAGCGGCCAGCAGGTCGGCGTCTTTCGGCTTGAATGGCGCGATCAGTTTGGCCGTCACACCATGCTGCGCCACCGCTGCGATCTGCCACTGGTTGACCAGATCGACATAGCGTCGCAACGGCGACGTACTCCACGCGTACTGCGCCACGCCCAGCCCTTCATGCGGTGCCGGATACGTCTGCATGCGCGTGCGGTGCATGCCCCACGCCTTCTGCGTACGGTAGATGCCGGGCACGCCAGCATCGGCCAGCATACGGCCCCAGGTGCTGTTGGCCAGGATCATCATCTCCGCGACGATCTTGTCCAGCGGCGAGCCGCGCTTGCGTTGCTCGATGCGCACGCGCTCGCCACCGCCTTCGGCTTCTGGAATCGTGTCGATATAGAACGAATAGTCGCCCTTCTGCGCGCCCTCGGGCTTCAAGCCGCTGGCGATACGCGCCTGCTGGCGGCCGTCGTACAACGCACATGCAAAGGGCCACAGCACGGCCAGCTCGGCCTTGAACGGGTATTCGCCCGAACCGTCGGCCAGCGCCTCGGCGGTGATCACGTCGTCGAGCAGGTTGTGGCGCAGGTTGGCGGCCACCGTCACGGATTCGCAGCGCGTTTCGCTGGCCGTGACCGTCCACGTCGCGCGGTCGACCGTCGCGTACAGCGACAGCGCCGGGCACGCGCGCCCTTCCTGCAGTGTGTAGCGGTCGACCACCGACTCCGGCAGCATCGTGATCTTGTCGCCCGGGAAGTACACCGTCGACAGACGCTGGCGCGCGATCACATCCAACGGCTCGCCGCGCTGGATGCCAAAACCCGGTGCGGCTATATGAATGCCGATGCGCACGGTGGCGTCATCAATGGGGGTAACGGAGATGGCGTCGTCGATTTCCGTGGTGGTCACGTCGTCGATCGAGAAGGCGCGTACATCGGCTGCCGGCAACTCCATCGCTGGCTCCGGCACGCTCACATCGGGGAAGCCAGTGCCCTTCGGGAAGCATTCCGACAGGAAGCGCGCCTCGTGCAACGCGCGCGCATTGGCGACACCGCCCACCGCCACCATCAGCCGCATCGGCGACAGGCCCAGCGTGGTGCAAGCGGCGTCGAGCGCCTTGTATTCGAGGCTGTTCTTGTCGGGCTTGAACAGCAGTTGCAGCGCCTTGCCGCGGAAAGCCTCGGGCAGACGCATCGCCTTCAACTCGGCTTCGTACTCAGCCTGCAGGGCAGCCTGCTGCTTCTTGCGCTCCAGGCCAGCAAGCGCTGCCTTCAGTTGATCCTCAGGCGCGCGCTGATAGCGGCCCCGGCCCTTGCGGCGGAAGTAGATTGGCGAGCCGTGCAGCGCGATGGCCAGCGCAGCCTGCTGCGTGGCATTGGCGCCCGCGCCAAAGTACTCGCCAGCCAGGTCGGTAAAGCCGAATTCATCGGCCGAGGCGCATTCCCAAAGGAAATCCAGGTCGATCTCGGCCGACAGCGCCTGTGCGGCCTGCGACAGCTCACCGGCGGACGGCTGCGCGAATTGCAGCAACACGTCGCGCGACTTGACCTTGGTGCGCTTGGCGCTCGGCAACTCGACCTGATAGGCCTCGCCTTGTTGGGACAAGACGGTGCCTGCGCGGATCTCGCCGCCTTCTTCAAACAGCAACTGCATGGATTTGTATGGATTGCGGCACCCGCACGAGTGAGTACCGCTTGAAATGAGGTGGAATGGCCACGCGCCCAAGCGTCAGAAACGCGGTGCGCGCAACAAAAAAGTTGGGGGCGATGATACCGCACTGGCCGGGCGCCCGGCCCGCGAAATACGCTTATCGCGGCGGGTGGAAATCGGCCAGCGCCGGCAGAAAAACCTCCGTCACCAGCATCGCACTCGCCCCGCGCCGGAATACCGAACGGCGAGACGGAAGCCGCGCTGTCTCGGCGATCGGCGCATCGCCAAGCGCGTCATGCGCGCGGCGCACCAGCGGGTGGCGCCCATCCAGCAAGGCGAACTCAAAATCACTCCGCGCAACACGCGGATCGGCAAACAGTGAATGGCCCAGCGGCTGCGTCCCGAGCGCCTTCAGAAACGGCCAATCGAGCGCCACGCTGCGCGGGTGCACGATCGTGTGTGCATAGACCACCGGAATGTCATCGCAAATCAATAGGACTTCGCGCACCAACGTGGCTGCAGGACCGGGCATGCCAAGGCAACGCCACTCGTCACGCAGCGGCATTGCGCGCTGCTGACCGAGCAGTTGCACGCGAAAGCGCGACGATGCCGCACGAAGCCGCGCGGTGAGCGAATCCGTACCGACTGCCCAGCGTGCCCAGTGCCGGTCATAGACCACCGCCGGGGGCAACGCGCTGCGCCAGAGGCTGCGCGGGTATGACGGGGATTCGGTCATGCGGCCCCGTCAAACGGGTGCGCAGTCAGCAAATCGGCAGGAACACCGCAGAAAAGGAGCACTTCGTCCATGTACTGTGCGAAATCGCTGATACCGTGGTCGCTGCCGTCGATGAGGCGAGTGGTAGCGCCGGGAAAGTGAGCAAGCATCTGGCGGTAATCAAGGACCTCGTCGCCAGTGGCAGCAAGCAGGTAATAGCGCTCGGGCCTTGTAATGGCAGACACGGCCAGCGCCCGGAGTTCGTCCAGATGATGGGGCTCCACGCGGATCGTGCCACCGCCATGCCACAGCGGCTGCTCACCGACATATTTAGCAAGATCGCGCTCCGGGCGGGTTGCGGGATTCAGCATTACCGCACGCAAATCATGTCGCTCGGCCAGCCAAGTTGCGTAATAGCCTCCCAGCGACGAGCCAATCAGCACCGGTTTGGCACCGTCGCGCGCACTCAACTCAGCGAGGAGCGCCTCAACTTCGGCCATCGCCTCGCGTGGAGAGACAGGCAACATCGGGCAAACATAGTGATCCGCTAGCCCCACGGAGGACATCCGCTTGCCCAGCAACTGCGCCTTGAATGAGCGCGGCGATGAGCGGAATCCGTGCAAATAGACGATGGATGCCGACATATGCACTCAGTTGACTAACGCATCCAGCAGCTTCTGATGCACGCCGCCAAAACCACCGTTGCTCATGACCAGCACGTGGTCGCCAGGGCGGGCAACCGCGGTAACGGCTTCAACCAAGGCCGTCAGATCGGAAAATGCCTTGGCGCGGTTCCCCAACGGGGCCAACGCGCCGGCCAAGTCCCAGCCGATGGCATCACGACCGTTGGCGGCACCATAGGCGAAGACCTCATCGGCACCGGACAGGCTTTCAGGAAGCGCCTGCTTCATCACACCTAGTTTCATGGTGTTGGAGCGCGGCTCCAGTACCGCGAGGATGCGGCCGCTGCCGACCCGGCGACGCAACCCTTCGATGGTGGTGCGGATGGCCGTCGGGTGGTGAGCAAAGTCGTCGTAGACGGTAACGCCGTTGACGGTGCCCCGCACTTCCATGCGGCGTTTCACATTTTCGAAACGGGCCAGGCTTTCAATGGCTTGAGCGGGCGGCACGCCCACATGGCGAGCGGCCGCAATGGCGGCCAGCGCGTTCATGCGGTTGTGGTCGCCCTGCAGCGCCCAGCGTACCCGGCCCTGCGTTTGACCGTTGAAGACGACATCAAAGCTGTCGTCCTCGTCCAGCCGGGCAATTTTCCAGCCCTCGCCATCTTCTGCGCCGAAGCGCTCGACTTCCGACCAGCATCCGCGCGCAAGTACATGGTTCAGGCTGTCTTCGCGGCCATTGACGAGCAGACGGCCTTGGCCCGGCACAGTGCGCACGAGATGGTGAAATTGCGTTTCGATCGCAGCGAGATCAGGAAAGATGTCGGCGTGATCAAACTCCAGATTGTTCAGGATGGCGGTACGAGGACGGTAATGGACAAACTTGCTGCGCTTGTCAAAGAAGGCGGTGTCGTACTCATCGGCTTCGATAACGAAGAAGTCGGATTCCGTCAGCCGCGCCGACAACCCAAAATTGCGCGGCACGCCGCCCACCAGAAAGCCCGGGTTGTAGCCCGCGTCTTGCAGTATCCAAGCGAGCATCGACGTGGTCGTCGTCTTCCCGTGCGTGCCGGCCACGGCGAGCACCCATTTCTGGCGCAGCACGTTGTCGCCCAGCCATTGCGGGCCGGAAATGTACGGCAGGTTGCGGTCCAGAATGGCTTCCATCAGCGGATTGCCGCGAGAAATAACGTTGCCGATGACATACAGATCGGCGCCGATGGACAGCTGTTCGGGGTCAAAACCCTCAATCAGTTCAATGCCTTGCGCTTCGAGCTGGGTGCTCATTGGCGGGTAGACGTTGGCGTCGCAACCCGTGACGCGGTGACCTGCCTGACGGGCGATCAGGGCAATGCCGCCCATGAAGGTGCCGCAGATTCCAAGGATGTGGATATGCATGGGAGCCATCTCAACTTCGTTGCGCCGCATTGTACCTGCGGCTTCAGGCGGGCCCTCGCGCTTCAGTAAAATAGAACCATGTCCAAACGCCCCACCCTCGATCCCGCCCGCGTGCGGGAAGAAATTGCCGTCACCGCCGCCCGCATGATCGCGGAGGATGGCGCTGACTATGCCACTGCCAAGCGCAAGGCCGCACGCCAAGTGCTCGGTACGGATTCCCGCGCCCCTGGCGAATGGCTGCCGGATAACGAACAGGTTGAAACGGAAGTCCGCGAATACCAAGCGCTGTTCCAGGCCGAATCCCAGCCGCGCGTGCTCGCTTTGCTGCGCCGCATCGCGCTGCTGTTGATGGATGGTCTGGCGGTGCACAATCCGTACTTGGCCGGCGCAGTCTTCAACGGCACCGCCAGCGAGCACTCGGACATCCACCTTCAGGTCTTCTGCGACAGCCCGAAGGATGTGGCGATCTTCCTGCTCAACGCCGGCGTGGATTTCGACACGACAGAGAGCGCTCACTTCGCTGGCCGCGACGAGGTGGAAACGCTCAGCTTCCTGTGGCGCGGCCAATGGCCCGCCGGGCCCGATTCCCGCGAACTTGCCCGCGAATTGCGCGCCGAAACAGGAACGCCAGTCGGCGTCCATATCGCCCTATATGACATGAACGATGTGCGCGGCGCACGGCGCGCCGACGCCACCGGCAAGGCCCAGCGCGGCGACGCAGCAGCAGTGCGCGCCCTACTGTCGCAGGGGTGATCGGCCGACAGGAGTACAATCCGGCACGCCTTCCCTCTGTATACATAGAGAGACCTCAGCAAAACCATGTCCCGCCGTACCGTCTTGATTGCTCTGCTGATTGCCGGCCTGATTGCCACGGCGCTGGGCATCTATGCCGGACATCGCGCCACCGAGCCCAAAACGCCTGCCGACAATGCGGTTGCCGCGTTTTATGGCAGCAAGCTGCCGGATGCCAGTGGCGCGCCGCTGGATCTGGCCGCCTATCGCGGTCAACCGGTGGTGATCAATTTCTGGGCACCGTGGTGCGGTCCTTGCGTGGAAGAAATGCCAGAACTGTCCGCGCTGGCACAGGAGCAGAAAACCAAGGCAAAGTTTGTCGGCATCGGCATTGACTCGGCAGCCAATATCCAGACGTTCCTGGGCAAGGTCCACGTAACATATCCGATTGCCGTGGCAGGCTTTGGCGGAACGGAACTGGGTCGTCAGTTCGGCAACGAAGTGGGCGGCCTGCCGTTTACGGTGATCCTCAATGCGCAAGGTGAGATCACCTTCCGGAAGATGGGCCGTGTGCATGCTGAGGAGCTTCGCGAAGCCTTGCAGCGCACTTGAATCCACAAAAACGTCATCTGGCGTTCATGTGCACGCAACTCCCCTTCTTCTCCGGCAAAAGCATAAGCGGCGCGCTCAAGATCGGTGAAAACACCGATTTCTTGATAGTTTCTCCGCAAAAACTAGACAAGGCATTCTAAATTGCTGTAAATTGCGCCCAACTTCGCTCAACCGGTCAAATCGTGGCTGATACACCCATCGCCAAAGCGCATCAAAGCGGACTCAGCAACGTGCTCGTATTGCACGGCCCCAACCTCAATTTGCTGGGCACGCGCGAACCGGAGGTCTATGGGGCGACCACGCTGGCCGACATCAACACCGCCCTGGTCGAACGCGCAAAAGCGCGCGGCGTGACGCTGGCGCACTTCCAATCGAATCACGAAGGCGCACTGGTTGACCGTATTCATGCGGCCAAGAGCGAAGGCGTCGAGTTCATCATCATCAATCCCGCGGCTTACACACATACAAGCGTAGCCCTGCGCGATGCCCTGGCCGGCGTGGTGATCCCGTACATCGAAGTTCATCTGTCCAACGTGCATCGCCGTGAGCCGTTCCGCCATCATTCGTATCTGGCGGACCAGGCGGTGGGCGTGATTTGCGGACTGGGCTGGCGTGGCTATCTGGCAGCGCTGGACTTCCTCATCGACCAACACAGCGATCAACACGGCGGCTGATCAGCCGTTTTCTTCCTTTTATTTCAACCACTTAACCAACGCAACGACGCCAGCGCCTGGAGCGCATTTGATCGATGTGCGGCTGAAGAGCCATTCGCGCGCATCCATCGCCCCAGATCGCCGACGCTGCAGGAGAACGTTCATGGATTTGCGCAAGCTGAAAACGCTGATCGACCTCGTGGCCGAATCGGGCATTTCGGAACTCGAAGTGACCGAAGGCGAGGGGAAGGTCCGCATCGTCAAGTCGGCACCTCAAGTGATGGCGCCGATGCAATATGCGCCGATGCAGATGCAGGCCGCACCGGTCATGGGCGCACCCGCCGCTGCGGCTCCGGCTGCTGTCGGCGCTGAAGCCTCGGCCCCGGCCCTGCCGGCCGGCCACATCGTGACCTCGCCGATGGTCGGTACGTTCTACCGCTCGCCGTCACCGGGCGCCGCCGAGTTCGTCAAGGTGGGCGACACCGTCAAGGAAGGCCAGACCATCTGCATCATCGAAGCGATGAAGCTGCTCAACGAGATCGAAGCGGACAAGGCCGGCGTCATCAAGGAAATCCTGATCGACAACGGCCAGGCTGTTGAATACGGCCAGCCGCTTTTCGTGATCGGCTGATCTTCCGGCATCAGACCCTCATCGTGCGGCGGGCCGTCTTTCACGACCTAGCCGCATCCGAGCGCGAGCCGGCGCACCCGGGCTGCTACTGAGCGCGGCCCAGCCACAGCGCCCTTGCCTCTCCTTTTTGTAGCGAGAACACGATGTTCGACAAGATCCTGATCGCGAACCGCGGCGAGATCGCACTTCGCATCCAGCGCGCCTGCCGAGAGCTCGGCATCAAGACCGTGGTGGTCTATTCCGAGGCGGACAAGGAAGCCAAATACGTCAAGCTGGCCGACGAAGCCGTGTGTATCGGCCCGGCACCGTCGCCACTGTCGTACCTGAACATGCCGGCCATCATCTCGGCCGCTGAAGTGACCGACGCCCAAGCGATCCACCCCGGCTACGGTTTCCTGTCAGAAAACGCCGACTTTGCCGAGCGTGTGGAGCAATCCGGCTTCACCTTCATCGGCCCGACGCCCGAATCGATCCGCCTGATGGGCGACAAGGTGTCGGCCAAGCAGGCCATGATCAAGTCCGGCGTGCCGTGCGTGCCGGGCTCGGAAGGCGCCCTGCCCGAAGACCCGAAGGAAATCCTGGCAACGGCGCGCAAGGTCGGCTATCCGGTCATCATCAAGGCCGCTGGCGGCGGCGGCGGTCGTGGCATGCGTGTGGTGCACACCGAGGCTGCGCTCATCAACGCCGTCAACATGACGCGCGAAGAAGCCGGCCGCGCCTTCGGCAACCCGGAAGTCTATATGGAGAAGTTCCTGGAGCATCCGCGCCATGTGGAAATCCAGGTTCTGGCCGACCAGCACCGCAACGCCATCTGGCTGGGCGAGCGCGATTGCTCCATGCAACGCCGTCACCAGAAGGTGATCGAGGAAGCGCCGGCACCGCACATCGCGCGCCGCCTGATCGAGCGCATTGGCGACCGCTGCGCCGACGCCTGCAGGAAGATCGGCTACCGCGGCGCCGGCACGTTCGAGTTCCTGTACGAAAACGGCGAGTTCTACTTCATTGAGATGAACACGCGCGTGCAGGTCGAGCACCCGGTTACGGAGATGATCACCGGCGTCGACATCGTGCAAGAGCAGATCCGTGTGGCGGCCGGCGAAAAGCTGCGCTTCCGCCAGAAGGACATCACCCTCAAGGGCCACGCCATCGAATGCCGCATCAACGCGGAAGATCCGTTCAAGTTCACGCCGTCGCCGGGCCGCATCACGTCGTGGCACGTGCCGGGTGGCCCCGGCGTTCGCGTGGATTCGCACGCCTACAACGGCTACTTCGTGCCGCCCAACTACGACTCGATGATCGGCAAGGTCATCACGTACGGCGCCACGCGTGAGCAGGCGATTGCCCGCATGCGCATCGCGCTGTCGGAAATGGTGGTCGAAGGCATCTCGACCAACGTGCCGCTGCACCGCGATCTGATGCTCGACGCCAACTTCGTTGAAGGCGGCACGGACATCCATTACCTGGAGCACCGTCTGGCGCAGCAGGAAGTGGCTAAGGGCGGCAGCAAGTGACGTACCGCGAATGCGTGCTCGAAGTCGCGCGTGACGACGCCGAGGCATTGTCCGAGGCGCTGTTCGACCTGGGCGCATTGTCGGTGTCGGTGGAAGACGCTGATGCCGACACGCCCGACGAGCAACCGCTCTTCGGCGAGCCCGGCCACGAGCCGACGCGCCTGGCGTGGAACCGCTCGCGCGTGGTCGCGTTGCTGGCTGACGATGCCGATCCGGCATTGCTGGTCGCGGCCGCAGCCAACGAGATCGGCCTGTCGCCGCTGCCCGCGTACACCGTGCGCGAAGTCGAAGAGCAGGACTGGGTGCGCGTAACGCAATCTCAGTTCGAGCCGATCCACATCGGCGAGCACATCTGGGTCGTGCCCTCGTGGCACGACGCGCCGGAACCCGACGCCGTGGTACTGGAGCTGGACCCCGGCCTCGCCTTCGGCACCGGCAGCCACCCGACCACACGCCTGTGCATGGAATGGCTGGAGCAGCATGTGCAACCGGCAGAGCGCACGCTCGACTACGGCTGCGGCTCGGGCATTCTCGCCATCGTCGCCAAGAAGCTTGGTGCCGGTGAGACCGTCGGCGTCGATATTGACCCGAACGCCGTGGAGGCCTCGCGCTACAACGCCGAGCGCAACCATGTCGAAGCCACGTTCGCCCTGCCCGACGATGCACCCGAAGGCACCTTCGACCTGGTCGTCGCCAACATTCTGTCGAACCCGCTCAAACTGATGGCAGCCATGCTGTGCGCACGCGTGCGCCCGGGGGGGCGGCTGATCCTGTCGGGCGTGCTCGAGCGCCAAGCCGAAGAAGTGGCCGCCGCATACGCATCGGCCATTCCGCTCACGGTGTGGCGTGCACGTGACGGCTGGGTCTGCCTGCATGGAGTCAAACCCGCGGCGTGAAGCCCGCGTAATTTCGCGGTATTGCGCGCCAGTGTTGCCTGCAAAGGTCGACGCTGGCGTCGCTGTCTGCAATACTCGCGCGGTCGGCTTTTTTCTCCTCGTCCCGCATGGCAACTGCGCCTCAAGCTGCGCCACGTTTGGCCGCCCGCTGCCCCAACTGCCAAACCGCATTCCGCGTTGTCGCTGATCAGCTTCGGCTGCGCGGCGGTCTCGTCCGTTGCGGGCGCTGCAATCACGTCTTCGATGGCCGCGATCATCTGATCGAACTGGGTGCCGTAGCCGCGCCCACAGCACCGGTTGCCAAAGCGCCGCAGCCTCAGCCATTGCCAGAACGCGCTGCTCGCGTCGCGCCGTTCTCACCGCCCGCCAGCCCTGAGCCGGAAACGCCCGCCGTGCCGCCCGCCGCCGAGGATGATCACGGCTTCGGCATGACGCTGATCTGGGAAGAAGAGGTTCCGGAAGAAGGCATTGCAGAAGTGCATCTGGGCGAAGTCGAAGGTGCGACACCCGCGCCCGACGTGCAATCGACCGCGCCCGATACACGTCCACTACCCGATGAAGCGCCCGTTGAGCCGACTGTTGAGCCGACCGTTGAGCCCACTGCCGAGCCACCCATCGAAGCACCCGCCGCACCGGCGCAACGCGCACCAGAACCCGAACCGCCTGCTACACCTGCCGATCCATTCCACGGCCTGCCGCCCATCCGCGACTTCGGCGATGAGGAAGACACGTTCGCGGCCGCCGTGCCCAAGCAGCCGTCGGCAGACTTGCCGGTCGAACTCGCCATCGAGCCAGTGGCCGCTGCGGCAACAACACCTCCCGTGCCGGCAACCGCCGCGCTCGCAAAAGCCGACGCTGAAAGGCACGATTCGGTCTGGATGCGCCACGAAACCGATGCGCATGCGCTATTCGCACCGGTGCCGCGCCGCCATGGCCATGCACGCCGCACGCAGGTCGAGCCGACCAGCCCAACGCCACAGCGCACGCTGACGGGTGCGCCGCGCCCAAGCAAGGTGCGTGGGCCGAATCATGGTGTCTCTGCCGCGACGCTGGATTTCCTGCGTGCCGCACAGGCCCGCGAGCAGGCACGCAAATCGACCGGCCGTCGCGCGCTGGCGCGCATTGCGATCGGCTTGCTGGCGGTGCTGGCAGTGGCGCAGGTGCTTTTCCTGGCCCGCGCGGAAATCGCTCGCCGTGCACCGTCCACACGCCCGCTCTTGGAAGCGCTGTGCCAGCCATTGCACTGCACGATCGCGCCGCCACGAGATCTTGATGCACTGCAGATCGAATCGTCACAACTGCAGCGGCAAGAAGGCGATGCATCTGACCAGTACGTGCTGACCGCTACATTGCGCAACCGCGCGGGCGGGCCCATCGCGTTGCCGGCCATCGAACTGATCACGACCGACCTGCAGGACCAACTGCTCTCGCGCCGCGCCCTGCTGCCCAACGACTATCTGAACCCGAGCGACAGTGCATACGGCAAGTCTGGTCTGCCCGCCCGCGCCGAGCTGCCGATTCGGGTACGATTCCAGTCCCAGCGCCCGACGGCCAATTACCGGGTCCTGATTTTCTATCCGTGATTTTTCCCCTGATTCACCCCCAACACGCATCAAAGGAAGGAGCAACACCATGGCAAACGTGACCCTTGGCGGCAACCCGATCGAAGTCGGCGGCCAATTCCCGACCGCTGGCGCGAAGGCCCCGGCATTCACGCTGGTCGGCGCAGATCTGAAGGACGTATCGCTGGCTGACTTTGCCGGCAAGCGCAAGGTCCTGAACATCGTGCCGAGCCTGGACACCCCGGTGTGCGCCACCTCCACGCGCAAGTTCAATGAAGCCGCCGCCAAGCTGGACAACACGGTCGTGCTCTCCATCTCCGCCGACCTGCCGTTCGCCGCCGGCCGCTTCTGCACCACCGAAGGCATCGCGAACGTCAAGCCGCTGTCGACCTTCCGTGACAAGGGTTTCAAGCAAGCCTACGGCGTCGACATCACGTCTGGCCCGCTGGCTGGTGTGACCGCCCGCGCCGTGGTCGTACTCGACGCCAACGACAACGTCCTGTACTCGCAACTCGTGCCCGAAATCAAGGACGAGCCGAACTACGACGCCGCCCTGGCCGCGCTGAAGTAAGCTGTACTGCGTACCGAGACCGGCGCCCGGTCTCTCGTTCATCACACGGCCGTCCACTGGGCGGCCGTGTCATATCTGGAGCTTCTCAATATGGCCAGCGTGATCTGCGGCTCGGTTGCCTACGACACCATCATGACGTTCGACGGACACTTCCGCGAACACATCCTGCCCGACAAGATCCACATCCTGAACGTTTCCTTTCTGGTGCCGACCATGCGCCGGGAGTTCGGTGGCTGCGCAGGCAATATCGCCTACACGCTCAAGATGCTCGGCGGCGAACCCATCATCATGGGCACGGTCGGCCAGGATGCCGCCCCGTACCTGGACTACCTCAAGAAGCTCGACATCTCGACCGCGCATGTCACGGAGGTTCCGGACACGTTCACTGCGCAGGCGATGATCACGACCGACCGCGACAACAACCAGATCACCGCGTTCCATCCTGGCGCGATGAGCCACTCGAGCATCAACTCGGTCAAGAATGCGCTGCCGGCCAAGCTCGGCCTGGTCGGCCCCGACAGCCGCGACGGCATGCTGCACCATGCCACGCAGTTTGCAGAATCCGGCGTGCCCTTTATCTTCGATCTGGGCCAGGCGATGCCGCTGTTTGACGGTGCCGACCTCCGGCGCTTCGTTGAACTCGCCAGCTACGTGGTAGTCAATGACTACGAAGCGCAGGTCATGCTCACACGCACGGGCTACAGTGCGGCAGAACTTGCGCAGCGCGTCGAGGCTTACATCGTCACGCGCGGGGAAGAAGGGGCGGAGATTCACGCCGGCGGCAAGCAGTACACTATTCCGGCCGTGCCGGCCGAACGCGTGGTCGACCCGACCGGTTGCGGCGACGCCTTCCGCGGCGGCCTGCTCTACGGCATCGAGAACGGCCTGGACTGGGACACCACCGGTCGCCTCGCCAGCCTGATGGGCTCAATCAAAATCGCTTGCCAAGGCCCGCAGAATCACGGCCTGCCCGTCGACGAAATTGCCCGGCGCTTCGAGTCCGCGTTCGGGTACCGGTATCAATAAGGAACAGACATGAAACCCATCTATCGCATCGGCGCCGCGACTATGCTGATCGCCGCCCTCGGCCTGCAAGGCTGCGCCATGGGCACCAACTCCAACAGCGCCTATACCTCTGGGCAGGCGCAGCGCGAGCAGACCGTGCGCTTCGGTACGGTGGATTCCGTGCGCAACGTCGTAATCGACCGTGAACAGACCGGCGTCGGCACCATTGCCGGCGGCGCGATCGGTGGCATCGGTTCGGCAGCAGCCATCGGGCGCGGCAACGGCTCGGTGGCGGCAGGCGTGCTCGGTGCGATTCTGGGTGGCGTGGCAGGCAGCGCGCTCGAAGGTCAGATGAACAAACGTCCCGGCCTGGAAATCACCGTGAAGCTCGACAACGGTGAATACCGCGCCATCACACAGGACGCCGACGAGGCTTTCCGCCCCGGCGAGCGTGTGCGCCTGCTGTCGTCTGGCGGCGTGACGCGCGTGACGCACTGATCGACGACACCGACTCAGCAGTCAGACTGATCGGACGCATTGAAAACACCGCATCGGCATCACGCCGGTGCGGTTTTTTTTTGCCTGCAAGAAACGCATGAGCAACCGCGTGGCCAATAAAAAGCCCGCCGGGGCGTGAGCCGATCGGCGGGCGGTGCAAGACGCCAGGATCTTGCGGACCGGATACGCGGTATCCGATCAGGTGGGCGCGACCTGCGCGCCGCTGTGGTCCCGGAGGATCGCCGTCGTAAGAATGACTTACGGACGGTTGCCGGTCGGGAACGGCCATGCCGCAGCCGGGTTCAGCGCGGTCTTGGCAGCGGGTGCAGCAGGTGCAGCGGCCGGAGCAGTTGCGGGCTTGGCGACAGCCTTCTTCGCCGGGGCCTTCTTCGCAGCAGGCTTGGCAGCAGCCTTCTTCGCGGCAGGCTTGGCAGCAGCTTTCTTTGCAGCAGGCTTGGCAGCAGCCTTCTTGGCAGCCGGAGCTTTCTTGGCGGCAACCTTCTTCACTGCGGCCTTCTTGGCAGCCGGAGCCTTTTTGGCGGCAACCTTCTTCACTGCAGCCTTCTTGGCAGCCGGAGCCTTCTTGGCGGCAACCTTCTTCACTGCAGCCTTCTTGGCGGCCGGAGCCTTCTTGGCGGCAACCTTCTTCACTGCGGCCTTCTTGGCAGCCGGAGCCTTCTTGGCAGCGACCTTCTTAGCTGCAACCTTCTTCGCAGCAACCTTCTTGGCCGGGGCCTTCTTGGCGGCCGGAGCAGCCTTCTTTGCAGCAGCCTTCTTGGCGGCCGGAGCCTTCTTTGCAGCGGCCTTCTTGGCCGGGGCCTTGGCGGCCGGTTTCTTCTTAGCAGCAGTTGCCATGGGAAACTCCTTCAAGATTGGGTATCGAACTATCGAGATTGAGCAACCCGACCGGCCCGATCCCGCGATGCATTGGCATCGCCGGACCAACCGAGCGAGCGATTCATCGGCGCGCCACCAAACGACAGTCGCACGCTAATGAATTCGGTAGGAAGATCTGCGACTTGCGCGGCGGACACACGCAGCAAGTTGCACGCCTCGGTTGCGCTCACAGGCGTCACCGCAGCCGGCCAGACACATTGCATCCGGCGAGTCTTCATCAATTGAGAGAACCGGGGCATCGTGGCCACACCGGTTGAAATCTGATCTTGCGCGAATCGCTGCGTAGACCGCAAAGCCGCTTGCAGCGTGACTTTACGGACAGCGAAAAACTGGAGAGCGCGCGTTTTCTTTTGGGGGTAGTACGCCCATCCCGACGGGGGGATCGCAGAGACGGCACCGAGTTCGAACAGCCCTGTCGGCGTGGCGTGCATCAAAGTGGTTACGCTCCTCGACTACCTTTCACTTGCCGCTTGGAACTTCATCGTCGTTGATCGCGCGAAGCTTCCTTGCATCGAAGTCAACGTCTTGTCAAGGCGAATCATAATTCGTTTGCGCGGTGATGTTAAGAGATTTATGCAAAAAGCGCGGCGAGTTTTGGTGAAGGATTGCGCTGCGTCTGTGCGTCGCTGCGATTCGGATCGCGCATGCGCGCAGATCGATCTCGCGAATGCGCATTTTCTTGCGTCGTGACATCACGTTACCGCGTTGCTCCACGTTGACACACGTGTCCCGCAAACCCAGTGGTCATGCCGGTTTACGGCAACACGCAATGTTGCATGCGCGGACATCGTGAACCCATGCACGTGCATCGCACGCGCTCGACATCATCGTGCGTGTCGACATGCGAGCGGTGCGATGTGTGCCAAAAAAAACGATGCGTAGATACGACAACGCGTGCGAATTTTTCGCGCTCAACACATCGATGCGCTCGTGCCGACCGCGTCGATTGCGTGTGCATCGATGTGTTGAACGTGTCGGCCGACGTCGTTGACACACACCTCGCCCACCTCGATGCGCGCCACGCGAAGTCGATGTCATTGCGATGGCCGACGACGCGCATGCATGTGCCGCAAATCGCGTGCCGCACCTCCGATGCGCGAGGTGGTGGTGATGCGGTTGAGACATTGATGCATGCATGAGTGCGAGCTGCATCGACGCAGACGCTGTTGGCGTCGATGCGTGCGGTACCGGCGTCGATGCGTGGGGATACCGAACTGCGGATGCGCACCACCTTGCGATTGCGCCGCGCACCGCGCGACGTGTCATTGATCGCGGGAAAACCCTGTTCAGCAACTGCTGAAAACCGCGTGCAATTGCGTTTGAAACGAGGCTGTTTTACGACGATAGAAGGATTGTTCTACGCCAATCCGGAGGCCATTTTTGCTGCGCAATCCATGCCCATAGAATAGCCAGCAGCGGCGTTTTATGCGGAATCAATCCTGATAATTGCTGCAACTGCATATCAGGGTGTCAGGTTGCCGCTGATTGTCATGCCATTCGGTTTCACATCACGATCCACTCACCACATCAGCGCGGCATCGATCGCGCGGTGTGGCACGGACCTGCGCGTGGTCCGTGACAAGACAGGGAGGTCGTCGCCAACCCAGCATGCCTGACGACGACAAACCCGACGAGCAAAGAGCGCAAGACAGAAGGGGTCCAACACAAGCGTTCTGTTCTGAGTCGTGGAGGCACAAGATGCGCAATCAAGCGTTCTTGTCGAAATCGAATCCGCCGAAGCGCGGAGTTTTCCTGCGGTGCAGGCATTGCATATTGGCGACGGCATCGCTCGCCATGCTGGCCGGTTGCGCGAATTCGGGCAGCGGCGACATGGGTACGTCGCTCGGCGGCGGCAGCGATTCGCAATCCAAGCCAGCGATCGCGGCATCGACTTCGCCCACGTGGTCGAGCAGCAGCGGCAGCAATGCAACGGGCAGCACTGGACCGAGCGGCAGCACGCCGATCACGACGCTGACCGGCCCCGTCGAGCAGGTGAGCACCACCACCATCACCGCCATCGTGCCGCTGACCAGCACGCTGACTTCTGCCACGCAAACGCTGGGCGCAACCACTGGCCTGGGCGCGCCGGTGGGCAACGCGCTGGCGACGCTGGGCGGCGCGCTGGACAGCGAGGGTCGCACGATCACGACGGCCGGCAAGGGTGATGCACTGGTGTCGACGCTCGGGAATACGGTGGGTGCGATCGGCTCCCTCACCAGCGGGTTGTCGACGGCGGTCATGCCCACGGCGCCGTCTGCGGCAGGTGGCTCGCCAGGTGGTGCGTTGAGCGGCGCGCTCGGTGGTGCGCTGGCACCCGTGACGACGGCAGTCGGTTCGCTGACGGCGGGGTTGCCTGGCGCAGGTGCGCTCGGCTCGACTGGTGCAATTGGTGGAATTGGTGCAATTGGTGCAATTGGTGGCGCCGCAACCGGTCCGCTGGGCGGATTGGGCAGCGTCGGCACAACGGTGGGCGGGTTGGTTGGCGGCGTGCTGTCGGGTGTGACATCCGGCGCGCATCGCTAGCGCCTGCTCTGTAGAACTTTTTTTGCATTCGACGGCAAACGCAGGCGGATGCTACCCGCTGGACGCCAGATGCGCGTTCTTCTGACCCGGCGGTGACACGCGGTACGGGCCGCGCTTACAAGGAGACTCACCATGAAGATTCAGAACCCGCTCCACGCTTCTTCCGCTTCGTTGCCCGCTTTTTCGGCATCACGCCCGCTGTTGGCCGCGGCTGCAGTCGCGGTGCTGACGCTGGCCGGCTGCGCTTCGGGCGGCAACCCGAACGGCGACACCACGCAACCCACCTCGAACAATGTGCCGGGTGCGGTGCCGGTCGGCAACGTGGCCAGCAACGGCGGCAACGTCGTCACGCAGTCGGGCAAGACCGTCAGCGACCTTGGCACGACCATCGGTACAGCCTCGGTACCCGTCATCGGCGGCACGGCGGCACAGAAAGACCTGGGCGCAACGGTCACCTCCGGCGGCAATACCGTCCAGATATTGGGCTCGGGCATCAGCAACGGGCTCGGCAAGATCGGCTCAACGTCGGACCCGGTCGGCACGACTGTGCAGAGTTCGGGCGATGTGATCCGCTCCACCGGGGTGACGGTGGGCAACGCCGGGCAGACCGTCTCGGACCTGGGTGCCCCAGGCAGCCCGCTGGCGCCGCTGAATCCGGTGACGTCGCCGGCGGGCAGCGGTGTGTCGGCGCTGGGGCAAGTGCTGCAGGGTGTCGGCGGGCTCGTCACCATTGGTACGTCGAGCGGCCCGGTGCAGCAGATCACGCAGCAGACCAGCAACGCGATCGTGCCGCTGTCGTCGCAGGTCGTGCAGGGCACGCAGACGGTCGGCAGCTCGACGATGCTCGGCAGCCCGCTGGCGGGTGCACTCAATACGGCTGGAGGCGGCCTGCAAAGCGCCGGTACGCAAGTCGGCGCGGCTGGCGGCAACCCGCTCACGCGTGACGTGGGCGGTGTGGTTGGCGCCGTGGGCGGCACGGTAGCGAGCGCGGGCGGTCTGGTCAACGGCGGCAGCGGCAGCGGCTCGACGAACCCGCTCGCACCCATCACGAGCGCGCTCGGTGGTGGCCTGGGCGGTGGCAGCACCCCGCTGGCCCCAGTGACGAGCGCGTTGAGCGGCGCAGCCGGCAGCAGTAACCCGCTTGCCCCGATCACGAATGCGCTGGGTGGCGTCACGAACGCCGCCGGCGGCTCCGGCAGCAATCCGCTGTCACCCCTGACCGGTGCGTTGAGCGCGCATTGATCCCTGCGCCGACATCACCGATCTGCCCTCACCGATTCTTTTTATGCTGACAACAGGAGACTCCACAATGCAACGCCCCCCCCACTCTCTCGCGCGCCTGGCCGGCGCACTGGCCCTCGCACTGGCAGCTGGCAGCGCCTTCGCGCAAGCCAGCCCTGCCGGCATCTGGAAGACCATTGACGACAACTCCGGAAAACAGAAAGGCGAAGTCACGATCATCGACAACGGCGGCACGTTCACGGGCAAGGTCAGCAAGATCCT
This sequence comes from Ralstonia sp. SET104, assembly GCF_003851545.1. Classification (GTDB taxonomy): domain Bacteria; phylum Pseudomonadota; class Gammaproteobacteria; order Burkholderiales; family Burkholderiaceae; genus Ralstonia. The sequence goes on along the minus strand of NZ_BHVX01000027.1, from coordinate 6,340 downwards.
GGTGCCCGGCGACGAGAACAAGACCTGCACCAAGTGCACGGACGATCGCAAGGACCAGCCGATCAAGGGCCTGACGATCCTGACGGGCCTGAAGGCGAACGGCAACAACAACTGGGATGGCGGTCAGATCCTGGACCCGGAAAACGGCAAGGTCTACAGCGCCAAGATGTCGCTGTCGGAAGACGGTCAGAAACTCAATGTGCGCGGCTTCCTGGGCATCAGCCTGCTGGGCCGCACACAGACGTGGGTTCGCGAGCAATGATCGGCCGCCGATAACGAAACCTCCCAACGCGCGGCGGTGCCTCCCTCCTGTGGGTGGGGCGCCGTCTCTTCGGGCGCCGGTGCAAGCCGGCGCCTTCTTTTTGCGGAAATCCGCACACTGCGCTCGCGGCACCTCCACTAAAGAAGACCACGTCATCGCCGTTACACCGTTGCGGAGTCGTCAAACAATAAGTGGAGAAAACGCGACATGCGACAGTGGACACTCAAAGCAAAACTGCGCCTCGCGCTGGCCCTGATGTGGCTGGGGCTGATCGGCGTCGGCATCTGGAGCGCAATGGAAACCCGCGCCACCATGCTTGATGAACGCAAGGTTGGCCTGCAGAACCTGGTGGACGCCGCCGAGGGCATCGCCAAGCTGTATCACGGCCGTGCGCAATCCGGCGCCATGAGCGAAGCCGATGCCAAGAAGGCGGCGCTGTCGACGCTCGCCTCGATGCGCTACGGCACCACCGGCTACCTGTTCGTGGTCGACTCGCAGTTCATCCTGCTGATGCACCCGACGCTGGCGGACATGGTCGGCAAAAGCACCGCAGGCTTCAAAGACCCGACCGGCAAGCCCGTCTACCCGACCATCGTCGCCGCCGCCAAAGACAAAGGCTTTGGCTTTGCCGAATACCAGGGCCGTCTGCCCGGCAGCGAAACCGCGCTGCCCAAGATCGGCTACGTAAAACACTTTGCGCCGTGGGACTGGAACCTCTCCAGCGCCGTCTTTCTGCAGGAAGTGGATGCGGCGTATCGCCATTCGCTCATCGCCAACCTGATCGTCATCCTGTTGGTGGGCGGCGCGGTGTCGCTGGCCATGTCGCTCATCATCCGCAACGTGCAACGCGGGCTGGGCGGTGAGCCGAGTTACGCCACCGAGGTGGCACGCCGTATTGCCGCCGGGGACTTGGCCGTGCAGGTGCAAACCCGCACGGGCGACCGCGACAGCATGCTGGTCGCCATGGCGCAGATGCAGCAGCAGCTGACCGGCACCATCGGCCACATCAAGACGTCGGCGGATTCGATTGCGAGTGCCACCAAGCAGATCGCGGCCGGTAATGCAGATTTGTCGCAACGCACGGAAGAGCAGGCTTCGTCGCTGGAAGAAACCGCGTCGAGCATGGAAGAGCTGACGAGCATCGTGCGCCAGAACGCCGACAACGCGCGCCAGGCGAGCACGCTGGCCGTCAACGCATCGGACATCGCCGCCAAGGGTGGCGAGGTGGTCGGCCGCGTTATTGACACCATGGCGGGCATCAACGAAAGCAGCAAAAAGATCGCCGACATCATCGGCGTGATTGAAGGCATCGCGTTCCAGACCAACATTCTGGCGCTCAACGCCGCGGTGGAAGCCGCGCGCGCCGGCGAGCAAGGCCGCGGCTTTGCCGTGGTCGCCGGCGAGGTGCGCAATCTGGCCCAGCGCTCGGCGGGTGCGGCCAAGGAGATCAAGGAGCTCATCGGTGATTCAGTCGGCCGCGTCGAAAACGGCACCACCCTGGTCGCCGAGGCGGGCAGCGTGATCGACGAGGTGGTGGTCGCGGTCAAGCGCGTGACGGACATCATGGGCGAGATCAGCTCGGCATCGGATGAGCAAAGCTCGGGCATCGAGCAAGTCAACCGGGCCGTCAACCAGATGGACGAAGTGACGCAGCAGAACGCCGCGCTGGTCGAACAGGCCGCCGCCGCCGCATTGTCGCTGGAAGAACAGGCCCAGGTGCTGCGCGACGCGGTGGCGTCGTTCCGCACAGCCTGATCGCCGTAGTTTCGCCCGCCACTCCCCAACGAGGGAAGGGACGCCGCGCCGTTCTCTGGTGTGCTGCATGGTGCTATGCTGCGCGCCAGAGAATTGACAAAACAATGTTGGAATAACCATGCCCGAGCGCAACCGGCCGCCATTCAGGGGCCCTTTTGGCGCGATTGCCGGGTCGACCACCAGCGCCTATGCCGCAGCAGGAGACACTGCCGGCGACGCCCATGAGCCGATGCCCGGCGGACGCCCTAGTGCCGTGCACGATGTCGCTGCACAGGATCTGGCCAGCGACACCGCGCTGTGGCGTTTTGCGCTGGCCGCAGAGCACGGCGGCCGCGCGCACCACCCCGACGCCGCCCTGCGCGACGATCTTTCCGTCCTGCGCATTCTGCGCCACCCTGACGGCCTGCGCCTGCTCCGGCAAGGGCTGCGCAGAGCATTCCCGGGCTCGGCCCTGCGCCTGTCCACCTTCTGGCCTGAAGAGCAGCCGCACGCCTACCCGGCCCGCGCCGAGGCGCGCCCGGCGGAATTCGGCGACCTGCTCGTGCTGCTGCGCCTGCGCGGCGCGGTGCCAACGCTCGATTGCCGCGCACTGTTCCTCACCAGCCGCCGCATCGACCAGCCCGACGACGCGCTCGACATGCACCACGCGCTGCCGCAGATCAACCTGTACGAAGGCTGGCCCGACTTCAACGTCTATGCGCGCTCGCCGATCAAGTCGCGCAACGCAACGTTTCTCGGCAAGTTCGACCTGTCGGCTGAGCTGGATCCGCTGCGCCGCATCGGCCGCGACCAGCGCCAGTGGCGCTACCTGACGCCCTGCACCGGGCTGCATCAGTATGCGCAATGGCCTGGTGTCCGGCCGGCTTCGCCGCTGCAATGGCGCTGGCCTTCGGGCCCGCAGGCCGGCGGCGCACGACCTGGCACTGGTTCGTTCACCGGCCTGCTGCGCCAGCTCGCACGCCCGGAAGGCCCCGGCGAGGATTGCTCCGCCGGCACCGACGTGCCGACCTGGGGCCGTCTCATTAACAAGCTGCTCGACCACAGTTGGGAAGTCGCTCCGAGCCACGCGCTCAAGAGCGGCAATATTGGCTCGGCGGCGTTCTGGACGCGGCTGCGCGGGTTCCTGACGGCGGAATACCTGCTCGGCTCGCACTCGCTGCAGAAGGGCTTTGGCGCGTCGTTGCAGTTCGAGATGGCCAACGGCCTGCAGGACATCGCCCGCGACGACTGGACGGCCACCACCGGCTTCGACCCCGAAGACCTGGACGTGCCCGGCGTGCGCGGCACACTGCAGCGCATTGCGGCGTCCAAGCTGGCCGTGTTCGGCATGAGCGCCGAAGACCCGGCCCCACTGGCCGCCCCGCGCCCTCAGCGCGGCGTGACCCCGCGCCCCGACGGCGAACGCGAAGGCCAGCGCGTGTTGCTGATCGACGTGATCCGCCCCAGTGCGGCCGCGCTGTAAGCACGCCAAATCGATAAAAAGCGACGCCCGCACCGCCGAGAACGCGACGATTTCTCGGCGGCACCCGGCTATGCTGTGGCGTTGCCCCGGCGTTTATCCTGCTGTTGCCCATGTCTTCCGCTGCTCCCACCTCTTCCGCTTCCACCCCGACGACCTCCCCCTGGATGCCCATCCTTGCGCTGATGGGTTCGATGGCCTCGGTGTGCCTGGGCAATTCGTTTGCCAAAACGCTGTTCCCGGTACTGGGTGCGGCGGGAACGGTGACCTATCGCGTAACCATTGGCGCGATGATCCTGCTGGCGTTCTGGCGGCCATGGCGCCTGCACCTGAGCCGTGCCGATGCAGGCCGCATCGCGCTGTATGGCGTCACGCTGGCGAGCATGAACCTGCTGTTCTACCTGTCGCTGCAGCGGCTGCCGATCGGCATTGCCATTGCCATCGAGTTCACCGGACCGCTGGTGCTGGCGGTGCTGTTGTCGCGCCGGGCACTCGATTTCGTGTGGATCGGGCTGGCGGTGGCGGGCCTGCTGATGCTGACGGTGACCGACCAGGCGGTCGGCCAGCTTGATCATCTGGGCGCGGCCTATGCGCTGGCCGCCGGCGTGTGCTGGGCGCTCTATATCCTGACCGGCAAGAACCTCGGCGGCCTGCATGCGGGCCAAGCCACGTCGATTGGCATGCTGGTGGGCGCGCTGTTTGCGATTCCGTTCGGGGTAGCGCAGGCGGGGTCGGCGCTGCTTGCGCCGTCGCTGATTCTGGCGGGATTGGGCATCGGCCTGCTGTCGAGCGCGATCCCGTATTCACTGGAAATGGTGGCGCTCAAGCACCTGCCGGGCAAGACATTCTCCGTGCTGCTGAGCCTGGAGCCTGCCATCGGCGCGCTGGCCGGGGCGATCGTGCTGCACGAGCACCTGACGGGGCGGCAGTGGGTGGCGATCCTGGCCATCATCGCCGCGTCGGCCGGGTGCGCGCTCACGGTGCGGGCGCCCAAGCCGTCGCCCGATCCGGCCGGCGTCGCCTAGCCGGAAAACCGCGCCACGGCTTGCAATACAGCCATGCGCGTCTGCGCGTAGACCATCCCTTTCCACTCCGGCACATCGCAATAGAACGCGTCACGCAGCGCTTGGCGGATGCCCTCTTGCTGCGCGGCGCCCTGCTCAGGGTAGCGATGCAGCCAATGGTCGGCCCGCAACGCCTGCAGTACCGCCAGCGGCGCGAGCGTGCCGAACTCCAGCGTCACGCAGGTCTTCTCGATGTCGGGCAGCAGTTCGTACGCCACGCTCACCAGATCACCCTTGACCACCGAAGACACCGAACCCGCCGCCGCAATCGGCCGCACATCTGCCCCCCAGGTACGCACGGCGCGCTCGAGTTCAGCAGGATCGGAGCTGTTGAAGATCTTCTCGCCGTGGCCGTAGTGACCAAGCCCGGTATGCAGATCGATCCACACCAGGCGGGACATGCCGGCTGCGTGCCGCGAGACGATTCCGCGCATCTGCAACGTGCTCCAGCACGGCGCGTTGCCACCGTAGAACATGCCGTCCGGCATGCGGTATTGACCGCTTGTCGCGGCGTCTTGCAGGGCTTTCTCGCCGCGGGTGTTCATGAAGTGCAGCAACGCGGCCTGATCAGCCTGGCTGGGCGGCCAAGTGCGCGGCAGCAGAAGCGGATCGACTTCGAGATAGGCCGGGTTGGCGCAAGCCGCCTCGACAAAGTCGACGCTGTTGCGGTTCAGGTCGACGTTGTCTTCATTCACGCGCCGCAAGTGCGCAAACCCGTATGGGTTGACCGCGTGCACCAGCAACAGCGCCACCTTGGCCGTGGCCAGCCGCGCGAAGAGCTCGTCATCCTGTAGCAGGCCGACTTGGCAGCCGGAGCCACAGAACCCCTCCACACCGTGCACGCCCGAGGTGATGATCAGCAGCGTTTCCGCCTGCGCCGGGGAGAACAACGCGATGTCGATGGAGAGTTGCTCGCCCAACGGCCCCACCACTTCCGGATGCAGATGACGCTCGATATTGAGCCCCCGGGCCTGTGCGGCAGCCAGAAACTTGCCGCGCGCTTCATCATAGGTTTGGGAGAAGAAGGATTCGACCGCCATGTCTCGACCTCGATAGGGAGCGGGAAACCGTGACCGCGCGGGCTTCTGGCGCTGGCCCAAGTGTAGCTGAGCGGGCGGCCTGCAAACGTCCACAAAAAAGGGGCTTGAAGCCCCTTGTCGATTCATCTATGCGTCCGGTCAGCCTTTCAGCGCGGCCCGGTCGGCTTCTGCGCGGCGCAGCTCCACCGTCTTCTCGCGCAGCTTGCGTTCCTTGTCAGCCAGGGTTCGCCGCGCCTTGCGGCTTTTCTCGTCCTTGCCCTTGCGCGATTCACGACTGGCGGCGTCCAGCTTGCCTTTCGCTTTGTCGACTTCCGCTTGCGCCTTGTCGACGTCCTGCTGTGCGTCACGCACTTTGCGGTCGGCGCGCTCGACCAGCCCGGCGTTGCTGCAATTGGCCTTGGTGTTGTCCAGCGCTTTCTGCAGGCCGTCGAGGCGGCCGGTATTGCCGTGCTGCCTGGCGTAGTCGATCTGCGTCTCGATGGCGCGGATCTTGGTCGCGCAGTCAATATTGTCAGCAAACGCCGACGAAGCGCCCAGCAGGGCAAATGGGGCGATGGCGGCAAACAGTGTTTTTTTCATCAGGAATGTCCTTGTTTTCAGATTGGCTCGAAGCACAACGATAGGACGGCCGGCAGCCTCGGTCCATCAGGTTCAATACATTCTCAACAGTCGTAACAATAAAAAAAGGCCCTGACGGGTAATGCCGTTCAGTTAAGGTCTTTCCGAAGATATCGAAGGGCATAACGAGCAGGACGGGATT
>NZ_BHVX01000026.1 GCF_003851545.1 Ralstonia sp. SET104 | reverse complement strand
CGGCGCGGCCGTGGTGACGTGCTCGACCACCTGGCCAGCCTTCTCGGCTTGCGGCACAGGCCTAGCCTGAGTCTCCGCCTGCTGCTGCGGTTGCGCTGCCGGCGTCGGATCAGCATGCACGCGCTCGGCTATGCGCTGCGCGCTCGACGCGGCCTCTTGGGCGGCCGGCGCCGGCACAGCGGCCCTGCTGTCGGCCTGGGCCTGCGGCTCGATCGGCGCGGCCGTGGTGACGTGTTCGGCCACCTGGCGGGCCTCTGCCTGCAGCGCGGGCCTGGCCTGAGTCTCCATCTGCGGCGGCTGCGCTGCCGGCGTCGCATCGGCATGCACGCGCTCGGCCACGTGCTGCGCGCTCTGGCTCGACGTGGCCTCCTGTGCCGGCGCAGCGGCCTTGCTGCCGGCCTGGATCTCCGCCTTCGGTTGCACTGCCGGCGTTGGCTTGATCGGCTCGCCAGAAATCACGAGACCGCCCTGCTCTACCGTTTGGGCCGACTGGTTGATGTGGTCTTTCCATGCGGCCGGATTGACGTGTTCCGTACCGGCTCCAGCCTTGTCGCGCTCGGCCACAAAGTCCGTCATGGAGGCGCTACGCCCCATACGCTCCGTGCCGGTCGAAAACGCATGGACTCCGCGCAAGTCTCCAACCTCTCCCCTGTCCGGTTCGACACGGCTGGTGGGTGCTTCACGATCTGCGCGACTGAGCGACGGTCGCCGCTGCTCCGAATCTTTTGCTGCAAAAGATTCGCGCCGCATCTGCGACGCCTGAGCGTCAGCCGCGCGCATGGCGTCCATGTGCTGCTGCTGGTCATCGGCCTGGTGCTTTGCGTGCGCTGCTGCTTGCTCGCGGTGGATGTGCTCGGCCGCCTCCCTCTCCGTCTCCTTCTGCTTTTCCTCGTCGTCGTGTTCTCGGAAGGCAGCTTCTAAGGCCTGGCGCGCGAAATCGAATTGTGGGGGGATGGGTTCGGGCGCAGCGGCCGACTCCACGACTTGGTGTTGCTCGGCGGGCATGGGCGTGGCCTGCTGCTGCCGGCGCTTGCGCTCTTCCTCGTGCTTCTTCCGTTGGCTCGCAATGCTCATGGTGTGCGCTCTTGTTGGTGTTAATCACAGCCCAAGGCCGTTATCGCGTTGGCGTTGGTGCTCTTGGCGTTTTTCAGTCACCAAGGCCTGCCCATAGGACTGTCCTGTGTGGTCACGCTTGTACAGCAAACTAATTGCGTTGCCCTTGGCCAGCGCAGCCTGGCCATGCACTTGGCCATCGGACGTAATCCGCATTCCCTCGATCTCATGGATGGTCGTGCGGTCACGCTCGGCCACAGCGATGTGCGTGTCGGTGACACCCACGATGGTGCCGATGTGCTTGTCCCACTCTTTGGTTTCAGCCATGACAGGGCGGTCACGCTCCACATCGAGATCCAGTGCCTTGGCCAGGACAGCGAGGGGATCGTCCTCGTGATCTTCGCCGCCGGCTTGGTCAACCTCGGCTTGCTCTGCCGCCTTGGCTTTCTCATCCAGCTCATGAGCCGCGGCCGCGGCCTTGGCCTCATCCTGCGCCTTCTTCCTATGCTCGTGCTGCTGGTTGTCTTCGTGGCTTGGCGTGACAGTCGCATTGTCGGCCGCCGTTTGCTGCTGCGTAGTCTTCGGAGTCTCGGGCTGCTGCGCCGGCTCGCTGGCATTCGCGGCTTCGTTGGTCTCCTTGCTCGCATCATGCAACTGCTCCTCGCGCTTCGGCTCTTGCCGAGGCTCTGGCCGCGCGAACGGCTTGGCCTTTTCTGCCTTGAGCTGGAGGCGGTACGCCTCTAGGCGCTGGTCTGCAAACTTGACCGGCATACCTCGCTCGACGGCAAGCGCAACCACACGGGCTTGAAACTCTTGCGGGCCTGAGAGCGTCAGTGTGTGGCCGTACATCTGTTGCGCCAAACTCAGGCCTGCGATGATGGCTTCGTCGCTGTGCGGGTCCAGCACTCGCAGGCTGTCGCCCTGGTCGCGTAGCACTGCGCGGCCGTTGCTGGTGAATGTCACATCGCCATTGCGCTCGACCTGAACGCGCAGGGTCTTGAGCACGTCTGACGTTGCCATGGCGGCACGTCGCTTGCGCTCGTCTTCGATGGCTTGCTGACCGACACCTGAGATCGTGAGGCCATCGACATCGCGTGCGCTGTCATCCAGTCGGCGCAGCGCGCGCAGGGCAACACTGTCGCCGGCCTGCGCTCGCTTGTGCAGAAACTCCCGCCAAGCCTCCTTTTGTGGCGGTCGGAGCTGTCGCCGCTCTTCCTTGCGGACCTCGCTGTACTCGGCCTTGAGCGTGGCGGCTCGGAGCGTTTCTGCGGCCCGCACTGCCTTGCGCTGCTCGCGGCCTAGGCCTGCCAGCGCCTGCGCCTTCTCGCGGCGCAGCCTGGCAGCCAACTCGGCCTTGCCAACTTTTGTTTGCGCGTCGAACTGTGCCAGGCGCTCGGTGATTGCCGCTTGATCCTTCCTAGAAGCCTGGAACTCTTTCCAGAGCCGGCGTGCCTCGATGCCATCGTGTTGGCTGCGAGCACGCACAACACGCTTGCCGATCTGCAGCTCGTACACCTCGCGCAGGATGGGCGCGGCCTCTCGCCACGTCATGCCGAGATGCTTGGTCAGGAAATCATTGGCTGAGAGGGATTTTGTGCCGCAGCGGATTCGAGTCGATCCATCGGATGCCTTTTCGACGCCATAGATCTCGGGCTGCAGCCCGTGGCTGTGGCTGAGTCTCGCCAGGAGCTGCTGGCCGTCGATGTTGCGGCGGATCTCGGCAAATTTCTGCTTCGCCTGGGCCTGCTCGTAACGCTCGCGCAAATCGTCCTGCAGCTTGGCCAAGACACTGGATGGCTGATTCAGTGGGCCTCGGGCGCGTCCTCTTGTTCCTGCGCTTGCTCCATCTGCTTGTCGCACGCCAGGACCAATTGGGCGTGCTGCAACATCGGCTCGTACATCCATGTCATGGTCACGGCGCAATAGCATTTCACTCCGCCTTTGAACTCCATCCAGGTTGCGTACTGGCAGTTTCGGCAAGCGATCTCTGGTGGGGGCAGCTTGTCGTTCGCGACGATTTGCAGGACTTTCGATTCCATGGTTTTTCCTTTCGATAGCATCAAGAATTTGCTCACGCTGTGCGGCGTCAGCGGGGAGATAGACGTTCTTGTAGTCGTCACTGTTGGGGTGGAAATAGCGAATCTCGCGGGCCTTCAGGCGGCGCCATTCGTCCAAGGTCTCCGCTAGGTAGTCCGGTGCGGTGTAAGGCGCCAGTTGCTCGACGTAGGCACGGCGTGCCTTGTCCGAGATGATCGACACCTTTTCCTCTGTGGGTCGCTCGATGAACTGACGCTGAAAGAAAGTCCGCTCCAGCCGGACTCGACGTGTGCTGCCTGTCGGCGTGACGGCATACGCCTCGTCGGACTTCCCGGCGCGCAGCTTCGAGACCGTGCCAAACTGAGCCAGCATTTCCCCAAAGCCAGACCAAGTGGTGACGCCCTGGTCGATCACTGCCCGCTGGATTTTGGTTTCCAGATCCGCCTTGCGTTCGTTGAACGTGCCCAGCTCGTCGGGCTTTTGCCCGGTGTATCGAGCCAAAATGTCGATGGCCGTTTCCGGTGTTATTCGTGGGTTGAGCTTCGGGCTGGCGAAACCATACCTGGCATTAAATGACTCCTGAAAGGCATCGAGATATTTAAGATTGTCTGATGCCTCCTTTCCCAAATATCCCGTGAGCTGGACATGCTTACCAGTCAACAGGTCATGACGACCCACGCCAATGTGAATGTGCGTCAGTCGCTTTTCCGTCTTACCAGTTTCTGCATTTTGGTACGTGATAATCTTCGGACGGTGGGCCTCGGCGTAAAAAGGGATTCGGTCCCGTTCGGCTTCTGGCCACGCAGCAAACAAGTGGTCTCGAAACTCATCCACCGCTTTTTGTAGCATCTCGTCCGAAACATAATCCTCGGTAAATGAGAGCGTAAAGGTATCGTATCGATTTCCTTTCGCGTCTGCATCTTCACAAGCCAACGCCCAAGCGGCCAAATTCCCATGGAGCGGAATCCGTTGATCCAGTTCGTCGCGGTGTAAATCGCGCCCCTTCTTTTGGCCGTGCTCCAAATATGCCTTGAATCCAGACTTGCCGCTTGAGACGTCGATAATCATCGCTGAGTCCCTTCGGTCTGCTCGATCAGGAAATCATTAAGCCGCTCAAGCTGGGCGAGAATCGCAGCAAACGTATTTTCCGACAGCACGCCGGCAAGGTGGTCAGCATTGGCCCGGTGCGCGAGCTGGTTAATATTGTTCGACGCCTTTTGCAGCAAAAATACAGCCCGCTTGGAGTCGGCAGACGCGACGGGCCGCGCAATGACCTGGGTGGTGTTGTTCAAAACGTGCTCGCGGAAGAACTCCGACTGCTCCATGCCGGATGCCGCAACCTTTGCGCGGTAGGCGGCATAGTCATCCTCGATCAGGCGGAACGCCACCGTTTTGGTCAGATTCCCGCGTTCGCTTTTGGGCGGTCTAGCCATTCATCCAGTCCTTTAAATTCAGTGGGCGCAGCCCACGTCCAGCCCGCAGGCTGGCCCAAGCGCTCGGCACCGTGAGGTGACAGGCGCTGGGGGGTGGAGGGGGGAACCCCATCTGCACGCGTCGTGGTTGCAAAATTCTGCCCGAAGGGCGGAGTTTTGCAAACATGACTGTCGTGCCTGTCTTGCAAGCGCCACACTCCGCGCTGACCGCGTCGTCACGCCAAAGACACTGCAACAACACTGCACAAACGCGCTTGACACTGCAAATTCACTGCACTACGATTGCAAAAAGCGTGATAAAAGACTTGGATGGACTGCAATATCACTGCACAATGGCCTCCAGCCCTCATACATCGAAAGGAGCACACAAGATGCAGAAAGACAGCGTGGCAGAAGTGCTGCGCTCACTGGCCAGCGGTGACAAGGACCGGTCAGAAACGGCCCGACTGCGGGACGTTTTCCCGGACGTGGAAGCGGCCTTGCAAGCTGGAGTGAGCCGCGCCGCGATCCTTAACGCTCTCCATGCTCAAGGGTTCACGATGACCCTACGGAGCTTCGAGAGCGCCCTGTATCGCATCCGGCGCCAGAGGGGAAAAGCAGCCCCAACGCCGAATCCCTCCCCTGCGGAAAATCAGCCATCCGCCAAAACCAGTGACCAAGGGGTGGCAGCAGAAGCAGCAGATTTACCGCAGCCTGGAGCGGGAAAAACCCTCACCGAACAGGTGATGAATACCGCACCTCAGAAGTTTTCTTTTAAGCAACAGCAAAAAGCTAAGGATCAAAAATGACTCAACTGAAAGCCGTGGTGGCATCCCTGGGTGGCAGCGTTGGTAAAACCATCGTGACCGCTAATGTCCTGGTTCCGCGTATTCCGGATGCATTTGTCGTCGCCGTCGATACAGCAAACCAAACGGTCAAGGATTTCGGCATTAATGCCGAGATTTACACATCCGATCAGTTCAAGAACCTTTACACCGACCTCGTTCGGCACGATTCGATTATTATCGACGTTGGCGGCTCTAAGGAAGGCAAGGATTTTTTAGAAGAAATGGATTGGATGCAAGGCCACGATGAAGTCGATTATTTTATTATCCCGTCGATGCCTGACGACAAGGACCAAAAAGCGGCCGTCAAGACCATCGATTTGCTAATCGCGCAAGGTGTCAACAAAGACAAGATCAAGGTCGTTTTCAATGCCGTCAAGCGTAACACCGTGGATGAGTTCGATTACCTTCTCGGCGCACTCACGGCAAAGGGCATTGCCTTTTCTCTGGAAGCGTCGATTTTTGAAAACCGCGCTTACAATATCCTGAGCAAGCATAACCGCACTGTCGCGGCAATGCTGGATGACAAAACCGATTACAAGGCACGTCTCAAGGCTTCGGATGATGTTGACGTCGAAGAAGTAACCGATCTTCTCTACGCCCAAAAGACCGCCGCGAAGCTCAACGAAAATCTTGACCGAGTTTTCAGCGCCCTCTTCCCGAAAAAGTCGGCCAAGTCGGCGGCTGCGCCGGCATCTGCAACCGCGAAAGGCTAAACCATGAGCGATCAGTCGGATGAAGTCGCCCGGACAAAAACCGAATTCCTCTACAAGCAAGTGTTGGGCGAGATCCACGATGTGGTAACTCGTGTGGAGGGCATCAAAGAAACCGTCCCGGCCGCTGCCGCTGCGGCGGCTGAGCGGTTGAAGACCCAAACTGCCGGCCTTGAGAATGCGGCGCTCAAGCTGCGGGACGGCTTTATCACGCTGTCCAAGAAGGTTGACGAGCATTCGAAGGCCGCCATCAACGCGGCCACTGCGGTCGGTAAAGCCGAAATTCGGGAAACCGCAGTGGAAGCGGCGAAGGAGGCCATACAAACCACCGTTGGCAAGGAAGTCGGCGATGCGGTCCAGAGCATCAACGATGCCGCCGCATCGTTGACCGGCAAGGCCAAGCAAGCCAAGGATGACATCGAGGCGAAAGCCGATGCGATGTCCTGGAGCGCGCGCAAGCTGGTGGCTGTGGTGGCCGTTACAGGCATCGTTACAGGCCTCGCGGCCGGCATCGTTGGGGGCTTGATCGTGCGAGCCGGCGACCATTCCAGCGCCAACCTGTCGGCCGACGATCAGCACGCCCTCAAAACGGGGCGAGCGATGGTAAAGGCCTGGCCAACGCTCACGCAGCGCGAGCGCGATCACATCAACGAACTGACCAAAGCCGATCAGTGATCGTGACGACTGCGCGTGACTGAATAATCAAAACCGGGAGGGAGTCACCATGTCCGACGATGGTGGACACATCCACATGGGCACAGCCCATGTAAACCACACGCCGACAGACCCCAAGCAATTCGGTGGCATGGCCACCGCCATCCTCATGGGCCTGATGTGGTTGGGTACATCGGGACTCAAAACGGCCCTGAGATTCGGCGTGGAGCTGTACCTGTTTCTTTTTCGGCGCAGGCGCTATCACTGGACAACCTTCATCTCTTGGATGCTGTACAGCATCGCGCTGTACGTGGCTGTGGGTGAGATCACTCGCATCATCCTGCGAACGCACGCAGCGCCGGGATTTTGGCGACACGCCTGGGCCTGGCTGAACGTGCTCGGCAGCTCAGCGCTCTGGTTAGCTGGATCGCTCACGGTCGCCGGCTTGCTGGCCAAGGTCATGGACGGTATGCAGTTCGTGTGCGAACGCCTGGGCGGCTGGCTCGCGTGGTATCCATTGTTGGGTTACCGCTCTCGCTCCGGGGCCTTCAAGCCGATGTTTGGCGGCTCGGCCTCGGCCGCGCCGGCTGTCGTGGTCGCTCAAGCTGCGCAGGCCGCACCAACTCCGCAAGCACCGGCCTACCTCCCGATGCCGGCGCACCAACCTTTTGCGCTCGGCGCGGCCAATATCGGTGAGACCGTGCTGCGCGGAACCAAGGTGATCGACGGATACGCCTACCGTCAAGGCCTCGAAGCGAACCAAAGGCAGCAAGGGAAGGGCGGATTGGATTCGCGCTTGCTGACCATCGGCGCTGTGCCGATGGCGTTCGCGTCAGAGACTCAACACTTGATGATCTCGGGCAAGACCGGCGCCGGCAAATCGCAAGCGATCAACTCGATGTTGCGCACGGCCCGCAACCTGCGCGGCAATGCCGCGCTGATTGCCGACCCTGCAGGCGGCTACCTGGCGCGATTCGGTCGGGATGATGACCATGTGCTGAACCCGTTTGATCTGCGCTCGGAGCATTGGTCGCCGTTCGCGGAGATCCAGTTCGACTATGACTGCGCGACCCTCGCCCGCGCCACGATCCCCGATGGTGAGGGTTCGTCGGCCGAGTGGAATCACTACGCCCAAGCACTCCTAACGGAAGTGCTCAAGGCCTTGTGGAAGAGCGGCGAGAAAGATCCGACGCGGGTGCTGTACTACTGCGCGAGCGCGGCGCCCGATGAGCTGGCCAAGCTGCTCGCCGGCACCACGGCCGCAGTGCTGACGCAGCGAGAAAACGCCCGGATGCTGGGCAACGTGCGCGGCATCATCAGCACCTACATGGGCGCGTGGCAGTACCTCCGGCCGGATGGTGATTTCTCAGTGCGGCGCTTCGTGCGCGAGTCGGATGACAACGGCGGCGCCTGGTTGTTCATGACGTACACGGACGCGCAAATGTCCATGCTCAAGTACCTCATTGCGCTGTGGATGGAGCTGGCAGTGGTTGAGGGCTTGGGCCTGACTGAGAGCGATGATCGCCGGCTGTGGATCGTGCTCGATGAGTTGGATAGCTTGGGCAAAATTTCGAGCCTCAAGGCTGGCTTGACCAAGCTGCGTAAGTACGGCGTGCCGTGCATCTGCGGCATCCAGACGATTGCACAGCTCCGCGCGACATACGGCCGAGACGATGCACAGACGTTGTTGAGCTGTATGGCGACGAAATTGCTCCTGCCGGCCGGCGACAACGAGACGGCGGAATATCTGGCCCGCGAGCTGGGCGAACAGGAAATCGAACGCCTGCAAAAGTCCGAGGGAGAGAGCCAGAAGGTCGGCTTCGCTGAGTTCGACCGCAACAAATCCAGCAACAGCCACATGCACCGCCAGGTGCAGCAAGCGGTGCTGCCATCGCAGCTCATGGCGCTGCCCAACCTGCACGGCTATCTGCGCATGCCCGGTACGGACGTGTACCAAGTGGTGATTCCGTTTGAGCGGATGGCTGACCTCAATCTGGCATTCGAGCCAGCTCACCAAACCTGAAAGGCGGGGAACATGAACGACATCGACCTGGAGATCGCTCAGAAAATCTTGCTGGAGGCTATTTTTCAGCCGGTCCCCGTGGAAGAGCCGCCTAAAACGCTGGCAGAAATCGCACGCGAACGGGAGTTGGAAATCGTGCCGATGGATTTCACGCGTGGCACTTATTTTGGCTTCGTGCTTGGTGTTGAGGGCGCGCAATGCCTGGTGAACCACACCGCCAAGAAGGCCCTTTTATTGGATCTGGATGACACTGAGATACCCGAGGGGGGCGTTTTGCCGCGCGGGGGAGATCAGGTCTTCATCAAGGCGAGACTTGGTGTAGTCGAGGTCGCTGTGAAGGTTTCAGAGGGGAACAAGCGCGAGGACCGTCAGCGCTTGGTGGGCGAATCCCACGGCAGCTCACGTATGGGAGGGCAATGATGGTGGAGGGCGAGCAAGACAGCGTGGATCTCAAGTGCTTTTACATCCGTGGCAGCTATGACGCGCTGCACGGGTCGGGAGCGCTGGAGGCCTTGTTGGCCCCTCACTTGGCGGACTGCAGGCCACCATCATCACAGCCTGCCTCTCACACGCCCGCGCCGGATGATGGCGAGCGTCCGACGCCGACATTCCTCTAACCCCGATCCAACATCCAAACCGGCCTTGTGCCGGTTTTTTCTTGCCCGTTTTCGCTGCCGGCTTCTTGCCCTGGCCCTCTGTGGCGGAGTATGACCGGCAGCAAGGCCGTAGAAACGACCGCAGGCGCGTTTTTTCGCGCTCAGAGTAGCAACCCTACATGCGCAGTCGGAAACAGCGCCAAAACGCGCGCTATGGCCTTCACGAGCCTCGACGCAGAACACCCAGCCGACCCCTTCCCTGAAAGCAATCAGCGGTTGATTGACGGCGAGGCCTGCGCGCGCGCCGTCGCGCCCGAATCGAGGCGCACGGGGACCCGCCCGAAGGGTGGGGAGAGCGCCGACCCGAAGGGGCGATTCGGCTCTGCCGGCGAGCTGGCGAGGGGTTAATCGTCACCAGGCAGTTAGCCCCCGTATGGGGGCTCTCGATAGAGGGGAGGGGGAGCCGACTTGATCGGGGGAACCCCGGAGGGGTGCCCCGGCCGCAGGCCGCGCTTTGTGCAGCGACGAGTTTTGCAGCAAAACAGGCGTCGAGCGCAGAGGGTTAAAAAACGGTTATAGAAAAGAAAGGTTAAAAACCGGTTAACGGGTTGTGGATAAGGCACATAAGGCCAGTCCAATCAATGACTTGCGGGTGAGGCTGCGGGGGTCAAAGGTCAATAGTGCGGGGGTCAAAGGTCAAATGCGCCGGGGGTCAAAGGTCAATAGTGCGGGGGTCAAAGGTCAAATTTCGCGGGGGCGCCGGGGGTCAAAGGTCAACCCTATCCACAGCCTCATAGGCAGGCCAAACGCCCGTCCTCTGAGGCCATGCCGGCCTCCATCCGGTTGGATGACTTGCCCCAAGTCACCCCCAGCGGGGGTCAAAGGTCAATAGCCGCCTGTTTGCGCTCGGCTCGCTGGACGCTAACAAGACCGTCCCTCGTGACATCAAAGTCATCCAAAAAGCCCTTCTCTTTGAGAGCTTCCAGCCCTCGCTTGATGGTTTTCTTGGCCTCTCTGAGGCGTTCCTTGCGCTTCGCCTCGCGGGACTCAGGGGGGAGGGCTGCATCCTCAGCCTTCTCAAGCGTCAGGCCCGCTCCAATCGCAAGGGTCTCTACTTTGTGCGGGTACGGCTCACGGTGCGACGCGAAGAAACCATGCAGCCACGTCGCCACCCCTTCAGGTAGGTTAAGGCGGGTCTCCCAATCCAATCTCGAATAGAGCTTGTCGAACAGGAAGAGCAATTCATCGTCCTTGTGGAATACCTGCACCTTCCACGGCTCGTCGGTGGTTTTGCTGTAGACGTACTTGGCCAGCAGCTTGGTGCTGCAACCCTTGTCAAAGCGACTGCTGTAGACCTCCAAGCCGCCAGACGCGAGACGGCGGATACAGGTCAGCAAACGCGTGTAGCTCTCCCCTTTGATCGGCCAGCCGATTGACTTGAGGAATGAGTAGGGTGTGAACGTGACCCACTCTGACCGTGCCTCCTTAGCCAGGTGGACAAGCTGCATCCAAACAGTCTCGTCATCCTGTCTCAATTCTTCGCCGATCCAGATGACCTCGCCACCACCGACCACCGGCACCACGAGGGGAGAGCCTGCCCGGTAAGTTTCGCGCTTTTCCTTGCGGTTCTTGGCTGAAAAAACCGCACAGCGAACAACCTCATTCGGAATCCCACGCTCACTCTCTGGCCAAAGCGCGAGCTGGCCATTGGCCATCAGCTCGGCAAGCTCTGCCCGACGCTTTGCACGCGACTTCGAGAGAGCCTTGCGCTCGATGTCAGACGCACGCTCCGCGATTGATGGTGTTGGTTGGGTCATTTGGTCTCTCAGTCGAAGGATCTGTACTCAGCCGGCCGTCAGTGCGGTCAGCCCGCCAGGCGTGCCGCTTCCGGGGGTTCCTGCTGCACGCCGTGCATCACCAGGATCTCGCTGCACGACAGATGAGTCAGCTCCGTCTCGTTCGCCAGCACGTCCTTCTCCAACTCGGTCTGCTCGGTCAGCTTCCCCAGGTACTGGTTGGCGACCAACAGGCCGGCCACTCGCTCCGGCCACCCCAGCGCCCAGCGGTTGGCGATGGAGACCGCCGTCGATCCCATCGTCTCGATGTGGAGGGCCGTCGTCTCCCCGTACAGCTCGCGTTTGTAGAGCGTTTGATTCGTCATGGTGTTCATCCCTTTGCTGGCCACTGCTGGCGCGCGTGCAGCACGCGCAGGATCTCCACGCGCTTGTCCGTCACGCGGTAGACCATCACATAGTTTTCCGTCACCACGGCCTCGCGCGTGCCGCGCACGCGCCCCGACCGGTACAGCGTTGGATTCGCCGGCAAGGCCTCGGCCTTCTGCTCGATCAGCTCGTCCAGCTCAAGCGCGGCCACGGGGTTGTCCTCGGCGATGTAATCCATGATCTCGGCGCGGTCCTCGCGCGCCTTCGGGTTCCAGTGCAGCGCCAGCGTCAAGCGTTACCCCCGCGCTTTGCCACCCGTTGCCGCAGCGCCGCGCGGCGCTTGGCAAACTCGGCCTTGACCTCGGCGTGGGGCAGGGAAGGGCGCGGGTCATCGAGCGCCTGTTGCACCTGGTCGCGGAACCACTTGTCATAGGCTCGCGCGGCGTGCGCTTCCTTGAGCGCGGCCGACCGGTCGGGCCGCGTGGTGCGCTCGGCCGACTCTGGATCGAAGCCGGCCGCGTCCACGTCGAAGCGGCTGATGCCCAGTTCGCGCAGGAAGGCCACCAGCGTTTCGAGCTTGCGGAACACGCGCACGTCGCCGCGCTTGGCCGACAGGAAACGCTCGGTCAGGCCGTACTTGGCCGCGATGGTCCAGCCGTTGCCGTGGCCAACGACATGCGCGGCACGCACGGCGCCGGCTTCCACGAGCTGCGATAGGGTCTTTTGGTCAATGGTCTCGGTTGCCATGGTGAAACCTCCTTCAATGGCTCTCGTTCATCAGCTCGGGCCGCCAGCCGCGCACGATGGCTTCGAACTGCGGGCCATAGCCCAGCGTGTCGGGGTAGCTGTTGGCGCGCGTGACCAGGCGGAAGACGATGGCCATGTCCTCGGCAATGGCGTCGTCCACGGCCCACAGGTTGGTCAGGTCGAAGCCGCCGCACTGGCCGGCATTCCACCAGGCCAGCAGGAAGTCCGCCACGCGCCGGCTCTGGCCGCTGTCGCGCTGGGCGTGCTCGATCAGGCGTTCGAGCGCGGCGCGCTCGGTCGGCGTCATCTGTTCGGGTCGCATCGTGTTTGCTCCGGTGCTGGCCAGCTCGCGCTGGCACTGGTCTTGGGTCAACGTTTATTATTGTACACACTCCCACTTTACTGTACAGTGGGTGACATGGAATTTTAGAGCGGGCTGGCGATTGGACATAACACCCGTTCTCGGTCGGATTGTGATGGAGGAAGCCATGGACACCCCCCGCGACGATGACACGGCTCGGTCGTTGGACGAGCTATCCGGGCCGCCCCTGCGCCGCGAGCGCAAGCTGTACTGCTTGACGCTCTACGATCCGTCGACGCGCATGTATCACCTCTACCGGCTCGGCCTGGCCGGCCTGATGCCGATACGCACCCTCGGGCCGGTCAACGAGCGCGACGCCCAACACATCGAGCAGTCGTTTGGGGAGGACGAGGCATGACCCGCGATGAGCTGATTGCGGCGGTGCCGGTGCGGGAGTCCCAGGGGCGTTTGTACGTGCGCATGGATGACGTGCCTGAGCCATGGCGCGCGCAGTTTGCAGCGGCGATGGAAGGGAGCGCGTTCATCGCGGTCCAAGGCGAGACGTGCATCACTCCGTTTGCCCACGATTGGGATGCCTGGGTCCGCGACCAGTGGGACGGCCGCCCCGGACCAACAGGGCTCTCCAACAGAGGCCCACGCAGCCCCTGGAAAACGCGGTACTTTGTCGATACCGAGTTCACGGACTTCATCGATTGCCGGCTCATCAGCGTGGCGAT
This sequence comes from Ralstonia sp. SET104, assembly GCF_003851545.1. Lineage (GTDB taxonomy): Bacteria > Pseudomonadota > Gammaproteobacteria > Burkholderiales > Burkholderiaceae > Ralstonia. The sequence goes on along the minus strand of NZ_BHVX01000026.1, from coordinate 28,434 downwards.
CGTGGGCGAGGACGGCAGCGAGTTCTACGGCGAGTGCTCGGACGTGGATCTGTCCGTGTGTAGCGAGTTCGTGCGCGCGGCTGTGCTGCCGCAGCTCGGCCAGTTTCCCGGCCGCTCGATGCCGGCCGCGCAACTGCGCGACGAGCTGAGGGCGTGGCTGCTCGCCATGCCGGCAAAGCCCAAGCGGGTATTGTGTTTCGACTACCAGGGCGACTATGACCTGGTGCTGGATCTGCTCGATGGCGAAATGCCAGTTGGCTGGAAGTGCGAGCACGTAGGCCACAAGCTCGATGCTGAGCGGCAGGAAAGGTACTTCCGTGACCACGGCGGCCGGCATCACGCGCTGCACGATGCGCGCGCCAACGCCTGCGCGTTCAGGTGAGGCCGCACGAGGCTGGTAGCAGGGCGTGCGGCCAGGCGGCATAATGCGGACGGCTGCACGAAACACCGTTCCTGGTGGGCGGTGGCCAGAACGGCAAGGCTCCCCCTTGCCGTTCTTCTTGGGGTAGTCGTCCTTTTTGTGCAAAATCTGGCGGTTTGCCCTGAATTCACCTTGTGAATCAATGGGTTGTGAATTTTACTATTTCGCTGGCGCCGTCCTTTGGATGCAAAATCTGGCGGTTTGCGTTCTTGGTTTGGTAGTGCGGAGCAGGTCTGGCGGTCGGTCAACGGTTCCTGCCGGCCACGATGCCCGCGATTAGCGGGCGGCGGGCATCTTATTCACTGCTCAGTAAATATGCCGCTTTTGGCGAATATTGGACCGACACCCACCGCCTACCAACCGCCTCGGTGGTCGGGGGATGCCGAGCTGCGCCGGATCATCCGCCGGCGGCACACCACGCTGCTTGTCCTTCGAGTCGAATGGCCAAGCCTATAACTTCGACATCAGCGGAGTTGCAGTCATACGACCGAACCGCGTGGTATTCCCCCTCGCCTAGACCTTTTTGTCGTCCTGCAAACTTCGGCGCAACCACGCGCGGGCGTAGAACTTGCAAGGGCAGGATGACCTATCCTTCAACCATCACAAGTGCACCTTCTCGGCGCATCATGAAGCCGCACATCCAGCATTCACATCACGCGTATGGCGCTGGCCAGCCCCGTTATGGCAACCGCTACTACCTTGGGGTTGCAGCCTTCCTTGTCGCAATCGGTCTCCTGTACCTTGCATGGTCGCTTTGGCCGGCTCGGTCGTAATCGGTCATTTGCAATGGACGGGCCGACAGTGGAGGCAGTCATCCTTTTGATACAAAATCTAACGCTTTCACCCTGCCGGCCCGGCCATCCCAAGCTGCGTCCGGTAGTCGGTCAGTAGCGTCTGCTGGGCTTCGAGGCGCGCGGTCAGCTTGGCCAGCTCGACCGCCATTTGCTCGCGGTCCGTACGCGCAGCCGTGAGTTCGTCTGCCTGCGCCTGTACCGTTGCACGCAGCGTATCCCGTTCTGCTTCCGCCCGAGTGTGCTCGGCACGCGCCTGGTTCAACGCCGCCAGCGTTTGCTCGCCACGCGCCTCCAACTCGCGGACGCGCTTCGTCGCCGCTCCGGCTTCGGCAACCAGCCGCGCGCCATCCTTGTTCAACTGCGTGATCTCGCCCTGCTTGATGATCAGCGTCTGGTTGGCTTGACGGATTTCCGCCTGCAGTTGTTGGACCTGCTGTTCATGCCGGCGCGCGTCCTGATCCCGCTGCTCCTTGCTGGCGTTGCGGAAGTGCTCCAGCGCCTGGTGTGCGTGCTGCAGCTTTTCCTCCAGCGAGCGGCGGAAGCCTTCATGCTCGGTCAGCCGAGCCATCAGGTCTTGGACCTGCTGTGCCGAGCGCTCAGCCTCGATGATGCGCTGCTGCAGCGCCGTCTGCGTATCGCTTTGCGCGGCCCGCACGCTGGCGATGGTGGCGTGGGCCTGCGCCAGTTCGGCGCGAAGCGCGACGAGATCTGAGGACAGCTTGTCGGCCTCCGCCCGGACCTGCTGGCGCTGCGCAGTGGCGGCCGCCACTTGCTGGTCGACCATCACCTGCGCCTCTTCATGCAGGCGCGCCGCCAATCTGCCGACCAGATCGAGGATGGCGTCGGAGGTCGAGCCGGTCCGCTTGAGGGCCGAACCTTCCTCTTCTTCCAGTTCCTTCAGATAGCGGTGGATCGTTGTCTTCGACCCGGTGTTACCCAGCGCGATACGTATTGCATCGATGGATGGGTGCTGCCCTTGCGCGAGCAGCGAATCGCGGGCACGTTTGATATCGAGATGGCTCAGTCCGGCGCGGGCCATGGCGCTCCTACAATTTGATACTGTATTACGTACTATGTATATACGTACCAGATTAAGGTGTCAAGGCTTCTGGCTTGAGGTCATTTCTCACACGCGATAATGGCGGATTATCACATGTGAGATCCTATTAGCGCAGTGATCCGCCTAGGATGCAGTACAGAAGTCCGGAAAAGACGAGGTTTCTAAGCGTTCAGGCGGCTTCCAGCCAGTCGGTGCCATACCACTCGGCTAGGCGAGGCAGGTCCTGGACAGTGCGCAGCTTAACAAGCACCTGATCGCGTCGAAGAGTGCATGCCCCCGAACTGGCGCGCTACCGGCGCATTTGCGGCCTGCCGCCGTCGCCACAGGTCGGAGAGACACGACCTGATCAGCCAGGAGAAGCCGCTGTCACGCGCGGCGATTCACCTGATCGTCAAGGAAATCTTCAAGCTGGCGGCCGACCGCCTGCGTGCTCAGGGCCCCGAGTTTGGAGCCCAGGCCGGCTTACAGGCCAGCGCGTCGGCGCACTGGCTGCGCCATACGGCCGGCTCGCACATGACCGACCAGTAGGTCGACCTGCGCTTCGTGTGCGTGCGCGACAACCCTGGGGCACACCTCGCTGGCCACCACCAGCATTTACCGGCACGCGGAGGACCATACGCGGGCACTGGCCACGCAGGCTGAGAATCGGATTGACTGGACTTGAGCGTGAGCCCTCCCCGTATCAAGGCAGTCAGCAGGCACCCGCAAGGCCAACTCTTACAGGTGCCACTGATGGCGCTTGCACGATTTACTTGCCTTGACTGCCACATAGGCATGCGACGACCGCGAGCAGGCATCCGCAAGAAACGCATGGGCTTTTAAGTCTTCCTTAATAAACGAAATGTTACGATTTTTTACAGGGGGTTATGCAGGCTTGGCTGAACTCGGCGCTGATGGGATGAGCGCCCCTGAAATCTCGACTTGCAAGGGTTAACGAAAAAAAATGGATAGCGCTGACATCTGGGCTGACCACGACACTGCTGCCCTTGGAGTCATACTCGATCACTCGCCTACCGGTGACATCGCATGCTCCGTCTTCCTTCGAACGGACCGCTTGCTTCCCCCCATCGTTTGCATATCGCTCGCCACCTCGGAAAGCCGGCGCCAGCACATGTATGCGCAGTTGAGCAGCAGGCGCATTCCCTTCCGATTCTTTGACGCTGTTCGTGTTCAGTCGATGCCGTCGATCTATGACACAAAAGCGCGCCTGAAAATGTACGGCAGCCAGCTGACCCTGGGCGAAATTGGTTGCTATTTGAGCCACCGCCAGATATGGGCCGACTTGGCGCAAACCAATGATGAGGTCTGGTGTGTTCTCGAAGATGACGTCGAGATTTGTCCGGACTTCGAGCGCCATGTCGCCGCACTGCTCGACGCCAGGGCCGATTGGGACATCGTACGGCTGACGCAAGGTCAGCCGCGTGCGTGCCGGATCGTCAAATCATTGCGCGGCGACACACGGCTGGTCAGTCATGGCAAGCAGCCGGGCGGTACGTATGGTTACTTGATCAGCGGTGCTGCGGCGCGGGTGCTCCACACATTTTCGGAGCACATGATTCATCCGGTCGACGACATGATGAACCGGCATTGGGAGCATGGTCTGCGCATGTATTGTGCGTGTCCCGACTTGCTGCGAGATCGGGGCGATCTGTTCGAAACGACCATTGCGGGCCGCGCAAAGGCCAAACGCAGCCTGGTCCAAAAATTCAGGCGCGAGTTCTATATGGGTAAGGATAGTTTGTCCCGGCGCCTGTACAACCGGCGGCAATTGATTCACTGCGCGCGCCTTCCGGGGATTGAGATGTAGAACATGCTGGACAGGTCAAAGCGCAGGGCATGAATCCCGAGCGCTAACGGGTTGGGGCAATGCTTGAAGATAGCGGCCGCAGGGGCTTGTCCATACGTCCGACACGATTTCGACAGCATTGGGCATTGGGGCACAAGGGGGCGCGTTTATGCGGTTGTTATTGGTCGAGGACGATCCAATGATCGGCGAAGACCTCGAAGAAGGGCTGCGCCAGGAGAATTACGCAGTGGACTGGGTGCGTGACGGCCGTGGCGCAACGCTTGCCCTGCACCATCAAGTGTACGACCTGTTACTGCTGGATCTAGGCCTGCCGGGGCAGTCAGGGAGCGAGATCTTAAAGGCTTACCGCGCACAGGGCGGCGACATCCCGGTACTGATCATCTCGGCGCGAGACGCCACAATCGACCGCGTCGAAAATTTGGACGCCGGGGCGGACGACTACCTCATTAAGCCCTTTGACTTCGACGAACTGATGGCGCGGATACGTGCCTTGCTTCGACGGCGCTCCGGTCGCCGGTCGGCCACTATCGCATTTGGAGACCTCAGCCTGAACCCCGCTACCCACGAAGCTCATTTCCGCAACCGGCCACTCGATCTATCCAAGCGCGAGTTCGCCTTGCTTCTTGCGCTGTTGGATGCGCCCGGAAATGTCGTGTCGCGCGAGCAACTGAAAGAGAAACTCTACGATTGGGATGCCGAGGTCGAAAGCAATACTGTCGAGGTCTACATTCACTCGCTGCGCCGGAAGTTAGGGCGCGACTTCATTGAAAACGTGCGGGGTGTCGGCTACAAGTTGACAGACAAGCCATGACAACGATCCGAGGATACCTCATGGCCTGGCTGGTCGGCGGCATGCTGGTCTGCATTTTGGTTGCCGGCCTTCTGATGTACGCCGTTGTGCGCGAAGAAACCAAAGAGCTGTTCAACTACCAGCTCAAGCATGTCGCAGGGTCATTGCTGATCCGCGTGCCCGAGCTCACGATGAAGTCCGGTAATCGGGGGGCTGACGAAGGCGACTATCCGGAAGAAGACATCGTGGTACAGGTCTGGGACTCCGGCGGCAGGCTACTTTACACGTCACACCCAGCCATCGTGCTGCCCCGCTACCCAGAGGACGGGCTGAAGACGGTCCCGTTCCGCGGCGAACGGTGGCGGGTGTATGGCGAGACCCATCCGGAGCGTTTCGTTCAGGTGGCGCAACCCCTCAGCGTCCGCAAGGCCTTGGGCTTGCGGCTGATATTGCTGTCGCTGGCCCCATTTCTTGTGCTGATCCCAATGCTGGCCGCCATCATTTGGTTTGCTGTTCATCGCGGCCTAGACCCCTTGCGCCGGGCTACGGAGTCCATCGAGCAGCGAGGGCCGAGTGCACTGGAGTCAGTGGAGGTGCGAGGGCTTCCGCTGGAAATTCGCCCGATGCTCGACGCGCTAAACAATCTGATGAAGCGCCTGGACCGCGAGCTGACATGGCGACAGGAATTTACGGCTGAAGTCGCGCACGAATTGCGTTCACCTTTGACCACGCTGAAGCTGCAACTGCAGTTGGCCGAACGTGCACAAACCGACGAACAACGCACAAGAGCCTTCGTCAAACTGCATGCGCGGCTTGACCGCGCCACGCACTTGGTTTTGCAGTTGCTGACCTTGGCACGTCACGAGCAGGGCCTGAAAGAACAGGACATACAGCCGGTAGACCTGTCGAAGCTGGCGCACCAGGTGGTAGCCGATCTTATGCTGATGGCGGCAAGCAAGGACATTGATCTGATCCTCGCGGCCACCGTTGACGCCCCGCAGGTGCTGGGGCATGAGGAAGGACTGCGCACCCTGCTCAGCAATGTCGTAGACAACGCGGTGCGCTATACGCCGGCGGGCGGGCGCGTGGAGGTCACGGCGTCGTGGCGCGAAGGGTCGCCGGCTTGGAGCGTGGTGGACTCCGGCCCCGGGATTCCCTGGCAGGAACGCCTGCGCGTATTCGACCGCTTCTATCGATTGCTCGATGCCACAACATCCAGTAGCGGTCTCGGCCTCGCCATCGTCAAGAATATTGCTGAGCGTCACGGGGCGACCGTTGAGTTGAGCGATAACCCCGCCGGCCATGGTCTCGTCGTGACCGTCGTATTTCCAAGGACAGTCGGTCGGAAAGTCGCAGGGCCCCTGGCCATGGAGGACTCATCGCAGCGGCCGGGTCACGAGTAGGCGCCAATGTCATCCCGTATCCATATACGTGGTGAGGATGCTTTTAACCGTCTATCAAGGCGTTGCGCGACCGCGCGCCCCATTCATTCACGTCGATCAGTCAATGCAGCTCACTTCACGTCCCGCACCAGTGCTACCTGTGCCCGTGCCGCCTGCTCTGCGCTCGCTGATCGACCAAGCCATCAATTCGGTCCTCGAAGACGCTGCCTTGCGGGCCAGGCTCACAGCGGGACCGGTCGGTCGTTGCGCGGACTACGCCATCGTCGGCGCCAGAGTGCTGACTCTTCTTACCGGTCACCCTTATCTCGCGGTCGCCGGTGGCGAACTCATCGACTGTGGCAGCGGTCGTTACATCGTGCTGAACCCGCCTAGAGCGGCGCGGCGCGTGGCTCGAAAGCTGTCCGAACTGAAGGAATACCACTGCTGGATTCAGTCGCTACACGATGCCTCCGGGAGCAGGCGACGCTTGGAAATCGTCGACTTCACAGTCAGACACGACTGGGACGTCGCCAAGTTGCTCGGCGTGCCTTTCACCCGGAGCACTGCCGACAGCTATCTGTGGGAGTGGGATGACGCCATCGGCGAAGTGCCGACCCAAGCCCGCGTGCACGTAAATACGACACGGAAGAAGGTGGACTGGCTATGGGAGGACGCCAACAGCACCCGTCTGTTGCGCAAGTACGAGAAGGATTACGACGCTCTTTTCCGACAGTTGACCGCGCTCACAATCGCTCGCTTGGCCGACGATATCGAAATGGCACTGGCGGCGCAGTGAATATATTTCCCCAGGAGCAAAGGCCGGGGGCCACTACGAATTTTCGAATCTCAGATATGAGCATCCTGCTGACCGGCGCAACCGGTTTTCTCGGCGGCGCTATTGCCGCCAATCTGGCAGACAAGAGGTTGTTGCAGAACACCCGCTTTGCGGTCCGCGGCCAAACGACAGCCGAGGGGCTCGCACGCCTGCGGGCCAACCTAAGCCGTTTTCAGTTGCCCCGCACAGTGCTGGACGGCATTAGCGAAGCGCAGATCGTGCCATTTGACCTGCGCAATGCTGCCAAAGCCAAGCTTGGCGACCCGGAAATCATCATCAACTGCGCTGCGCTGGCGACGTTTTCCAACCATCCGTCGCTGTGGGAAACCAACGTGGACGGCGTGCTGGAACTTGGCCGACAGGCCATCCGGGGTAAGCAGCTAAAGCGTTTCCTCCACGTCGGCACCGCCATGTCGTGCGGCCAACTGGCCGACCGCCACGTGCGCGAAAGCTGGAACGTACCTCCGCTTGAGCAGCACGCGGTGAAGTACACCTACTCCAAAGGGGTGGCCGAACTGAGGCTGCGCGAGGCGTTTCCCGAGCTGCCGCTGGTGGTGGTGCGGCCGTCCATTGTCGTCGGCCATAGCCAGTTGGGCTGCACACCTTCGAGCAGCATCTTCTGGATGCTGCGTATGGTCGCCATGCTGGAGACCTTCAGTTGCCGGCTGAGCGACCGCGTGGATATCCTCTCGGTGGACGACTGCGCACAGGCCATCGCCCAGTTGGCGCTCAAGCCTGCCCTCGCGCACGACCTGTATCACATCAGCGCAGGCGACTCACATTCCGAGCGGATCGAGACGCTCTACCCGCGTATCAAAGGGTGTGCCAGTCCAGAAGAGGAAGCCCAGGCACTAGCGAGCTACCACTTCCAGCCGGAAATCGAAGAGAAGGCGATGGCGCGTAAGTTCCTTCGACTATCGGGTGAGGGCAACGTGCGGCTGGTGGCGCGCGCCATCCACCTGTACGCCAAATTCGCCAGCATGAGCTACGTGTTCGACAACACGCGGCTGGTAACGGAGACGGGCTTCCAGCCTCGCTCCCTGCTCAGTTATCTCGACCGCTGCCTTGACACGTCGGAGGGCGTATCGATTACCGCGCAGATGCAGTGGGACTACAAGTGAGCCTGCAGGCCTATCCGGCCCGATGTCGACCTCCGTCTGCTTCTTGGGGGCGTCGTGTCACCAAAAACGCTCTGCAGGCTCAGTTTCGCGGGCTGGTAGTGACATCTCTCTAATTTGTTCTACGACACGCGAGCGGCGGGCGTTTTGCGCCTTTCAGGTCGCCAAATCGCTTTTCGGGGTAGAGGAGCGCAATCAGTCATCGTGCCCGTGCTGCCCCCGCTCTCCATGCTGGTTGTGGCCGTGTCTGCGCCACCGCCGCCCATCATCATCATCGTTATCATCGTCGTGACCGCGCCGGTATGGGGCATAGACTGGAGCCGGGGCCACGACGACAGGGCGAGGTGCGTATATCGGGGCAGGCGCAACGTAGACAGGCGCCGGAGTATAGACCGGAGCAGGTTCCGCATAGACGACGCCTGGAACGCCAATGCCGATATCCACGTTCACATGCGCATGGGCGGTCGAGGTAATGGCGAGCATTGCGCCACCAAGCGCAGCAATGAAAGTAGACCGTGTCATTTCTTTTCCCCAAATTCCGGCCGTCACTTTAATGCCTGGTCGGCCAAGCCAGGGCATGAGAACTGTAACGGAGTGTAAGGAATCTCTGGGCGGCGACAACCATTTCCGCCGATGTAGCAAACATCATTGCCGGTGGGACGTAGCCGCCGGAGGCTGCGCGCCACCGGCGGTGCCTAGGCTCCGAAATTCAGTTTTCCCCTGACGATTTCCAATAGATCGTCTTGCGCTTTGGAATAATCGTCGGACCGACTTTCTGGGCAGGGAAATTGCCGCTCGCTCCACCCGCCCGGAGGGCGGCGCCAATGATGATCGGCGTTGCCTTGCCGTCGACCGGCACCGTGGCAGTGACCGGTGAAGGAGGCAGTCCGCCACCGACAAACAGGGCTGCACGGTTGCCGCCGCAGGCTCCGGGCACACCAACGGCACCGGAACCGTTGAACAGGTTGACCCAATACCCATATGCCTTGCCCAGCGTGGTCGAGCACGAACCCTGCGTGGCCGGAACCGGCATATTGGTACTGAAGGTCACCATGCCGCCCGTGATCACGGCGGACGTGACCGTCTGTTCTCCAGTCCCGTACTGGTTCAGGCTCATGAACCAGCCGCGCAGGGTCGACGTTGGCAGGATGCCGGAGGTACCGCACGTGGTGCCGGCGGTAAAGTCGGCCATCACATTCGTATCGTCCAGATTGGTGGCAGTCGAGCCTCCAAGGCTATCCAAGTAAACGTAAAAGCGGTTGACGACGCCGTTATACGGATACTGATTCAACAGAGGGTGCTCTCGGTCGCCGGACCCGAGTGCCACATAGACCTTATTGCCAGGAGCCGGCAGCAGCGCCGGCGGAAACAGGAATTTCCGTCCCGCACCGTTGGTGTAGGCGACGCGATTGATCGTCCAGTTGCTGACTTGCGAGCCAAAGTCGATGCGATAGATATTGCCCCCTGTGTCTACCGCGTAAGCATGGTCGGCCACGCCGGGCGTATCAACGGCGAGCAACGCTATCTCGGCTGCCACGCTGCGCGTGGTGCTGAAGGACTGGATCAACGCCCCCGTGTTTGCGTCGAGCACGTAAACGCCGGCTCCTTTCGGACTGGAGCAGGGCGGCGAGACCTGGTTTGCATCCTCGCAACCATCGTAGCCACCGCCGACGATCAAGACAGGCCCGTTATAGCCCTTGATCTGCGACGCGACCTTCGGCATCGACCAGGTCTGCCCAATACCGCTCATGCTGGCGGTACAGCCGGTATCGTCAGTCAAATTTGGGCAGCCAACCTTCCACTTGAAGCTCGGTGATGTCGGGTCGGTGACATCCAGCGCATAAATCATCCGCCCGCCGCGGCGCATGGTGGGATAGATCCAGACGCTGGAATTGCTGGCAGATTGGTACGCACCGATCGATCCATCGAAGAAATAGTCCTTGGCCGTTGGTGTCGGTGTGATACCCGCCGGCATATTCGGGTAGTTGACCAATGGGCTGTTGGCCCTCAACCGCTGGAAACGAGGGAAGAACTCGGGGGCGATAAAGGCCCAACGCTCGCGGCCAGTGGCAGCATCAATGGCGCGCAGCATCCCATCATTCGAGCCGTAGTATGTTGTGACGCCCGTGGTACCGCCATAGTCGATCGGTAAGGGCCGTGAATGAATCGCATCGCCATGAACCGAAGGCCGGGGCTCAGTCGTATTGCTGTTGGCGTTCTCGTCATCGACATCCTGCCCCTTGATGAAGTTGAGCAGCGTCTGGTCGCTGATGCCGGAATTGGTCGTCGTGACCTGAGCCAGCGCACTGCCGGACTGGGTATAGACGACGCGATTGAGCGCCCATGTTGGCGCTGAGTTGGTTGCAGGCGGGCTGTTCCCCTTGCGGATCACTTCGGCCACCCCGCCTTTTTCCACAATCGGACCGTCTGGCCCATCCGAGAACTTGTTGTATGACGTGGTCGGGCATCTTCCCGCATTGTTCAGCGACTGCCAGTAGGTGCCTGAATCAGTTGTCCAGAAGCTGACCGCGCAGTCGGTCACAAAGCCGGTGACCGGGTTCTCGGCCTTCAGCGACGGGGTCGAGCTGTCGCCGATGACGACATCACTCCCCTGGCTGATCACCTGGTACTCCTTCAGGTTGCCCATCCAGCGCGGCTTGGCATTCGGGTCCGGGCGGAACATGGGAATGAAGACCTGGTTCTTATTCTGTGTGCGGTTGGTCGTATTGACGGGCAGGCTGGCTGACGCGAAGGTCGAGTTGATCGCCTGGATCTCGACAAAGATCCGGCTCAACTCGGCTGTAATTTCGGCCTGGTTGCGCACGTGCTTGTAGCTCCCGCCGCCCTGTTTGGCCGTGGCCTGCAAGGACTTGGAATAACCTGCATCCTGATTATCGTCAGGATAGTAGGCATCCATCACATAGGTTGTGATCTGCGGGTTGGTGCTGGTATAGAGGAAGTGCGCCCATTCATCCGCATAGCTGTCCGGAGAACTCGGCGCGGGAAGAATCGGTGGTCCGGCGTCGACCCCCTCGTAGGTGCGCTGCCCCATGGATCCGCCGGCTGAGTTGTTGGCAACGATATAGATGATGTAGTTCTTGCCGCAAGCCGTGGAGGTCGTGTTGTACGTTCCGTCGGGGTTGAATGCCCATCCCGAAGTCAGTCCCTGCCCGTAGGCCGTGGAGCCCGCGTAATCTCCCGGATTGCCGGAGGCGTCTGCATAGATGTTCTGGGAAAGCGTGCCTGCACGCGGTTTCAAGCCGGAGTAATACTTCCAGATTTCATAGAATGCCGCGGACTCGTCCTTGTTGTTGCCGGTCTCCTTAGTGACATTGGCGTCGGCACTGATCTGCGCAATCAGGTTCTTGAAGGCGGTGCGGTTCGCTGCAACGCTCATGTCTCTCGGGGCAAAGCGGATGTAGGCCCCCGAGGGACTGTTGTACGAGAACGTGGCCAGGCCCACGTTGGTCGGTGTCGTGATGGTGTCCAGCACGGCTGCCAGCGCCAGGAATTTGGATTTCCCGTTCGGCTGATCGGATACCCAGTTGTTCGAGTTATCCACCAGGATCATGATGTTCGGCGCGGCTGCCGATCCGCCCGATGAGCCTAGAAAGATGTCGATGTCGTCCGCTCTGCCGAGCCCCGGCACGAGCACAAGACAGCAGAAAAGGAAACTCGAGATCAGCCTTCGAATGCGGAGAGCGCTCATGGAAAATCCCACGTTCAAGGACAAACAGAGGTTGCGGGCACGCGCACTGCCGTGCCTTGGTTCACGACGTATCGCGCACTGGTGATCACGTCGGTGGCGACCGCTTGGACGTTCCACAGGCTATTTGCGCACATGGAGTTGTTGTTGGCAGCACCCGCTACGCCAAAATCCTGGGGGGCACCTTGCAGGCAGCCCGCATCGTTCGGGTCGCTGTAGTTCAACGCCGACTCGGATATGACTTGCGTCGAGACGCAGGCTGGCGTAACAGCCACGGTGATATCGGTCACGCCGTCCCCGTTGATGTCGACGCAGGTGGTGTTCGGTCCCGTCGCTTTACATGGATTGGGGATCGCGTTGGTCGGGGTTGTGGTGAACTGCGTGCTGCTGACTACCTGCTCGATGGCTCCCTGTGCGGCCGAACGCGCCTGGTCGCGCGACTGCGCGTTCCCGACGACCTGCAGGTTACCCTTGGCGAGCCTGAACGCGGTAATGCCAAGCAGCGTGAGCAGCAGCAGCATGATCAGACCCACCAGCAGCGTAAAGCCGCGTTGACGAGAAGACAGCGGTTTCATGGCGCATTCCTGCCGGCCGTGTTGTTCAGGCTGACAACGGAGTTATAGGCATGGCGCCGATAGGCGTCGTTGAAGGGGCCGGCCGTATTGGCGGTGCCATCCGCATTGAAGCCCATGGCGAAGGTCTTGTTTGCTCCACCGGTATAACCAGCAGAAGGCGTCTTGTTGCGAGCCAGCAGATAGACCTTTGCCGCAACCGTGTTCCGCCAGTACCCAACGCAAGTCGCACCTGTGCAGCCACCGTAGGTACTCGGATTGGCCGTGTAGACACCGGGCGTGCCTGCGGTCGGGCTGGCCGTATCGATGCCGTACTCGATTTGCAGACTCTCGATGCCCTCGGCCAGAGGGACGATGGTAGTGAAGCCCGTCGCTCCGAGCTCTGCTCGCTTGAGCGTCGGGATGCCGTCCCCACTCCGATCGTTGTTGGCGATGAAGTAGATATGCGTGCGGTATTGGTGCAGCGGAGCAACGGTTCCTGCGGTGGTGGGAGGATTGCAGTCCTTCTGGCGCAGGGTGAGCTTGGTGGTATCGGTATCCAGTCCGTAGTAATTCGCCACGTTGCCGGAGGACAGCTCCGCGGCACTGCCACAGGTCGAAGCCTGAAAATAGGGAGCGCCCGCAACAAGGCTGTCGCAATCGGCGTCGCCGACCGCGCAGGTACTGCCCCTGCGGACGACGACGATATCCGTTCCCGGGCGCACATCGCTCAAGCAGCTCGGCGCATTGGCGCCGTTGTCGTAGCCCTGCACAGCAATCGGCAAGGCCGTTTTCAGATCGGCGAGCACCGCAGAGCAGGGATCGGGCAGCGCTGCCGGTGTCGCCAGCGGAGTCGGATTGAACTCGGCAAGATAGCCGGCGTTGCGCAAGTCATCGGTAAGCACCTGCATGGCATACAGCCCATTGTCGGTCTGCTCGTTGGCGCGCTCGAGTTCGGTGCGGGTCCGGCTGTTGCTGACAAAGATCGTGACGAGGCCTGCCGTGACAAGCAGGCCAAGTGCGATCGACACCATCAATTCGATGAGGGTGTAGCCTCTTTGCGCGACCTTGTTGTTAGCGGTCATGGTTACTACTCTGTATGGAGCATGGCGAAGGCACCGGAAAATCAGTAGCAGGAGGGCAACCCGACAGAAATCTGCGCCGCAATCAAGCGGCGAGAAGTGTCGGGAGTTCCGTACTGTCCCTGGGCACACGTGATGGCTGGTGCGGTGGTCGGGTTCATCCCCTGCCAGGCAACCGCCACCTGATAGATGGCAGGCGTGCAGATGCCCAGCGTCGGATCAGGCGCCTGCAACTGCGTGATGCAGCCACGCGCCCCCACCATGGCGCCGGATTTTGCCGATCCATTGTTCTCGGCCGCGCCTTTCAGGGTATTGCTCCATTCGCAGAGATCGCGGTTGGGTCCAGCCGCGATACCCGTACAAGACGTAGGCTGACTGTCAGCCGTTCCGATTGGACTAGCGGTTACGTAGCTTGCAGCCTGTGCGCGGTTGGCGGTCATGCGCTCGGTCATCTCCCTGAGCACCAAAACCGCCTGTGCGCGCTGGTTCGACTCCATCTCGGCCACATAGACTTTGCTTAGCAAACCGGCAAGGCCGAGCAGGCCGATCGCCAGGATCAGGATGGTCACGAGCACCTCCAACAAGGAGAGGCCTCGCTGGCACTTATGCGCCAGGTGACCCGATGTCAGCATGATGACGCTTCCACCATAGATGGACGTCCCCCTACGTCAATCGATACACACTGGTATGCAGTGCTGGAGCCACCCGATGCGGTAATGACAAATGATGGTGCGGCGGCGGCCTGGACCCGCCCGGAAGCTCGATAGGTGACGCTGGTGGGGCCATTGATCGTCGTGCTGCTTGTACTGCCGTGATCGTCGAGCACGTTGGCTGCATTGGTTGGATCAACGATCTGCCAGCCGCTTTGCCAGCCGCCTGACTTGGGCGACATGGTAACGCTCATGTTGCGCATGATCGCCTCGCTGCGCGTCCTGGACAGTGTGGCGAACAACTCGGAGGCGGCGGCTTTGGCGCGCTGGCTTGCGATCAGGCCAGAGAACGAGGGAGTCCCAATCGCCGCAAGGATGCCGACGATAGAAACGGCTGTCATCAGTTCCGGCAGCGTGTACCCCATGGCGTTCCGCCGCGACAAGGGGCGCTGGGCAGCTTTGTGGAATCCGCGCGTAGCCATGCTGGGCACCTACCAAGTATTGACAGGCGTCTTCACACCTGCATTGTTGATGCTCAGGGTCACGTCGGCCGCCTGGGGCTTGCCAGCGATTGGCGTTGCGGTAGCGATAAAAGAGGGTGGCGTGCCGGCAGCGGCGGCGCTGGCGGCAATGGTGATGTTGTAGTAGGCAGAGACATCAGACGCAGGCGTTACATTCAGCGCCGTCAGGCTCGATGCGTAGTTTCTGGCATCAAGCAGATATTGCTGCTGACGCTGCGCGATATCCAGCAGCGCGGCTTGCGCGGCAGACCGCCTGCCTTTGACCAGATAATTGCTATACGTTGGGTAAGCGATCGTCGCCAATATGGCCACAATCGCGACAACGACCGCCAGTTCGATCAGAGTAAAACCGAGCGCGCCTCGCGCGCGCTGACGTGCCGGCTTGCTTGCCACGATTACATCCACCCGGAGTTGGAAAATTATTGTGTTGGCGGTGACCGAGTGACGCGGCCAACATGCCAACCTACTTATGCGGCAATTATCTGCCAATCTTGAGGCGGCAAATACACGCCATCATGCGGGCAGCCGCGAGCAAACGTTATGCGCGTGAAAATTACCCCAAATGCAGTAACCGGCCGTTGCGCGAGTACAGCACATGAGGTTCAGGTGCTCGGTGTCGGCCGTCCGCTTGTATGCGCGAAACTCGGATTGAAGCGCCACTTTGCCTGTAATCCTGCGTGGGCGATCTGGTTGGGGCACGAGCGCCAGTATTTGGAACACTGAGGACGCCCGGTGTTGGACCGGGGCAACACGGAGTCACGCCGACGGTGGGACGGAGGACAGCAGAGGTGATACTCTGCAGGGGGACGGTGAGTCACCACCGCCCACCCAATTAGGCGCTCTTTCGGGAGCGCTTTTTTTTTGTGCGCCGAGCATGCGCAACAGCTTGGGAGTGCAAGTCCCCTGTCCAGCCTGATGGGGCGAAGGACTAGTGAAACGCAAGGGCGTCGTCGCGAGGCGGGGTCTGAAGGAAGCGTGTAGCAAAGCCACGACGTGACGAACAGAAACCAGATAGCCGGACGAGCGAGCAAATGATCGTACCTCGGGAGATGGCCTGTGCGGTGTCCTGGAGTCAGGACTGAACGGTTCGCGGGGGCTGTTGATCGCCCGTGCGTAGACGCCCTCGGTTTGCCAAGCCTCGCCCATCGTCGACGGTGAGAAAGGAGGATTGCAGCCATGTATCCGGGACTCGGTGGCTACGCGGCGGCACTGGCCTTCGTGGGCGCATAGCCGGATTCGTAATCCCGGTCGCGAGCAAGCAGCGCCCAGACGATACGGGCGTTCTTGTTCGCGAGCGCGACGGCGGCGACATTGAGGGTGGTCGTCCCAGGAGTTTTTGCAGCCAGGGATTGGCGCTCTGATCGGGCCTGCCCTGGAATGCCCTCACTGCCGAACGTGCCCCGTGGATCAACAAGGTGCGCAGGTAGGTGTTCAGACACGACTGAACTCATTTTCTTAGCTTCTTATAGCCGGCATGCTTTGACCTATGCTGCTAAGCGCGCCGGCGTGGCCGCACCATAGTTGGGGCCAACACCGCCCGAATTCGGTGCCTGGCATTTGTCAGGATTGTTGCTCATCTCCATCTGGATGTATTTGCCGCTGCCCCCGACTGCGTTGTCGATATGAACGCAAGCAAAAGCCAGGATTCGTTGCATTGTTTTGGGCGTGAGATCCTGGACGACCGGGAGGATGACGTATTCGCAGGTCTTATCGCCGGCAGCGCTGCAGGCGTTGACGGAATCGTAGAGCGTGGTCTTTGTGCCGGGTTGAATATATGTGCACGTGGGGTCAGGGTTGGGGCAAGTACCGGCGGGCTGGCCGACAGCAGCTGGATCAGGATTGCCATTGGCAATCAGATTTCGCACATACGGCACATTATTGACCGTGGTATCGAAGGTCGTCCATTGACTGGCTTCACAAGGGCCCGCGTGGTAGGAAGAGGTCACCCAGAAGATATACGGCTGACCGACTACCTGGGGAACGGTTTGGCCAGGCGGCGGCGTAGTGCTGGTCGCCGTTTTGGGCTTCCCATTCACAGAATCCCAATACTGGTCGAACATGCATTTCGTAATGGCAACCGGGAACAAGCCACTCGGACCGACCGTCCCCGGCCTGGAGATGACTGCCACAGCGGTCGCGCTCACCGGTACGGTCTTGACGCCAAAGATCCTTGCCAGAAACACTGGCACGCCGCCGCCGTTTTCCGCCCCAGCCCGGTTGACCGTGACTTGCACCGCCGGCATGGAAACGGCGGGCGACGGCGGGGCCACCGCCTGTAGGCCAGCAACGCTACCAGTGACGTCCCAATAGCCATAGGCCACATCGGTGGTATATCCGAGCAGTGTGGTGTGACTGGATTGGTTCAAGGAAACGGCTTGGACCGCCCGCTGCTGCGCTGTTCCCCAATCCGGCGCAGTGGCCTTGAGGTTGCCGCATTCGGCGCGCTGATATAGGCAGGGGGCTCCTGCCAGCGCGGCAGCGTCGGCGGCGTTCTGGAGTTCATTGCGCACGATGTAGAGATAACCGACGTCGATCGCCAGCGCGGCGAAGCCTAGCAGCATTACCATGGCGCCCGCCACCGTGACAGCCACGGCTCCCCGCTGCGTCTGGCACCTCACCGATCGGCAGTCACGGTATTTCGGTATCCGACGGGCATGTAGCGGCCACGAGATGTTGAAGCGAACATGTTTCATGGCCTGCCCCTTTATTCGTTGTTCATGACCGCGGTAGCAGACAACTGCAGCGGCCCGGTCAACGGATTGATCATGGCGCCCAGCGCAAGTCCCGAGTAGTTGTACGAGACCGTCACGGTAAGCGGGGTGCCAAAGCTGCCACCCTGGCCGGACGGCACCGTAACCGTGGGCTTGGCAGAGTTGCCCAGGGTGACCAGATAGTTCTGGCAATAATTGAGCGCCACGTCTTGAATCTGGGAGGTGCTCATTTTGGGGTTCTTCAGGACCACACCTGCTCGTGCCGCTTCGCGGCTAGCGTTCGTGATGACGGCTTTGTCATACATCGCGAGGCCGAACTCGATGATGCCGAATACGAGCAACAGCAGCACGGGTAACAGCAGCGCGAATTCAACAACCGCGACGCCGTGTTGAGCTTTTCGAATTCGTCGGTGTTCCCGGCGCCCCCCTCTTAAAAACAGTTCGGCGCGATGCCCAAGCTCATCGAGCCTGGCTGGCAGCACTCCCTGTTGCGATTCAGGCTTGCCCCATGCAGGCTCAGAGCAGCACCGTCGCAACCACCAAGCGAAGCGATACGTTGGCAACTCGATGCTGCTGTCGTTCGTGGACGAGGATAGCAACGGGACTGACGGTCGGCGACAATGCACCTGATCGGCAAGTGTGAGGGTCGGTGGCGACACGTGCGTCACCGGACTTGGCAGATTCCCTGAAGTCAACATGGCAACTGTCCGCCTTGCAAGGCGCTCTTTTTTTGTGATTCGTGCTTGCCCGCCAGCGCCACGGCACTCAGGAACCTTTGTCGTCAAATTCGATTTCCGCCTGACGCCAAAGGACCACATCGTGCGAACAATGCCGACTGAGCAGGTCGCTCCCATTCCCCACGACGCGCGGCAATAGCTTGCGCCTCGTACAAGAATTCTGTCACTGCGGCGACAAAGCGATATCCGCCGGATGAAGGACGCAGAACAAAGGAACACAGAGTCGAAAGTCTGATTCACCGGTGAAACGCGGGGGGCGTTCGGTTTCCCAACCTCGCTTTTTGGGCGCTTCTTCCCGCACGTAGCGCTCAGGCAACTCGCCGAAGATCGTTTGCTCGTGCTTCGACCGATCGACGAACGTACCTTGGTTCATTTCCGCTTCGACGGCGTTGGCCCAAACCTCCGCTTCGCTTCTCAAAGGGACGGACCTGGGGTTGGATAGTGTGGACTTCCCACGCTTCTTGCAATCTATTGCGAAATAGATCGACGTCCCCATGGGGTAGTCGTTCGAATCGTGCGAAATTCGGCGGTCACCCGATGCGGACTCGCTTGCGCGAAGGCTTCGTAGGGGCACTGCCGCTGCCGCCCGGCAGCCCCGAGCGGCGCACCCGCGACGATATGCGCCACGGCACGACGAACCTGTTTGATGCGTTAGATAACGCGACTGGCATGATGATGGAGGGCCAACCGAGCACTCGGCGATCAAGAAAACGCGCGACAATACGCCTTCGCCCCGACACTGCCCAAGGCCATGCACGACGTCGACCGCTATCTGGAAGCTGCCACTCGCGACAACACGCGGCGCAGTTACCAATCAGCGATCCGGCATTTCGAGATCAAATGGGGCGGCTTCCTGCCGGCGAGCGCCGATAGCGTCGCACGCTACTTGGCCGAGCACGCACAGTCGCTTTCCGTCAACACGCTGCGCCAGCGTTTGGCCGCAATCGCGCAATGGCATGTCTCGCAGGGCTTCCCCGACCCGACAAGGGCACCCCACGTGCGGAAGGTGCTCAAGGGCATCCAGGCGCTGCACCCGGCGCAGGAACGACGCGCCAAGCCGCTGCAGCTTGCCCAACTGGAGCGCTTGGTCGCGTGGCTGGATGCCCACAGTGCGGCGGCCTCGATGGCGGGAGACTCTCGCCGACTCCAGGCCCACACACGCAACAAGGCGCTGGTGCTGATCGGCTTCTGGCGGGGCTCCCGCTCCGACGAACTGAGCCGGCTGCAGATCGAGCACATCACAGTCGAGCCCGACCGGGGCATGACGATCTTCCTGCCGCGCACCAAGACGGACCGCAACCACGTTGGCACCACCCACAAGGCACCGGCCTTGTCGCGCTTGTGTCCGGTCGCCGCCTACGAAGCCTGGCTGGGCGCCTCCGGATTGGCCGACGGCCCCGTGTTTCGCCGGATCGATCGCTGGGGCCGGATGGCCGACGACGGGTTGCAGGCCAGCAGCATCGTGCCATTGCTGCGTTCGCTGTTTCGTGACGCAGGGCTGCCGCAGGCGGGTAGCTATAGCAGTCACTCGCTGCGGCGAGGCTTCGCCACCTGGGCCAATGGGAACCAGTGGGATCTCAAGATGCTGATGGAGTATGTTGGCTGGAAGGACGTGCGTTCGGCCATGCGCTACATCGACGCGGCCGACCCATTCGCACAGCATCGGATCGAAACGGCGCTGTCGTCAGTACCGCCGACGGCGCCAGCGCCACAGTCACCCGCCAACCCGCCGTCTGCGCCACCTGCGTTGCCTCTCCCGGTTGCGTCAAAGCCCGTGCATGAAACGCGGTTGAGGGTGGATCTGTACATCGAGCGCAACAGCAAATTCGTACGCGGCATGTCCAAAGCATGCCGATGGATCGAGCAATTCTGCCTGTCCCAGTACCAGATGCGCGTGTCCGAGAAGCGACGCCCCCGCTACGAAATCGTCATGCCGTTCGCCGCCGGGCCTGAGCTGGAGCGAGCCATCGAGGAGCTGCTTGCGGACATGCACGACCAAGCGGACCTCTGCAACTGCTTCGTCGAGGTGACGCTGCACGATCCGCTGACGGACACCTATTGGGGTTGATCAGGCATGCTTGGGGTCCGGTGGATTCCCGTCGGAGCGCACAAAGTATTGCGTGAAGAGCCGCTCGGCCTCGCGCCGGCCGGCTTCGGTCAGCGTCACCGACTTCGCCCGGCTCACTGGATTACTGATCAGCCCCTTGTCGTGCAGGCGGTTCAGTGCCGCCCAGTCCAGGCTCTTCCAGGCGCGATTGCCGCCGTTGTCGCACAAGTTCAGGAACAACAGCGCGACGACGACTTCGTCAATGATGTCGGTATTGATGGCCATGGCTGGGTCGGCTGAGGTCATGATGCCGCGCGGCGCTGCGGCACCTCAAGTAGCGCGTCCTGGTACAGGTGTATCGGAAAGCTCAAGATGCCCCGAAAATTCACGTGCGCGAAGTGCGCCGGCCCCATGCGACGCAACCAGTCATCGTTGATCCGCTGTCCCTTGCTGCGCCAGGCATCGACCGTGATTTGCATGCGCTGGGTGTTCCAGCCAATCACCAGGTTCGTCAGCAGCGTCAGCGACCCGGAAATCGCCATCATCTCGTCCTGACGCCGCCCACGATCGTGCTGCATCCTGCTGGAGTAGATGGCCCGCTGGAGTTGGTGTACCGATTCGCCCCGGTTGAGCAGCGTGCGCAATTCCCGGCGAAACTCGGTGTTGCTGAAGAAATCGCACAGAAACAGCGTGCGCAGCAGCTTGCCCAGGTGATCGGCTGCGCGGTGGATCGGGTCGCCTTGCGCGGCACTGCCGAAGCGCTGCAATGCCACGATTGCGCTCACGCGCCCAGAGTGAATGGATGCCACCAGGCGCAGCAAGCCATCCCAGCCTTCGCGGATCGCCTTGAGCGAGATGTCATGCGAGACAGCGCTCGCCAGTCCGTCGGGCACGTGCAGGCCGCGCGGCAAGTAGAGCTTGCGCTCCGACAAGTTGCGCAGCCATGGGCAGAGGTCAAAGCCGCTCAATTTGGACACCGCCATCCCCACGTTCGTGTATCCATGAGTATCCACGGCAAGGCGGAGCAACCCGCCATCTGTGCGGGTCTCGTTATGGCGCATAACGCCTTCGATCGCGACGCCAGTCTGGCGCTCGTTGAGCACCATCGGCTGGCTGTAGACGATCCCGTGCTGGTCCAGCACGTGCGTATAGATCCCGACAGCGTGGGTGCGGCGACGCGGATCGGCACGGGCATAGAACAGATGCGGGGAGGCATCCAGGCTCATCGAGTCGCTCGATGCCAGTTGGCCCGTCCCCCACAGTTCGGTGATCGGGTGCGTGCGCTGGAATTCCACCACCCGTTCATTCGCGCGGCGCAGCCGCCCGGGCATTTCGAGCGCACGCATCGCGGTTGAGACGTGCGCGGCATCCAGTTGCGGAATCATGGCCGCAACACCCTTGGCATCGAGTTCGGTGCCATGGGCGATCAGCGCGGCGTAGAGCGCGATCAACTCGTGCGCGTCCCTCGCTTTGCGGGCCAGCAGCACTTCGCTGAAATTGCCGCGCGCATCCATCTCCAGCATCATGTCGGCAAACTGCGCGTTGCCGATAACCTTGAAGAGCAGGTCCCGAGTACGCGTGGGGATGCTGTCGGTGTCAGCCGCTTCGAGCGGCGACTGATGCAACACGCCGTTCGCATCGATCGTGAAGTGGCCGGCTTCGCGAGCCTCGTCCAGTGCAGCAAGACTGGCCTTCAGATGATCCGTCAGACGATTGAGGTAGGTGTCCGCCTGGTTCGGCAAGCCGAGCGAGGACAGGTAACGGTCACGTTCGGCGTCCCACTGCGCCGGCGGGATCAACAACTGGTCGCGTTCCCGAAACGACAGGCTGTGATTGATCCACACCGTGCCGCGGCGCAGTCCTCTGCGCAAGCCCATCATCGCGCTCGCTTCCAGGGCGCGCAACGCGCGCTCGCGATCTTCGCTATTGACCAGGTCACGCCAACTGGCGCTCACTGGCACATCGCAATCAGTCGGTAGCTCCGTTGCGCCTCGGTCGTGCAGGCTGCCGATGAGCTCAAGTTGCCGCATCGCCGGATCCGTACCGTTGCTGGCGAATTCCAATCCCCGTAGGGCAGTCAGGAGATTGCGGATACGGTGTGGGTCTTCCGTGAGCGTTTCTCGCACGCTGGCGGCGTGGCTTGCCGAGGGCTTGGTCGAGAAGCCCTCCAGCAATTTGCCGATGTCGGCCAGCCGGTCTTCCGCCGAGCGGCGGCTGTCGACAACCAGCGCTTTAATTTCGACCAGTTGCTGCCGGTATTCGATCGCTGAGCGAACCTGTTTCGCCGTGGTCTTGTTGTAAGCCCGCCGGACCAAGTCAGAAACGC
Source organism: Ralstonia sp. SET104 (assembly GCF_003851545.1). GTDB lineage: Bacteria > Pseudomonadota > Gammaproteobacteria > Burkholderiales > Burkholderiaceae > Ralstonia. The sequence continues at coordinate 5,896 of NZ_BHVX01000026.1, read as the reverse complement.
GCCGCCCAGATTGGTAGGCCATCGCGTCCGTCAGCTCCAGCAAGGTCACGCGCAGGAAGAACACCAATTCGATCGTGCGGGTGGAGGTCTTCAGCTCGCGAACCTTGGCGGGGCGGCGGGCCTGGATGCGCTGGCCGTACGCGCGTTGCTTCTCAATGGGGACGGCATCGAACGCCCAAGTATGGGCACCAAGATCCTTGAGGAAGCGGATCTTGGCCAGCGTCTCGCCCATCGTCGACGGGCTGTGCCGAGCCGGTGGGGTTTTGAGCCATTCCAGCGCGGTCGTGCCCGATGCCGCGTGCTGGGCAAACACTGCGGTTTCGGCACGCGCTAGCTGGTCCAACGGGACAATCGCTTCAATCATGGCCAGCAATTCGCGCTCGATGCCAGCCCAAATGGAACGCGCCAGATCGTGCAGTGCGCGCGTGGAAGGAATCAGAATCCTTCGCTCGTACAGCCAGAAGTGGGCGTGCTGGAGCAGATCATCGATCGTCAGCGATTCGGTGGCGTCCTGGCGCATCCAGGCTTCCAGCCCAGTCCACTGGTCTCCATCAAGCCGACTCAGGCCAAGATAGTCGCAAGCCCAAACCTGATGCTCATAGAGGGTCTTGTAGCGCTGATAAATCGTGCGCAGCGAAGCGATGGTTGGCGTCGGCGTGCCTAGCCTTGCGCCGATGTAGCGCAGCAACTGCCGGGGAAGGGTATTGAGTTGATCGAGGGTGTGACCGCTGGCGCGAAGGAAGACCAATTGGATGGCCGCGCCGGCTCGCCCATCACGCCGGAATTTCTGGTTGATCGCCGCAACGTCGCTGTCGGTCAGCGCGAAATAATGGTCGACATCGAACTCTGACAGGCGAGTGGGCAGGGAGTCCTTTCCCACATAGCGAAATTCCAAGCCCGGCATTTTCCACCCCTATCCAGGTGACGCGATCCGAAATCGCGGGCGCACATCGTACTCCTGAAGTCACCTGAGGGCAGCAGACAGTTGTCTACAGGGGGCGAGGAGCCTTATAAACAAAGGCTTTGCTTGGAAACCGCCAGATTTTGCAGGAAAAGTACGATTACCCCTTCTTTTGCAGTCCCAAATAAAAAGAAGCCCGGCGCGTGGCCGGGCTCCATGTTCAACGCTTGGGTCTCAGTCGTGGGCATGCGCACTCATCGCGATGCGCGTCTCAGCCTGCTCTTGTTGCAGATGGCGGTTGGCTTCGCCCAGGCGCTCGCCCAGCGTCGGCTTCTTCGGCGGCTGGGGCGGCTGGCCGATGTTGCTCGCCAGCTTGTCTAGGACCTCTACCAACCTCCGTGACTCAGACCCGGTGTTGCCAGCATCTTGAGCGCCACCAATGGTTGCAGCACCCTCCATGCCCTGCGCGCTGGCCGGCGCCTGGCCAGCAGTCGCGGCGGTGGAGCTGCTTGTCCCCTCCGTTGCGGCACCTTTTTCCGCACTCTGCGCGTTTGGAGCATCGTTCAGGCCGCTTTCTGCACCTGACAAATCAGCCCCGTATCGCCCAGAGGCGACGTTGCTGCTGGATGGACTCGAAGCGGCCCCGCTTTGCGGCCTGCTGGGTGGCTGCGGTGCCGACGCACTACCTCCGGCAGGGGCGCCGGCAGACAAGGCCGGCTTGGGCGCGTTAAATGTAGGCGGGTCACCACCACCACTGCCCATAGCGGAAGCATTCGAGATCGAGCCCCCGCCCATCTTCGCTGCCATCTTGTCCATGAAGTTCGCCATGGACTTAGGAGCCTTGCCCGCCGCATCAGTGGTAGCCGATCCGGCCGCGCCGGCCGCAGCACCCGCAGCCGCGCCGGCCGCGATTGCCTGCCCAACGTCTCCAGTGCCGAGCGACGACGATCCACCAGCCAAAGTTGCGGCAATCGAGTCGGATTTGAACGCCAAGAACAGGAGGACTGGATAGGCGAACAGACACTTTATTGCTGTCGAGGCGTTGGTACCAACGCTTGTAATGTCCATCCAATTGATTGCATTAAACGCGCTCGCCATGGCGTTTGTGACTTGTTGGAATGCACCGAAGATGCAGCCGAACAGCACCCCTCGATAGACAAGCGAAACGAGCGATTTGAACGGCGCATATCCTTGCTCCTTGAAGCTATCAAGCCCTAACAACGCGAAGCTCATCGGGGAAAGCAAAACGATCATCCCAAGCTCCAGGTAAAACATGAAGACTTTGAAGGCCAGATAAACGCCACCACCGGCTACAACCCAAAACGCCCCGACTAGAATGCTGGCAAGCGCATTGTTGACTGCGCTCACAGTGCCAGCGGCGGCAAGTAGGGTCGTGGCCACTGGCACAACTGCGGTGATCACGGCAGTCGCGCTTGGCACGTCCGACAAAAAATGACTCAATAGATCGCTGCCAACGCTGTCGATGAACCCGGGGCCATACCTTACCGCAGTGAGGTACACGCCCGCCCAGGAAACGGCTATGACAAGTTTTCCCAACGCCTTGTCCAGATCGGCGCCCTGCAAAAGCATTCGGATGTTGCTGATGACGAATTGGAGTGTCACAAGCGCCCCAAGCCATCCCATTACTTTGGGCTCAATCAGATTGACGGCCGACGCTTTCAGGGCGTTCGTGACAATTTCCTGGACGCTTGCCATGTCCGGTGGAGTCTGAGCCAGCGCAGCCCCTGAAAGCAGGAGCAGTGCGCCGGCTAAGAGGCAACGATTGATTTTCATCGCTGTTTCTCCAGAAGACCTGCAGCAGACGAGATATTTCCGTTGGACAGGATCTTGAGATTGCCGATGTGCGAGCCGTCGATCAGGATGTCGTCGCCTTCGATGGCGTATTTTTGGCTGGGGAAGGTGTGGCTGGCGTTCGCATGCACAAACGTGCCGTCACGGCCAAAGGTGTATTTGTCCCCGGTCATATTGCTGATATAGGTCCCTTCAATCGATTTGCCGTTGCCGCATGCAGCAAGGATGAGTGCCGCAATGAGTGCTGCAAAAATTCCGACGATTTTCTTCATGTTTGCGCCCTTCGATCAGTTGTAACTCTTGTAGAAATTGAACTTGTTGAATTGCTGCGGCGCGCTGTTCTGCCACTGCGGAATCTTGTTGGACAAGAGGTTTTGAAGATCATCGTTGGCCTTGTCGTTGGCTTGATCCCTCGCCGACCGTGCCGCCATGTAGGTCGTCGCGGCCGTCGCTTGCGTCGCCATCAGCTCTTTCAAAGACTGCAACTCCTGGATCTGGCGGATGTTGATCTGTGAGAGCGTTTGCAGGGCGTCGAGATTGCCGTTGGTGGATTGGCTGCGGTTGTAGAGGTCGGTCAGGGCCGCCTGGCTGGATGCGTATTGGTCGCGCTGCGTGCCAATGGCGCGGAGCGCAGACTGGAGCGTGTCCGTGTTGGTCTGATGCCAGGAGGTGAACATCTTGGCGAAATTGTCGGCCTGGGGACTCTTGAACGTCCGCGAAAAATTCCGGTCGATCTGCGCGAGGTTGTAGCCAATGGACTGCCCGCCGTTGTAGATCTTCCCGATGGTGTTGATCATGTTCCCAACGTCCTCACCCATCAGCGAGGTCGGATTGGAGATCAGGTTTCTCAGCTCGGCTTCGACCTGGACGCCCTGGCGCACGTAAGCCTGCACTTGCTGCTCGTAGCTTTGGACGAGCTGCACCATGTTGATAAGTTGCGTAACCTCGGTCGAACCGCCAGTCCCCGCAACGCTGCCGGCCAAGACCGGCGTGGCAAAGATGGCGGCAGTGATGAAGCCTGTGATGCGCGTCTTGAGTTTCATCGTATTCCTCACTTGTTGTTGAATCGGTGGGCTGGCTATGGGAGTCTTGAACACGGTCGCAACCTAGGAAACGCCAAGACTTTTCCGGCTGAGCGTTGCGCCTTGATGCCTGCGATCAGATCCTGCAGCTCTGGATTTTCGATCTCAATGTCGTGCATCGTCGCTACCCGAGCCATCCTTGCCGTGAATACCTTGCACTCTCCCGTCAACGACAGAGGTTGGCCATATTTGTCGGCTGCGTAGTTGAGTGCTGCCAGGATTTCACCGTCAGAAACAATGTCGCGGTCAAACGTAATGGTGCCCCGGTCGGTGAACAGGTGCCTCCCGTTGCTGTCCCTGTGCCGCACAGGAGCCAGCTCTCGTGCGCGCTTGGATTTGTACACAGCAGGCACGTGCGCAGCTCCCAGGCTGGCCAACTGTTTCATCAGGCCATCGGCTGTCGGTGATTGGACGACCACTCCACCAGGCAGCTCGACCACAAATCGGCCTCCAGGCATGTCGTCTCGCAAGATTGCTCGGGCTTCCATTCGGGTCACCTTTCAGTCGCGCTTAGCGTTGGGATTCACAGCGGGCACGGTGCCAAACGCGCATCCATGCATTGAAATGAACTCGCGTCGTTGACGCTCGATTTCGGCAGTCGTCACTTCTGACGGTTGCGGGTGACGGGCAGGGGCTTGCGCAAGGATCGCCAGACGGTCTGCCTCTGGCAGTGCGTACTGGCTTGTTGATGCATCGGCAGGCGCGATCAAAAGCTGAGTGTCCATGGCGATCTCCATCAGGCCAAGCCCGCGTTACGGGCGCGGTAGAGCAGGTCGCGCAGACTTCCGCGAATGGTCTTCTTGCCGCCTTGCGCCTCCGCCGCTTCCCGCACTTGGCGAGACTCATCGAGCATGGCCCTATCGAGCTGGGACTTGGTGAGGCCGCCGAGTTCAACGGCACGGGCCCGGACCAACCAATCAGGATCGACCAAAGCCTCATCGTGTTGCGCCGGCGTCAAGTGCCCAAGGCTGACAACCTGGGCGCGCACGGCGGAAGACGGATCGGCCAGCATGGCGATCCGTTGGCGGTCCGTCAGGGGACGGACACAGACGGCATTGCGCCGGACCAGTTCGCTGGAATCGAACAGCGTTTTCGCGTGCTCCTCGGGCGGCAGCTCGTGGCCAAAGCACTGAATTGCTGCAGCCCGTACCTTGTCGGCATCGTCTGTCATTGCCCGCACCTTTTGTGCCGGCGTGAATTCCACTTGGCCAGCGAATCGCAGAGCAAGGAGTCGGGTCGGTTCAAAGTCGTCCGTCAAAGCCAGCTCAAGGAGCTGGGGCGGGATCTGCCCATGCATAGCATCGCGGAAAGCGCGGTGACGCTCGAACGGATCTGGCTGGGTGAGCGATTGATTCATAGAGATTTTCTTCGCACTGGAAATAGTCAGTTTCGGCACGGCGTCATTCCTCCGCGACTTCCATTTAGTGTGCTACACAAAATAGCTAATCGCAAGCTATTTTTGTGCTACACAAAAGAAGTTGTAGAATGCGCTCTATGGAACCAACCAAACGACCACGGGGAAGACCCCCAATCCCGCCTGAAGAACGCCTTGAGCTGCGTTCTATCCGGCTGACTGCTGCCCAGTGGGCCAAGGTAGATGAGCACGGCATTGAATGGCTGCGTCGGCTTATCCAGCGCGCCAAGCCGCCCCGAGAACCGTCGCCATCTACTGACGACGAGTGACCGCCATCCTTAACCTGTTTTCATCGGCACAATTCGAGCTTCTTTTAGTGGGGCTGCGCTCGTAAGCCGATCACTTCACCTCAAAGGCCGTAGTCGTCCGCGTAGTCATCCGCAAGCCCCTCTTGCTTGGCAGGTTCTTGCTGGTCCTGCCCATCCATCGCGGGCTCTTGTTGGGCATTGCCCTGGCCTTCGCCACCCTCCCCTCCCTCTTGGTCCTGGGCGTGCTCGGCCTCGTCATCCAGATCCACCTTGCGGGCTTCCGTCTTCGGTAAATCCTTCGCCGGCTCATCATCGGCGCGGAAGCGCTCAGCCACGCGCTGCGCGCTCAAGCTCGCTGCGGCCTCCTGTACCGGCACAGCGGCCTTGCTGCCGGCCTGAGCCTGCGGCTCGACCGGCGCGGCCGTGGTGACGTGCTCGA
>NZ_BHVX01000025.1 GCF_003851545.1 Ralstonia sp. SET104 | reverse complement strand
TAGTCGGCGTCAGCATACGGAATGTGGCAATTCAGGCCCACGGAATTGTTCGAAGAACCTTTTATCAGCCCCCTGAAAAAAGGGCTTTGGGCGTCGACGCCAACGGAGAAGACGTTACCTTGCGGCTTGCGCGGAGAGGCCTCTCTGCATGGTCAGTCCTGCTACCGTTCCAGCACGAGAAGCGCGGGACACCCTTCCGAACAGCATGGGCCATTGGTGCGGCGGCCGCTCAGATGCCAGGGCATTCTCGATTTTGTGGGCGCTCTTCTTTATCTGGCCGCGGCATTACTTCTTAGCCGGTGCCGAACACAACCGCTGGTTGTAGAGAATGGCCTTGCTGGTGGCTGCGTAGTTGTCTGCGTCGCACGGCGGCAAAACCAGCGATGCGTCCTTTTGCGCTTTGGCAGCAGTCGTCTCGGACAGCGCCGCCAGGCACTGTGCACTGTCGCCACGGTGGTATTCAGTCACGGCGAGGTCACTTCGGGCCTTGTCGCGCTCGATCCAGTCCATGAAGGAGCCACAGTCGGAAAGCAGTGAACGCAGCGTCGTGCGGGCTGCATCGTAATTCTTGGCAGCGTATTGCTTGTGCGCCAGGCCGATGCGGACTTGGCGCTGGCGGTCGGTGCAGGCGGCGGGTGCACGGCGGTAGTCTCCGTCGAACATGGCGCGCATGCCGCAGAACTCTCGGCAGGCCTCGGCGGTGGCCGCGGAATCCAGCTTGAGCGCATCCTTGTTGCCCGACACTGCGATGTGGCACTTGCCGTCATCCTTGTCGATGCCGACGCGGCCATGGAACGTGCCGTCGATTGCACACGTGTGGCAGTTGCCGCCGATGGTGGTGATAGTGAAGCTGTTGCCCTTGACCGTCATTGTGCCGCTGGCGCTGCCGCCGAGAATATAGATGTACTCGCCCGGCTCGACGGCCGAGCCGGCCGCCATGGCGAACGCACTGGCCGACAAACCTATGATCGCCAACGCCCGCTGCATCCACATTCCAGGTGTCATGGTGTTCGCTCCAGATTCATGAAGGCGAGTGCCCTCTACGAAAACGCCATTCTGGCGGCAGCATGCAGTCAAGCGCAATCACAGGTGTTTTTATGCAAAGGAAATTTGCGCCGTTGAATCCGTGAACCTGATCCGTATAATCACGCAGCAATGCGAACAGGCCAATATTCGGTTGGCAATCGCAATATTAATAAAACAAAACAATACAGCGAGTCAGATTGATGGATGCGTCCCAAAAACCTTTGACACCACTGCCAGAAGAGGAACAGCACCCCGCCATCGTCCGCGTGGCCGACGCGACCATCCGCGATGCCAATGCACTGCTGCATGCCAACGGCGGCCTCAAGTTCGGCCGGGGCATGATCGGCACGATCCTGGCATTGGTGCTGGGCTTTTTATGTTTGTTGGGCGTGCTGGCGTTTCACTTTCCACAATATTTGACGACGCCTGAATTGCGGCGAGCGTATTCCGTGGATGTGATTCGGCAGATTCTGTTTGTCTCGCTGTTGATTTCGGGCGGGTTATCGCTGGCAAATATCGTGCTGGATAACCGTCGTCGCCTTAACGGCTTGGCGTTCCTCTTTGTGGTGGTTGCCGTCGCACTGGGTGGTTCTCGCGTGCCGGTGGGCGACTTTCCCGATCACACGCCGTACATCGGCATGGATTGGTTCATTCTCGACTTGCTCGGTTCGACGGCGATTTTCGTACTGCTCGAGAAGCTGTTCCCGCTCTACAAGAAGCAGCCGGTGTTTCGCGCTGAATGGCAGACCGACATGGTGCACTTTGCCGTCAACCACTTTATCGTCGGGCTGGTGCTGCTGGTGGTGAACTTCGTGATCCACCGCGTGTTCGGATGGATGGTGCATGCGGATTTCCAGCAGATGGTGCAACACATCTGGTTCATCCCCCAGTTGCTGTTGTGCATGCTGGTGGCTGACTTGATGGAATACGTCACGCACCGCGCGTATCACGAGGTGCCGTTCCTTTGGCGCTTTCATGCCGTACATCACAGCGTGAAGACAATGGACTGGCTGGCCGGCTCGCGCCAGCACATTCTTGAGTTGATCGTCACGCGTGTGGCGGTGCTGGGGCCGCTGTTCGTGCTGGGTTTCGACAAGGCCGTGGTCGACGTCTACATCATCATCGTGGGGTTCCAGGCGGTGTTCAATCACGCCAATGTGCACTTGCCGTGGGGGCCGTTGAAGTACATTTTTGTGACGCCGGATTTCCACCACTGGCATCACTCGTCGGAAGATGAAGCGATCGACAAGAATTACGCGGCGCACTTCGCTTTCATCGACTACCTGTTCGGCACCGCAGTGAAGTCGAAGAAGGCCTTCCCTGAAAAGTACGGCGTGGTGGGCGACTACATGCCAGACGGCTTCGTCAACCAGCAGCGCTTTCCGTTTCGTCGTCAGTAGAACTGAGCCGAAGGTTTTTCATCATGCCGATCGCCCCCGCTGCCCTGCGCCTCATCGCCCGCCTCGGGCTTGAACCGCACCCGGAAGGCGGCTTCTATCGCGAAACCTATCGCAGTGAGGAGCGCGTCCAGCGAGGCCGGATCCATGTTCGGGCCGTCGAATGTGCGGCTGCCACTGCCATCTATTACCTCTTGGCCGATGATGCATATTCCGCCTGGCATCGGATCCAGTCGGACGAGTTGTGGCACTTCCATGCGGGTGACTCACTCAATGTGCACGTGCTGGAGGCTGACGGCACGGTGCGCACGCATCAGCTTGGCCACGCGGCCCACGACGCGATGGCGGTGTACCAGGCGATGGTGCCGGCAGGCCGCTGGTTTGCGGCCGAACGCGTGCCGGGTGAGCATGGGTATGCGCTGGTCGGTTGTACCGTCGCACCGGGATTCGAGTTCAGCGAGTTCGAGCTGGCCGACAGTGGTGCGCTGCTGGCAAGATATTCGGCACATGGCGATCTCGTCCAAAGGTTGCTGCCCAAGCCCGTAGTGCGTTAGTCAGCACCACACCACGCTTTCATAGCTGACCGTGCGGCGGTAGACGCTCATGCCCCGCCAAGTGCTGTACTCCATGTACGCGCACGTCAGGATGACGATCCAGTTGGCTGCGGTGGTGGCTGCGGTGGACATATCCCCTCCCATTTCTGCCTGCCCGATAGCTGTGTTATCGGCACGCTTTCAGTCTATGAGAGGGGTCTCCGAAACCATTGCACGAGCAATGACGCTTCTTGGCGCTTATTTCAGGACCTTGTTTCCGGATGGGCATCCCACGCCGCAAACGCCCATGCGGCGCCAGTTCAAAGCATTCTTGCGCGCACAACCTTGCAGCCAGCCGGGTTTCGGCGGCAGTTCTGATCTACGCTTGTGGCAAGCGCTGCGGCGTGACGCACTGTCCCCATCCACATCACACAGACGCCTCAGGAAGAACATCATGGCAACCATCGGATTCATCGGCCTGGGCATCATGGGCGCCCACATGGCACGCAGCCTGATCAAGGGCGAGCACACCCTGATCGTCAGCGGCAAGCATTCCGTCCCGGACGATTTGCGTTCGCGCGCCACGGTTGTCGCCAACTCGGCGGCGCTCGCGCAAGCGGCAGACATCATTATCGCAATGGTGCCGGACACGCCGGACGTGGCCGATGTGCTGTTTGGAGAAGACGGTGTCGCGCAGGGCCTGGCGGCCGGCAAGCTGTTCATCGACATGAGTTCGATCTCCCCAATCGAAACACAAGCATTTGCCAAGCGTGTTGAAACGCTCGGCGCGGATTACCTTGATGCGCCTGTTTCGGGCGGCGAAATCGGCGCGCGCGATGCCACACTCACCATCATGGTCGGCGGCAAGGATGCCGCGTTCGAGCGCGCCAAACCGTTGTTTGCATTGATGGGCAAAAACATCACGCATGTGGGTGACTCCGGTGCCGGACAGACTTGCAAGGTGGCCAACCAGATCATCGTGGCGCTGACCATCGAGGCCGTGGGCGAAGCGCTGCTATTCGCCTCCAAGGCTGGCGCTGATCCGGCACGCGTGCGCGAAGCGCTGATGGGCGGTTTTGCCTCGTCTCGGATCCTTGAAGTGCATGGCGAGCGCATGATCAAGCGCACGTTCGATCCAGGCTTTCGCATCGAGCTACACCAAAAGGATCTGAACCTGGCGTTGGAAGGCGCTCGCAAGCTCGGTATTGCCCTGCCGAACACCGCCTCTGCGCAACAGCTTTTCAGCGTGTGCGCGGCCAACGGCGGCAAGGCGTGGGATCACTCAGCCATGGTGCGTGCGCTGGAGCTGATGGCAAATCACCCTGTCGCCTGAAGCACAACGGGGTGCGTACCCAAGAGCACCCACCCCGCTGCATGACCCTCAACCGCCTTCGACTTACAACTCAAGCTGCTCCAGCACCTTTCCCTTGGTCTCGATGCCGAGGAAGTAAATGGTGATCGCCGCCAGGATGGGTACCAGGGCCAGCAAGAAAAATGCGTTGCTGACGTTGCCCGAGCCGATGGTTGAGCCGATCAGCATCGGCGAGAAGATCGCAGCGATCTTCAGCCACGCGCCACCCATGCCACAACCGATCGCGCGGATGTTGGTCGGGTACAGCTCCGGCGTATAGACATACGCAGTGATGAACCCGCAGGCCATCAACCCCAACGCCAGCGAGCAGAGTCCTGCCACCACATAGAGCGATTGCCCGTGCAGCAGCCCAGCCAGGGCCAGCGAGATGCCGCACAGCACGAACGACACCACCATCACCGGCTTGCGGCCCACCCTGTCAACAATCATCGCGCAAACCAGCGAGCCCACCACGCCCAGCACCGACGCCAGCGCCGCCAGGTTCAGCGCCAGTTGCAGCGGCGCGTGGTAGATCGTTTTGTAGATCGTCGGCAGCCACGTCGACAGGCCGTACTGGATGAAGCCACACGTTGCCCACAGCATGGCCACGACCACCGTGCGCTTGATGTACACCGGGCCGAACAGGTCGCGCATGCCGCGCTTTGGATGGCGATGCGACATCTGCTCGAATGCCGAGGTATCACCCAGCGGTGGCAGCGGCTCTTTGGCCTTGGCTTCAAAGCGCGCCTGCGCGCTATCGGCCTCGGCCATGCGGCCATTGGTGGCCAGCCAGCGCGGCGACTCCGGCACGGCCTTGGGCAGCGTGAAAAACAGCACCAGCGGAATGCCACCGAGGAAGTACATCACCTCCCAACCGAAATGCGGCACCAACCACGCACCCAGTGCGTTGGACACCAGCAGGCCAATCGGGAACACCACCTCATAGAGCAACACAAAACGCCCGCGACCATGTGCGCGCGTGACTTCGTTGATGTACGTGGCCGCTACAGGCAGCTCGCCACCCAAGCCGATACCCTGCACGATACGCAGCGCCGCAAACACGGCAAAGCTGGGCGCCACACCGCACAGAATGCTCATCAACCCGATGATGCCCGCGCTATAGCCGATCATGCGCACGCGGCCGAATCGCTCTGCCAACATGGGAAACACCAGCGCGCCAATCAACTGGCCAATGCCGGGCGCACCGATCACGAAAGCAATCTGCGCCGGACTCAGATGCCATTGCGCGATCAGCAGCGGCAGCGTAGCGGCAATGACGATCACGTCAAAGCCATCGAAGAATGTCGCCAGCCCGATCAGCAGACGCGCACGCACGTGCATACCGTTGCTCTTGAGCCGCTCAATGCGGGCAACGATCTTGCCCAGGCTCATCGCGCCCAATGGCACATCGTTGTCAATCAAAACACCTGGCTTCATGTGAAGCTCCTTCCAGGGGATGGATGTTGCTGCGCCACTGGGTCGCTGCCCAGCGGCGCGCGTTGGGTCAGGACGTCAGAACGAGTGATGCACCCCGGTGCTGACAACGAGTTGGTTGCGCTGTGCCGACACGCCCACGCCGTTGATGGCAGCGGACTGCGCATCGCCAGCCGCACGCTGGTAGGTGCCTTGCACGTACACCTGCGTGCGCTTGGAGAAGGCATACACGTTGCCCAGGCTGAACTGATTCCAGCGGGCGCCCTCGTACTTGCTGAAGGTATAACCCACGTTGAGCGTGTTGGCGGCGCTGTAGTGCCAAGCGGTACCCAGGTCGACGTTCTGTGCGCGGGCATTGGCGCCACCCAGGGTAATGCGCGTTTGCGTGTAGACGGCGTTGAACTGCAGCGGCAGGCCGCTGAACTGATACAGCGCGCCGGTACCGAAGGACTTGACCGAACTCATCGGCGTCATCACACCTGGCACCAGCGTCGTGCCCAGCGTGTTGGTGATCCCCAAGCGGCCCGCGATGTCCAGCGCGCGGTCGTTCGATGCCGTGTAGGCGGCAGCAGCACGAAAACCGCCGTTGGTGTAGTACGCGCCCAGGCTGTAGCTGCGGCTCTTGGACGGCGAGCCAGGCACTTCACCAAAGCCGTACACACCGCCCAGTTGCAGCCCGCCGAAGATGGGGGAGACGTAACGCACAGCGTTGTCGATCTGGAACTGGTTGGCCAGGTTGTCGAAGTTGCCCGGGTGGAACAGGTAGAAGTTGGTGAGCTGAAAACCGTTACTCAGGCGACCAAGGTAATCGAACATGAAATCCGCCTGATGACCAAGCTGGATGTTGCCCAGGCGATCGCTGGTAAGGCCCACCCACGCGGTCCGGTTGAACAGCTTGCCGGCCACCACGCTGCTGCCCGTGTCGCCCAGAAAGCCCGACTCCAACTGGAAGATGGCCTGCGTGCCGCCGCCAAGATCCTCCGAGCCGCGCAGGCCGAAGCGATCCGGCTGCATGGTACCCGGGTCCATACGCAACGCCGAGCCACTGCTCGCGCCGCTCTTCAGGCTGTTGATGTAGGCCACGCCTTCATCAATGCTGCCGTACAGCGTCACGTTGCTCTGGGCCGCTGCCGTACCAGCAAGGCACATCGCCGCAATGGCGAACAAGGTTGTCTTCATTTGCTGTTTCCTCCACTGGACAAGGTGTCCGCCCTGCCCGTTGTTATCGCCGTCTTGGTGGACGAGCTGGTTGTGCTTCTTGTTTTGTTTCGTATGCGAAACGTCGTTTAAAAGAAAAACACGGCGCAAAAAAAAGAGGGCACGGCTCTCGAGCCGGCGCCTGAGCAATCCCCCCCCGTTACAGATCAATCACCAGCCGCTTGCCTTTGCAGCCGGATACGCAAACCATCATCGTTTGGTTGGATGCGCGCTCGCTCTTGGAGAGCACGCTGTCACGGTGGTCGGGCTCGCCTTCCAGCACGCGTGTTTCGCACGAGCCGCACACGCCTTCCTTGCAGCTGTGTTCCACCTCCACGCCAATCTCGAGCAGCGCATCGAGCAGCGACTTGCCGGCCGGCACACACAGCTCAGCACCGGTGCGCGCGAGTCTGACCTGATACTCCCCGTCCTGCACCGACTCCACGCCGGGGTCAGCTGCAAAGCGTTCGATATGGACGTTGGCATAGCCAAGTGCCTCACATGCCGACTCAAAGGCGCGCAGCATCGGGCCTGGGCCGCAGCAATAGAAGTGCGTATCGGCCGGATGCCCTGCAAGCAGTGCTTTCAGATCAGGCGGGCCGCCGGCTTCGGCATCCAGGTGGAAGCGCACCGCATCGCCATGCGCGGCCAGCTCATCAGCGAAAGCCGCTTCAGCGTGCGAGCGTGCGCAGTAGAGCATCGAGAACACCTTGCCCTGCTCGGCCAAGCGACGCGCCATGCAGACGATAGGCGTGACACCGATACCACCGGCGACAAGCACCGTGCGCGGCGCAGTTTCATCCAGCTCAAAGTGGTTGCGCGGGCCCCCAATCTTGAGCATCGAGCCCACACGCAACTGCTCATGCACATAACGCGAGCCGCCACGGCTGTTGCGATCAAGCAGCACGCCGACCACGTAGCGGTCACGCACCTCAGGCGCACCGCACAGCGAATAACTGCGCACCAGCCCGTTGCCCAGATGCAGCTCGATATGCGCACCGGGGGCGTACTCGGGCAAGGTCTTGCCGTCAACGTCGCGCAGCTCCACGCTCACGATGCCTTGGGCTTCGTAGCGCATGGCGTGCACGCGCAGGTTGAGGGGGAAATTCGTACTCATAGCACTTCTCTCTGCAACGTTTCAGCGCTTTTCCTTTTCCGTCAGGAACTTGCCTTCCGGGCCGGCGACGTTCTTCTGGCGGCGCGTGTTGCCATCAATGCCGCCGTCGATCGCCCATTCGGCAAACACGGTCGGGCCGGGCTCGAAATCGCGCGGCTGCCAATTGGCGTCAAGCTGGTCTTCATCGGCGTAGTACTCGATCAGGCCACCGGCGGGGTTCTTGAAGTACCAGAAATACGCCGACGAGATCGGGTGACGGCCCGGGCCTAATTGCGTATCCCAACCGCTGCGCGATACATGCATGCCACCACCAAACACTTCGTGAATGTCGCGCACCGTAAAGGCCACGTGGTTGAGCCCGCTCTTGGCCTGCGGCGTTTGCAGCAGAAACAGGTCGTGATGGCCACCCTCGGGTTCGCAGCGCAGAAACGCGCCCCGGCCCGGGTAGTGGTCAGACGGCACAAAGCCGAGCTTCTCGATATAGAAGCGTTCCGTCGCCGCCACGTCCTTCACGAAGAACACCACGTGGCCGACCTCAATGGGCGTGGCGCGTTCGTAGATCGGGCTGGGCTGGTTGCGGCGCGGCTTGTCCGTCCACGTATTCATCTCGGCGCATTGCACGTCGATGTCGCGCTTGGCGGTCAGCTGCACACGCACGGCCAGGCCGTTAGGGTCCGTGCAGCCGACGCGGCCATCCGCGTTGACGTAGCCGGGCTGGTCGGCCAGCTTATCGGCCAGACGATCGAGCACGGCCTGCGAATCGGCGCCCCAGATCACTTCACGCAACGTCGGGCCGGCTTCCATGGCGGGCGGCAGCGTTATATCGTCGCTGCGCTTGACGCGTACGCGGCAACCGTTGAGCGTTTCGAACAGCAGGCCGCCGGCGTCTTCCGATTGCAGGGCGAGCCCCCAATCCTGGAAGAACCGCTTGCAAGCGGCGAGGTCGTCGGCACCGTAGACGATTTCGTCGATGCCTCGAATCGTGTTCATCTTCATCTCCTGTGGTCCGGGCGTTTGCTTTGGCTTCAGTTGGCGTTGGCCCAGGCCAGCGGTTGTTCGTTCAGGCCCCAGTAGAGGCTCTTCTGTTCCATGTACTGCAGGATGCCCAGGCGCCCCTTCTCGCGGCCCAGCCCGCTGTCGCGCCAGCCGCCAAATGGCGTCGAGATCGAGAACTGTTTGTACGTGTTGATCCACACATTGCCGGCCTGCACGGCGCGGCCGATGCGCCAGGCGCGCTTGTAGTCGCGCGTCCAGATACCGGCAGCCAGTGCGTAGACGCTGTCGTTGGCCTGTTCGATGAGTTCGTCTTCGTTGTCGAAGGCCATGGCGACGAGCACCGGGCCAAAGATTTCTTCCTGGCAGATGCGCGCGCTGTTGGTAAGCCCCTCGATGATGGTCGGCGTGTAGAAGTAGCCCGACTCGCAGCCAGAGATTTCCGGGCGCAGGCCGCCCGTGCGCAGGTGGCCGCCCTCTTCCACACCCATGGCGACGTACGACTCGATGGTCTCGCGGTGGCGATCCGTGATCAGCGGGCCCATCTGCGTAGCCTCGTCGGCCGGGTTACCAACGCGCAAACGGGCAGCAGCGGCAGCCAGGCGATCCATGAATGGCTCGTACAGCGAGCGCGCCACAAACAGGCGCGAACCCGCGATGCACGATTCACCCGACGAGCTGAAGATGCCGTACAGCACACCGTTCACTGCGTGGTCGATATCAGCATCTTCAAATACCATCGTCGGCGACTTGCCACCGAGTTCGAGCGACACCGGCATCATCTTGTCGGCCGCGATATGTGCGATATGGCGCCCGGTATTCGTGCCGCCCGTGAACGACACACGGCGCACCAGCGGATGCTTGGTGATCGCATCGCCGATGACGGAGCCCTTTCCCGGCAGCACGCTGATCATGCCCTTGGGCACGCCCGCCTCTTCGCAGATGGCGGCCAGTTCCAGCGCCATCAGCGGCGTGACTTCGGCCGGCTTGACGACGACGGCGTTGCCGGCGGCCAGCGCGGGCGCCATTTTCTGCGCTTCGCTGGCGATGGGCGAGTTCCACGGTGTGATGGCAGCCACCACGCCCATGGGTTCATGCACGCTCATCGTCAGGCTATCGCCACGCGCGGGGGTCAGTGATTCCTCCAGCGTCTCGCACGCAGCGCCGAAAAACTGGAACGTGGCGGCAGCGCTTGCCACCAGGGCGCGCGTCTCGTTGATCGGCTTGCCGTTGTCCAGGCGCTGGCGTTGCGCCAGAGCTTCGCTGCGCGAGCGGATCAAATCGGCCACGCGATACAGCACAGCAGCACGTTCGTGCGGCTTGGCGCTTGCCCAACCGCTGGAGAGGAAGGCGCGGTACGCACCGGCCACAGCCTCTTGCACGTCAGCCACGCTGGCGGCATTGAGTTCTGCGACGACCTCACCGGTGGCCGGGTAGCGCGTGACATAGCGTTCGCCGGTGCCGAGGCGCCATTCGCCTGCAATGCAGATCGGCAGCACGGACGTTGCGGTTGCGTTCAGGGTAGAGACAGTCATGGCGCAATGGCCTCACTCAAATCGAAACGGCGTGCGCGCGATTGCCCAGCGCACGCACCACGCTGAACACCGTCAGCGCAGATGTCTTGGGATTGGCCGCCAGCGGCTTGCCGCGCATGGTCAGCTCGAACCCGCCAAAGGCGCCGCGCGCCTCGACGTGGTGGATGTTCTCGTCCACCGTCGGGTCGGCCAGCAGCTTGACGTGCGTGTGCTCCAGCCCGAGGCCCGCCAGCGACAGCGTGGCCGCTACGTTGGCGTTCTTCGGGAACAGGCGTGCGGCTTCGCGGGCGTTGCCTTCAAAAATCACGGTCGGCTCACGCAGCGCATCGAGATCGAACTGTTGATCGGCCGGCGTGTCTTTCCAGGCGCGCGGGGGCTTGCGGCCCGTGTAGACCACGGCATCGAGCCCACCGACGCGCGCTGCGGCAAGCGCGTCGATTGCACCGATGGCGCCGGACAACAATTGCACTTGGGCATTGCCGCGCCGGGCCGCCGCCTCCAGCCGCTCAGCCACGCCGGGCTCGGACAGCGCACCGACCGATACCACTAGGCAATCGATGCCCTGCTCCAGCGCCGGCAACACGTGCTCTTCCAGCGCGTCATGGCCAGCGCACTCCACCAACAGGTCAGGATGCGCATCCGCCGACAGGTGCGTCGTCACGCGTGCATTCGGGGCAAACGGGGCGATGGCCTCGCGTGCCTTGTTCATTGCGTGCTCGGGCACGATCACCGTGTCGAAGCAGACGTCCGGATCGGCTTTGAGCAACTCCAGCACGCCTAGCCCGATCGCTCCGCAACCGACCATCGATACATGCAGCATGTCTGGCTCCTTGGATGGATTCGCTTGCAGGCTCACGCCACCACCGTGGTGCGTTCGGCAGCGCGTTCGCCCAAGCCTTCCTTGGCCTGCTGGTTGACCGGCGGGCCTGCGAAGACGGTCTTGAAGCTGCCGATGGAGAGCATGTCGATCTCCATCAGGAACGGGCCTTCGCCCGCGGCGGCTTCCTTCAGCGCGCTTCCCACATCCGCCAGATCGGACACACGGCGATGGCGCAGTTGCAGCGACTGTGCGAGCGCCGCGTAATCCGGCGTATGCAGATCCACATAGTGGCGGCGGCCGCCATATTGCGCATCCTGGATGTTCTTGATGACGCCGTAGCCCTTGTCGTTCATCAGCACGATGACAAGGTTGGCCTGCTCCTGCACGGCAGTGGCCAGTTCGCCCAGATTCAGAATGAAGCCGCCGTCGCCGGCCAGGCAGAACGTGGTCTTGCCCGACGCCGTGGCCGCCGAGCCGATGGCCGCCCCAATGCCCATTGCCAGGCCCTGGCCGATGCCGCCACCCAGCGCATGCACGCCGGCGCGCGAATCGAAGATGCGCAGTTGGCGGTTGCCCCAGGTGCTGTTCGACACCGTCACGTCGCGCACCCAATTGAACTCGCGGCCCACGGCAGCTTGCAGCGCTTCCACCAGCTTCGCATACGGGCCCAGGCCATCGATCAGGCCACCCACCGCCGTATCGTGTGCTGCACGCAGATCACCGGCAAATGCAGCGTCGATCTGCATCCTGTTTTCCAGCCGGTCAGCCAGGCCATCCAGCGCGAGGGCCGAATCTCCGCAGACGAAGTAGTCGCTGGCGTAGCAACGGCCTTCTGCCGAGGCATCTGCATCGATGCGGTACAACGGACGCGGCAACTTCAGTTCGTACTTGAGCGTTTCATTGCCGCGCAGGCGCGAGCCGACCACGACCATGGCATCGCACGTCTGGTAGAACGCTTCCACCGGCTTGTGCAGGTTGAACGCGCCCAGCGAGCGCGGATCATCCTCCGGCGCGATACCGCGGCCCTGCGTGCTGGTGACCACGCCAAAACCCAGATCCATCAAACGCTTGACCTGCTTGACAGCGTGGCGTGCGCCACCGCCCAGCCAGAGCATCGGACGGCGCGCGTGTGACAGGCGCTCGGCCAGCGCATCCAGCGCGTGCGCCGAGGGCACATGCTGCGGCACCTGCAGCGGGCGCAAATCGTCCGGCATCGGGATCAGCGCGGCCTGAATGTCGATGGGAATCTCTACGCTCACCGGGCCCGTCGGCGCCGTCAGCGCTGTCTGCACCGCCAGCTTCATCGTGCTGATGGCGGTGTCTGCACTGCGAATGCGGAAGGCAGCCTTGGAGACGGACTTGAGCATCGTGAGCTGGTCCGGCGCTTCGTGGATGTATGCGAGGCTCTGGTCCAGATACGGCGTTTCGATCTGGCCAGTGATATGGAGCAGCGGCGTGCCGGCGGTCAGCGCCTCGACCATCGCACCGGCTGCATTGCCCGCCGCGGTGCCGGTGCTGGTCAGGCATACGCCCAGGCCACCCGTGGTGCGGGCATAGGCGTCGGCCATGTTGGCGCCGCCTGCTTCGCCGCGCGCCATGATGAAGCGAATCTTGCCGCGCTCGCCCATCGCATCAAGGATGGGCATGTTGTGGATGGAGATCACGCCAAAGGCGGCCTTGACCTCGCAGGCCTCCAGGAAGGCTGCAATCGCGTGGCCCACCGTGACCAGTTGTTGTTCGTGTTGTCGTTCCTGTTGTTGTCTATTAAGCATGACGGGAGTGTCCTCCGGAGATATCGATGTGGCTGCCCGTGGTGTACGAAGACAACGGCGAGGCAAGGAACAGAATGGCGCGGGCTGCCTCTTCGGGCAGGCCCAGGCGGCCAAGGGGAATATGCTTTTGCGCGGCCAGGCGGCGCGTCCACGCGGCCCAGTCGAGATGCTGGTCTTCTTCGGGGCGCGCATCGAAGCGGCGGCGCCACTGGCCGGACTCGACCAGCCCGATCAGGATGCCGTTCACACGCACGCCCTTCGGCGCGAACTCGGTGGCCATCGAGCGCACCAAATTAAGCACGCCGGCACGCGCGGCCGAGGTGGCCACCATATGCGGCTCGGGCTGCTGCGCCAGCAGCGAATTCACGCAGACGATCGCACCGTGCGCCGAGCGTTCCAGTTGCGACAGGAAGGCACGCGTGGGGTGGATAACGGAGAAGAACTTGAGGTGCAGCTCCTGCGTCCACGCGGCATCGTCGGTATCGGCAAAGGTCGAGACGCGGCCCTGGCCAGCGTTGTTGATCAGGATGTCGATGGGGCCGAGCGCTTGTTCCACGGCATCGGCAAACGCGGCCATCTGCATGGCATCGAGCACGTCGCACTTGGCGGCGAACAACGTGGCCTTCGGGAACCGGTTACGCAAGCCTTCCTCGGCGTTTGCGAGGCGCTCTGCATTGCGTCCGCACAGCGCCACGGCGGCGCCGGCTTCCAGCAGCAGTTCAACGGTGGCGAGACCAATGCCGGACGAACCTCCGGTCACAACAGCGGTCTTGCCAGTCAGGTCGATCATCGGCATGGTCATTCCCGGAACAGATTGACGACCTTGCCACTGGCGGGGCGGTAGTCCAGCAAGTACGACAGTTCGCCCGCAGCGGCGCGCACCTTGTCGATCATCAAATCGAGTTGCGCGGCTTCGATGCGCGGCGACGGAATGGTGGTGCCGAGCGCAGCCACCACCTTGCCGGCACGGTCCAGCACGGGCGCAGCAATCGTAGAAATGTTGGCCTCGAAAAAACCTTCCTGCAGCACGTAGCCGTGTTCGCGGTCGCGCTGGACCATCTCGAACAGCTCTTCTACCGTGCGCGGCGTGTTTGCGGAGAACACCTCCAGCTGCGGCTCCGGATAGAGCTGGCGCAATTCGGCCAACGACAGATCCGCCAGCAACACGCGGCCCAGCACCGTCGCATGCGCGGGCAGGCGCGTACCGACATTGACCGAACTTGTGAACGGCGTGGGCGCCACTGACTTCGCCACGTAAACGATCGAACGGCCGTCACGCACGACGAGGTTGCACGGGTAATGGATGTCGTCACGCAGACGATCAAGCAGCGGACGGCCCAGCTCGGTCAACTCCAGCGAGGCCAGATATTCAAAGCCCAGGCGCAGCACTGCCATACCGAGACGGAAATCACGGCCGCCATCGACACGCTCGATAAAGCCCATCACTTCAAGCGTGGTCAACAGACGGAACACCGTCGAGCGCGGCACCTTCAGGCGGCGCGCCAATTCCGGTGCAGACAGCACGCGGTCTTTGTGGCTGAACTCGCACAGCAGGCGCAGGCCGCGTTCGAGCCCAGGCACGATGTACTTTTCCTGCACGTCTTCTGGGATGAGGTCATTGCTCATACGTCTTCGCGCTTAGGCGTTTCGAAAATTGGAGAGGACGGCTTGTTCGATCCAGCCTGCAACGGCATCAGGCGTATCGATATAGGAGGCGTGCCCGGCAGCCCGCACAAGCGCAAACGGCAGGCCGAACGTCTCGGCCAGCGCTCTGCAGCCTTGCGGGGGTGTGATGCAATCCACATCGCCGCAGGCGATTTGTGCTGACGTTGATGCGGGCCGCTTGCCCAGATAGGTGTTGATGTCATCGCCGCTGAGCATCGCCACGGCCTGGCGATACCCTTCGTCGTTCAGGCGCTTCATGTTCCAGCGCACCCAGGCACGTTCTTCATCAGTGGCATCGGGCCGCAGCAGATGCGCATGGCGCGACTCCGCCATGCCATCGATGCCGAGCTGATCGAGCGTTGCCAGGCGCTGGGCCTGCACGCTGCGCGACTCTTCTTCCTGCCCCGGTCGGCCGTAGCCCTGTGCAGGGTTCAGAAGCAGCAAGCATTTGGGCTGCATCACTGTCGGCGCTTCGGCCACATAGGCAGACGCCATCAGCGCGCCCAACGAATGGCCGACGATCGCGTCGGGCTTCACATGCAGCTCGGCAAGCCACGCACGCAACCGCACGGCATAGTCGGCTGCGCGCGGCTCGGCTTGTGCAAGCGGCGTGGAGTTGCCGTAGCCTGGCGCATCCCATGCGAGCACACGCATGGTTTGCGACAGCATCCGCGCACACGGCAGCCACGACGCAGCGCTGGAGCTGATGCCGTGCAACAGCACCACCACCGGCCCGCGCTCGCCCCATTGCCGATAGCCGATGCGATCGCCGCGCTCGTTGATCGTAACGGTGTGTTCGGCAAATGCGGCGCCGAGCGCGGCAAGCGCATCAGCAACGCGAAATGGTGCAGAAGACATGACAGCCTGCGCGCTCATGGCATCAACGCTTGATCTTGGCGAGCGGGTGCTCGGGCGGGTACGTCGGCGTGATCGGCTTCTTGGCCCCGAGCATCACGCACATCAGCGCGTCTTCATCGCCGATGTTGATTTCTTCGCGGTACACACCCGGCGGCACCGAGACGAGATCGCGGTCGGTCAGGATGGTCTCGTAACGCTCGCCGTCTTTCTCCAACACCAGCTTGAGCTTGCCGCGAATGACGAAGAACACCTCTTCCACATCGGTGTGGAGGTGCGACGGCCCTTCGTGGCCTGCCGGAATGACCATGGTCGAAAACGTGAAGTGTTCCGCCGGCACCGTGTTGGTGTCAGCCGACACGCCCGTGCCGCCCGTGCCGAGGTAGCGCATTTGCGCGCGGCGGTATTTCGGGTCGTAGTCGGCCTGGAATTTGAGGGCATCCCAGTCGTATCGGCGGGTGGAAAAACGCGCCACGCGGCTGTTCATCCAGTCTTCAAACGACGCGCCTTCCGGGCGGTCCCACGTGCGCTGCACTTGCTGTTGTTCGGAGAGATCGCTCATCGAATACCTCTTCTGAATGGTGTGTGGA
Organism: Ralstonia sp. SET104; assembly: GCF_003851545.1. Taxonomy (GTDB): domain Bacteria; phylum Pseudomonadota; class Gammaproteobacteria; order Burkholderiales; family Burkholderiaceae; genus Ralstonia. The sequence continues at coordinate 30,578 of NZ_BHVX01000025.1, read as the reverse complement.
TGCGTTACTGCATTACTGCATGACAAAACCGCCGTTGACGGCCAGCGTCTGGCCCGTCACGAACCGGGAAAGATCGGACAACGCGAACAGCACGGCGCCGCAGACGTCGCCGGGCATCTGATCGCGCGAGATGGCGCGCTGGTCGCGGTACAGCGCATGCCGGTGCGCCGGCACATATTCGGTGGCTTCCACCAGCGTCAAACCCGGCGCGATAGCGTTGACGGTGATGCCGTCTGCGCCGCATTCACGCGCCAAAGACTTGGTCATGCCGATGACGGCGCTCTTGCTGGCCACATAAGCCAGCAAGTTGGGCGCGCCCCACAGCGGCGTGTCTGACGACAGGTTGACGATGGCGCCGCGCCCCGACGCCTTGAGTGCCGGCAGGCAGGCCGTCGTCATCAGCCAGGTGCCGCGCACGTTGACGGTCATCACGCGGTCCCAGGTGTCCACGTCGATGGACGAGGCATCGCGCCCGCCCGAATTGGTGATGGCCGCGTTGTTGACAAGGCCATCGAGCCCGCCCAGTGCCTGCGCAGCCGCCACAGCACAGGCCCGAATGGAAGCCGGATCCCCCAGATCGAGCGTGAAGCCGTGGGCCTCGAAACCGGCCGCGCGCAGTGCTGCGGCCTCTTCCTGCACGCGTTCGCCAAGAATGTCTGCCAGCGCAACCGCGCCGCCGGCTTGCGCAATGGACTTGGCAAATGCCAGCCCCAGCCCGCGTGCGGCACCTGTCACGAGCACCTTGCGGCCGGCCAGCAATCCGGTGGCTGGATTGCGCTCAGGCATGTTGGGCTTCCGTGGCAACCGGCTTGAGCATCGCGACCGGGGCATCGGCCAACTCGGCAGCAGCGCGGCGGGCCAGCACACGGCGGATGCGCGTGATGCCGATGTCGTGCTGGTACAGCGTCTCGTGATCGCGCGCTTCAGGCGCCATCGATTCGAGCACCACGCGGTCCTGTTCGAGCACATCCCAGTGCAGGCCTTCCAGACGGTTGCGATACAGGAAGCGCCACACGTCGCGCTCCCAGCCCTGCACGTGGCGCGTGCGCCAGAAGTAGACGATGCAATGCTCTTCATCCACCGGCGTGACGATGCCGATGATGGTGAACGGGCCGCCCGGCCCCACCTTCGGCTGATACGGAATCGACAGGCGCAGCCACATCGTGCCGGTCTCGCCAAACTCGGTCCAATCGAAGTTCACGCCGCGCTGCCCGGTCTTCTGGAACATGATCCCGTGCTCGGTTTCAACCACTTCCATCACGGCCTTCTTCTCGCCGCTGGCCATCGAATGCGACACAGCGTGCAGGTATGCGCCGTGCATCGGGTCCATGACGTTGTCGATGGCGTAGCGGTAGTTGACGTTCCAGTGTGCAAAGCAGAGGAAGTGGCTGTGCTCGTCGCTGGTCAGCTCTTCGGGCAAGCGCAGCGTGCCGACGGCATCGTCAAACTCGGAGGGGGCCTTATCGCCAAACCACAGGAAGATGGCGCCGGCACGTTCCTGCACGGGGTAGCTGCGTACGCAGGTCTTGCCTTCCATCGGGCAGGCATCGACTGCCGGCACACTCGTGACCGTACCTTGGCCGTTCACTTCAACACCGTGGTACCAGCAGGCCACGTGGTCGCCCAGGTTCCAGCCCATCGACAGGCGTGCGCCGCGATGCGGGCAGCGGTCTTCGAGTGCATGCACCTGGCCAGCGGTATCACGCCACAGCACGATGTTCTGGCTCAGGCGGGTCATGCCCACCGGGGCGTTCTTCACATTCCACGACGCCGCCACCGGATACCAGTAGTTGCGCAGACCGGTGTTGATGCGCGCTTCCTTCTGCGCTTCCTTGTTGCCTTCCATTGCTTACCTCGCTTGATGGGGTTGCGCCGGCCGTCTCTGTGGACGATGCGGCGTCGAATCGTGTGGTACTCAGGCGCCCAGGCGGCGCATCTCCGCCAGGAATGCCGCTTCCGTCCAGGCCTCACCGCCGGCAGCGTTGCGCGGGCCGCGCTCATTCAGCACGACGACGATATCGGCCGGCGTCTGCGCGCCGCCCAGGAACGCTGCTTCAAGCGAATCGGCCAGTTGGCTCTCATAGGCAGCCGGCTCGGCAGCGCGCGTCTGCCACACCAGATTGGCAACGTGGCCGGGGCGCTCGACACGGCCCTTGCCAGCGACGTTGTTCGGAGAAATCGGCTCCCACGGAGCGAGGTCGGGGTTGTATTGCGGTTGCATTTCTGTCGACTCCATCACGTTTCACTTGTTTTACCTATGAAACGTCTGTTAATATCTGGAACACAGGTGCAACTATAGACCGCGTCTTAGAAATCGAAGATGCGGGATTACCCTATGGCTTTGGAAAAAAATGGCACGCTGGAAGCCGGCTATTCAGCCGGATTGCCCACCCGGCGCCAGTTTTGAGGCGAACTCACCCCCAGCGCCCCGAACGCAATTACAGAAACTTCCGGTAGACGACGAAGCCGGATTTTTCGGCAATGGTGTCGTACAGCTTCATCGCCGTTACGTTGGTTTCGTGCGTTTGCCAGTACACGCGCGGCGAGCCCGCCTCGGCAGCACGGCGATACACAGCCTCGATCAGCGCGCGCCCAACACCCTGCCCGCGCGCAACCTCAACCGTGAACAAATCCTGCAGATAGCAGCTCGCCTGCACCTGCGTCGTGCTGCGGTGGAAGAGGAAATGCACGATGCCGAGCAACACGCCCTCGCGCTCAGCGACCATGGCGTAGACGGGTTCCCGCTCATCGAAGAAGCGCTGCCATGTCGTCTGCGTGACGAGATCAGGCAAAGCAGTTTCGCCCGCGCGGCCGTAAAAGGCGTTGTAGCCATCCCAGAGGGGTTTCCAGGCGGCAAAGTCATCTTGACGGATGGGGCGAATACACAAATTTGCAGCCATGGCAGGAATCCGTGCGGGCAAGCCGCCATTGTGCCAGCCATGAGGCGTGCGACCCCAATGCTGATAGGCATCGGTGTAATGACCCAGCGAAACCTGCACAAGTTAAGCGGCTAAAGCAAACGCCTCAGCCGGGGTTTTCATCTTCAGCGCCTGGTGTGGCCGTCGATGGTTGTAGAAGTGAATCCAATCCGCGATCGCGCGGCTGGCGTGTTGCAGCGTCTCAAAGCGATGCCGATGCACGCATTGCTCCTTGAGCGTGCGGATCACGCGCTCAACCATTCCGTTCTGCTGCGGGCAGTGCGGCGTGATGAACTCCTGGCGCAGGCCATAACTGCGCACCAAGGCCGTGTAATCGCGGCTCGTAAACACCAGGCCGTTGTCGCTTCGAAGCAGGAACGGCTTCGGCACCCGTCCGAGGAGGCCGAACCGAGCGATCAGCGCATGCTCCAACGCGCTCGAAGCCGTACTGGCGCGGCCGCTGCGCGACAGATGCCAGCCAAGCAACTCGCGCGTGTGACAGTCGATCACCAGCGCCAGCGTCGCCCAACCGTCTCGGCCTGCCCAGACGCGGCACATATCTGTCGACCAGCGCTCGTTCGGTGCGGTGGCCACCGACGGCACGGCTTGAATGCGCGGCCGGAAGCCGACAGGACGTTTGCGAACCTGCCAACCCATGAGCTGGAAGATGCGTTGAACCGTGTTCTTGTTGAACCCCAGCAGATGTGCCACCGTCCGGTAGCCGAACGACGGCGACTCTTCGATCATCGTCTTGATCGGCTCCGCGAAGCGAGCCTGGACCTTCGGCGCGGACTTCACCGTCCGGTAATACACGGTGCGGCGCGGCACCTCAAACCACCGGCACAGCTTAGAGATCGAGACGGTAATGCCGTCGGCTTGCAGTCCCTGGCGGATCATCTCGATCACTTCTCGTCCTCGCCCAGCAGGGACTGCAATTTTTTTCGAGCACGCAACTCCAGCATGGCTTCGCCGTACGCTTCCTGCAGATCCTTGATCTGCCGCTCGTATTGCTCCTTCACATCCAGCGGGTTGGCGCGCAGCGCGTTCTCCATGCCGCGCTTGCCGTCGTCTACCCAACCTTCAATCTCGGAGGGCGACAGGTCGTAGGCGCGGCTGGCTTCCGCTACCGTCGTCTTGCCCTGGATGATGTCCAGCACCAGCGCGCTCTTGCGCTTGGCCGTCCAGCGCTTGATGTCTTCTTCCATCTTCGTGCTCATCGTCATTTCTCCTATTGTGACGTGAGCAGGTTTTCACTGGGTCAATACATCGGCTCACAGCCCTGGGGATAGCCCTGAGTCAATCCATGGGGAGAAGAAAGTTTGCTGAAAGCATCGACCTTTTACAGTGCGCTCCATGGCCCGGTCACGACCCGGTATCGGGCAGTGCGATCTCCACGCACATCAGCGTCATCACGATAAGGGTCGGGTGTTGTACCAGCCATATCGCCGGACTGAATGGGATGCAAGCTCGGGGATGCCAGGTCCGGCGTCCGCTTCAATCGGTCTTTCCTGCTGTCAACCTTGCGGCCCGCCGTCCTCCCGGTGGGCTGTTTTCTTTTGGTCATTTCCAATCCCCAAAAGAAAAAATGGCCGGCACTTCTGCCGGCCAAACGTCCTTGAACCCAGTGACAAGTCAAGGTCGATATGAACTTACATCGGCACGCACGCGGGCGTGCCAGATTGCTTTGACGAGCTGACCCCGATCAGAAGCGATGGCGCACGCCAATCATTGCGCCGGTCTGGTTTTGGCCCGGCAGCGTGTTTGCGCTGCCCGTCACGCCATAGGTCGCGTTGCCCTTGTTGTTGACATAGCCAACCAGCGCGTAGGCGTCGGTGCGCTTGGACAATGCGTAGTCAGCGTTCAAGACAAACATCCACGAGCTGTTGCTGTCGGTGCGGGCGTTGGTGTAGTAGGCCGCGCCGGTCAGCGTGAAGGCCGGCGTGAACTTGTACAGTGCGCCGAGCCAGTACAGGTTGTCGTGACGCGCCGAGCCGGTCGTGACTTCGTCGCGCATCCAGCGATAGCCCGCAAACACCTTGGCGTCGCCCACCGCATACGATGCGCCAATGGCGGTACGCCGGGCGGTAAGGGCCGACGAGGCAACGGTGCTGCCCTGGTATTGGTCATAAGCAACGCCCACCGACAGCGGACCGTTCGCATAGCCAAGGCCGCCGCCAAAGTTGGTGCCGACCTTGAAGTGGCCCGGCACTTCACCGCCCAGGCCCGAGTTGGTGTCGCGGCCAAAGCTGTAGAAGCCGGTTGCGGTCAGGCCGCCGAACTTGCCCGTGTATTTGACGGCGTTATCAGCACGGCCGTTGAACTGGTTATCGACCGAGTTGAGCGAGTACGCCGGGCCGACGGCCATCGGGTCGTAGGCGCCAAACAGGTCATACAGCGCGTTCTGTTGACGCCCCAGCGTGACAGCGCCAAAGTCGCCTTGCAAACCAACGTAAGCCTGACGGCCAAACAGGCGGCTACCCTGGGCGGATTTGCCGGTATCGATATCGAAACCGCTCTCCAGCACAAAAATACCCTTCAGATTATTCCCGAGGTCTTCCACCCCGCGGATACCCCAGCGCGAACCGGACAGACCGCCCGAGGTGAGCGCAGCGACCGAACCGTTGCCGTTGGCGCCGGCATTCACGTGGCTTTGGTAGCTGAGGCCGGCATCGGCAATGCCGTAGAGCGTCACGCTGGACGACTGGGCAAACGCGGCGCAGGACACGGTGCTGGCCAGTGCTGTCACTGCAAGGAGAGCTTTATTCATTATCAGTCCCAATTATGCTTGAACGAATGATCTTTTAACTTTATGCCCGTGAATCTGTTCAACTTTCATTTGCGAATCCGCATCCAGGCGAATCGGAATGAACCGTCGTAAGAAGGCGGTGCAAGTCTAAGGGGGGCCGGCCTCCAGAAAGAAGCGAAAGACCGAAAACACTGTGTTCTTTTTTCCGAACAATCTGTTCACATTGCTGAAAAATTAAGAAGGAAGATGCATGGCAAAATTCGAGCACTGCCTAACCAGAAAACTGGCTTAGCTGAAACACAAAAGGATGAAAAATTGAAAGGGGCCGACTGGAAAGACTGGGAAATCTTCTGCAGGGTTGTCGAAGGCCAGGGCTTCACAAAAGGGGCGGCACTGGCGGGCGTGCAGAAATCATCGGCGAGCCTGGCCGTGTCCCGCGTCGAGGCAAGCGTGCACGCCAGACTCTTCGAGCGGAACACCAGACATGTGCGCATCACCCAGCAGGGCAGGCTCCTTTATGAAAAGCTGGCGCCGCTGTTCGAGGCGTTGAGTGATGTGACCCGAGACGCCAAGGTGGCTTCCGAGGAGGTTCGCGGCACGCTGGCGATCGCCACGCCTGCCGAGATCGGCGTTCAGCAGCTATCCCCCTGCCTGTCCCAGCTCATGCAGAGCCATCCCGATCTTCAGGTGCGCGTCGACGTGACGTGGGAACTACCCGATCTCGTTCGACAGGGCTACGATCTGGCGTTCGTCATGACAAACACGTCGTTACGTGACAGTGGCTTCGTGTGCAAGCGGGTCGTTCTGTTGGAGCGCGCGTTCTTTGCATCGCCAACGCTGGTTCAGCGTTTGGGCTGTCCCACACGCCCTGCTGATCTGACTGACTGGCCGACCATCGCCAATGACGAGGAGACCAGTTGGGAGTTCTTCCACGAACGCAACGAACCGGAAATCTTGCCGGTCCAGCCGCGTATGCGCACACGCAGTGCCGAACTGCGCATGCGCGCAGCCCTGCACGGCCTGGGTGTGACCCGGTTGTCGCAACAGTTTGCGGCTGACGAAGTCGCCCGCGGACGCTTGATACACGTCCTGCCCGCCTACCGTTCGTCACCGCTGAAGATCTACGCGCTCATGCCCGCGAGGCGAAACATGCCGGCGGCAGTTCGCGTGTTGCTGGCCACCCTCGAATCAACGCTGGGCGCGGCAGCGGCGCACCGCAGCCCGACCTGAGCCGCCCGTCCGATCCTCACATCTGGAACGTCGCGGGGGTCGATGAAGCCTTGCGCTTCCTGCGCCCGATCGCGATGTGCACCCACAGGGCGATGCACACTGTCACGCCTGCCAGCCAGTGCAGGATCTCTGCACTCTGGCGCGGCAATTCGCCGTTGACGTAATACAGCGCGTAGCCGGTCGCCACAAGCACCGCCGTCAGCGTGCCAAACACTGCGCCCGCCGCGCGATTGCGCCGCCGCACCCACGCGTTGCGGATATGCGGCCCCCACAGCATGCCAAACAGGTACAAACCCGCCATGGCAGCCGCGCCGTGCACCTTCATGCTCCACGCCAGCACCTGCGTGCCACTCTCGCTGCCATCGTCCAGAAAATGCAGCGCCAGCCAGATCAGGCCCGTCACCAGCAGCGCTGCAAACACGCCATACACCATCCAGCGCCGGCGGCGGCTCAGGCGGAAGGCGCTTTCGCGCAGATGATGCGAAAAACGAGGAGGAGCGGACATGACGTGCAGGGAAAACCGATGAATCGGCGAATATCAACCCGGCGAGTATACGGCCACCGTCGCTTTGTAGCGGCCAAGCAACGGATGCGCGGCATTGCCTGTGGCGAGCACGATCTTGGTCAGTGCATCGGCCAGCATGCAGATGGGTGCCTGCACCGTGGCGCCTGCCCATGCAGGCAGCGCAACCCGGTCTGCACCGTGAATGCGTGACGCGCCATCTGCAACGGCGCCCAACCCACCCGCGGTTGAACTGGCGAGCGCGGCATTGTCGAGCCGAACCGTTGCGGCGATCCGCGCCGCGTTGCGCGTGTCGCGCACCTGCACGGTCATCGGTTGCACGCCGTGGTGGCGCAAGTCGCCACCCGCGTTGACGACGGCACGCCCGATCGCATGCGCGCGCATTGCCTCGACGGCGCAATCGACGGCATAGCCTTTAGCAATGCCACCCAGATCCATCGACGCGCGGGTCTGCTTGAGAAGGACATCGCCGTCGAAGGCCACAGGAAAGCGCGTATCGGCCAGATCCTCGGCGTTGCCGACACGGCAATCGAAGGCACGCGCCGACTCGGCATGCAGCGTGGCCGCCACGCGCAAGACGGCAAGCGTGCGGCGATCGACATTCAATCGCGCGCCCGGTACAGCGCGGTTGATTGCCTGTAACTCGCTGCTCGGCGCGTGAAAGCTCAACAGCGCATGCACGGCGGCAATCTCATCAAACGCCGCCGCGACCGCCGCCGCGGCATCGGGCCCTTCGGCCTGCACATCGACCAGCGTGCCGAGCAGCGGACGCGCGCGCCGGCAGACGACCGGCATCAGTGCTTGACGAGCGCCAGTTGCGCCATCGCCGCAATGCGGCGGATGCCATCGGTCAGGTGCGTGCATGACAGCGTTGCCCCGCTGATGTTGTTGATGTCATCCCCCACGCGCAGCGCCGACTTGGCCGACTTGCCCAGGAACTGTGCGCGCCACGGCTTGTTGCGAACTTCATAGCCGTGGCTTTCGCGATAGGAGAGGATCTCGACGCCGCTGATCTCGCCCGCCGCGTTCAAGCCGACGGCGTAGTTGATCAGCTCGAACTTCCCGATGACGGCATCGGTGACAACGTACCCGAGTGTCTTGTCACCCTGCCTGGCTTGCCACGCGCGCCAGGCACCCGGCTTGGCCGCACCGCCAGCACGATCGGCCAACTGTTTGAGCTGGTCGGCCGACAACGTGAGCAGCACCGGCTCGAAGCTGGTGGCCTCGGGAAACATCGCCTTCTGGGCCTCGGCAGCAGTCATATAGTCGGCTGCAAAAGCCTGCGTGATAACGGCACCCGGTGCGCCCACGGCGGCTGCACACACGAGAACGATGGGCACTGGCTGGTAACGCATGGCTTGCGCCTCCTTCGGTTCATTTCATTGAATCGGTACAGCCTGGAACCCGTTCACGATCCGTAGCGAGCGGCCCAAGGTTGGCCCGACGAGTTTGCCCACCAGGCAGCCGTACATAGGCACGGCGAGCCTGGCAGGGTCAAGATCGAGCCGCACAGCAGGATCGCGAGCAGGTTCTTAGAACGAGACGCCCAAGCCCAGATCAACCCGCGAGAAATCGCGGTTCTGCTTGAAGCGCTGGTAGTCGATCTTGAACACCACGTTCGGGTTCAGGTAGAAGTTCGCGCCGATGGTGTACACCGTGTCGGCCAGCAGGGGCCAGCCCGACGGCGAGGCAAAGCCCGGCGCCAGACCTTCGTACTTCTCGGCCATGTTGTAGCGCTCGTAGCGGACGAACGGTGCGAGGCGGTAATCGCCCTTCTGCCAGATGTTGTAAGCGGCTTGCATGTACCAGCCATAGAACGCCGATGGCATCGGGTTGGCTGCGCCCGGGTTCAACTGGTTGGCAGCGGCGGTGTTGCTGAGCGTGCCGCGTGCATACAGCGCAGACAGATCCCACTTGCCCGGGGTCCATCGGGCGTGCGCTTCATACAGCGTTGCGCGTTGCTCCGGCAGCGGCGCGTCGGTGCGCGCACGGCTGCTCTTGCCCGTGAAAACCGAGCCGCCGAGTGTCAGGCCCGAAATACCGGTGTAATTGAGCGCCACGTACTGCGACAGGTTCTTCGCGTTTGCCAGCCCCAGCTCCTGGTGGGTCTGCTGCAGCGGGCCCGCACCATTGTTCTGCATCTCCAGCGCGGAGTTGAATAGCGGGTTCTCCGGGTTGAAGCTCCACTTGGCCAGGTTCAGGCCGGTGGTCAGGCCCACGTTCCAGTTCAGGCCGAAGTCGGTATCGCCATACAACGAGAGACCACCCTCACGCCACGTGCTCGGAATGATCAGCGTTTCAACAAAATTGCGATGCACGCCGTAGTAGTTGGTCGGCTCGTGGTTGCGGTTGATGAAGCCCGCCGGGATCAGGAACAGGCCCGCGTTCAAGCCGATCTTCTCGGTCAGCTTGTGGTCGATGTAGAACTGCTCGACCTCAAACTCGCCCGAATCGGACGACGATGCAATCGCATGCTCAACTTCAAACTCCGAATTGAAGCGCGTCTTGTCGTTGAACTTGTAGCCAATGCCGAACACGGCGCGCGACAGGTCCATCTTGGTGTCTTCGGAGCGACGGGTCGGGCGGCTGTAGTTGACCTCGCCGTAACCCCACAGCGTGAGGTTGTCCAGCGGCGACGGCTTGGACGAAGCGATCTGCGCCGTCTGCACGGTCTGCTGCACGTCTTGCAGGGCGGCCGTTTGCTGGGCCTGGGCTTTCGCTTGCGTCTGCTGCTGCGTGGCGAGCGTCGCGTTCTGCGTCTTGACTTCCTTCAGTTCGGCTTTGAGCGCTTCAATCTGCGCGGCCATCGCATCGAGCTTGTGTTCGAGTTGCGCCGTGGTGGCGGCGTTGGCTGCGCCAGCCCCCATCAGCGCGATGGCTGCGGCGGCCGACAATGCGGTTCGTTTCATGCTGTGACGCTCCCTGGTTTTGCTTTGAACTTTGAATCGGTTTATTGGCTGCTTGCCGTCTTGCCCAGCGTGGCTGCGCCGGCAGAAACGGTCTGGATACGGGCGGCGCCCACGCTGGCTTCAGTGGAGCCGCATTGCGCCGGCACGCGATAGGCCGACGGATTGGCCGGATCAAACCCATCGGTAAGCGTGCACAGAAAATGCACGAGATCGCTCATCTCCTGGTTCGTCATCGACGGTGCCGCGGCGGGGTTGTATGGCACCTCGGCCACATTCACGTTGCCATCGAAGGCAACGGGCAGATCGTTGTACGGGACATCCGGTGTGCCGTCAGCCTTGACGTACCAGCGATCAGGCTGCGTATCGCGCGTGACGTACCACGCCACCACTTGGTCCAGCGTCTGGAACACGCCGTTGTGGAAGTACGGCGGCGTGAGCGCAATGTTGCGCAGCGTCGGCACCTTGAACTTGCCGCACGTCGAGCCGCCCACGCGGAAGTCCGTGCGCAGCGGGCCGCAGATACCCAGGTCGTAGTAGCTGTAGTTGGGCGCACCGAGCGCAGCACCGTTCTTCGGCACATAGGGCAGCGTCGTGCCTTCCAGGTTGGCGGCAATGCCCCAGTTGCGCGGGATGCCGACGTTGTCGTACGTGAAATCGGTGAACAGCGCAGGCGTGCTGCCCGTGCGCGACGACACGTGGCACGCGGTGCAATTGCCTTTGGTTGGGTTGTTGAACAGCAGCAGGCCGCGCATCTCCGCGTCGGCCAGCGTGGCCTTGCCGGCCAGGTACGCGTCGTACTTGCTGTCGAATGTGTGAAAGCTCGGGTCTTCAGACTGGAAGGCGGCCAGCGCGCGGCCGATGCTCTGCATGGCGGTCGCACTGTCCTGGATGCCAGCCTTGGTAAATACCGCCGTGAACTGATCGAGGTATGGGCGCGTGAGCAGCGTCTTCAACACGTCGTCGGCCGATGCATTGGCCATCTCAAATTCGTTGGTGAACGGCTGCTGCGCCTGATCCGCCAACGATGGCGAACGGCCATCGCGGAAGAATCCGCCAGAGGCCTTGCCCGTGCCGTCGATCTTGAAGTTCGGCGTGTATGACGCGTAGTTCAGCGACGGCGCATTGCGCAGGCCCGGCAGGTTGGAATTCGGCCCGCCAATCGACACCGCAAGGTTGTTCGGATCGGTAAACCCGCGCGCCGGGTCATGGCACGACGCGCAAGACTGCTTGCCCGATGCCGAGAGCGTCTGATCGAAAAAGATCTGCTTGCCCACCTGCGCCATCGGCGACAGCGTATTGGTCGCAGTCGATGCCGTTGTTGACGTGCTGCTGCCGCCGTCGCCTCCCCCGCAGGCCGCTACCAGGGTGGCCGAAACCACCAGCCACACCGCGCGCATCGACGTACGCACAAGCAAACGCGCGCACACGCCGCCCCCTTTCTGTTCTTTTTCTTGCATTTCCCTGATGCCGACAGTCTTTTCGCCTGCTCGGACGGCTCAATTAATGGTAATAGGAACAATTCGCGTTCGCATTCTATGGAAATTGCTCAGGGAAAGCACGAGATTTGTTGCGACGGGGACACACAGCGTTAGGAAAGTTGCGCATTGTCAAACGCCCAGCGAGGCGCCTACCATGCCATCGATCAATGTCACTCTTGATCGACATGGAGCCCTCCCGATGCCCGCACCTGCCGCCGTCGTCCAGCAGTCATCCCATGTTGTGCGCTCAGGCGGCGTTCGCCTGCATGCGCGCCTGATCCAGCCCGCCGACCATTCCGCGCAGCACGCACCTGCAATCGTTCTCGTGCACGGGTATCCGGACGACAGTTCCGTCTGGCATGGTGTGCGTGATGCGCTATCACGCAACCGCCGCGTCCTGACCTTTGACGTGCGCGGCGCTGGCCTGTCAGACGCTCCGGCTGACACCACCGGTTACCGCATCTCCCAATTCGCCGACGACCTTGCCGCCGTGGCCAATGCACTGCTGCCCGACGAGTGCTTCCACCTGGTCGGGCATGACTGGGGTTCCATCCATAGCTGGGAATCAGTGACGACTGAGCGGCTGCGCGGGCGCATTGCGTCATACACGTCGATCTCGGGCCCGTGCCTGGACCACGTCGGCCATTGGATGCGCATGCAGCTCGGTGCTGGCACATGGGCCGCCCAGCGCGCCGTGTGGAAGCAGCGGCTGCAATCGTGGTACGTGGGGTACTTTCACCTGCCGCTGGTGCCGGAATGGTCGTGGCGGCTGTGGGTGGCACGGGCCTGGCCGTGGTGGTTGCACAAGACAGAGGGCGTTCGCATCGAAGCCCAACGGCCGACGCTGGTGCGCGATGCCTGCAACGGCCTGCGGATGTATCGCGCGAATTTTCGCGAGCGCCTCGCGCGCCCGCAGGCACGCGCACCGCATGCACCGGTGCAGTTAATCGTGCCGACGCGAGACCGCTACGTGAGCCCCGCCGTCACGCACGCGATTGAAGCGTGGGTGCCTCACTACTGGCGCCACGAGATCGACGCGGGCCACTGGCTGCCCCTGCGTCACCCCGACTGGGTGGCGGACTGCATCCGCCGCTTTGCAGATTACGTCGAATCAGGCCACGAACCGGCCGAACTGCGGCGAGCCCGCGTGGCCGGCACGCTGGCGCGGGCTTGACGCCACTAGAGCATTGCGCCCAACGCAAACGTTGACGCGCGCGCAGCACACCTGCAATCATCGTCAGCCACAACGCTGACGGCGCGCCATGACCTGGCGCCCGGACGGCTCGAGCCGCCGCTGCGCGCAAACCGCGCCGCCGGCAATCGATACAAGAAACAGGGACAAGACAATGAAAAGCAAGGTCGTGGTGTACGGCCCGCTATACGGGAAGTGGTACGCAATCCTGGTCAATGATGGCGTGGCCGCCGAATCGAACCAGTTTGGCTCGTACGAAGCCGCCATGGGCTTCGCTTCACGCCGGTATCCCGAGCTTGAGCAGGAACGGCAGCCTTACGCGCGAGGTCGCGAGGAAAGCGAGAACAGAAGCGAGAACGGAAGCAACAGTCGGGAAGCCGCGCCAATCTGAGCACGCCAGGGCGGCGTTTATACCGCCCTTGCCAGCCAGAACGTTAGTGGCCCGCACCGCAAAAGCGGCCTGCAATCCACTCGAATACGCTGCCTTCGCGCAGCGAACGGCTTGGCGCTTCATCGCCGTAGCGGATCTGATAAAGCGGCGCGCCCGTCGCGTTGCGTGCGCGATAGAGCGTTTGCGCAATGACCGTGTAGCTATGTCGCGCGCAATCGAGCACCACCTGCTTGACCGACGAGCGGATCGGCTGGCCGTCTGCTGTCTTGATCGTGAAATCGGGCAGCACGTTGCGCAGCAGCCGGAAGTGCACGGTGTGCGTATCGGCATCCGCCTCAGCGCTTGGCTGTGGTTTGACCGATTGCCGGTCGATATACGACACGATGCCGTTGATGCTCTCGAACCGGCGCCAGCGCGAACCAGTACTGGCGGATTCAGGCGCCGGGGACGCATTGCCCGCGGAAACTCCCGGCACAACCGCCGACGGCGTAGCGGCCGACGGCAATACGGTTTGCGCGAACGCGGGCATCGCTGCCCACTGCGCAGCAACCAGAGCGGTCGCCGCGATGGCGCTTTGCCAGCGCCAGCCTCCTGTTTTCATTGGATATCTCGCCTTGCTGCAAAAACTTAGCGAGCGATTCTACCGCGCTGGCGAAACCGCTTTGGTCACATCTGATCCGCGGGCTCTGCGGCATCCACGCCAGCAAAGCGCAGGTACAGAGTGCGCAGCGCCTGCGTAAGCGGGCCCGGCTCGCCATTGCCGACCTTCACGCCGTCGATGGATGCCACCGGCATGACGAACGTCGATGCGCTCGTGTAGAACGCCTCAGCGGCTTGCTGGGCTTCCTGCACGGTAAAGGTGCGTTCCTCCAGCGTCAGGCCATGTTCGCGCGCCAGCGCCAGGATCGATACGCGCGTGATGCCCGGCAGCACAGCGTTGGACAACGGCCGCGTGATCAAACGCTTGTCGGCGGTGATGATGAACGCGGTGGACGACGCGCCTTCGGTCACGCGGTCGCCGTCGGTCATCCAGGCTTCGTGAGCCCCAGCGCGGGCGGCGATCTGCTTGGCCATCACCTGCGGCAGCAAGCCAACGCTCTTGATGTCGCAGCGCTTCCAGCGCAGGTCGGGCACCGTCACCACGGTTGCGCCCTTGCGCGCCAGCGGGCTGTTGACGATGGTCTTGACCTGCGTGAACGCCACGGCAGTGGGCGTGATGTCTGCGGGAATGCCGAAATCGCGCTCAGCCACGCCGCGCGTGACTTGCATGTAGACGACGCCCTCTTCCAGCTCGTTCTGCGCCACCAGCGCTTCGCACACACGCGTCCATTCGGCTTCGGTATAAGGGTTTTCGATGCCGATCTCGGATAGCGAGCGCGACAGGCGCGCGAGGTGCGCGTCGCTGTCGATGAGCTTGCCACGCGCCACGGCGGTCACTTCGTAGATGCCATCGGCAAACGTGAAGCCACGGTCCATGATGGAGATGGTGGCTTCAGCAGCCGGCACGTATTGGCCGTTCAGGAAGACGATTCGAGACATGCTGGAAGAAAGGAATTCAAGTGGGAGCGGGGCCGGACTGCCCTGCCAACGAAGTGACAGGATACGTGCGCCCTGCCGCGAATACCGATGCGCGCGCACGTTATGCGAAATCAGCATGATGGCCTGCAAGCGTCCGGTAGACTTGCCGATTTGCCAATTTGCCGCCCCACCCCGAATCCGTGTCTGCACTCAGCATTCGCCCGATCGTTGCAGACGACCTGCGCGGCATCCTGACCGTACAGCAGGCGTGCTACGGCGACGGGTTCCTGGAATCGGACGATGCGCTTGCCAGCCGCTGGGCGCGCAGTCCGGCCATGTGCCTGGTCGCGCTGGGTGGCGCCGAGGTGGTCGGCTACCTGCTTTCGCATGCGTGGCACGCATGGGAGCCGCCCAAATTGCACATGCCGCTCCCAACAGCAGATGCAGGAGATGCGGCCGATGTGCTCTGGTTCGTACACGACATGGCTATTGCGCCGGCCGTGGGCAGCGCCTGGGGGAGCGCCTTTACGCGACTGCCTGCGCGGCAGCCCAGGCGCAGGGCTTGCGCCAATCGCGTCTGGTGGCCGTGCAAGGCGCCAACGTGTTCTGGCATCGCCTCGGCTATCGCCGCGTTGCGGTCGAAGCGGAACCGTTCGCAACGCTACGCGCCATCTATGGTGCAGACACCCAATTGATGGAACGCACGCTCGCTTGACGCCGTCGCGTTACATTTCGTAACACCCGTATAGCTTTTGCAAGACCACGCACGTGCCACTCGACTACAGTGCAACCATGTCGAGGAGTTTCACCATGCAAAAGATTCTGGCACTGTGTGCGCTAGCCGCCGCCGTGTTGTCACCTCAGGCCGCGCAGGCTCACGTCGATGTCGGCATTGGCATTGGCATTCCTGCACCGGTATATGTCGCGCCGGCGCCGGTGTATGCGCCGCAACCTGTGTACGTCGAGCCGCAGCCGGTCATCGTTGGCCCCGGCTACTACTACGACGACTGGCGTGCCCGCAGATGGCAAGAAAGGCAGTGGCGCGAGCAACGCAGGCGCGAACACGAGTACTGGAAACACCGTCGTCACGGCGATGACGATGACGACGATTGATCGCTGCGCCTGACAACGATAGTCAGGCGGCCTTCTTCGCCAGCCCCAGATACGTTTCGATCACGCGCGGGTTGACAGCCAACGCGTGCGCGGGG
The DNA here is from genome assembly GCF_003851545.1 of Ralstonia sp. SET104. Taxonomy (GTDB): domain Bacteria; phylum Pseudomonadota; class Gammaproteobacteria; order Burkholderiales; family Burkholderiaceae; genus Ralstonia. The sequence continues at coordinate 14,465 of NZ_BHVX01000025.1, read as the reverse complement.
CCTTCGAGCGTCATGTCGCCGGTTTCCAGCACGTAACCGTAATCGGCCACCTGCAGGGCGGCGCGCGCGTTCTGTTCGATCAGCAGCGTTGCTACGCCGGTTTTGCGCAGGTCGCTGATGATATGGAAGATCTCTTTGACGATCAGCGGCGCAAGCCCAAGGCTCGGCTCGTCCAGCATCAGCAATTGGGGCTTGGCCATCAGCGCGCGGCCCACGGCCAGCATCTGGCGCTCGCCGCCGGAGAGCGTGCCGGCTTCCTGCACGCGGCGCTCCTTCAGGCGCGGGAAAAGGTCATAGACCACATCCATCTGGTCCAGATAGTTGCGCTCGCCCGCACGCTTGCGACGATAGGCGCCGAGCACGAGGTTGTCTTCCACGCTCATGGTGGCGAACAGCTCGCGCTTCTCAGGCACGAGGCACATGCCGCGCGCCACACGCTTCTCCACCGGCAAGCCGGTCAGGTTGTGACCGAGATACGAGACCACGCCATTGGCTGAACCCGTCGTGGGCAGCGCGCCCATGATGGCGCCCAGCATGGTCGACTTGCCTGCGCCGTTCGGGCCGATGACGGTGACGATCTGCCCCGCCTCCACCTTCAGGTTGGCGCCGTGCAGCGCTTCCACCTTGCCGTAGCGGACGTGCAGGTCCTTCACTTCGAGGATGATCGACATGCGCGTTCTCCTTATTCCACGCCGCCCAGGTAGGCTTCCAACACGGCCGGGTTCTGCTGGATCTCTTGCGGCAGCCCTTCGGCGATCTTGGTGCCGAATTCCATCACCACGAGCCGATCGGTCAGGTTCATGACGAAGTCCATGTCGTGCTCAACCAGCAGCACGCTCATGCCTTCGGCCTTCAGCTTGGTCAGCAGCGCGGCCAACGCCTGCTTCTCTTTGTAGCGCAGGCCGGCGGCGGGTTCATCCAGCAACAGCAACGCAGGGTCGCAGCACAGTGCGCGGGCAATTTCCAGAATGCGTTGCTGGCCCAGTGCCAGACTGCCGGCTTCCTGATACATGCAGTCGGCCAAGCCCACGCGCTCCAACTGGCGGCGCGCTTCGAACAGCAGCTTCTGCTCCTCGGCATGGTTCATGCGCACCACGCTGGCGAGCACCCCGCCCTGCGCCGCAAAGTCGCCACGCAAGTGCGCGCCGATCGCCACGTTCTCGAGCACCGTCATGCCCGACAACAACTGCACATGCTGGAAGGTGCGCCCGATGCCGCGCTTGACGATTTCGCGCGATGGCTTGCCGCTGATGTGTTCACCACGGTAGAGCACCTCGCCGCGCGTGACCGGCAGCACGCCGGTGACAAGGTTGAAGGTGGTCGACTTGCCCGCGCCGTTGGGGCCGATCAGGCCAATGATCTCGCCGGCCTTCACCTGGAAGCTGACGTCGTTCACAGCAATGAGGCCACCGAACTCCTTGCGCGCGGCGCGCACGTCCAGAATCAACTCACCGGCCTGCGGCTTTTCGCGCTGCTTGAGCGTGGGCGCATCGTCCGGCGCGCGGGCCGTCGGCGCCGACGGAAACAGCTTGCGGATGAACGGCCACACGCCATCGCGCGCATATTGCAGCAACAGCACCAGCAGCACGCCGAACACGATGATCTCGAAGTTGCCGTTGGAGCCGAGCAGCTTCGGCAGGATGCTCTGCAAGCTGTCTTTCAGAATGGTCAGCAAACCCGCGCCGAGCACAGCACCCCACACATGGCCCACACCACCGACCACCGCCATGAACAGGTATTCGATGCCGTAATTCAGGCCGAACGGCGTCGGGTTCACCGCGCGCTGCAGATGCGCATAGAGAAAGCCCGAGATGCACGCCAGCACCGCCGCGAACACGAAGATCACCACCTTCATCCACGCCGTATTCACGCCCATCGCCTCGGCCATCGTACCGCCGCCCTTAAGCGCGCGAATGGCGCGGCCGGGACGCGAGTTCAGCAGGTTCTGCACCGCCAGCACAGCCACCACCACCACCGCCCAGATCAGGTAGAACATCTCGCGCCCGGTGTGCAGCGGCTTGCCAAGCACGTTCAGCACCGGAATGCCATTCAGCCCGTCGTACTTGCCCAGGAATTCCAGGTTGCCGAACAGGAAGAACAGCGATAGGCCCCATGCAATCGTCGCCAGCGGCAGGTAGTGGCCCGACATGCGCATCGTGATCAGGCCGATCACGTAGGCGCAGACAACCGTAATCACCAGCCCGGCCAGCAGGCCGATCCACGGCGAGAGGCCGTACTGCGTCGTCAGATACGCCGTGCTGTATGCCCCCAAGCCAACGAACGCCGCCTGCCCGAACGAGGTCAGCCCGCCCACGCCCGTGAGCAGCACGAGGCCCAGCGCGACGAGGCTGTAGAGCCCGATGTAATTGAGCAGCGTGATCCAGAACTCGGGGGTGGGCACCACGGGCACCAGCGTCAGGGCGAGCAAGAACAACGCCGTCAGTACGCGGTTGCGCGAGAACCGCCCGCGCTGCGCAGCGCCTTCAGAAGATTTGGTCAGCGTGGTCATCGGCTTATTCCTCTTCTTCGACATGCTTGGTGGTGAGCGATCGCCACAGCAGCACGGGAATGATGAGCGTGAACACAATCACTTCCTTGAACGCCGAAGCCCAGAACGATGAATACGATTCCAGCAGACCCACCAGCAGCGCGCCCAAGGCGGCCACTGGATAGCTCACCAGCCCGCCAACGATCGCGCCCACGAAACCTTTCAGGCCGATCAGGAAACCCGACTCGTAATAGACCGTGGTGAGCGGCGCGATCAGGATGCCGCACAGCGCGCCAAGCGCTGCTGCCAGCGTGAAGGCCAAACGCCCCGCCTGCGTAGTGCCAATGCCCACCAGCCGCGCACCCAGCCGGTTCACCGCCGTTGCGCGCAGCGCCTTGCCCGACACGGTTCGGCCAAAGTAGAAATACAACGCCACGATCATCAGCATCGATACGGCCACCACCCACAGGCTCTGGCCCGACACCGAAAGTGCGCCCAGATCAAAGCGCGCATCGGAAAACGCATCGGTGCGCGAGCCTTCAGCGCCAAACATCACAAGGCCCAGCCCCACCATCGCAAAATGCACACCTACCGAGACGATCAGCAGCACCAGCGTGCTTGCCTCGGCCAGCGGCTCGTAGGCCAGGCGGTAGATCATCGGGCCCATGGGAATGACGATCAGCAATGCGAGCGCCACCTGCGCGGCCATCGGCAACGTCATCGGTGCGAGCATGCTGGCCGCGACATACACAGCAATCGGAAAGACGAGGTATTTGCCTGCGTAGATGGCACCCGTGCGCAGCGCATGCAGGCGCAGCTCGGGCTGCAGCAGCGTGCGGCCCGTCTCGACAAGGAAAGTCAGCACACCCAGCGCCACCAGCATGCTGGCCGACAGCGGCGCCTTGTTGGCCTGGATGGCCGCCAGCGTAAGCGCGCCATATGCCACGAACTCGCCTTGCGGGATGAAGATCACGCGCGTGACGGAAAACACCAGCACGAGCGCCAGTGCCAGCAGCGCGTAAATCGCGCCCGATGTCACGCCGTCTTGCGCCAGGATGGCGGCAATCGACAAGTCCATGAAGCTCCTCGTTCTTGTAGTCGTGGAGTTCGCGCCGGATGTGCCGGGCGAGGGGGCGCCACGAGTTACGAGATAGTAAATTTCTTACGACAGGATGAAATTGGCGACAACCCTAACGCGCAGCCCGGGTACGTCGGCTGCCTGGCTTGGCGGGGCTGACTGACGGCGCCTGCAGCATGGCGGACAGGCGCATCACAAACGCGCGCAGCGTGTGCTCCAGTTCTCCGCCGCGCTGCGCGTGAAACAGCGGTTGCAGGTTCAGCGCGATCAGCACCAGCGCAAGTTGCCCACGCGTGCCGAACACCGGCAGAGACAGCGCGTTCACCCCCGGCAGCAGACTACCGGTGACCCACGATGCGCCTTCCGTGCGGATGTCTTCGCACAGGCGGTAATAGTCGGTAAGCGAGCGCGGCAGGCCAGGCAGATCGTCGCGGGCGCGCTCGCGCAGTTCGCGCTCAACCAAGGGCAGCGTCTGCTCCATTGGCTGATAGGCGCCGAACAGACGGCCGGTGGCGGAATTGAGCATCGGCATGACGTCGCCAATGCGCAGGTTCACGCCCGGCGCGCCGCCGGCCTTCTCCCAGTGCACAACGGTCGGGCCGCGATCGCTCCAGACAGCAATGCCGATGGTGTGGCCGGTCTGGTCGCGCAGGCCGGCAAGCAGGGGCCGCGTGCGCACGATGGCATCGGAGCGGTTGAGGCTGGCAAGCCCAAGGCGCAGCGCAAACGGACCGAGTTCGTAACGGCCGGTCAGCGGGTCTTGCGAGACCGCGCCCACGCGCTGCAGGCTCACCAGATAGCGGTGCGCCTTGGACGGATGCATGCCCGCCGCGCGCGCCAGATCGCCAAGCGCCATCGCACGCATGGCGCGTGTGAGCGCCACCAGCAATTGAGAGCCGACTTCAATGGATTGGACGCCCGAGCGGTCACGGTTCGCAGGCACGTCTTCTGTATCGCCATTGGATGGCAGATCGTCTTCGACTTCCGTGGTCTCCATGTTTCGGGGGCGTATTGGCTGGGACTGGGACTGGGACTGGGGCCGCGGCTGGGGCTAGGGCTGGGCCGACAAAGTGCCGCGAGGGTAGCACGCTGCATTATTTTGACGGCCGATTTTTATTTTTATGCATTGTATAAACAATGCTTCTAACCATAACTCTCGTATACCCTAGGCGCGCCTCCCGACGGTGCGCTCTATGATTGCCAACGTTCGGCACAGCCTGATATCAGCGCACCCCAACTTGTGCTTTCCGGCCAATGCACGCCGAAGAAGAATTCCCCCAACCGTAATTCACTACACCAGGAGTGACAGAATGGCCAAAGCCTTCGCCTCGCAAGCCGACCTCGAGGCCAAACAAGTCACCTTTACCCAGCTCTCTCCCAACGCTTACGCCTACACCGCCGAGGGCGACCCGAACTCGGGCGTCATCATCGGCGACGACTCGGTGCTGATCGTTGACACCACCGCCACACCCGCGATGGCGCAAGACCTGATCGCACGCATCCGCGCCATCACCGACAAGCCGATCAAGCACGTGGTGCTGTCGCACTACCACGCGGTGCGCGTGTTGGGGGCGTCGGCCTACTTTGCTGAAGGCGCACAGAACGTGATTGCCAGCCGCGGCACGTACGAGATGATCGTCGAGCGCGGCGAGGCCGATATGAAATCCGAGATCGAGCGCTTCCCGCGCCTGTTCGCGGGCGTGGAAACCGTGCCCGGCCTGACGTGGCCCACGCTGGTGTTCGAGCGCGAACTCACGCTGTTCCTTGGGCAGTTGGAAGTGAAGATCCTGCACTTGGGCCCCGGCCACACGAAGGGCGACACGGTGGTATGGATTCCGTCGCAAAAGGTGCTGTTCTCCGGCGATCTGGTTGAATACGACGCTGCCTGCTACTGCGGCGACGCGCAACTCGAAGAGTGGCCCGCCACGCTGGATGCGCTGCGCGCACTCGGCGCCGACAAGCTCGTGCCCGGCCGCGGCCCTGCACTGCTCAATCCGGCAGAAGTCGACAAGGGCCTGGCCTACACGCGTGATTTCGTCTCGACGCTGCTTGAGCGTGGCAAGGAAGCCGTGGCGCAAAAGATGGACCTCAAGGCCGCCATGGCCCACACACGTGCGGCAATGGACCCGAAGTTCGGCAACGTCTTTATCTACGAGCATTGCCTGCCGTTTGACGTCACCCGCGCCTTTGATGAGGCCAGCGGCATCAAGCACCCGCGTATCTGGACGGCGCAGCGCGATCAGGAGATGTGGGCCGCGCTGCAGAACTGAACCCCACAAACAAAGCGGCAGCCAGGACTGCCGCAGGTGTGAGCGAGACATGAATCCCGATTTCCAGAACCGCGTCTTTTCCTACGCGCCGTGCGCTGAACAGCAGCCGGGCGCGGCGAGCGAACCTCGCCCTGTCGTCATCGTCGGCGCGGGGCCGGTTGGCTTGGCCACGGCCATCGATCTGGCACAGCAAGGTGTATCCGTCGTCGTTGTGGATGACGACTGCACGTTGTCCACCGGCTCGCGCGCCATCTGCTTTTCCAAGCGCTCGCTGGAAATTTTCGACCGCCTTGGCTGCGGCGACAGCATGGTCGACAAAGGCGTGAGCTGGAACGTCGGCAAGGTCTACCTGAAGAACGAACTGCTCTACAGCTTCGATCTGCTGCCCGAAACCGGCCACCGCCGGCCGGCGTTCATCAACCTGCAGCAGTACTACGTGGAGGGCTTTCTCGTCGCGCGCGCGCAGGCGCTGCCCAATATTGAACTGCGCTGGCAGAACAAGGTGACGGGGCTCACGCAGGATGCCGATGGCGTGACGCTCACCATTGAGACGCCCGACGGCGCGTACACGCAGCGTGCGCAATACGTGGTCGCCGCCGATGGCTCGCGCAGCCCAGTGCGCCAGATGATGGGCCTTGAAGCCCACGGCCAGACGTTCAAAGACCGCTTCCTGATCGCCGACGTGCGCATGAATGCGCCCTTCCCGAGCGAGCGTTGGTTCTGGTTTGATCCGCCGTTCCACCCGAACCAGTCGGTGTTGCTGCACCACCAGCCCGACAACGTCTGGCGTATCGACTTCCAGCTCGGCTGGGACGCCGACCCCGTGGCCGAGAAGCAGCCCGAGCGCGTCATCCCGCGCGTGCGGGCCTTGCTTGGCGAAGGTGTCGACTTCGAACTGGAATGGGTGAGCGTCTACACGTTTTCGTGCGAACGCATGGACCGCTTCCGCCACGGCCGCGTATTGTTCATCGGCGATGCAGCGCATCGCGTGTCGCCGTTCGGGGCGCGCGGGGCCAACAGTGGCCTGCAGGATGCGGAAAACCTCGCGTGGAAGCTGCGCATGGTCCTGAGCGGCGACGCGCCCGACGCGCTGCTCGACACCTATGCGAGCGAGCGCGAATTCGCCGCCGACGACAACATCCGCCACTCCACACGCTCGACCGATTTCATCACGCCCAAGAGCGCCGTCAGCCGGCTCTTCCGCGATGCCACGCTGCGCTTGGCCAAGCACTATCCGTTTGCGCGCACGCTCGTCAACAGTGGGCGGCTGTCGATGCCCACGGTGCTGGAAAGCTCGTCACTTTCGACCGCTGATGATGCGCCCTTCGCCTGCGCGCTCGTACCGGGTGCCGTCGCCCTTGATGCGCCGGTGCGCACCGCCGACGGCCGCGCCGATTGGCTACTGAGCCACTTGCGCGAAGGCTTCACGGCGCTGCGCTTCTGCGGCGCCGGAGAACACGTCAACGCGCTGCCGCTGCGCACGCTGGCCGTCTTCCCGGCTGGCGGCATGGGCACGGTCTCAGCCAACGTGACGGCGCTTGAAGATATCGACGGCCTGGTCACACAACGCTATGACGCGCGGCCGGGCACGCTGTATTTGATCCGCCCCGACCAGCACGTTTGCGCACGCTGGCGCACGGTCGATGCCACCAAGCTGGCGGCCGCCGTGCTCCGTGCCAGTGGACATCCTCGCGCCGCCACGTCACCCCTTGTGGGCGCCACTGCCTGATTGCCATGCCGCTGAACACCCAACCCAATCTGCCGCATCCGGACGATTTTTACGAGGCGCTGATCGACGCGCACCGCAACCTCAGCGATGAACACAGCGCCATGCTCAATGCGCAGTTGATCCTGCTGCTCGCCAACCATATCGGCGATATGGCGGTGCTGCGCGAGGCGCTGGCGGCTGCGCGCATCGCGCTGCCGGCCGCGGCCTGACCCGCCCTAGCCATCGATCTCTGCAAAGCGCTGCGCGACGAGATTGCGCAACCACTGGTTACCGGCGTCCTGGTGAAAGCGCCGGTGCCAGAACACATTGGTCTGCAGCGCTGGCAGCTTGAGCGGCGGCGCCACAAATTGCAGCCCGAATGGCGGCGCCGCGCGCTCGGCCAGCTTGCGCGGCACGGTCACCACCAAGTCCGTCGTGCTGACGATGTACGGCACCGCCACAAAGTGCGGCACCGAGAAGCGCGCCGACTGCGTGATCCCCGCCTTGTCGAGCAGCGGCCCGATGGCGTTGTACGGGCTGGCCGAACTCGCCACCACCAGGTGCGACGCAACGCGAAAGCGCTCCAGCGTCAGCTCGCCCTCCGACAACGCATGGCTGCGCCGGAACATCGTCACGTAGTCCTGCTGGAACAGACGGCGCTGAAAGATGCTCTCGCCCAACAGATCATCGAACGCCCCGATGGCGAGGTCGATGGTGCCTGCCGCCATCTCTGCCTTCATGTCAAACCCGCCGGCGCGCAGGGTGTTGATGCGCACGCCGGGCGCCTGCTCGGCGCAGAGTTGCGCCAGCACCGGCATGAAATACACCTCGCCGACGTCGCTCATGGCAATGGTGAAGGTGCGCGCGGAACTGGCCGCGTCGAAATGCGTGCGCTGGCCGAAGGCGCGCTGCAGCGTATCGAGCGCCGCGGCCACCGGCTCGGCCAATTGCTCGGCAAGTGCGGTCGGCATCATGCCGCGCGGGGTGCGCACGAACAGCTCATCGTCAAAAGTCTGGCGCAGGCGCGCAAGCGCATTGCTTACCGCCGGCTGGGAGAGACCCAGACGCTCGGCCACAACAGAAATGCGTTTCTCGCGCAGGATTTCCTGAAACAGCACCAGCAGATTCAGGTCGACATCCCGCAGGTTCAGCACGGCCACACTCCACACTCCATATTCACACTATCAATAGCGCGCATTCTCGCATTGATATTTCAAATTTTCCCGCAATTCCGGAGAATACGGCAGATCCAAGCCCGAAAGACAGAGCGGCCACAGATGCCGCCAAACCCGGAGACATCCATGCGCCCTGCCCCCGCTGCATCCGCAGCATTACCCACTTCCATTGACCTCGCCCGCCTGATCGACCAGGGCAAGGTTGGCGGTTTCCAGATCCTGCTTCTCGCCATCTGCGGGCTATGCCTGATCATCGACGGCTTTGACGTGCAGGCCATGGGCTACGTGGCACCGGCCATCATCAAGGACTGGAACATCACCAAGGCGAGCCTCGGGCCTGTATTCGGCGCGGGGTTGTTCGGCATGCTGGTCGGCTCCCTGGTGTTTGGTGTGCTGGGCGACCGCTTCGGGCGGCGGCCGGTGCTGATCATTGCCACGTTCTTCTTTGCGGCCTGCATGCTGGCCACCACGCAGGTCGAAACGGTGCAGGCGCTGCTGGTGCTGCGCTTCATTACTGGCCTGGGGCTGGGCTGCATCATGCCCAACGCGATGGCGCTGGCCGGCGAGTTCAGCCCCGCGCGCTCGCGCGTGACATGGATGATGCTGGTGTCGTGCGGCTTTACCGTGGGCGCGGCGCTGGGCGGTTTCGTGAGCGCGGCGCTGCTGTCGCGCTTTGGGTGGCACGCGGTGTTTCTGGTGGGCGGGCTGGTGCCGCTGGTTATCGGCCTGATGATGGTGCTGTGGCTGCCGGAATCCCTGCAATACCTTGTGCTCAAGGGCGATCCGCAGACGCGTCATCAGCGCCTCGCGCGCTGGCTGCACAAGCTCGACCCGCAACTGCAGGTAAATGCGCAGACGCAGTTCGTGGTGCCCGAATCCCCCGCGCGTGGCATGCCGGTGTCCGCACTGTTCACGGAAGGCCGCGCCAAGGTCACGCTGGTGCTGTGGGTCATCAACTTCATGAACCTGATCGACCTGTACTTTCTGTCGAACTGGCTGCCGACGCTGATTCGTGATGCGGGGTACCCAACGGATACGTCCGTGCTGGTGGCCACCGCGCTGCAGGTAGGCGGTGTGATCGGCACGCTCACGCTGGGCCGGTTGATCGATCGCCTGGGCTTTGTGCGTGTGCTGGCCATGTGCTTTCTGATCGCCTGCGCCACCGTCGCGCTGATCGGCCATGTGGCAGCGGCGCTGCCCGTGCTGGTGGCAGTGGTGTTCATCACCGGCTTTTGCATTGTCGGCGGACAGCCTGCAGTGAATGCGCTGGCCGCCACGTATTACCCGACCACGCTGCGCGCCACCGGCATCGGCTGGAGCCTGGGCGTGGGCCGCATCGGCTCGGTCATCGGCCCCGTGATCGGCGGGCAACTGATTGCCATGCAGTGGAGCAGCCCGGCGCTGTTCTCGGCTGCGGCGGTACCGGCGCTGGTGTCGTTCGGCATGGTGCTGGCGCTCACGCTGGCCGCCAGTGGCCCCGACGCCGCACGCTTTGCCGCGCGTAACTCAACGGGCAAACCTGCCTGATCGCAGCGCAACGACTACGCTTTCTTTTGACGCATCCCTCCAGCTGAGGACTTCACCATGAACATGCTCGCCCCGACGACCATGAACGCATTCACCCCCGCGTCGCTGGACCGCCCCGCTTACCAAAGCGGCTTCGGCAACGAGTTCGCCACCGAAGCCCTGCCGGGCGCGCTGCCTCACGGCCAGAACTCACCGCAGAAAGCGCCGTATGGCCTGTATGCGGAACAGATTTCCGGCACGGCTTTTACCGCGCCGCGTGCGCACAACCGCCGCTCGTGGCTGTACCGCATTCGCCCGGGTGCGGTGCACCTGCCGTTCGAGGCCATCCAGCAGGCGCGTTTTCACAGCAACTTCAATGAAGTGCCGCCCTCGCCCAACCAGTTGCGCTGGGACCCGCTGCCCACGCCGGCCACCGGCACGGATTTCATTGACGGCATCGTCACCTTCGCAGGCAATGGCGGCCCCGACGCACAAACCGGCTGCGGCATCCACCTGTACGCCGCCAACGCGTCGATGACCGATCGCTTCTTCTACAACGCAGATGGCGAACTGCTGATCGTGCCGCAACAGGGCCGCCTGCGCCTGCTGACCGAGATGGGCGTGATCGATGTCGAACCGCTGGAAATCGTCGTCGTGCCGCGCGGCGTGCGCTTCCGCGTTGAGTTGCCTGATAACGACGGAAAGGGCGAAGCGCGCGGCTACATCTGCGAGAACTTCGGCGCGATCTTCCGCCTGCCGGACCTGGGGGTAATCGGCTCGAACGGCCTGGCCAACCCGCGCGACTTCCTCACGCCGCACGCCTGGTACGAAGACCGCGAAGGCGATTTCGAACTCGTCGCCAAATTCCAGGGCAACCTGTGGCGCGCCAAAATCGGCCACTCGCCACTGGACGTGGTGGCCTGGCACGGCAACTTCGCACCGTACAAATACGACCTGCGCCTGTTCAACACCATCGGCTCGATCAGCTACGACCACCCAGACCCGTCGATCTTCCTGGTGCTGCAAAGCCCCTCCGCCACGCCGGGCGTGGACACCATCGACTTCGTCATCTTCCCGCCGCGTTGGCTGGCGGCCGAAAACACGTTCCGCCCGCCCTGGTTCCACCGCAACATCGCCAGCGAGTTCATGGGCCTGATTCAGGGCGTGTATGACGCCAAAGCCGAAGGCTTCGTGCCCGGCGGCGCCAGCCTGCACAACTGCATGAGCGGCCACGGCCCAGACGCCGACACGTTCGAGAAAGCCAGCAATGGCGACACCACCAAGCCGCACAAAGTGGACGCGACGATGGCGTTCATGTTTGAGACGCCCGCCGTCATTCGCCCGACACGCTTTGCAGCGGAATCTGCGCAATTGCAAGCCAAGTACTTCGAGTGCTGGCAGGGCCTGAAGAAGCATTTCGACCCGAGCAAGCGTTAATACCGAATTCGCCTTGACGCCAAGGCAAGCACCAAGAAGGTGTGGCTGTACCCTGCCCTATGCGGCGCCTTGAATTTTTGTTGCAGGGAGGAAAAAGAGAGGAGGCTGTCTGAGCGCAGCGCGTTTGCCTCCTCTCCCTCCCTGCGACGGAAATTCAAGGAGTCTTTCGCCGCATCGGGCGCGCTTGTCTTTGCTGACTTTCTTTGCTGACCTTCTTTGCTGACTTTCTTTGCTGACCTTCTTTGCTGACTTTCTTTGGCAAGACAAAGAAAGTGAGTCGCCCCCGGCAGGGGGTGAAACAGAGCATGCACCGGCAACGCCAAGTCCAAAACAACCCAACGCCCTCGACCCAACATGACCACACGACTCCTAAGCTGGCTGGAATCCGCCAACGCACCCGACACCCATTTCCCGCTGGAGAACCTGCCCTTCGGTATCTTCTCCACCAAAGAAAACCCCTCGCCCCGCGCAGGCGTGGCCCTGGGCGATCAAGTCATCGACCTCGGCGCACTGGATGACGCCGGCCTGCTGCCCGCATCCGCACGCGGCACATTCCGCACCGGCAAACTCAACAGCTTCATCGCACTGGGCAAGCCCGTATGGGCCGAAACGCGCAAGAAGCTGCAAGCACTGTTCAGCGTGGCGGATACACATGTGCGCGACAACGCCACGCTGCACGCACGGGCCCTGGTGCCGCAAGCGCACGCCGTGATGCACCTGCCGATCGACATTCCCGGCTATACGGATTTTTATTCGTCGCGCGAGCACGCCACCAACGTCGGCCGCATGTTCCGTGATCCGGACAACGCGCTGCTGCCCAACTGGCTGGAAATCCCGATCGGCTACAACGGCCGCGCCAGCTCGGTGGTGGTAAGCGGCACGCCGCTGCACCGCCCGATGGGCCAGATCAAACTGCCGGATCAGCCGCGCCCGATCTTCAGCGCCTGCCGCAAGCTGGACTACGAACTGGAGATGGCCTTCGTGGTCGGCAAGCCGAGCGCGCTGGGCGAGCCGGTTTCCGTGGATGCCGCGCCGGACCACATGTTCGGCATGGTGCTGCTCAACGATTGGAGCGCACGCGATATCCAGCAATGGGAATACGTGCCGCTGGGGCCGTTCAACTCGAAGGGGTTCGGCACGTCGATCTCGCCGTGGATCGTGACAATGGAAGCGCTGGAGCCGTTCCGCGTGGCTAACCCGGCGCAATCGCCCGAGCCGCTGGAGTACCTGCGCCAGAGCCACCCCAACGCTTACGACATCGCTCTGGAGACCGCATTGCGCCCGCACGGCGGCGAGCGCGCGACCATTGCCCGCACGAACTTCCGCGCGATGTACTGGACGATGGCGCAACAGCTTGCGCACCACACCGTATCCGGCTGCAACGTGCGCGTGGGCGATCTGATGGGCTCCGGCACCATCAGCGGCACCACGCCCGATTCGTACGGCAGCCTGCTGGAACTGACCGTCAACGGCAAGCAGCCGCTGCCACTTGGCAACGGCACCACGCGCACGTTCCTGGAAGATGGTGACGAAGTCATCATGACCGGCTGGTGCCAAGGCGATGGCTATCGTGTGGGCTTTGGTGAAGTACGCGGCGAAATCCTGCCCGCACACAGCGCCAAGTAACTGCGACCGCGCAAGGCTCCCTCCGCCCCTGGAAGGGAGCCCGTTGACCTCCACCTGGTTGGGCGCCCCATGTTGCTTTCGACCAGCACGCCGCAGCCATAGCCATGCCGCGTCAACGTGGTTGCATAAAACGTTGGATGGCCCGGCGACATGCCAAGCGCGGCACAGACCGTCGGACACTGCCACGCCGGTTGCATCTGGGGGCGCCGCGTGCTATCTGCTCACGCTGTCTTGTTGGCAGCGCAAGCCAGCATGGCTTCACTGATCACGCGCTCACCGCTTGCCTTGAGCGCCTCCCCAGCGCCGGCGATATCGCGCGTCTCCTTGTTCTGGCCAAGCTTGAGCTTGCCCTCGATACGCGTGATCTCAATCTCGATGCCAACAATCATCTTGAGCATCGTGTCGATGTAATCGGCCGGCGCATCAGACATCTTCCACGGCACGGGCTGCGATGCCTCATGCGCGCGCGTCAAGCGCGCCACCACGCCGCGTACGAAGCGCTCGTCGTCACGGATGGTGATGCGGCCATGCGCATGCGCCACACGGTAGTTCCACGTTGGCACCTGCTTGTGGGCTTCGTGCTTGCTCGGATACCACGTTGGCGAGATATACGCATCGCCCGCGCGAAAAATGACCAGCACTTCGTCACCATTGGCCACGTCCTGCCACACCGGGTTGGCCCGCGCCACGTGGGCATGCAGCACACCCAACCCGCCCTCTTCGGGCATCAGCAAAAACGGAATGTGATTCGCATCCAGCCCGTGCTGGCCGTGCGTGACCAGCGTGCCGAACGGGTTCTGCGCGATCAGCGCGTGCAGTGCCTCAGTGCGCGATTCTTCAAAATGGGCTGGAACGTACATGGCAGCTCCGATAACGCCAGTGCAAACAACATAGGAAAGCGCCCATTCTGAGCCAAAACATGGCCCCAAAACAGAGCCAGCCCAGAACCAACTCCAGGAGCCAGCCCAAGGCAAAAAAGCCAAACCGACGGAACGCACAAGCCAACGCGAGCCGTTGTAGAGCGCAAAGCAGCAGACCGACAGACGGCAAGCCACGCAAAGCCACGCCCTGCACGAGATGGTGTGCTTTGCCCTTGCCCTGGATGGCGCCTTTCTTTGGTTCATCGAGGAATTCCGGGGAAGGCGGCGCGGATCTTGAGGAAGAAGTATTCCTCGTC
>NZ_BHVX01000024.1 GCF_003851545.1 Ralstonia sp. SET104 | reverse complement strand
CCGCCGCCGCAACCTGCGTTTCGGCGCTGCGTTGTGCAGCGAGGGGCGAATATTAGGCGGGTTCGCGGAGGTTGGCAACACCTTTGTCGTGACGGGTTGATGACGAGTTCGTGAAGAATGCCCACCAGCCCAGGCGGGGCCTGGGATTAGGGGCCTAAAACAATCGCAGAACGGCGCCAGATATACCCGAGATTGTTACTCGGGTATTCCGGAGATCACCCCGCCAGCCTGCGGTTATTGATGTTTGAACGCCGGCGCACGCTTCTCTACGAAGGCGCGCATGCCTTCTTTCTGATCTTCTGTGGCGAACGTGGAGTGGAATAGGCGGCGCTCCAGATGCACGCCCTCGGTGAGCGAGGTTTCGTAGGCGGCGTTGATCGACTCCTTGATCATCATGACCACGGGCAGCGAGAAGCTGGCGATGGCGTCTGCGGCTTGGATGGCTTCGGCGAGCAGCCTATCGGCGGGAATGACGCGCGAGACAAGGCCGGCGCGCTCGGCTTCTTCGGCGCCCATCATGCGGGCGGTCAGGCAGAGGTCCATGGCTTTGGCCTTGGAGACGGCGCGCGGCAGGCGCTGCGTGCCACCAGCGCCGGGCATGGTGCCGAGCTTGACTTCAGGCTGGCCGAACTTGGCAGTATCTGCCGCCAGAATGATGTCGCACATCATGGCCAATTCGCAGCCGCCGCCCAGCGCGTAGCCGGCCACAGCGGCGATCACCGGCTTGCGGATGCGGCGGATGGTTTCCCAGTTGCGCGTGATGTACTCGTTCTTATAGACGGTGGCGAAGTCGTAGTCCGCCATGGCGCCGATGTCCGCTCCGGCGGCGAACGCCTTTTCGCTGCCGGTGACGACGATGGCGCCAATGTTGGCGTCGGCGTCGAAGGCGAGCAGCGCTGCGCCCAGTTCATCCATGAGCGCATCGTTAAGCGCATTCAGCGCCTTCGGGCGGTTAAGCGTAATAAGACCGACACGACCGCGCGTTTCGACCAGAATGTTTTCGTAGGACATGGAAGCTCCAGTTGGAATGGATGTAATATTAGCCGACCAACCGGTCGGTTAATCAATCTGCGAACTGGCTCAGGATCCGCAACGAGCAGTGCGAGGTTGCCCCGACAAGCGCAGCCGTACGTAGGTACCGCGAGCATCGCAGGGGCAAGATCGGGCTGCGCAGCAGGATCATGAATCGGTTCAGACCGAGGAGGAGACAAGATGACCAGCCCGACCATTCTGCTCGACTGGCACGATCACGTGGCAACCATCACGCTGAACCGGCCCGACCAGCTCAACAGCTTCACGGCCGGCATGCACCGTGAACTGCGCGAGGCGTTGGACAAGGTGGAACACCAGCGAGCGCGGGCACTGATCCTGACCGGCGCCGGACGCGGCTTCTGCGCGGGGCAGGATCTCTCTGAACTCAACGTCACGCCTGGGCAGATGACCGATCTCGGCCAACTCATCGACGAGCAATTCAACCCGCTGGTGCGCCGTTTGCGTGCCATGCCGTTGCCGGTAATTGCCGCGGTGAATGGCGTGGCCGCCGGCGCCGGTGCAAATCTGGCGCTGGCGTGCGACATCGTGATGGCTGCCGAGAACGCCTGCTTCCTGCAAGCCTTCGTGAAGATCGGGCTGCTGCCGGATTCGGGCGGCACGTGGTTTCTGCCGCAGCGCATCGGCGTGGCGCGAGCGATGGGACTGGCGATGCTGGGCGAGAAGCTCGACGCCAAGACCGCGTTGGCCTGGGGCCTGATCTGGGGCGTCTATCACGATGCCAAGATTCTGATGACCGAGGTGAATTGCATGGCTGACCACCTGGCCAAGCAACCGACCCGGGCATTGGCCGCCATCAAACGCGCGATGCATGCAGCGCCCACACAGTCGCTCGACGCGCAGTTGGATCTGGAGCGCGACCTGCAACGCGAGCTGGGCAACTCGCGCGACTACGCCGAGGGCGTGGACGCCTTTCTCAACAAGCGCGTGGCCCATTTCACCGGCGAATAGAGGAATCTGCATGACCGAGACCGCCCTCCACGATGCGCAGGCACTGGCAGACGCCGCCTGCAAGAGCATGTTCGAAGCCGACGCCTGCACCCGCTGGCTCGGTATGCGCGTGGAGGCGGTTGCACCCGGCTATGCCCGGCTGTCGATGCCCGTGCGACCCGAATTCCTCAACGGGCACCGCACCTGTCATGGCGGGCTGATTTTTACGTTAGCGGATTCCGCCTTCGCCTTTGCATGCAACAGCCATAACCACAACACCGTGGCGGCTGGCTGCAGCGTTGAATTCCTGCGGCCGGCACATGCCGGCGATGTGCTCGCCGCCGAAGCGACCGAGCAAGTGCTATCTGGCCGGCACGGTGTGTACGACGTACGCGTCATCAACCAGGCCGGCGATACGGTCGCCATGTTCCGCGGCAAGTCTGCGCAGATTCGCGGCCACGTGATTCCTGACCCCAACAGTCCAGAGCCTTAGTTCGTCCGCCAGATAGAACCCCAAAGACCGCACCACCATTAGAGGACGCCTCAGAACCTGTTCACGATCCGTAGCGAGCGCCCCGAGGTTGGCCCCGAATGTGTCAAGTGCGGCGCAACCGTACATGGGTACGGTGAGCGTCAGAGGGCCAAAATCGGGACGCGCAATAGGATCGTGAGCAGGTTCGCACGACGGCGCCCCGAGGAGACCCGCATGCGCCCCCGCTCGACCGACCTCCCGCTCGACCCCATCGAGACCGCCAGCCGCGACGCCATCCTCGCGCTGCAGCTTGAACGCCTGAAACACAGCCTCGCCCACGCGTACGAAAACGTGCCGGCGTATCGAGCCAAGTTCGATGCGACTGGCGTGCATCCGGCCGATTTGCATTCGCTTTCCGATCTGGCGAAGTTTCCGTTCACGACAAAGAACGATCTGCGCGACAACTATCCGTTCGGCATGTTTGCGGTGCCGCAGGAGCGGATCGCGCGTATCCATGCGTCATCCGGCACAACAGGCAGACCCACGGTAGTCGGCTACACGTTGGCAGATATCGATACATGGGCAGCGCTGGTGGCGCGCTCCATCCGGGCAGCGGGCGCGCGCCGTGGCGACAAAGTCCACGTGAGCTACGGCTATGGGCTCTTCACCGGCGGCCTGGGCGCGCACTACGGCGCGGAACGTGCGGGGTTGACGGTGATTCCCTTTGGGGGCGGGCAGACGGAGCGGCAGGTGCAGTTGATCCGTGATTTCCAGCCGCAGGTCATCATGGTCACACCCAGCTACATGCTGGCAATTGCCGATGAGTTTGAACGTCAGGGCATAGACCCTGCCGCATCAAGCCTGCGGATCGGCATCTTCGGTGCCGAGCCATGGACGCCCGAGATGCGCGTCGCCATCGAAACCCGCATGGGGCTCTCTGCAGTGGACATCTATGGCCTATCGGAAGTGATGGGCCCCGGCGTAGCGAGCGAATGCGCCGAAACCAAGGACGGCCCGACAATCTGGGAAGACCACTTCTACCCGGAGATCATCGACCCGGACACCGGCGAGGTGCTGCCCGATGGAGAATTCGGCGAACTGGTCTTCACGTCGTTGACGAAGGAGGCCATGCCGGTGGTGCGTTACCGCACGCGTGACCTGACGCGCCTGTTGCCCGGCACGGCGCGCCCCGGCATGCGGCGCATGGAGAAAATTACCGGCCGCTGCGACGACATGATGATCGTGCGCGGTGTGAACGTCTTCCCGTCGCAGATCGAGGAATTGATCCTGAAGCACGCGGCGCTATCGCCGCACTATCAGTGCGTGCTCCGCAAGGAAGGGCCGCTGGATACGCTGACAGTGCGCGTGGAAGCTGCGCTGGGCGCCTCGGTGGACACAGCCAAATCGGCGAGCGGCCAATTGGCGCACCACATCAAGTCGTTGATCGGCGTGACGGCCGCGATTGAGATTCTGGCGACCGGCGGGATCGAGCGCTCGGTCGGCAAGGCGCGCCGCGTGGTGGATTTGCGGCGCGGCTAGCCCCCGTTTTCTCTTCAGCGGGTGGCGACGCCAACGCTGGCGCCCTTCGGCACCAGCACCCACAGGCGGCCAGCCTGCTTCATCCGTCCGGCCAGATCACCGGCGGCATCGCCATGGCCGAAGTAATAGTCGGCCCGCACGGCACCGCGAATGGCCGAGCCCACGTCCTGCGCAAACACCAGCTTCTGGATCGGGTCTGCCGACAGTGGCTTCGTTGTCGACAGGAACACTGGCGAGCCGAGCGGGATGTACGTTGGGTCCACGGCAATCGAGCGTTCATCCGTGAGCGGCACGCCCAGCTTGCCGATCGGGCCCGCGGTATTGCCAGGCATCTCGGCAAAGAAAACGTAGCGCGGGTTGATATTGAGCATCTCTTCCACGCGGCCGGGGTTGGCGCGCGTCCATGCCTTGATGCCTTGCATCGTCGCCTGCGCAGGAGTGATCTCGCCCGTGTCCAGCAGCCAGCGCGCGAACGAGCGGAAAGGCTGGTTGTTGGTGCCGCCCACGCCCAGGCGCATGATGCCGCCCTCCTCCAGCTGGACCTGGCCCGAACCCTGGATCTGCAGAAACGCCGCCTCGACCGGGTCGTCCACCCAAACAACCTCCTGACCCTGCAACGCAGGGCTGCGGATCAACTGCGCGCGCGCCGGCAGCGTCTTGCCGCGCCATGCGGCAGGCATGCGGTATAGCGGCGTTTGATAGACGCCGTGGCGTGTGCGCGAGCCGCGTAGCAACGGTTCGTAGTAGCCGGTGATCAGGCCGCTGTCGGTGCCGTCGTCCTTGACCACGCGATATGGCGTGAAGTTGTCTTCAAAGAAGACGCGCATGGCGATCGGGTCACCGGCGTCCACCATCAGGCCGGCGGTGCACGCGCGCGACCAATCGGTGCGACGCTTCATCGCCTGACAGTTCGACTGCAGCGCGGGCCACGCCGAAGCGAGGTCGTCGGCCGTCCAGCCGGACACATCGGCCCAGGTGGCAGGGGCCAGGTGCCCGCCCAGCGTGCTACTGGGCGGTTGCGGCGTTTCGACGCGCGGCGGCGGCCCGCTCGTGCAGGCTGCCAGCAATGCGACAACCAGGGCAGCAGCCAGCCCAGCCCATCGGCGGCTGGGCTGGGTGCGGGCGTGTGTCAATGCGTCCGAGGTTACTGCTGTCATGCCTGTTCCATCCTGTCCGGTGCGGCTGCGGGCTTGGCTACAATGCCCCGCATCTGCGCTTCACTCCGCGCCTCTCGCCCTCGACCATGAGCGAATTCTTTGAAAACCATCCGATGATGCTGTTCGGCCTGGAGGCCGGCGTGGCGCTGTTTCTGCTGATCTTCATCGTGATCTGGACGATGTCGGGTGCCAAGAAGCACCCGCGCCCCCTGCGCGCGCCGCCCGGACATCCGTCGCGGCAGAGCGAGGCCGCCACGCCTTCAGCATCGACCGACGCGACCGAAGCCGCACCAAAGGATTCGCACCCGGCCAAGCCCGACGCGTCCTGATCAGTGCAGCATGCGCGGCATTACCAGCGCAAATTCCGGGATGGGCGCTTCAAAGCGGTGACCATCCTCAGCCACGCAAAAGTATTCGCCGCGCATCGTGCCCACGGGTGTCTTGATGGTCGCCCAGCTCGTATATTCGAAGGATTCGCCCGGCGGCAGCAGCGGCTGGTGGCCGACCACGCCCAAGCCGCTGACTTCCTGCACCTGCTCTTCGGCATCGGTAATCACCCAGTGGCGCGAGATCAGTTGGCTGGGCACGTCACCCGTGTTGCGGATGGTGATGGTGTAGGCAAAGGCGAAGTTGCTTTGTTCCGGCTCGGATTGTTCCGCCAGATAGCGCGTCCGGACCTGGACGGTGAGTTCGTAGCTCGGCATGTCGATCCACAATCAGAATTGGCGACCATTGTGCGGCATGGCCGCTGCAGCGGCAAGGCGCGGGCAGACAACTGATCCGGCTAAAATAGCGCCCTTCCTTGCGCATTCGCGTGCAAGTTCACGCGCCTTATCCGTCTCCCATCATGTCCGCAGCCATCGACCCGTCCGGTTTCCGCATTGCCCCGTCCATCCTGTCCGCCGACTTTGCCCGCCTGGGCGAAGAAGTGCGCCGCGTGCTCGAATCCGGCGCCGACTGGATCCACTTTGACGTGATGGACAACCACTACGTGCCGAACCTAACCGTCGGCCCGCTGGTATGCGAGGCCATCCGCCCGCACGCGCAGAAGGACGGCAAGCCGGTGCCGATCGATGTGCACCTGATGGTGAGCCCCGTCGATCGCATCATTCCCGACTTCGCCCGTGCCGGCGCTGATCTCATCACATTCCACCCCGAAGCGTCGGAGCACATCGACCGCTCGTTGGCCCTGATTCGTGACAACGGCTGCAAGGCCGGCCTGGTATTCAACCCGGCCACGCCGCTGCACTATCTGGACCATGTGATGGATCGCCTGGACATGGTGCTGATCATGTCGGTCAACCCCGGCTTTGGCGGCCAGTCGTTCATTCCCGAAGCACTGAACAAGCTGCGCGCAGTGCGCCAGAAGCTGGACGCGTACCAGGAAAAGACGGGCCGCAAGATCCTGCTGGAGATCGACGGCGGCGTGAAGGCAGACAACATCGCCGAGATCGCCAAGGCCGGCGCCGACACCTTCGTCGCCGGTTCGGCCGTATTTGGCAAGCCCGATGCGGACGGCGGCTATCGCGGCGCCGTGGGCGCGCTGCGCCAGGCACTGGCCAGCCTGTTGTGATGACCGGCGCCTTGTCAGACGTACTACCTGCGGGCCCCGTCCGCGCTGTCATCATCGACCTGGACGGGACGATGGTCGACACGGCGGGCGACTTCCACGCCGCCATCAACGCGATGCTGGAAGCGCTCGGCATCGCGTCGGGTAGGCCGGACATGTCGATTGACGAAGTCGTCAGCTACGTCGGCAAGGGCTCGGAAAACCTCGTGCGCCGCGTGCTCGACGCGCGCCTGCCGCCCGCGCAGGCCAACAGCCGCTTTGCCGAGGCGCTGGACGCTTATCAGCGCGCCTATATCGCCATCAACGGCCAGTACGTGAACGTCTATGACGGCGTGCGCGAAGGACTGGCGGCGCTGCGCGACATGGGCCTCGCCCTTGCTTGTGTGACGAATAAGCCACACGATTTCACGCAGCCGCTGCTGGCGCAACTTGGCCTGGCCGACTATTTCGACCTCGTCTACCCCGGCGATGCCTTCCCGTACCGCAAGCCCGATCCGTACCCCATGCTGCGGGTGGCGGAAGCATTTGGCGTGACGCCAGAAGAAATCGTGGCTATTGGCGACTCGGAAAACGACGCCCGCGCCGCCCGCGCCGCCGGCATGCGCGTACTGGCGGTGCCGTATGGCTACAACCACGGCCAACCTATACAGCACGCGGGAGCCGATGCTATAGTCGACACACTTTTTGCGGCAGCGCAGCTGATTCAGCCGAATGTGCGAACTTCGGCCGAGCCACACAACACAATCTCTGCCGCTTCCAACTGACGATCCATGTTCCTGAATCGCAAACGCGTCGACGCTGGTGGTGACCGGGGGGCTTGGCCCTGGCGGCCCTGGCACGCCCTCGTCCGGGCGTAAGCGTTTGCACGGCTGCTGATCGTTCTTCCTCGGTTTTGGCTTCGGTTTCGTCACCTGGCGCGTCACGAGCGCGCCGCCCAACCCACCCTCACGTCTCCTGCCCCAAACGCTGACCGCCCGCCGGTCTTCCGTTGGCCACAGCATTGGCTTGCGGACGACCCTTGCGGGACCGCACGGTTTTTCGCGTTCCCATCCCTGATGTTCTGCTAACGTTCCGACGGCGCAACTGCGTTTGCCGTGGAGCGAACGCATGCCGGTGGGCTTGATGCCGCCCGCCCGGCAAATCGACCTGACCGCTCATGACCGAACTCGAATTCAAATCGCTGGCCGACCAGGGCTACAACCGCATTCCGCTGATTGCCGAGGCGCTGGCCGACCTGGAGACGCCGCTCTCGCTGTACCTGAAGCTGGCGCAGTCGCACGACCGCGGCACGCACACGTTCCTGTTGGAATCGGTGGTGGGCGGCGAGCGCTTCGGGCGCTACTCGTTCATCGGCCTGCACGCGCACACGCTGCTGCGCGTGAAGGGCAATCACACGGAAGTCGTGACCGACGGCAAGGTGGTGGAGACGCACGAAGGCAACCCGCTGGACTTCATCGCCGCGTTCGAACGCCGCCAGAAAGTGGCACTGCGCCCGGGCCTGCCGCGCTTCTGCGGCGGCTTGGCAGGCTACTTCGGCTACGACGCCGTGCGCTTCATCGAGCCACGCCTGGCTGAAACCACCCCGCCCGACGACCTGCAACTGCCCGACATCCAGCTCATGCTGTGCGAAGAGCTGGCCGTGATCGATAACCTCTCGGGCAAGCTCTACCTGATCGTCTACGCCGATCCGTCCAAGCCCGAGGCGTACTCGCGCGCCAAGCAGCGCCTGCGCGCGCTGCGCACCAAGCTGCACCAGCCGGTGGATGTGCCGGTGACGTCTGCATCGGTGCGCACCGACACCATCCGTGAATTCGACAAGGCCGATTACATCACCGCCGTGCTCAAGGCCAAGGAGTACATCGCCGCCGGCGACATGATGCAGGTGCAGATCGGCCAGCGCCTGGTCAAACCTTTCCGCGATGCGCCGCTGTCTTTGTATCGCGCGCTGCGCTCGCTGAATCCGTCGCCGTATATGTACTTCTACAACTTCGGCGATATACAGATCGTTGGGGCCTCGCCGGAAATCCTGGTGCGCCAGGAAGAGCGCCGCGTGCCGACTGGCGAAAGCAACAACGGTAACGGCAACGGCGCCGACGAATCCGCCCGCATCGTGACGATCCGCCCGCTGGCAGGCACCCGCCCGCGCGGCAGCACGCCCGAGCGCGACGCCGAACTCGCCACCGAGCTGCTCAACGACCCGAAGGAAATCGCCGAGCACGTCATGCTGATCGACCTGGCGCGCAACGACATTGGCCGCATTGCCGAGATCGGCTCCGTCAAGGTGACGGACCAGATGGTCATCGAGAAATATTCACACGTGCAGCACATCGTCAGCTCGGTCGAAGGCCGCCTGAAGCCCGGCATGACCAACATGGACGTGCTGCGCGCGACTTTCCCGGCGGGCACGCTGTCGGGCGCGCCCAAGGTGCGCGCGATGGAGATCATCGACGAGCTGGAGCCGGTCAAGCGCGGCATCTACGGTGGTGCGGTGGGCTATCTCTCGTTCTCGGGCGAGATGGATCTGGCGATCGCCATCCGCACCGGCATCATCAAGGACGGCAACCTCTACGTGCAGGCCGCCGCTGGTGTTGTTGCGGATTCGGACCCGGATGCCGAATGGAGAGAGACCGAACACAAGGCCCGCGCCGTGCTGCGTGCCGCCGAGCAAGTGCAAGACGGCCTCGACGCCGATTTCTAAGGTTAAGGAGCCCAACATGCTTTTGATGCTCGATAACTACGACTCCTTTACCTACAACATCGTCCAGTATTTCGGCGAGCTGGGGCAGGATGTCCGCACGGTTCGCAACGACGAAATCACGATCGAAGAGATCGAGAAGCTGAACCCGGAACGCATCTGCCTGTCGCCGGGGCCGTGCACGCCGACGGAAGCGGGCATTCTCGTGCCGGCGCTCAAGCACTTTGCAGGGCGCGTGCCCATCCTGGGTGTGTGCCTGGGGCACCAAGCGATTGCCGATGCGTTTGGCGGCCGCGTGATCCGCGCGCAGAAGGTGATGCATGGCAAGGTCGACACCATTGAAAACACTGGCGTGGGCGTGTTCGCCAACCTGCCGCGCCACTTCAAGGTGACGCGCTACCACTCGCTGGCGATCGAGCGCGAAACGCTGCCCGACTGCCTGGAAGTGACCGCCTGGACGGCAGACGGCGAAATCATGGGCGTGCGCCACAAGACGCTGCCGGTGGAAGGCGTGCAGTTCCACCCGGAATCGATCCTGTCGGAACACGGCCACGCGCTGCTCGGCAACTTCCTGAAGGAACGCGTGTGATGCGCCGCACACGCGCCATTGCGTTGGCGATGATGGCGATGGCAGCGTCCTTGCCGGCGATGGCCGGTACGCTGCAAGCCTGCCGCGCCGCTCAGCCCGAAGCCCGCGATGTCGCCCACTGCGTGCAGGCCGCACGCAAGGCGGCGCAAGCCGAGCTGGCCTCCGCTGAATCGGCACGCCGCATCGCACTGCGCGCCCGCATCGCCGCCAAAAACGGCACGGATAAAGGCGCCGCCATGGCCTTCGACCGCACGGTGCGCGCACACCAACTCTATCGGCAGGCCGAATGCGACCTGCAACGCCGCCTGGCTCGCAACACGCCCGATGCCGATCTGGCAGAAGCCGCGTGCGATGCCGATCTCTCACGTGAGCGCATCGGCGCCCTGCGCGAGGCTGCAGCACCGGCGACCCCGGCCGCAGCACCCGCGGCACCCAACTGAATACGGAACGACCATGCCCATCACTCCGCAAGAAGCGCTCGTTCGCTGTATCGAGCACCGAGAAATTTTCCACGACGAAATGCTGCACCTGATGCGGCTGATCATGCGCGGTGAGATGTCGCCCGTCATGGCGTCGGCCTTGACCATGGGGCTGCGCGTCAAAAAAGAGACCATCGGCGAAATCGCGGCCGCTGCCACCGTGATGCGCGAGTTCGCCACCAAGGTTGAAGTGCCGGCTGAGGTGTCCGATCACTTTGTCGACATCGTCGGCACGGGCGGCGACGGTGCCAACACGTTCAACATTTCCACCGCGTCGATGTTCGTGGCGGCGGCAGCCGGCGCACGCATCGCCAAGCACGGCGGGCGCGGCGTCAGCTCCAAGTCGGGCAGCGCCGATGTGCTCGAAGCGCTGGGCGTGAACATCATGCTCACGCCCGAGCAGGTAGCCGAATCCATCGAGACGGCGGGCATCGGCTTCATGTTTGCGCCCAACCACCACCCGGCCATGAAGAACGTCGCGCCGATCCGCAAGGAGCTGGGCGTGCGCACGATCTTCAACATCCTCGGGCCGCTGACCAACCCGGCCGGTGCGCCGAACATTTTGATGGGCGTGTTCCACCCCGACCTCGTCGGCATCCAGGTGCGTGTGATGCAACGCCTGGGCGCGAAACACGCCGTGGTGGTCTACGGCAAGGACGGCATGGACGAGGTGTCGCTGGGCGCCGCCACGCAGGTCGGCGAGCTGAAAGACGGCGTCGTGACCGAGTACGAAATCCACCCCGAAGACTTCGGGCTGCAGATGATCTCCAACCGCAGCCTGAAAGTGGCCGACGCGGAAGAATCCAAGGCCATGCTGATCGACGCACTGGAAAACAAGCCCGGCACGCCGCGCGAGATCGTCTCGCTCAACGCGGGCGCGGCGCTGTATGCGGCCAACATTGCCGGTTCCATCGGCGACGGCATGAAGCTGGCGCGCGAGGCCATCGCTTCCGGCGCGGCGCGCGCCAAGCTCGACGAACTCGTGCGCGTCACCAATCAGTTCAAAGCCTAAGGCTGTTCACGTCATGTCCGACATCCTGCAGAAAATCCTGGCCGTGAAGGCCGAAGAAGTGGCCGCCGCGCGCAAGCACCGTGATCTGTCCAGCGTGCGCGCCGAGGCCGAAGCCAACCGCAACGACAGCGCCCTCGGCCCCCGTGGCTTTGCCCAGGCCGTGCGCGACAAGATTGCCGCCGGCCACGCCGCCGTCATCGCCGAGGTGAAGAAGGCCTCGCCGTCCAAGGGCGTGCTGCGCCCCAACTTCAAGCCCGCCGACATCGCCCGCAGCTATGCCGAGCACGGCGCCGCGTGCCTCTCCGTCCTGACCGACGAGCAGTTCTTCCAAGGCCATGCCGACTACCTGCGCGAAGCCCGCGCCGCCTGCACGCTGCCGGTGCTGCGCAAGGATTTCATGGTCGATCTGTATCAGGTGTACGAGGCGCGTTCGTGGGGTGCGGACTGCATCCTGCTGATCGTCGCCGCGCTGGACCAGGGGCTGATGATCGAACTCGAAGCCTGCGCGCTTGAACTCGGCATGGACGTGCTGGTGGAAGTGCACGACGGTCATGAGCTGGACCGCGCCCTGCGCCTGCAAACGCCGCTGGTGGGCGTGAACAACCGCAACCTGCGCACGTTCGAAACCTCGCTCGACACCACGATCGGCCTGCTCAAGCACATGCCGGACGACCGCATCGTCGTGACCGAGTCGGGCATCCTCGTGCAGGACGACGTGCGCAAGATGCGCGCCGCCGCCGTCAACGCTTTCCTCGTCGGCGAAGCCTTCATGCGCGCGGATGACCCGGGGGCCGAACTGGCCCGCCTGTTTGCCTGAGCACCGAACGCAATGGCCCGCGAAATTGAACTGAAGCTGGCCGTACCGGCCGGCGCGCACGAAGCGCTGGTCGGCTGGCTAGACCAGCACGCGCAACCGGCGGGCAGCGTCGAGCTTGCCAACGTCTATTACGACACACCGGACCAGGCACTGGCGCACAGTCGCGCCGCCCTGCGCGTACGTTGCCAGGGCGAGCAATGGCTGCAGACACTCAAGACCGCCGGCAACGGCGGTCAGGGTGGCCTGTCCGCCCGCCACGAATGGGAAGTGCCGCTGCAAAGCGATGCGCTGTCGGTCGATGCCTTTGCCGCCAACAACGCGACGGAAGCCGCAGATTATGTGCGCCCGCACGCCGATCGCCTCGCCCCGCTGTTCCGCACCGACTTCACGCGCCGCCTCTGGCACGTGGCAGCCGATGGCGGTGAGATTGAGATCGCGCTGGATGCCGGCGCCATCCTCGTCCCCGGCACCAACGCGCGCGAGCCTATCGACGAGCTGGAACTGGAGTGGAAGCCGGCCGCCGACAGCACGCTCAGCGAAGACACGATCGCCGAGCGCCTGCACGCCTGGACGCAGACGCTGCGTGCCGCCGTGCCCGGACTCGCACCGCTTGATATCAGCAAGGCGCAGCGCGGTTATCAACTGCGCGCGAACGCCACCGGAGGCCAGGCATGAGCCGCCGCGCCAACCCGGCACAAGCCGCCCTCTTCGACGAACCGGCTGCTGAAACACCCGCCGGTGATTTCATCCCGCTCGCCAAGCAGTTCGATGCCCTGCCTGCGGATTGGAAAACCCTCCTCACGCCCTGCATCGCGCAAGCCAACTGGCCCGAGTTGTGTGCTTTCGTTGATGGCGAGCGTGCAGCGGGCAAGCCGATCTTCCCGACCGATGTGTTCCGTGCGCTGCACCTGACGCCGGTGGACGACGTGCGTGTGGTCATCCTCGGGCAGGACCCGTACCACGGCACAGGCTCGGTCGATGGCCGCGAGATTCCGCAGGCGCACGGGCTGGCGTTCTCGGTGCCGGCCGGTATTCGCGTGCCGCCGAGCCTGCGCAACATCTACAAGGAAATCGAAGCCGAGTTTGGCCAGAAGCTGCCGGGCACGTCGGGCAACCTGGAAGGCTGGTCGCAGCAAGGGGTGCTGCTGCTCAACACCGTGCTTACCGTCGAACAAGGCCAGGCTGCCAGCCACGCCAAGCGCGGCTGGGAACGCATCACCGATTGCCTGCTGGAACATCTGGCGCGCGTTGGCCACAAGCGCGTGTTCATGCTGTGGGGCAGTCATGCGCAGGCCAAGCGCGCGCTGTTGCCGGAGGGGCATCTGGTGCTGGAAGCGCCGCATCCGTCGCCGCTGTCGGCGCATCGCGGGTTCCTTGGGTGCGGGCATTTCAGGGCGGCCAATGACTGGCTGGTGGCGCAAAGCCAACCAACCATCGACTGGCTGAAGCCGCAAGCACGCTGAGCGCTCGCCGACGCGCCACTGCCCCATCCCCAAAAAACTGCAGCGTCAGTGGGAAACCGCTTCTTCCTGCGTTGCCATACCGTCCCAGATCGTCAGCGCCTTGAATGCGCTCTCGGCGTAGTCGAGGCAGGTCCAGAGATATTCGGCTTGGCGAACTTCTTCCAATCCTCTGAAATGCTCAAACCCACCCGCGTGGAGCATGCTCAGCAAGGTCCGCAGCTTGGATAGCCGGTCGAATAAATCGGCGTGAGCCTGAAAACGGCCAACATCGGGGGAGGTGCTGGGGTCTGTCATGGCGTGGTCTCCGTCAAGGTTGAGGAAACGCGCCACCCGCAACAGTAAGAAGGCGGGTGGGCGAGCACAGGCAAGTTTTCGAACCCGAGATACAACTCTCGATACGGCCGAAGCCGTCCCTGCCAGGCTCGCCCATAAGGGAGAGCGGCCACGAGAAATTGAGGACAAGAACCATGTGCCTGGTTCTCGCCCGTTGTATCACGAGGGGTTCGAATCCTCGGCCGCTTCTTTTCATGGCACAGAAGCGGCACCGGCGACTTTACCGAAAGCCGCGCGCGCTGATTCGGCAAACGCCGGTGAAGCACACAATTTCACAATGGCCGGTTTGCATTATCCGTGAATTCGGGTGGGCAACGTCATTAGTGCCCTGTCGCACGTTGGCGCCCTGTCGATGTGGCGAAGATTTCAAAGTGTCCACCAAATTAGAATTGTCTGATTCAAATTCAGCACATGGCGTTGCTCCAATGGAGAACTTCAACGAAGTGTTCTCATGAGGAGGCGGCAGATGCAAAACGCACAATCCGGCACGGTCTACGTTGCGGCGTTCAACGGTGCGAAGACGGCCAATGGCGGTGAAATCGTTCAGGGTTCCAGCAGTATTCGAGATAACGGACACACGCTTTTGCTAGTGGGCGATGAGGCTGTCTATCCAGACGGCAGCACAGCCTTCATTACTGCAGGCGCAGGCATTGCGCTTCTGGACGATGACCGGCCCGTTGCCATCATTGGTAGCCCACTGAGCAATGGCGACACAATTGTTTCGTCGCCAATAACGGCACTGACTTTTGATGAACCGGCGGACGCGCCAATCATTGGCCTGCTTGACCCGGCATATCGTCCGGAGCCCGCAACTGACAGCCTGATCTGAGGGGAGACGATCATGGCTGATGTGCGCTACGGCCTCAGAAATGGCGACTTGACAACAACGGGTGGCGTCATCTTTGCCACTGGCAAGATGCGGTTCCACGGCAAAGAGGTGGCTGCCGAAGGCGATCTAGCAACTTGCCCGGCCTGCAAGGCGATGGGAAAAATCGTCAACGATGCTTATCCAGCGTTCGGGCTTCCGGGCGGTCGTCAGCTCGCCATCCAAGGCGCGTGGATCTTCTGCAAATGCGCCAATCCCCCTCGCACCATTGCTTCGACGGATAAGTTTCGCGTTACGGTGAATCGAGCGGGTAGCGCGGCCCCTGCGCCCGCCAGCGCACGGCCATCTTTCGCAGTACCACAGGCTGAACAAAACGCATACGCCCAGCGTGGTATGGAAAAGCTCACCGGCACGCAAAGCAGCTTGATTGATGACCCGGAATTGATCTGCCCCAACATGACCGATGCGCAGTTCGGTAAGCACATGATGGGGCTTCGTGACGATGCGCTTGTTCAGGTGGATGATCGGCTCCGACAGTTGGCGCGATGGTCACAGGCAGATCAAGCGTGGTTTCTTTGTGGTTTGGCACAACGGATCAAACGGCACGGTCAACCATTGCGAATGGCCTGACAAAAATGCGACGTGCGCTGGGGCTTCTGACACCATCAAACTTCGTTCGCTATACGGACGAAATGACAACGAATCCAGGGCCAGGGGGATGCATTTCCCGCAATAGTCCCGGCTCAGTCGCAGAGGTTTGCGCTCCAGACACGGCCACGCACACCATCGTCATCAAATTAGATTTCTGTGTGTTGCGTGATCGTCATCCGCAATTGGACTCGCAGCTACTGACGCTAGTGCACGAGGTCTCTCATTTTAATGACGTATTTAGTTCGCGTGATATCAAATACTCCACCTATAGCGCGAAAATTATGGCCAAGTCCAAAGATGAAAGAACCATCATTAATGCTGACAATATCGCCGGTTATGTTATTTGTTCGGAATAATGTGCTGGCACTCGTGGCCTCTTCCTTTTCAGCAGCAGCGCTGGCGTGCAGCCCAGTGCAGGGGTTGGACCTGGCCTTCCCAAACAATTCGGCGGCACTTGATGCCCGGAGCGCGCTGCGTCTGGGCAATTGGCTTGCCGACCTGAAAGCCCGGTTTCCGAACTACAGCATGTTCGTGATTGACGGCCACACCGACGCCGGCGAGCGCGGTGCTCTGGCCCTTGCCAAAAGCAGGGCGGAGACTGTCCAGCGTTTCCTGACTGATCGCGGATTTCAGCCCCAGCGAGTGCATGTCAATCAGTCGACCAGTTCATACAACAAGCCCACCGCTGGTATTCCGACCCGCTCCGCGTCAGTCGACTTTGTTCCCGCCTGCCCTCATGCGTGCTGTAGCTTGACAACTCATGAAGTTGACGACAAGGGGGAGCCAATGCCATCAGAAAAATTATGAGATGCAATATGGGCTTTGCGGTGGTTCGAGCAGGGGCGGCGCTTATTCTCTAGCCGTCAAGCTCGGCCGATCATGTGTCCCGCGACACCCGCAACGCGCGGCCCAGCGCACCGCACCGCAGCGCAATCTTCGCGGTATCCGCCCGCAGCGCCTGCAGGCGCCGCTCCAGCAGGTGCATGGCGGAGAGCGAATCCGACTCGGCTGCCGCATCCACCATGCGCGAGCGCGCTGACTTGTCGGCGAAATCGGCGGCGCCCAGCTCTTGCGTATCGCGCGGACGCACGCCCCAGCCGCCTTCATGCACGGCCTGGTCGAAGCGCTCCTTGGCACGCGCGAGGCTTTCAAGCGCGGCCTCGACGGTCTGCTCGACCAGGGCGCGCGTGTCGGCCTCGTCCAGTTCCTGCGCGCGCTGGCGCATCAGGATGCGCACCGCCGCCACGTGCGCGGCCACGAGGTAGTTCTGGACGATGAAGCGGTTAAGGTTATCGACAGCGCGGTGGCGGCTCTTGGGCTCGTCCAGCATGCGCGCGAAGGCCGAGATCAGCCCCGTGAGCGATTCCATGTACTGCTTGCGTTGCACGCGATAAACAAAGTCGTCTTTGAGCGTGCCGAGCAGCAGTTCGCGCGCGGCTTCAATAAAGCGCCGGTTGGTGCGCAGTACGTCGTCCACCAGCTTGGGCAGGTTGCGGTATTCCCAGCTTGGCAGCACGTAGCTGAAGGCGGTGGCGATGGCTGCGCCGATCAGCGTATCGACCAGCCGCTCGCCGATGGCGCCCTTGCTGCCCGGCAACAGCAGGTTGATCTGGATGAGCACCTGCACGCACGCTGCAATGGCCGTGTAGCGGTAGCGCACGGTGACGAACGCCGCGCTGGCCGCCGTCGACAGGTACAGCACGCCCATCAGGATCCAGGTCGAATGGGTGAAGCGCAGAATGACCGCCGCGATCACGCAGCCGATGAGCGTGCCGAGCACCCGGTCGAAGTTGCGCTGACGCGTCATGCTGAACGTCGGCTTGAGGATCACGACGATGGTCAGCAACACCCAATAGCCGTGGGACGCATAGGGCAGGTGATCGGCAATCCAAAGCCCGGCAGCCACCGCCATCGAGATGCGCAGCGCAAAGCGCAGCACCGGCGAGCGCCAGGTCAGTTCTTCCAGCACCAGCCGCAGTTCGTACTTCTGGCGCGTGAGGAACGGCGTCATGTCGGGGCGCAGCAGCACCTGCGACGGCTCGACCTGCGTATCGGTGGCGGCATGCAATTGCGCCATCAGCCGGATCGCGCCGCGCACTGTCGCCACGGATTCGTCCAGCGCGGCAAATGCCTCCAGCGGCACCGCGTGGTGACCGTGCTGCAGTGCTTGGAGCGCAGCATCGATGGCGGCCAGTTCCTGGTCGTACGACATCGGCGTGGGCGATGGCCGATCGCGCCCAACGGCGTAAGCCACCGTCTCGATATCCAGGCGCATCTTTTCGATGACGTCGTGCAAGAGGCGAAGAATTTCGGCGTCGGCCAGGTACTGGCGCAGCAGCGGGTAATCGGTGTTGGACGACAGCAGGTACTCGTAGATGTCGAGCATCCGCATGTGGATCTGCACGAGGCGCCCGTCGCTGGCGGTACGGTTGTCTCGGAAGACAAAATCGCGCGCCACCTGCTGCTTGTCGGCCACCGAAATCTGCTGACGCACCAGTGCGTTGAACTGCTCGTCGAAATCCTTGGAGGCGTCGTAGAAGCCGGCCTTGCGTTCCACGTACACGGCCAGTTCGTATAGGCATTCGGCCAGCACCTGTTCTTTGATACGGCGGCGCTGGCCCCACGCCACGGCCATCGCAAAGGCCATGTAGCCGATGGCGCCGAGGAAGAACTGCACGGTATGTTCTACCGCTTCGCGGAAGGCGAATTCCTCGGTAAAGGTGAGCGTCATGACGAACAGCGCCGCAAACTGCAGCGGCATCGTCTTGTTGCCGTACGCCATCATGAGCCCCGCAAGGAAGCTCACCACCACGATCACCACCGGCAGGATTGCGTATGGCGTGGCCACTGCCACGAGAAAGGTGACGGCTGTCGTCAGCAGCACGCACGCCATCATCTCGTTGAACTTGTGCCGCAGCGGGCTGGGCAAATCCATGAGGCCGGTGCACAACGCGCCGATCGACACCACCATCGCGCCCTGCAAGTCCATCACCAGCAGCGCGAGCAGCGTCAGCCCGATCACGCCGGTGGCAGTACGGATGCCGCGCGAAACGTAATGGCTGTAGAGGAAGGTGCGCGGATCGTGGACGTAATCCATCGGATCAGGCTACGCGAGTCACGCCGACTTGCCGCGCGCCACCTTGCGCGCCGTTGCCCGCTTGCCCAGCCACGCTGAACGCAGCGGCGAGGGCTCCGTGGCCATCGCCAGCGTGAACTGCGGCGTTGCGTCGGCGGCGAGCGACACGTCCAGCGCCATCAGTTCGTCGCGGCGGAACACGTGCACGGGCACGGTATCGCCAGCACGATGGCGCGTGAGCGTCTTGTCGAGCTGGCCGGCCGGCACACGCAGGCCATCCACCGCGACGATCAGATCACCGGCAGACAAACCGGCACGCTGCGCCGGGCTGCCGTCAAACACCTGCTGCAGCTTGACGAAGCCGTTCTCGGCGGCAGTCTTGACGCCCAGCGCAAGCGCTGAATCGGCCGTCTTGCGCGTGGCGCTCACGCCCATCGCCTTGAAGAGCGCCGGCAGCGGTGGATCGTCGCGGCCTTCAGTCAACTGGCGCACCAGCGTGCGCAGGCGCACACCGGTGGTGTCTTCCATCAGGGTGATCAGCCCGGCTTCGGTCACACCGCGCTGCGCGTGGCCGGCGGCGTAAAAGTCGCGGCCGTACGTTGCCCAGAGGGCACGCATCACGTCGTCGAGCGAGCGTTCGCCGTTGGTTTGCGTGCGGATCGTCAGGTCCAGCGCCAGCGCCACCAGCGAGCCCTTGGTGTAGTAGCTGACGATGGCGTTGGGCGCGTTCTCGTCCTGGCGGTAGTACTTCGTCCACGCATCGAACGAGCTTTCCGCCACGCTCTGCTTCAGGCGGCCGCTGCCGCGCAGCACGCCATTCCAGGTCTTGGCGATCATCTGCAGATACTGCGCTTCAGAGATCAGGCCCGAGCGCACCAGCATCAGGTCGTCGTAGTAACTCGTGAAACCTTCAAACAGCCACAGCAGCGGCGTGTGCACCTCGCGCTCGAGCGCATATGGCACGAAGGTGGCCGGCTTGATGCGCTTGATGTTCCAGGTGTGGAAATACTCGTGGCTGACGAGGCCGAGGAAGGTGCGATAGCCCTCGGTGGTCTCGTCGCGGCCGGTGACGGGCAGGTCATTGCGCGCACACATGAGGGCTGTGCTGGCGCGGTGCTCCAGGCCGCCGTAACCATCGGTCGTCACCATCGTCATGAAGACGTAGCGGCGGTTGCTGTCAAGGAACGGTGCCGTGGCAGTCTGCGGCTCGAACAGGCGGATCTGCGCTTCACACACGCGCTTGAAGTCGCGGGCGATGCGTTCCAGATCCAGGTTCGGCACGCGGCCAGTGAAGACAGCGTCATGCTGCGCGCCGCACGCCTCGAACGAGACCAGATCGAACGTGCCCATCTCGACGGGGTGGTCGATCAGCTCATCGTAGTCGGCAGCTTCGTACCAGCCGAAGCCGTAGCGCTTGGCGCCAGTCTTGCCGTGAATGCGGCCAGTGGCCTCGCGCAGTGCGGTGGCGACGCGCCATCCACGGTAGGCGTCTGCGGCGGGCGGCTGGATGTCGACCAGGCAGCGCAGATCGTCCGCACCTTCCACACGCAGGAAGACCGACGTGCCGTTGAAGAAG
Source organism: Ralstonia sp. SET104 (assembly GCF_003851545.1). GTDB lineage: Bacteria > Pseudomonadota > Gammaproteobacteria > Burkholderiales > Burkholderiaceae > Ralstonia. The sequence continues at coordinate 28,540 of NZ_BHVX01000024.1, read as the reverse complement.
CCGTGCGTGGCATCCAGATGTGCGGCGCGCACCGACAAGTCCCACGCATAGACGTCGTAAGAAACCGTCAACGGCCCTATGCACGGCGCCGCCCACCAGGTGTGTTTGTCGACCTTGGTCAGACGCACTGGGCGATCGGCAGAAGACGCCTCGATCCGCACGATGTTGCGCGCGAACTCGCGAATCATGTAGCTGCCCGGAATCCACGCCGGAAGCGAAAAGCGCTGGCCTTGGCTGTCAGGCGCATCAACCGTGACGGTGACGGTGAAAACGTGCGCTTCGGGCGCGGCGGGGGCGATGGTGTAGCGGATCGGCTTCATGGCGGACATTGTAGCGTTGCTGTCGCATGTCAACGACGGCTGCCGGAGGCAAATCGTCCGCAAATCGCCTGTCTGCCGGCCTGCCAGCCTATCGGTTGACGTTCACCACAACGCGCCCGCGCATCTTGCCGGCCATGATGTCGTGCGCGGCGTCGATGGCCTCCGAGAGCGTCACTTCACGCGTGATGGCGGCCAGGCGATCGGGCAACAGATCGGCGGCCAAGCGCTGCCACGCGGTCTGGCGCAGCGCGCGCGGCGCCATCACGCTATCAATGCCACACAGCGTCACGCCGCGCAGGATAAACGGGGCAACCGTGGCCGGAAAATCCATGCCTTGCGCCAGCCCGCACGCCGTGACCACGCCGCCGTAGCGCACCTGCGCGCATGCGTTGACCAGCGTGTGCGAACCGACTGAATCGACCACCGCCGCCCAGCGCTCTTTCTGCAGCGGCTTGCCCGGAGCGGACAGCTCCGCCCGGTCCATCACATCCGTTGCGCCCAGCGCTTGCAGGAAATCGGCCTCGCTTGTCTTGCCGGTGGAAGCCACCACGCGATAGCCCAGCTTGCCGAGCAGCGCGATGGCGATTGAGCCGACGCCGCCTGAGGCGCCCGTCACCAGCACCTCGCCATCGCCCGGCTTCACCCCCGCGCGCTCCAGCGCCAACACCGACAGCATCGCCGTGTAACCGGCCGTGCCGATCGCCATGGCTTGCCGCGCATCGAGCCCCGCCGGCAGCGCCACCAGCCAGTCGCCGGAAAGCCGCGCTTGCTGCGCAAGGCAGCCCCAGTGCGCCTCGCCGACGCCCCAGCCGTTGAGCACGACCGCATCGCCCGTGCGCCAATCCGGATGCGAGGAATCCAGCACCACGCCTGCGCCGTCAATGCCGGCCACCATCGGCCACTTGCGCACGACCGGCCCCTTGCCGGTGATGGCCAGGCCGTCCTTGTAGTTGATCGTCGACCAGTCCACGCGGATCAGCACGTCGCCGGCGGTCACGTCGTTGGCAAGCGCCTCGGGCGTGGACAGCGCCGCGTCATCCAGATCAACGATATGGGCCAGCGGCCCGCCATCCTGCTTTTCCAGCATCAGCGCGCGAAACGACATGCCAAGTCTCCAGAGGTGGGGTGAATGCGAGCGCGCAAAGAAAAAGCGCCGGATCAACCGGCGCTTCTCCTGTGCGATTTACGATTTCTTGAGCGAGGCGAACTTGCGCTCCAGCGTGGCCGCATCGATCAGGCCCGGAGCCCGCGAGCCGTCCGGGAAGATGATGGCCGGCGTGCCGGTCACGTTGAGCTGCTGGCCCAGCTTCAGGTTGGCTTCCAGCGGCGTGTCGCAGGTGCCGGCGCCGCCCGGGGCGGTCTTGGCGGTCATCCAGTCGCGCCACGCCTTGGCCCGATCGGCCGAGCACCAGATCTGCTTGGCCTTGGTATTCGAATCTTCCGACAGGATCGGGAACAGGAAGGTGTAGACCGTGATGTTGTCGACCTGCGTGAGCATCTGCTCAAGCTTGTGGCAGTACGGGCAGTTCGGATCAGAGAACACGGCGATCTTGCGTGCGCCGTTGCCCTTGACCCACTTCACGGCGCGGTCCAGCGGCAGGTCGGACCACTTGACGCGGTTCAGATCGGCCAGGCGCTCTTGCGTGAGGTTGGTGGCGGTCTGCGTATCAAGCAGGTCGCCGTTGAGCACGTAGCGGCCGGTGGCATCGGTATAGACGACCTGGCTGCCGAGGTTGATCTCGTACAGGCCGGCCAGCGGCGACTTGGTGACGCTCTTGATCTCCACGTTCGGGCCCAGGGCCTTCTGTACCGTGGCTTTGACCTTGTCCAGTGCGGGCTCGGCGGCACCGGCGCTCAATACATAACCTGCGCCAATGGCAGCCACTGCCACCGCAGAGGCGATGGCCGCCACCCGAATACGAAACGACATAACAACTCCTGGAACCCTGAAACCCTGAAACCCGAAAACCCTGATGATGCCCGAGAATCGGTTAACGATCCGGAGCGGGCGGCCCGAGGGGGGCCGGGAAGCACAGCCGTACACGTGCAGGGCGCGCATCGCAGGGCCAAGCTCGGCACCCGCAGCAGGATCGTGGGCCGATTCTCAGCCCAGCGCGTGCTTGATCAACAAGCGTTTGATAAATGGCGTCATGCCCACCATGCGCATCCCCGCATTGCGTACCGTGCGGGGCAGCGCGCCCGGCAGGGCGAACAGCTTATGCAGACCATCCGTGGCGGCCGTGAGCGAAAGGAGGTCTTCGCGGCGGGCGCGCTCGTAACGGCGCAGCAACCTCAGATCGCCATGATCGCGCATGGTTTCACGTTCGGCCATGACCCGGCCAATTTCAGACACATCCCTAAGACCGAGATTCATGCCCTGCCCGGCCAGCGGGTGGATCACATGGGCTGCATCACCCACCAGCGCCACGCGCGGCGCGACTGCCCGGCTGGCGTGCTGCAGCACGAGCGGAAAGCCCTGCGCAGGCGTGATATTCGACAGCCGCCCAAAGCGTGCGGCGACGGCGCCACCGGCGGCGGCCTCCACCGCGCGGCACAGCGCATCGGGCGACAGCGCAAGCAGTTCGCGGGCGTGGCCCTCGCTGGCGGACCACACCATCGAGAGCCGCCGATCAGGCAGCGGCAGCATCGCGAGGATCTCGCCGCGTACCGGTGTTGCATCGTCGGCAGCGGCAGCTTGCTCGGCGGATGCACCAAGGAACCACTGCCACGCTGTGTCCTGATGCCAGCGCTCGGCTTGAAAGTTGGCGACCACGCCAAGTTGGCGATACGGCTTCGCCTCTGCCTGAATGCCGGCCTGTTCGCGCACCCACGAGTTCTTGCCGTCGGCGCCGATCACGCATTCGGCGCGAATCACCTGCCCGTCGGCCAGCGTCAGGCGTACGGCGTCAGTGTCCATCTCAAAGCCGGTGGCCGCGTGCGGGAAAGTCTGCACGGTGTGAGCAAAGCGCAGCGCGGTTTCCAGGGCACGCTCGACCAGCGACGATTCGGCAATCCACGCCAGTTGCGGCGTGCCGGCGGCGTAGGCCGAAAAGTGCAGATCGGGGTGGGCGTGCTCGCCGCGCGCGGCAGCGTCGTCACCGAAGATGCGCATGTCATGCACCGGCTGCACACGGGTCATGTCGAGCGAGGGCCAGATGCGCAACTGTTCCAGCAGTGCCTGCGAGCTGGACGAAAACGCGTAGACGCGCGCATCCCAGGCGTCGGGCCCGGCGGATGCGGATGCTGCAGACACTGGCGGGGGCGGCGCAATATGCGCGATCCGCAAGCCGATCTGCGCCAGCCGCAGCGCGCAGGCACGCCCGACAATGCCGCCGCCCACCACCGCTACGTGGTAGGCCGCTGCCTCCTTGGGAACGGCCTTGGAAGAGGAAAACGCGGGTGTATTCATGGTGGGCCGATTATAGCGGCGGGGGGTGTTGCAGCCTTGTGGCCGCGCAAATGTGTCGCGGCAGGCACGTGGCGGCGCCGCAGCCCGGCTCAGTGTTTACGCCAATCAGCCCCGCGCGAGGCGAACACATCCCCTGAACCCATTGCTGCGCGCAGCGCATATTCGGCACGTCGGCGTGCCACCAGCGCCGCATAAGTGCGAAGTACTTCACCTGCCTGCAAACCCGCAACGTGACGCCGTTTTCACGTTAGAGCGGGCACTCAAGCCATCCGCCGGGATGGACGATAAAAGCCGGGCAATTCGACGTTTTGACATGCGCGACCCGCCGATACAGTGCGGGTCCGATCCACGCATTCATCATCGCCATGTGGACTTTTCCTGAACGTTCCGCCGTATCGCTGGTGCTGGTCGCACTGTTTGCACTGGCGGGCTGTGCGCAAATGCCGGCCCAGACGCCCGCCCCCGTGGCCCGCACCGTGCCCACGGGCGAAATCATGACCTTCGCCATACCGCCCGACGCGCTGGGCGCACATGACCCGCAACTGACCGCCGTGCTGACCAAGGCCGGCGCACTGGCCGCCGCGCAAAAGCGCCCGGCGACCATCCAGGTGGCTGCGCTGGCGCAGGATTTCCGCTACCTGAACCAGGCGCTGTGGAATGGCGTACCCGCGCAGCGCGCCGGCTATGTCCGCCTGGAAAACCTGACCGTCAGCGCCAGCCAGCCGTACAGCGTGACGATCCGCACGCAGGATTAAGAGGAACGTCATGCATATGACCCATCTACTCTTCCCCCTCACCGTCGGCCTGCTGACAGTACCGGCCGCTTCCGCCTTTGCCGCGCCGCCCGATGCACTGATGCCAGCGGCCGCCGCCGCACCCGACCGCGTCTATCCGCCCCTGCCTTCGCTGGCGATGCTGCCGCCCGGCGGCGGCGCCGAAACCGAACCCGCGCCCGTGGTGCGCACGCGCGGCGGCAAGCGCAAGGTCGTAACCACGCAATGGCGCAAAGCGACCGAGCCGGTGCCGCGCATGGTGGTGTCGGAGGCATCGCACACGTATCTGGCCGGCATCGAGCGTCAGCTTGAAGTGGCCCTGCAGAAGTAACCAACGATTGCCGCCGGAGCCGCCATGTCCATCGCCCGCACCTTTCGCTTGAACTGGAGCCGCCTTGGCGCGGCGCTTGCGCTGGCCGCTTGCAGCGTTGCCGCACATGCTGCCCCGGACGATTGCTTTGAGCAGGCCGGCGCCTATCAGGGCGTCAACCCGACGGTGCTGCGCGCGATCGTGTGGTTCGAATCGAAGGGCGACGCGGCCGCCATCCACCGCAACGCCGACGGCTCGGTCGACATCGGCCAGGCGCAGATCAACTCGATCCACTTCAGCACGCTGGCGCGCTACGGCGTGCCCCGCCGCGCACTGACCGACGCGTGCGTCAACGTGTTTGTGGCGGCCTGGCTGCTCAAGCAAAAGATGGTGCGTCATGGCAACACGTGGCGCGCGATTGGCGCGTACCACTCTGAGACGCCCGTGCACCGCGACGCCTATGCGCGCAGCATCCAGCGTGTGCTGATGTCGTGGGGAGAATTACGGGCCGACCGCTGAATCGGGTCCGGCCCCGGAGCGCCCGAGTCGCCGCTGCTCAGTAGTAAGAAACAGCGGCGTACGCCTGGCGCGCACCGATGGCGCGGCGCTCGCCGCTCACCAGACGCATCAGTTCATCCTGGCGCGGGCAGACCAGCGCACGCACGCGGGCGTCGTTGGCCAGGATGCACATCATCAGGTCGCGCTTGCGCTGCACCTCTTCGTGCGACAAGGCCGGGCGCACACCGTGGCCCAGGCGCTCCATGTGCGCCGCGCATTCGCGCTCCAGCAGGCTCACCTCATCCCAATCGCCGCGTTCGGCAGCATCGACCATGTCTTCGGACAGGCTGACGATGGCCTCGTAGCAGGCGAACAGGCCAGCGCTGTCGGAAACCGTATGGGTCGGGCGGGCGGCGGTAGCGACGGTCCAGGACATGCTGTGCTCCAGAGGCAGATTTGTTGTTTGGGGCATGGCGATGCAATAGGCGTGCCCGACTCATTCGGCGCTCGATCTTGGCGTGCCAGACCAACCACCAAGCCTTGTCCGGCTTGAATCTGCCGGCCAGACGGAGGCTTCCCAGCCCCGCTCCGGCGTGCGGCGCACACGCGGTTTTGAGCAAAGTTGTTACGTTTCTGAAACATCACGCGTAACGGGCCCGTAACGCGCTTTTGGCGGCCCACGCCCGCTTGCGGGAAATCGGCTTGCGTCCCCAATGTGACTTCCTAGAATTCGACCGTGGCGCGCCGCAGTCGGGCTGCGGGGCCGCTTGAGTCCGCTTGAGTGCGCTTGTCCTCGATCCTGCTGGCCGTCTGCCCGCGTGTTCCGCCCCCTCCATCCGGGCCCGGCACGACCTCTCCAACCCGGCCGATGGCCGCTCGGTGCCGCTCGGTGCCGCTCGGTGCCGCTCGGTGCCGCTCGGTGCCGCTCGGTGCCGCTCGCCGCTGAGCTTTATCATCAGCCGTTGGCACGGCCCCGCGCCGCAAAGCCAGTCGTTCATGCTGTGGCTGCGTCACGGGCTGTTCTGCGTCGGCTGCTGCCGGGCGCTGATGCTGATGATGTTCGTGGCGGCCGCCATGGCCATCGAGAAGAATGTGCCCTGGGACGGCGCTTGTCGGCACCGCTGGGCGTGGCGCTGCTGGCGGGTGCCACCGTCCTTGCCGTCATGCACCTGTGGGGCGTAACGCCCATCGTATAAGACCAACGTAGACATGAACCAGACCAACGACGGCCAACTCGCCCTGCGCACGGTGCTGCTCACCAGCGTCACCATGGTGGCGTTCGCGTCGAACTCGCTGCTGTGCCGGCTGGCGTTGCAGCACGCGGCCATCGATGCGGCAAGCTTTTCCAGCATTCGCCTGGTGTCGGGTGCGGCAATGCTGGCCGTCCTTGTGCGGGCCGGTGCCGGACGGGCGGCGCCTGCACGGGTCGACTGGGCGGCCGCGGCCATGCTGTTCACCTACGTCGTGTTCTTCTCGTTTGCGTATCTAACGCTAAGCGCAGGCACCGGCGCACTGATCCTGTTCGGCGCGGTGCAGCTCACCATGCTGGCGGCCGGCGTGCACGCAGGCGAGCGGTTCGAGCCGCTTGGCTGGACGGGCTTTGCGCTGGCGCTGGGCGGCCTGGTCTATCTGGTATCGCCCGGCGTGACGGCCCCGACGCCGCTGGGCGCCGGGTTGATGACGGTGGCGGGCGTCGCCTGGGGCGTGTATTCGCTGCGTGGGCGCGGGCTCGGCAACCCGCTGGGCGCCACTGCCGGCAACTTCCTGCGCGCCGCGCCCATGGCACTTGCCTTGAGTGCCGTGCTGTACGGCCGTGCACACGCCAGCCCGGCCGGGATCGCCCTGGCGCTGGCCTCCGGCGCACTCACCTCGGGCATCGGCTACGTGATCTGGTACGCCGCGCTCAAGGGGCTGTCGGCGATCCGCGCAGCAGCGGTGCAACTATCGGTGCCACCGATTGCGGCATTTGGCGCAGTCCTGTTCCTGGCCGAGCCGCTCACGCCACGGCTGGCCACGGCCTCCGCCGCCATCCTCGGCGGCATTGCCCTGGTGCTGACCAGCCGCACCCAGCGCAAGCGCGCTGAAGCCGCATCCCAGGGCTAGACGCCATCCGAAGCGGTTACAATCACGCCTTTCCGTGAACGACGCGCACAGCCCGGATTGCGCTGTGTTGCCGCCTCCCCCGCGTCACGCAACCCCTTGATTTAGAGCCTTTTTCGCCATGAGCCTCCAATGCGGCATCGTCGGTCTGCCCAACGTCGGCAAATCGACCCTGTTCAATGCCCTGACCAAAGCCGGCATCGCCGCCGAGAACTACCCGTTCTGCACGATCGAGCCCAACGTGGGCGTGGTGGAAGTGCCGGACGCCCGTCTGCAGGCGCTGGCCGACATCGTCAAGCCCGAGCGCGTGCTGCCGGCGGTGGTTGAGTTTGTCGACATTGCGGGCCTGGTGGCGGGCGCATCCAAGGGTGAAGGCCTGGGAAACCAGTTTCTGGCCAACATTCGCGAGACAGACGCCATCACCCACGTCGTGCGCTGCTTCGAAGATGAAAACGTGATCCACGTGGCCGGCAAGGTCGACCCGATCGCCGACATCGAAGTCATCAACACCGAACTGGCGCTCGCTGACCTGAGTACGGTCGAAAAGGCCCTGCAGCGCTACACCAAGGCCGCCAAGTCGGGCAACGACAAGGAAGCCGCCAAACTGGTCGCCGTGCTGGAAAAGGCCCAGAAGGTGCTGGACGAAGCCAAGCCTGTGCGCGGCTTGAACCTGAGCGACGACGAGTGGGCGACGATCAAGCCGCTGTGCCTGATCACGGCCAAGCCGACCATGTACGTTGCCAACGTGCGCGAAGACGGCTTCGAGAACAACCCGCATCTGGACGCCGTGCGTAACTACGCCGCCCAGACGAATTCGCCGGTGGTGGCCGTGTGCGCCGCCATCGAAGCCGAAATTGCCGACCTGGATGACGCCGACAAGGCCGAATTCCTCGCCGACATCGGCATGGAAGAGCCGGGCCTGAACCGCGTGATTCGCGCGGCCTTCAAGCTGCTCGGCCTGCAGACCTACTTCACCGCCGGCGTGAAGGAAGTGCGCGCCTGGACGATCCACATTGGTGACACGGCCCCGCGGGCCGCTGCTGCCATTCACACCGACTTCGAACGCGGCTTCATCCGCGCCCAGACGATCTCGTACGACGATTTCATCCAGTTCAAGGGTGAACAAGGCGCCAAGGAAGCCGGCAAGATGCGCGCCGAAGGCAAGGAATACATCGTCAAGGATGGCGACGTGCTGCATTTCCTGTTCCATTAACAGGTTTTCGCCTCGGATATACGTTTGACAGAATGCGCCAGCATGGACACACTCCGTGTGCTTCCGTGCGGCGCCTCCACCCTGAAGTAAGGGGGTGTGGACATTCACCCCAGACTCACTGGCCTATGGACATTGAAATGGGACAGTGAAGTTGCCGAGGCTCTCCCGCTGGGAATGCTCGGGCTATCACAGCTCCCTCCTCCGCCTGCCACGTTCCTCAAAGAACGGCCATCTCCCTAATTTCTAACGACGAAAATAAAACGGATTCCATCCAGAAAGCAGCCCGGCGCGTCGGGTTTTGCAGTTCACGAACTGCATACATTGCGCCAGATGATCATCCGCCCCCAAGAACGCTTGCCTGTGTGGTTCCAGCACGTCGGCATCACCAAATAGCTGCGGCACGCCCGCAATTCCACCCGTTCCATTTGCCATCTGGCAACATTTGTCGGAGTCGTTATCTATGGCCGATGAATATGCGCCAGTGAGTCTAGATTCAATCCGCGGCCTCTCCGCCTGTCCGGTCGTATCAGGCCCCTGAGCGCGAAGAATCCAGCGCGATCGCCGCCACGCTCTCGCTCGACACCACTACGCCCGTGAAAAGCCGAGAGTTGTTGACCCGTTGAATGCCACCGGACTCGACGATGACCTTAGCATCTAGCCCTCGATGTAGCATGAGGAAACTAATAGGGAGGCACATATGGCGGACCAAAAAGAACAAGACGACCGGAAGGTCACTGAAGGTGAGACTCCTGCGGATTTCCTAACGAAACTGAGCAAGGCACTTTGCGAGAAAGACGGCATGGACGTGGGCCTAGTCGACATCCTCACTGAACACGTGCTCACCACCGCACCGAACACTAACGCTGTTGTTCGGGCCAAGGAGGCGATCCTGAAACTCGCCAGCGAACGTGCCAACTTGCCGAAGTAAGAGGTGGCTGGTGGTTGATCCCTACTTCCTCCTGTCGCTGGAACTTGCCGGTTTTCGCGGCTACCTTCGGCCGAAAGTGTTCGATTTCAGTAAGAAACGCTGCCTGGCAATCTTTGCACCGAATGGCCATGGCAAGTCCAGTGTCGTTGATGCGCTCGAGTTCATGCTTTCTAGGGATGGAACGCTCGAAAGACTCGGACAGCGCGCGATCAACAACCAGGCTGGGCCTGTGGCACTAGCGCACAACCTAGCCGAAGAGGCGAAAGTGCAGCCGAAGGTCACGATCAAAGTCATCTCAGGCAAGAATGTCACTGAAGGCAGCCGTCTCGCAATCGGAGCGAAGCGGCCCATGCCTGCAGTCGCTTCGACTTTGAACGCCTGCTTCACGGTGCCTCCAATAATTCGGGGGCACGCGCTACGCGCTTTCGTCGAGACTCACACGCCCGAACAGCGCTACGCAGATGTCGCAAATTGGCTTCAGCTCGGCCCCCTAGTCGAGGTGCAGAAGAACATCCGAGCGCTACGCACGCAGGTGAAGTCTGCGGCCGAGGACGAGGCGGCGCTGCAGCGCGTCGACACCCAGCTCTCCAGAGAAACGAGTCATGTGGTGAAAGCTTGGGATTCGGCTGCCGTACTTGGATACATCAACGCGTCGGTACTCGCTCCACTCGATCCGAAGCTCAGTCTAGCTGAGCTTTCGGCCACCGATCCGGTCTATCTCGAACTAGAAGCACGAGCTAAGGCAGAGGAAAACAAGATTGGACTCGCAGGTCTGCGCCAAATCCATAACGCGGCTGCCGCGCTGTACGAGATAGTGACAGACACCGAGAAAGGCGAGACCTTCCTTCAGGGTGCGATTCCGGCGTTTGAAGCCGCTGTCGCGAGACTTTTGGCCGCCGAGACAAAAGAAGCTGAAGAGCGCGGCAAGGCAGCAAACACAGTGTTTCAGGAGATATGGAAAGTCGCAGAACCGCTTTTCGCCGAAGGTGCACAAGCGATTGATGTTTGCCCTGTCTGTGCGACACCCATCGCCGACACAGTCTCTGGCAGCCCGCAAGGCATCCGGTCGCACATTTCCAGGCACATCGAAGAGCTCGCGGACTATGCCGCCGCCAAGAAGACGCTTGACGGGGCCAAAACAGCAGTAAATAAAACTCATACCCAGCTGATAGCCGTCCTGCCAGCGCTGATTGGCGTAGTGGGTACCGATGAAACGCTACTGAGAGCCGAGCTTGTTGCTTATCAAACAGGCATCGCCGAGTGGTCGCAAGGCTCCGCCATGCCACCCTCCGCCACCGTTGTCACAGCGATTGGCAACTTGCTGCCCTCGCTCAATCAAGCCATCGCTGACATCGAGTCAAAGCAGGGGGACCGCACTTATATCAAGGCGAAGGCGAAGGTCGATCGCGTAGAGGAACTGCAGTCTGAGCGGGAACTTGCATTGAAGACTCGCGAGGAGATCTCGAAACTCTCGGATGCTCTGACGGTGCAGGCAGCTGTAGTCTCAACCGAAATCCGCAGGAAGTTGCAGGCCCTTCTCGACAGGCTCCAAACGCCAATGAACAGGATCTACGAAATGATTCAGGGCGTTGGGGCCCCGCCGATCCGACTGGAGCTACCGGCTGAAGATGATACGAACCAGCAGCGCCTCAATCTTCTAATCGACTTCGCCAAAAATCGTACAGGTGTTCAGCCCGGTGGCTACTTGAGCGATTCCCAGATTCATTCAGTAGCGCTGGCGCTTAGAATGGCGGCGGTCAAGCAGTTCAACCCCGGCGCCCCTATCATCGCGCTCGACGACATTGTTACCTCCTATGATGCCGATCATCGACGCAATATCGCCGGGCTTATCGCCACAATGTTCGGCGACTGCCAGATCCTTCTCACCACTCACGATGAGCGCTTCTTCAACTACTTGAAGGATCAGCTCGAAGCGAAGACGTGGCATTTCACTCGGATTATTGGTCTTGACCCAGCTTATGGTCCGCGTTTCGCCGATCATAAGGTCAGCGACGAGATGATCGAAGCGCGATGGGCGCAGGGTGAATCGGCGGCAAATGAAATGCGCCAATCGGAGGAGGAATGGCTCCTTGCAATTTGTAGAGAATTTGGGGTCAGCGTGCGGATTCGGCCCACTGATCGACCATATGCCTACGAGCGCAGCGAGTTGGCATCAGCGCTAGCAGGACTGCTGAGAGATGCTAAATTGGTGCCAGCGCCGGTACCGGGAGTGAACAACCGGTTTCTCGATAGTTTGGTGAAGGGCGAGATTGAGAATTTCGGTAGCCACTTCCAAGATGGACCTTATGGTGCCGGTTCGATCGGCGACGAGAAAACACGCTGGGAGGAATTCAAAGCCTTTCGCAGCCAATTCGCTTGCAAGAAATGTGGTCGAAGAAAGTTCCATCGTCCGTTTCCTCTGAAAAAACCCGTCTGCGCTCATGACGGATGCGAGGCGCAGTTCGAGTTTGCAACTGCCGCGAGTTGAAGACGCCAAGCCATGCGAACAATCACGCGTTTTCTGCGCCGTGAACCCGAACCAGCCACTGCCGGATGCGCTCCTGAGCCAGCTCATCATTGATGCCGCGCGCCGAATCGAGGAGAAGGAAATGATCCGTCAACTCCCCAGGCTCACGACCAAACTTTGAGGCGCCGTAAGCGGAATCATCGATTGCCAGCCAGTTCTTCAGGCGCTTCCCGTAGGCGTAGGAAACGATAACATCAGTACGACCAGCGCCGCTGTGCTCGTAGCTCAAACGAGGCTTAATGTCCTTCGTCGTATCGACCACTCGTTGTGCGAGCTCCGGCGGTAGGTAGGAAATCACTGCATCGACAGACAGCGTTTGCAGCCAGGACGTTGTGAGGACGATTTCGACGGTTGGATACGGCCTCAGCATCTCGATCAACAGCGAAGCAAATTCGAACAGTTGGCGGCCTGAGTCCAACGTTATCCGTCCATCGTCGTCGAGCAGTGCCTGACCAGCATGCAGGGTCCCGTCGTAATCCAGCAGAATCGTCGGCGTCGTTCGGTCCAATACGAGTGCCGGCGATGTCTTGCGCTCGGACGCTGGTGAGAGGGTACGCACCACGGAATCCCAGTGCACCTTATGCCCCAATGCCCACAATGCTTCGATAGCGCTGTCTTTCGGCATGACCAGCATGGGGAGACCGAGCGCTGTCAGCACTTTGAACAGAGAATCCGTTCTAACTGGCTTTCCGGCTTCAAGCCTGACCAGCACCGAAGGTGAAACTTTTGCGCCGTAAGCAGCCTCGACGAGGCTTAGCCCAAGCGCAGACCGCCGACTCTCGACGAGTTGACCTAGCGTTTGAAGGTTGATCGCCAGTGGAAGTGAGGTGGTCGCAGGCGAAGGTGTGAGCATGGTTTCGGCTGCACCGCTTCGGTCCGGTCAACGGCACGAGTCAGATCCAGCGGCAATGGTGATCCTTAGGTAGTACGCGTGTCGACCGGTTCAAGCGAGTCATGAGGTTGCGCACCGCACCCTTGCGCGGGAAGCTGACCTCACCTGTAGCTAACTGACCTAACGCTCGCTCTCCACTCGGTCACCCAGACCGCGCCCGTGTCTGCCTTGGGTTGCCCTGGAAGGCACGGATGGATCGCACCGTCTTGTCCTTCGCAACTGAACCACTGCACGCCGCCTGCCGTGTAGCTGTGCAGCGCCGTGATCGGATCAAGCTGACTGCGGCTCTCTGCTTTGCCAGCAAGGACAACTTTGTAGACGCGGCAAGCACCATGGCCGAGGTATTCCACGATCTGGAGCAACTCTTCTGCAGATGGGACCAAGTAGGCACTCAACAGCGAATCGGCGCCGCGATCGCCACGATCTCGCTCGATCAGAAAGCATGGCGACTCAACCGTGATGGCTACGTAGCGCCATGGCTGATAAGGGTGTACCAAGTGCCGTCGAACAGCCTGCGATTCCTCGCACCCAAATTCAGTGAGCAACATTCCCAGGAAATTTCTAGAACGCCAGAGGTGCCATTGCGCGACGGCTACATCGTCACGCGCTCCAAGTGCCGCCCATCGTATTGACCTCTATAAGTGACAATTCTGCCGCAAGCCATCGATTTTGTCACTCATAGGGCGTGGCCTGATAGTGATCCACTTCATAGAGTCTCTTTCCTTTAGGGGAAGGAGATGCGAGAGCGAGACCCACTGATCCTCTTTGGCAAAAGAGTGGCAGCACTGCGAAAACAGAAAGGGTGGTCACAGGAGAAGCTCTCGCTCGAGAGCGGCATCGCGCGTAGTTACCTTGGTGGGATCGAGCGAGGACAGCGAAACATTGCGCTGCTCAATATCGTGCGCCTTGCGCGGACGCTGGGCGTGTCAGTCTCCGAGCTTTTCATCTGGCCTATCGAGCCGTAGACAACGCCCCACCTCTGCACCAGCCTACCAGGCAGCACGCAACTGCCTCAGACAATCGCGTCATTGTCGCCACCGCGCGCAATCCTTAGTGAGGCCAACGCGCCCGAGCGTGCATTTGCGCCGGACCCTTCGCCTACGAAGCACTGCCACACGGCGGCCTCTCAAATCGCCCTTGGCAAGAATACTTGCCGCCTCGGCTGACCGGCGTTCAACCCGCCCTGTCTTGCAGATTGCCCCCAACGTTCATCTGACCCAAAGTCCCAATTCCAAATTCGAGCGACGAAGATCGCATTCATGCCGCTTCAACAAAACAGCAATCGATACATAACAAATACAGATAATACAAATAGAATCTTTTATTTTAAGTTGATTTAAAAGAATTTTCATTGCACAATACAAAGAAATCTACAATGCCGCCCCCCGCACTTCATGAGCCGTTTTGCGACGAACTTCGTCACCGGAGCACGCGTGGGCATAGCCTCATAGTTCCGGGGTGCTGGGCTCATGTCTCAAACGCCATCTATCTACACGCTCCCCATCCTCCGCAATACGCAGGTTGCTGATGAACCGGCGCCTGGACGCATCCCAGTAGACCATCAGGTTAAAGGGGAACGGGTCAAGTATTGGCGCGAGTTGCGCGCCTCCAAGACGGTGAAGTGGGAGACGTTCCCACACTTCCCCCTGGTGCTCAATGCCGACGGATCACCGTGGGCCCCTGCCTGCATGTGGTTGTTGGATCGTGCGCGGGCCAGGCCCCACAAGGTGTCCTCGCTCAATCCCGTTGCGCAAGGGCTGCGGGCCTACAAGGAGTTCCTCGATGAATTTGGGCTCCACTGGGATGACTTCTCCGCGGTCGACAAATACCTGCGTCCTACCTACCTCTACAGGACCCACGTCCAAGGTCTAATTAACAGCGGCGTCCTCAAGCACAGCACGGCCAGTAGCCGCATGCACGCGGTGGTGGGCTTCTACCGGTTCCTCATGGAAGACGAGCGACTGGGCTTCCACCCTCAAAACGCCCCATGGGTTGACCGGACCATCGGCCTTGAATACCGCGACAGCAAGGGCTTCAAGCAGATCAAGGAGGTGACGACGACCGACCTGTCCATCAAGGTCCCCAAGCGGGACTACGCGTGGGATCGCCGAATCAATGACGGCGGAAAACTGCTGCCGTTGTCCCAACACGAGCAGAAGACGTTGATCAAAGCGCTGAAGCAGCTCGGCAATCGCGACTACGAGCTGATGCACTACGCCGCGCTCCTGACCGGAGCCCGTATCCAGACCGTCCTGACACTGCATTGGGGCGATTTCGTCACGCCGCCGAGCCAAGTCAACCAGTGGCCGTTCAAGCTGCAATGCGGACCAGGGACCGGTATCGATACCAAAGGTGATGTGCCGGATGTGTACCTGTCGGTGCAGAAGGACCTTTACGAATGGCTACACATCTACGCTGTCTCTGACCGTGCAAGGTCTAGACGTGAGAAGTCCATCCGCAAGCAGGACCCGATGAACTATCTGTTCCTGTCCAGCCAGGGTGGCCCCCATTACGAATCCAAGGCTGATCGCAGCGCCCGTTGGGATTCCGCCGAACGGCCGCTGAAGCGCTCATCTCCAGCGGGGCAGAACCTCCGGTCCTTCATCACCGACTACGTGATCCCTGAAATCCGCAAGACGATCCCGGACTTCCACTACCAGTTCCACGACCTGCGGGCCACATTCGGAGTCAATTGGGTCGACGCGGTCACAGAAAACCAAGACACGCGCCAGCGCTACCTCTGGGCTCGGGATCAACTGTGCAAACTCATGTGGCACAAAAGGCCAAGCACGACGGATCTGTACATCGACTACCGCCAGCACATTCAACACCTCGAAAAAGCGGAGGCTGACTGGAACCGAAATCTACTCGACCTCATTCGGTCAGCCTGACGGTGCGAAGGCCTACAACGACAAGGAACAGAAGACCGGGAAACCATCATGCATGAATCCAACTGGATCAGCACGGGCGGCAGCTACCCTAGTGGTCTGCCTCGCCTGGCGTTCCCTTTAGAGGGAGCCATGCCCGATCTCTATGTGCCTCAGAGCACGATTCTGCAGATGTCGGATGGTGCCCAGACCCATGCCTACCTGTGGTGCTACCTCGAGCGCAAGGTAAACGGCAAGAGATATCGATTCAACCCATCCAGCTTGTCTGCGCAGCGGGTCGAGGACATGCCTCGTGCCATTGAACGCCTGTCCAAGCGTTTCCGCTTCGACAATGCCCGACCGAGGTCAGTGCATGACGACTTGGCGAATGGCCTTTCCAGGTTCTTGAATTGGGCCGATGCCCCAATGCACCATGGGAAATTCGAATCGATCCTGAGCGACCCGGATCTCGCCCTTGAGGCGCTCCAAAAGCACCACAGCTACCTGCGGCAGCGCATGCAGGCGAATCACACAGAGAAACGTATCAATGCGCCTGGGGCATCGATGCAAGACACCGGCGCCATCAAGATGATGTCCGTCATCCACGACCGGGAATACGGCAACGAGATCGAGGCCATTAAGAACGTCCGCGGTGAAGGCGTCAAGGCTCCCAAAACGGAGGACGTGGCTGCCTTCATGGCTTGCGCACAAGGGGTATTCGACTCGGTGGCTCGGATCGTTCTCGGCGACCCACGTGAGAACAACGACTACGCCTCCCTCGACGAATTGCGTTGGCAGTCGGGCGCTCAACAATGTTCGGCCCCAATCCCAACCGGCACCCACACAGAACGTGTGATGGAACTCGGGTGCATGGCCTATGCCGCGCTGTGCATTGGCGACTCTGGCGCCAACCTCGCCCCGATCCAGTCCTACGAAGAGCCCAAGGACTTGCATGAGCAACTGGCCAACCCGGAAAGGCTCAACCTGCGCCACAAGGTCATCAAGTTCCGGGCCGGAGGCAAGGAGGTGCCGGTTCATTTGACTTCCACCACCGTGACCCGCCTGCGGTCTTACCTGCGCCTTCGGGAAGCCCTGCGCCTGCGGTTCGACTGCCCTGAAATCGGTCCGATGTTCATTCAATGCAGATACCCCCACGCATCGGCCCAAGCGAGGCCTCTGGGAATTATCCCGCTGCCCCAAAGCTTCACCTCTGCATTGCGCAGCAGGTTCAGTGCCTTCGGCATCAAGCTACCTCCAGTGACGATGCAGCAGTTGCGCGCCTACAAGGCCGGCAAGGTTGTCAAGGAGCACAGCCCGAAGGTAGCGGCTGACTTGATGGGACACTCGGTGAGCACAGCCATCCGCAGGTACAGCAAGATCACGGATGCTGAGTCGAGATCTGAAATGGCCCCCTTCCTGGCCTCCTTGACCTCGGTAGTCCTGACCCCCTCGGAGGCAGGCGCCGAGTCGTCCAAGCGTGTCATCCCGATCACCGCCATCCCGGCCGGAGGCTGCGAAGACCACGGCCAACCCGAGGCTCTGTCTGACAACCCGCTGGTGAAGCCAGATTGCAGAAAGACAGAAGGGTGCTTTTTCTGCAACAAGTTCCACGTCCACGCCGACGAAGAAGATTGCGTCAAGCTGATGTCGTGCCGATCGGTGCTGGAACGACTGGCTCCGACGCTCGGTGACTCAGGCGCTGCTGAATTGGTCTATGCCGTCGTGATCGAGCGCATCGGCGCCCTGCTCAATGAGATCAAACGAACCAATCCTAAGGCCCATGAGCAAGCTCGCGTGGCGGTTCTGAAAGAAGGTCGGCTCAGCCGTTACTGGGCCAGCAAGCTCCAGCAACTCCACTTACTGGGCCTGGTGGCACCGTCGTCCGCCCTGGCCTGATCGCGAGACACCACACTCACCCTCAACCTCACCGAAACCTACCTGCAAACTACATCCTATGCAAAGAAGCGATCTGGCGACACCGACCACCACCTCGTCTGACTCTTTGCAGGCGAGGGAGGCAAACCGAGGTCGCGTCCAGTTGCCGGAGAGTGTTCCCGGAGGTCCCGGCGGGACACCCGAAGCTCCCCAGGTAGAGCCCTACTTCGATCCTCAGATGGTCGTGACTCTGGACCCGGACGGAGAGCCTTTGAGCCGCTACGGAGACAGAAGGTGGGATCTGAGATCGATGAGCACGGACGGCGGGCAAACACCGTACTTTGTGCCCTTCTTTGAGGCGCAGCCCCTGTTGGTTCCGCCGGAAATCGACAGACCCGGCCTCGCTGCTTTGATTCGCGAGCAGCAAAAGGCACTGCTATGGTTGTACACGGATGCGGGACAACAAAGGGCTCAGAAAACGACACTATATACGGGTCGCGCGATGAACCGGCTGGCCCGAGGCGCATTCTGCCGCGGAATCTCGCTGTTCGAGTTGTTCTGCGATCCTCAGGTGCTTGGCGAAGAGGCGGCGGAACTCAACAGCGGGTACGCAAAAAGCGCTCGAGCCCTGCTCAGGACACTGTGGCGCCACCGTGACTTCCTCAAGGTTGGGCTGGACGTGCGTTTGAAGCAACTACTTGAGGTCATCAAGCAATCCGCCCCAGCGGATGCAGAAGGCAACCAAACGCCTATCATCCCATCGCGTATCTACTGCACGATCCTGGCCGGCTTGCTAGGCAACTTGGATGAAATCGAGCGCGGCCTGGACATCCTGCTGGATGCGTACCGGCAAGAGCGTGCTTCCACGCTCAATGCGCCAAGAGGCCTGACCGAAAGCCAACTTGGTTTGCATCGCGATAAGCAACTCCAAGAGGTGCGGGAGGCCATGCGGGCCAGGGGATGGAACAAGGGAAGCCTGCATGCATTTATCGCCGGCGAGATCGCCGACGCTCAGCTTAGGCTGATGAACCTCGTGATCGCCTTCACCGGCATGCGAATCGGAGAAGTTCAAATCCTGCCGCTCAAGGGGGTCCTTGAGGAGGTAAAACACCGTGACTCGGTGCACCACCTGATCAACGGATACAGCCACAAGCTCAACGGTGGCAGAAAGAAACCTGCCAGTTGGGTTACCAGCCGCGAGGGACATCGGGCAATCTTGCTGGCTCAAAGAATCGCCTCGACCATCCTGGAGGTACTAAAAAACGGGGACCCCACAAAAAATGACGCCGCCTTGTTGTTCTGCTCAACAGCCAACCCTTACCGAAAGCAAAGTCTCTCGAGCATCTACAAGCGTCTGCGCGGCAAACTGACTTCTGAGATCTGCGCTGTCACTACCCAGGCCGACATCGACGAACTCAACGCAATGGAGTTGGAGCGGAACTGGCTGCGTGAGGGGATTGAGGTCGGCAAACCGTGGCCGCTGACCTTCCACCAATACCGTCGCAGCCTGTCGGTGTATGCCCATCGCTCGGGCATGGTAAGCCTACCGGCCCTCAAAGGACAGTTGCAGCACATCACCGATGAGATGCGTGCGTACTACAGCGATGGGTTCTGCCGGGCGGTCAACCTTGTCTTCGACAAGGAGCACTTCAGCCATGAGTGGAACGCCGCCAAGTCAGAATCGAGCTTCCTGGCCTACAGCTTGGCCTTGCTGTTCTCGGACGAAGACCTGATCGGCGAGGTCGGTGGACGGGGCGCGGCCCGAATGCTGCAAACGGTATCCAGCCGTCCCAAGGAAGAGACACTGAAACTCTTCCGTGACGGCAAGCTGGCCTACCGTGAGACCGTCCTGGGCGGTTGCATCGCCGTGGAAGACTGCAATCACACGCCACTGGAACCCATCCCTTGGGACTGCCTTGAAAAGGACTGCACCAACGCGGTGGTGTTTGAAAAACGCCTGGGGCAGCTGATCAAAACGCAAGAGACAGTAGTCGCCACGCTGGCCAGCACAGAAGCGGGCGGCGTTGAACACCGCCTGGAAGCCGATCACCTGCAAGTGCTTCTCAAAGCCCGCAAACGCCTCACTGAAGCCGTATGAGCGCCAAGATCCAAGTCGACAAATACTTCGCTGCCCTGGAGCGTCTGAAGGCACGTGGCGAGCCCATCAGCAACGATGCTGTGGCGCTGGAGGCCGGCAGCGGCCGGGGCAGCATCAAGAAGTCCAGGCCTTCCTACGCCGATCTGATCGCGGCAATCAACGCGGCCGCCAAGCAGCAGGCCGAGACCAAGATTGCCTCAGATCCTGTGCCCGGTATGCGCGCGGACATCGAGGATCTGACAAGGAGACTGGACCAGTCCCTCGACAGAGAGGTGGCTCTGTTGCACGAGCTTTACGACCTGCGCGCCGAGGTCAAGCAATTGGCGGAAGAGAACCGATTCCTAAAGCTCGGCAGACTCGTCCCGGTGCAATGACCCTATTCAAAAGGCAAAAGGGGTATCCGCATTTCGTGGTTGATTTGTCATTGTGCAGCGCAGCGATGGCATATAGATTTTGACGGCCGCGAAAGTCTCAGAACGGCCATCTGGTGTCGTTCGCCTTCAGGCTCAGTCGGTCATTCAAGCGGCCGTTTCGCTCATTGAGCGGACCTTCTTGCCAGGATCCGCTCATCATGTTCGCCGGCGAACGACCCCATCAGGCGATTGCCTTTGATGGCTGGTATTTGCATCGGCCCACTGTTGCCAACGAGCGACACACCCTCACGATGGGTGGCATATCTGACGGCATTCGTATCAACTCGCGCAGCCTAATGCTGCTCACCTATCCTTTGGGCCTTCGTCCCTCGACGCTGGCCGGGAACCGCGCACCACATCACCGACGGAGGCGGGCCACGCCTCCCTCTCAGCACTTTCTCGCCATCACTCCGGCGACCACCCCGACAGCGTTTGTCTATTTTCGTTGCCGCCGTCGCAGGCCTTTGCCGGACGGGCTGATTACGGCTTTCCCTGCCTCGATGATGAGATTAATTGATGCTATAAACAACGGAAGTCGATAGATACTGGTTCTTATCGCCTGCGACGGCACCGAGTATTCTCGCTAAAGCGTTGGGTTATGGCTCCCATCTGGAGGTCGAAATAGAGGAGCCAACCAAATACCAAAAACAATTCTCACTCTCGCATATGAGCCAGAATGCTGTAGCGACCGGCGGGCCCAGTCAGGATGCCCTTGTGAACGTCTGCGTCGAGAGTTGGCGCTTCATCAAGGTTTATCAGCGCCTGCTGACTAAGCTTGACGCGACCGAAGCCCAACGATACCAAGGCCAAGTTCGGTACTTCCAGAAGCAAATCGAAGACAATCTCGCCAGACTTGACCTCCGCCAGGTCGAATTTGATGGGCAGTCATTCGATACCGGTTTACCCGTCACCGCCATCAACCTCGCAGATTTTGCTGCCGAGGACCGTCTTGTCATCGAGCAAACGATCGAGCCCGCCATCCTAGGCCTTCATGGCCTTGTCCGAATGGGATCCGTTACCGTGAAGAGGGCCGCTTGACTATGACCAAGACTTACGTCGGAATCGATCTCGGCACGACAAACAGTGTCATCTGCTCCTACGATGGTGAGGAGCTCAAGCTCTATAAGAGTCCTGAGCAGCAGGACGTTACCCCATCTGCGATCTACCTGGACAAACGTAGCAAGTACTTCGGATTCCGCGCCTATCAATCGGCTGCACGCTCGCCGGACAACGCCGCCATTCTTTTCAAGCGACTGATGGGAACATCAACACCCATCCAGATTCCAGCGATGGGCCTCACCATGTCGCCTGAAGAGTGCAGTGCCGAGATACTCCGTGTCCTCTATTCCTATCTGCCGGAAGCGGTCCGGAATGATCCAGAAACAGGCACTGTAATCACGGTGCCGGCGGCGTTCAATCAAATGCAAAAGGACGCGACCCTCGCCGCCGCCGAAATGGCCGGAATCGGTCGCGTCGCGCTGATGCAGGAGCCGGTCAGCGCCGTCATGAGCGTCATGCGCACACGCAAGTCCGACGGCATGTTCCTAATCTATGACCTCGGCGGTGGGACACTCGATATTGCGTTGGCCGAGAGCGGCTCAGGGCGGGTGACATTGCATGAGAACGGCGGCATCGCGATGAACGGCGGGCGGGACTGGGACCGCGCCATCGTCGACAATGTCATCAAGCCGTGGCTCCTGGAAAATTTCGCGCTACCGGACAATTTCTCTACACAAAAGAAGTACCAAGGCATGATGCGGCTGCTGGCGTACCACGCTGAGCAGGGCAAGATCCGTCTTTCCGCCTCTGGCTCCGCTGAAACGCCCATCTATGTACCGGACGCCGAGATCCGAGTTCAGGACGAAAACGGCGAGGACATCTACCTCGACGTCACGCTGTTGCAGTCTGAGTTGGACCGGCTGATTGCAGATAAGGTCAACGAATCTATCGAGGCAGCTCGGGAAGTCCTGTTCCGAGCGCATCTCACGCCAGACCAGGTCCAGCGGGTTGTCTTCGTCGGAGGGCCCACCCAGTATCGCCCGCTACGCGAGAGAGTTGCTTTTGAGTTGGGCATCGAAGGCAATACTGACGTCGACCCGATGGTCGCGGTAGCCGAGGGAGCGGCGATCTTTGCGGAAAGCATCGACTGGTCATCTCAAACGCGGGGGCGCAAATCAAGCCGCGGCTCGATCGCTTCGAAGACAGGCGACGCGCAGATCAGCCTGAACTTCCAAGCCCGGACGCCGGATGTAAAAGCTCGCCTCGGAATCGCCGCCAAAAATGTTGCTGACGGCGCGACATTTCAAATCGATAGCCTGGATACTGGGTGGTCGTCGGGGCGCATGGCCCTGACCGACGGGGCGACGGCCACACTTCCCCTTGCGAAGCAAGGCGACAACCGATTCAAAGTCTTCGTCTTTGACCCGCATGGCGGTCCAATGCCGCTGCCCGTGGACACGATAACCGTCGCACGCACGACGGCTAGCATCGATGCCATCCCGGCGTCTCACTCCATCGGGGTAACCGTCAAGGACCGGATCGGCGGACAAGTCGGCTTCGAGTACCTCGTCAAGGCTGGCGATGCGCTCCCGAAGAAGGGGCGCAAGACCTTCCGCGCCGAACATTCACTGCGGGCCGGAGCCACCGACGCTCTGCGCATTCAGTTGTGGGAAGGAGAAATCGAGAATCCTCCTACCGACAATCGGTTGATCGGGACGCTGAAAATCTCCGGCAGCGATTTCGATGAGGGGGTCATCCAAGCGGGCGACGAACTGCAATTCGAGTACGAGGTCGCCGACTCAGGGAACATCATCGCGACGGTGAGTGTGCCGAGCATCACCGGAACCTTCAACGGCCATAGCCTCTATTCCCGGCAGGAAGGCCAGATCGACTTCACTCACGCCGGCAAGCAGGTGGAGGACGACGTCAAAGGGATGTTGGAACGCATAAACAGCGCAGCCGAGAAGGTCTCGGACGAGAAACTGGACCGTGCACGAGGCAAGCTTGAGGAGGCACGCGAGCGCGTAAGGGAAAGCGCAGACCCCGAGGCATGCAAGCAAAGCCAGGATCAGGTACTGGAAGCTCGCCGGCTTTTGAGCAAGGTGCGAAAAGAACACCTTTCCGATATGCGAGCCGTCGAACTGGAGCGCTTGCGGCAAAGCTTTGACGCTCTTGTGCGAGATGTGGCGACGCCAGCCGAAGTCACGGCCTTCTCCAATGTTGTCCGTTCAGCAGAACGCGTGATCGGTACTAACGATGGTCAGTTTGAACATCTGCTAGAGAATGGCTGGGATTTGGCCCGCAACATCCTATGGAAGCATGACGGATGGATCGTGGACCTTTTCCACCTCCGCCGGGACGAAGCCCATATGTACAGCGATCAAGCGCGCTTCGAGCAACTGATCGCCCTTGGTGATCAAGCTCTTCGTGGCAATGACATCCCGACTTTGCGGCAAATCTTGGGCGAACTGAGCCTGATCCGTATCTACTCGGCAAATGACAGCGACATGCTCGCCGGCGTGAATATTCTGCGAGGCTGACGATGCATATGGTTCCCTGGCTGCCCCGGGGCTTCACCCTGCCCGGAGGCCTGGTCGTTGCCAAGCTGGCCGCAGATTCTGAGACCGATTCGTTTCAGATCTATGAGCTCGCTGGCGAAGCCGGCCACGCCTTGATCGTTGATACCGGACTCGCCCAGCAATGGCTGGATGCCAAGCTCCTGGAGGAAGGCGCGTTCCACAAGCTGGCGTATGGGGATAGCGAGTACTACGTGTTCGTTTCGGAGAAGCGGTACATTCTCGAACGACTCGACGCGGCTACCAAACCAGAAGACCCTAACCACGGGATCGCCTTCGCCTCCGCTTTACGCCGCACGCGCGAAAAGCTGCCTGATACGGTGCTATGGGCGGCGATCTACCTCGAGAAGTTCAGCATCCTCCTGCCCACTTATGAGTCTACCCGTCAGGTCACGGATGACGTTCTCCTTGGGCGCTACTTGACTGGTGGCGTGGAAATTTCCGCGCTAGCGACTGCACGCTGCTTGCAACTCCTGCGACCAGGGCTGACGCTCGATCAGCTTCGCGCTGTAACCGTGGCAGCCGGCCTTACGGTGACTTCCGACAACGCGTCGTTACTATCAGAATCGGACGAGACTGGCCACGATGCTCCCCTGTCCCTTGGAGAGCCCTTCCGGCTGCCAGGCCGGCCTGTGCTCGAAGAATTCTTCAACGATCACGTAGTTGACCCTGTTCGACACGTCGAGCGCTACCGAGCCTTGGGAATCACCGGTCCCGACGCGATCGTTCTTCACGGCCCGCCTGGATGCGGTAAAACCTATGCCGTAGCGGCCCTGGTTAAGTATCTGGGTTGGCCGGTTTTCCATTTGGATGCGAGTTCTATCGGCTCGAAGTACATCCACGAGACAAGCCGAAAGGTTGGCGACATTTTTACCCGAGCGATCGAGCAAAAGCCCTCTATCGTCGTGATCGACGAAATGGAGGCATATCTGGCCGATCGGGAAACAGGTGGCGAACACCGGGTGGAAGAAGTCGCCGAATTCCTTCGACGAATTCCCGAGGCGATTGAGAATCAGGTCCTCATCATCGGAATGACCAATCGCGTCGACTTGATCGACCCTGCAATCCTCAGGCGCGGGCGCTTCAGTCACATCGTCGAGGTCGGCATGCCGAGCCAAGTAGAGGTCCGCGGCCTGCTGGATGAACTGCTGTCGAAGCGCGCCCACAGTTCGTCATTGGATCTGGACCAGCTCGCGGGCAATCTGGCCGGCCGCCCCGTCTCTGATGTCGCCTTTGTCGTGCAGGAAGCCGCTCGGCTGACAGCGAAAGCTGGCAGGCAGCAGATTGACGACGACGCAATTCAGCGGGCCGTCGCAGACCTCGACCGCAGCACAAGCACTCCTAAGACCCACAAGCTTGGCTTTGTATGACCACCAGCCTCCTGGACTCGCCCTTTTATGTTCTACGCGCTTCCGTGCGGGACGACCGGCAAGCGCTCATCGACAAGGCTGAAGAACGCAGCCTGATTGCGGACACCGAGGTTTGCAACGACGCGCGCACAACCCTAACTACGCCTCGGCTACGGCTTAACGCCGAGCTGAACTGGTTGCCAGGCGTTGCCCCCCGCCGCGCGCAATCCCTCGCTGACGTAGCGCAGCAAGACGCGTTGCCGATTGTCGAGATCAACGGGATACCACCGCTTGCCGCTTGCAACCTCGTAGCTGCCTGGCTTACACCTCGGAAGAGCCGAAACGAGAAGGAAGTTGCCGTCGCCCTGGAAATTCTCTCGAATCGCTTCCAGTGCATCGATACGCACGAGCTCCTGTTGACGGTCAACGAAGATAGAGAAGCCGCCGGCTTCCCGGCCGTACCTGGCACCGAGCAAATCGATGACCTCCTACAGGCTCGCCGCGCGGATTTTTCGCGAGTCATGCGCGACGGCCTAGCGCAAGTTGAGCGCCCTGACAGCGTCCTGACCGGAATTGTTCGCGAGGAAATGAACGGCAGGGATGCCGCCTTGACCACCCTCACCTCAGATCTTGTGACCCAGTACGAGGCAGGTGTTCAGCAACACTTGGATCACCTACGAGATCATATCGAAACGTACTGCGAACACGTGATTGACGCACTCGATGGCGTCAACGGCTACTCTTCGCGGGCTAAGCCGCAGATAGACGATCTCGAACGCATGCTCCGCCTCTGGGAGCAGATTGCCAGCCCACTCCTCTTGGCTTCCACGGCGCAGGGAAAGGATGAGCCGAATACTCGGGCCGTCACTGCATCATTGCGACGCATGACGCTGAAAATGGTCAACGACCATAACATGGTGGCCGAAGGACAGCGGCTAACAGAACTCCAGCGCGAGCTCTTTTCTGGTCTGACGCTCTATAGCGAGCAGCTTGACGAAGATGTGGCCGCACTGGACAACCTTCGCGAGGGCGAAGAGCGTCGTAAGGCGGAAATTGCCGAGTGGGAGGAGAAAATTACGCGCCGCATACCGATCGGCGATCGGATCCTCAGCAGCTCTCCTGATGGGATTTCATATCAGGGCCAGACTTTCCCACTCGCAGACATCACGAGCGTGCGCTGGGGTATCTTCAAGCAGTACTACAACGGCATCCGGACCAATAGGAAGTACACCGTATGGATCCAAAGCGGACAACAGACGATGCAAATCGAATGTGTCACATTTATGGAGTCAGAGGAAGCAATACAGGCGCGCTTTAGCGAAGTCACCCAGTTGCTTTGGGACACGGTGATGGTGCGTCTGATTCAAGAACTGCTACATGCTCTCGCACGTGGCGAGATGGCGCACTTTTCCGGTTGCTCACTTTCACGTGACGGCGCTGTTCTCCAAGAGCATCGCCTCTTCGGCAGCGGTCAGTTAATCCAGTGTGGCTGGGAGGATCTGAGGTGGCAATCGGGAGCCGGCAGTTTACGACTCCTGTCTGCGAGCAACAAGAAGGTCTATACCGACCTTGCCTATCGCGACACACCCAACGCTCCCGTACTAGAGGCCGCTCTAAATTACCTGGCCAAGGACGGCAACCTCGCCAAGCTACTGCGCGGCGAACTCCCATAAGGGTCTGGCATGAGCACAGAATCTATCGACGGCTTCGCGCGGATCGGCGAGCGGGTGGCACGTGCCATTGCGGACCACCCCGCAGACAGCATCCCTAAGCGTTCGGAAACGGGGCCGCACGCCACAACCGAAGCGCCCACGCGCACACCGCGCGAGGAGCACGACTCAATTCCGGCTTACGCCGGATCGGGCAGGACAGCCGCATCGAATTGGAAAGCATTTCGAGCCCCTCTGATAGCTGTAAGCGTCATCGTCTTTTTCGTGGTGATCTCGAACTTTAACAATGGGGCGAAAGAACAGCCCGCTGGCCCCGTTGACGCCAACGTCCCGGCAGCATCGCCCTCAACAGCAGTTCCACCCTTCCAACAACAAGCCGCGACTTCTTCAAAGCCCTGGGAAGATACTTCCTCGCCAGCGGCGGTTGACGACTTCAAAGAGGACATACCACTAAACCCGGGGCAGACCTACACCCAGGACCAGTTGCGTTACTGCAAGTTCGAAAGAGTACGACTGGAGCAAATCCGGAAGCTGGTTGCAGAAACATCGAAGTATCAGGTCAATCAGTTCAACGCTGCCATCGACCAATACAACACACTCTGCGGGAGCTTTCGATACCGAGAGAGCGATTTGGCTTTCGTCGAAGCACAAGTCGCGCGAAGAACCCCCACCCTCATACAAGAAGCGGGAGCGCGCTTCGCAAACTGGAAGCGACTGGAAGACGCCGCCCGCGGGAGTGGGCCTACGTACCCTTACGGCGCGGGGTCGCAGCCGACGAGGGACACCATTGATCCGAGCACCGCGCAACCAACTCAAGCACCGCGACTATCGTCGTGCCTTGGACAATCCGTTGTCATCAATTTCTACAGCGAAGATGATCGGCAGGAAGCGATGCACGTCGCACGATTGGCAAGCAGTGCGGGCATCATTGTCACGGACGTAGAGAACGTCGTCGCTTCTGCAGAGGCGCGCGGTAGCAAATCGCCATATCGCTGGAAGCGACCGGCTGTCGTCATGCATGAGCCGCTTTCCCAGTCGGAATGCGCCGCCGCATTGCTCACAGCAAGTGGACTCGCAAACGGCGTTGCACGCCCCTTGCCCAAGAATTTCACCGGTACACCTGGAAAGATGGAAGTTTGGCTGCCCGCACCTGCGGGAACCCTAGCGGAGGCGAGGTAGCAACTCGGTGCCGACCGATACCGTAGCAAACTGACCGTAGCCACCTAACTTCAGTCGTTCGAAAAGTGCAGCGCAAACGTCCGAGAAGGGTCGGAATGCGCCGATCGAGCGACGCAGCCATGGCCCTTCTGCCATGCAGCAAAACACGGCGGCATCAACCATGAAGCACTGAGACCCTCCAATGCCAAAAATCCATTGCGGTCGACCACTGCCGCCGCCGAAGGTCCGCCCTTGCACCCGCCCCGCGGCGGCCGCGCGGTCGGCCCACGCAAGGGCTCTGAGAAGCCTCAGCTCGATGGACACTTCAGGCTTTGAAGTGTCCATATCTACCTGCCATACGGGCGACACAATGCATCACCTAAGTTATTGATTGCTCAGCCATTCCATATGTCCACATGCCCCTAGACCTGTTAATGGCCTGCAACGTCTGATCAGGCAAGCACAACGAAAGAGCCCCGCAAATCACTGCGGGGCTTTTTTTAGGTTCTTCGAACAATTCCGTGGGCCTGAATTGCCACATTCCGTATGCTGACGCCGACTAGGA
>NZ_BHVX01000023.1 GCF_003851545.1 Ralstonia sp. SET104 | reverse complement strand
ATTTCCGCCAGATTGGCCCTAACGTATTGATCAGGAATGGAAATTTTCTGCCGCCGCAAGTACCGTTGTCAGAGTAAATCGCCGGTATTCGACAATGCAACGCGAACCCGACGCCACGATCAAGTTGGCGTTCAAAGAGCGCGAAATTTCGGTTTTTGACCTTCAAGGGCCACGGGCGCGGTGAACAGATACGAGGAGCGTCCAGGTTCTGCGTAGAAAGGAACGGAACCGATGCGCCGCCCCTTCATGCCCGCACCGGCCGTGGGTAGTTGGTCGCGGCCCTCGCCAACCGTTCCCGAGTGTAGGGGCCGGCAAACTGCCCGTCCACCAAGAGGTAATAATTCCAAAGCTGATTGGTCTCGCACTTGGCGTTCTGGTCGAGCAGAATCGCGGTGCGTTGCACCACCTCTTGCCAGTCGCGGCTGACGAAGATGTCATGCTCGCTCTTATTAGTGGCGCCATCGGGGCGGTAGGCGACCAGGGTGTAGGTAAGGGTGTTCATGCTACCGTGTGTCTCTTTGGTCGCGTGCCGCGCGGCGTGGCTTCTTTCTTGCGCCGAACACTACGTCCTGACTCTGTGTGTCCACACATTCGTGTTGGCACCTGAATCATGAACGCTACAGGAAGCAAGCCCGGCCTCGTCGCTGACCGCTTTCGTAACAGCGATGCACACCGTGCAGCGTACGGTTGACCGCAGCTAAGGACTTCGGCTCAGGAGGAGCCCCGCCTTGTGCCGGGCTCCTCGCCCGCACCCAGTTTCTTCACATATAGGCGCCCCGCCAATATGGCAGCGCTTCTTGCGATGCCAGGCGAAACGAAACCCTCCGGCATGGCCGCGCTGTACCAGCCTGTTGCTTCGCCCCTATGGGGCACGTAGCGATACCCTCCGTCCCATCTGTGATCGCTTCGGCGAACTACCCGGACTTCCACATTACCGTTCTTCGCTTGCACGGTCATGTCCATGATGATCACGTAGACGTCGTGGCATCTAGCTAGGACTATAGGGATGGCCTGACGAATCGAAATCAGGAAACTCGTCGTCAAGTATTTCGAACACTTCTGCAGCCTTTCCTCCCAGATTTGATACCTTCTTGCACGAGGGACATTTGTCGACGCGCAGCCTGTGGTACGCCAGCCGCACGTCCTCAATGCTCGGCTCAATGTCCAGAATCCGAGTGATCACTGCCTCGTCAATTGGACCGACGATTTCCCGAATCTCACTGGCACGCGCATTTCGCGAATCGACCTTGGTAATGTGCATGGCAATGTCTCCGTTCCTGTGTGCCTCCCTACGTTCCCGAATCCATCCTCCTGCTTCCATGAGGCGGGCCCCACGGTATGCCTTCGGCCTTGAATGGCGACGCCTACCCTGGACCCGCTGGTCTCGGCTTAGCCGATTGGCCACACCCGCTCTTGCACTGCGTCACGGTGTGACCCGATTACCGCTTAGGGTTGCCTTCCTTAAACTCCACATCCGTCACCTCCTCGTCGCTCTTCTCGCTGCCTGCCTCCTGGGCTCCCGCTGAGCGATTCGGGTCGGCGCCTGCCTGCGTCTGTACGTCCGCGTAGATCTTTTCCCCGAGTTTCTGTGACGCCGCGGCGAGCGCTTGCACCTTCGTGTCGATCTCGGCCTTGTCGGAGGTCTTCAGTGCCGTCTCAAGCTCACTCATCGCGGATTCAATTTTCGCCTTGTCGCCTGCTTCCAGCTTCTCACCGTATTCGGCCAGCGCCTTACGCGTGCTGTGCACCAACGCGTCGCCCTGGTTGCGCGCATCGACCAACTCCCGCAGCCGCCGGTCTTCGGCGGCGTGGGCCTCTGCATCCTTCACCATGCTCTCGATTTCCCCTTCGGAAAGACCCGAATTCGCCTTGATGGTGATCCTGTTTTCCTTGCCCGTGGCTTTGTCCTTGGCCGACACGTGCAGGGTGCCATTGGCGTCGATGTCGAATGTCACCTCGATCTGCGGCATGCCCCGTGGCGCCGGCGCAATGCCTTCGAGGTTGAATTCGCCGAGCAGCTTATTGCCGGTGGCCATTTCGCGCTCGCCCTGGTAGACCTTGATGGTCACTGCTGCCTGGTTGTCATCGGCGGTGGAGAAGATCTCGGAGAATTTGGTGGGGATGGTGGTGTTCTTGTTGATCATCTTGGTCATCACGCCGCCCAGCGTCTCGATGCCGAGCGACAGCGGGGTGACGTCGAGCAGCAGCACGTCCTTGCGGTCACCGGTGAGCACCGCGCCCTGGATCGCCGCGCCCACCGCCACCGCTTCGTCGGGATTGACGTCCTTGCGTGGCTCGCGGCCAAAAAGCGCTTTGACCTTGTCTTGTACCTTTGGCATGCGCGTCATGCCGCCCACCAGAATCACATCGTCGATCTTCTCCAGCGGAACACCGGAGTCCTTGATGGCGATGTGGCACGGCTCCATCGTGCGCTCGATCAGGTCTTCAACCAAGGATTCGAGTTTGGCACGCGTGAGCTTCAGGCTGAGATGCTTCGGCCCGCTGGCGTCTGCCGTGAGGTACGGCAGGCTAATCTCCGTCTGCTGGCTCGATGAGAGTTCAATCTTGGCTTTTTCCGCCGCCTCCTTCAGGCGTTGCAGCGCCAGTACGTCCTTCGACAAGTCGACACCCTGGTCCTTCTTGAACTCGCCGATGATGTAGTCGATGATGCGCTGGTCGAAGTCTTCTCCGCCCAGGAAGGTATCACCGTTTGTCGACAGCACTTCGAACTGTTTCTCGCCTTGCACGTCGGCGATCTCGATGATGGAAATATCGAAGGTGCCACCGCCGAGGTCGAACACGGCGATCTTGCGGTCCGGGCTGTCTTTCTTGTCGAGCCCGAACGCGAGCGCCGCCGCAGTCGGCTCATTGATGATGCGCTTGACTTCCAGGCCAGCTATGCGGCCGGCATCCTTCGTCGCTTGGCGTTGGCTGTCGTTGAAGTAGGCGGGAACCGTGATGACGGCCTCGGTGACTGGCTCACCGAGATAGTCTTCGGCGGTCTTCTTCATCTTGCGCAGCACTTCGGCTGAGATTTGGGGCGGAGCGAGCTTCTTGTCTTGCGCATCGATCCACGCATCGCCATTGCTAGCCTTGAAGATCGTGAAAGGGACCAGGCCGATGTCCTTCTGCACTTCCTTGTCCTCATAGCGGCGGCCGATCAGTCGTTTGACGGCAAACAGCGTGTTCTTGGGATTCGTAACGGCCTGCCGTTTGGCGGGCGCCCCGACCAGGATTTCGCCATCGTTCATATAGGCGACAATCGACGGCGTCGTGCGCGCGCCTTCGGAATTCTCGATGACTTTGACCTGAGTACCTTCCATCAACGCCACGCACGAGTTCGTGGTGCCGAGATCGATTCCGATGATCTTGCTCATGATGTTCAAGCGACTAGCGCTTCCCCGCTCGGAATTTCCCTGCGAACCCTTTCACTTGCTCGCTATTCGATGATGCAGAGGATGTGATCCTCACGCTTGACCAGCAGTGCCTCGCCTGCGACCTTGCCTACGGCCTCCGCATACTTGCCAAACCGCACGTGCTCGCCGTCCTTCACTGTATTGGCGGCACGATGTGAAGCTTCTCTGCCAGCATTCGCTCATACACGCCGGCATGCATATCCACTTCCGCCTGGCTGACCACCACGACCTCCATATTGAGTTGGCTGGGCGCCAGCCCAAAAATGGTGGCCAGCGCCAATTCAAGATGGGGCGTCATTTGTTTGTCTTTCGTGAAGGTCGTGCCAATGGTGATCGTGTAGGATTTCTCGCCTCGTCCCGCAGTCACCTCGACCAACCGGGCTGCTGCACTCAAATTATTCTCAATGGCAATCTTCGCAAGTTCCGCTACGCTCCGTGTTCTCTCGGAAGGGAATCCACGTGTGCATCGGAGCCTCACCCGATGCTTGCCCAAGGTGAGCCAGTCAGAATCAAATTCCACCGATGTCCCCATCCCAAAGGCGGCTTCCGCCCCAGGAAATGCCAATTCGGAAGACTTCATTTCTCTCACCTCCATTCGCCAGTTGTGCTGAACTCCTTACCGTGGCCGGCCCCGCCGTGACCACCCTGGCCGTGCGTCGCCGCCTGGCTCACACCTGCCGGGCATGGGGGCGACGCCATGTCCATGTGATTGCCGACCTGCTCACGTGACTTCGATCTTTCTGACTGAAGGCGGCGGTGAGCTGGATTTGGGCAGGCGTAGGGTCAGCAGGCCTCGTTCGAATCGGGCCTCGATGTGGTCCAGGTCGAGGCCCTCTGGCAGAGGAATGCTGCGCATGAACGCGCCGTATGCGCGCTCCAGGCGGTAGCAGCCATTTTCCTCGCTCCGAATGTCCTGCTTCTTCTCACCACGCAGCACCAGTGCGCCATCTTCGATGGTCGTCTGCACCTCCTCGCGGTCCATCCCCGGCAGCTCGGCGGTGATCCTTAGAGCCGTGCCATCGTCGACCACGTCGATCCGCGGCTGGAAGCGAGAGGAGCTGAAGTCTCCGAACCAGCGATCCAAACCGCCGAAGCCCGTGAGGGGTTCGTGCAGGAATTCGCCCATCGCTCGCCAGGGATCGCCGGAAAACAACCGCGAAACATCCGGCCACTCTGGCGCCCAGTGCCTGGGCGCAGGCGCGTTGGATTCCTCTGCCCCAGGTAGCTTGTCGGCAGACGTCCGGCGCAAGAACTTGAACGGGTTCCACTTGCCCAGTTCCGTTTTCATGTTGCCCTCCTATCGACGCCTATGCGCTTCGATGCCTCCGCAGCGCCAAGTCGAGTGTGTCCCAGCGGTACGGCACCGAGGTGTTGATTTGGACATGCCAAAACTGTTCGCCCCACCCGAAGGGGCAACGGTGGTCTCGTACGGACGCCACCGTTGCCGGCTCCGTATGCGCCTTCTTGGAGATGTCACGCCACGGTGACATCAATGCGGCGCGGACGAGCCTCGTCGCGACGCGGGATGGCCAGCTTCAACACACCGTCTTGCAGGTTCGCCTCGATCTTTGACGTGTCAAGGTCTGGCCCCAGCGAGAAAGCGCGCGCGAAGTGTGGCTGCCGGATTTCCGCGTGTTGCACGCGCAGGCCAGAGGGTGTCGGCACGACAGCTTCGGCCTCGATATGGAGGTTGCCGTCGTGGACGTTCACATCGAGCTTATCCTTAGTTACGCCGGGCAGGTCGGCCCAAAGGGTGACGCCACTGCTGTTCTCAATGATGTCGACAGCAGGGAGTAGCGTCATCGCTGCCGTCGGCCTATCTTCCTGGCGCTGTGCCACGGCGCTCTCGTCACGCTTGGTGACTTGGGTAGTATCGTTCATGACATCCTCCTGGCATTACTGGACAGCGATCGCCCGAGGCTTGGAAGACTCCCGCTTGCCGACACTGATCGACAAGCAGCCGTTGGCGTAACGCGCCTGCACCTTATCGGGGTCGGCGCTCTGGGGCAGTTCGATCACGCGCCGGAATGTGCCAGAAAACCGCTCTTGGGCGTACAGCCGTGCCTCTGGCTCGTCATCCAAATACGTCGCTGCGCGCTCGCCACTGATGGTCAGCAGGCCCTTGTCGATTGACACGTCAAGTTTGTCCTGCTTGACGCCCGGAGCGAACGCGACGATTTCGATGGAATCGTCCGTGGAGCCAATATTGACGGGTGGGAATGCCCCAAAACGCCCGGAGCGAATGCTGGACGGGAAACCGCCGAACAAACTCGCCATCTGCCTTTGCATGCGATCGAGTTCGCTGAAGAGGTCGGTCCCAAAGAGAAGGTCACTCATGGTCGTATCCTCCGTGGATGCAGCGAGGAGGTGAAGAGCCATACGCGCTCCCATCCACCTGCCAAGCTGCTGGCAAACAAACAGAAACACGCAGTGCGCAACGTAGCGACTGCCTGAGCGAAATAAAAATAGTATCCGGCTAGGTAGATTTCAAGGGGAAAAGGCCACGTGGATCCCTTGAAGAATCCGTCGCTGGAGAGAGGCTTGTTACGATAAGCGATCTTAGCGATATAGCGTCCTTTTCAGTGCAAACTGTGATTCTGCAAAACACGCCAGACCGAATCGGAGGGCACACTGGTATCGTCTTGCGGGTTCACAGTCCAGTACGAGCCCAAATCGATGCGCGATTCTTCAACCTCAACAGTCATGCCGGATGCGGCCCCTTGGCCGCTGTGCGCGCTGGGGGACAGCCGCTCGGCGCGCGGCGTGCTCGGACAAATCCGCCAACGCCTGGCTGAGCTTGCCCGCCAGCGCCATCAAGACGATCTGGCCGCACTGTTTCTCTGCGACGTGGCGCAACGTACCTAGCACGCCAGATCGGTCGCCCGCGCACTGGAAACGCTCCGGTCGCTGCCCATTCCCGAGCCCCAGGTGAGTGATGCCCATCGGCCTATGGCTGCTGGCTCGCGCGGTCGCCACCCTGCATGCCCACGGCATCGCCACGCTGGCCGACCTGACGGTCCGCATTCCACGTCGCCGCCGCTGATGGCGTAATTGACGGCCTCGGCGTCAGAAGCGCAAGGCACATCGTGTGGCGGCTTTTTACGAATCCCGGCCAACCCTCTTCCTGGAAAACAGTCTGCCCATTCTCAAGGCCGCCCTGCCGGCCGAGGCGGTCGCTCAGTGGTACGGCGTGTTGTCGGGGCAGTTGGATGAGGAAGGCGAGGTGCAGCTTGGGCAGTGGCTGCAATCGTTGATCGTCACCGCCGAGAGCTGAGTGCTTTCGGCCCCCGGCGTGGAGGAGTGCGCGTGCTTGGTCGACGCTTACACGATCACGGATTGACCCTCGCGCCGGACGTCACTCCCCACCACCCGGCGCCAGCACCTCACGCTGCCCATTGCGCCCCATCGGCGACACCAGCCCAGCCGCTTCCATCTGCTCAATCAATCGAGCCGCACGGTTGTAGCCAATGCGCAGTTGCCGCTGCACGGAAGAAATAGAAGCGCGACGCGTGTTGAGCACGAACGCGGCTGCTTCGTCGTAAAGCGGATCGGCTTCTGCATCTCCGCTTTCGCCACCGAACAAATCACCGCTCGCGGAGGCTTCACCCGGATCACCGGCGAGGATGGCTTCGTCGTACTCGGGCTCGCCAAACTGTTTCCAGTGCTCAACCACGCGGTGCACTTCCTCGTCGGCGACGAACGCGCCGTGCACGCGTTGCGGATAGCCGGTGCCTGGCGGCAAAAACAGCATGTCGCCCTGGCCAAGCAGCGATTCCGCGCCCATCTGGTCGAGAATCGTGCGCGAGTCGATCTTGGACGACACCTGGAATGCCACGCGGGTTGGGATATTGGCCTTGATCAGGCCGGTGATGACATCCACCGACGGACGCTGCGTCGCCAGAATCAAATGGATGCCCGCCGCGCGCGCCTTTTGCGCCAGGCGTGCGATCAGCTCTTCGATCTTCTTGCCGGCCACCATCATGAGGTCGGCCAGCTCGTCGATCACCACCACGATCATCGGCAGCGTGGACAGTGGCTCCGGCGCATCCGGCGTGAGCGAGAACGGGTTCGGCACCTTGCGGCCGGCCTGCTCCGCCGCGCGGATCTTCTGGTTGTAGCCAGCCAAGTTGCGCACGCCCAGGGCAGACATCAGGCGGTAGCGCTTTTCCATTTCGCCGACGCACCAGTTGAGCGCGTGCGCGGCCTGCTTCATGTCGGTCACGACCGGCGCGAGCAGATGCGGAATGCCCTCG
Source organism: Ralstonia sp. SET104 (assembly GCF_003851545.1). Lineage (GTDB taxonomy): Bacteria > Pseudomonadota > Gammaproteobacteria > Burkholderiales > Burkholderiaceae > Ralstonia. The sequence goes on along the minus strand of NZ_BHVX01000023.1, from coordinate 42,698 downwards.
TACACCGACAGCTCCAGCATCTTCGGGTCGATCATGATCATGCGCACGTCGTCGGGCGTGGCCTTGTACAGCATCGACAGGATCATCGCGTTGACGGCCACCGACTTGCCGGAGCCGGTCGTGCCGGCCACCAGCAGGTGCGGTGCGCGAGCAAGATCGGTCACCACCGGGTTGCCGGTGATGTCCTTGCCCATGGCGAGCACGAGGTGCGACGCGTGCGACTGGAAATCCGCCGCGTTCACGACTTCTGACAAGCGGATCATTTCGCGCTTGGCATTGGGCAGTTCCAGGCCCATGCATGTCTTGTCGGGAATGGTTTCGACCACGCGGATGGACGTTACACCCAGCGCACGCGCCAGGTCCTTCATCAGCCCGACGACCTGCGCGCCACGCACGCCAATCGCCGGGTCGACCTCGAAACGCGTGATGACCGGGCCAGCCGAAGCGCCAACGACCGTCACAGGGACCTTGAATTCGGCCAGGCGCTGGGCAATCAGGTTGCTGGTTTCTTCAAGATGTTCTGTTGAAACGGCTTCAGAACTGGCCGATGCAGCCGTCAGAAGTGCGGCGCCGGGCAGGCGGTAGTCGACCATGCGCGGTGCCGCGGGAACTGGTGCCGGTGCGGGGGCCAGTGTTGGCGCAGCGGCAATGGCTGGCGTTGCGCTTGATACCACGTCCCCCACCACGGCGGGCAGAACAATGCGCGGTTTGGCCGTTGGCAATGCAGGCGCAGCTTCGGGCTGCGCGGTCGGCTCGATGGGCTGCGCAGCGGCCAGCGCTTCCGCTTCGGGCAGCGCGTCGAGAATCGGGACGGTGTTTTCAACAACCGGCTCTGCAATCTCTGGTTCAGGCGGCGTCGGCGCGGAGGGCATCATCAGCCCTCGCAGTTCGGCCAGAAGCGCTTCCGCCTCTTGGCGTACCGCGCCCAGATCAACGGTTTGAGTGACTGCAACGCGGGCTTGCGTTTGCACCGGCTCCGGCATCGTCGGCTCGGCCGGAGCAACCGGCTCGCTTGCAGGAACCGCTTGCGTTACAGGCGCCACGGGTGCCACGGGTGCCACGGGTGCCACAGGTGTCACTGGTGCCTGGGTCTGCAGACCCAGTTGCGGTTGATGGAACGGGCTGCTGACGATAGTGCCGCGTGGTTTTGGGCGTGCTGGAGGCGTCTGTGGCGGCGTTGCCGCCGCCGCAGGTGTGGTCGCCTTTGCGCTGGCGGGCGCCTCCGCCGGCGCGCCCTTCTTTGCATCGATCAGCGGCCAGATTTCTCCGGGCTGCGGCGGCGACGGGCGCGTGCGCGGTGGCGGCTGCCATGCGGGATGGCGCCGTGCGGACACAGCCTCAATGCCACGGTGCCGCACTGCCGGCTGCGCGGCGCCGGTGTTGCCGCTCCAGTGCGCCTCCCCTGCTCCGCCAAGTCCGAAAGCGGTCGGTTTGAGCCCATCGTCAGCGGGTTCATCGTGGCGAATATCGGGTTCGGCAGAGATTTCATCCTCAACGGCGCGGCGGCGGTTGAACACTTGGCCCCACGATCGCCCGAACACCATCGGTGCTACCCAGACCAGCACGCCGAGCATCAGGACGAACGCGCCCGTCCAACCCAGCAGGTGCGAGAACAACGATGACACCGCGCGCCCGGCAGCGCCGCCAGCCTTGTCCTGCGGATCGGCGCCCGAGGTGAGTGCTTCAAGCGCAGCGCTGGTGCTCAGCGCGACGAGCGTCACCAGCCAGAGCCGCACGGTGCCCCGGCCTTTAAGAAAGCCCCGCTCCCCCGCCAGCGCGCGCGTTACATACCGCCACACCAGCGGCAGCAGCCACACGGTAGAAATGCCAAACCAGCCAAGCACCATTTCAAACGCCATCGACAAATGCCAGGCCGCGATTGTAGCGGGGCGGGCCGCCGCCATGAGAAACGGCAGACTGAAAAACACACGGCCGGGCGTTCAGGCAACACGGTTCAGCGCGACGTGCTTCGAAGCAGGGCCCGTGTGCTGCTCACGCTGCACGAGGCTTCAGTCCACAGGATGTTCGTCAGGATCGCGCCGGCCAGCGCAAACACACCATAGAGGCGCCCACGATGGAGGGGTCTTAATTAAGGCTGCCGTAAGCATGGCGGCCGTGCCGGTGGGGTGCACCGTCTGGTTGAAGCATGGCGAGGGATTGTTGCCTGGTAACTTTTGGGTAACTCTGGCCGCGGGCCCCCGGCTTGCTTGCGCTATGGGAAATGCGTTTCTCAGGAGGTCCCATGTCGCTTATCGTCGCCGCCCGTTTCGACACGTTTGAACGCGCTGAAGGCGCCGCGCGTGCACTGTTTGCGCAGCGCTTTTCCGAAGACGATGTGAACGTCTTCTTCGTCAACCCGTCCGGCCAGCACGCGGTGTTTCCGATTGGTGGCGACCGCAATGCCGACCCCGGAGCCGCCCATGCACATGCCGGCGCGGGCAAAGGGATGGCGATTGGCGCCGCCATTGGCGCGGTGGCTGGGGTGGTCGTGCTGATTGCGCTGCACGTGGCCGTGCTGTTCTCAGTGGTAGCAGCCGGGGTGGGCGCGTATATCGGCTCCCTGGCGGGTGCAATGCTCGCGACTCGCGACGCGCCCAACCCTGTGCAACCGCCCGATGCCACCTTGCGGACACGCCATTCCGGCGTGCTGCTGGCCGTGCGCGTCATACCCGACCGGGAGACCGAAGCCGCGCGCATCCTGGCCGGCTGCGGCGGTATGGATGTCGAAGAAGCGGCCGGACGTTGGCGCAACGGCGAGTGGGTCGACTTCGACCCGCTCAGCCCCACCAAGCTCAACCCGAAGATTGCACAGCAGGCGGCGTGATCAGCAGCATCTGCAGCAACTGAAATCAGACCGCTGTGCTGGGCGCCGTATTGCCGGGTTGCATCGGCACCGGGCGCGCCTGCTTGTCGTTGAGCATCGTCCACACGAGGATGGCCGCCACGATGTCGAACACCGCCAGCGCCACGAACAGCGGGTTGTAGCCGATGGTGGTTGCCAGCGCGCCCACGGCCAGCGAGAACAGCATGCCGCCCATGTAGCCCGACATGCCGGCCAACCCCACGGCGGTGCCGACTTCATGCTTGCCGAACATGTCAGACGTGAGCGTGTACAGCGCGCCTGAAAGCATCTGGTGTGCGAAGCCGCCCACGCAAAACAGTGCAATGGCCGTGTACGGGCTCGCCGCCAGTCCAATGCAAGCCGGGCCGACCATGCACAGGCAGCCCGTGACCATCACCAGCTTGCGCGATGTCACCAGCGACACAGCAAACCGCTTCTGAAACCAGGGCGCCAGATAGCCGCCCAGCACGCAGCCCACGTCGGCCGCCAAGAAGGGCAGCCACGCAAACAGCGCGATCTCTTTCAGGTTCATATGACGCTCGGTGGCCATATAGAGCGGAATCCAATAATTGAACGTCTGCCATGCCGGCTCAGACAGAAAGCGCGGAATGGCAATGCCCCAGAACCGGCGGCCGCTGACGATCTTGCCCCACGAGGGCTTGGGCACGTTCGCGTTGTCATCCGGCGTTTCCTGGCCGGCGCGGATGTAGTTGCGCTCCTCTTCCGACAGGCGATGGTGTTTGGCTGGCACGCGATATAGCAGGAACCACAGCACGCTCCACACCAGCCCGATCCCGCCGATCACCGCAAAGGCAAGGCGCCAGTTGCCATGCAGGATGCACCAGACCACCAGCGGCGGCGCCACCACAGCCCCCACGGAAGAACCGATGTTGAACCAGCCGGTTGCGATCGACCTTTCCTTGGCCGGAAACCACTCCGCCGTGGCCCGCAGCGCCGACGGAAAACCCGCTGCCTCTGTCATCCCGAGCATTGCGCGAAACGCCGCCAGCGACAGCCAACTGCCCGCCGTGCTGTGCAACAGGCACACCACCGACCATGCCGCCGCAAACAGCGCAAAACCCAGCTTGGTGCCCAGCACGTCGAGCACGTAGCCCGCCACCGGCTGCATCACCATGTAGGCCGCCTGAAATGCCGCGACGATGTAGCCGTACTGCTGCGTGCTGATGTTCAGCACCTTGTTGACTTCGGGAGCTGCGACGGCCAGCGCATTACGCGCCAGGTAGTTCATGATCAGGCCGCTGAGGACGAGGCCGATGATCCACCAGCGCAAGCCTTTGATGGGTTTCATGTGTTGTCTCCTAAGAGCCCCCCGGGGTTGTTCTTGTGTGTGGGGCGTACTGCGGGTTCAGAGGTGCAAGGCAGGTTCCGGTAATCCGGTCACGCCCGGGCGTACTGCAAACGTGGCGCCCGAGAGCGGGTCGTCGCCGATGAGAATCGACGTTACAAACAGGGTGTCCAGCCCCGGACCGCCAAATGCACACATGGCAGGCTTGGACGTGGGAATGGCAATGCTGCGATCAAGGCGGCCGTCCGGCGTAAAGCGATGCACGAGTCCTGCATCGTTGCCGCAGATCCAATAGCAGCCGTCGGCGTCTACAGCGGCGCCGTCGGGGCGACCGGGGTGGGCGTTCATGTCGATGAAGACGCGACGGTTGTGCGGCGTGCCGCTGTCGATGTCATAGTCGAAGGCCCAGATGGTCTGGCGGCTCGCGTGCGAATCCGACAGATACATCGTCTTGCCATCCGGACTGAAGGCCAGGCCATTCGGGACGATCAGGTCGTCAATGACGGCATCCACGCTGCCCTTGCGAGCGGCCTCCGCATCGAACCGATACAGCTTGCCGAGCGGCAGACCCAAGGAGGTGTCCAACACCATCGTGCCTGCCAGGAAGCGGCCCTGGCGGTCACAGCGGCCATCGTTGAAGCGCATGTCGGGGCGCGGGTGCGCCACCGTGGCGAGGCGTTCCAGCGGTGCAAGCTCGACACCAGCCTTGGGCGACGACGCCAGGAAGATGCCTGTCTCCATGGCCATCGCCCAACCATCGGAAGCCATGGCAATACAGCCAGCCATCTCGGGCAGCGCCCATGTATTGAGCTGGCCGGAGAAGAAATTCCAGCGCCATAGCTTGCGGCCCGGAATGTCCGTCCAATACAGTGCCTGCTCACCGGCGTGCCAGATGGGGCTTTCACCCACGCCGCATTGCATGGTGCCAATCCGCTCGACAGTCGGCTCTACGTTCACTTGCATTGCGTCAGTCTCCGAACGGGCCGGCTTTGACGAATGCGCCGCCTTGGTACTGCGCAGCCGGGTCATCGGCGGGCAGCGGCGGTTGGGCTTCAACTTGCGCGCGGAAAATCTCGCTCGTCTCGGTGGGCTGGTAGCCGAGATGTGCGGCGTGGCGGTTGTCCCACCAGTGGTCACGGTTGTTCGACATGCCGTAGACCACGGTAAAACCCACGCGGGGCACAAACAAGGCGCGGCGGATGAGCTGCTCCAGATCGTCGTAGCCGAGCCAGGTGATGAGCATGCGGCGGTCCTTCGCTTCGGCAAACGACGAGCCGATGCGGATGGCGACCGTCTCGATGCCGTAGCGATCAAAGTAGAAGCTCGCAAGCTGCTCGCCAAAGACCTTGCTCAAGCCATAGTAGCCATCGGGCTTGGTGGGCGAGGCGCTGTCGATCACCTCGCCCTGCTTGTAGAAACCGATGGTGTGGTTCGAGCTGGCGAACACGATGCGGCGCACGCCATGGCGACGCGCAGCTTCGTACAGGTTGTACGTGCCGGCAATATTGGCTGGCAGGATCTCTTCAAACGGCCGCTCGACCGACACGCCGCCCAGATGCACGATCGCATCCGTGCCGGCAACGAGCGCATCGACCGCTTGCGCATCGGCCAGGTCGCACGGCGCGATCTCCTCACCAATGCGTGCCTCGCCCAGGGTTGATATATCAGACAAGCGCAAAACATCGGCATATTTGGGCAGACGATCGCGCAGCACCTTGCCGAGGTTGCCGCCTGCGCCGGTCAGCAGCAGGCGATGGCAACGCGTGGTCACACCCGCGAGCGGGTCGGATTGAACGTGAACTTCAGTGGGCATATCAGGTCACCGGGGCGGGGTTAAACAGAGCCAGCGCATTATGCAGGCCCAGCTTGTCGGCGCAAACTTCCTTGCGCCCGCTCGCCACGTCAAGAATCAGGTGGAACAGCTCCCAGCCGATGTCGGCAATGCTCGCTTCGCCAGTGGCAATGCGGCCCGCATCAAGGTCGATCAGGTCATGCCAGCGTTCGGACAGCGCCTTGCGCGTCGACACCTTGATGACCGGCGCCATGGCCAGACCATACGGCGTGCCGCGGCCAGTGGTGAACACCTGCAGATTCATGCCCGAGGCCAACTGCAGCGTGCCGCACACGAAATCGCTGGCGGGCGTTGCGGCAAAGATCAGGCCCTTGCGGCGCACTTTTTCACCGGGCCCGAGCACGTCGACGATGGGCGTGCTGCCCGACTTCACGATCGAGCCCAGCGCCTTTTCCACCACGTTTGAGAGGCCACCCTTCTTGTTGCCCGGCGAGGGGTTTGCGCTGCGGTCGGTCTGGCCGCCGCTGAGGTAATTGTCGTACCACGCCATTTCGCGCAACAGCGCACGGCCGACATCCTCATCGATGGCGCGCGGCGTAAGCAGATGGATGGCGTCGCGCACTTCGGTCACTTCCGAGAACATCACGGTGCCGCCGGCCCGCACGATCAAGTCGGCCGCAAAACCGACCGCCGGGTTGGCGGTCACGCCAGAGAACGCATCGCTGCCGCCGCATTGCACGCCAACCACGAGATCGGATGCCGGGCAGGTTTCGCGCTGGCGCTTGTTGAGGTGTTGCAGGCGGCGCTCGGCCATCTCCATGATGGCGTCGGTCATGCCGATGAAGCCGTCAAAGGCTTCGTCTTGCAGGCGCAGCACCGGCGAATCTGCCGTGCCGGCAACTTCAATGGGAATACGCCCCCCAGGTGCGAGCTTTTCCGGTACGAGGCGCTCAGGCACGAGCTTTTCGCAGCCCAGGCCGATCACCATGATCTCGCCGCCGAAGTTCGGGTTGAGCGCAAGGTTTTGCAGCGTGCGGATCGGCACGATGGCGGCTGGCGCGTTGATGGCCACGCCGCAACCGTACACGTGGTTGAGTGCCACCACATCATCGACGTTCGGGAAGCGCGGCAGCAGCTCGCGCTTGATGCGGCCGACCACGTAATCCGTCACGCCCGCCACGCACTGCACGCTGGTCATGATGCCAAGCACGTTCTTCGTGCCGACTGTGCCGTCTGCGTTGCGATAGCCCTCGAAGGTATAGCCTTCGAGCCTGGCGAGGTTGGGGTCGGGGCGCGTGGCGAGCGGCAACTCATCCAGCGCGGGTGCAGACGGCAGCTTCACAGCGTGCTCGTTGACCCAACTGCCGCGCGGAAGCGGCTTCACGGCATAGCCGATCACCTCGTTGTAGCGGATGACGGCGTCGCCCTCGGCCAGGTCAACCAGCGCCACCTTGTGGCCTTGCGGCACGCCTTCAACCAGCACGGTGCCATCGGCCAGTACCGTGCCGGCGGGCAAGCCGCGTGCATTAACGACGATGGCAACGTTGTCACCGTCATGCACGCGGATCGTCAGCGCCTTTTCAATTGCGTTGCCGGCTTCAGAGGCCAGCGTTGGTTCAGACATCACAGACTCCGTGATTGATTCTCAAGTGATATTCAGCTCAGCGCCCCAGGCTCGGGCGCTTCGGATCATACGTCCAGCCCGGCACGAGGTACTGCATGGCCATGGCGTCGTCGCGCGCGCCAGGGCCAAGGGTTTTGTAAAGCATATGGGCTGCCATGACGCGGTCCATGTCGATCTCGATGCCCAGCCCCGAGCGCTCCGGCACGGCCACGTGGCCGCCCTGGATGCGCAGCGGCTCGCGCGTCAGGCGCTCTTCGGCCTCTTGCCAGATCCAGTGGGTATCAATGGCCGTGATATTGCCCGGTGCCGCGGCGGCCACATGCGTGAACATCGCCAGCGAGACATCGAAATGGTTGTTGGAATGCGAGCCCCAGGTCAGGCCCCATTCGTCGCACAGTTGCGCAACGCGCACCGAGCCCTGCATGGTCCAGAAATGCGGATCGGCCAGCGGAATATCCACCGCGTGCAACTGGACCGCGTGGCCCATCTGGCGCCAATCGGTGGCGATCATGTTGGTGGCTGTCGGGATGCCGGTGGCGCGCTTGAATTCGGCCATCACCTCACGGCCCGAGTAGCCGGCTTCCGGGCCACATGGGTCTTCGGCATACGCCAGGAGATGGCCCTGGCCCTTGCACAGCGCAATCGCTTCATCGAGCGACCACGCGCCGTTCGGATCGAGCGTCACGCGGGCATGCGGGAAGCGTGCCTTGATGGCGGCAATCGCTTCCATCTCTTCTGCACCGCGCATGACCCCGCCCTTGAGCTTGAAATCGGCAAAGCCGTAGCGCTCGGTGGCCGCTTCAGCCAAGCGGGCGATGGCGTCGGGTGTCATGGCCGCTTCGTGCCGCAGGCGCAACCAATCGTCAGCGCCATTCGCGCCATCAAGATACGGCAGATCGGTCTTGCGACGCTCGCCCACGTAGAACAGGTAGGCGAGCATCGGGGCGCTATCGCGCTGCTGCCCGGCGCCAAGCAATTCGGCCACCGGCACTTCCAGAAACTGGCCCAGCAGATCGAGCAACGCCGCTTCCACCGCCGTGATGACGTTGTCCATGCGCAGGTTGATCTCGTGCGGCTGGCGCAGCACGGCAGCTTCCGAGGCGGAGCTCACCTGGTGCACCGTTGCCTGATGCGCGGCACTGCCGCCACCGGTCAGCGCATGGCGGATGCTGTTGAGCACGCCGTTGGCACGGCCCACGGGCTGCCCAACCACCAGCGGAATCACACGCTCCAGCGTCTGGCGGATGCCCTCACCGCCGGGCACCTCGCCCACGCCGGTGCGCCCGGCGTTGTCCTTGAGGATGACGAGATTGCGCGTGAAGAACGGAGCATGCGCGCCGCACAGGTTCAGCAGCATGCTGTCGCGCCCGGCAACCGGGATCACCTGCATCTCCGTCACACGCGGTGTATGGGTGCGTGCGCCGGATTCGATCGATTGCAACGTCACTTCTATTGCTCCCGTGGCTTACAGCGGCTTGAGTTCCACACGCTTGATCTCGCCCACCATGAACAGGTAGCAGACGATGGCAACCGCGGCATGGATACCCACATACACCAGCGCACCGTTGAACGACCCGGTGGTGTTGACGATGTAGCCGATGGCGATCGGCGTGGTGATGCTCGACAGATTGCCGAAGGTGTTCATCAGCGCGCCCGACAAGCCTGCGATCTGCTTGGGTGCCGTATCCGAGTTCACGGCCCAGCCCAGCGCGCCCAGACCCTTGCCGAAGAACGACAGCGCCATCACCGCCACCACAACGGCCTGCGCATCGACGTAATTGCAGATCACCATGGTCATGGAGAGCAGCATGCCCAGCACGATCGGCACCTTGCGCGCCACTGACAGCGAGGCACCACGGCGCAGCAGCGCGTCAGAAATGATCCCGCCCAGAATGCCGCCCAGGAAGCCGCACACCGCCGGAATCGACGCCACGAAACCCGCCTTCAGGATCGACATGCCGCGCGCTTGCACCAGATACACGGGGAACCACGTGATGAAAAAGTACGTGAGCGCGTTGATGCAGTACTGCGCGATGTACACGCCCATCAGCATGCGGTTCTGCAGAAGCTGCTTGACGTAACCGAGTTTCGGGCCTTCTGTCTTTGCCACGCCCGCACGGTCCATGTTGACCAGGCCGCCACCGGCTTCGATGTACTCGATTTCGGCGCGGTTGACACGCGGGTGGTCTTTCGGTTCGTGCACGAACGTTTTCCACACCACCGCCATAACAATGCCGATCACGCCCATCACGATAAACACGAGATGCCAGCCAAACTCGTGCACCAGCCAGGCCATCAGCGGAGCAAACACCACCGTGGCGGCGTACTGTGCAGAGTTGAAGATGGCCGCTGCAGTGCCGCGCTCATTGGCCGGGAACCACGCTGCCACGATACGGCTGTTGGCCGGGAAAGACGGCGCTTCCGCCGCGCCCACCAGAAAGCGCAGGCAGAACACCACGATGATGGCAGTCGCACCGGTAAAGAAGCCAATCGCACCCTGCGCCAGCGTGAACAGCGACCACAGCAAAATGCTGAACGTGTACACGCGCTTGGAACCGAAGCGGTCAAGCAGCCAGCCGCCTGGGAGCTGCGAAATCACGTAGGACCAGCCGAACGCTGAAAAGATGTAGCCGAGCGACACGGCATCGATGCCGAGATCCTTCTGCATGGCCGAGCCGGCAATGGAGATGGTCGCGCGATCAGCGTAGTTGATGGTCGTCACGATAAACAGCATCGCGAGGATCAAGAAACGCACCCGGCTCATGCGCTCAGCGTGCGGCACAGCCTGGGCTCCCACTGTGGGGGCTTTGATGTCCATCGTCTCCTCCTTAAGCCGGCACCTGTCGTGCCAGTCGGTTCAAGTTGCCGGGTCCTGTGTGGCCCGGCGTGTTGTTCTTGCTATGCGTGTGTTGCGACTTTAGGCCCAGCTTCCATCCACCAAACGGCGCAGCTTGAGGGGATTGGCGTCCTGCAGTGCCTCGGGCAGCAGTTCGGCCGGCAGATCCTGGTAGCACACCGGGCGCAGGAAGCGCTCGATGGCCGCCGTGCCAACCGAAGTCGTGCGGGCATCCGTTGTTGCCGGCCAGGGGCCGCCGTGCACCATCGCCTGGCACACCTCGACGCCTGTCGGCCAGCCATTGGCCAGAATGCGGCCCGCCTTGCGCTCCAGAATCGGCAGCAACGAACGCGCAATGGCGGTGTCGCCTGCGTCCAGATGCAGCGTGGCGGTCAACTGACCTTCAAGCGATTCGGCCAGCGCGCGCAGCTCTTCCGCATCGCGGCAGCGTACGACCAGGCCCGTGGCGCCAAAAACTTCATCATGCAGCGTCGGCTGCGCCCGGAAGCTCTGGGCATCGGTGATGTAGAAGCCCGCTTGCCCGCGATACGGTTGGTCGCTGTCTTGCCCGCGTGCGACGCAGCGCACGTTGGCCTCGCCCGCCAGCTTGTCGACGCCGCGCGTGTAGGCGGCGTGAATACCGGCGGTGAGCATCGGCTGCGCGGCCACGCCGCCCATGGCAGCGGCGGCGGCCGCTTCAAAAGCGTCCAGTTCCGGTCCGTCGATGGCAAGCAGCAGGCCCGGATTCGTACAGAACTGGCCTGCGCCCATCGTGAGCGATGCCACGTACTGCTGACCCAGCACAGCGGCGCGCTTGGCCAGTGCATCGGGCAGCAGGAAGACCGGGTTGATGGCGCTCAGCTCGCCATACACCGGAATCGGCTGCGGACGCGCCTGCGCAATGCGCAGCAGCGCCTGACCCCCAGCGCGCGAGCCCGTAAAGCCCACCGCCTGAATGCGCGGATCTGCCACCAGTGCACCAGCCACATCGTTGTCCGCCAGGATCAGCGAGAACACGCCCTCCGGCAGACCGCACTGTGCAACCGCAGCTTGAATGGCGCGGCCCATCAGCTCGGACGTACCGGGGTGTGCCGGATGCGCCTTCACGACGACCGGGCAACCGGCCGCCAGCGCCGACGCGGTATCCCCGCCCGCCACTGAAAACGCCAGCGGGAAGTTGCTTGCGCCAAACACGGCCACCGGCCCCAGCGCGATGCGGCGCATGCGCAGGTCGGAACGCGGCAGCGGCTTACGCTCGGGCAGCGCTGAATCGAGGCGCGCGCCCACGGCATCACCGGCCCGCACCACACTCGCAAACAGACGGAGCTGACCACACGTGCGGCCACGCTCGCCTTCCAGACGCGGACGCGGCAATGCCGACTCGGCCATCGCGCGTTCGATCAACACATCGCCCAGCGCTTCGATCTGGCTGGCGATGGCCTCCAGGAAGGCCGCGCGTGCTTCCGGCGCGCTCTCGCGGTAAACGTCAAAAGCCGCGGCGGCCAGTTCCGCGGCACGTGCGGCATCGGCCTTGGAGGCCAGCGTGAATTCAGGTTCGAGCCATTCCCCGGTGGCGGGGTTCATGGCGCGAACCGTGCCGGCACCACCCGCCACGCGGGCAGCACCCAACAACAGTTCGCCGCTCAAATACATGTTGGTTCCTTGCGTTTTTGCTGCGTTCAGGCAGCCAGCTTTTCCACTTCGGCAATGCGCGACACCAGCGCCGACAGATCCGCCAGTTCGGCATCGGTCAGGTCGGTCAACGGGGCACGCACCGGGCCTGCATCGCGGCCAATGACCTTCATGCCCGCCTTGACGATCGACACTGCATAGCCGCGCTTGCGATTGCGCAATTGGAGGTACGGCAGCACGAACGCATTCAGCATCTCGTAGACCTTGGCGTTGTCATACGCGCGCACGGCAGCGTAGAACTCCAGGGCGAACTTCGGCACGAAGTTGAAGATGGCCGACGAGTATGTCGACACGCCCATCGTCAGGTACGGCAGCGCGAACGTCTCGGCGGTGGGCAAGCCACCGATGTAGGTGAAGCGCTCACCCAGGCGGGCGTAGATGCGGGTCATCAGTTCGAGATCGCCCACGCCGTCCTTGAAGCCGACCAGGTTCGGGCAACGCGCGGCCAGACGCTCCAGGTGGTTTTCATCCAGCACCTGGTTGGCGCGGTTGTAGACGATCACGCCCAGCTTGGTCGACTTGCAAACCTGTTCCACGTGCGCGGCCACGCCATCGGCAGACGCTTCGGTCAGATACGGCGGCAGCAGCAGGATGCCGTCTGCGCCAGCCGCTTCAGCAGCCTTGCAGTATTCGATCGATTCCGCAGTGCCACGTCCAGCCGGGGCGATGACAGGAATCTTGCCGCCGGTTTCCTCCACCGCAGCGCGCACCACGCGGTCGGTTTCAGCGGCGGTCAATGAGAAGAACTCACCCGTGCCACCTGCGGCAAACAGGCCCGCGGCATCGTGGCTGAACAGCCAGTTCAGGTTGGCGCGGTAGGCCGGCTCGTCGAACGACAGGTCGGACGCCTTGAAGTGCGTGACCGGGAAAGACAGCAGACCGGAGCCGATCTGTTGGGCAAATTCTTTGGGGCTGTATCGGGACATGTCGCGCTCGTGATCAATGCGTGTTGTTGGTGAACGAATTCTTGCACCACGATCAATTCAAGTCCAAGCCAACTGCTAACTCGATTGATACAGAACTTGTATTGATACAGGGTCTACCCTAATCCACCGATTCGGATGCTGCGGCCGCACGTGATGGAGCGGCCGCGTTCGGTCAGGGCGGCGTTACACCGCGCCTTCGGCCTCCACATAAAGGGCGTAAAGGGAGTGCGAACTGGCCATGTACAAGCGATTGTTTTTCGGCCCGCCGAAGGTCAGGTTCGGGCAGCGTTCCGGCAGGTGGATGAAGCCGATCGGCTTGCCGTGCGCGTTGAAGACCTTCACGCCATCGTAGTCGGCCGAGTTGATGCCCAAGCGCCCGTCCGAGCCCCAGCCGCACCAGAGGTTGCCGTCCTTGTCAACGCGAAAGCCATCCAGGGCGCCCGCGCCGTTGGCATCGATCAGCTTGGTCTTGTTGGATGCCGTGCCATCGGGCGCGATGTCATAGCTCCAGATGCTGCGCGACGGCGTGCCCTTCCACTCGACCACGTAGAGCTTCTTCTCGTCCGGCGAAAACGCCAGCCCATTCGGGTTGATGAGGTCAGTGATGATCGCGCGGATGCTGCCGTTCGGATCAATGCGGTAGACATTCGTGGTGGCCTGCTCCGACTGCGCCTTGAAGCCCTCCCAGTTGCCGTTGATGCCGAACAGCGGGTCTGTGAACCACACGCTGTCGTCAGACTTGACCACGATGTCGTTGGGCGCATTCAGGCGCTTGCCCTGGTAGTGATCGGCCAGCACGGTGATGCTGCCGTCGTATTCGGTACGCGTGATGCGGCGCGTGACCGAGTGCTCGCAAGTGACCAGCCGCCCTTGCCGGTCGCGCGTATTGCCGTTGGCGTAGTTCGACGGCTCGCGGAACACGCTGAAGGCGCCGTTCGTCTCGTCGTACTTCATGATGCGATTGTTGGGGATATCGCTCACCAGCAGGTAGCGCCCGGCCGGAAAGTACACCGGCCCCTCCGCCCAGCGCATCCCCGTTGCGAGTTGCTCTACGGAACTGCTGTACAGGCGGTATTTCAGAAAGCTCGGGTCGAGCACCTCCACCGCCACATCGGGGTAACGCGCGTTCGGCTTGAACCCTTCGACCTTCTGCGCACCGGCCAAGCCGCTGGCCGCTGCAAGGCCCGCCCCCGCCACGCCCCTGAGAAATGTGCGGCGATTCACTTCCGTGCTTTCCATCGACATGCATGCCTCCAGTTGGTTGTTGTTGGCCTCGGGTGATTGACCCCGCCCCGAGGCGAGCCGATTCTTGCATCGCCAATCTTTCCCATTCAAGATAAGCACTGACTCAATCCATACAGGTTTTGAATCGATGTTTGAACTCAGCCAACTCCGCTGCTTTGTTGCCGTGGCAGAAGAACTGCACTTTGGGCGCGCAGCAGAGCGCCTGCACATGACGCAGCCGCCGCTCTCGCGCCAAGTGCGCCTGCTGGAACACCAGGTCGGCACAGCGCTGCTGGAGCGCAACAGCCGCTCGGTCAAGTTGACGGCGGCGGGGCGCAGTTTCCTGCCCGATGCCTCGCGCATCCTGCGTCTGGCCGATGAAGCGGCGGCCACGGCGCGGCGTGTGGCAACCGGTGCGTCGGGGGCGTTGGCAATCGGGTTTACCGCGTCGGTCGGCTATGGAAAGTTGCCTTCACTGGTGAGCGCGGTGCGGGCGGCCTCACCCGGGGTGCGATTAACGCTGAAAGAGATGGTGAGCGGCGCGCAACTCTCTGCACTGGATGCGCGTGAAATCGACGTGGGTCTGCTGCGGCCGCCGGTCGAGCACGGCGAGCTGATCGCCGTGCCGTGCTCGCAGGAAGCGCTCGTGATCGCCCTGCCGGAAGCCGTGGCCGACAACTGGCCGCAACGCCCCAGCCTGCGCGATTGCGAGGGCCAGCCGCTGCTGATGTATTCGCCATACGAAGCACGCTACTTCCACCAAATGGTGAGCAGCCTGTTCGAGCGCGCGGAGGTATTGCCCGACATCGTGGAATATGTCAGCCAGATCCACTCAATGCTGGCGCTGGTGCGTGCGGGTATTGGCGTGGCGCTCATCCCGGCGGCCGCGGCCATGCTGCACTTCGAGGGCGTGGTCTACCGCCCGGTGCGCACGACGCCGGCCAAACCGGTCGAACTCTGGATGGCGTATCGCAAGGACAACGACAACCCGGTGTTCAACGTGCTCAAGACGGTGCTGCACAACGCGCTTGCCGAGGGGCGCTGAACTCACGCGGCACCGCGCTTGCTGAACCATGGTGTTCCCGACCAGGAGATCGCCATGCCCCAAACTGTCCATAGCCTTCAACGCCCCGCCATGTGGCCTGCCGCAGTGGCGCTTGGTTTGGCGATGGCGGCGTTTTCGCATCCAACCCACGGCAAACTGCCGCCACCAACGCAGGCCGAGCAAGCCGCTTCAGCCAAACAGGCCGAAACGGAACGCGCGCAAAAAGCGCAAGAACAGGCCCAACTGACCGAGGCGCAAAACCGCCTGGCGGCACGCTTCGGCAAGGGTGGCAACAACGCCCCAGACGCCACCACCCCGGCAGCCAACCTGCCCAAGAGCGTTGTGGAAGCGCCCGGCAGCGCCGGCCCGCATGGCGGCTCACGGCCCAGTGCAGAATCCCATTCGGGCAATGCCCGTTAGCGCGTCAGCACAAACCCCGTTTTAAAGGTGGACGCGGCCTCCAGCGGCCACTTCGGAGCATCAGCGCCTGAACGGTTGGCGCCGCAGAACAGCGCCATCTTGCAGGCCGCCCGCGGCACTGCGCTCGGGGTTTAGGTTAGGTAGACGCCTGCGCGCAAGTCCAGCAAGATGCGTCAGAGCCCCACATCAGGAACCTGCCGATGAGCACGCCTGCCCTCGCTTCCGTTTCCGCTTCCGCTGCCCTCTCCGTTTCGGCACCAGCGCAATCGCAGTCCATCGTGCCGCTGCGCGATTTCGTGACCGCGCTGTCGCGCCTGCTGGATCAGCAACCGGCCGAAGCCGAAATCTTCGCGCGCGCCGGCCCCCTGCTCAGCGCGCTCGTCGCCCGCGACGACTGGCTGCCAGCGGAATACGCACAGCCTCACCCCGAGCACTTCCAGCAGTTCCTGCTGCATGCCGATTCCGGCGAGCGTTTTTCCATCGTCAGCTTTGTCTGGGGCCCCGGCCAGCGCACCCCCATCCACGACCACACCACGTGGGGCCTGATTGGCATGCTGCGCGGCGCAGAGTACTCGCAGCCGTTTGCGCTCGACGCCCAAGGCAAACCGCAGCCCGACGGCGCCGCCATCCGCCTGGAGCCCGGCGCTGTCGAATGCGTCTCGCCGCGCGTGGGCGACATCCACCGCGTGCACAACGCCTTTGATGACCGCACGTCAATCAGCATCCACGTGTACGGCGGCAACATCGGCGGCATCCATCGCGCCGTCTATACAGAAGACGGCACACGCAAGCCCTTCATCTCCGGTTACTCCAATACCCACTTGCCCAATCTCTGGGATCGTTCCAAGGACACACCCGCATCGTGAGCACGTTCATCGAAGCTTGCACATCACCGGCCGCTGTGCCACTGGCCCAAAGCCACCTCCCTGCGCTGTCGTTTGCCGACGTACGTGCCGCGCTGCTCGCCCGCAAGGAGATCGCGCTGGTTGACGTGCGAGAAGAAGACCCGTACGCCCAGGCGCACCCGCTGTGGGCCGCCAACCTGCCGCTCTCCCGGCTGGAGCTGGAGGCGTGGGCGCGCATTCCGCGCCGCGATACGTTGATCGTGCTGTATGGCGTGCACGACGGCGTAGACCTCGCCCCGCGTGCTGCGGCCAAGCTGGCCGAACTGGGCTACACACGCGTGTACCTGCTCGACGGCGGGCTCGACGGCTGGCGCGCAGCCGGCGGTGAGGTGTTCCAGGACGTGAACGTGCCCAGCAAATCGTTTGGCGAATACGTGGAGGCGCGTCGCCACACGCCGTCGTTCAGCGCGCAGGAGGTCAAGGCGCTGCTCGATGCCAAGCGCGATGTGGTCATCGTCGATGCGCGCCGCTATGAAGAATTCCAGACCATGAGCATTCCCACTGCGACGAGCGTGCCGGGTGCCGAGCTGGTGTTGCGCATCCGTGAGCTGGCGCCGGACCCGAACACGCAGGTCATCGTCAATTGCGCCGGACGCACGCGCAGCATCATCGGCACGCAATCGCTGGTGAACGCGGGCATTCCCAACCCGGTGGCGGCGTTGCGCAATGGCACCATCGGCTGGCTGCTGGCCGATCAGGTGCTCGATCACGGTGCCAGCCGCCGGCATCCGCAGGGCGTCTGTGCAGGCACGCGCGCCCAGGCGCAAGCCGATGCCCGCGCCGTGGCCGAGCGCGCCAGCGTGCCGCGCATTGCGCTTGCAGACGTTGCCACCCTCGACGCCCCCGACCGCACGCTCTACAAGCTCGACGTACGCACCCCCGAGGAATACGCCGCCGGCCACCTGCCCGGCTTTGCCAGCGCCCCGGGCGGCCAGCTCGTGCAGGAAACAGACCACATCGCCGCTGTACGTGGCGCCCGCATCGTCCTGGCCGATGACGACGGCGTGCGCGCCGACATGTCTGCCTCGTGGCTCGCACAGATGGGCTGGGAGGTCTACGTGGTCGACCCGGTCGACGCCAGCGAGCGCAGCGCCACCGGCGCATGGCAGACACCTGCCGCTCCATCCCCCGCCCCATCCCCCACCGTGTGCACCGTCGATGCGCGCACCCTGGCCGGCTGGCTTGAAGCTGGCGACACGGCGGTCATCGATGTCACGCGCAGCGCCAACTATGTTGCGCGGCATATTCCGGGGGCATGGTTTGCCGTGCGCTCCGATTTGCCCGCCGCCCTCACACGCATCCCGGCTGCACGCCGCTATGTGCTGACTTGCGGCAGCAGCCAGCTCGCGCGCTTTGCCGCCGCCGACCTGGCCGAGCTGACGCAGGCCGAGGTGTGGGCGCTCGACGGTGGCACCGCAGCATGGGTGGCCGCAGGCCTGCCCGTTGAAGCCGGCGAGACCCGCCTGGCCTCAAACCGCATCGACCGCTACCGCCGCCCGTACGAAGGCACGAGCGCACCGCGCGCAGCCATGCAGGCGTATCTGGATTGGGAGTTCGGGCTGGTGGAACAACTCGGCCGGGATGGCACGCACGGGTTCCGGGTGATCTGACCAGCCGCTGGCGTCTGGAACGCCTGCCTTGGCGTTCTGAACCCCACACTTGAGGTTCGGAACACCAGGGAGCCGGGTTCAAAACGCCATGCATGCGGTTCTGAACACCGCCGTTGAGGTTCTGAACCCCATGGTGTGGCGTTGCGAACGCCATGATTGAAGTCCGGAACGCCGCAGGCGCGGTTCCGGACCCGCCGCTTGAGGTTCACGAACCACTCGAATGGCGTTCCGGACCGCACAGTCGATGTTCACAACACCGCGCTGGCCGTACTTCACTTGCTTGCTAACGCCGCTCACAACGAGCGCTAACAAAACTCGTTTTGCGCATCAGTCGGTCTTGAGTAGCATCGGGGCTTCCTCGCCGAGGCTCCCGTCATGTCTCCCTTCATCGCGCTGTGCCTGCTCATCACCTACGTGGTGTGGGGCACAACCTATCTCGCCATCCGCTTTGGGGTAATCGTCCTTTTCGTGCATTTTCTTACGGTTTCCCCGCAGAGCCTTTATTCATAATGCTCCCAGGCCTTTTCCGACAATTGTCTGCTGCTCTCAAGTGACTTCGGGAGTACGATGTCCGCCCGCGATTTCGGATCGCGCCACCCTGACGGGGGCAGAAGATGCCGGGCTTGGAATTTCGCTATGTGGGAAAGGACTCCCTGCCCACTCGGTTGTCGGAGTTCGATGTCGAGCACTATTTCGCGCTGACCGCTAGCGATGTTGCAGCGATCAACCAGAAGTTTCGACGCGCCGGACGCCCCGGAGCCGCCATTCAGTTGGTCTTTCTGCGCGCCAGCGGCCGTACGCTGGACCAACTCAACACACTTCCCCGTCAGTTGCTGCGCTACATCGGCGACAAGCTCGGCGTCGAGACGCCGACGATCGCCTCGCTACGCACCATTTACCAGCGATATCCGACGCTGTATGAGCATCAGGTCTGGGCCTTCCAATACCTCGGCCTGACACGCCTCGATGACGAGCAATGGGCCGGCCTCGAAGCCTGGATACGCCAGGACGCCGCCGAATCGCTGACCGTTGAAGAACTCCTTCAACACGCCCACTACTGGCTGTACGAGCGTCGGATTCTGATCCCTTCGACGCGTGCGCTGCAGGATCTTGCCCGCACCATATGGGCTGGCATCGAGCGGGATTTGCTGGCGATGATCGACGTGGTGGTCTCGCCCGAGCAGATCATGCGGGCCGAGGCTGCGGTGTTTGCTCAGCACGCCACCTCGGGAACGACGGTGCTGGAATGGCTCAAGACCCCACCCGCGCGCCACAGCCCGTCGACCATGTCCGAGACGCTGGCCAAGATCAGCTTTTTGAAGGACCTGGGCGCGCATACCTGGACATTTGACGCGGTCCCTATCGAGAAGCAGCGTGCCTACGGTCAGCGTATCCAAGCCCGCCGCCCCGCCAAAGTTCGCGAACTCAAAGCGTCTACCCGAACGATTGAACTGGTGTTCTTCCTGCGCGTCTCCTTGCTGGAGTTAACGGACGCAATGCTCTACCAAAGTGGGCGCCGCATCTCAGACTTGGTCCGGCAGGCATACAACAAGACCACAACGAAGCAAGCCCGCTCGGCGGTCGAGTACCGGCAGCAACTGGTGGAGATCAAGGCGCTGGTGAACGATACCCGCCGCTCGGCCGAGGAGCGGCTGGCAGATATCGGCAAGCTGCTTGAGGGTCTATCCAGCCGGCCTCCGGCGAGTCATGCCGCAAGCGTGCGCGAAACGCTTACGGAGGACCACCACCGTATCCGCAATCTCCTGACACCCTTGCGGGCGTTGGAGTTTGCCAGTCACGGTAGCGATCCGGCCATGCGCCAACTCGATCTCATTGGCGGTTTGCACGACCAGGGCATGACGGAATTGCCGCCTGACTGCAATGTGCCGGTGAGCGCCAGTTGGCGCGACCTGGTTGACGGCGAGGACCGCCAACGCGCGCTGCGTGCCTTGGAGGCCTCTGCGGTGATGAGCTTGCGCAAGGGGCTGCGTCGCGGCACGGTGTGGATCAACCACAGCCTTTCGTTTCGGGAGCGTGACCAGTTGCTGATTCCACCGGCACAGTGGGAATCCGACCGGGACCGGCATCTGTCCTCGCTCGGCTTGCCAAACCAGGCTGGCACCTACCTTGATCGCCTGACCGAGCATTTGAAGGCGGGTCTTGCGGCGCTGAACGAGGCACGTGAGGCTGGCCACTTCACGATCGACGCGGAGGGCATCCTCCATTTGTCGCCCCTGGAAGCGCAGACAACCGATACCACGCCCCAACGTACCCGGGATCTGCTCTTCAAGGACATCGGCAGCGCGCAGTTTGCCGACATGATCCTGGAGATGGATGCCCGTACAAATTTCAGCGAAGTGCTGCTGGCGCGCAAGGCGCGGGACGCACACGAACTCATCTCCCTCTATGCGGCCCTGATCGCGCACGGCACCGAACTGGATGCCAAGGGCGTCGCGGCCATGATCCCGCAGTTGGACCCTGCGCACGTCTCCACAGCGATGCGCGCCCTGGAAATGCCTGGGCGGCTACGCCGCGCCAGTGAGCGCGTGGTGGAGTTCCAGCGCACGCATGCGATCACCGACCTATGGGGAACGGGCCAACTCGCCTCCAGCGATTCAATGAGCCTGGACACGTCCCCACACCTGTTCTACGCCCGCGCCGATCCCCGCCGGCGCACGCACGCCGTCGGCATCTATACGCACGTGCTGGACCAACATGGCATCGTCTACAACCAGCCCATGGTGCTCAACGAGCGTCAGACCGGCGTGGCGATTGAAGGTGTCATGCGTCACAACGAGACCCGCGCCGACGGCGGGCTGCTGCGGCTCGCCGTGGATACCCACGGCTACACGAACGTGGGGATGGCTATGGCCAAGCTGCTTGGCTTTGACCTCTGCCCCTGGCTGCGCAACCTGTCGGAGCGCAAACTGTACTTGCCGCGCGGCCTACAGGTGCCAGACGGTTTGGCGGGGGCTGTCTCGCTCGACATCTCGCTCAAGGCGATCCGCGACGGCTGGGATGGTTTGCTGCGACTGGTGGCGTCCATTCACTCGGGGCGCGTGAGCGCGATCGTTGCGCTGCAACGATTCGGCAGTGCTGCCCAGGGTGACCCGATTCACCGGGCAGCGGACCATCTGGGCAAGCTGCTGCGCACGCTATTCCTGTGCGACTTTTTCAGCAACATCGAGTTTCGTCGGGAGTTGCGCACGCTCCTCAATCGGGGCGAATCCGTGCACCAGCTCCAGCGGGCGATCTATATGAGCAAGGTCCAACATGATCGCGGCCGCCGCCAGGACGAGATGATCGCGATTTCCGGGGCGCTCACGCTGCTGACAAATCTGGTGATTGCGTGGAATACCGAGCGCATGCAAACGACGGTGGATACGTGGCGGCGCAAGGGACAACGGATCGACGATGACTGGCTGCGCCGCATGGGGCCGGCGCACTTCGCACACGTGAACTTCCGGGGCATCCTGAGCTTCCCGATCCACCTCTACCAGGATTCGCTGATCGAGACGGCGCCTCGGCGGCGTGCGAGCAGCACCTGAGAACCGGTCCGGCTAGCTCCAATAGGTGTCGGTCAGCGGATCGTGCAAGGTAACCTCGACAAAGCAATTGCAGAGGTCCGCGTTTTCGTGCATCTCCGAGATGAGCTCCTCGATGGCCTTCTCCAGTTCGGGGCCCCCAGCGAAAGGCATGACGATTTCGTAGCGGGGACGCCGCTTCTCGAAGACACGCATTTGGTACTGGGACAGGCAGAACTGCTCGATCCATCGGCGCGCTTTGGACATGCCGCGAACGAACTTGCTGTTGCGCTCGATGTACAGATTCACCATCAGCCGCGTCTGGGCAACTGGCTTGGGTGGGAGCGCCGGAAGCCGCTCAGGCAGCGGTGCCATCGGTATGGCGGTGGAGAGCGGCACGGGCGCTGCGGGGGGTGCCAGTGCGGATTCGATCCTGTGCTGTGCGAACGGGTCGGCCGCGTCGATGTAGCGCATGGCCGAGCGCACGTCCTTCCAGCCGACGTATTCCATCAACATCTTGAGATCCCACTGGTTCCCATTGGCCCAGGTCGCGAAGCCCCGCCGCAGCGAGTGGCTGCTATAGCTGTCCGCCTGCGGCAGGCCTGCCTCGCGAAACAGCGAGCGTAGCATCGGCACGATGCTGCTGGCCTGCAGCCCGTCATCAGCCATCCGGCCCCAGCGGTCGATCCGTCGGAACACGGGGCCACCGGTCAGGCCCGATGCTGCCAACCAGGCTTCGTAGGCCGCGACCGGGCACAGGCGCGACAACGCCGGTGCCTTGTGGGTCGTGCCGACGTGGTTCCGGTCCGTCTTGGTGCGCGGCAGGAAGATCGTCATGCCCCGGCCAGGCTCGACCGTGATGTGCTCGATCTGCAGCCGACTCAGCTCGTCCGAGCGGAAGCCGCGCCAGAAGCCGATCAGCACCAGCGCTTTGTTGCGGGTGTGGACCTGTAGTTGATGGATGTTTCCCGCAACCGAGGCGGCCGCAATCTGCATATCCAGCCAGCCTGCCAGCTGCTCCAGTTGGGCGAGCTGCAACGGCTTGGCCCGCCGCACTTGAGCCGGGTGCAGTGCCTGGATGCCCTTGAGCACCTTGCGAACATGCGGTGCTTGGGTTGGGTCGGGAAAGCCTTGCGAGACATGCCATTGCGCGATCGCAGCCAACCGTTGACGCAGCGTATTGATGGAAAGCGTCTGCGCGTGCTCGGCCAAATACCTCGCAATGCTGTCGGCGCTCGCCGGCAGGAAGCCTCCCCATTCCCGCTCGAAATGGCGGATGGCGGACTGATAGCTGCGCCGGGTGTGATCGCGGGTGGCAGCCTCAATATACCGGTCAATATCAGCCATGTCGGGTCGCATGGATACGATTTCGAGATTGTCGCGCCCCGATTGTAGGGCGCGACAGCTTCTTATCGTGCTGGTCATGAAGGGCGTGTTCCATTGTTGCCCCTTATGACTCTATCGCATGCTGGGCTGCTCTGTGACGCTTACCGCCGGCGCATCTCCACCACGGTGGGCTGACCGTTGATCATGTCAAAGGTCGCCAACACCGTATCCCCTTCCTTGAAGTTCTTCAGCGACGCCTTGTCCTTCACGGCAAAGGGCATCGTCATGGCGTCCATGCCGAGGTTGTCGATCGGGCCGTGTTTGAGGGTCACCTGTCCGGAATCGAGGTAAATCTTCCGGACCTCCGCCGCGACGGGCTCGGGTGCTGCTTGCTTGGCCTGGCTTGCCGGCTTCATGTCCATGCCGTCCATCGGCGTGGCTGCAAAGGCGGCGGGAGCCGAGGCCAGCATCATGGCGAATGCAAAAGCGGAAACGTACTTCATCGTGGGACCTCGTCATGAGAAGGTGGTTGGGAAACAGATCCACTTACTTGTGGCGGCGGTTGACGGTCTTGCGAGAACGCGTGCGCGAACGGGGCGCGCGGCCATGTCCGCGGTGATGACCGGTGCCATATCGTCGGCGCAGGTACCAAGCGAATAAACAGATCGCACAAAATGTCAGCACCAGGGCAACCAAGATGGCCACAATGACATTGAGTGGAAGATCGAAGACTGGGGCTCTATTCACGGTTGGTCACACGCATTGCGATTTGCATCGATGCTCGACTGAATGCCAGGAACGCCTTGGCGTCCCTGGCTTCTTTGCCATGCAAGAGGCGGGGCAGCGTCAGGCCGCTGATGTGTTTCGAGCGGTGAGCGCGTTGCCGCCATCGGTGTACGGGTCGCGCGGATCGTTCACCGAACGTGCGCCGTCGGTGTAGAGATCGCGCTTGTCCGCGACGTGCGCGCCATCATGGTATGGGTCTACCGTCTGCGCGGCCATCACCACACCGGCGTTTGCACCAAGAGACACCAGTACCGTGCTGGCGAGAATGATTTTCTTGATCGTTTGCATGATTTTTCTCCAATCGTGCGGATCTGAGTGGGGCGGCGTCGCCATCGCTCAGGATCTCGTATTTCTCATATCCAGTAATGCGGCGCGAAACGCGCCGGCTCCCAGGACCCCGGGAGCTCACCGCGAGTTGATTTAGTGGCCGGCGTACAGGCCGGAGCCGTTGGGATAGGCCCAGACGCCCTTGGCGGCAGGAACCTCCGGAAAGAGCGTGCTCAGTTCGACGGCGGAGTTGCCCGGCCGCGCGGCAAAGGTCCACGTTGCTGAGCTTGAGCCGAAGTCAAAGCGCACCGTTTCGCCAGCGCGCACGGGAACGGCTTTCATCCCCGGGACGACGGCAACCGTGCGAGAGTCGGCGGGCATCGCTGCCCGCTCGCCGAACAGCGCAGCATTCGCATTGCTCCGCTGGCCGTCCGACCGATGCATCATTTGCTCGTGCATCTTGTCTCCCGTTGCGGACATCTGCCCCATCATGGCGCAGTGGTCGCACACCGCTTGGTCGGCCGCATCGCCCGCACTCGCGACCCGTTGTTGTTGCGCAGCCTTGCGAGCGCTGTTGATGGCGTCCCAGTTCGGGCCTGCAAAGGCGGATGCACTGAGTGCGGCGAAGGTAATAGTGGAAAGAACTTGGATAGCTTTCATGATTGATCCCGAATGTTGACTCTCAGAGGCGCGACACCACATTGCGTGCTTTGCTCGCAGCAGGGTGTGCGCATGGCTTCTGCAATTGGCAGCAGCAACTGCCGCCATTCGGGATCAATCAGAGTCGTAGTCTGGCCGTCTGAAGATAGACCGGCGCAGATACCACCGTGTAGAGCGACAGGGAATGCAACGAATCACTGCGCCCCGACATCTCCGGGCGGGGATAGCGAGCTTCCCGTACTGGTGGCCCATCGCCATCGGGCGGATGGCCCTTGTTGTCGGCCCAGAGACGCCCGTCGCCAAACGAGTCGGCACACAGCGCCAACTGATCGCCGCCCGCATTTAGGCAGTCGTCGCGCGACACCAGATTCTGGTGCGCCGGCCCGTACACCGATTCCATCGGGCACACATACCCTGCTGCCGCCAGACGGGTGAAGAGCAAGCTGGCCAGGACGACCCAGCCGGCCAATCGGCGGAGGATTCGGCTTCCGGCCCTCATCGGAGCGCCCCTTTTTGCAAACTTGGATCGAGGTTGCGGCCGTGGATATCAAACCGGCCGCACGCATGCCACCGCCTGGCAAAGCCAGCCGGCGTGGGGAGCATATCCATGGCCTGAGTTCTCACGACGGGGATTCCGGTTTGGTAATTAAAGCGATGATTTCAAGATAAACCTTCCATTCGTGGGAAGGTCAAGGACTAAGCGAAAATATTCGAAATCCTGCAGCTCATCATTTTTCGAGCCACTGCGCGCTGCGGCACACTCCCGCGCTCATCAGCGGGAGTGCACTCCGGCGTTTACTTGCGCTGAATACCCACCACGGTCGGTTTGCCACCGACCTTATCGAACATGACCGAGACCGACTCGCCTTCCTTGAAGTTCTTCAGCGACGCGCGGTCCTTGACCGGAAACGCCATGGTCATGGCCGGCATGCCGAGGTTCTCAATCGCAGCGTGCTTGAGCGTGACCTTGCCCGCTTGCAGGTCGATCTTCTGGATCTCCGCGGCAACCGGACCGGGTGCCTGCATCGATTCGGCCGACGGCTTCATGTTCATGCCGTCCATGGATTCGGCCGCAAATGCTGCCGGTGCCGCAGCGAGCGCAAGCGCGATTGCGAGAGTCTTGATGTGTTTCATGTCGATTCCTCTTGATGTGAGGGGTGGGTGGAAAGCGATGATGAGTTCGTCTGCCGTCGGCGGATCAGTAGATACACGGCCGGGACGACGAACAGGGATAGCAAGGGCGCGGTGACCATGCCACCAACCATCGGGGCGGCAATGCGCTGCATGATCTCGGAACCGGTGCCGTGCGCCCACATGATCGGGATCAGGCCGGCCAGGATGACGGCGACCGTCATGGCCTTTGGGCGCACGCGCAGGACCGCGCCTTCCTGAATGGCTTCCAGCAGCGCCGTTGTCGTGTTCTGGCCGGCCTCCTGCCGCTCCGACCATGCCTGTTTGAGATAGAGCAACATGATCACACCGAACTCGGCCGCCACCCCGGCGAGCGCGATGAAGCCGACGATCCCGGCCACCGACAGGTTGTATCCCAGCAGATAGAGCAGCCAGAAGCCGCCGATCAGCGCCAGCGGCAGCGTGCCCATGATGAGCAGCGCCTCGTCGATGCCGCCGAACACAAGGTACAGCAGCACGAAGATGATCAGCAAGGTGAACGGCACCACCACCTTCAGCTTGGCGCTGGCACGCTCCAGGTACTCGAACTGGCCCGACCAACTCAACGCGTAGCCTGCCGGCATCGGCACCGCCTTGGTCACTGCCGCCTGCATGTCCTGCACCGCCGAGCGCAAGTCGCGCCCCCGGATGTCCACATACACCCAGCCGGAGAGGCGCGCGTTCTCGCTGCGCAGCATCGGTGGCCCTTGCACCACCTGGATACGAGCGACGTCAGACAGCGTGATCTGCTGGCCGCGGTCGGTGACGATCGGCAAGCTGCGCAGTTGCTCGACCGAGTCGCGGTAGTCACGTGGGTAGCGGACGTTGATCGGGAACCGGGCCAAGCCATCGACCACTTCCCCCACGTTGTCTCCACCCACGGCTGACGACACGATGCTCTGCACGTCTTCGATATTGAGGCCATACCGTCCCGCAGCCATCCGGTCGATATCGACGTCGGCGTAGCGCCCGCCGGACAGGCGTTCGGCCAGCGCCGAGGTAACCCCGGGTACAGTCTTGACCGCCTCCTCGATCCGCGTGGTCAGGCGGTCGATCTCCTTCAAGTCCGTGCCCGCCACCTTGATGCCGACCGGGCTCTTGATGCCGGTGGCGAGCATGTCGATCCGGTTGCGGATCGGCGGTACCCAGATGTTGGACAGGCCTGGTACCTTGACCACGCGGTCCAGCTCCTCGACCAACTTGTCGGTCGTCATGCCCGGCCGCCACTGGTCGTGCGGCTTGAACTGGATGGTGGTCTCGAACATCTCGATGGGGGCCGGATCGGTGGCGGTGTCGGCGCGGCCCGCCTTGCCGAACACGCTGGCGACCTCCGGCACGGTCTTGATCAGGCGATCGGTCTGCTGCAGGAGCTGGGCGGCCTTGCCCGCTGACAACCCCGGCAGCGCCGACGGCATGTACAACAGGTCGCCCTCGTCCAGCGGCGGCATGAATTCACCGCCCGTGCGCATGATCGGCCAAGCCGTGGCTGCAAGCAGCACGGCGGCGATGACAACCGTCGTCTTGGGATACGCCAGCACCCTGGCCAACACCGGTTGATAAAGCCGGATCAGCCAGCGGCTGAGCGGATTCGATTGCTCGGTGGGGATGCGCCCGCGGATCAGGTAACCCATCAGCACCGGCACCAGCGTCACGGACAGCCCGGCCGCCGCCGCCATCGAATAGGTCTTGGTAAAGGCCAGCGGCGAGAACAGCCGGCCTTCCTGTGCCTCCAGCGTGAACACCGGAATGAACGACAGCGTGATGATCAGCAGCGAGAAGAACAGCGCCGGACCCACTTCCGCCGCCGACTCCCCGATCACGCTCCAGCGCTCATGCCCGGCCAGGTCACGGCCGGGATTGTCTGCATGCCAGTGTTCCAGGTGCTTGTGCGCGTTCTCGATCATGACCACGGCCGCATCGACCATCGCGCCGACGGCGATGGCGATGCCGCCTAGCGACATGATGTTGGCATTGACGCCCTGATAGCGCATCACCAGGAAGGCGGCGAGCACGCCCAACGGCAGCGACACGATGGCCACTAGTGCGGAACGCAGGTGGAACAGGAACACCAGGCACACCAGCGCGACGACGATGAACTCTTCGATCAGCTTGTGCGTCAGGTTCTCCACCGCTCGATTGATCAGCGCGGAACGGTCGTAGGTTGGCACGATCTCGACGCCGGCCGGCAGGCTCTTCTGCAGAGTGGCGAGCTTGGCCTTGACCGCTTCGATGGTTTCCAGTGCGTTCTTGCCGGAGCGCATCACGATGACACCGCCAGCGACCTCACCCTGGCCGTCGAGATCGGCAATGCCGCGCCGCATCTCGGGCCCAAGCTGGAGGGAGGCGACGTCGCCCAGGCGAACAGCAATGCCCGCGTCGTTCGTCATCAGCGGAATATGCCGAAAGTCGTCGAGCGTCTTAAGGTAGCCACTGGCACGGACCATGTACTCTGCCTCGCCCAGTTCGAGCACCGAACCGCCGGTCTCCTGGTTCGCCGCCTTCAGTGCCGCCAGCACCTTAGCCTGGGACAGGTTGTACGCGCGTAACCGATCCGGCATCAGGACGACCTGGAACTGCTTGACCATCCCACCAAGCGACGCCACCTCGGCGACGTTGGGTAGCGATTTGAGCTCGAAGCGCAGGAACCAGTCCTGCAGCGCACGCAGTTGGCTGAGGTCGTGCTGGCCGGTCTTGTCCACCAATGCGTACTCGTAGATCCAGCCCACGCCGGTCGCGTCCGGGCCCAGCGCGGGCTTGGCGGCGGCCGGCAGGCGGGATTGCACCTGGTTCAGGTACTCCAGCACGCGCGAGCGGGCCCAATACAGGTCGGTGCCATCCTCGAACAGCACATAAACGAAGGAGTCTCCAAAGAACGAGTAGCCGCGCACCGTCTTGGCACCGGGCACCGACAGCATGGTGGTGGTCAGCGGATAAGTGACCTGGTTCTCCACGATCTGCGGTGCCTGGCCGGGGAACGGCGTGCGGATGATGACCTGCACGTCCGACAGGTCGGGCAAGGCATCGAGCGGCGTGCTGCGCACGGCCCACAGGCCCCAGGCGGTCAGCATCAGCGTCGCCAGCAGAATCAGGAAGCGGTTGCGGATGGACGCCAGAATCAGCCGGGCGATCATGGCTTGTCCCCTGCGCCAGTGGCTGGCTCGACCGAAGACAGAACTGCCATGCCATCGGCGTTCAGATGGAAGCGGAAACGCACCCGGTCGCCCGGCTTCAGGCCTTTTGGCAGACCTGTTGGCGGCGCCCCGAAGTCCATCGTCATGGCACCCCACTGGATCGACGGAATCGGACTGTGTGAGATCGTCAGGCCTTCACCGGTGACGGCCTCGATCCGGCCGACGCCTTCGTGTTCGGTGGTGGCCGCTGCGGGTGCGGAGGCCGCAGCCGGGGCAGCCATGCGCTCGGTGGTGCCGCGCAGGCTGGCTTCCGAATCGATCAGGAACTGGCCGGAGGTGACCACCTTCTGGCCAGCCTTGAGACCCGCCAGGACTTCGACCATACCCTCGGCCTCGCGCCCGGTCTTGATCTCGGTGGCCACAAAGCCCGCCTGGCCACCATCGACCATGACAATGCTGCGCTGACCGGTACGGATGACGGCCTCCAACGGGATGGTCAGCACGTCCTGCTGCTCGCCGCTGTCGAAGCGGACCGTGGCAAACATGCCCGGCAATAGGTGCCGGCCCTTGTTGGGCAGGACGATGCGCACCTTGATGGTCCGTGTCGCCGGGTTGACGTCGGGCAACACGGTGTCGACCTTGCCGACCAGCGGCTCGGCAGCCCCAGTCGGCAGCACCTTGACCGCCAGGCCGGGCGAGATGGTGCGGGCCTGGCCCTCGGGCACCTCGGCAACCACCCAGACCTGGCTCAAGTCGGCCAGGCGGAACAGCGTCATGCCGGGGGAGACTGTCATCCCATCGCGCACTGCGACCTCGGTCACGATGCCATCGATGGGGCTCGCAATGCCTACGCTGGGCTGCAGCCGGCCGGAGGCCTCAACCGCGCTGACCTGACCCGGCGTCATGCCGGCCTGCAGCATGCGCGCCTTGGCCGCACCGGCGAGATCGGCTTGACCGTGTGCCGGCTGACGCAACACAGCCAGATACTCTTCCTGGGCCGCCACCCAGTCTGGCGAATACAGCGTTACCAGCGCTTGCCCCCGCCGCACGGGGTCGAGGGTCGCCCTGACTGCGACGTGCTGGACAAAGGCGTTCGTGCGCGCCTGGATCACTTGCACGCTGCGCTCGTCGATGGCGATATTGCCGGGCGCTTCCAGCACCGCGCTCAACCGGCCGGCCTTGACCTCGGCCGTGCGGATGCCGAGGTTTTGCGCGACACGGCTATCAACCGTGATGCCGCTGGCACCGCTGTCCCCCTCCGCGTAGACAGGCACCAACTGCATGTCCATGAAGGGAGATTTGCCCGGCTTGTCGAAGCGCTGCCCGGGCACCATGGGATCGTGCCAGTACAGCACCTTTTTGCCGGTCTTGGGATCGACGTCGCCGGCCGCGAGACCAGATGCCGGGCTGGCCGGCATCGACGATGATGCCGACCGGGCACCCTGCGTGACGCCGACCCGGTAGGCGCCATAGATGGCGGCCCCGGCAAGAACGAGCCCCACAGCCGTTGCAATGACCTGTTTTTTCATTTGCGTTCCTTGATGGCGGACTCGGTCTGCGCGGTGGGCAGCGGAACCAGGAAGGTCAGGTCCGCCCACAGCTTGGCCGTCTTGGCTTCCAGCGCCAGTCGCTCCAATTCCGTATCGATGGCGCGATGATTGGCTTCAGCCACGGCCACCAGCGATCCGGTATTGGACCGGTAGGCGGTCAGGGCCGCCTCCGCCTGCGTGCTGGCGAGCGGCAGGGTCTTCTCGTCGTAGCGCTTGAGCCGCTCGAGATTGCGCTGCAGCTCGGCCAGCTTGGCGCCGACCATGGCCTGGGTATCGCGCCGGAGGATTTCGGACTTGGCACGCGCCGCCTGGGCTTGTGCCAGCCTGGCCGCGACTTCGCGGTCCTGCCGGTTGCCCTGGTCCCAAGGCAGCGGAAAGCTGATGTTCACGGAACCCATGTTCGAGAACGCGGAGCCACGCTGGCTGTACATCAGCTCGACCGTGACATCCGGCTTCTTTGTTTCGGCGGCGGCCCGGATCTCGCTCTCCGCCAGACCCACTTCGCGCTGCGCGGCGGTGATCTCGGGTACCGCGTCCAACTCACCGCGCGCCAGTTGTTCGACCGGCGGGGGAACATCGAGGCGCGGGCGCTCGGACATCGGGCGGCTCGCAGCCGGGCCAACCCAGCGCTCTAGAGCGACGGTGCTGGTCGCCACGGCAGCGCGGTTTTCGTCCAGGCGGTCCTGCAGCTTCTGGATTTCCAGTTCCATCGCCAGCACGTCGGCGCGTGTGCCCCGTCCGCTGCGATACGCGGCAGTTGCCGCCTGCAATGCGAGTTCCAGCGGGTGGCCATGGTGGCCCAGCAACGTGCCGGTCTGTTCGGCATACCAGCGGTCCAGCCACGCACCGACGGCGTTGCGCTGCACGTTGGCGAGGCCGACCGCGCGCTGCGCTTCGGCGGCGTCGGCTTCCGCCTCGAAACGTGCCGCTTTGGCGCGGCGCTTGTCCGCGCGCGTGAATTCCTGCATCACGCTGATGGAGCGCTGGGTCATGAAATCCCGGCTGAGCGAAAACTGGTCGGGGCCGTTGACCGGCACGTTGTCGAGTCCGAGCTTGAGTACGGGGTCCGGCAACTGGCCGGCGGCGACCGCCATTTGGGTTGCGGCTTCGATGGTGCCGCGCGAGGATTCGGCGTCGCTGGCATGCGCGGTGGCGAGCGCGACGGTTTCCTCAACGGAAAGCGGGGGAACGGATTGCGAGGTCGCGGCATGCGACATCGCGATGCCGAAGGCAGGCGCGCAGAGCAGCGCCAGCGTCAGGCGACGAGGAAAAAGCATAAAGCCTCCAAGAACGACGACAGCTCCCCACGCCTAGAGAGGGGGGCACAGAATGACGTCGATCCGGAGGCTACGTTTGGAAACTGCAGTAAAGGATGGCCAGGGGTGGCGGGGGAGCGCGCGCTGTCACCTCGGTGCGCAGCGCGGCGCGAACATCGGCTAGAACGACGCGTGTCGGCTCGATGACGCCCGTCAGCACCGGCAAGAAAACCGGCAGTTGCGGTGCGACATGGTCGGCGCTCTTTGAGTCGGCCTGACAATGGGCCAGGCAAAGGGCGCCGTTGTCCTTGTCCACGCTGCTGCCGTGATGATCGGCCATGTCAGTGCACGATTCGGTCAGGGCTGCTTTTGCGTCGCCGCCGTCCATCCGGTACTGACTGCCGGCACAGGCGTACGCCGCCGCTGCCAGTTGAACAGTCAGGAAAACCAGCAGGAGGATGCCAGCGAAGAAAGGATGCCGGCGTGGCGTGTGACGCAAGGGTTTTTTGCAGCGGCAGAATTTTCGCAAGGATACCGGTTTTTGCTCGCAATGCAACTGCGCGGAAAACAGGATCAGGCGCCCGCATGGGCATCGGGCAAAAGCACGATTGCGACATCCTTGACCTTCCCACTTGGGAAGGGTGTACCGTGAAATCGTGAAGATTTGGGCACGCGTCGGTTCCGTGAAAGATGTCGCGAACACAGGATACCGAAGCTGCCATGCGCGCAGGAGCGAGGAGCACGCCATGAATATCGGACAAGCCGCGAGTGTCTCCGGCGTCTCGGCCAAAATGATCCGCTACTACGAAAGTATTGGCCTGGTCGCTTCGGCTACCCGGAGCGAGGGAAACTACCGGATGTATCGTGAAAACGACATCCACACCCTGCGCTTCATTGGGCGTGCGCGGGCATTGGGTTTCTCCACGGCGCAGATTCGGGAGCTGCTCGGGCTGTGGCAAAACAAGCGGCGCGCGAGCGTGGCGGTGAAGGCCATCGCGTTGCAGCGCATTCAGGAACTGGACGCTCGGATTGCCGCGCTCAGCGGCATGCGGGACACCCTGCTGTATCTGGCGCAGCATTGTGATGGCGACGATCGACCCGCTTGTCCGATCCTGGAGGCCATCAGCAGCGCAGCCCCACGGCAATTGCCCGCACCGCAGGCCACAAGGCATTGAGGCACCGCGAAAATGCGCGACCAACAACCGCATCCGCATATGTCATCCGCCGCGCCCGGGCACGACGGCGAGCCGGAGCGAGCCCAAGCTGGGGGTCACCCGCATGCCACGGCGACGCGACTGACGCTCGTGACCGCCACTGAGGAACGGGACCCGGTGTGCGGGATGACGGTCAAGCCCAATACGCCGTATCAGTCAAGCTACGCGGGAACCCGATACAGCTTCTGTGGCGCAGCATGCCAGCGGAAGTTCGATGCGGACCCCACGCGGTACACGCATCCACATGTCACCTCCGCTGTAGACGACGCCAATGCAGCGCAGGACACCGTCTACACCTGCCCCATGCACCCCGAGATCCGCCAGGACCATCCCGGGAGTTGCCCGAAGTGCGGTATGGCGCTTGAGCCGGCGATGCCGAGTCTTGACGCGGATGAGCATCCCGAACTCGCGGCGTTCCGCCGACGCTTCTGGTGGACCTTGCCGCTGACGATCGCTGTCGTAGCGCTGGTGATGCTGGGGGGCCATGTCGCTGGCGTGGCCCCGGCGGCGCAAGGCTGGGTGGAGTTTGCCTTGTCCGCGCCCGTGGTCTTGTGGGCCGGCTTCCCCATCTATGCCCGATGCCTGCAGTCGTTGCGCAGCCGCAGCCCGAACATGTGGACCCTGATCGGTCTGGGCACTGGCGCGGCCTTCGTCTACAGCGTTGCAGCCACCGTTGCGCCCGGGCTGTTTCCCTCCAGCTTTGCCATGCACGGCCGCATCCCGGTCTACTTCGAAGCTGCGGCCGTCATCATTTCGCTCACGCTGCTCGGCCAGATTTTTGAACTGCGGGCGCGTTCGCAGACTTCGGCTGCCATTAAGTCGCTACTCGGCCTGGCACCCAAGACGGCACGCCGCATCAAGCCTGACGGCAGCGAGGAGGACGTTCCGCTCACGCACGTGCATGTCGGCGACTTGCTTCGGATTCGGCCGGGCGAGAAGGTGCCAACCGATGGCATCGTGACCGAAGGAGCAAGCGCCATCAACGAATCGATGATCACCGGCGAGCCGTTGCCCGTTTCCAAGCACGCTGGCGACCACGTGATCGGCGCCACCCTCAATACGTCGGGCAGCCTGGTGATGCGCTCGGAAAAGGTCGGCGCCCAGACGGTGCTGTCGCAGATCGTCCAGATGGTGGCCCAGGCCCAGCGCTCCAAGGCGCCCATGCAGCGCATGGCGGACCAGGTTGCCGGCGTGTTCGTGCTGGTGGTGGTAGCCATTGCCGTGCTTGCTTTCTTCGGCTGGGGATTGTTCGGTCCCGAGCCGAGCTGGGTCTTTGGGCTGGTCAATGCCGTGGCCGTGTTGATCATCGCCTGTCCATGCGCGCTGGGGCTCGCTACGCCGATGTCGATCATGGTGGCCAGCGGCAAGGCGGCAACCCAGGGCATTCTGTTCCGGGATGCGGCCGCCATCGAGCATTTCCGCAAGGTCGACACCCTGATCGTCGACAAAACCGGCACGCTGACCGAGGGCCGTCCGGTCTTCGAGCGGGCATTGGCCGTCGATTCGCTCGATGAGACCACGGTGCTACGCCTGGCGGCGAGTCTCGATCAGGGTAGCGAGCACCCGCTGGCGGCCACCATCGTTGCGGCGGCGCGTGAGCGGGGCCTGACGTTAGGGAAGGTCGAACATTTCGCATCGGACGCGGGTATGGGCGTGCGGGGCCGGGTTGACGGTCACCAACTGATACTCGGCAATGCCGCCCTGATGCGTCGGGAGCAAGTCGTCATTGAATCACAAGCGTTGCGGGCAAATGTGCTGGGGCAGTACGGCGCCAGTGTCATGTACCTGGCCGTTGACCGGAAATTGGCGGGGCTGCTGACGGTCTCGGACCCGATCAAGGCCAGCACTCCCGAAGCGCTTGCGGCGCTCAAAGCAGCCGGGATTCGCGTGGTGATGGCCAGCGGCGACAGCATCGCGACAGCGCGAGCCGTGGCCGGCCCCCTTGGTATTAGCGAGTTTCACGGTGAAGTCAAACCGGCCGGCAAGCTAGCGCTGGTCGCAAAACTTCAAGGCGAAGGCCACGTGGTGGCCATGGCTGGCGACGGCATCAACGATGCGCCGGCCCTAGCCAAAGCCGACGTCGGCATCGCCATGGGGACTGGAACCGATGTGGCGATGCATAGCGCCCAGGTCACGCTGGTCAAGGGCGACCTGCGCGGGTTAGCGCGTGCGCGGGAACTGTCGCAAGCCACCATTGCCAATATGAAACAGAACCTCGGATTTGCGTTCGTCTACAACGCGCTGGGAATCCCGCTGGCCGCTGGGCTGCTGTATCCGTTCACGGGGTGGCTGCTGTCACCGATGATTGCGGCACTTGCCATGAGCCTGAGTTCGGTGTCGGTGATTTCCAATGCGCTGCGGTTGAGAACGCAGGTGCCTTAAGCGCCGCATGTTGGATGAAGATCATGTCCACCGCCTACCGTCCCCAAAGTCGCGCCCGCCTTGTGGTCAAGTTTTGGCAGGCCTAGACTGAACGCACCTGTTTGCAGGGATACATGAAGCATCACCATCACCCCCTCGCTCGGTTGCTTGTGCTCGCGTTGCTCGCGACGGTGTTGTTCACGCGCGTGGCGATCGCGGGATACGTTTGCCCGCCCGAGTCGGGGGCCATGATGGACTCCTCGGCGATGGCTGTTTCCGTCGTGAACTGCCAGGACATGGACGATGCGCAGCCTGCGCTCTGCGCGGACCATCGGCACGATGGCCGCCACCTGGCGGATGCCAACGGCCATGCTCTTGATCTTGGCATGCTGCCTGCCGCAATCGGGCTCGTGCACGTTCTTCCTCCGACGCCTTACGCCGGACCGGCTTACCCGTTGGCCTCTCGGCCCGCTGCAGTGCCTGGGCCCATCTATCTCGCAACAGCGCGCTTGCGAATCTGATCCCCCCCCATACGCGGCAATCCGTCGCCGCAAGCTCTGATTTCAATCGCTCCCCCGGCAGGATGTCTGCTGACTCTGCCTGGAATGAGCCGGGAAGAAACCTTATGTGGGGAAGACCATCATGCATTCTGTTCTCAGAATCATCGTTCTCGTTTCGCTTGGTGTTGCCGCTGGCGCGGCCTTCGCGGGTCCCAACTGGGACGCCATCAACAGTGCGCGCGCGGCTGCAAAGCATTCCGCCGCCGCTTCCGGTACTGCATCGAGCAAAGAGGCGATGCAGAAGCAGTGCGCTGAAATGATGAAATCAACGGATGCCCGCCCGGCAGACGGCGGCAGCACAAAGGGTTCTTCCGAAGCGAAATGAGCGTGTGCGCCGCAGCCCGATGATCGAAGTGCTCGCGTCAGTGCGATGCGGATGCTGAGAGACCAGTCGTCAGGTCGATGACACACGAAATCAGGTGAGAGCGATCCAGCTCAATCGAATATGGAGAATGACATGAAGACGCAATCAGTCGTGGCCGCAACGCTTGCGCTTGCCCTGCTTGGGGCCGGTGGCTGGAGCGTGGCAGCCGGCCCCAGCCGTGGCACCGACGGCACCAAGCCGGGTTCGCAAGACCCCATGCACTCCATGATGATGGATCACATGATGGGCGACGGAATGATGGGCGGTTGTCCGATGATGGGGCAACTGCCGCCCGGCAACGAGAAGCTCTCGATGCAGATGCATGGGGAGATGATGCAGGCGATGGGGGAAATCCTGCGCAAGTACGCGGACAAGATCCAGACGCCCTCATCGAAATGACGGTGGTCGGCCGTATCGCGAACGACCGAGCACCACAGGAGTACCGCTATGAAATGCAATATGAGAACCATGGCCGCCGTGGGCGCTGCCCTGGTGGCGATCTTGGCGCTCGCCTATGCCGTTTTCCCGTCAGTTCGTGCCTTCGTGCTGGGCATTGGTCCCTACCTGCTGATCCTCGTCTGCCCGCTATCGATGTGGCTGATGATGAAAGGCATGCAAGGTCAAGACGATCAGCGGCGTTCGACGAGAGAGGACACGCCTGAGCAGAAGCAGCCATTTCGGATCGAAAAGTGAATCGCGAGTGAGGCCGCACGTGTATCGCGAAGGCGGGTTCCAGCAAGAGCAGGACAAGGGCTGTAGGCCATCCTAGTGCGCGAATCATCAACGCAAGTGTGAGGCGGTGTCCGGAGATGCAGGGGCAAATCCAATCCTGTCGTCTGCGCGAGGAGTGCCATGAACATCATGAGTAGTTTTAGTGCGCACTACGGCCATTGGAACCTTGTCGCGGTCTTGGTTGGGGTGGTGTCATGGATCTTGTATCGGTACGTGGCGCCGCAAGGTTGGCGCGAATGGACTGGGGCGGGTCTCGTTCAGGCCTTTGTGATCGCGCTGTACGCGGAAATGTACGGCTTCCCCCTCACGATCTACCTCCTGACGGGCTTCCTCGGAATCGACATACCGCTTACTGTCTACAGTGGGCATCTGTGGGCTACGCTGCTCGGTTATGGCATGGCTGGCGCAATGGTCGAGATGGTGATAGCTACCGTCTTCATCCTCCCGGGCCTCATTCTGCTGATTTGGGGATGGAGCACTGTCTATCGGGCAAGCCGCGCCGGGCGCATCGCCCAGGAGGGACCTTATGGATTCGTCCGTCATCCGCAGTACCTCGGCATCATGCTGGCTGTCTTCGGGCAGGTGGTGCATTGGCCCACGCTGATCACCGTGGTGCTGTTGCCAGTCATTGTGTTTGTCTATAACAGGCTGGCGCGCAAGGAAGAACAAGACATGGTCAGCCGTTTTGGGGCCGCCTACGAGGCGTATCGAAAAGACGTCCCCATGTTCATGCCAGGCGTCAGGCAATGGAAGCAATTGTTCAGCACACTCGTGGACTGATGTGCTCGGTCAAAGTCCGGTGACTGACCACATTGATCCCGGCTTGGAGATCACCGCGATGAGCAAGCCAAGCGCAGACTCCCGAACCGCACGCCGGCGCAGATTGCTTCTGCTGGCCACCGGCACCGTGGGTGGTGTGGGGCTCGCTGGCGCCATGCTGCCATTCGTCGCGAGCATGGCGCCGAGCCGCGCCGCCAGATCGAGAGGAGCCCCCGTCGAGGTGAACCTCGATGCCGTTGAGCCCGGGGCTCTGGTTACCGTCGCTTGGCGCGGTAAGCCCGTTTGGATCTTGCACCGTACCCGCGACATGCTGGATCGTCTAGGCACACACGACAATCTGTTGGGCGATCCGCAATCCAAAGAAGATCAACAGCCGGCCTATGCACGCAACGCAACCCGCTCCCTTCGGCCTGACTACTTTGTGGCAGTAGGCATTTGTACGCATCTTGGCTGCATACCGAACTATCGGCCGGAAGTCGGCGCCCCGGATTTGGGCGATCGTTGGCCCGGTGGCTTCTTTTGTCCTTGCCATGGTTCCAAATTCGATCTGGCCGGACGTGTGTTCCGGAATGTTCCTGCGCCGCTCAACCTGGAGATCCCTCCGTACCAGTACCTGGACAACGCCCGCTTGATAGTTGGCGAGGATCGCTATGGAGCCAGATGATTTCTTGCCCCGCTGCACCGGCTGCGGTGGCCCCTACCTCGGTTGTCAAGGAGACGGTCATGAGCACCAAATGGGTGATTGCCATTGTTCCCACCGAACTGCTGGAGCAGCTTGAACGGAAGCTTGCGACCGTTCACGCCCCGGGTCTGACGATCACCAGGGTCAAGGGGTACGGCGAGTACAAGAATTTCTTTTCCAGTGACCTGACCACCGTGCATACCAAGGTTGAAATTTTCGCGGACGAGGCCGAGGTTGAGGCCATCACCAACGCGATCGTTGCGGTCGGAAAATCGACGGTGCCGGGCGCCGGGATCGTGGCGGTTGTTCCCGTCGAGAAGTTCTTGCATCTTCACGTTCCCCCTGGGGCGTCGGGTGGCGCGGCGGAATGATCCCATCGGGTGTCAATGGTGGGGCGCCAGATGGCACCGGCTCACGATGCCCGGTGGCTCGAGAGGCGTGAAGGCATCAGCCGAGAGGCTACAGCGCGATCAGCACTGTATGGTCGGTCATTGAGGTCAGGGAGTGGTGTATGGGATGGAGCGTGGCAGCCATGCGCACTGGCGGTGACGGGCGAGTACGACTCCTCGCCCCGGCACAGCTCGTTTTGCAGCTGCTTGCTTTTATATGGCTCTGCATCGCAGGCGCCGGTGGGGTTGCCCATGCTGCTGGCGAGCAAGATCTCCTGCCACCGGAACGGGCCTTCCGTTTGGTGGCGCGGCAACTCGAAGACCACTCCATCGAGGTGCACTTCGACATTGCCGACGGTTATCACCTCTACCGTGAGCGATTCGCGTTCACCGCACAACCGGCTGAGGTCAATCTCGGCGCCCCCGAGTTTCCGCCGGGGCAGGTCAAGTTTGACGAAGCGCTCGGCAAGCAGATGGAGACCTATCATGGCGGCGTCACCATTCGCGTGCCGGTGGCGGTCGTGCCTGCCGACGGCAAATGGTCGCTGACGGTGACATCACAAGGCTGTGCCGACAAGGGAATCTGCTACCCGCCGATGAAGAGTGTGTACAAGGTCGGCGGTGGCTTGCTCGGTG
Source organism: Ralstonia sp. SET104 (assembly GCF_003851545.1). Classification (GTDB taxonomy): domain Bacteria; phylum Pseudomonadota; class Gammaproteobacteria; order Burkholderiales; family Burkholderiaceae; genus Ralstonia. Next base: position 3,088 of record NZ_BHVX01000023.1, on the reverse strand, counting down.
GCCTATTCGATCGGCATCGGAGCAGCACGCCAATGACGTCGCCCGTGCCGCCGGCGGCGCCGACTTTGCCCGGCTTGGGAGAGGGGCAAATTGAGCCTGCTGTTCCATCAGCTGCGCCAAGGAATGACGACGGCGACCGCATTGCCCGTGTGCTGGCCAGCCGCCAGTTGGGGAAGATTGCCACGGTCTTCCTCAGCTTCGGCCTGCTGCTGACGCTCACGCCAAGCGTGCTGGCGATGGTGCCGATGCTGTCGTCAATCGTCGTCGGCGAGCACGTCACGCGCGGTCGCGCCTTGCTGGTCTCGCTAGCCTACGTGCTTGGAATGACGGTGGCTTATGCCGGCGTCGGCGTGGCTGCAGGATTTTTCGGCGAGAGATTCTCGGCGGGGCCGCAGATGTCGTGGGCGCTGGGAGCTTTTGCCACGCTGGCAGTGGCCCTGGCGCTGTCGATGTTCGGACTCTATGAGCTGGGGCGACAGCCCCCAATGGCGGCGTCCTCGAACCAGCGGTCGGGCGGCCAGATTGCTGTTGCCGCAGTATCGGGGGTGATTTCAGCGTTGGTCGTCGTTCGCGGCGTGCGTGCGCCGCTGTCGGGCACGCTGGCCTATCTCATGCAAACCGGTGATGGCATCAGCGGTAGCGTTGCACTATTCGCTATGGCGATCGGCGTGGGGACACCGCTGGTGCTGATCGGCGTCGCCGCCGGCAATCTTCTGCCGCGCGCTGGACACTGGCTGAAGGTGACGAAGGGCTTCTTGGGCTTCTTGCTGCTGGGCGAGGCGCTCTGGGCTGTCGGTCCGCTATTGCCTCCCTGGGCAGCAATGACGGCGTGGGGCATGCTGCTGCTGATTGCCTCCGCCTTCCTGGGCGCCTTCGATTCGCTTGGTCCCGAGCCTCGCAGCTTGGCCCGGTTGGGGAAAGGCATGGGCGTGGTGGCCGCGCTGGCAGGGGCGATCCTGCTGGTCGGGCTGGCGTCTGGCGGACGGGACCTGCTCCAGCCGCTGTCGCATCTGCGTGCTGGCCAGGTGGCACCTGCCTCCACTGCTGGCCCGGCGGTGGTGCACTTCGAGCGCATCCGTTCTGTGACCGAGCTCGATGCGCGCTTGGTGCAGGCCGCCGCGGCCGGCGAGCCGGTGCTACTGGATTTCTATGCCGATTGGTGCGTCAGTTGCAAGGAAATGGAACGCCTGACCTTTAGCGATCCAAGAGTCCAGGCGCAGCTGGCGGGGGCTGTGCTGTTGCAGGCGGACGTGACCGGCAATACGGCCGACGACCGCACCCTGCTCAAACGCTTCGGCTTGTTCGGGCCGCCCGGCATCATCTTGTTTGGTGCCGACGGACGTGAGAGCTCGGTGCGGGTGATCGGTTTTCAGTCGGCAAGCCTTTTTCTCGACAGCCTCTCGCGGGCGTGGAACCACAACGGGAAGAGTTGAGAATTGGCCGATTCCCCGGCCGCAGCTCTGCAGCGGCATCGCCGCTGAGTTCCAGATGCCGCAGGTTGGGTGGCCAGATTTTATGGGCACCGCCTCTGAATGAAGGTCGAGATTTCCTCGGGGCGTGCGAACACCACGGCAGCACGGTCGCCTTGCATGCCTGCGCCGATCAGCACAGGCTGACCGGCAGCCGGGCCGGCAGCGCTGCCATCGGTTTTGAATCGCAGGTTGAACTCCCAAAAGGCGTGGGTCTTCCGGTCGGCGGTGGTCAGGCGATAGGTGTCGCTACAGTAACGGATTGAGGTGACCCTCGACGCCGCGTCGAGCTCCTTCAAGTTCGGCAGGCCACTATCGGGCACCTTCACACGACCCGTGGAAACGGCTTCAAGGTAAGCAACCAGATCGGCTCGCGCACGTGCATCGGCAATACCGGGAAAGGTCATCGCGTTACCCGGCACCACGGCCGCCGGATTTTTGAGCCATGCATCGAGGTTCCGTTTGTCCCAGACCAGACCTGATTGCTTGAGGGTGTCAGAGTAGCGCACGAAACCGTCGGCTGTGCCTGCTTTGCGGCCCAAAACGCCTGCCAAACTCGGGCCTGTCATGTGCCGACCCGGTGCAAATGAATGGCACGCCATGCAGGCACGGGCGGCTTGTGCGCCACGTGTGAGGTCACCCTCTGCACGAGCCGGCACACTAAACACAAGTGGGCCCAAAGCGGCCACGACCGCATGAACGCCAAGTCGTCGAATCATTGGACTGCTCCTGTTTGCGCGCCAGCTCACCTTCAGGCCGCGAGCTCCGGAATGATGAAGAAGTACGCATTCAACATGTAAAGGCCGGAAAGAATCAGCACGACCGCGCCGGCAATCTCGAAGGTTTTTTGGTAACGCTTCAGCATCGAGAGGCTCTCCAGCCGTCCCAAGGCCACCGCGCCGACGATGATCGGCACGGCACGGCCCAAAGCGAACGCGAATAACAGGGTCGCGCCGAACAACGGGGAGCCGATCACGGCGGCGATGCCGAGCAAGATCACCATAGCCGGCGTGCACGCAGGGCAGACGGCCACGGCAAAGGGGGCACCGAGAGCGAACGCGCCCCAACCGCTACCCACTCTTTTGGCGCGAACGGGAAGCGATGGCAAGGGCAGCCTGATCCATCCTGGCCATATGAGTCCAAGCAGAATCAGCGCCGGTCCCAGCACGACGCCCCACTCACGTCCGATGACCCGCTCCACCCCTTGGCCACCCAAGGCCGCCGCCAGTCCCAGCAGCGTTTGCGTGAGGACCATCCCGAGGATGAACATCGCGCCATACCGGATCGCCGTTTTCGTTTCGCGTGCTTTGGTGACGTAGGCCAGCGACACCGGGATCGCGGCCAGCGCCACCGGGTTGAAGGTGAACACGAACCCGAGCAGAAAGCCCACGCCCAGCGATGCCAGGCTGGCTTGCTCCAGGGTGCTTCGCAATGCCTCGATATCCATTAGCCTGTTCCTTTCAGTGTGCCGGTGCCGAGCCGTTTATCACTTGGCCGACCGCTCATGGACGGCGCCGCCCGGTTCGGTCCACCTCAGTCGCCGTGCCAACGCCTCGCGCAGTTTGGCGGCGCTGGGTAGAGGGATGGCCGGGATTCGTGAATATGCGAAGCCTCACATA
>NZ_BHVX01000022.1 GCF_003851545.1 Ralstonia sp. SET104 | reverse complement strand
AGGGCTGAGTCCTGTGCAATACAGAACTCAGCCCTGTCAGGCCTAGCCTTACGAACCGTCCAATTTTACGGGGTCAGTTCACACATTGCGGGCGTAATGAGATGGTCACCCCCACACCCTACGAGCGGGTCACGCTGGTAGGGTGTGTTTCTTTGTGGAGGCCATCATGCAGAACGTCACGCTGGTTGGGATCGACCTGGGCAAGCACAGCTTTCACCTTCACGGGCAGGACCAGCACGGCAAGGCCGTGTTTCGCAAGAAGGTGAGCCGCAAGCAACTGATCGAGTTCTTCGCCACGTTGCGGGCCTGTACCGTGGTCATGGAAGCCTGCGCCGGGGCCCACCACATGGCTCGCAAACTGGCCGCGTTCGGCCATCAGGTCAAACTCATCTCACCGCAGTTCGTGCGGCCCTTCGTCAAGGGCAACAAGAACGATTTCGTCGACGCTGAGGCGATCTGCGAAGCGGCGTCCCGTCCCTCCATGCGGTTCGTGAGCCCCAAGACAGAGTCGCAACAAACACTCTCGGCGCTGCATCGGGTGCGCGAATCGCTGATCCGCGACCGCACCAAGACGGTCAACCAGATCCACGGCTTCCTGCTCGAATTCGGAATCAGCCTGCCGACAGGCCAGGCGGTCATCAAGCGCTTGCCGTCGGTGCTAGCCGAGCACCCGTTGCCGCCCCGCTTGGTTGGCATCCTTGATCGGTTGCACGCCCACTTCAAGTACCTCAGCGAGCAGGTTGACGAGATCGATCGCGAGATGGGTCGGCAGCTCGCCGAAGATGACCTGGGGCAACGCCTGCTGTCGATTCCCGGTGTAGGGCCGATCACTGCGAGCGTGTTGGCTACTGAGATGGGCGATGGCAAGCAATATAGCTGCGGCCGGGACTTTGCCGCGTCGATCGGACTGGTCCCGCGTCAATACAGCACTGGTGGGCGAGCCAACCTGCTCGGCATCAGCAAGCGCGGGGACAAGAATATCCGCCGCCTGTTGGTTCAATGCGCCAGGTCCTACATGCAGCGGCTGGAGCGGCAAACCGGCCGGCTTGCCGACTGGGTTCGGGCCATGCTGATGCGGCGGCACTCAAACGTCGTCGCCTGCGCCTTGGCCAACAAGCTGGCGCGCACCGCGTGGGCGCTGGCGGCGCACCACACCACGTTCAGGGTGGACACGGGCGCTCAGCAAGCCTGAGCGCCCGCTATCCACCCCGGCCGTATTGAACCTCTCCCACCTGGCTTTGCGACCGCTGACATCTGATGACGTGAACGGCACACCGGCCTGACGGACAACCTGGCAAACAAATCGGCTCTCGAAGCCGTGGGCGTTTTAAAGGACCTTCAGGCGCGATTCTCATCGTGGCGCGGGCAGCCTCTGCCCACAACGACGCCGGATAGATTTAGGCAAGCCAACCACACCATCCAACTTCAGGGTTGCAAAAGTGGGGGTGACCATAGATTTTGTTTGTGCCGTCTGTTTGTGCCGTCGGGAAGCATGATTATTGCGAACCGAGTCGCCATTGCCGCGTCTCACTCTCATCGCAACCCGGAAGCCATGATGATTCGTTCCCCCCGTCCGTCCCGCTCCCTCTTGTGTATTCCGCTGGCGGCGGCCGCCATGCTGGCCGGTTGCGCGACAGTCACCCCGGGCCCGTTCCAGATCACTGTGCGCGATGCCGACGACACTGTGCTGGAGCAATTCCAGTTTCAGGCCGGCTCGCAGGGGGCGCTTGAGACCGCAATGATCGGCATGTGCCGCGTGTATCCGGAAGCCACCGTCATCGCCGAGCAGCTCTCCACGCACGAACACCTGGAGGAGCGTTGCAAGCGCTCGTTTGCTTCGATGCTCGCGCCGTCCTGATGCCGCGCTGAAGCGGCTACCATGTCGCCTCATCGGCTGGCATTGCCGGCCTTGTGTGAATCCCTGAACACGCACCTGAGGCCCACGTGAGCCAGCAAGACGAGTCCTCGCAGATTTCCCAGATTTCCCGTTTTGCCGCGGCACGGCCGCGCCTGCTGTCGTCGTTTGTTCTGGGCGCCGTTGCGGTTGCCGTTGTGCCCGCGCACGGGTGGCTTGTCCGTCTGCTGCTCGGCTGGGACGTCGCCGTGTGGACGTACCTGATCCTGATCACGGTGATGATGCTGCGCGCGGACCCGCACCGCATTCGCGCTGTCGCCCGCCGTGAAGATGAGCGCGCATCTGCCGTGCTGGCGGTGGTCTGCCTCGGTGTGGTGGCCAGCATGGTGGCGATTGCGTTTGAGTTGGCGACAGCCAAGTCGGCAGGGCACGCACAGGCATCGCACTACGTGTTCACCGGCATTACGGTGCTGGGCGCGTGGCTGATGGTGCCGATGATGTTCACGGTGCACTACGCGCATCTGTATTACCGCGCGCCCCATGCGCCGCCGCTGCGGTTTCCAGACGAGGAGCTCGAGCCCGATTACTGGGATTTCCTCTACTTCTCTTTTACGATCGCGGTCGCCAGCCAGACGGCCGATGTCAGCATCCGTTCGCGCGCGATGCGGCGGGCAGTGCTAGGGCAATCGCTGCTGTCGTTCTTCTTCAATACGAGCATTCTCGCGCTCTCCATCAACATTGCTGCCGGCCTGTTTTCATGACGATGCTGCCTCCAGAGCTTCCCCCCAGCGCGCACACCCGCCCCATCAACGCCGTCAGCTACGTGCTGGTGGCAATCATGATAGCGACCGTGCTGTGGCTGCATTTGCTGCCGGCGGCCATTGCCGGCTTCCTCGTCTACGCGTTGGCACGCAAGCTGGAAGCGCGCCTGCGCGAGCGACGCATGCTGTCCAGGCGCGCGAAGGCGACTGCGGTGATCGCCGTGTCCGTCATTGCAGCGCTCATTCTTGCGGGGCTGGGCATCGGGATTGGCCGCCTGGTCGAGCACGGACACGGGCTTGAAGGGATGCTTACGCGCATTGCCGACGTGCTTGAAAACGTGCGGGAATCGTTGCCGGCAGCAGTGGTCGACTACGTTCCGCAGTCGGTGTCCGAGCTGCGTATGCAGCTTGTGCAGATGATCAAGGAGCACGGCCATCAGGTGTCGACGCTCGGTATCGACGGCTTGCGTGCCAGCGCATTGATGCTGGTCGGGCTGATCCTGGGGGCGATGGTGGCGTGGTCGGATATGCCGGACCCGTCGCGCCACAAACCGCTGGCCGCAGCGCTGTTGAACCGGTTGAGCCGGTTGACCGATGCATTTGAAGCCGTGGTGTTTGCGCAGGTGAAGATCTCCGCGCTCAACACAGCGCTCGCTGCCATCTACCTGCTGGGCGCGCTGCCGCTGTTCGGGCAGCACGTGCCGTATTCCAAGTCGTTGATCCTGCTGACCTTCGTGGCCGGGCTGATTCCGGTGGCCGGCAACCTTATCTCCAACGCGGCCATCGTGGTGATGAGCGTGACCGCATCGTTGGAGTTGGCAGTGGCATCGCTGATCTTCCTGGTGGTGGTGCACAAGCTCGAGTATTTCGTGAACGCACGCATCATCGGCAGCCGCATCGACGCGCGCGCGTGGGAGTTGATCCTTGCGTTGATCGTGATGGAAGCGCTGTTTGGCGTGGGCGGCGTAATTGCCGCGCCGGTGCTGTATGCCTACTTGAAGCGCGAGCTGACGGATGCCGGGCTGATCGGCGGACGGACTTCTCGTGTTGATGAGCGGGTTGACCCGCCAGCGCCCCCGCGCTGACGGCATCGGCAGAAAAGAGCGCGCCCTACGGGACGAGGGGCGCGCAATAACTCGCTGACCGAGAGACGTCAGCGAGCCGAGGGTCGGTACACGGGGACGAAGCGCGCGGCGGGCGCGTGACATTGCCGGTGACATCCACGGCTTCGGAGGTGACGAAGCAGCAGACGACCCGGTCGTCTAGCAAGGCCTGATAAAAAAGGTCTCCCATCGCGCGGCATAGCGTTCCCGTTAGCAGGATCATCATGGCTCCCCTCCCTGGTTGACCGATGTGCGGCATCGTGAATGCAGGTCATCGGTTCGGATTGCGGATCGTCGTGCATGCAAGTTGCCCACGCATCGGTTCCGTCAGGCCGTCGGCGCTGGCGCTCGCGGGTGGCTCCGGGCGCCGTGCTGCAGTCCATGCTGGCGAGTATAGAAAGCGTCTCCTGAGCGGCCATGCTCCGAACGGAGTAGCCCCGCGCGCGAAAACGGCTAACAGGTCGGCTGCCTGCCAAGGCAAGCTGGGCGCGGGTTTGCGGGAGGTGGGGGCGGCTCTGATGGAAGCGGCGTCGCGTGGACTGACGCTTCTGCCCCGACAGTAAGTTGTCTGGTTTGCGCTAATCATTGTCAAATTTGCGGTAACACGCCTGCACCGTTTGGGCGCAGCATTGAGCGCTCCCCCGCCTGAACATCGTTACCGCAAACCATCATGCAAACCACCGCAAACGGCACAGCCGCTGATTTGGCCAGCCCCGCGGCCACCCCCGCGGCGCAGGCTGACAAGACCGGTTTTGGCGTGATCGGCGCCATCAGCTTCGCGCATTTCCTCAACGACATGATGCAGTCGTTGATCCTGGCGATCTATCCGCTACTCAAAGGCAACTTCCACCTCGATTTCTCGCAGATCGGGCTGATCACGCTCACGTACCAGATCACGGCGTCGCTGCTGCAGCCGATGGTCGGGCTCTATACCGATAAGCACCCGAAACCGTACTCGCTGTCGGTGGGCATGGGATTTACGCTGGTAGGCCTGCTGCTGCTGTCGGTAGCCCCTAACTTCGGCACGGTGCTGCTTGCGGCTGCGCTGGTGGGCACGGGTTCGTCGATCTTCCATCCGGAATCGTCGCGCGTGGCGCGTATGGCGTCGGGCGGGCGACATGGCCTGGCGCAGTCGCTGTTCCAGGTGGGCGGCAACGTGGGCAGCGCGATGGGACCGTTGCTCGCGGCCATCATCATCATGCCGTACGGGCAGCACAGCCTGGCGTGGTTCTCGATTGCTGCGCTCATTGCCATCTTTGTGCTCTATCACGTGGGCGGCTGGTACAAGCGTGAGCGTGCTGCTGGCCATGGCCGCAAGGCGGGTGGCCGGGCCCATGCCGCCGTCAAACTGTCGGGCGCTCAGGTGGCGTTTGCGATGACGCTGCTGGTCGTGCTGTTGTTCTCCAAGTACTTTTACCTGGCGAGCTTGAACAGCTATTACACGTTCTACCTGATCACCAAGTTCCACCTGTCGGCGCAGACGTCGCAACTGTTCCTGTTCCTCTTTCTGTTCTCGGTGGCGGTGGGCACGATTGTCGGCGGGCCGATCGGCGACCGTGTTGGCCGCAAGGTCGTGATCTGGGTGTCGATCCTGGGTGTGGCGCCGTTCACGCTGCTGCTGCCGTACGCCAATCTGTTCTGGACAGCCGCGCTAACGGTGATCATCGGGTTGGTTCTGGCCTCGGCGTTCTCGGCCATCCTGGTGTACGCGCAGGAACTGATTCCCGGCAAGGTGGGTATGGTGTCGGGCCTGTTCTTCGGGTTTGCGTTTGGGCTGGGCGGTATTGGCGCAGCGGTGCTCGGCAAGCTGGCCGATGCGACCGATATCTACAACGTCTACCACCTGTGCTCGTTCCTGCCGCTCATCGGCCTGCTGACGGTGTTTCTGCCGGACATCGAGCGCAAGCGCCAGCAAACGGCCTGATATGAGAAGCGGATCAGCCCAGCGGTGGGTCGCGTGCGCGCCGTTGCGGTGCGAGGGTCGGGAGGGCAGGTGCTTTGACTTCTGCCTGCAGAACGCTGCCGAGCAGCGCGGGTGCGTTCGGGGGCTGACGTCAAGCGCCGCCGCTTGCTGCACACGGCCACGCGGCCCGATGCGTGGCAGACGTGGTGGCGTATCAGCGGCATGCCGCGCCCGCGTGGGCGTTTGCCTGAGTCACGCTACGAACATTTCTACCTGAGCTTGCAGGCAGCCTCGGCTGGGCAGGGCACTGCCATCGCGTCCAGGCTGATGGCCGGAGATGATCTGAAGGATGGCAGATTGGTGGCGTCGGATGGCTTCCGGCGCGATGGATCGGCGTATTGCCTGCTGGCCGACACGCCTGTCACGGCTGACAGCCCGGCCGGCGCCTGGCTCGCCTGGCTGCGCGAGGAAACAGCGACGACCCTGACGGATCCGGGCGCTTAAGCCGCAGCGTGTCGGCCAGCGCCCAGAATGCCCCGAATGGTGGCCAGATACGCCTCACCCACGGCCCGGTTGAATGGTCGCGCACGCTGCGTGGCCCGCTTACGCGGCGGTGGCGTCAGGCCCAGCGTGCGGCAGACTTCCGACGCATACGGCCGCCCGCGCCCGTCCATGCGCAAAACGACTTCGTTCAGGGCCTGTTCACCCAGGCGCTCGCGCAGCCAGAGCACCGTCTGGCGGTCGTATTCGTTCTCAATGCGGATCAGGTCATCCATGGCGAGTGCTGTATAAATTTACAGTTACTGTAAATATATACAGTTGTTCGCAGATTTCAAGGGCGCTGTTGTGGTGCGCGCCACACCCCCGCGAACCGCGCGTTTTTGGGTCGAACTCGGGGCCGATGTGGTTGGAGACGAGCGGCGTATCGAACGCGGCGAGCGTGTCCGTGCCGCGGATGACGACCTGGTTGCCGTCGGGTCGTCATCGTGCGTCCTCTGCGCGGCTCGCCCCGCGTCAGGCCGTCGGACCGTCAGACCGTCATGCCGCCATCGACGACGATGCATTCGCCGTTGGTGTAGCTCGCGGCGTCGGATACCAGGTAGAGCACCGTGCCGGCCATCTCACGCGGCTCGGCGTGGCGGCGCAGCGGAATCTCGCTGATCCAGCGGTCGTAGGTCGCCTTGTCTTCAAACAGTGCGCCTGCGAACTTGGTCTTGGTCAGGCCCGGCAGCAGCGCGTTGACTCGAATGCCGAACGGCCCGCATTCCTTGGCAAACGCGCGCGTCATATGCGCCACGGCAGCCTTGGTGATGGAGTAGATGCCTTGCTTGTCGCCCGGGTGCAGCGCGTTGACGGACGCGGTATTGACGATCGCGCCGCCGCCCTGCGCTTTCATCATCTTGCCGGCTTCCACCGACATGAAGAAGTAGCCGCGAATGTTCACGTCCACGGTTTTCTCGTAAGCAGCCAGATCGGTCTCGAGAATGTGGCCGAAGTGCGGGTTGGCTGCCGCGTTGTTGATGAGGATGTCGAGCCGGCCGTGCGTGCGCCGGATGGTGTCGAACGCGGCCGTAATGTCTTCCATGCGGCCGACGTGGCAGGCGAGGGCTTCGGCTTTGCCGCCGGCTGCGCGGATGCGTTCGGCCACGACTTCGCAGTCGGCCAGCTTGCGGCTGGATACGATGACGTGCGCGCCCTGTTCAGCAAGCAGCTTGGCGATTTCTTCGCCAATGCCGCGGCTGGCGCCGGTGACCAGGGCGATCTTTCCAGTCAGGTCGAACAGGTTGGTGCTCATGGTGTGCTCCTCCAATGGTTGTGTGTGTTGTGGGCGTCTGCTTGCGCGTTCAGCCGTAGGTCTGGAATTCGCGCCGCGCGGGGTCATCCAGATGCGGAATGCCGTTGAAGGTGGCCAACTGGAACGACTCGGCGTTGAAGAAATACTGAGAGACGCTGCTGTTGCGGATCTGCAGATTCAGTGAAATGGCGCTGGCTGGCGGCGCGGCCAGCACCTGTTGCGCCGTGACGGCGATGGGGCCGCCCGAACTGACCGCCAGCACGCGCTGTCCGCCGCCGGCCCGGATGGCCGCGCGCGCCTCGGCCACGCGCTGCTGGAATGCGGCCCACGTCTCGGGCAGGGGCCCGCGGATCTTGTCGTCGGACCACAATTGCAGCACTTGTTTGAGCGCACGGTAGTGGTCGCGCATCGAGCCCGAAGCCAGCTTTGTCAGTTCGGGAAAGTCTTCACCGAGCGCGGCAAACAGCCCCTGGAAGTCGTACTCGTTCAGCCCGGCATGCTGCTCATACGCCGCGCCCGAGGCGCCCATGCCGCGCAGGATGCCGCCGACGGTCTGCTCATGGCGGCGCAAGGTGCCGCAGATGACGCGATCGAAGATGATGTCTTGCCGCGCGAAGTATTCACCGAGCCAGATGCTCTGCTGCTCGCCGCGTTCGGAGAGCCGGTCGTAGTCCGCCGCGCCAAACGAGGCTTGTCCGTGCCGTACGAGATAAAGCTCCGCCATCGTCTGCTCGCCAAATCAAAGGGAAGTCCAGATTAGCGGCGCGCGCATTATTTGTGAAATTTATTCTATGAATGACCGGTAATGCATGCGGTAAATAGTTTGGCGGCCGCCCGGTTTGCGCTGCAAGGCCCGACTGCATGACTTGCCGACAAGAACAAGCTGCGGCTGACACCCGTGCCGCCTACGCAACATGGCGGCTCCGGCGCGCGCCGATCTTGTGTGTAATGGCTGTTTGCCACTCCGCTCCAAAGGTCCTGCATGAAACCATCCCGCCTTGCCATTGCTGCGCTGCTGCTGTGTGCCTCCGGTCTGTCCTGCGCCGCCGATGCCCACCCCAAGGTGCTGTCCGCCGCCGAGGGTTACCGTGGCGACGCGCTGCACCTGCTTGAGCGCCTGGTCAATATCGATTCCGGCACCGGCAACGAGGCAGGGCTCAGCCAGATCGGCACCGTCGTCACCGACGAACTGCGCAAGGCCGGCGCCCAGGTGGAAACAGTGTCCGCAGCGCCGGCGGTGGGCAACAACATCCTCGCCACCTGGAAGGGCACGGGCAAGACGCGCATCCTGCTGATGGCGCACATGGACACCGTCTTCAAAGACGGCACCGCACGCGCCAAGCCGTTCACGATCAAAGACAAGCGTGCCTACGGCCCCGGCGTGATGGACGACAAAGGCGGTGTTGTTGCCGGGCTGTATGCGATGAAGATCCTGCAGCAGCTCGACTTCAAGCAATACGGGCAGGTGACGCTGCTGCTCAACACCAATGAAGAAACCGGCTCCAAGGGCACGCGCGCGCTGATCGAGCGCGAGGCCAAACAGCACGACGTCACCCTCAACCTGGAGCCGGGCCGGCCTGCCGACGGGCTGGTCGTGTGGCGCAAGGGCAGCGGCACGGCAGAGGTGGACGTGAAGGGCAAGGCAGCACATGCAGGTGTCGCACCCGAATCGGGCCGCAACGCCGCCACTGAACTGGCGCATCAGACGCTGCAGCTCGGCAAGCTTGGCGACAGCGCCAGGCAGACTACCTTCAACGTCACCGTGCTCAAGGCGGGCGATGCGACCAACGTCATCCCAGACCACGCAACCGCGTACGCCGATGTGCGCGTGGCCGTGCCGGAAGAATTCGACCGGGTTGAACGCGACATGGCGCGCGTGTCGGCCAACAAGCTGATCCCGGATACGGAGGTGAAAACCTCGCTGGTGCGCGGCTTCCCCCCGATGCCGCGCAATGCCGCGTCGGATCAGCTTGCCGCCAAGGCACAGGCCATCTACGGCGAGATCGGGCGCAAGCTCACGCTGGAGGGCAGCGGCGGTGCGGCAGATTCCAGCCTGTCTGCCGGAGTCGGCACGCCCACGCTTGACGGCTTTGGCATTGTTGGCGGCGGCATTCACACGCCGGAAGAATATGCGGAAGTGGAGAGTGTGGTGCCGCGTCTTTATCTGCTGTCGCGGATGATCATGGAGCTTGCCGCCGGCAAATAAGTGCTGCGTTCGGCGTAGGTTGAAAAAAACGGGTGGCAGCGATGTGCTGTCACCCGTTTTGTGTTTAAGGCTGTGGCGAAAGCATGCCCAGCCACGCCACCAGCGCCAGGACCAGCGCGGCAAGGCAGGCCTCTGTCCAAAGGCTGTTGCGCAGCGCCTTGACCGCGACGGCGTAGTTGGCGTCTTGGAGGGCGGCGGCAAGCTGCGGGCTCAACCGATAGCGATGGCGGGCAGCGAGGCCAAGCATCAACGCAAACAGCATCAGCTTGGCCAGCAGCAACAGGCCATACGGCGTCGTGAAAAGCGCGTCGAGCGTCGGCCCGACGACGTACAGGTAGTTGATGATGCCCGTGGCAACCAGCAACGTCACGATGATGGTGCCGATTGGCGCAAAGCCGCTGGCGGCGCGGCTGAGCGTCTGCACCGCGTTTGGCGTGTCGGCACGTTTGGCAGACGACAGCAACACGAACGCGACCAACGCACCCACCCACATGCCGGCGGCCAGCAGATGCGCAATGTCGGCGGCGAGATGGAACGTGCCGCGCAGGCCATCGTCCATGGCGCCGTGCCCAGCCCACGCGAGTGTGGCCAGGGCGATGGCGCCCAACAGCGCGAGCCCGATTCGCAGGCGGGCGCGCTGTTGGCGCCACGCAATCGCAATGACAAGGCAAGCGGCGAGCACCGCCACGCGCGTCAGCCACGCCATGCCGACAGCGGTGCCGGTCAGGATCGCGTTGAAGACGTGGCCGGTCAGCTGGGTGTAGGCGGTTGTGCCCGACATCGATTCGGCCATTGCCACCATGTCCCACATCGACAGCACGATGCCCGTGACCACCGATGCCGCGGCCACCCTGCCGTACAACCGTGAGATGGCTGACGACCGGTCGGCCGGGCCAAGCGCGTAGAGGCTGAAAAGCGGCACGCCAAAGAGGACCATCAAGTCCAGATGCAACGCAAAGCGCAGGGCAACGCCCAGCCAGTCCTCCGGCATCGTGTTACTTCACCTGGAATGCGAGGGTGCCGCCCACGCGGTGCGTGTCTGCGGCCACAACGTGCCAGTCGACGCGGTAGGCTCCCGGCGCGAGCGGCTGGGCGGGCAATACGGTCAGTGTCTTCCCGTCGCTGCTGGTGGCGACTTTGGCGGCGATATTCGTCGGGCCAGACGCCGCCGCCATGACCAGCGTGGCATTGCAGAACTGGGCGACCAGTTTTTCGGAGAAGTGCAGCGCGATCTCGGTGGGCGCGGGGCCCACGGATTTGTCGGCGGGGTTTGCCGAGATCAATTTTGGATGGGCCAGCGCCAGCGAGGTGGCGAGCGCGGCGACAACGGCCACACTGGCTTTGGCGATGCGGGAAGGGCTGAGCATAGGCATTCGGGTTTCCTGCGAAGTTCGGGGCTGGGCTAGCGTAACGCATTGTTTTCCGCTCTTGCGCTTACCGGGGGGGGCGAGCACCTGCCAATGTGCGCGCGGCAACGCAACGCCAAACTAGATGTAAACGACCACATCCCGCAACCCGCATGGCGCGGCCGATGTGCTATCGTCGCCGCCACGAAAATTTAACAAATTCCGGGTATGCACGACGTCGTCATCAGCGGCACGGGCCTGTGGGTTGCGCCCGAGGTCATCACCAACGAGGAGCTGGTTGCCTCCTACAACGCCTACACGCAGCGCCACAACGCGCAGCACGCAGCGGCCATTGCCGCAGGCGAGCGGACGGCGCTGGCGGAATCGTCGGCGGAGTTTATCGAGAAGGCGTCGGGCATTCGTCAGCGCTACGTGATCGACAAGGCTGGCGTGCTAGACCCGGCACGCATGCGCCCGCATCTGACACAGCGTCCGGACGATGCGCTGTCTCTGCAAGCAGAGATCGGCGTGGCTGCCGCGCGCGATGCACTGGCCGCTGCCGGCCGCAATGCCGCCGATGTCGACATGCTGCTCTGCGCGACCTCCAACTTTCAGCGCCCGTATCCGGCATTGGGCGTTGAAATCCAGAACGGCATTGGCGCGGGCGGATATGCATTCGACATGAACGTTGCGTGCTCGTCGGCCACCTTTGGTCTGGAGCAGGCCATCAACGCCGTGCGCAGCGGCACTGCGCGCGCCGCGCTTGTGGTGAGCCCCGAGATCACCTCCGGCCACCTCGATTGGAAAGACCGCGATTGCCACTTCATCTTCGGCGACGTGTGCACGGCCGTGCTGGTCGAGCGCGCGCAAGACACGCGGTCCACCGACGCGTGGCGCGTGCTCGGCACCAAATGCGCGACCAGCTTCTCCAACAACATCCGCAACAACGCTGGCTATCTGTCGCGCAGCGAAGACCGCAACCCGGACGACCGAGACCAGCTCTTCCGCCAGGAGGGCCGCAAGGTTTTCAAGGAAGTCTGCCCGATGGCCGCCGAGCACATTGCCGGACATCTTGAATCGCTGGGCCACGCCCCGGCTGACGTGCGCCGCTTCTGGCTGCATCAGGCCAACCTGGCGATGAACCAACTGATCGGCAAGCGCCTGCTGGGGCACGATGCGTCGGCCGACGAGGCGCCGGTCATTCTGGACGAGTTCGCCAATACGGCATCGGCGGGTTCCATCATTGCGTTCCACCGCCATCGCACCGATCTGAAGACGGGCGATCTGGGCATGATCTGCTCGTTTGGCGCGGGTTATTCGATCGGCAGCGTGGCGGTGCAGAAGCTGTAGTTGTTTGGCGGACGATGCGCAGGTTTTGGCCGGCAGCGTCGTCCTGAAGCGCGTCAATGCCTGCGCGTGGACTGCACAGGACTGAGTTGCGATCCACGCCCCACTACCGTCCCGCAGTGGCCCGCAAGATGGATGCAAATGTCCGCAGCGCCTTCTTTGCCACCGGATCTGCCCGCCGCGAGTGCAGCACCACGCTGCGCCCCGGCAGCGGCGGCCAGCCGAACGGTTCTTCCATCAGGATTGCACCGCCAGTGCGCCGAGCGTCGTGGCGCAACACTACGGCGGCATCCAGCATGCCGCGCTCGAATTCCTCCAGCACTTCATACGAACTGGCGATGCGGATTTCCAGCGTGAGTGTTGGCTCCGCGTGGCGCATGTGACGCAGCAGCCGTGGGCTCAGGCATGATGCAGGCACCTCACCACCCAGCCAAGGAGTCCACCATGCCTCTGGTTCAAGTGTCGTTGCGGCGCGGCAAGCCAGCCGCCTACCACCAGGCCATCTTCGATGGCGTCTATCGCGCCATGCGCGAGACTTTCAACGTGCCGGAGGACGATCGCTTCATGGCGATCACCGAGCACGACGCCAGCACCTTCAGCGTCAGCCCCACGTACTTTGGCATCGCGCGCAGCGAAGATGCGATCCTGCTCCAGCTCACCGTCAGCAACACACGCACGCGTGAGCAGAAGCAGGCCCTCTATCGGCGCATCGTCGAGGTGCTGCAAGAAAGCCCCGGCGTGCGCCCCGAAGATGTGTTCATTAACCTGGTGGAAGTGCTGCCCGAGAACTGGTCGTTCGGGCACGGCATTGCGCAGTACGTGGCGGACAAAACCTGAGGCACGCCATGACCCGCGCCAGATCCTGTTCGCCTATGTGAGCGGCCTGCTGAGGGGCATGGCGCTTGTCGTCGGCGCGGCGGTCATGCTGGCGACCGTCGCGCGCGATGTGCTGCGGATGCTCAGTCCTTGAGTGAATCGCCCAGCATGTCCAGCAGAAACTGCGTTCCACGCTCGCGCGATCCGGAATCGTCATAGCCATCCAGGAAGGCGCCCTGCTCGGTCATGACAAGCCGGGTGCCGTTGCCTTCCGAGCGCAGTTCCAGCGTGGCGAGCGAGGCAGAGATCTTGCGCTCGTCCAGGTGCATCACGTACGAATAGACGACGCGCTCGTTGGGGATGACGTCGTGGTACAGCGCCTCGAAGCTCGATACCACGCCGCTGTCCCACCGGCCCTTGACGACTTCGCGGCCACCGGGGGTGGCGTCCATCTCGCGCACGAGCAGCGTGTAGCCGTTGCCACCGGCAAACCACTTGGCCTTGGCGGCCGGGTCGGTCAATGCCTTGAACACGCGGGCGCGCGGTGCGTCGTACGTGCGCTCCACGGTAAAGGTGGCATGCACGACTGAACGCTTGATGCCATTGGTGAGCGGCACGCTTGCGGCTTCGCGCTCCAGCTTGTCCAGCGTTTGCTTCCAGCCTTCGGGCGCGCCCTTGATCATCATCTCGGCAATCGGCGCGAGCGGCGTGTGGGTCTGCGTGACTTCCATACGCGTAGTTTTCGCACCTTCGCCGCCTTCTTGCGCAAACGTGACGACGGTGTAGGCGTTCATCAGCGGGCGGTTGTCGCCGTCCACCACAGTCATGTCGATCACCAGGCGCGCATTCGGCACGATCTCGACAAAGTGGCCCCGCGACCAGTGGTCTTGCCCTTCGGGCGAGCGCATGCACACGTCAAACTTGCCGCCCACGCGAAACTCCACCGTCGCATCGGGCACCGTGAAGTGCGTCGGGCAGAACCAGCGCTTGATGTGTTCTGCAGTGCTCCATGCCTTGAAGACCCAGTCGGGCGATACGGGAAAGGTGCGTGAGATCACGAGCGGGCGGAGGGTGCTGGGGCTTTCAATGGTCGTCGTCATGCGGGTCTCCTTGGGTTTTGAGCGTTTCCAGATAGGCGCCCAGGCGGTCGAAGTGCTGTTCCCACTCTAGGCGTCGTTGGTTGATCCACTGCTCAGCCAGGCTCAGGGCCTCGGGTTCGATACGGCAAGTGCGCACGCGGCCCACCTTTTCTGATCGCACGAGACCGGAGTTCTCCAGCACCGACAGGTGCTGCATGACAGCCGGTAACGAGATGTCGAGCGGTTGCGCCAGCTCGCTGACAGAGGCTGGCCCGCGCACGAGCTGAACCAGCATCGCGCGCCGGTTGCCGTCTGCCAGCGCCTGGAAGGCGAGATCGAGAGAGGTGTCATGGTTAAGCATGTTGTTAACTATAGAGACTCCGAATAGTTAAGCAAGTACTTTATCTTTCTGCCGTTGACACAACTATTTACTTCGCATACAAAGTAAAAACTTCGTATGCGAACTAATCGACACGATGGACAGCATCTTCCAAATCATTCCCGCCGCAGACGGCTACCCATTGGGTGCCACGTTCTGGACGGCGGCCGGCACGCCGCAGGGCGTGGTCGTTATGCACCCGGCGACGGGCGTGCCGCAGCGCATCTACCAGGCGTTTGCGCAGTTCCTGGCCGAACGCGGCTTCCACGCCATCACGTACGACTACCGCGGCATTGGTGCATCCCGGCCCAAGAGCCTGCGCGGCTTTGCTGCCCGCATGCGCGACTGGATGCTGCTCGACGCAGACGGCGTGACGCGGTGGGCGCGGGCGCGTTATCCGGAGTTGCCGCAACTGGCGGTCGGGCATTCAGTGGGCGGCCACGCTATCGGCATGTGCGGTGCGGGCTGGGGTTTGGCCGGCGCGGCGCTGGTGGCCTGCCACACGGGCAACTCGCGCTTCATCCGCAAGCGTGGTGAGCGCTGGCGTGTTGAGTTGATCCTGCGCGGTGTCGGCCCGGCACTGGCGCGGCTGATCGGTTATGTGCCCGGCAAGCGCATGGGCCTGGGTGAAGACCTGCCCGGCGGCGTTGCCATTGAATGGGGCGCGTGGGCCGGCATGCAGCGCTACTTCTTCGATGATCCAACACTGAGTGCCATCGAGCGCTTCAACCGCGTGACGAACCCTGTGATCGTCTACGGCTTTGACGACGACCCCTGGGCCACGCCGCCCGCCATCAACGCGTTGACGCAGCACTTCACCGGCACCTGGGTTGAGCGCCGCCAGATTGCCCCCGCAGACGCAGGCGGCGCCGTCGGGCACATGGGTTTCTTTCGCCCGAAGTTTGTCGACGCGCTGTGGCCAGGGTTGGCCGACTGGCTCGCGGCGCAGGCCGCAACGGCACGCGCGCCTGAAGCCGCGGAGGCTGCATGACGGCACCCGAGCGTCGCCTTGTCTATCTGATCAACGTTGGGCAGCGCCGCATGCAGCGCTGGATTCAGACGCGCTCTGGTGAAGGCGTGACGGCCGCGCAATCCGGCTTGCTGTTCTTCCTCGATAAGAAAGACGGCGCGTTGATGCGCGAGGCTGGTGCCGCGTTAGATCTCGGCCCATCCGCCATGAGCGGCCTCGTGGACCGCACGGCAGACGCTGGCCTGATCGAGCGCCGGCCCGATGCCAGCGACGGCCGCGCATGGCAGCTCTGGCTCACACCCACCGGCCGCGCAGCAATGCTCCAGGCCAAAGAGGGCCTGACCGAATTGAACGCACGGTTGACCGACGGCTTTACCAACGCTGAGATCGACGTCGTTGCGCGCTGGCTGGCCAACCTGCAAACCAAATTCCCCACTGGAGACGAGCAATGAGCGAGCACATTCAACGCCATCAGGCCGATGGCGTGCTGACCCTAACCCTGGCGCGCGCCGACAAGAAGAACGCCATCACCGATGCCATGTACGGCGCGCTGGCCGATGCACTGAACGCCGCCGAACACGACAACGCCGTGCGCGTCGTGCTGCTGCGCGCCGAGGGCGACATGTTCTCGGCCGGCAACGACATCGGTGAATTTGCGTCGACGGCCATGACAGGCGGCAAGGGTGACGCCGAGCGCAACGTCATCCGCTTCCTGCATGCGCTGGCACGCGCTACGCGTCCGCTGGTGGCGGCGGTGCAAGGCCGCGCCGTCGGCATCGGCACGACCATGCTGCTGCATTGCGACTTCGTGCTGCTGGCGGACAACGCACAGCTCTCCACGCCGTTCGTCAATCTGGCGCTGGTGCCGGAAGCGGCATCGAGCCTGCTGATGCCCGCGCGCCTGGGCCACGTGCGCGCGTTCGAGATGTTTGCGCTGGGCGATGCAGTGAGCGCGGAATCGGCGCTTGCATGGGGCTTGGCCAATCGTGTAGTGCCGCTGTATCAGCTTGGCACGGAGGCACAGGCCATTGCTGCGCGATTGGCGCGCCAGCCGCTCGGCGCGCTGACCGAAACCAAGCGCCTGATGCGCGATGCAGAGCTGCTCAAGCAGCAGATGGATGCAGAGAGCGCCTGCTTTGCGCAGCGCCTGAAATCTCCCGAAGCGCATGAGGCCTTCCGGGCGTTTGCCGATCGGCGGCCGCCCAATTTCAACGCCGTGGCGCACTGAGCGCGGCGGTGCTTCGGCAGCCTTGGTCCGGCTGCCTTTTTTATGTCTGGACCGGACCGCCAATTGGCCCGGGGCGGCGAAAGGGCCCGAGGCTGCCGCGCCCGGCACGCCCGGCCACGGCTGATACGTCGATCGGCATCATGCCGCCACGGCGCAGCGCGTTAGCGCCGCGTGTCGAGCGCATCGGGTGCATCGGGTGCATCGTCGTCTTCCAGCGAGAAACGCTGTGCGGCGCGTGTACCGTTGCGCACCGTCTCGTCGACCACGCCCCGGTGCACCAGCTTGTGCCCGGCGTCGGGGGCCACGGTCGGCTGCCCTTGGCTGCGTCGGCTATCGATGCCCGCAATTGGCGCTTCCGGGTCGGGCTCGGGGTTGGTGTTGACCAGTGACGCGTTGGAATAGATGACGTTGTCTTGCCACAGCGACGGGTTCTTGGCCGCCTCCTGGCTTTTGCCGTCAGTGTCGATCGTGCTGCCGGAGGCCTCGGTGCCGGACGCGTCTACAGAGCGGATGCGCTGTGATGCCTGCTGCACGGGGTCGGCCGGGCTGGGGCCTTCAACGTAGGTGGTGCCCGCTTTGCCTGGCTCGTGCAGGGGCGGGCGGGCAGAACGGAATTTGTCGGAGTGCATGACGGGGCTCCTGAGTGAGCGCAGACGGCAAACCTGCCGCAACCGTCATGCCTGCGCGCGGCGTCTACGCGCGCTTGCGTGTGGACCGCTTGCCCGCCTCCTGCAGGAACGCCAGCGCACGCGGTTCCGTTGCGTATGCGCTGTTGATGCGCACCCACGGCGATACCTCCAGATTCGGGCGGAAGTAGTGTCCAGGTGCCAGCGTCACGCCGTGCTTTTCCGCCGTGGGAGCCAGCTCGCGCGAATCCTCCACGTGCGGCACACGCGCCCACAGGAAGTTGCCGCCCGACGGATGGTGAAACACCTCCCAGCCTGCGTCAGCCAGCACATTGAGTGCGGCAATGACGGAGTCACCCGCGCGCTGGCGCAGCCGCTCCACATATTTGCGATAGGCGCCGCGCTCGAGCAGCGTGGTCACCACGGCCTCGGCAAAGCGCGATCCGCCCACGCTCGTGAGCATCTTCACGTTGGTCAGGTCATGCACCAGTTCGCGCTTGGCAATCAGGTAGCCCACCGGCAGCGACGCCGATACCGTCTTGGAAAACCCGCCCACGTAGATCACGTGTTCAAGCTGGTCCAGCGTGGCCAGCCGCGCGGTCGGATCAGCTTGCAGGTCGGCAAAGATGTCGTCTTCGAGAAACGTGAAACCGTGGCGCCGCGCCAGCTCAAGCAACCGGAATGCCACCGGCGGCGACACGACCGAACCGGTCGGGTTCTGCAGCACGCTGTTGATGAAGAACAGCTTGGGCCGGTGCTCGCGCAGCATTGCTTCCGTGATTTCCACGTCGGGGCCATCGCCCCTGCGCGGAATACCGACCAGCTTCACACCGTGCAGCCGCAGCAGGCCGAACACGGTGTAGTAGCCCGGGTCTTCTACAAACACCGTGTCGCCGGGCTTGAGCAGGTGCCGCATCACAAGGTCGATCGCCTGGCTGGTGCCGGCGGTGATCAACACATTGGGTGGCTCTGCCTGGATGCCGAGCTGGCGCGCGCGCATCATGACCTGATGGCGCAGCGCAGTGTTGCCCAGTGGCGAGGCGTAGTCGATCACCGCATGCGTATCCGTGCGCGAGACCTGGCGGATGGCTTGCGTGAGGCCATCCACGTCGCGCCAGTCGGCCGGCACGAACCCGCCGCCAAGCTTGAGCATGCCGTCGGGGTAGCTGAACTGCTCGAAGATGTGTTTGGACTCGGCCTCCGCCCGGCGCGGGTCAGACCAGCCGCGCCCGTCGCGGCCGGTCAGGTTGCTCTCAGCCACGTAAAAGCCCGAACCGTGGCGCGAGCCCAGCAGGCCCAGCGAGACCAGCCGGTCGTAAGCCTCGATCACCGGGAAGCGGCTGATGCCGTAGTCGGCCGCCAGTTGCCGGATCGACGGCAGCTTGGCGCCAGGGCGCACGTCGTTGTCGCGAATCCACGCCTGCACGCCGGCCACAATCTGGTCGGCAATCGGTACGCGGGTGGTGGCATCGATAAGGAGTTTCATGGCGCGGGCAGGGCTGGATGCAGCCGAACAGTCGAATATGACTGTTCGCTACTGTTCAAGGATTGTAGCCAAACGTGCCGAAACCGAGGGTGTGCTTGATCAGCTTGCCGCAGGCGATGCGTCCGCGCTGGGCTGATCGCACTGCGGTTGCAATCGTTTGAAAACAGGGCCGGTCCTCGCAAACAGGGGCCGACCCTTCTTCTTTGCGCATTTTGAAGCCGCATTCGGAACCGCCCCGAACGCATGCGACTCCGGCGATACTGGCGCCTTACGCCCGGTGCATGCATACCGGGCGAAGGCAATGCACCTTCAAAGGAGAGGAGACACAATGCGTACGTCGTCCAAGCGTCGTGGAGCCGTGGTGGGGCGGCTGTTGCGCCTCGTCATCGCGATTGTCGTGTTGGTGGCCGCTTACGTGGCGTTCAACACATGGCGGCACGGCTCGCGCCAGCTCGATGTGCCCGCTGTTACGCCGGTGGCCGTGGATGGTCCAGCCGCTGCAGCGCACTTGGCCGAAGCCGTGCGCGCACGCACCGTATCCAGCGCGACGGATGCGCAACTGAACGCCGACCAGTTCCGCCAGTTGCACGCGATGCTTCAGGCGCGTTACTCCAAGGCGCACGCCGTGCTGCAACGCGAGCAAGTGGGTGACTTTGCGCTGCTCTACACCTGGAAGGGCTCCGATCCATCATTGCCGCCGATCATGCTGATGGCGCACCAGGACGTCGTGCCCATTGCCCCCGGCACAGAAGGCGATTGGACTCAGCCGCCCTTTGACGGCGTGGTGAAAGACGGCATGGTCTGGGGCCGCGGCGCGTGGGACGACAAGGGCAACCTCATCTCGCAGATGGAAGCAATCGAGCTGCTGGCCGCCAGCGGTTTCAAGCCTCGCCGCACCATCCATCTGGCCTTTGGCGCCGATGAGGAGGTGGGTGGCGAGCGCGGTGCCAAGCAGATCGCTGCGCTGCTCAAGTCGCGCGGTGAGCGGCTCGACTTCGTGGTTGACGAAGGGCTGCTGATTACCGAAGGCGTGCTGCCGGGGCTGGCCAAGCCGGCTGCGCTGATCGGCGTGGCGGAAAAGGGCTTTCTCTCCGTGCAGCTCAAGGTGGCGGCCACGCCGGGGCATTCGTCGATGCCGCCGCCGCACGGGCAGAGCGCCATCGCCATGATGAGCGCCACGCTCAAGCGGCTGGATGACGACCAACTGCCCGCCGGCATTCGTGGTGTTGCGCAGGAGATGTTTGCAACGCTGGCGCCCGAGATGCAGGGTTTCAGCCGCGTTGTGCTGTCCAACCTGTGGCTGTTCGGGCCGATGGTGCAGAAGCAGTTGGAAGCATCGGCCAGCTCCAACGCCATGCTGCGCACCACCACTGCGCTGACCATCGTGCAGGCCGGCAACAAGGACAACGTGCTGCCCGGCCGCGCCGAGGCCACGGTCAACTTCCGCCTGCTGCCAGGCGACACTATCGCCTCCGTCACCGCACACGTGGAAGACTCCGCCCGAGCCGCCGCGCCCAAAGGCAAGTTCGAATTGAGCCGGCTGCCCGGTTCAAGCGAAGCCTCGCCCCTATCGTCCGTCTCGCCCACGCAATCGGCGTCGTACCAACTGATCAACAAGACGGTGCGCGAGCTGTTTCCGGGCACCGTCGTCGCGCCAGGGCTGATGATTGGCGCGACCGATTCGCGCCACATGATTGAGATTGCCGACCACGTGTATCGCTTCTCGCCGGTGCGCGCCAAGCCGGAAGACCTGCCGCGTTTTCATGGCACCAACGAGCGGATTACCGAGGCAAACCTGGTGGAGCTGATCCGCTTCTATCACCGGCTGGTGCAGCAGGCGGCGGGCTGAGCCGTTTTCTGTCAGGACTTGAGGCGGTCGGTTATTTCACCGGCCGTCCGTCGAAAGATTCGATCCGGTTGCGGCCGTTTTGTTTGGCTACGTAGAGCTGCCGGTCGACGGCCTGGATGAACCCCGTTGCGCTGACGTCAGCATCCGGAACGATGGTTCCAACCCCAATGCTGACAGTGACGTGCTGGCCATGTGGCGACTGCGAGTGAGGGATGGCCAGTTTCTCGATCAGACGCTGGCAGCGCTCTGCAACCCTGTGGGCTCCGGCGGCGCCTGTTTCCGGCAGCATCAGGATGAATTCTTCACCGCCAAAGCGCGCGACCACATCGCGTGGGCCGGTCGAAGCCAGGTTCAGTGTCTGGGCAATGTCGATCAGGCATGTGTCGCCCTGAATGTGTCCGTACAGGTCGTTGTATTGCTTGAAGAAATCCACATCGATCAGGATCAGCGACAACGGCAAGCCGCCGCTGCGCGCGCTTGTCCATTCTCTTTCGAGGCTGACGTCAAACTGGCGCCGGTTGGCGATACCCGTCAGCCCGTCCTTGAATGACAGCGCCTCCAGTTCCTTTTGCAGGGCGATCAGCTTTTCTTCGGTCTTCTTGCGCTCGCTGATGTCGAACATGAAGCCGATCAGCGATTCCACCTGGCCGCTGTCATTGCGCACCACGTGGACGACATCACGAATCCAGACATACCCGTTGTCCTTCGTGAGCGCGCGGTAATCGGCCTCGTGATCCACCCCGGCTTGGGACTGGGCGATACAGAAGTTCACCACGTAGTCCCGGTCGTCGGGGTGAATGCGCGTTGCCCAGTCTTCGGCCGTGCCCCAGCTCTCCTGGCTCCAGCCGAGTAGCGGTTCGATTTGCGGGCCGATGTAGGCAAATGTCATCGTCGACCAGTCGATCTTCCAGGGAATGGCCTTGGTCGATTCCAGCAGCGTCTTGTAGACCGCGCCGTCGCTGCCCAGATCGTTGATGCCAGCCATGCCGAACTCCGTATGCATTCCAGTCTCAATGCGCAATCCAACCGCGCCATCGCTACGTCGGCATAACGGCAGCCGCAGAGAATGCTGAACCCCACAGGAGGCGGGTTTCACCCTGAACTTCGGCTGCCCGAACTGTTCGCGAAAGATATTGAACAGTTCAGTCAAACTGTTCGCAACTGTTCATGTCAACGGCTTGAACTGCCGCGCAAGATGGAACCGTGCCGATCCGCAGTCCCCATAAAAACCCACCAACGAACCCTCGGCACAGGAGTCTCCATCATGCGCGAAATCAGGATCTTCGAACTCGACCGGCCGGGCGTGCCGGTGAGCTGGCGGTCGGCACGGGCCCAAACCATCGCCGCACAAGCCGGGTTGTTGTGGGTTACGCAAGAGCATCAGCGCCAAGACATGTGGCTCAGGCCTGGTCAATCGATCGACGTGCCGGCGGGCGTGCGCTTCTGGCTGTCCGGTGAACCGGTGGAAGGCACGCCGGCGCGCTTTGCCGTGACTGAAGACATCAACGCGCCGCGCCGCCTGTTGCGCTTCATCGGTTTGCTGGTGGCGGCCGCGTATCGGCAGATTCTGCGTGACGATGGGCAGGATGCCACGCGTACGCCGTCGGCGCAGCGCATTGGTACCTGAGAGCACCTGGGCCGCAAACACCAGCCGGAACTCGGTCCGCCCACCCGGCGGGCTGCTGGCCTGCACGCTACTGCGGTGCAGGCCCATGCGTTTGTCGAAGAGGCGCAGGCCGTGCTCGATGCGCAGATGCGTATGCCGGCCGCTGCGCCGTAGAGACGGGGCTTACTGGCCGGCTTGCAGTGCAGCGATGATCTTCTCGGCGTGGGCCTTCAGTTTCTCGCTGTCGGCCTGTACGCGGGCGTGCGGTTGCAGCGGAGTGTCGCTGTAGCGCGGCAGCACGTGAAAGTGCACGTGCGGCACGGTCTGGCCGGCGGCGCTGCCGTTCAATTGGAAGACTGCGATGCCCGGCGGCGTGAACGCAGCACGCACCGCGCGCGCCAGCTTGCGCGTGGTGCGGATGGCGGCAGAGGCGGCTTCGTCGGACAGGTCGAACAGCAACGCGGCGCCTTCCTTGGGCAGCACCAGCACGTGGCCGTCGGCCTGCGGCATGATGTCCATGAAAGCGACGGTGTGGTCGTCTTCGTACACCTTGATACACGGCAGCTCGCCGCGCAGGATCTTGGCGAAGATATTCTGGTTGTCGTAGGTCGCGTCAGTCATGGGTGTCTCCGGCAAACGGGGAAGGGCACAGGAAAGGGCAGCGGGCAGTATATATGCGGCCGGTGGCGACGCGCATGGCGTGCGCTTGGTACGGATCAAGCCGCAGCATCGTCCGCCGATAGCGGGGCGGCCACGTGTTCGAGCGGTTTGCGCTCGGCGGCGGTGCCCCAGCAAGCCTGCACCACGGCGGCCAGCAGCATCAGCACGGCGCCAAATGCATAGCCGCCAAACACCGCGCCGCGCGAGTGGGTGTCGATCAGCCAGCCGAACAATGTCGGGCCTGCCACGCCGCCCAGCCCTGTGCCCACCGCATAGAACAGCGCGATGGCCAGCGCTCGCACTTCTAGCGGAAAGGTCTCGCTCACCGTCAGATACGCTGAACTGGCGGCGGCCGATGCAAAGAAGAACACCACCGTCCAGGCGATCGTCTGCGTGGTGCCATCCAGCACGCCGGCCTTGAACAGCGCACCGCTTGCGAGCAGCAGTACGCCACTGATCGCATAGGTGGCGGCAATCATCGTGCGTCGTCCCACTACGTCAAACAACCGCCCCAGCAGCAGCGGGCCGAGAAAGTTGCCCAATGCGAAGGGCAGTAAATACGTGCCGACCTTGGTGGCGGGCACGTCGTAGAAATCTGTCAGCACGAGTGCGTACGTGAAGAAGATCGCGTTGTAGAAGAACGCCTGGGCCGCCATCAACGCAAGGCCGACCAGCGCGCGCCGGCGGTGCTGCACAAACAGCACGCGCGCCACCTCCATCAGATGAGGATGGTCGCGGCTGCGCATGCGCAACGCGGGCAGCGGCACGGTATCGAAACGATGGCCGCGTGCGGTGATTTCGCTTTCGATGGCGCACACGATGGCCTGCGCTTGCGCATGCCGGCCACGCGTGATGAGCCAGCGCGGGCTTTCTGGAATCCAGAAGCGCATCACCAGGATGACGAGCCCCAGCGCCGCGCCGATCAAGAAGCACAGCCGCCAGCCGGTATCGACGCGCATATGCGCCGGGTCCAGCAGCCACAGCGATGCACCGGCACCCAACGCCGCACCCACCCAGAACGTGCCGTTGATGGCAAGGTCCGTCCAGCCGCGTACGCGCGCCGGCGTCAGTTCCTGGATGGTCGAGTTGATGGCCGCGTATTCCCCGCCAATGCCCGCGCCCGTGAGCACGCGAAACAGCACGAGGCTGGCGAAGCTCCACGAAAACGCCGTCGCCAGCGTGGCCGAGATGTACACGCCCAGCGTGATGAAGAACAGCTTGCGACGGCCCAGGCGGTCCGTCAGCCAGCCGAACAGCAGCGCACCGAACACTGCGCCGACCAGATAAGCACTGCTGGCAATACCAACCTGCGCATTGGTGAGATGCAGCACGGGGCTTTGCTTGAGCGCGCCCGCAACAGCACCGGCGAGTGTCACCTCCAACC
This sequence comes from Ralstonia sp. SET104, assembly GCF_003851545.1. Lineage (GTDB taxonomy): Bacteria > Pseudomonadota > Gammaproteobacteria > Burkholderiales > Burkholderiaceae > Ralstonia. Next base: position 29,638 of record NZ_BHVX01000022.1, on the reverse strand, counting down.
CGTCGAGTAACCACGTAATGCCCAGCGCGATGACAACGCGCGTGTGAAAGCGGCTCCAGGGCAGGCGATCAAGCCGGCTGGGCAGGTCGGATGTGTGAAACGCTGGCGATTCGGGCATCGCGGCGCACTCGGGGGGAATGCGCGTGACGCAGCACGATTTATTCCTGCGGCGTGCCGGTCGAACCCCCGGACGGTGCGCCCGCAAGCAGCGTGTCTTCAAAGAAGCGGCGGCGCGCGTCCTTGTCGGGCTTGCTGCCGTGGTGCCAGAGCGTGGCTTCGGAGAGCTGATAAGCGTAGAGCATGAAGGCACGCGTCTTGGCATCCTTGCGCGCAAAGCCGATCGCCTGGAAGTGCTGGACGTAGTAATCCATGCGGTGCTCGTCGACAGCTTCGACAGCCTGTTGCGCCATCGGGTCGCGCCGCGCCCAGACACGGATGGCGAATTCAACCATCGCGGTGCGGCGCGCGCTGCGTCCGCGAAACGGCAGCGCCAGCAGGTCACGCACCAGGCCTTGCACCGATGGATTCTGCCGCTCCAGCTTGGGGCCCACGCGTGTGCGCTCGCTCCAGTCTTGCAGCACCTGGTTCAGCAGGTCGTCGCGGTTCTTGAAGTGCCAGTAGAAGCTGCCGCGCGTGACATCCAATTGCTTGGCGAGCACATCCACACGCACGGCATCGATGCTCTTGGTGACGAGCAGATCGGTGGCGGCACGCACCCAGTCGTTGGGCGTGAGCTGTGCACGCGGCGCGGCGGGGGAGGCGGCATCGGCATCAACGTCGACGGGCACGTCGTGTTGGTCGATCAGCGGGGAGGGCGTGGGCATGAAGGCGGATTCTAGCTCCGCTGACACGGCTGTCCAGCGCTTAAATCGGGCCGGCGCCCCCAGGTTTGCGCGGGTTGACATGTCAACAAACGCGCTCCTACCATGCACATACGTTTGTGTATGGAAGGATCGAGCTACGGTAAGCCTCGGTTTGCGGTTTTTTGCAAGAGCCATGCTCGGCGATGCCTTCTGCACGGCGTCCGACGATAAGACATAAGACATCAGGAGACATTTGCATGAAGGCATTCCGACTCGCGCTGTGCGCGGCGGCCATTGCGGGCGCATTCTGCGCGAGCACTGCTCAGGTTCAGGCGGCCGAGACCGTCAAGATCGCGTGGATCGATCCGCTGTCCGGGTTGATGGGCGCGCTTGGCCAGAACCAGCTGCGCAGCTGGCAATACGCGGCTGATATGGCCAACCAGCAGAACTGGAGCGGCAACGGCACCAAGTTTGAAGTCGTGGGTTTTGACAACAAGGTCTCGCCGCAGGAGAGCCTGACGATTCTCAAGCAGATCACCGATCAGGGCATTCGCTACGTTGCGCAGGGCGATGGCTCCAGCGTGGGCATGGCGCTGCAGGACGCCATCGCCAAGTACAACGACCGCAATCCGGGCAAGGAGATCATCTATCTCAACTACGCCGCGGTTGATCCGGACATGACTAACAACAAGTGCAACTACTGGCACTTCCGTCTGGATGCCAATTCCGACATGAAGATGGAAGCCCTGACCAGCTACCTGGCCAAGGATCCGAACATCAAGAAGGTCTACCTGCTGAACCAGAACTACTCGTTTGGCCATCAGGTGGCGCGCGCCGCCAAGGAATACCTCAAGCGCAAGCGTCCGGACATTCAGGTGGTGGGTGAAGACCTGCACCCGTTGGCGCAGGTGAAGGATTTCTCACCGTACGTGGCGAAGATCCGTGCGTCGGGCGCCGATACGGTCATCACCGGCAACTGGGGGAGCGATCTGGCGTTGCTGATTCGCGCATCGAAGGATGCGGGCCTGAACACCAACTTTTACACGTATTACGCTGGCACCACCGGCGTGCCCACGGCGATGGGCGCCTCCGGTGCAGACCGCGTGAAGGTGATCAGCTACTTCGCACCGAACGACGGCAACCCGAAGACCAGCGCCGTGCTTGACGGCTTCAAGAAGAAGTACAACGACGACTTTTTCAACGCCGATGTCTACACCGGCATGGCCTTCCTCTCCAAGGCTGTCAAGACGGCTGGTTCGGCCGAACCGGCCAAGGTGGCAAAGGCGATGGAAGGCATAACGATCGAGAGCCTGAACGGCCCGGTCGAGATGCGCAAGACCGACCACCAGGCCCAACAGACGCTGTACGTCACCACCTGGGTCAAGGCCGACGGCAAGAAGATCAAGTACGACCAGGAAAACACCGGCTACGGTTGGCGCACCGACGTCACGCTGGAGCCGCACCTGGCGGCCCAGCCGACGTCGTGCCAGATGAAGCGCCCCGCGTCGTAATTCTGTGATGGAGGTGTCTCTGGCCTGGGCCTAAACCTAAACCTAGACCGGGGACACTACACCCGTGCCGGCCAGGTGTCCGCGGGCATTTTCCAGAAAGCGATCCACCGTCGCCTGCACCGATTCCGGCGACCAGCCGGCAATGTGCGGCGTTAGCACAACCTGCTCAAGGTCGAGCAGCCCGGCCGGTGGCTTGGGCTCGCTCTCATACACATCCAGCCCTGCGCCGCCCAGCTTGCCCGCACGGATGGCCGCTTCCAGCGCTGCGGTGTCCACCACGCTGCCGCGCGCGATATTCACCACGGTGCCGCTCGGGCCCAGCGCTTCCAGGATCGTTTGGTTGACGAGGTGCCTGGTCTGCGCGCCGCCCGGCGTGGCAACGATCAGAAAATCTGCCCACTCGGCCATGTCTTTGAGCGTATCGAAGTAGCGGTAGTCCACACCTTCGCGCGGCTTGCGGTTGTGATAGCCGATCTGCATGTCGAAGCCGGTGGCGCGGCGCGCGATCTGCAGGCCAATGGTGCCCAGGCCGACGATGCCCAGGCGCTTGCCACACACACCGGGTTGCAGCGGAATGTCGTCGCGCCAGACCCCGTTGCGCGTCGATTGATCCAGCTTCGGGATGCCGCGCACCGTCGCCAGCAGCAAACCAAAGGCATGGTCGGCCACGCAGGCGTCGTTGGTGCCCGCGCCGTTGGCCACCACCACGCCGCGCGCGCGGGCGGCATCCACGTGAATGTTCTCGTAACCGGCACCCAGCGCGCAGGCCAGTTCCAGCTTGGGAAGCGCGGCGATCTCAGCATCGGTCAGGCCCGTCGCCCCATTGGTGAGCACGATGCGAATGTTTTGGCCGTCGCGCGCGATGGCTGCATCGCGTTCTGCTTGCGTAGGCGCGTGGATGACGTGGAAGTGTTCAGCGATCTGCGCCACGTTTTCGGGCGTCATCGCAATGAGGAGTAGCAGGGTCGGTTGCATGGCAAGGAGAGGGGGGGGCGCGTCTCGTTGGCAAGGAGGGTTGGCAATGAGGTGCGTCGCACGGCGCCCGGCGATGATAACGCGCACCCCCTGCGCCTTGCTGAAAGCCACGACCGTCAGGCGGTTACACCCCGTTACTGATGAGCAGGTTTGGTTGCACGGGTTTGCAGCGCTGCGGCATAGACTTTGCAGCAAGAGGCGCATGGCCACAGGCCGCGCAGCAGACTGCCGGTTCGGCCCAGACGCCTCGTTCACAAGACGGGATTCATCATGCAAGCAACGAACAAGTCGGACCAGTCAGGGCGCGCAGCGCGTTGGGTGACGGCAGCCGCATTGGCTGCCGTGGCAGCAGGGCTGACAGGCTGCGTGACAGCGCCGGCGTATCCGGGTTATGGCGCGGGCTATGGTGCTGGCTATGCCGCAGGCAGCAATGCTTACGGCAACAGCGCTGGCCCGACCACCTACAGCACTACGCCGTATGCCGGCGGGTACGACAGCACCTACAACAACGGTTACGGTAGCTACGACCCGAACGCGCCGCAGCCGTATCCGCAGCAGCCGGCGCCGGCCTATCCCGAGCCGAATTACTCGCAGCCGAACTATTCCCCGTATCCGAACAACGGCGATCAGGGCTATCAAGCGCCGGCGGATAACCGCTACGGCGTTGTTGAATACGTTGAAGCGGTGCCCGTGCGCGGCCAGTCCAGCGGTGTGGGTGCCGTGCTCGGCGGCGTGGTGGGCGGCTTGCTCGGCCACCAGGTTGGTGGCGGACGCGGCAATACCGTGGCCACCATCGGCGGCGCGGTGGCGGGCGCCATGGCCGGCAATGCCGTGGAAGGCAATACGGTGGTCGGCCAGACTTACCGCGTGACGATGCGGCTGAACGACAACTCGCGCGTCACGCTCACGCAGAACAACGCGAACGGGCTGCGCGTGGGCGACCGCGCCCGTATTCAAAACAACATGGCGGTGCCGTACTAGCCACATCTTGCATGGGAGGTAACCGCGCCCTTGCCCGGACTGGGCTTCAGGAATGGCGGGGGCTAGCCGATATAGCGGAGGCGATAACCCGCTGTGACTCCCATGCTCAATCGACTTTCCATCCGTTTTCGGCTCAATGCAGCGCTGACGCTGCTCGCCTTGCTGCTGGCCATGACCGGCACCATTGGCGTGGTCGGGATGCGCGCATCCGACGCGAATATCAACGACATCTATACCAATCAATTGGTTTCGACGTCGTTGGTGGGCAAGGCACAACTGAACGCGGCGATCGTGCGCACGACGCTTGATCGCGCGGTCTTCCATCCGGATGCCGCCGACGTGCCGGCCATCATCGACAAGGCCGCCGGTTACCGCACCAAGTCGGACGATGCCTGGAAGGCGTACAAGGCGCTGCCCATGAACGCTGACGAGGCGCGCCTGGCCGCCGAGATGGAGGCCAAGCGCAACGCGCTGTTCAGTGACGGGATCGAACCGCTGATGGCCGCGCTGCGCGCGCACGACGTTGCCGCTGCCGACACGGTCGTGATGAAGACGATTCCGCCATTGTCTGTGGCGCTTACGGTGGCCGCAGATGCACTGGACCGCAGTCAGGCCGAACAGGCCAAGGCTGCATACGAGGGTGCGGCGGCTCGCTCGCATGCTTTTCTGATGCTCATCATCGGCGCCATCGTGGTGGGTATTGCGGCGGCGCTGGGCTGCGCGTTCGGCCTGCACCGCGCGATTTCGGTGCCGCTGTCAAACATGCTGGGCCACTTCAGCGCGATCTCGCATGGCAACCTGACCGAGCGCATCACCGTTACCAGCAAGGACGAAATGGGTGCGCTCATGCAAGGTCTGATCGACATGCAGCGCGGCCTGATCCGCACCATCGTGACGATGCGCGGCGGCAGTGAATCCATTGCCAGCGCCACCAAGCAGATTGCGGCAGGCAACATGGACCTGTCGCAACGCACGGAAGAACAGGCGTCGTCGCTGGAGGAAACGGCGTCGAGCATGGAAGAGCTGACGAGCATCGTGAAGCAGAACGCCGACAATGCACGCCAGGCCAGCCAGCTTGCGGGCAACGCATCGGACATCGCCGTGAAGGGCGGCGAGGTGGTGGGCCGCGTGATCGAGACGATGTCGGGCATCAACGACAGCAGCAAGAAGATCGCTGACATCATCGGCGTGATTGAAGGCATTGCTTTCCAGACCAACATCCTGGCGCTGAATGCCGCGGTGGAAGCTGCACGCGCAGGCGAACAGGGCCGCGGCTTTGCGGTGGTGGCGGGTGAGGTGCGCAGCCTGGCGCAGCGCTCGGCGACGGCGGCCAAGGAGATCAAGGAACTCATCAGCGATTCGGTGGGCCGTGTTGAGAACGGCTCGATGCTGGTGACTGAGGCCGGCACGGTGATCGACGAAGTGGTGGTGGCCGTCAAGCGCGTGACCGACATCATGGGCGAGATCAGTTCCGCATCGGACGAGCAGAGCGCCGGTATCGAACAGGTCAACCAGGCTGTCACGCAGATGGACGAGGTGACCCAGCAGAACGCCGCGCTGGTGGAAGAGGCGGCTGCTGCCGCGCAATCGCTGGAAGAACAGGCCGGCGTGCTGCGCGAAACGGTGGCGTCGTTCCGCCTGCCGGCGGCCGGTGCGCATGCCGAGCCCGTGCTGGCGCCCGTGGCGGCGAAGGCAATGCCTGCGGCATCGACAATATCGACGACATCGGCCGCATCCAGCCCGGTCGCTAAACCGGCTGCGCGCAAACCTGCCGTGCCGACGGCGCGTGCGGCACGCAAGCGCCTCGCAGCGCCAGTCAAGCCAGCCGTCGTACAGACTCCGAACGCCAAGGCTGCGCCTGCCGTGGCGGCCGAACCCAGGACAGGCAAGCTTGCCTTGGCTGCGGTCTCCAACGATGCCGACGATTGGGAACAGTTCTGACGCGTAAGCTGACACGCATCCGAGCAAGCCGCGCCCTGAGCGCGGCTTTGTGTTTCAGCGCTGCAACCGATTCGCCAGACTGCTTGGGCCGATGTTGTTGCTTCGGCCCGCGCTGGTTGCGGCATATGCCTGCCAGGATGTCGCGCATCAGCTTGCGCCCGCGCAACTGGTGCGCGTGGTGTCTCGCAAAGCCTTTGCACACAAGGCTTTGCGCGCTTCATTTCCTTGCCCGCTGTGGTTCGTGCGCAGACACGGGCGCGGACCCGCGCAAGGCCGGTCCTCGGACGCTTAACCCGAACGCCCTGCACCTGACCACGCATCGCCTCCGTCATTCGTAGGGAGGCCTTGTCCGCAGCCCGGACGAATATCCCACCCCAACAGATCGCGTTGCATGCCGTGGCGTTGGCCCTGGCACCCTTGCCGCCCGTGCTTTGCGTTCACCCATGCAACAACCCGGTGTATCCGGCACGTCCCTGAAGGCGCTTGTGTGCGCTGCATCGCATAACCGTGCGCCTTGGCGGGTGTTGGTATGGTCCTCGCGTTCCTCCTCGCGGCAAGCAGGCTAGAGGGCGACGCATCAACCCGATCGATAGCAGGTGATTGGGTCAGATGCCACGGTGCAAGCGGTTGCGCCGCATGTCGAAAAGACCTTGGGGGAAGTATGAGCGCCACAGCGCAAGGCGGGGGGTACGCCGGACACTGGCAACGCGCCCGTAGGGTGGGAGCAGGGGAGCAGCCATGAGCGATCTGCCATGGGAGCTTTACCTGGCGTTGCTCAACACCTTGACGGTGGCGACTACGCTCGTCATCTTCATCAGCACCGCCGACGATTTCTTCGTGGATGCCTTCTACTGGGTGCGGGAGCTGTGGCTCTGGCCGCAGCGTGGGCGCACGCCAGTCACGATTTCGGCGCAATCGCTGCGTGAACGCGAGGAGCAATGGCTCGCTGTCATGGTGCCGGCGTGGAAGGAGTACGACGTCATCGCCAAGATGGTCGAGAACACCCTGGCGACGATGGAGTACACGCGCTTCATCATCTTTGCCGGCGCCTATCGTAACGATGCGGAGACCACCGCCGAAGTCGAGCGCATGGTGCGCCGCTATCCTGGCCGCGTAGTGCGCGCCGCCGTCACGCACGATGGCCCGACGTGCAAGGCGGACTGCCTGAATACCATCATCCAGACCATCATCCGGCACGAGGCGGGGCACGGCATCCGCTTTGCGGGCGTGATCATGCACGACTGCGAAGACGTGATCCACCCGCTGGAGCTGAAGTATTTCAACTACTTCATCCGCGACCAGGATCTTGTGCAGTTGCCGGTGCTGTCGCTCGAGCGCAAGTGGTACGAGTGGGTCGCTGGCACGTACATGGATGATTTTTCTGAGATGCACCAGAAAGATCTGATAGCGCGCCAGGCGTTGACCGGCACAGTGCCCGGCGCCGGCGTGGCGCTGTGCTACAGCCGCCGCGCCATCGAGGCGGTGATGAAAGTGTGTGGCGAATCCCCCTTCAACACCAGCACGCTCACGGAGGACTATGACTTCAGCTTCCGCCTGCGCGAGCTGGGCATGCGTGAAGCGTTCGTGCATTTCCCGATCTGCGAGAACGCAGAGCCCTCGGAAGATGCCCAGGGCAAGACGCGTACGCGCTGGCGCCTGGGCCGGCGCAAGGGCGTGCGTCCGCAACTGCCGGCCACGCGCGAGTACTTTCCAAGCACGTTCCGCGCGGCCTACCGGCAGCGCGCACGCTGGGTGCTTGGCATCGCTTTCCAGGGCTGGCTGCAGATGGGGTGGAACGGCAACCTCATCACCCGCTACATGTTCTTCCGAGACCGCAAGGGCGTGCTGACGGCGCTGTTCTCGATCCTGGCGTATGTGCTGTCACTCAACTACCTGGTGCTGGGCGGGTTGATGGCCCAGGGCGTAGTGGTGATGCCGGACGGTACGTTTGCAGTTGGCACCGTGTGGATGCAGGATCTGCTTGCCATCAACGCAGCGTTGCTCGTTAATCGGCTGGCACAGCGCGTGTACTTTGTCGGGCGGCTGAACGGCCCGCTGCAAGGCGTGCTGTGCGTGCCCAGGCTGGTGGTGAACAACTTCATCAACTTCTTCTCGGTATGCCGCGCGTGGAAGATCTTCCTGATCTACTGCCTGACCGGCAAGCCCATTGCCTGGGACAAAACCCAGCACATGTATCTGTCGAACGACGCGCTGGGCCGCACGCGTTGCAAGCTGGGCGAGACGCTTATCAAGTGGGAAGTCCTCACGCAGGAACAGTTGGATGCGGCGCTCGTCATCCATCGCGAGACCGGACGGCGGCTTGGGCAAGTGCTGGTCGAGCAGGGCATGGTCACGGCCGATACGCTGGCCGATGCACTGGCAGAGCAGGTGGATCTGCCGCGCGTGAGCCTGACCAACGTCGTGCTGGGGGCGCTGGCCGATTGCCTGCCGCGTGACTTGGCTGTGCGGCATCACGTGGTGCCGTTCTCGATTGGCGAGGATGGCTCGCTCAACATCGCCGTGTCGGAGTTGCCGAACGGCGAAGTGCTGGAGGAGCTGGCCCGAGCGGCCGGGCGCAAAGTCGCGTGTTTCATGGCGTGCGACCATGAAATGTCGGCCGAACTGGCGCAGATGGCCGACCCGAACCGCCGTGCCACGGTCGTGTTTGGCCCGACGGCTTACTCCGCCGTACTCGCGGCCACGCCAGCCGCCGAATCCATGACGGGCGCCGGCCCAGGCGTTTCAGCCGGCACGGCACCCGCACCCGAGGTTTCCACCAATCCCTCCATCTCCGTGCCGCCGGACCTGCCTACAGGGCCGCCTCTTGGACCGGATGCGCGGCCCGATCCGTCTGTTGCGGGAGGTGTGGCATGAAACACGAGAGAGCCAACCGTTCAAGCCTGCACCGCTTGCGCTGGCCGATTGCCGCGGCAGTGTGGGCCTTGTGTCAGGGCGTATCGATGGCGCAGCAGGCTGCGCAGGCGTTGCAGCCCGACGCCTATTTTCGTGCGGACCGCGCCTATCACCTCATCGATGCCAACCAGCTCGACGATGCCGAAGCCGCCATACGCGCAGCATTGGCCGTGCAGCCCGATAGCCTGCAACTGAACCTGCTGCTGCTGGATGTGCTCACGCGCAAAGGCAAGCTGGATGCGGCCCGCACGCAGGCCGATGCGCTGCTGCAGAAGTATCCGAACGAACCGCGCGTGTACGCACAGCACGGGTTCCTCGCGCAGAAAGCGAGCGATCCCGCCGTCGCCGAGCAGGACTTTGCGCACGCCGTGCAAGGCACCGACTGGACCGCGCAGGAGCAGCGCAACCTGCATCTGGCGTGGTCGGACAGTGCCTATTCCGCCAAGCACCCGCAAGCAGCGCTGGACGCGCTGAGCGGCCTCAAGGATGAGCCCGATGCCGACGTGCAACTGCGCCTCGCGCAGTCGCGCCTGCAACTGGGCGACCGGGATGGAGCCACCCAAGCCGCCACCCTTGCCGCCGAACACGCTGCGGACCCGGCGCGGCAGCGCTATGCAAAGGCACTGCTTGCCCAGGCGATGGCGCCCGCCGCGCAGGGCGAGGCCACGTCTGCCAATGACCCGCGCGTGATCGGCCAGCGTGAATTGAACGAGGCTTACGGCCACCTCCGCGCGCGTGACGATCGCGCTGCGCTGGCGGCCTTTCAGCGCGGCTTTGCCACCGGCCAGGGCAACTGGACCCACTACGCCGATGCTGCCTATGCAGCCAAGCGCCTGGGCGACAACCCCACCGCCATCAAGCTCTTCCGAAAAAGCCTCGACCACGCCGACGCTGATGCCAAAAGCGACAGCGGCAAGGATGGTGACAGCGGTGGTGACGACCGCCTCCAGCCAGACCGCCGCTTCGGCTACCGGCGTGAAATCGAGCAGATGCAGCGCACCTTCGGCATGGTGCTCTCGGGCGCGTATCAAACGTCGGCATTCGGTTTGCCCAACACCGTGAGTGCCGGCCAGGCGGGCGCCGAGGTGTACTGGCAGCCGCCGGGTATCGGCTACCGCGACGGCAGCATCTTCCAGCTCTTCGTACGTGGTTACGACAGCGTGTACGACCGCAATGGCCACACCGGTTTGCCGACCGCGCAGGGCTCGGCGGGTGCGCGCTACAAGCCGATCAAGGACATCAACCTGGTGTTCACCGCCGAGCGCCTCTTCCGTATCGGGCAACTGACGACCAACGACACGCTGTTGCGCATCGGCTTTTCAACCGACCAGGGCCTTGACCTGCAGGTCACCAGGCCGCGCTGGCAGACGTGGCAGGTGTATGGCGAGAGTGCGTACTTCGTCAATCAGGGCCGCATGATCATCAGCACGGAAATGCGCTACGGCCACACGTGGCGCGTGAACTCCATCAGTGATCGCCTGACGATGTACCCGCATGTCGTGCTCGCGGGCGATCACGACAACAAGGCGATTGGCCAGCGGCTTGCGCTGGGTATCGGCCCCGGCATCAACTTTCGCTACTGGTTTCGCGAGTCGCAATACGCAGCGCCGGCCAGTTGGCTGGACTTTACCGTGCAGTACCGCTTGCCATTGACGCACGCGGATCGCGCAAAAGGGGTGGTCGCGCGAGCCATTCTTTGGTTCTAGGCCAACTCCAGATTCAAGCAGACCCCAGTCAGAGGTGTCGCAGATGAAACGTTTTTGACCACCGAGGGAAACGGGTAACCAAGTGAAATGGCAGCGACGTCCGCAAGATGGCGTCGCCGCGCCATGGTGGGTCAAAGCGGGACGCATGGCACGGCCTTCGCTCATTGGCGAAGTCTGCCCAGCGTTAGAAGCGACATGTTGGTCGTTGCGCTTTGCATGCGCCGATGCAGATGACTGGGGAAATCATGACAGGGAAAATTTTGACTGTATTCGGCACGCGCCCGGAGGCCATCAAAATGGCGCCGCTGGTGCAGGCGTTGCAGGCGGAGACAGGCTTTGCGTCGGCGGTGTGCGTGAGCGCGCAGCACCGGCAAATGCTGGATCAGGTGCTGGAACTCTTCGGCATCGCGCCGGAGTTTGACCTCAACCTGATGCGGCCCGGGCAAACGCTGTCCGACATCACGTCCAACGTGCTGGGCGGCATCGACGGCGTGCTCGACGCCTACCAGCCGGATGCCGTGCTCGTCCACGGTGATACGACAACCACGCTGGCGGCAAGCCTCGCGGCCTTTTATCGGCGCATTCCGGTCGGGCATGTGGAAGCGGGTTTGCGCACCGGCAACATCTGGTCGCCATGGCCGGAGGAACTGAACCGCCGCGTCACCGATTCCGTGACCACCTGGCACTTCGCACCCACGGCGGAATCGCGCCAGAACCTGCTGGACGAAGGCATTGATCCGCAGCAGGTCACGCTCACCGGCAACACCGTCATCGACGCGCTGCTGGCCGTCAAGCAACGGCTGGACGACGACGCCTCGCTGTCAGCGCAGATGGCCGCGCGCTATCCGTTTCTGAAGGCGGGCCGGCGGATGATTCTGGTGACAGGCCACCGCCGCGAGAACTTCGGCGAGCCGTTCGAGAACTTCTGTGTGGCGCTGCGCCTGCTGGCGGCGCGTCATCCGGATGTGCAGATCGTGTATCCGGTGCACCTGAACCCGAACGTGCAGCAGCCCGTCAACGCCATCCTTTCCGGCCATGACAACGTTCACCTGATTGCGCCGCAGGACTACCTGCCGTTCGTCTACCTCATGGATCGCGCCTACCTGATCGTCACGGATTCCGGCGGCATTCAGGAAGAAGCGCCCGCGCTGGGCAAGCCGGTGCTGGTGACGCGTGACACTACCGAGCGCCCGGAGGCCGTGGCATCGGGCACCGCACGCCTGGTGGGCACCAACACGCAACGCATCGTCGACGAAGCCGAAACGCTGCTGAACGACGGCACCGAATACGCACGCATGGCGCAGGCCCACAACCCTTACGGTGACGGGCAGGCCTGCCGACGGATTGTCGATGCGCTCAGGCAGGCCTTCACCACGCAGCCGCAGAAGGTGGCGCGCGGCCCGCAACTGACTCGCAAACCGGCCCCGCAGGCCGAGATCATCGATCTGGAAGCGGCGCGTGCCACCGTGCAAGCGTCGTCCGTGCAGCACCGCCTTAACGGCTAGGAGGCTTTGATGAAAGCGAAACGAATCGGGGGTGGCGTGTTGCTGGCCTCTGCACTCGTTGCCGGGTGGCTGATCGTTGCGCCACCGTGGGCCGGCGATGGGGGCGTGCCCGCCATCGTGACGGGTGCGGTGGACCGGAGCGGCCCCGTTTCAAACGCGGACAAGAAAGCCTCGTCGCCCGCGTCTTCCAGGGTCATAGCCGCGGCCGTGCAGCCCACTGTTGTGGCGGCGGCACCCAGGCCCGTGACCGGAGGCCCGCGCGCCTACGGCTACGGCGTCATGGATGAGAACGGACAGGTCATCCCGCCGCCACGCACGGTGGTCATGACTGACGTCCGCCCCGGCGTGCCGGAAAACGAAGCGACAGGTACCGAACGTGGCCACGACCGTGGCCTCAACTTCAATCTCGGGCTCTACCGCCAAGCGGATGGCTCGGTCTATCGCCCATGATTGTCATGAGTCGGAGAGTCATCATGAAGACACTGCTACGTAAGTTCCTGTGCGCGCTCGTGTTTGCGGGCGGCCTGCTTGGTATTTCGCTGACAGGGCCAGCACAGGGCGCCACCTGCACGATCGGGCTCGGGCCCATTTGCGTGACGGTCGGCGGCTCTGCATCGGCGCAGACCACGCCGGCCAAGATGCTGGTGCTGTACGATGCGCCCGCCAACGACCAGTACACCAACCTGGGCAAGGCGTACGCGATCATGCTGTACAACCTGCTCGCACACTTCAACACCACCATCACCATGCTGCCCGTGCAAAACTACACGGCCGGCATGACCGAGCAGTACACCGCCACGTTCTACCTGGGGAGTTACTACAACAACCCCATACCGGCGGCGTTCCTGTCGGATGTGACCACCACACAGAAAACCGTCGTCTGGTTCAAGTACAACCTGTGGGAGCTCGCCTGGAATACGGCGTATCCGTTCACCACGCGCTACGGGATCAACTTTGCCGGCCTGCGCGGCATGAATGCGGCGCCCTCGGCTAGCACGCCGAACCCGGGGTTCTTCGATACCGTGTCGTACAAGAGCCAGTCCATGACCAAGTACTACGCCTTCGATGCCACGAGCGGTGTCATTTCGGCCGATCCCGACATTGGCGTAACGTCTGTGGTGGATGCCACCAAGGCCAGCAGCGTGGTGACCATCACCAATTCGGTCACGCAGGAAACCGCGCCGTACATCATCCGCTCGGGCAACTTCTGGTATGTGGCCGACATGCCGTTTTCGTACATCGGACCGCGCGACCGCTACCTGGTGATGTGCGACATGCTGCATGACATGCTGGGCACGAATGCGCCCACGCTGCACCGCGCACTGGTGCGCCTGGAAGATATCAACGCCACCAATACCGTGACGTCCATCAACACCCTGACTGACTACCTGTACAGCCTGAAGATTCCGTTCTCGCTCGCCACCATCCCGCTGTATACAGACCCGAACGGCGTTTACAACGGCGGCGTCTCGCAGACCATTCACCTGGTCAATGCAACAGGGCTCAAGAAGGCGCTGAACCACGCGCTGGCACGCGGCGGGCATATCCTGATGCACGGCTATACGCATCAGTACAGCAACATTCCGAACCTCATCAACGCGGTCAGCGCGAACGACTTCGAGTTCTGGCTCGCCACGCAGAACCGGCCCGTGAACGAAGATTCAACGCAATGGGCAGCAGGGCGCTTGTCTGCCGGCCTGCTGGAGTTCCAGCTCAACGGTTACACGCCGTTTGCATGGGAGGCGCCGCATTACCAGTCGTCTCCGCTGGCCATCAAGGCGGTGCCGCAGTACTTCAAAAACACGTATCAGCGCGTGGTGTACTACACGTCTGACAATCCGCAGACGCTGAATGCCAGCACGCTGGGTCACGATTTCTCGGTTGGCCAGTTCTTCCCCTACATCATTCAGAAGGACTACTACAACCAGCGCGTGATTCCGGAAAACCTTGGCAACGTGGAATACAACATCTGCAATATCGATCCGTCATCGTGCCTGACGTACACCGCGCAGGACATCTTGACCAACGCAACGTATGCGCAGGTTGTGCGCGATGGCTTTGCCTCGTTCTTCTTCCATCCGTTCTGGCTGGAACCGGAACTCGGCACGCCGGGCTATCAGGATTTCCAAACCATCATCAGCGGCATCTCCGCACTGGGCTTTACCTGGGTGGACGCCAGCACGGTGCAGTAAGCCATGCTCCGGATGCGCTTGATACTGGCAGTGACAATGCTGGTATTGAGTGCATCCACCCAGGCCGCGGGGCCGGTGGGCATGATGCCTGCCGGCCCTGCGCCGTTATATGGGGTGACAGTTGATGCGGTGGACAACGTGCCGGCCGTGGTGGATGCGCTGGCGCACCTATCGCGCACGCCCACCGTGCGCATCGTCTTTGATGAAGGTATGGACGCGCCGCACTACGCCGGGCCCGTGGCCGCCATCCGGCACGTGGCGTACGTGATGGGCGAACTGGTGGATTCCTCTACGCTCAGGCAATACACCACGCTGCAATTGCGCGAGCGCGCAACCGCCTACCTGCACACGCTCGGCAAGACCGTCGACGTCTGGGAAATCGGCAACGAGATCAATGGCGAGTGGACGGGCCCCACACACGACGTGGTCGACAAGACCATGGCTGCTTACGAGATCATCAAAGCCGCTGGCGGCCGCGTGGCACTCACGCTCTACTACAACGAAGGCTGTGCCGAGCAGCCGTCACGCACGATGTTCAGTTGGGTCGAGCGCAACCTGCCCCCGCGCCTGCGCGACGGGCTCGACTACGTGTTCATCAGCTTTTATGAAGACGACTGCAAGATCGCGCCGCCCGACTGGAACGCGGTGTTCGGCCGCCTGGGCCAACAGTTTCCGCACGCCATGCTCGGCTTTGGTGAAGTCGGTACGCGGCATGCCGCCCGTAAGGCGGCGCTCGTCGCGCACTACTACGGGCTCACGATTGCGCATCCGCGCTTTGTGGGCGGCTACTTCTGGTGGTACTTCCGGCAAGACATGGTGCCGCGTTCAAGGCCGCTGTGGCACAGCCTTGACGCAGCGTTTATCACCATGCCCGCGGTGCTCAGCCGCTAGCCCGCGCGCTTACGCGTTGGGTGCCCGCTGTGGATTTGCGGCCCGCCAGGTCTTCCGGTTCAACGGGCTCGCCGTCACGACGCACAAGCTGGATCGTGCGTGTCGGCAGCGCGAACGACGTACCGAGATTCTCCAGCCCCTCCAGGATCGTCAGGTTGATGCGCTGCTGAATGTCCATGTACAGGTTGAAGTCCGGATCGGTGACGAAGTACACGACCTCGAAGTTCAGCGCGTTTTCGCCAAATTCCTTGAAGTGCGCGCGGTCGAAGCGCGTGTTGCCCGCAGCTTCCACCGCGTGGCGCACGATGTCCGGAATCTTCTGCAATTGCGCCGCGCGCGCATCGTAGGTCACCCCGAAGGCGAAGACGATGCGTCGTTCCGACATTCGTTTGTAATTGTGGATCGTGCTCTTGAGCAACGCCGTGTTGGAAGCAACGATCTCCTCACCCGACAAGCTGCGGATGCGCGTGGTTTTGAGCCCCACGTGCTGCACCGTGCCGGCAATCGATTCGAAGACGATGAAGTCACCGATCTCGAACGGCTTGTCCAGCCCGATGGCGAGCGAGGCAAACAGGTCACTCAGGATGCTCTGTACCGCCAGCGCGACCGCCACACCGCCTACACCCAGGCTGGCGACGAAGGCCGTGATGTTCACGCCCACGTTGGCCAGAATGGCCAGCAGCAGCATCGACCACAATGCAAACCGCAGCACCCACCCCGTCATCGATGTGATCACAGGGTTGCGCGTGGCGTGGGTTTGCGTAGACAGCCGATCACGCGCCCACAGCTTTACGGCGCGGTTGAGCCATAGCGCGACCTGGAAGCCGATGATGACGAACCAGATGTGGTCGAGTTTGTTGGCAATGCGCGTGGGCAGGTCGATGAAATACGACCCTGCCAGCAGCGCGGCCAGCGCGATGAACAGCGGATGCGTATCGCGCAGCACTGCCGAGGCCAGGATGTCGAAGCGATAGCCAGTGCGGCGCGCACGGGCTTCAAACCGGTTACCGATCAGGCGCAACACGCTGGACAACAGCGCATAGGTGGCAACCACCGTAAGTGCGGCGGCCGCCCAGTCGCGGGCCGGCACGCGCAGGAAGGTGTGGGCATTCAGCCACTCCATGGGACTCTCCGTGCAAGAACACGGGTGTTGCGCCGCACATAACGTGCCTGCCCGAGCGTGCGGTGCTGCTCTAGTGTGGTTGGTCTGCCACGCTTCGCACGTCGGCTGGCACGCACACGCGGTTGCGGCCTTGGCGCTTGGCTTCCATCAGGCCGATGTCGGCATCGGCCAGCAGGCGCGCGAGGTCTTGCCCCGGGCGCAGCGGTGCGGCTCCTACGCTCACGGTCAACGGGCCTACCGGCGTTTGCGTGTCGGCCACGGCAGTCTTGAGCCGATCGACCACCGCAAGCGCGCCGGTCAGGCCGCAGCCAGGCAGCAGCACAGCAAATTCATCGCCGCCCAATCGGCCGAACAGATCAGCCGGGCGCAGCACGCCTGCCAGCGCGTCGGACAGTGCAACGAGTGCGTCGTCGCCGGCGGCGTGTCCCCACGTATCGTTAATGGATTTGAAGTGATCAACGTCGAGGTACAGCGCGCAGAGCGGCTCGGCATGATGCTGCGCGCGCTCTACCGCAAAGCTGCCCAATTCAAAGAAGCGCTGCCGCGCGAGCATGCCCGTCAGGTGGTCGGTGTTGGCACGATCGGCCAGGCTGCGTTCGGCTGCAAAGTGTCGCGCCATGGCGCGCAGCAGGTAGTGGTGAATGACGGCGGCCGCCGCAATACAGATGGGCAGATAGAGCACCAGGCCCAGCCACCCATGGTGGATTGTCGTGGCGGGTTCTGGCGCGATGAGCAGCGCGGTGATGGGCCCGGCGGTGCACAGCGCCATGGCAATGCAGAAATCGCGCCGGGTGAGCCACGCGGGGCTGGTGGCAAGCGGCATCAGGTAGAACGCGGGCAGCACCCATTCGAGGCCGGCCTGATGGCCAAACGCGATGATGGCAACTTCTTCGGCAAACAGATGGGTAAGCGCCAGCGGCCCCCACAGGCCAGTATGCCGATGCCGCTGCGCCGTCTGCACGATGACTATCAACAGCACGAGCAGCGCAAGCAGCGGCTCCGGCCGATGCAGCAGCCCGACCGACCAGCCCAGCATGATTGCGAAGCCATAACCGAGCACGCCGCATTTGCTTAGCGCGAGAATCATCGGCACGAAATGGCGTGCTTGATAATCACGCGAGGGCGCGCGTGCGTCGGGCAGGTCGGAGACGGTAGGCAGGTTCGCGCTCAAGGCAGGGCAAGAGGGGCCTTCGGGCGCGGCGCGATGATGCAGGCGCGGGCAGGAACAGGCCGGATTGCGCTACAAAGCGCGCATTCTAATTGGCGCGCGACCCACCGTGCGCAGATTTTTAGTGGGGGGGGCCCGCAACTTACCGCTTAGCCCGCCAGCACTTGCCACGCCAGTACCGTCGTTAATCAGTTGCTCGCAAACACGCCCATCAGCGTGCGATCGCCCGTCATACGGATCAGCGGAAACATCGCAAACGGCAATTGCAGACCCAGCACCACCTGGCTGATGACAAGCAGCTTGCCAATGGCGTGCTCGCCCAGCATCGCCACGCCGATGCATGCCGGAATCAACGCCGGAACCAACGCCGGAACCAACGCCAACGTCATAAGAAAAATACAATTGAAGTTTTTTAGTGATAGTCAAGAGGCTGCTTTCTATGCCGATAACCATGCGCAGTCTCTGTTTGTGGGGCGACTGCCACGTCACGTGTCGCCACACATTTAAGGTAAAGCTCAGTCCATTGCGGTAGATTTCGACCTTCGCCGGCGCCTGTTTTCCTGGGTGCCGGTTGTCCGTTTACGTTATTCCCGCCGCCGAGATTCCCGCGCATGAACGCCATTCTCCTTATTGAAGACGATTTGCCACTGGGCACCGCACTGGCCCGCGCGCTGCGTCAGGCCGGCTACAACGCGACCTGGGTGCGCCGCCTTGTCGACGCGCAAAAATGGATCACCACCAACACCTTCGAGGCCATCGTGCTCGATCTCGGGTTGCCCGACGGTGAGGGCCACACCTTCCTCGAAGAACTGCGTGCCGCGCACAGCGACGTGCCCGTCATCATTGCCAGCGCGCGCGATGCGTTGTCCGAGCGTCTCAAGGGTTTGGATTCGGGCGCGGACGATTTCCTCGTCAAGCCGTTTCCCGTGGACGAGCTTATCGCCCGCCTGCGCGCCGTGCTGCGTCGCCATGCGGGGCAGAGCACCAACCAGTGGAACGTCGGCAACCTGGTGGTGGAGCCCTCGCAGAAGCGGGTGACGCAAGGGGGGCAGGTCATTGAACTCACGCCGCGCGAATACCAACTGCTGCTCGAACTCGTGCGCCGCGCCCATCGCTGGGTGCCGCGCGAAACGCTCATGGACGCGCTCTATCGCGAGGGCGACAGCGTGAGCGCGAACGCGCTCGAAGTCGTCATCCACCACTTGCGCCGCAAGCTCGGCAACGAAACCATTCAGACCATTCGCGGTGTCGGCTACATGATCGGTGGCAATCGCGGGGCCACCCAATGAAGCTGGCGGTTCCGGCGATCCTGCGAGTCCGCTCGCTGTCGTTCCGGCTGTATGTGCTGATCCTGCTTGCGCTGGTGTTGATGCTGCTGGTGCAGCTCGTTATTGCGCACCTGGAGATCTCGCGCACCAACAGCCGCCAGGTGGTGAGCGATCTGCGCATGTCGGCGCAGGCCTATGCGGACCTCACCACCCTGAACATGGATGATGTGCCGCGCCGCGAAGAATTCCTGCGCCGCCTCACCGACATCAAGCTGGGCCTGTCGCTGCCCAACATCCTGCCCGGCGAATTCCGCTACGTGCTGTGTGATCGCGCCGGCCATGTCATCACTGCTTTCCCCGGTGCGCCCACCATGCCGTGCGGCAAGGCACACGACACCGTCGTCGAGATCATGCTGGAAGGCAAACCATGGCGCAGCTATACGGTCGACAGCATCGACAGCAAACTTTCAGCCACGGTGGCGCAGCCGCTGTCTGCCTACGAACGCGCCATTCGCGATCTCTTTCAAGAGGTGGCGGTGGCGCTGGCCATTCTGGCGAGCGTGCTGATGGTGATGGTTGGTTGGGCTGCGCACCAGGGCCTCAAGCCGCTGCGCACGCTCACGCGCCAGGTTGAGGCGCGCGACTCCGCCGATCTCGACCCCGTGCAGAGCGTTGAGCATGCCGAACTGAAACCGCTGGTCGATGCGCTGAATGGCCTGTTCGCGCGCGTGCGCCGTAGCATTGAGGCGGACCGCCGCTTCTTTGCAGATGCCGCGCACGAATTGCGCACGCCGCTGGCGGCCATTCAGGCGCAGGCGTATGTCGTGTCGCACTCCGACAGCGAAGACGATCGCTCCACCGCGCTGCGCGAGTTTGATCGTGGCATTTCACGCGCAACGCAGTCGTTGGCCAAGCTGCTTGCCATCGCGCGGCTCGATGCGCGCCGCGTGGAGGCGCAGCTCGCGCAGGGCGCGTTGTCCGATCTGGCGGGCTGTGCGCGCAGCGGCGTGATCCAGCAGGCCTCGCGTGCCGAGCGGCGCGACATCACGCTGTCGTACGACGGCGCCAACCAGGCGTGGGTGTCGGTGTCACATGAAGACGCTGCCACGCTGGTGGAAAACGTGCTCGACAACGCCGTGCGTGAGACGCCCAACGGCGGCGAAGTGCGCGTGGCGGTGCGGCGTATCGACCAGGCAGGCATGCCGATGGTCGAGCTGCGCATTGAAGATTCCGGCCCCGGCATCCCGCCTGACGAGCGCGACCGTGTGTTCGAACGTTTCTACCGCCCGCGCACCAGTCAGTCGCAGGGCAGCGGCCTCGGGCTGGCAATCGTGCGCCGTATCGCCGAATTGGGGAATGGCTCGGTGGCGATTGAAGACGGCCTGGCCCACGCGGATGGACGGGGCTGCGCGATCGTGATTCGCCTGCCGGCGCTGGATTCTGCGCCCGACCCGATCGAGCCCGATGATGCGCCACCGGGCGTGACCGACACGCCCGCCGATTGACTGGCGCCGGGCGTGTCTGTGCCGAAGACCAATCAGTAACCGACCGTGAAGCGCTGGCGCGGATGCGCCGGCTTTTCGGTCTCGTCAAGGAAGGCGATGGCGTAGTCTTCCATCGAGATCCAGGGCTTGCCGTCGGCATCCACCAGCAGCGCGTCCTTACCGACACGGAAGCGGCCCGTGCGCTCGCCCGGTTCGAAGATCGCCGACGGCGATACGAACGTCCAGTTCAGTTCGGTCTCCTTGCGCAGCGCGTTGAGGAAATCCCGGCCTGCGGAGGCTTCTTCAAAGTACGCCTTCGGAAACTGCGGCGTGTCGATCAGCGCCACGCCCGGGGCCACTTCCAGGCTGCCAGCGCCACCCACCACCAGCAGGCGCGGCACGGCCGCCTTCTTCACTGCACCAACAATCTGGTTGGCATTGGCTTGCAGGAAGCGCACGGTGCTGTAGGCCACATCGTTGCCCTCGAGCGCGGCGGCCAGTGCAGCCTGATCGGCCGCATCGACATCTTTGGCGGTCAGGCCCGCACGTGCCGGCAGCGTGGACGCCGTGCGCGCAATGGCCGTCACCTGATGGCCGCGGCGCAGGGCTTCGTCGATCAGGCGGGTACCCACGCGCCCCGTGGCGCCGATGATTGCGATTTTCATAGCTAACTCCTTGTGGAATGGTCTGAGCGGTTGAAACGTTATATGTAATTGATTCGGTTACATATAGAGATAAAAAAATGGGCCGACATGCTGGCCTGGTCAGGCTCGGCGACGGCGGCGTTGTGCGTGTCCGACCTCGTTAAGGATGCCGGCAATGGTTTGCGCGGCAAGCTCGGCTTCCAGCGCGGCCTGTGCGCGTTCAGTCGCTCTCTCTAGCACGCCGGTGATCTCGCGGCCAACCTCGCATGCCGGGTTGGGCGCGTTGGGCGGCAACGCAATCAACACCGCAGACTCCACCACGCGAAACACGTCGAGCAGCGTGATGCGATCTGCCGGCCGTGCCAGCGTGGCGCCGCCCGTTGCACCCATCTGCGAGGTGACAAAGCCGGCATCGGCCAACTGCGCCACCAGGCGACGGATGAGTGCCGGGTTGGTCCCCACGCTGCCCGCGATGAGCGACGATGGCACCGGCCCTTCCGCGCTGGCAAGCAGGGTGAGAATGTGCACGGCGACGGCGAAGCGGCTGCTGGTAGACATGATGATCGACGCAAAGTGTAACCATGTTAGATACAGTTTGGAGGGCAGTCAACCCGTCGGCCACCATGCATTTCAGAAGGCGATCGCCAATGCCGGCAATCCCAGTCGATGCAGGCCACGTGTGCGAGCCGCTTCCCAACACACTCGGGAAGCGGCCCGCTTGCCTTGGTGCTTACCGCTTGATGTCGGTCAGATGCTTCATGAGACCTTCGTAGCGGAAGGTGTGGATCGGGCGATCCATTGACTGCATTTGCTGCAACTGTGCCGCCTGCGGACGCAGCGAGCCGGTCGGCTTCACAGACTGTGCGGCCAGCGTTGCTACGGCAGGCTGGAAGTTCTTGATGCCGACAATCCGGTCGTACTGCTCCTTGGTGATCAACTGCGCGTTGTACAACTGCGTGGCATCGCCCGCGATGTTGGTCTTGGCGGCGTCGTTGTTGATGGCACCGGCCTGCGCCAGCAGCGTGCTCCACAGCGTCGGGCTGTAGTTGGTCACGTAGTAGTCCAGGCCCGACGGGTTGGCCAGCACGGCCGAGCACGTCGGCAGCGTGACCTGCGCGGTCTGCTGGTCCAGCACGACGGTCTGTGTCTGACCAAAGTTGTCGCCATAGGCCAGCGTGAGCGGCACGTTCCACTGATAGCCCGAGTAGACGTTCTTGTTCGGGAACGCCTTCTGCGTGATCGTCAGCACGTTCTGGTTGGTGGCCGGATTGCACTGCGCGTCGATACTGACGAGCGGCACGCCGGTCTGGCGCACAAAGCTGTCGCCCACCTTGCCGACGGGTTTGCCGCTGGCGGCTTCCAGTTCGGCCCACAGGCGCGGCGGCGTGCCGTTGCCGAATTTGTACTTGTTCAGGTAGCTCTGGAGGCCGCGGCGCATGGCGTCCTTGCCGATGTAGTTCTCCAGCATCTGCAAGACGTGGCCGCCCTTGTTGTAGGCAAAGCGGTCGAGGAAATCCATCGAGCCGGCATCGCTCAGGTTGTGCTGCACCGGCACGGCCGTCGGCTGCAGATCCAGCGTGATCACGCGCTGCTTGACCGCCGCATAGTCCTGCCACGTGTTGCCCTGGAACTCGGGGTGCAACGCGATCTTCGTGACATTCTCAAACCAGTTGGCGAAGGATTCGTTCAGCCAGATGTCGTCCCACCAGTCGAGCGTCACAAGATCGCCAAACCATTGGTGTGCCAGCTCATGCGACACCACTACGAACGAGCGCGCCTTGCCCATTGAGTGGACAGTCGTGGGCGCGCCATCGGGCGGCACCAGCACCTGGTCGGCAAACTCGAAGATGGCGCCCCAGTTCTCCATGCCGCCAAAGCCGGCATTCTTGTTGTCATAGCTGTCGTTGGCGACGATGGTGTCCATCTTGTCGAACGGCAGCGGGATCTGGAAGTAGTTGTAGTAGTGGTTCAGCGCTTCCTTGGTGAACTGCAGGCCGGCCACCGCAGAATGCGCTTCACCAGGCGGCACCCACCAGCGCAGGCGCATGCTGCTGCCATCGAGCGGGTTGGTGAACTTGTCTTCCAGGATGTCGAACTTGCCGCCACCAAAGAACAGCAGGTAAGCCGGCATCGAAGGCGTCTTGGCAAACGAGACCTGCTGATAGCCGTCCGGCAGCTTGGTGGCGCCAGTCTGGCGGCCGTTGGCCACGGCCTTCCAGTCGCCCGGAATTTCGGCTGTTACCTCAAAGGTGTTGCGGAAGGCGGGTTCGTCCCAGCTCGGGAACCATTCGCGCGCGAAGTTCGATTCGCCCTGCGTGACGATGGCGTCGGAGCTTTCCCCCGTGGCGGCCTGCAGGCCGAGCTTGAAGATGCCCTCGGCCTTGGTGAAGTTGATCGTACCCGTCCACTCCATGTGCAGTACGTAGTTGCCGGGCTTGATGTCGCCGGTCGGGTCGCGCAGGTCGTAGAAGGCGCCTTGCGATTGCGGGATCGGCACCAGCACGCGCGACGCGCCATTGCCGGACGTAGGCGTGAGCGTCAGGCGCGAGGCGTCCAGCTTCAGGTCACGCACGGCCAGCGTGACGGCACCGGTCTGCTTGGTGACCTTGATCTCGACATCGGCGCGGCCCGAGAAACTGTTCAGGTCTGCACTCGGGCGGAACCACAGCTTGTAGTTGACGGGCTTGATGTAGTCCGGCAATTCCACTGGTGGAACGGAGGCATCAACGGCCGGCGCGGCGGCGTTGGTGCTGCCCGTGCCGGTATTGCCCTGCTGCTGCGAGCCGTTGGCGTCAAGCTTGCCGCCGGCCGGGGTAAGCGCGTCGTCTGCGCCGCCGCCGCAGGCCGCCAGGATCATCATCGCCGCCGCAGCCTGGGCCACGAGGGCCAGCTTGAACGGTCGCCGCGCGTTGCCGGGGCTGCTTTTGGCGCGTGTAGCGCCCATACGACGGATAGTGGTCGAATCCCGCATTGCATCTCTCCTCAGGTGGAAACGAATCGGCAGCCCAGGGCTCGTCAACATTTGGGGGGAAGGACCACCGAATCGGGACAGGAATAACCCCGCAACGGCACAAAGAAAATGACGAAGCTGCGTGATAGCCCCGTCACAGTCCCGTCCAGGGATGCACGGATTCTGGAGGAAAAGTTCTCTGAATCGAGACGAAGTTTTTTAATTCACGAGAACCAATTCGCAGGCCGGGTATTTGTAGTTTTTGACTAAAAAGGACCCGCGCCGGGCGGGCGATTCAGGTTGCATGTGTGATTTCTGCAGAGCGCGTTGAAAAATTGAAATGAAAAATCCGGCCCTTGCGTTCTCACAAAAATGGATCAGCGCGTTATTACAACGACGGATAAAACAAAACTGTATGCGTCACGCTTGGCGATAATGTCGATCGGCAATTCACTGGATAAATCCTGACGATTGACTGACGGCAACGTTCGGGGTATCGCAGCCGGGGGTAATTCTTCCGGATGAGGCACGCATTGCGCGCGGCGGCGCACAAAACCTGTACGCTCGCATCGTTCGTGAACCTGTTCTCTTGTTGAGCGTTGCATGCAATCCGCGTCCGATAGCGTCGGCAGCCCGGCTGCCGTGGGGGTCGATCTGATCGACTTCTTCGATGTCACTCCCACCGCGCTTTGGCTGGAGGACTACAGCGATCTCCACCGCCTTTTCGCCAAATGGCGCGAAACCGGGGTCACCGATCTGCAGCGTTTTCTCGAAGAAGACGTATCGCGCGTGGCGGCGTGTTCCGCCTGCATCAAGGTGCTGCGTGTGAACCGGCGCACGCTGTCCATGTACGGCGCCCCGGATGCCCAGACCCTGACCGCGCGCCTGGCCGACGTGCTGCGCGATGACATGCTCGAAGCCCACGTGGGCGAACTTGTGCAGATGTGGTCTGGCGAGCGCTCGTTTGAGAGCCGCAGCGTCAACTACAGGCTGGACGGCCGCCGGTTAGACATCCTGCTCAAGGGGGTGCTGCTGCCCGACCACGATCAACCGTGGGACCGCGTGCTTGTGGCGGTCGACGACATCACCGAACTGGAAGATGCCCGCCGCCGCACCGCCGCCAGCCAGCTCTATGCGCGCGGCGTGTTCGAGCACGCACCGGTGTCGCTATGGGTGGAGAACTTCAGCACCATCAAGGCGCTGCTGGACGAGGTGCGCATGCAGGGCATCACGGATTTCCGCACCTTTACCGACGTGCATCCGGAATTCGTCGAGCGCTGCATGCAGGAGATCCAGGTGCTCGACGTCAACGGCTTCACGCTGGAGATGTTCAAGGCACGCAATCGCAATGACCTGCTTGGCCGTTTGCCCGAAGTGTTTCGCGACGACATGCGCCCGCACTTCCGCGAGCAATTGATCGACCTGTGGGAAGGCAAGCTCTTCCAACAGCGCGAGGTGGTCAACTACGGGCTCGACGGCAACCCGTTGAACATCCACCTGCAGTTCTCCGTTTTTCCGGGCCGCGAGCGGGATTGGGACATGGTGCTGCTCGCGTTGACCGATATCACCGCACGCAAGAAGGCGGAGTCGTATCTCGAATACCTCGGCAAGCACGACGTACTCACCAAGCTGAAGAACCGCTCGTTCTATGTGGACGAGGTCAACCGGCTGGAGCGCAAGGGTCCGTTCCCTGTCACGGTCATCATGATCGACCTGAACGATCTGAAGACCGTGAACGACCAGCTTGGCCACGCCGCCGGCGATGCGCTGCTGCGCCGCGCTGGCGAGGTGCTCGGCAAGGCCATCGACAAGCCCGCGCATGCCGCGCGCATCGGCGGCGACGAGTTTGCCGTGCTGTTGCCGGGCGCCGATGCCCAGGCCGGCGCGGCACTGGTAGAAAGCCTGCGCAAGCTGGTCGAGCTCAACAACCAGTTCTATCCGGGCGCAACGCTTGGTTTTTCCATGGGTTGCGCCACTTGCGATAAGGACGGGCGGCTGGAAGAAACGCTGCGCGAAGCGGATGCCGCCATGTACGAAGACAAGCGTGTCCAGCACGAGGGCGGCCGTCCGGCATAGGTGCGAAATTTGTGCGGGCGGCGCACAAATCCTGTTGCCCGGTTGGTCTGGTTCTGAACCAGCCGCGCTGACAGACTGCGCTCCTGATCTTTTATTCAGGAGCCGTTATGACTTTCCATCTCTTCCGTTTCGTGAAAACGCTTGCCGCTGGCATGTCGCTGACTGCCGCCGTGGCTTCCAGCGCCTGCGCAGCACAACCCAATGCCCACCCGACCATCCGTGCGATGGCCGGCGCAAACCAGGTCGATCATCTGGACCCAAAGACGACCGCGCTGGTGGTCATCGATTTCCAGAGGGAATACTTCACCGGCCGCATGCCGATTCCGGATGGCGCCAAGGCTGCGGAGAACGCGAAGAAGCTCATCAAGTTTGCCGATGACAACAAGATGCCGGTCTTCCAGGTGCAGCACGTCACGCCGGCAGGTTCGGCTGTGTTTGCGGAAGACGGCGAGACCGTCAAGTTCCAGCCGGGCATGGAACCGCGCGCACACGACATTCTGGTGAAGAAGACGACCGTGAGCGTGTTCCCCAGCACCAACCTGGACAAGCAACTGAAGGACAAGGGCATCAAGACCATCGTGATTGCCGGCTTGATGACACACGCTTGCATTGCTGGTGCCGCGCGTGATGCGGTGCCGCTGGGCTTTGACGTCGTGGTAGCATCCGACGCCACCGCAACGCGCGATATCACGCGTGCAAGCGGTGCGACGGTCGACCACAAGGCGCTTCACAACGCGTCGCTGGCTGAACTGGAAGACACCTTCGGTTCCGTCATGACCACCTCGGAGATCACGAAGCTGCCGCTGCGTTGATGCCTCTGCGGAAGGTTTTGAGCGGGCGCCAAGCCCGCTTTCGCTTTCGCCGTCTTGTCATCAGAGCCATGGACCAACTGCTTGCAATGCGCGTGTTCTGCTGCATCGTCGAGGCTGGAGGCTTTTCCGCTGCGGCGGATCGCCTCGACAGCACGCACTCCTCGGTCTCGCGGCAGTTGAAGAACCTGGAAGCCGCACTCGGTGTGCAGTTGCTCAATCGCACGACGCGGCGCTTTGCGCTGACGGTTGCCGGCGAGCGTTACTACGCCTCCTGCGTCGATATTCTCGGGCGTGTCGAGGCCGCATCGCACGCCATGGCCAACGAGCGCGAGCACGTGTCCGGCACATTGCGTGTGAGTGTGCCACTGGCCATCGGCACGCTGGAGTTGCCCGATTGGCTGCCCGCGTTTCAACAGCGCTATCCCGCCATTCAGCTAGAGCTGTCATGCAGTGACCAGATGGTCGACCTGGTTGGCGAGGGGTTTGACGTTGCGCTGCGCATCAGTGGCCCGCTGGGCGACAGCAGCCTGATGGCGAAGAGGCTGGTCGAGTCCGACATCGTTCTGGTGGCATCTCCGGCGTATATCGCCAGACGCGGGCTGCCTATCACAGCGCACGATCTCACGTCGCATGAACTGCTCAGCTTCTCGGGTTCTGCCGGCGCTGCTGAATGGCTGATCGAACCCGAGCAAGGTGAGCCGGTGCGCGTTGCGCTGAACAGCCGCCTCACGGCGGACGCGATTACCGCGACATACTCCGCCGCCGTGGCCGGGATGGGCATTGCCGCGTTCACGTGGAACACCGCGCAGCCCGGCGTGGCACGTGGTCATCTTGTTCGCGTGCTGCCCACTTGCGCGTTGGGCAAGCGCATTTACTACGCGCTGTATCCGCAAACGCGCCATGTCGCACCCAAGGTGCGTGCCTTTGTGGACTACATGAGCGAGCACTACCGCGCGCAGTAAAGGGCAGCGCACGTACTCGCCATTCGACGCGGCCTCTGGCTCAGAATCGGACGGTTCTGATACGTCAAAAGACAGTGCGTCAGTACAGTTGGACTCGTGCCGAATTGTGACGTGCCCCCACGTTGGCGATGCGGCATGACCTGAATTCCTCCTGATTCTCTAACGAGTGCTGACGCCATGCGGTTCGATCTGCTTTCCCGTCTCGCACGCGAACAAGGTCGACTGCCGAGCAGCGCCGCCCAAGAACGTCATATGCGACGCTCATGGGCGAGTCTGGCTTTGCTGTCCGGGTTCGTGATTGCGGTTATTCCTGTTGCCGTGTTCGGTGTGATGTCCGGACCCAAGGCGCCGGCAGTGTCGCTGTCCACGCCCTCGGCCAACGATCTTCTTGATATGCCTTCCTTTGCCCCTTCGCGGCCAGCCAGCCAGGCGGGAGAGATTACGACCACAGTCCGCGGTGCGCTCGCACAGGCTGATCTTCCAGAAGATATCTCGCAGCAGATCACCCGCCTGTTGGGCAAGACGCTCGATCTGTCGGCACGGGGCCAGCCTGGCGACTATTTTCGCGTGGTGTATGAACCGATGGACGGCGACGTCAGCGAGCAGAAGCGCCGCGTGACGGCGCTTGACGTGCGGTTTCGTGGCAAACACCGGCGCCGTGCGTGGCGTCTTTGGAACCTCGATAGGCGCTGCGCCTTCGTCAGCGTCGAGCTCTTCCAGTCGCAACTCGAGTTGTTCGATCTGGTGGTCGAGCTTCTCGGAGCTACGACCGAACTGCATGCGGCGCAGCTTCGCAATCAGCAGTTTCAGGTGCTCGATCTCGGCCTTGGCGGTAGCGTTTGCCGCCTTGTGCGATTCGACCACGTCTTGCAGATGCCCGATGCGTGCATCGCGCTCAAGCAGCAAGGGCTTGAGCGCTTCGATGTCGTCCGGATAGGCGTCTGCCGCAGTCATGCCGGCAGTTTACGCGGCGCCCGGTAGGTTTACAACGCCGATGTCGGCTCCGCCGTACGTATCGGCTGCCGCCAGTCGATGCCTTCGAGCAGCATCGACAGTTGTGCCTGACTCAGGCACACCACGCCACCATCGGCACGTGGCCACACGAACCGGCCACGTTCCAAGCGTTTCATCAGCAAGCACATGCCGTCACCGCTCCACCACAGCACCTTGACCAGGTCGCCGCGCTTGCCTCGGAACACGAACACGTGGCCGCTGAACGGATCTCGCTCCAGTACGGTCTGGACCTTGGCGGCCAGGCTGTTGAAGCCCGAACGCATGTCGGTCACGCCGGCGGCCAGCCAGATCTTCGTGCGGCTGGGTAGACCGATCATGCTGCGGATCCCGATGCGCTGCGCAGCATGCGCAGTACCAGCAGTAGCGTGCCTTCGTCGGGCGAGCCTTCGATGCGCACGCGCGTGTTGCCCACGCTGATCTCAATGGCGCCCGTCGGAACAGCGCTGCCAACTGGCGCCGGGACCGGCTGCTCGATCTCCTGCCCCGGTGCTTCCACTGTCACCGGCAGCAAACCGATTGGATCATATTCACCAGCGCGGAGTGCTCGGCGCCATTTGAATACCAGGTTCGGATTCAACCCGTGCTCCATCGCCAGACGCGCTACCGATACGCCTGGCTCGCACGCCAGCTTGGCCAACTGCCGTCGGAATTCGAGGGGGTGATTCGGGATGCCTTTGCGTGAATGTCTCTTGGGTGCTTCTGTTGCCACTGTGGTCCCC
>NZ_BHVX01000021.1 GCF_003851545.1 Ralstonia sp. SET104 | reverse complement strand
CACCTCGGGGCGGACCAAGAGCATCGCCGACATTGCAGAGGCGGAAGGCATTACTTGCTCTTTCGCTACGCGAATGATTTACAGGGCCTTCCTGGCACCTGACATTGTGCGGGCCATGTTGGACGGCGCCCAACCGCCTAGCCTGACCTCGGATACGCTCAAACAGAGCACCCCTTTGCCCATCGATTGGGCCGCCCAGCGCAACTTACTGGGGTTCGCTCCGGCTTGATGACCACGATATTCGGGCCCAAAACCACCTATCGGTACCGCCGCACTGTCACGCTGAGAATGGCGGCCTCAAACCCCTAAAAACTTGGGCTAACGGTACCGCTGAGAACGCGTAAACGACAAAGCCCCGCCAGTGGCGGGGCTTTGTTCGAACCAGGCTCCGTTTTACCGGTGCGCTGGACTTGCTGGCGGAGCGGTGAGTCTGGGGCAGGTTTGTCTCACCCCACTGCCCTGCTAACAGGGAAATTTGCTGGGAATTCAGCCGTCTACCAGCGCCCTATCCCATGAGGCTTCAGAACTGACCAAGCTGAGGCCGGTTGCAAGTTACAAGGTTCAGCGCGAAACAGGGAATAACAGCGAATCCTGCCTCGTTCGACGGGATCGTCGATCTGCGCCGGGCAACAGGATTGTCAAGCCAAAGGGATGGCCTGCTTCGATCTGTCGTTTCAACGTCGCCGATGAACGCACCCGAGCAGGCGCCGGATAGGGTGCACATCGGGTTCGCGCGTCTCAGATCGCCTGCACTGCAACCACACAGTACTCGGACACTCCGTCTTCGTCCCGATCAATGAGCACCCGGACCGAAACGTCCAGAGCCTCGCCATCGGCGCCTTTCAGCGCTGAGATGAAATCGGCCTTTTGACGGCCGCGCAGCGCCTTGCGCAGACGCGCACCACCATCGACAAAGAGCGCCGGGAAGTCCATGCCTTCGAGTGTCTGTAGCTGATACCCGAGCATCTGTGCCAACGCATCATTGGCCGACTCGCACCGCAGTTCGGGATCCAACAGAGCCATGCCTTCTCGTGATAGCTGCAAGACAGCCTTGAAACGCGCTTGCTGCCTTTGCAACCGCCGTTCCACCAGCTTGCGCGCCGTGTTGTCCATGCTGATGCCAACCATCTTGACGATGCGCCCATCGAACTCGCGCACCGGCGTTGCGCGCGACGAAATCCAGCGAGTGGAGCCGTCAGGCTGAAAGATACGGAAATCGAATTCATGCGCATTGCCGGTACGCAGCGATTCGTCGTAAACCGCATTCATCATCGGGATATCGTCAGCGTGCACATGTTTCCAAAAGTCGTCATTGCTTTCGATGCGCCAGCCGTACACGGCTTCCACATTCGACGAATAGATGACGGCATCGGTCACGAGGTTCCATTCCCACGTCACGATGCGCGCGCCCTCCTGGGCCAGCTTCATGCGGGCTTCGCTTTCCATGATTTCGGCGGTATACCACCACCGAATTGTAGGGTTACCGGCAGCCGACGCCCCTAAGAGTAGGAACCTTAGGCGTCAGATATTCTCCCCCCCAGCAAGTTGACGCGATCACACCAAGTCTGCAACTCGTTAAACCCCGCATTGAGCATCATGCTGAATCGACGCTCGGTCAGGTGCTGCGCGCGGTACACTTCATCGACCACCTTGAGCTTGAGCGCACTGCCTTCCAGCTTGGCTTCGGCGCCTTGCCAGAGACCCTGCCAACGCTCCGCACCTTGACTCGCCACTACCAACGCCCGCCCGGTGCGATCTGCAGCGATCAGTTCCATCAGGCTACCGTTCGGATCATGGCGATACCATGAAAAAACGCCTTCAACTGGCTTGGAAAAACCGGCACCTTCCAGCGCCTGCCGAACCGCTTCGGCGGCCTTCTGCTGTGACGCTTCCCGCCGCATCTTTGCGGCCTCTTGGTCCCGGGTGCGGTCCGCGTCGTGCTTTGCCTGGATCGCAGCAAATACCTTTTCATTGATGGCCCGACCGACCGATGCAATCAGTTCCGCTTCCTTCTTCGGGACGGTGGTTATGGTGCAGCTGTAGCAAACGTCGTTGAGGTTTACTTCAACCAGCACGGTGCAGTACCCCGAGGGCACCCAGGATGCAGGCCCCGTCTGGACTTCCGTGGTGATGGTCTTGCCCGGAGTATCGAGCACAACCATCTGTCCGTCGTTCGTCCATCCGGTACTAGTTGAGCCAGGAACATAAGTGGTCTGAGTGGACGTGGGCGTAAAAGCCGTCTCCTCCTCGTGGTACCGGATATAGAGATTCGGACACGGATCGTCAAAACAGGAATTGGCATTGGCATAAGCCATGTATCCGTTCATCACCTTGTGCATCAGGGGCACGCCTTGTGCGGCAAACGGCAGCTTGACCGGCTTGACATGCTCCTTCTGGAATCCAGCGCGCTGCTGGTCCATAGGGGATTGTCTCAAGACACCTTGCTCGCTGGAGGGCAAGGAAAACAATTGGACCCGTTTGCTTTTCTTGAACACGATGTCGAACACATCGCTGCCTGGCGTGTATGACAGTTCGAGAAGCGACGAGGCATAGTGCGTCGCATCTACCTCCCCTGTCACGTCCTGCCAACGGCGCCCGAAATTCACCCTGCGCAGGATGAACACCAACGGAAGCGCCAGCCAGAATGCCTGGATACCGGCCCAGGCCGTCGCCCAATAGAAGACGAACCCGGCCACGGCCAGTTGAAAGACGAGGACCGCAGCTGAAGATGGCCGCGTAGCACGGCGGCAAAGCTGCACCACGGTCGTTGTCGCCACGCTCATGCAGAAGGCCAGGAACCAACCGCGCCCGCTGCCTCCGGACCCCGCCCCAAACAGCACCCCGTCGCGGAGCCCGGCGCCAGCCTCCCGCAGGACGATCGCCAGCACCACATACACCTGTATCGCGGCAATTTGGAGCCAGAGCCATCGCATGGGAGCACTCTCCCTGGCCCCGATCAACCGGGCCGCGGGTACCGTGAGCAGCGCGAGCAGAATGAAGGCAATCATGTTTGCGACCTGAAATCTTGCGGAATTGATGTTGCCAAGAGCGCATCGACTATTGAGAGCGCCTGGCTGGCTGCTTTAGTCCCAGCTACCCACTACCAACTACCAACTATCGGCATGGGACGCGTCTGGCAGCTGTCCCAATATGTGTTGAATTGGATTGCTACGCGATCTGGGACATGACCGGCAAATTCTAGCAGTACATATTGCGCGCGGCGCAGGTCTTACGCGCCAGATTGGGAGCATCCGGCGAATTATCTTTCCGGTTTTCTACACACCTAACGAATAGGAGATATCGCCCCGGAGAAACTCATGCGCAAGGAAGCTTCGTCGCACAATGGAATGCCCGTCCGCAAAGGCGGTGAGACCGAACACTTGGCCGAAGACCCCTCTAAGGAAGGGTGCCGCCAAACAATGGGTTGCCGTATCAATCACGAGCCGCAGCGCACGGTACACCGCCCCGCAGGACCCGACGAACACCATGCGCTGCACATGGCTGGTCCCTTTCGTATTGAGACATCAATGAAAACAGACGCCTATGTAGAACGGGGGAAGTGGGTCACGGACCATATTGGCCCGATCAATGCAGTCATAACGCTTTCCACGGCGACTCTCCTACCCGTGCTGGATTTCCTGCGGCCCTACTTTCCCTACATCAGCTACGTGGCTGCTGTGGCGGTGATGCTGTTTCTCGTGCTGCTGGTCATGAAAATACGGGGTCTACCGAGAGGTGCCCAATTGCATTCCAGCCTGGTGGTCTGCGCGGGAGTGTGCGCGGCGGCGTTCAGTGTGGGGGCCATTGCCAGTGCCAAGCATGCGGACGAAGGCGGCCTGCTCGCCTCGGTCAGCCACCGGATCAAAACCTGGCAAGACCAATACCTGACCGACATCAAGCAGGACACCGAACTCATCAAGAAGCAGACGGCCGACAACAGCGCCAAGCTCGACAAGACCAACATGATGCTGGCTCAGCTTCTGGACGGCATCCGCCCCGAACTGGAGAAACCGCTGGTCGAGCAGATCAGCGGATACAAGACGCTGCCGGAACATCAGCAGAACGCGTTGTTGTTGCTGACCTCGAAGGTTGGGGTCAACGGGATCAGGCGATACAAGCGCTTGATGCAGGCGGTCAATACGTATTCAGATCAGCGCACCCCGGAGAACGCCAAGGTGGTGACGCAATACCTGACGTACATCGTCCGGATCAATGGCAAGGACGTGGAAGACACGAAGACCGAGAAGCTGCTGACCAGCCTGTTTCTCGATCCGGAAACCTACGCTTACCTGATGGGCATCGGAGCGGCACCGCAAGATCAGGGCCTCCTCAAGGCATGGAACATCGACCTGAGCAAGCCCGCCGGCGAGCAACTGGATGACCCACTGGGCGGCCTGATCAAGGCGCTGACGGCTGCCGGCAAGCCCACCGAGAAGCAAGTGGTGATTCCCGCCAACGAGAACACGACACCGCAGGCGGAGGGGGACTCCCAGGCATCGCCAAGCCAGAAAGAGAAGCAGCACAAGCATCGAGACAAGAGCAACCACGGGCGCGGGGGCAGTGTTTATCTTTCTTAAGAGATGAGCCCCACGACTTTGCAAGAAGCCCAATCCAGACACATGACTCATACAGCTACGTTACAGCGCGCCACGCCGAGCTCCCGGCCCTCCTTCTTCCCATACATAGCAGCACGCCGGCTCTGCATGGCGATTGGCGCAGCGGCGTTGCTGGCCGGTTGCGCAATCAACCCCAACGGCCGCGGCGGCATGCAATTCGGCGTCGATACCACCGAGTTGTTTGGCACGGTGGTGGACACATTCCACCTGCAAGATGGCTCGGACGGTACGCTGCGCAAGGACAGCAGCGGGTACTCGCTCAAGCTGGCGCGCTACATGCGTGTGATCCCGCTGCAGAACGCCCTCACCGCCCGGGTGGCCCGCGTGGACAACATCGGTGAGCGCACTGTGCTGACCATCGAGACACAGGAGCGCAACTGCCCGTATAAGTACGTGCTGCTGGCCGTGCAGGGCAGCGACGTGCTGCACTGGGAGTTCAGCAATTGCAAGGACCGCCCGCGCGCCAACCTCGGCACCAAGAACAACGCGCTGACCTTTGACATGCCTGGCTATGGGCGCCTTGTGCGGTACACCTATGCCGACAGCCGCATGCTGCAGTCTACCGTGCCGGTGCCGCCTGGAACCGACCTGAACACCAAGCCGTTTGCCGATGCTTCACTGCGTGCGCCTGAAGGCAGCGCTGGCAACGCCCCCGCTGGCGACGGCAATCGCTATGTCCCCGGACTCCCGCAAACCACCGCAGGCGCCGGCACCCCAACCACCAGCGCGCCGACCAGCACGGCTAGTACAGGCGGAACGCTCAGCACCGGCCATCGCAAGCGCAGCAGCACCAGTACCGGCACGGGTGGCGGCACGCCTCCTATCGCGCGCGGCCCGGCACCCATGTCCTTCCCCGCCGAGGAAATCAAACCGGTGCGCGTCGACCTGCTCAAATGAATACCCTTTCTGCCACTGCACAGGCCGCCGCTGGCGCCGCCCGCGGCCCCTCCACGCGATCTGTCCTGCTCCGGCAGGGCCTCTTTCTAATCTGCCTGACGTTGCTCTACCTGACCTTCGAGCTGGGGTTCAATGCGCGCCTGCTCGATGTGGTTGGCGGCGATACCAGCATCGACGATGTGCACCGCATCGAGTTCTACGGCCGCACGCTGTCGGGTATCGCCGCGGCGCTGGTGGTGCTCCAGCTCATGCTGACGCACCGCGCCAAGAAGGGGGCCGGCAAGCCAAGCTACCAGGTCATCGCGGTGTGCTTTGGCGTGACCGTGCTGGTGGTCTACTTCGCCATCAAGACGCTTGTTGACGGCATCGTCTTCACGCGCGATGCGGAGTTCCGGCGCATTGCCGTCAACTCCGTGCTGCTGCAGCGCTCTTTGGTGCAGGGCCGGCTGAAGCTCGATGGGCTGGTGGAAGACGATGCGCTGTTCGCGCGCCCCGAAGGCAAGGCGTTTCTCGCGCTGTTCCCCTTTCTGGCGGTCTCGGTCGACCGACTCGACGAGAAGACCCGCGCGGTGAAGGAAGCGCTCATCCGCACGGCCGTGCGCCGTTCCGAACCGCCGCAGGCCTACTACAAGGATTATCAGGAGGCGATGAAAGCGCTGGGCGACAAATGGCGCCAGTACGCCCGCATCCCGACCGCCTCGGACGAAGGGTTGCGCAACCAGCAGGATCGCGCCTGGAACGATTACCGCAACCAGCTTGCGCGGCGCGGGTGGCAGCCCTCCACCGTACCGGCCCGGGCGCGCAGCGCTGTCGTCAAGCACGTGCGGCGCAGCGTGCCGGTGCCTGCGGACTGGAATCCGGCAGACGAAGCGACGTTCCGCGCGGCGGTTGAACAGCGCTACCACCAACAGATGTCGACCAGCGCGCGCAGCGTCAAGGTGGGCAATGACCATATCCCGCCCGGCCTGTCGTACGAAGCCTTTGTTGCCCGCCCCGGCGTGCAGCGGGAACTGCGTCAGACGCTCAAGCTGCCGCCGCAGGTGCGCGTCGCGACGTCCTACGGTTCGCCGGCCGAATTCACTCCGGTGTACGACGCCTTCGTCGATGGCAAGGTGCGGCAAGAGTTGATCAAGTACGAGGCCTCGGCCAGCGACTTCGCCAACGGCGGCAAGTACGCGCAAGCCGGGATCGATGCCACGCGGGCTGCCGTCGTGCCGGCCATCGCGCTGTTCTTCTCGCTGCTGGGTGCCATCGGGCACTTCTCCAAGCTGCTCTACCTGCTCGCCAAGACGCTGTTGCTGCTGCGGGCACCGGCCGACGGCAAGCTCACGCGCGGCGCCGCACTGATCGCCACCGGCGTGCTGCTGGCCACGCTGTGCGGCGTGTGGGTGTCGCTGTCCTATACCGACAACGCCGTCACGCGCAGCCCCCTGTTCACGCAGATGCTGCAATGGGCACGTGGGGCGAACGGCGCCGATGGCGCATCCGCAAGCACCGGCCGCGGCATGCTCACCAACATCGCGCACGTGGTCGCGGTGGGGCAAGGCTACGGCTACCCGATCAACGAATCCATCCGCGCCCGCGTCTTGCAAGGGCTTTCCTATGGCTATCACCCTGCGGGCAGCTGACCTCGCGCGCGCATGCGTGGCGCTGGGCGCCGCGCTGGCATGGGTACTGCCGGCCGCACCGGCGCTGGCGGGATGCCTGGGAATGAAGATCCACGCCCACCGGGGTTCGGCCGAATCGCCCGAGAACTCCGCCAGCGCGCTGCGCAGCGCCTACGCCGGCGACTGGGATGGGGTGGAGATCGACATGCAACAACTGGCCGACGGCACCTGGGTGCTGCACCACGATCTGACCACGGGCCGCGCCGTGCTGACCGGCGGCTCGCTGCCCGTCGCCAAGCTGACCCCGGCCGATTGGCAACGCGCCCGCATGACGCTGCACGGCCGCGCCACCAATGAAGCGCCGCCGTTCCTGGCCGACGCCGCCGCCATTGCCGCGGCGTATCCGGGCAAGACCTTCAATGCCGAGATCAAGGAAGTGGTCGGCAACTGCCAGCCGGTACAGGCGCTGGTCACGCAACTGCACCAGGCCATCCCGCATGGCAACTGGTTTCTGACCTCCGGGCTGCGCACCGCGCTGCGTTGTGCGCGCGGCGCCGACCGCCAGGGCTATCTCGGCCTGATCGTCTTCGACGGGCGCAACGCCGAGGCTGCAGCTTCCAACCGCTGGACACGCCTGGTCGCACAGCACGCAAGCTCGCCCCGCCTGACCCGCGCCTGGATGCTGGACGTGGTGGCTGAACTGGGCAACCCCGTGGGCGTGCACGTGGATGCCAAGACAATGGATGCCAACCCCATGCTGCTGGAAGACGCCGCCGCCACCGGGCTGGCCGTGTTCGCCTACGCCGTGGATGGCGATACCGCGCTGGCAGGCGCGATCGGTCGGGCGCATGCCCGCACGAACCGGCTGCCAAGCGGCGCCATCATCGACGGACGTGCCGATAACTTCTGCGCGCTGGTCAGGCAGGCGACACACCTGCGCTAGCGCAGGTGCGGCAGCGCGCAGCTGTTCCACCGGACAATCCACTGAGCTCAAAAAATTCTCTTCCGGTTTTCTCGCCTCGCAACGAATGAAGGGTATCTGCCAACCCCGTGGCGCATCGACCGCGCCACGGCCGCCGGCAAGCATTCGTTCACCCTGGAGAAAACCATGCAAGACCACGCCACTCATCTGCTTGATTACCTACGTGCCGAAGGCTATCCGGCCGAACTTGATGAAGACGGCGATATCCGCTTCAAGCGTGAAGGCATGAACTACGCATTGTGCTTTGACAACGACGACCCTGACTTCGCCAAACTGATCCTGCCCAACGTCTGGAGCATCGACTCCGAACTGGAGATGCAACAGGCACTGGCAGCGCTCGACGAGGTCAATCGCCGCATGAAGCTGGTCAAAGCCCATACACAGGCAGGCTCGGTGTGGTTCACCGTCGAGCTCTTGTTCGATGACCAGACGGCGTGGGAGCGCCGCTTGTCTCGCGCAGTGCGGACAATCATGCGTTCTGTCACGATGTTTGCCG
The DNA here is from genome assembly GCF_003851545.1 of Ralstonia sp. SET104. Classification (GTDB taxonomy): domain Bacteria; phylum Pseudomonadota; class Gammaproteobacteria; order Burkholderiales; family Burkholderiaceae; genus Ralstonia. The sequence continues at coordinate 50,854 of NZ_BHVX01000021.1, read as the reverse complement.
ATACCATGCAGCACGCACGTACTACTGGAGTGGCCAGTATCACCCTGAACTGAACAAGATTCATGCACGTCCACGTAGCGCCGGTTGCGCCTGCCCGACACGGACCCTATCCTCGGGCTGGGCTTGGACGAACACCACGCGGGAACCTCGGGAATGATTCGCGACGATTTCGAAAACCAAGAGCTTGCACACTTGCTGCGCAAGTTCGCCGACTCTGGTGCCAACGGCCGCGCCGTAGAACGTGCACAGCGGGAGTTCTATCACCGGATTTACAAGACCATTGACCTGTGCGCCTTGCAAACAGCGAAGTTCAATCAGGAGATCGCCGTCGTGGCGGTGCAGGAGACGTGGCTGCAGATCCTGAACACCGCACACAAGTACGACCCGAAGCGCGCCTCGGTCAAGACCTGGGTGCAAGGCATCACCCGGTACTGCACGCTCACCGAACTGCGTAAGTACTACAAGGAAGTGCGCGTTCGCGATGCCCTGCGCAACGGCGGCACCACCGTCGATACCAGCGACGCCTCTGCCGATGAAGACCGCCCTAGCGACGTGCTCAGCAGCCTGGTGTGCCCAATGCTACCGCATGATGAAGTGGTCGACGCCGTATACCAGCAGCAAGTCGTTGCAGCGGCCCAGGCATGCCTGGAAACACTGCCGGCTGGCAACGACCCGAACTATCGACTGGCGATGGAATTGGCGGTCGACACAGACCTGACCTACGACGGCATGATGGCGGTGCTGCAGGCCCACATGCCCGAGGACAAGCTGCTCAATACCGAACGGGTGCGCGGTTGGGTACGCGAGGCGGCCAAACGCATGCGCACGTGCCTGGGCCGCAAGCTCGGCATGGGCAAGGAGACCACCAAATGAAGAGCGTAGACGTAGCGCGCTTTGAAGCGCAATCGTTCCTGTTCGCTTGCGGCAAGCTCGACGCCGCAGAGCAGGCCTGGATGACCAACATGATTGCCGCGCACCCCGAACTGGCGGAGGCCGCCCATGCGGATCGCGTGCTCGTCGAGCACACCCGTGCGGCCGTGCATGCCCGCGCCGCTGCGCACACCGAACCGCTGGTGCCGTTCGAGGCGCTGCCCAAGCTGCAGACCGCCAAGAACCGGCAGCGCACGCCCGCACAGCCGTGGTGGCAACGCATGATGGATTGGTGGCAACGGCCGGCAGCCGGTGCCTGGGCATTTGCGTCGATTGTGGCGCTGGCATTGCTGGCCGGCGTGCAGACCATGCGCCTGGAACAATTGAACTCCGATGCCAACGCACCGGTCTTCCGCGGCACGGAAGGCAACTCGGCAACCTCTTCCCCGCTCATCCAGGCCGTGTTTGCCGATGGCGTGACGTTGGGTGAGCTGCGCAAGACGCTGGCGGCGCTCAAGCTCGAGATCGTTCGAGGCCCCGATGCGCAAGGCATGCTGTGGATTACCGTGCGCGAGGGTGACGCCCAGCAGGCGCTCGACAGACTCAAGGCAACAGGCATCGTGCTCGACGCGCACATCACCAGACCCCGGCCATGAACGGGCCGCACACCCGATCAAGCAGCGGTATGTGGCTTGCCGTCACGGCCATCGCTACCTGGCTGCTGTGTTCGAGCGCCGCGCCGGCAACTGCCGGCACACCGGCGCCGGTTGCATCCGCGTCTACGCAGGCCGAATCCATCGACTATCGCAGCGCGCCCAAGTTTGCAGTGGTAATCGGCAACACGCGCTACCCCGGCCGGTACGCATTGCACAACGCCGAGAACGACGCCCGCCTGATTGCCGCCCGCCTCAAGCAGGCCGGCTACGCCACCGAACTGTTCGTCAATGCCGATCGCGACACGCTTTACCAGGCGCTCGGCAGATTGGCAGAGCACATGAATGCCGGCGGCGCCGCTGCGTTCTACTACGCCGGCCATGGCATGCAGATCCGGGGGCGCAACTATCTGATTCCGGTCGGCGCCCCCCTGGATCGCCCCGATGCGTTGTCGCAAACGGCCATGCCCGTTGACTACCTGATCACGCGCCTGAAAGACAGCGGCGCACATCTGTCGCTGCTCATGCTCGACGCCTGCCGCAACGACCCTGATGAAGGCGGCTTCAGCGGTGCCTATCGCGGTAGTGGTGCGCCGGCCGGCTTCGTGGCGCAAAAGCCCGCCAACGGCATGCTGGTGGCCTACGCCACGCAACCCGGCGAGCGCGCACTGGACGGACGCGGCACCAATGGCCCGTTCGCACAGGCACTGTCGAACTGGCTCACACGCCCGGGCATGTCCATCGAAGACGTCATGAAGCACGTCATGACCGACGTACGCGCCAGCACGCGCGACGAGCAACGGCCGTGGATCGCCACCTCGCTGGTCGGCGACTTTGCACTCGTGCCTGCGCCCAACACCCAGGCCCGCCTGATGCTGGCGCGCCCAGGCCGCAACGTGGATGGCACGCCCGCCCGCAGCGCCGTGCCTGCATCCAGCGATGCGGCACCCGTCAGCACCGCCGATGGCAAACCCCTGCTGCAGTGGTTCCAGACCGCCGGCCAGGACGAGCAGATGATGCTGACCCAGCAGATCGAGCGCGAAGCCAAGGGCGTCAATCGCGACGACCTGCCCCGCCTGGAACGCCAGGCGCGCGGCGGCAACGTGGTAGCGGCCTCGGTACTGGGCACGGCCTACCGCAATGGCTTTGTCGCGGGTACACAGATCACACGCAGTAACACCATCGCAATGCGCTGGTTTCGACAGGCTGCCGCACAGGACATGCCCTATGCACTCAATGAGCTGGGCGAAATGTTCTACCTCGGGCACGGCACCACACGCGATGTAGCAAAAGCCCGCCGTTATTACGAGGCCGCTGCTGCGCAGGGCTACATGCCCGCGCGGCTCAACCTCTTCCAGATGCAGGCGGAAGCCGGGCAAGTCACGCCGCAATCGCTGATGAACATGTTCAGCGCCGCCACCCGCAAGGCCCAGTAACCGCCCCCAGCCTTTTCTCTGCGTCTCACACCTCGGCCTGGCAGCCGCTGCTGCCGAGCGTGTTCCCGTGTGCGCCTGCTCGGCCGCCTGCCTCAAAAAAAATGTCTTCCGGTTTCGCATCGTCCCTGCGAATAGAGGGTACCCGCAGCGCGACCGCGAGATACCCAACGCCTGTGGAATCACCACTTCACGGCAACCTCCAACAGGAAGAACACACCATGCAGCAACGCGGAAAGATCTTGCGCGATACGCGCACCGGCCCTGGCCTGGTCATCGTCGACGGCCACCAATATCCGTTCACGCTTGAAGGCATCTGGCGCTCAAGTGAAGCGCCTGCCGTGAATATGACGGTCGATGTGCACTTTGACGAGGCCGGCGCGCTCACCGCGCTCTTGGTGGTACCCGACGCCCAACTCGCACGTGAGAAAGCCGACGAAGCCATGGCTGCGGTCAAGGCCCGCGGCGGCCAACTGGCAGCGCGGGTGGGCACGGGCACGCTGGTAGGGACTGGCCTGCTGACAGTGGCCTGGTTCGCGCTGAACACGGTGTCGGTGCAACTGACGCCGGGCATGAAGATGGGCATGAGCCTCTGGAAGCTGCTGGGCGTACTCAATGCTTCCGGCGATGCCATGGCGGCGCTCAGCGGTAACGGCGGCAGCGCCGGCATGTATGGCGTGCTGGCCATCGTGGCGCTGGCGGGTCCCGCTGCTTCGTACTTCGTGCACGATGCGCGCGCGCAGCTGGCCAATTGCCTGCCGCTGCTGTTCCTGCTTGGCATTGCCTTGGCCTTCTACTCAGGCATCAGCAGCGGCCTGTCGCAAGCGCAGGGCGCAGCCATGGCGTTTGGTGGCAATGGTGCGGCCGACGTCGTCGGGGCCATGACGCGCGAGGTCATGCGTGCGATCTCGATTAGCGCGGGCGGCTATCTCGGCTGTGCGGTGAGCCTGTATTTCGCAATCACCGGCGTGTTGAAGTTCTTCGCCAAGCGCGGCTGATCCCAGCCCGACGTTTCACGCATCCCTGCTACCCACTCCTGGAATCCACCATGCTGACGATCCGCTCCACCCGCCACATCACCCGCGCCTGCGCGCTGTTGTTTGCACTCTTCGGCACCCTGAACCTGGCCGCCTGTGGTGACAAGGCAACCGACGCTACCAAGGCTCAGACTGCTGCCCCGACCACGCCCAACCTGGCGCAGGCCACCTCGCCGCAGGCCGCGCGTGATGCGCAGGCCTCTGCTGCACGCGAAGCGTTGCCGAAGGCAGACAAAGCCACGCCCGACGGCAACTACGTCACGCTCGATAGCGGCAATCAGCTCATGTACACGTACCTGGCACTCACGGGCATGCCGCCCGACTATGCGCAAGTCGCAAACAGCGTCTCCAAGGACTATGCCCGCGCGACCGACGAGTTCCGTAAGCACGACCTGCTCGCCGCGCTCACGCCCAAGATTGATGCGGACATCGCCGCCGCCAAGTCGCGCCGCTATTTCAAGATGACGATCCCCAACCCCATCAGGAAATACAGCTTTGAACAGAAGGGCTTCCCGCTGGACAACTCGCTGTGGGAGGCCGGCGCCTACCGCTACTTTTTCGACAACGGTGAGTACAAGCTCGGCTTCAGCAACGGCGATGCATTCCGTTACCTGGGCGTCGGCAGCGAGGCCACCGCGCGTTCGATCGAAGCCCAGCGTGCCCGCTATGACTCGGTCAAGCTCACGGTATACGGCTACTACCAAAACGCCGACACCGCGCAGAAGATCGTCACCGCGCAGATCATCAAGGTCGCCCTGGTTGACAAGCAGGGCACCGTGCTGGCGGCGCAGTAGCACGGTGCCCGGAAGAATCGCCCCCTCCGCCGCACTCGGCGGCCAAGGGTGCGGTTCGCCCTGCCCGCTGAGCGGGCGCCGTGCTTCTTTTCATGACTACCGCAGGTTCGCCACGATCGTGAACGCCATCCGGAAAACACCGCTGCGGTTCTTTCAAAACGCCATCCCCGAGCCGTTTAAGGGCGATAGCAATGCCGACATCGGCGATGTCTTTATCGCGCTGGTGTATCCGCAGATCCTGATCCGGGATGGCCGCAGCCAATGCACCGTCGATTGCCGGCAGGACGGCTTTCTTGCAGCGCAAGATAGCTATCCGCTGCTCGCGTTGCTTGAACAGTTCCCCAGCCTCTGCGAGGCTATCCTTGCTGAAAGCCCAGGCGTGCGGGCAGCGTATGCCCGCTATCTGCGGGATTGACAGCGGTGGGCCTGCGCCAGCGTGCCCAATAGAAAAGCGCTCATGGCACCCGCGGCACCATGAGCGTTTCCGTTACCACCGCGCGAGGCGGCTCACGCGATCAGCCCTTGAGGTGACAGACAGCCACCGATTGCGCCGCGTCGCGCTCCACCACGAGCATGCTGGACGACAGCGGCAGAACGATCACCCCCGCGCTGGCGGCCTGGCCATTTACCACCGAGGTCGCCGCACCGTTGACCGGCACCAGCCCGGTGTTCGTGCTGATGTTGTTGTAGTACAGCGTTTCCGCCGTCGACTGCCCAGTAGTGTCCGCAGTCTGCACGGTCGTGCCGTTGAACGTCGCCGTACCGACCAGCGTGCCGCGATCCATGCATTCCCACGTGCCGTTGGCTTCGGTTCCGGCCAGCATCTGTTGCTTGGCCGCATACACGGCACCGGTGCGCAGTACCGGTGGCGTGGCCTGGTTGTAACCGAAGCGGTCGATCAGCAGAACCGGACCGCGATCGCCGGCCTGGAAGCTCAGCAGGCCGAAATCCGAACCCGCGAGTTGAACGTGCGTCAGTCCGTCCGTGGTGTTCTTCACCAGCTTGAGCGCGGACTGGGCAGGGGAGTTACTGCCCGCTACGGCATCGCACGAACCCGATGCGTTGATCAGGCCGCTGTCGCAGAGCGTCATGTCGGTACCGTTGGCGGCAATGCGGAACGTGCCGCCCACAAACGACGGCGACGAACCATTCGCCGCGTTACGGGTAGCACCAATGTAGAAGTAGTCGCCCGCGAGCTTGGTGGTATCGGTCGGCACGGTGTAGCCCGAGCCCGCCACGCCGGACGTGCGAGAACCCAGTGTGACGGTGCCGGAAATAGTCTGGGTGCGCGTGTCGAGCTTGAGCGCGAAGCTACCGTTTGCCCCGGTGAACGTAATGATGTTGCCGCTGGTCGATTGCGTGAACGTGCCCGAGGTGCCCGTCAGGTTGTGCTGAGTGGACAGCACTTTGATCGTGAACGTGCCGTTCTGGTTCAGCACCAGACGCCACGTGTCGCCGATGTCTGCGGTGAGATCGAATGCCTGCGCGGTCTCGTTCGTACCGGGCACGGTGGTGGCGCCCATCTGGGCGACCAGCGCGGCGGAAGACTGGCTGACCGCGTCCTGCGGCGCCGGCCCGGACGGCGAGCCGCTGCCAGCCGGGGATTTGCTGCTGCCATCGGCCCCACCGCCACATGCTGTCACGGCAAGCGCCGCCGCGATGGCGAGTGCGCCGGGAAGGGTCAGGAAACGCGTCTTCTTATGTGCCAGGGCAGTTGTCATGTGGATTGGTGACGGACAAAGAGAGTGGGTGCGGGGTCGAAACGGAGCCAAAGGAAGGCACTTCCCAAGAAAAAATGGGTCGTAAATACCGTGGCTGTAAAGCAATCATAACGTGACGATTGCAGTATGCCAAGGGTGTCATTCAAAACAGACAAGGACGGTCAGCTCGCGCTGCTCGGCGCAGCCGTGCGCGCACGGCGCAAAGCAGCCCTGCTCTCGCAGGAAACCCTTGCCGACCGCGCCGAAATCGATCGATCGCATATGGGCAAGATCGAACGCGGCGAGCGCAATGTGACGCTGCTCAACGTACTGAGAATTGCGCAGGCACTCGACTGCAAACCATCGGAGTTACTGGCAGAGGCGGGGTTGTAGCACGCCATCGAAATGTAGCCAAATAGCTTCGACAGCATGGGAGGCGTCTAGACGTCAACGTCCTTTGAATGCGTCCCACCGAAAAAGCGGTAGGGCCAGGACAATCACTTCCATCAAGGCGAACTGCTCTCCCATCGCGGGAATCGCTGGATTCCGGCGCCACCTACTGGCAACAAGCACGGCGCCCACGCAGGGCGCTCTGCTCGGGTAGCGTCACCCCTCAGCGCAGCAGAAATATTTCAAACGCTTCGACCGAACCGAGGCACCGTCTATGTTGGGTGCGCGGTCTTCGCGCTGATCCTCTGCGTCAGAATCTTACCTGGCCGCATAGACAAGCTGACTGCATACGAAGAAGTGGAGAACCGGAGCCGCAATAGGCTTGTACTAGGCTGGGTCGCGCTGGCCTGCGCCTGCCTCATCGCCGGCCACCTGGTTGCATATTGCATGCTGGGTCCGACACCAGCGCAGTGTTTGACCCAGAGCATTGAGCCTAGACGCACAGAAACAGGTGCCCAGTGGCGGTCTACTTGGACTTCGAGTGGAACAGCCCCCTGAATCCCCGGACACAGTCACCCACTTAAACTACGGGTAGGCATACGACTGTGTTAATGGGATGGTCGCCCCCGCCACCGCGAAGCGCGTACGCTACGGAGGCCTTTACCGAAGGGGAACCATCATGGAAGACGTAGCGCTGGTAGGTATCGACCTTGGCAAGCATTCGTTCCATCTGCACGGCCAGGACAAGAACGGTAAGGAAGTGTTCCACCGGAAGGTGACGCGCAAGCAACTGGTTCAGTTGCTTGCCAATTTCCCGACGTGCACGATTGCGATGGAAGCGTGTGCTGGCGCTCATTTCATGGCACGCACACTGAGCAGTTTTGGCCACAAGGTTCGATTGATTGCCCCACACTTCGTTCGGCCCTTCGTGAAGAGCAACAAGAACGACTTCGCTGATGCCGAGGCGATCTGCGAAGCGGCGTCCCGACCCTCTATGCGGTTTGTCACGCCGAGAACGGAGTCGCAACAAGTTCTATTGGCATTGCACCGTGTTCGGGATTCGTTTGTTCGCGATAGGGTGGGCACTGGAAACCAGGTGCATGCATTCCTTCTAGAGTTCGGCGTCAGCCTGCCGGTGGGCAGCACCGCGATGAAGCGCCTGCCAGCCGTCATTGCAGAACACCCGCTTCCACCGCAGCTCGTCGCGATCCTCGAGCGCCTCCACACCCACTACAAGTATCTCGATGCACAGATCGCGGAGATCGACAAGGAACTAGCACGTCAGCTTGCCGTCGACGATCTTGGGCAGCGTCTAATGACGATTCCTGGCGTTGGGCCTGTTACCGCGAGCGTGCTATCGGCCGAAGTGGGTGACGGAAAGCAGTATCGCAACAGCCGAGACTTCGCGGCATCGATTGGCCTTGTGCCACGTCAGTACAGCACAGGCGGGAGAGCCAATCTGCTGGGGATCAGCAAGCGAGGAGACAAGAACATCCGACGGCTGCTTGTGCAATGTGCGCGGTCGTATATGCGAGACGTCGATAAGCGAGTCGGTGCACTGGCTGAATGGGTTCGAGCTCTATTGGCACGGAGACACTCAAGCGTTGTGGCTTGCGCCTTGGCCAACAAGCTAGCCCGAGTCGCATGGGCTATCGCTGCGAAGCACACCACCTTCATCGCTTCCAACCGCCAACTGCTGCCCGCTTGAAATAAGAGAAGTCACTGTCTGGATCAACCATCTGGTTTTGCGATCGCAGGAAATTTGATGACGTAAACGGCATACCGGCCTGAACGAACAACCCGATAGTCATAAAGGCTTCTGAAGCCGATGTGTTTTTTAGGATCGTCAGGCGCGACTCTCATCGTGGCGCGGGACTAAGTTCCCAATACGACGCCGGATAGATTTGAGCAAGCCCGCAACGACATCAAGAGCCTGCATTGCAAAATTGGGGGCGACCATAGATTATGACTAGCAGCAACCAAGAAGTGATGGAAGTGTTGACGGGCCCGGAGCGCCGCCGGCGGTGGTCGGTGGAAGAGAAGCTAGGGATGGTCAGGGAGAGCTTCGAGCCGGGCAAGACGGTCTCGATGGTGGCACGCCAGCACGGCGTGAATCCGAATCAGGTGTTCCAGTGGCGCAAGCTGTACCAGGACGGGAGCCTGTCGGCAGTGAGTGCGGGCGAGGAAGTGGTGCCTGCCTCGGAGCTGGCCGAAGCGCTCAAGCAAGTCCGTGAACTGCAGCGCATGCTCGGCAAGAAGACGATGGAGAACGAGATTCTGCGGGAAGCCGTGGAATACGGTCGGGCAAAAAAGTGGATAGCGCGCTCGCCATCGTTGCCAGGGGACGACCAGTGAAGCAGGTTTGCGAGGTCCTCGGCGTAGCGCGCTCAAATGTGGCAGCCAAGCGTGCCCGGCCGGCTGACTGGCATGATGGGCGCACGGCTCGGCAAACCGACGACGCCGGCCTGGTGGACGAAATCCGGCACGTCATCGCCGACTTGCCGAGCTACGGCTACCGGCGCGTCTGGGGCCGATTGCGGCGCGCACGGGAGCATCGATGCGAAGCGCCGGTCAATGCCAAGCGAGTCTATCGGGTCATGCGCGTGCACGGTCTGCTGCTTGAGCGTAGGCTGACGCCACCTCGTCCGCAGCGCCGACATGACGGCAAAGTCGCCGTGGCCAAGAGCAACCAACGCTGGTGTTCCGATGGCTTCGAGTTCCGCTGCGACAATGGCGAGCCGTTACGCGTGACGTTCGCACTGGATTGCTGCGACCGTGAGGCGATGAGCTGGGTAGCGACGACCGGTGGCTACAGCGGCGACGTTGTGCGCGACGTGATGCTGGCGGCCGTCGAGCAGCGCTTCGGTGACGTCCCGAAGGCGCCGGCGGAAATTGAATGGCTGACGGACAACGGTTCGGGCTACATTGCCGGGAAGACCCGCGAGTTTGCCACGGACATTGGCCTAAAGCCGTTGACGACGCCGGTTTGCAGCCCGCAGAGTAACGGCATGGCCGAGAGCTTCGTGAAGACGATGAAGCGCGACTACGTCGCCTTCATGCCCAAGCCGGATGCCGCGACGGCCGTGCGCAACCTCGCCATCGCGTTCGAGCACTACAACGAGCAGCATCCCCATAGCGCACTGAAATATCGCTCGCCACGCGAGTTCAGGCGCAGAACGGAATCATCAACTCAAGTGTGAGGCGGTGTCCGGGAATACGGGGGCAAATCCATCGAGAATCTGCACATCGGACTCGTCGAGGTCAAATATGGGGAAGGCTCCCATTCCAAACAAGAGCATCTAGGGTCTGTTCACATTTTCACGAAGGGCCCGAACGCGCAGGCAAGCGACGCGAACACGAGGTAGCTGTCAGCGAGCTTGTCGTAACGAGTTGAGACGCGACGAAATTGCTTGATGCGGTTGAAGAAGCGCTCGACGAGATTGCGTGTACGGTAGAGCGCGCGGCTGTAGCGGCGCTTCGTCTTTCGGTTCGAGCGTGGTGGGATGACGACCTTGGCGCCGGTGGTGCGAACGGCTTGCACAAAGGCATCGGAGTCGTAACCCTTGTCAGCAATGACGGCCTTGGCGCGCAGATGTTCGACAAGTTCGTTTGCGCACGAGATGTCATGCACCTGTCCTTCGGTCACGATCAATCGCAAAGGCCTGCCCGTCGAGTCCACTGCTAGATGCAACTTGGTGCTCAACCCACCTCTGGAGCGTCCGAGCGCTTGCGGTCCACTTTTTTTGACGCTCCGGCCGAATGTTGGTGTGCTCGGACGATGGTCGAATCGATCAGGATGTGTTCGATTTCCGTCTCGCCAGCTATTGCGAGCACGACGCGCTGCCAGACACCTTTGCGCCGCCAGCGCGAGAAGCGCATGTACACGGTATGCCAGCGCCCGAACTCGACTGGCAGGTCGCGCCAAGGGCTGCCCGTGCGGCCGATCCACAACACAGCTTCGAGGAACCAGCGGTTGTCCAGCGCCGTTCGACCTCGGTCGCCTTCCTTGCCCGGCAAGATTGCTTCGACCTTCTTCGATGCCTCGTCACTCAGCAGCGTTCGGACCATCCTGTTTGGCTCGCGCAAAAAACAGGATGTAAACACATCTCAGCAAATGTAAACAGGCCCTAGTAACCTGCCTCCACGAGCGCACGTACCAACTTCGCTCCCCACTGCACACGATCAACCGTGTCGACGGCGGCGTCAGATAAAGACACCTGAGGGATCGCAAGCACCCATTGGTCATTGACTCGGGTGGCGCCATGCGCGGTGAGCGCCGCGCTCACCGTATCGTCATCGACCGAACTCGGAATCTGCACACGAAAGCCCTCATCAACCGCGCGAATGGCAATGTCACTTTTCTTCAAGGGCATCCAGCGTGGCACAGTCTCGTAGCCGGTAAAGTCCTGGTCGACAACGTCCGCTTCCACGCCGCTTTGCTTGCGAACAGCGTGCAGATACGGAACCACCCGCGAATTTTGTCAACAGTTCCTCACTCGTATGGGTATCGCTCATACCGTTGTTCCGGCCGATGCCGATTCGATTCTGCCGTGGATCACGCGAGCGACTCGTTTGGTCATTCTCGAGTCCCCGGGCTCCTACACGATGGAGATCCAGGATATGGAGAAGATCGCCCTGGAAGCCCACAGCCATAGGGCATTGGTATCTATCGACAACGCATGGGGGTTAGGACTCACGCGGCTATCCTCCCGCCACTCAGCCTCGTCGAAGTCGACCGCTAGAAAATGGCAGGTATCGTCCTCCAGCAAGGGGGAAACGCCGATCGTGTGCTCACCAGCTAAGTGACCATAGATGGTCGCATCAGAGACCAGTGGCAGCTCCGGAAACGCCTCGCGCAGTTTTCAGCTCGGCCATGCCCTTGGAATACGTGTACTTCACAGCGTGGTGCTCCGGCGAGGGCAGATTCCAGTTCGCGTGCACGTGGCGATTAACCAGTTGGCCGCAAGACATGGCCGTGCCGACCTGCAGAAAGCGTTTCAAGCGCTTGCTTTGGCTGGCTTGTCAGCCCAGCGCCAGCACGCCGTCCACGTTGGTTTCCCACAGCGACGGGTGGTTGGAAAACGTCGCAAGCGCGGCGCAGTTGATCAGAATTTCCGGCTCGCCGAGCTTGGCTTGCGCCGCATTGCGCAGGTCAAATCGCACGATCTGCGCCTCAGTGATGCTGTCCAGCATCGGCTTAGGTAATCGAAAGCGGCCCAGATTGGCTCGCAGGCGTGCGAGGCCCTCGGCAGCGGTTTCGCCGCGCACTGCAAATCGGGTATCGCCAAATAAACCCCTGGCCGCCAAGTTGGCTGCAATCGCTCCCCCGACAAAGCCGTCGCACCGGTCAGCAGAATACTCATCCTGAGACTCGAAAATTGTGCAGCATTGCGAATGCGCCGCTGACGCATTCGCAAGATGTCTGCTGTTACCTTGTTGTTTTCTTATGTTTGCGATGGCAGCGTATTTTTTCGGGCACGCGTGACCAGCCTGCATGCAAGGCCAGTCCGGCCAGTACCTCGTTGGCGATAAACGATTGGGCGGCTACGTTGTCGGTACCGCGCAGGCGCAGCGCCGCCCCTACACAAACATCTCCGCGTCTTCCATTGTCTTTGCGGCGGCATCCTTGGCGGCGAGAATAGGCTCACCCTGAATCGGCCAAACAATGCCTACCTGCCCATCGTTCCAGAGCAAGCTGCGCTCATGCTCCGGATACCAATAGTCAGTCGTCTTATAAAGGAACTCTGCATATTCAGATGTCACTACAAAGCCATGGGCAAATCCTTCCGGCACCCACAATTGGAGCTTGTTTTTTGCCGACAACGTAACGCCAATCCATTTGCCAAAGGTCGGGGAACTCTTGCGCAGGTCCACCACAACATCGAACACTTCGCCCACCACCACGCGCACCAGCTTACCCTGGGGATGCTGGATCTGATAATGCAGTCCGCGCAATACATTGCGCGCAGAGCGCGAATGATTGTCTTGCACAAAGGTTCGGTTCACGCCCGTCGCTTCCTCAAACAGGCGCTCATTGAAGCTCTCATAAAAAAAACCGCGGTCATCACCGAACACCTTCGGTTCGATGATTAGCACCTCGGGAATTTCCGTTTGAATAACGTTCAAGTTCATTTGATCGATTCCAAGAGAATCTGCTGAAGGTATTTGCCATAACCGTTCTTGGAAAGAGGCGCGGCGAGTGCTGCGACCTGCTCGGCGCTGATCCATTTGCTCCGATACGCAATCTCCTCGGGGCATGCAACCATCAGGCCCTGTCGGCTCTGCAACGTGGCAATAAAGCTGGCCGCCTCCAGCAAAGAGTCGTGCGTGCCCGTATCCAGCCACGCATACCCGCGGCCCATGATCTCGACATCCAGCTGCGCCATCTCCAGATAGCGCTTGTTGACATCCGTGATCTCCAACTCACCCCGCGCCGATGGCTTGATTTCGGCTGCAATGTCGCAGACCTGGTTGTCGTAAAAATACAGGCCGGTAACAGCATAGTTGGAGCGCGGCTTCAGCGGCTTCTCTTCCAGGGACAGCGCGCGGAAGTTCTCATCGAACTCCACCACGCCATAACGCTCGGGGTCATGCACGTGATAGGCAAAAACCGTCGCCCCTTCCTTCTGCTTGCCCGAACGGGACAGCTGGCTGACGAGGTCGTGCCCATGGAAAATGTTGTCGCCGAGGATCAGGGTAGACGGATCGTTGCCAACGAAGTCGCGGCCGATGATAAACGCCTGCGCCAGACCATCCGGCGACGGCTGCACCGCGTACTGCAGGTTCATCCCCCACTTGCTGCCATCGCCGAGCATGTCGGTAAAGCGCGGCGTGTCTTCCGGCGTCGAAATGATCAGGACGTCGCGAATCCCCGCCAGCATCAGCGTGGACAGCGGATAGTAGATCATCGGCTTGTCGTACACAGGCAGCAGTTGCTTCGATACCGATCGCGTAATCGGGTAGAGCCGCGTGCCGGAACCCCCGGCCAAGATAATGCCTTTGCGCATGATGAATAGACTCAGGAAAGAGTTTGATCCAGCAGAAAATGCAGCCCCTGCTGCCAGTCGGGAAGATGGATGTCGAACGTTTCGCGCAGCTTGCTAGTATCAAGACGCGAGTTAGCCGGGCGTGGCGCGGGCAGCGGATAGGCCGTGGCGGGGATCGCCTCAATCGCCGACGAATCCACCTTCAACGCCACGCCCTTCTCCGCGGCGTAGCGCAGTACCTCGGCGGCATAGCCGTACCACGAGGTTTCTCCTGCCGCCGCGAGATGGTAGATGCCATCGGCAAACGTCTCGCGGTCGCCCTGCAACCAGTTGCGATCGATGATACGCGCCGTCACGTCGGCAATCAGCGATGCTGTCGTCGGTGCGCCGAACTGGTCGGCAATGACGCGCAGGCTGTCGCGCTCGCGGCCCAGCTTCAGCATCGTCTTCGCAAAATTTCCGCCATGCGCTCCGGCAACCCAGCAGGTGCGCAGAATGATCGCCCGCGCACCGCTTTGAGCAATCGCCTGCTCGCCGGCCAGTTTGCTCTTGCCATACACCGATAGCGGTCCAACCGCATCTGTTTCGACATAGGGCTTACTGCCAGTACCAGCAAAGACGTAATCGGTCGAGTAATGAACCAACAAGCTGCCGAGCGCGCGCGCTTCTTCCGCGAGGACGCCGGGCGCCACACCATTGATGGCAAATGCCAACTCCGGCTCGGATTCCGCCTTGTCGACGGCCGTATAAGCAGCCGGGTTGACGATAACATCTGGCTGCACTGCCCGGATGACCTCACGAATGGCATCGGGATTGCCCAAATCGCAACCTCGGCGATCCAAGGCCACCACGCGCCCGAGCGACGCCAAACTCCGGCGCAGTTCAAATCCGACCTGACCATTGCTTCCGGTGACCAGAAGCGTTGGAACATTGCGCGCCTCAGGCTGCATATTGCTTCGCCACCCAGTTCCGGTACTCGCCGGACATCACATCCTGCACCCAGGCCTGGTTATCCAGGTACCACTGCACGGTCTTGCGCAGGCCGGTCTCGAACGTCTCGGCGGGCTTCCAGCCGAGCTCGCGCTCGAGCTTGCGGGCATCAATGGCATAGCGCCGGTCGTGACCGGGACGATCCTTCACGAAATTGATCTGGTCGTGGTACGAACCGGCGGTCTTCGGCTTGAGTTCGTCCAGCAAGTCGCATAGGGTATGCACGACTTCGAGATTCGTCTTCTCGTTCCAGCCGCCCACGTTGTAAGTCTCGCCCAGGCGACCGCGGGCCAGCACTTCGCGGATCGCCGCGCAGTGGTCACCCACGTAGAGCCAGTCGCGCACGTTCTGGCCGTCGCCGTAGACCGGCAGCGGCTTACCCGCCAACGCATTGGCGATCATCAGCGGGATCAGCTTTTCCGGAAAGTGATACGGGCCATAGTTGTTCGAGCAGTTGGTCGTCAGGACCGGCAGCCCGTAGGTATGGTGGTATGCCCGCACCAGATGATCTGAAGCGGCCTTGGACGCGGAGTACGGGCTGTTCGGCTGGTACGGCGTGGTTTCGGAGAACTGCGGGTCGGTGGGACCAAGCGAGCCGAACACCTCGTCGGTGGAGACATGCAGGAAGCGGAACGACGCCTTGGCGGGGTCCTCCAGCCCACCCCAATAGGCGCGCACGGCCTCCAGCAGCGTGAATGCACCGACGATGTTGGTCTGGATGAATTCGCCCGGGCAGTGGATGGATCGGTCCACATGGCTCTCTGCGGCGAAATGGACCACGGCTCGCGGCTTGTAGGTGGCCAGCAACGTGTCCAGCGCTTCGCGGTCGCAAATATCCGTTTGAGAAAAGACGTGGCGAACGTCGCCTTCCAGCGAGGCCAAGGTCTTGCGGTTACCCGCATAGGTCAGCTTGTCGACGTTGATGATGCCGTCAACGTTATCTTGATGCAGCCAATTCAGAACGAAGTTCGCGCCGATGAAGCCGGCACCGCCGGTGACGAGAATATAAGACAACCCCTTGCTCCCTTTCTTTTGAATCTCGGAATCCGAACCCTCACGCTGAAGGCACGGTACTAAGCCACTCACTCTATGTTTGGGGGTACATCTCTTGCAGCAATCCGCCCATATTGATCGTCAAACCGCACGATATCGTCTTCACCGAGATACGATCCAGATTGCACCTCGATCAGTTCCAGCGGGATTTTTCCTGGGTTTTCCAGGCGGTGGGTCACGCCCAACGGGATATAGGTCGACTGGTTTTCTGATAGCAACATTACTTGGTCGCCGTTAAAGACCTTGGCGGTGCCGCGCACGACAATCCAGTGCTCGGCGCGATGGTGATGCATTTGCAGGCTAAGCGACGAGCCCGGATTAACGATGATGCGCTTAACCTGGAAACGATCGCCCTGATCGATGCGCTCGTATGAGCCCCAGGGCCGAAACACTTTGCGGTGCGTAACTGACTCATGCCGACCTGACTTGTCCAGACGCTCGACGATCCTCTTCACGTCCTGCGCCTTGTCCCGGTGAGATACCAAGACGGCGTCAGCGGTTTCGACAATCACCAGGTCCTTGACGCCCACAGCCGCTACCATGCGATGTTCGGCCCGCACGTACGTATTGCTCGCCTCCTCAACCAAGACATCACCAAGCAGCCCGTTGCCGTTTTCATCGGCGCCAGCCATATCGGCCAACGTTGTCCATGACCCGATGTCATTCCAGCCGAGGCCCGCCGCTGTCACCATTGCGACTTGCGCGGTCCTTTCCATGACTGCGTAATCAATCGATATATTGGGGCTGGCGCTGAACGCTTCGGCATCGAGCCGAACGAAATCCATGTCGCGCTTTGCGGCTGCCAACGCAAGCTCCGCCTGATGCAGAACTCCCGGCGCGTGCTGGCGCAGTTCATCCAGATAGGCAGTGGCTTTCAACATAAACATGCCGCTGTTCCAGTAGTAACTGCCCTCCTCCAGGAAGAGTGCCGCCGTGGCAACATCCGGCTTTTCCACAAAACGCTCTACACAGTACGCGCCAGCGCTGGAGCTGAGGCTTTCGCCCGCGCGGATATAGCCGTAGCCCGTATGCGGCTCGGTGGGCTCGACTCCAAAGGTCACCAAGAAATTGTCCCTCGCCACCCCTGCGGCAACCTTGACCAGCTTGCAGAAAAGTGCATTGTCCTGAATAACATGGTCTGATGGCAGCACAAGCAGCAACGCATCGGGCGTCGTCTGCATCGCTAGCAAGGCCGCCGTCGCCACGGCGGGTGCGGTGTTGCGGCCGACCGGTTCGAGCACAATCGCAGATGGCTTCGCGTCGATGCTCCGCAATTGCTCGGCCACCAAGAAACGTTGCTCCTCATTGGTGATCACCATCGGAGCTGCCACATCGGCGATGCCGCTCAGCCGGAGTGCCGTCTGCTGCACCAGCGTGTGTTCGCCGGCGAGCTTAAGGTACTGCTTCGGATAGCCGCCCCGTGACATCGGCCACAGCCGCGCGCCAGTTCCGCCACAAAGGATGACGGGATAAATGCTCATGCCAATTCCCACAGCAATTCCAACTCGCTCAATCGATGCGTTTGTTCAAATGCAGCCTTCTTCGGCGCTCACTACAGACTTCGGCCTGGGCGCACCTGCCGACCTTGCGTCCAAGCCCAATAGCCGTACCACACCGCATTCCGGCTCCAGCGCCACGCCTTGCGAATTGGCCGCCCCCAATCATGCGTGATCCGCTCAAGTGGGCGACCCGCCGTCAAGCCGAGCTTGCGAACGACCGCCTCCGGCGTGGTGAATAATCGGGTACTCCAGTCCCAATAGAGCGGGTAGCGCAGCAAGGCACCGGCCACCAGCATGTCCGCCGTCAGCGTGCGCTCCCGCCACGGTTGCACCAGCGCGTCCTGCGTCAGCCCCCAACCGGCATAGAACGGCAGCCCATAAGTAAAAACGCGCTTGCCCCGCAGCAGAGCATCGAACCCCGCAAGCGACGACAGCACATGCACCTCGTCGGCACGATCCACCAGCGAAAGCAGGTCGGCTTCGGCATCGACAACGTCCGCCAGTTCGCGGGCGTGCACTAACCCGGCCCGATTGCCGGACAGCACATCCGGGTGCGGCTTATAGACGATGAAGCCATCCGGATTGCGTCGGCGCACCGCTTCCAAGAGTGCCTCGGCTGTACCCAGTGCCCCCGTGCCGAAGCGAATCGACGCATCATCGGCCACCTGGCCCGCCACCAGGATGACTGTCTTGCCGGCTGGCGCTCGCCAAGCCGGCGCTCGCCGGCCCAGGTTGTATTTCGTGACGCCCAACTGGGACACCAGTTCGCGCAAGGCCGCCGCGCGGGCCAGTTCTGTCGCATCGAACTGCGCACCATTCAGAATGTGCGTCAGCTCGTTCGGACTGCGTGCATCAAAATACAGCCCCTTCCGATCTAACACCTGGCTGCAAGGCCGGCTCATGTCAGAACCGAGCCCCACCGAATGGAAGAAACCATCCTCCATCCGCAATATTGGCGCATCAGCAGGAATGCCTGCAGCGCTCTTGCCTCCCCACAACACCACACGCTCCCCTTGCGCTATCTCTTCTGGCGTGCCGGCCCAGCGCAACGCGCCACCGCCAGCGGTTAGGAACGGCGTGGCAAAGAGCCGCTTCCATAACTGGAAACGCACGCCAGTCACTCGTTGGTAATCTGCATAGCGTGCTCGTACAGCACGCTGCATCTCAATACAGTCCAGCACCTGCTCCAGCGAGCCAGCACCGTGGGTTTGCGGATCGAGATAGCGCGCAAGGCGCAGATAGACTGCCTCGAACAGCGCCGCGAGCGTCGGTCGACATTGACGTTCCGGCATCGGCAAATTGTCGACGGTCAGCCCCCAGCCAGCGTAGTACGGACGGCCAAACACCCTCACTGGCACTCCGGCAAGCAGCGCCTGCATGCCTTCCGGCGCGCTTACCGTATATATATGGTCAATCTGTGACAGCGATGCGAAAAAGCTGAAGCCGGGAGCAATACGCTGCGCGTGCACAGACAACTCGCGCATGCGGGACAGACATCCCCTCCCGCCATTGGCGACTGGCCAAATATAAAACTCCGCCGTAGGGTGCTCTGCCTGTGCCGCCGACACCATTCTCTTGAAAGCAGCGGCATGCTCACGACTGCCGCTACGCTGATCGACCAGCATCACGCGCGGCCGCTCGCGCGGCAGAGCCAGCTCCGGCGGGCGGGTCGGCACAGCCGCACGCAAGGGATCTGCGCAAGCGCCGATCACGCGAGCCATCATGCCCGGCAGCGTCGGCGACGTACCAAGATGGGGGTCATTGGCGAACACCGCTGACAGCGCCCCCGCTATAAGATCGCCGCCCTTGCCGGTATCACGTAAAACAAACCAGGACAGCATCGGCACGCCAATGCCGCATTCCGACCAGACGGGGCCAGGCAGCAAAGCGGCTGGTGTAGCCCCGCCTAGTCGCGCTAACTGGAGGGCAACCCGGCCCGGCAGATGGTCGGCCCAGATACCGTTTCTGGCGGAACCGCAGAATGAAGCAAGCGTGCGCCAGCCGCGTGTGACGCTGCGCAGCCGGAAAGTGGCCTGCTGCAAAGGCCCCGCGAGCGCCCCTTGGCTACACATCTAGGCCAATGCCTCGATGAAGTTGTCGACAACCTCGAAATGTTCTTGCCAGGTCGGCTCGCGAAAACTTTCGATGCGCGCGAGCTGGGCAGCGCGCTGCGGGCTTGCCGCGTTGGCGTATTGCATGATGTGCGCCATCCAGCCCGGGCCATCGAGCGGATCCAGATACTCCGGAATATCGTCCGCGATTTCGCGGAACACCGGCAGATCGCTGGCGATCACCGGCACACCTAACGCCAGAGCCTCGGCCAGGGGCATGCCATAGCCTTCCACGAACGATGGAAAAAGAAGTGCCTGGGCGTGCAGCAAGTAATTGTGCAGGCGCGCGTCCGAGCAGTTGGCCTCTTCTATGACCTTGCCCCGCAACGGCTCACAGCGCTCCAGCATGTCCACCGCATTCTCACATTCCCATCCACGCCGTCCGATCACCACCAACGTTGGCGCACGGTCTCCCAGATTCTCGATCAAGCGGCGCCAGACGTGGAGCGCAAACCAGTGGTTCTTGCGAGGCTCGATGGTGCCCAGCATGACGAAGTAAGGCTGCGCGAGCGGCCGGTCTCCTTTCGCCGCAACAGGCACGCCAGACGCCAGGCGGGCAACTACGGTTCTGGGCAATGGCCAACCGGCGCGCCCAGCCGCTTCCGTCAACGAGTCCAGCGTAGCCTGCGAATTGGCGATGATCCCAGCAGCATGGCCGAGCGCGACACGCATCCGATTGTGATGGGTTTCACGTACGCCGGGCCGGCAGTACTCAGCATGCGTCAGCGGAATCAAGTCGTGCACCATGAATACCGATCGGATATTTTTTTTCCCCATTGCGCGGAAATATCGATCGAATTCCATACCGGAATGACTTGTATGCAAGAGCACCCCATTGTCGGGAACTCGGTCGCGCCGCAAAGCACCGAGGATAGCGCGGACCATGATGGCATTCGCCCCCCACGAACGGGTGAAGTCTTGATTTAGCAACAGATCAAATGCCAGTGCCGACTCGCATTCTGACAAGACAACGTGAAAGCCACGCTCGCTCAAGACTGCACGCGCGCGATGCGCGTAGTGCTGGATATAGGCTAGCCCGACGCGGTCTACCCCGGTGGGGAGCATGCGCTTGGCGAAGCGATCCAGCAGTCGGGTGATGTCCAGGAAAATTGGAAGCACAGTTTTGTTATCCGCGTAAGCGCCGCGACCGATGCTGTGAAAATAAGCCGACGCCCGTTGGACGATATTGGCCAACAAGCCACGTATTCTAGCGATGGGCGTGCGATACTTGTAAAGATTCGCCTAGCCTCGGAACCTTTCCAAGAATGCGCAGTTTGTCCGCCTTTTTGGCGACCTTGTCAGCAATTTGCACGGTCAGCCTTACCGCTTGTTCTTCAGTTCCCTCATCCGGCCCGACCAGAGCCCAGGTACAAGACTCAATGGAAGCCTCGGTTACCGCGGGCATCCAGATCGTCGACGTTACGGAAGAGGTAGCCCAACGCCTGCTGGCCGAACGCCAACCCAGTAATTTTGCCCAACTCCTGGGCAATGACACACAGTTCCGGCAACAACTTGGCGTAGGCGACACCATTGAAGTCTCTGTGTGGGAAGCTCCGCCCGCCATGCTGTTTGGGGCCACCGTAGTGGATCCACGCCTTGCGCCGAGCAATGCGCGCGTCACTGTCCTGCCTGAGCAAATGGTCAACAGCGACGGCTATATCAACGTTCCGTTTGCCGGACAAATCAAAGCAGCCGGCCGCACCCCTACACAGTTGGAACGGGATATCACGGCAGCCCTCAAAGGCAAGGCCAATCAACCCCAGGTGCTCGTGCGCTTGTCTAAGAACGTCACGTCTTACGTGACAGTGGTGGGCGATGTGGCGACAAGCACCCGCATGCAACTGACCGCGCGCGGCGAACGACTTCTGGATGCAGTGGCCAGCGCCGGCGGCGTGCGCCAACCTGTGGACAAGATGACCATCCAGGTCACGCGCGGTAACAAGGTGCAGGCCCTGCCGCTGCAAACCATCATCCGCGACCCTCAGCAAAACGTTCCGCTACGCGCCGGTGACGTGGTCACCGCGCTGTTTCAGCCTCTCAGCTTCACCTCGCTGGGCGCCACCGGCAAGAATCAGGAAATCAATTTCGAAGCACAGGGCATTACCCTGGCCCAAGCCATTGCTCGTACCGGCGGCCTGGAAGATTCCCGCTCCGATGCGCGAGGCGTGTTCATCTTCCGCTTTGAAGATGCCAACGCCCTCCCCTGGCCTCGCCAGCCCGTACGCACCACCCAGAACGGCAAGGTGCCGGTGGTCTACCGCGTCAATCTGAAAGACCCTGGCAGCTTCTTCGTCGCCCAGACTTTCGCGATGGATAACAAGGATCTGCTGTACGTGTCGAACGCGCCGATTGCGGAACTGCAGAAATTCTTGAACGTGGTGTTCTCGGTGGCATATCCGGTGGTGACTACGGTTAATACATTCAAGTAAAGCGCGGGCGGGCATTCGACCCGCCCCCTCCCTCTCGCAGGGCTCAAACGCCCTGAAGTAAGCCACGATTAGGGCTCTTTTGTTCGATATGGAACAAGGCCAAGTCCAGTACAGTTCACCCCCAAGAAGAGGGGCAAACGCAGCGGATCTCCTGACAAGCGCACAAGCCAGCATCTCGACGTACTTGTGCCGCCCGAAGTTGACGAAAACGCTCCATCACGCGATGCTTGATTTCACTCTGACTGAGGCAGTCGACTCTTATCCTCATATGCGCCAGTCTTCACGTTCATTTCCCTCACAAACCCGGTTATAACGCAAGAAATGAGCACACTTAGACAGCTTTACCAGAAGCACCGGGGCAAAGTTTCCGACAAATGGGATGCTTACCTCTCTGGCTATGATGCGCAATTTAACCCATACCGCCAACAGGAGATACGGCTACTGGAAATTGGTATCCAGAATGGTGGCTCACTGGAAATTTGGAGGGAATACTTTCCGGAGGCGAAGAAGTTGATTGGCTGCGACATCAATCCAGAATGTGCGAAACTTCATTACGATGATCCCCGCATTACCGTGGTGGTTGGCGATGCAAACTCGGATGAATGTGAGCGAAGGATTCTGACACACTCCGACGCATTCGACATCATCATCGATGATGGCTCGCATACCTCGACTGACATCATCCGTTCATTCGCTCGCTATTTTTCGCATCTAAAGCATGGTGGCCTTTATGTCGTGGAGGACCTCCATTGCAGTTATTGGCGTGAGTATGAGGGAGGCCTCCCCCACCCTTACTCATCGATGTCATTTCTGCAACGACTTACTGACATCGTTAATTATGAGCATTGGGGAATTGACAAAACCCGCAGCGAGCACCTCTCTCGTTTTGCAAATCGATACGCCACGGTCTTCAACGAGCAATTGCTCGCCGAAATTCACTCCGTCGAGTTCCAAAATTCTCTCTGCCTGATCCGTAAAGCCTCGCCGGAACACAACACTCTCGGCCCCCGCGTTGTCGCCGGCGACCTGGAGACGGTAACAGAAGGCATCAGGCAATTGCATGCGACCCCTCTGCCATGCCCGCCTCAGCAAGAAAGTGGATCGTTAGTAGGCCCCGCATCGTCTCGGGAAGAACAAGAGAGGACTGCACCGCTTGAGTCTATGTTCGCAGCAACCTCCCCCGAAACACGTACGCTGGCGAACCGTGACCTCAAGATTCAGTTATTCATAGACAGTGGCCTCGGGTACTCAGAATCGGAAAGTATCACTTTCCCTCTGCACGCCACACTAGGAATCGAGCACCGCAAGTTTGATCTGACGGGTAAAGATAAAATTCAAGCGCTGCGCCTTGATCCAATTAACGATTCTGCCATTCTCTCGATCAATAAAGTTTTGCTCTCCACCTCCTTGGGAGAATTTGACTTACTTCCACACACAATAACAAATTGCGATGCAAAGATAGAGAACGTACTTTTCTTTGAAAACAAAGATCCAATAATATATTTTGACAATCTCACCTCCGATCTCCTATCTGCAGCAACAGAATTGATTGTGGAGATCGAATTCTTGATGGTGGGTCAAGAAGCAAGATCTGCATCTCGCCAGCAAACCGTTGCCGAAAAACTCAAGCATAATGAACTCCTTTGCTCAACAATGTGGCAATTGAGTTTCGCCCTTCATAAATTAAGGGATTCGCGGGTAGAACAAAGAAGAGCACTGCAGATCATCGCAGAAAGCCATGAGGCAGCCGCAAAGGAAGCCGCTGACACTCATGCACACCAGAAAGCAATTTACAAACAAAGTCTTCAGCTTCTCACCGAGCAGCATGCATCGACCCTGGTTGAGGCAAAGCAACGCGAGGCTTCTCTCAGGAACGAGCATGAAACCTTAGTCCGCGCACTTCAAGATGCACATGCCTTAGCAATCAACGGGTTGTCGGAGCAGAACGCACACCAGCAACAGCACCTCGAATCACTCATTGGACAGCACGCCTCAACTCTGCGCGAGGCAAAGGAGCGAGAGACATCTCTCAAGAGCGAGCAAGAAAAGCTAATTTTTACGCTCCGAGAGGAACATGCTTCAGCTATCAATGCGCTGGAGACGCTAAATGCGCATCAGAACGCCGCTTACGAACAGCAGCTTAAATCGCTCACTACACAACTTGCCTCAGCGCTGGTTGAAATAAAGGAGCGTGAAGCAGCCCTCAAGAGCGAACAAGAAAAGCTAGTTTGTGCGCTCCGAGAAGAGCATACCTCAGCTATCAATGCGCTAGAGGGGCTGAATATGAAACAGCATACTGCTTACGAACAGCGCTTCCTAACCATTACCAAAGAACAGGTATCGGATCGAGCTAGGGCAATGGAGCGCGAGGCCTCGCTCATAGAGGAGCAAGATAATTTAAACACTACTCTTAGGAACGAACATGCAATTGCTATCGAAGTAAAAAGCCGGAAAATTACCGAGCTTGAGTCATTGCTGATCAAAATTCGCGGCTGCCGGGGATACAAATGGTTTGCTTGGCTCAATCGAGCCAAGCTCAGCAATGAGCTTTGATAACATTTTACACAACCCGCAGACCCAGCTGGCACTGAGAATAGAGGTTCGAGAAACACGCCTTTTAATGCTTCCGAGTAGCTTTGCCACCGACAATATTTGGCCACATTAACACTCCGAATCAAGAGGGTTGGTGGAGCGTTCGTTCATTGAAGGCATGGGTCAGACATCAGTACGTCGCGGGGTTACCGGATTCATGCAGCAACACCCGAGCGGAGGCCAGGCATCGCAAGTAAGGCTGCTTTACTGGAATATAGAAAAAGAAACCACCCAAACTAGATCAGAGCCATCTTGATCCGGTTTGAATCCCAATTACCTCTCCCAAAAAAAATCAGCAAGCACAGCTATGAATTCACGATTTTCAGAGGATAGCCGTGATGCGGCGATTTAATGACATGCGTTGCCAATGAAAAATCTTCATGCGTAAGTGAAAGATTAGGGTTGTAATAATGATCCACATCAAGCAGCGCAGACCATCTATCTTTCATGCAGTTCACCTCCGCCATAAATCTCCGCTGCTTTTCTGGCGTAGTTTCGCCACCTCTGCTAATGGACTCATGATGATATAGGCGAGCATATGCAGAATACACATTACGATAACCCGCGCTTCCAACTTTTAGACAGAAGTCAACATCATTAAAAGCAACTGTCAGCGATTCTTCATCCAAACCGGCTACTTGATCATAAATTGATCGTCTAACCAAGAGGCAAGCCGCAGTCACGGCGGAATAATTTTGATTTAGCGAAGCACGTCCAAAGTATCCGGGAACATCAGACGGGAAAAACTTGTGAGCGTGCCCCGCGACACCACCAATGCCAAGCACAACACCAGCATGCTGAATACGACCATCCGCATACAAAAGTTTTGCGCCCACACACCCAACTTCAGGTCGTAAAGCGTGGCCCACCATCTCCGTTAGCCAGTTACCTTCAATGACTTCGATATCATTGTTAACCAAACCAACGATTTCCCCTTGCGTGTGGCGCACAGCAAAATTATTTATAGCAGAATAATTGAATGGTGCATCGAATTTTATGACTCGCACGCGCTTATTCCGTGCTATCTCGGCAAAATACTTAGCCGCAGCAACAGTAGAAGATTGATTGTCAACAACAATAATTTCAAAATTCTTGTATGTTGTCTTGCGAAGGATACTCTCAATGCAAACGCGCAATACATCAATCATGTCGCGCGTTGGAATAATCAGACTCACCAACGGCTCAGCCTTAGGCACGGGATATACAACCCGATACGTTCCCGGATCCGGGCCGTCCACAACGGACGCTCCGATAGCCGCCACATGTTCTTGCAGTGCCATCAGACCAGCCTTGTGCGCGTAATTCTTTTCTCCATGAGAGGCCGCCGTCGAACCAGCGTGAATCCGCCAATGATATAAGACACGAGGAATGTGTCTAATTTCGCTACCATTTATTCGTTTTATGCACCGCAACGCCAAATCATAATCCTGACTACCTTCGAAACCCAATCTAAATCCGCCCGCATCTCTTACCAACCCAGTCGAGTATACACCCAAATGGGATATCATATTTTGGGAAAGGAAAAGATCGGCATTCCAATTTGACTTAAAATAGGGATCCATCCGATTGCCAAACTCGTCAATCTTATCCTCATCAGAGTATATGATTTTCGCATTCGGATAACGATTTATCTCCACAGCCACATGGTAGAGTGCATGCGACGGAAGTAAATCATCTTGATCCATCAAAGCCGTGAAATCACCGGCCACCAATTCGAGCGCACTATTAGACGCAGCCGAAATATGTCCGTTGGCAACGCGAAAAACGACTTTAATTCTGGAATCTTTTCGCGCGTATGCTTCAATAATCTCCCTCACCTTAGGATTTGTAGAGGCATCATCCGCCAAACACAACTCCCAATTCTGGTAATATTGACCAATAATCGAATCCAGCGCCTGACAAAAGAAATCTTCTGGCGGATTGTACACAGGCATCACTATCGAAATAAGCGGTCTGTGTGCCAGCTTTTGAATGTGAGCCTCTATCTCCCGGTAATCACTAGAACTGAGAGTGTCATTGCGATTGACAAACGTATCGTAGTCAATGCCATCAGATCGCTTGTACCTTAGATTTGCGCTCCATTCATAGGCCTTAGACAAATTTAGCAATGCATTTCCAAAGTGAACGCCTCTTCTCATTTTTGCGGGTTGTTTACGAACCCGCCAGAGGTCTTCAAAAACCCGCCACGCTCTTCTGCAATAACTCTCAATTCCCGTGATTCGATGAAAAATCAGTGCGCTTTGAGAAAAACGCCCTGAAGTCTCCATTGGATCCCAACGCAAGCGCTGTATCCCTTTCGGAAAATACAATACCTCACGTATTGACCCTCGGAGATTAGAGGGGACAAATATACAGTCGGTCTCATTGTAGCCATTACCGACATCGATATAAATTTTAGCTGTACGATTGCCACTATGGCGAGTTAGCGCAGCCTCAAGATAATACCAACCACCACGTGGAGGATGTTCGGAAAAACGCAAATCAAATTGTGGATCGGAGTCCGTTGCATCGAACTCTGTGTCCCCGCTTTCATTATCGGCCAGCACCTTCACACCTGCCGATGGAGTCAACCCCAGATCTTGGAAAGTTCTTGGCAACAGCATCAAGAGGCGTTCGAGCCTTTCCACGAACGGCGCCAATGGCAACAATTTTCCCCTAACCTGACTAACTTTGTTATTTGTTACCATAGCAGAAATCAGTAAGATTGGTAAAACGAATAGGCCTGCTCGACATCGGAAAAATGATTAAGTTTTCCCGCCACCAATACAGCGGCGCTATCACAATGCGATCGAATATAAGACGGCTCGTGCGATACAATGATCATCGCCCGATCCCGTCTCTTCTCAAAGAGCTCACGATGACATTTTTCATGAAATCGACTATCACCAACAGCAACAATTTCATCAATCAGAAAGCAATCGAAATCAACGGCCATTGAGATAGCAAACGCCAAACGAGCGCGCATCCCGGACGAGTATTTCTTTACGGGCTCATTCAGATATATGCCCAATTCGGAGAACTCCTCCACAAACGGAATAGCCGGCTCGATTGGGACACCGTAAATTCGGCAAATGAAGCGTAAATTATCCAATCCAGTCAAGCTTCCCTGGAAAGCCCCCCCGAATGCCAGTGGCCACGAAATACTCATACCACGATGTATATTCCCGCCTGACGGCAGTTCGGCTCCACTCACTAGACGAATTAGCGTGGACTTACCCGCGCCATTGCGACCAAGAATTCCAACCTTTTGCCCCTTTCTCACGCTCAAATTAACATCAGAAAGGACGGTCTTTGGGCCTTTCCGCGTACTGTAGCTTTTACAAACGCTTTCGAGGACGATCATTCCGGCTCCACCCTTCTCCCCGTTTCTCGAGCAAGTGCCAGACCGACAAACAGCAGAATCAGATTCATCGTCGCGAAATAAGTCAAATTGTAATGAAAGTGGAAAGTGCTCCCAAAGTATCCCTCTCGCAGCAACTCCACGCCGTGCACCATTGGCAATAGCAAAACCAGTTGCTGCGCGGTTTTTGGTATCCAATCAACCATAAAAGCAGCTCCCGAGAGCGGGAATATAAGATACGTAATTGTGTGCCACACGCGATCGACAGTTTCAGATCGCTCGGATAGAGAACCGATAATCAACCCCAAGCCTACGGCGTACCACATGAGCAATCCCCAGGCTTCCAGTATTTTTAGAATATCCTTAGGAGGAGTAGCCCAACCTACCGATATAAAAATTATCGACAGCACAAAAAATGAAATAGTCGCGCCCGCAAATTCCAACAGCAGACGAGCCGCGAATAAATCAATCACCCTGACATTGCGATGGAACAGCAAACTGAGATTTGGCGCAATAGCCAAATTGCAGCGATTCACTGCATTACGCCACAACAGCACAGTGGAATAACCTGTCAAGGCGAATTCTGTAATTGGCAAAGACGTACCATGGGTTACCTTTACCATTGACCACAAAGCAGTGATGCCCAAAGTAAATATCATGGGCTCAACAAACAGCCACATGAAGCCGATATTATGCCGACCATAACGCGTAAGAATTTCCCGCATTAATAGCGCACCGATAACTCTCGCTTGAATCCGTAAGGATCGGCTAAACGTCGCATGCGTCCCCATATGACAACTCAATCCCGATGCTCTCGAACCCCGGCAATCAGAATTGTCAGGATGCCCCATGAAATCATGCCCAGTACCAAAGTAGCGAGAATCGCACGCAGGCGACGCGGCTCTACTGCCGCATCTGGCTCATTTGGCTGAACCAGCCGCTCGAGATAAAGTTGCTTGCGCTGAGCCTCGGCTCGCGCATTCTCCAGTGCAGTCATGGCCGAAGCGAGCTGTTTATCAGCAAATTGAGCATCAAGCTGCAGGCGCGTATATTGCACGGCCTTGTCCGACAATGAGCCTTTGCTGCCAATCACGCCACCCGTTGCTTCATGGATCTGCTTTTCCAGCGCAACGATGTTCGTCTTAAGACTGGCAATTTGCGGGTTCTGAGGCGCAAGCGCCTGGAGCTGAGCCAACTGCGTCTGCGCATTGAAAAGTTGCGCCTGCAGAGCAGTGACCTGCTGCAATTGCAGCGCCGATTGCTTGTCCGGATCGAATACGGTGTATGACTTGCGATAGGCGGCGAGTGCGGCGGCGGCATCCTTCGCCTTGGCTGTCGCAGCATCCACCTCGCTCCGAGCAAACTGCACCATGTCACGGGCTGCGCGTTCATTCATCCGGTTGATCAGACGCTCGCTCATTTCCAGCAATGATTCGTTGATCTTGTGGGCGTCCTGTGCCGAGAACGAACGAATCTGGATGGTGGCGATAGCCGACGTGGAATCGAAATCGACCGTGACGACATGCTTGGTGTAGTACTTCCACAGGGCTTCCAAGCTATCGTCGAAATACTTGCCAAAGCGGCTCAGAACGTCGCCATGGTTGCCGTAGGCGTCAAGGATGTAGTTGCCGCGATTGAGTTCGGCCAGAGCATCGCGCGACTGGATGTAGTCGATGACCGCGTAGGTGTCGTCCTGCGCGCGAGAGAAGCTCGTGCCTTGCAGCAGCGCGCCAAGCGTGCTCGTCTGACTCTGACGCTGCGGGCTCCGAACCACAAAGCGCGCTTCGGAAACATAGACGTCCGATGCAACAACACCAAAATAAAGCGTCGCAAGAACGGTTGGCACCACCACCGTGCCGAGAAAGAGCCGGTTAACGCCCTTCAACCGCTGCCAAAGCCCGCGCCTGCTTCCGGCCGACTGCGCCGTCGTGTCTTCCCTCAGTACCGTATCCAACGTATCTTCCAAAGCAGTGCAGCCCGGCGCCGCCACCGATGAGCAAATACCCAAAGCCGGGCAATTCATTAGAAAACGCAGATTCAACCCGCGCTATACCAGCGTAATATGACAACCCCGTGAAGTGGCTGCAAATCACCAAGTTAACGGTGTCAATTATAGCCAGCGCTTCGTGCCGGCGCTATTGCATGCCATCACCGCATGCATCGGATTAACAACGATCCTGCGGCGCCTCCTTATCAGGTGCCCTTACCTACGGTATCCTTCAAATGCTCCTGAGGCGCCCCATTGCTGGCCTGGTCATGCCATGCGAGTCCAAGCATTCCGCCCCCCCTTCAACCCCAACACTTAGACCGCTGCACCGCTATTGATGCGCCGATCGTTTCTCGCCTTGCAAGGCACGGCATCGCCCTTTTTCAACCAGCTAGCCACAGCACTTGTCGAACGCGGCCATCGGGTGCATCGCGTCAATTTTTGCGGTGGTGACTTGGCATATGCAGGCAGGGAAAATGTAAGCAACTTCTCCGCAGAAGCGCATGCGCTTCCAGATTGGTATTCGGAGATTTTCGGTTCGGGCGATTTCACCGACACCCTACTCTTTGGGGATTGCCGCAAAATCCACCAACCGGTACACGCCACTGCCGAACAAAATAATATTCGCGTTAACGTATTCGAAGAGGGTTATGTCCGGCCACACTGGCTCACCATGGAGCTGCATGGTGTTAATGGCCGTTCGAGGCTGCCGCGCGACCCCGCGTGGTATCGCGAGCAACGCACCATGACGCCGCCCTCCCCAACTGGCCAGACCACCGGCTACAACCTCTACGAACGCGCTTACCACGATATCCGTTATCGCGCGGCGAACGCCATTTACGCGAGCCGCTTTCCGCATTACGAAAGTCACCGGCCTCACAACGGGTACCGCGAATACGCCGGATTGGCCAGACGCCTACTGCTGGAGCGCCAGTATCGGGCAGAGGCGAAACGGCTCACGGAACGTCTTCTGGCAAAGAAGCTGCCCTACTACCTCTTCCCGCTCCAGCTCAATTCGGACTCCCAGATCCAGGTCCATTCGCCGTTTGACAGCATCCGACAGGCCATCGACCACGTACTCACCTCCTTCGCGGCGCATGCCCCTGCTGACGCGCTGCTTGTCATCAAGAATCATCCCCTTGACACCGGGTTGATTGAATATCGCAACTACGCCAAATCGGCAGCCAAAACGCTGGGCGTGGCAGACCGTCTTGAGTTCATCGACGCCGGCCACCTGCCGACCTTGCTCGACCGTGCACGTGGCGTGGTGGTGGTCAACAGTACGGTCGGGCTTTCCGCCCTGCACCACCGCCGGCCGCTCAAGGCATTGGGCACGGCGATTTACGACTTGGAAGGCATGACCTGGCACGGCAGCCTGGATACCTTCTGGCGCGAAGCGGAAGAGCCGGACATGACCTTGTATCAGGCGTTCCTGGACTATCTGGTGCATCACACGCAAATCAATGGCGATTTTTATACGCGCACCGGCATCGCCATGGCCGTGGCCGGTGTGGTGAAGCGGCTGGAGGCAACAACCCATGACTGATCACCTCCCCCGTTGCATCGTTATCACCGGCGCCAGCGCAGGTATTGGCCAAGCGCTCGCCCGCGCCTACGCGGCGCCCGGCGTCACGCTTGGCTTGGTCGCGCGTGACGCAGCACGGCTTCAAGCTTGCGCGGAGCAGTGTCGGCAGCAAGGCGCGACGGTCGTCTGCGCGCAGATGGACGTGCGCGATGCTGGCGCCCTGACCCACTGGCTGACGGCATTCGACGATGCTCACTCAATTGATCTGTTGATCGCAAACGCTGGCGTCGCCAGCACATTGGCCTCGGCCGGCGATTGGGAAGACCTTGCGCGCACGCGGGAGGTCTTCGACACCAACTTCTACGGCGCGCTGCACACGCTGCTGCCCGTGCTGGATCGCTTGCGCGCGCGCAAGCGCGGCCATGTCGCGGTAATCAGTTCGCTGGCGGCCATTCGCGGCATGGCAATCTCACCGGCCTACTGTGCAAGCAAGTCAGCAATCAAGGCCTACGGCGAATCGGTGCGGCCCTTGCTGGCGGCGGACGGCGTGCGTTTGTCGCTGGTGTTTCCCGGCTTCGTCAAAACAGCGATGAGCGATGTGTTCCCGGGTGATAAGCCCTTCCTGTGGTCGGCCGAGAAAGCCGCGCGCCATATCCAGGCGAAGCTGACATCCGGGCGTGCCGAGATTGCCTTTCCGGCGTTGCTGGCGTTGGGGATGCGGCTTCTGGCCTTGCTGCCACCGCGGTTGGGCGACCAGATTCTTGATCGGCTGTCTTATCTGCCCCGGGCGGAGCGGTAGCGCAGCGTGTCGGTCGCGACCTGTTTCTTCGCCGCTCTGGTGATGTCGCTCCTGCCGGACGCCATCGCTGTGCCGCATTCCGCGCCGCCGTGGCGGCGCAGCGCAGCGGCGCTTGCCACCCACGTGTCTTCGGTGGTGACCGTATTCCTCCTGACGCTGGCGGTATCGGCACGCCCGCTGTTCGCAGGTTTCGTGGCCGTATCGCTCGCAGGGCTGCTGGCCGTGGTCAGCAATGCCAAATATGCGTCGTTGCGCGAGCCGCTGGTCTTTACGGATCTGAGCCTGTTCAGCCAGCTCTTCCGGCATCCGCGGATGTATCTGCCGTACCTCAGCCCCGCCAATACGCTGGCGCTTTGCGCCGGTGCGGCGCTCTTTGCTGGCGTCATCGCGCTGAGCGCGCCGTTGCCCGATGCGCCGCGAGAGCTGCTTTTGGTTGGCGCGGCGGCCTGCGCCCTCCTGAATATGGCTGCCGCGCGCGTCCTGCCACTTGCAATGCAACCCGAGGCCGATCAGCGCCGGCATGGTTTCTACACCGTGTTCGTGGCATATCTGATGAACGGCCTGCGGCCCGCAACGGCGGCGGTGCTGCGCGCCGCGATGAGCCGCGGGCCGTTCTCGCGCCAGGCAGAACCAACCGTGCGGCCAGACGTCATCGTCATCCAGAGCGAATCGTTCTTCGATGCCCGGCGGCTCGGGCCCGAGGTGCATGCGGATCTGCTTGCAAACTTCGACGCAGCCTGCGCCGGGGCAATGCAGTACGGCCAGTTGGAAGTGCCCGCCTGGGGTGCCAACACCATGCGCACGGAATTTGCCGTGCTCTCTGGGCTGGATTCCGACGCGCAAGGCTACGCCCAGTTCTATCCCTACGCGTATGTACGCAAGCCATGTACCACGTTGGCGGGGTGGTTCCGCCGCGCGGGCTACCGTACAGTCGCCATGCATCCGTACTACGGTGACTTCTTCGGCAGACACCGCGTTCTCCGACTGATGCATTTCGATCGCTTCCTCGATATCCGCCATTTCAGCAGCGCGCAGCGTGCCGGCCCGTACGTGGCCGATGTTGCCGTGGCCGATGCCATTCAGACTGAACTGGAAGCCGCCGGCGACGCGCCGGCATTCATCATGGCGATGACCATCGAGAACCACGGGCCGCTGCACCTGGAACGCGTAGCACCCGGTGAGGCGGCCGCCTACCATGCGTTTGGCGAAGGCAAGCCGTGGGATGACCTGACTGCCTACCTGCGCCATCTGGCAAACGCAGACGCCATGATCGGCCAGTTGACGCGTTATCTGGCTGCGCGCAACCGCCCCGCGATCCTGTGCTTCTATGGCGACCACGTGCCCGCGTTGCCGGCCGTCTACGGGCAGACCGGCCACCTACCCGTCCATAGCGACTACCTGCTTTGGCGTAGCGATACTGCAATAGCGTCGTCACGCCAACAGGAGCCCGTACGGGTGCGGGCCGAATCACTGGGCCAGTTGCTGGTCGATTGCGTCAGCGCGCAGCAACTGGCCACGCAAGCAAAAATGACTGAAACAACCGCAGCAAACACTGAGCGCCAACAGCAGCAGTAGCCCAGGGCCAGCTTTGGGCATGCGCAGAGGCCGCAAGTGAAGTCGCGAGCAGAGAAGAAATCGAGCAGGTGTAACTACATGAAAGATGCAATAGCCGTTGTCGGGATGTCGTGTCGGTTTCCGGGGGGCGTCCGTAGTCCGGAAGATTATTGGAAACTGCTGGTTGCAGAAACCGATGCCGTGACCGAAGTGCCGCCCGACCGCTTCAGCACCGAGTTTTACCAACACCCCTCCAAGCGCGAACCCGGTAAGAGCTATACCTTCGCAGCCGGCGTCATGGACGACGTTGCCGGCTTCGACGCAGATTTCTTCGGCATCTCGCCGCGCGAAGCGCAGCAGATGGATCCTCAGCAGCGCCTGCTGCTTGAACTGGCCTGGGAAGCCTTCGAGCACGCAGGACACCACCCCCAGAAGATGGCCGGCCAGGACTGCGCGGTGTTCGTGGGCGTGGCGGCGCAAGACTATGGCGACCGGGGTGTCGATGACCTCAGCGTGGTGGACGCGTATTCGGCCACGGGCAATACGCTGAGCATTGCCTCCAACCGCATCTCCTATTTGTTCGACCTGCGCGGGCCCAGCATGTCGATCGACACGGCGTGTTCGTCGTCGCTGGTGGCTTTGCACCAGGCATGCAACGCGATCCGCGCCGGGGAAGTGGGTACGGCGCTGGCAGGTGGCGTCAATCTGCTGCTGCACCCGTTTCCGTTTGTCAGCTTCGCCAAGGCATCGATGCTGTCGCCCACCGGCCGCTGCCGGGCCTTTGATGCCTCGGGTGACGGCTACGTGCGAGCCGAAGGCGGCGCGCTGGTGCTGCTCAAGCCGCTATCCAAAGCGCTGGCCGATGGCGACACCATCCACGCTGTGATCGCATCGTCGGGCGTCAACTCCGATGGCCACTCGCAAGGCGGCATTAACGTGCCGGCGTCGGCCACGCAAGCTGCCCTGCTGGAGAACGTTTACGCCCGCGCCGGCATCGATCCGCGCGAACTGGACTATGTGGAGGCGCACGGCACCGGCACCGCGGTCGGCGACCCGATCGAGACGCGCGCGCTGATCGATGTCATTGGAAAGTTGCGCCGGCCAGATGCGCCATTGCTGATCGGCTCGGCCAAAACCAACGTGGGGCATCTGGAAACCGCCTCCGGCATGGCCGGCTTGCTCAAGGCAATCCTGTGCCTGAAGCATCGTGCCGTGCCGGCGTCGATTCACTTCCGCACACCGAATCCCAATATCGACTTCAAGGGCGGCAACCTGCGCGTGGTGGATCGCTACATGCCGTTGCCGGCCAAGGGCGAGCCCCTGCTAATCGGCGTGAATTCGTTTGGTTTTGGTGGCACCAATGCGCATGTGCTGCTGCGCGAAGCGGCGCCAGCGCCCAAAGCCGCGAACGCCGACAAGGTGCCCCGCGCAGGGCAAGACCACCCTGTCCCGCTGATGCTCAGCGCACGCTCAACGCAAGCACTGCAGGCGCTGGCCGCTGCGTATCGGGAACACCTCAGCGCGGGCGTGTCATGGCAGGCGCTGGCGGGGGCGACTGCCCATCGTCGCCAGCCCCTGCGCTACCGCGCCGTCATTGCCCCGGCCGACGCTGCGGCGCTTGCCACAGAAGGTGCCGCGGCGCTGGCGGCGCTGGCGCAAGGCGAAACCTGTCCCGCTGTAGTGACCGGCGAAGCTGTTGCCAACGACGGCAAGCTCGCGCTGGTCTTCTCGGGCAACGGCTCCCAGTGGGCTGGCATGGGACAACGCCTGGTGCAGGAGGACCGCGTCTTCCGGGAAACCATGGAGCAGATTGATGCCTTGTGGTGCGCCGACGGCAGTGCATCGCTGCTCGATGTGATGCGCGCCGGCGCCACGGCCGAATGGCTGAATCGCACCGAGAACGCGCAGCCGCTGCTTTTTGCCATGCAGGCGGGCATCGTCCAATCGCTGCTCGCACAGGGCTTGCGTTTTGATGCGTGCTACGGCCATAGCGTGGGCGAAGTGGCAGCGGCGTATGCCGCCGGAGCGTTGTCGCTCGAGCAGGCCGTGCTTGTCATCAAGGTGCGCAGCCGCGCGCAGGCGCTGACTGCCGGCAAGGGCAAGATGGCCGCCGCAGGCATGGATGAAGCCACTGCGCGCAGCCTCATCGCCGAGCTGGGGCTGAGCGATGCGCTGGAAATTGCTGGCATCAACAGCCCAGGTGCCGTCACACTGGCCGGCCCCGCTGCGGCACTGGAAGCCATCCAGGCCCGCGCGGTACAGGCAGGCCAGTTCTTCCAGATGCTGGACCTCGACTACGCCTTCCACAGCCGACACATGGAGGCCATCCGCGATGTGGTGGTCGGAGGTCTGCGCGGTCTGCAACCGCGGGCCTCGCACGGCACCTTCGTCTCCACGGTGACTGGCACGCCGCTCTCCGGCACGCAGTTGGATGCAAGCTACTGGTGGCGCAATATCCGCGAGCCGGTCAGCTTCGAGGCGGCCACGCGCCAGTTGATCGGAGAGGGCATGCGGCTCTTCTTGGAAATCGGGCCGCACTCGATCCTGCGCACCTATGTGTCGCAATCGCTGGAGAAGGCGCACGCGAGCGGCGTTGCCCTGCCCACGCTCAAACGCA
Organism: Ralstonia sp. SET104; assembly: GCF_003851545.1. Taxonomy (GTDB): domain Bacteria; phylum Pseudomonadota; class Gammaproteobacteria; order Burkholderiales; family Burkholderiaceae; genus Ralstonia. Next base: position 14,495 of record NZ_BHVX01000021.1, on the reverse strand, counting down.
ACCACGACCAGGCCAGCCAACTGCGCAATGCCTTCTGTGCGGCGCTCGCGCATGGCGCGCGGCTGGACCTCGATGCCGTCTATCCCGATGCCCACCGCGATGTCGTGCTGCCGACCTATCCGTGGCAGCGCACGCCATACTGGGCGCCCATCACCGCCGAGGGCTATGACCTGGTGCACCGCAGCCGCGAGCATCCGCTGCTGGGCTACCGGTTGAAAGAATGCGCGGCCGCCTGGGAAAACCAGGTCGACCCCGTCAAGCTCCCGGAACTCGCCAGCCATGTGGTGGATGGCGCGATCACGTTCCCTGGTGCCGGTTATGCCGAAATGGCGCTGGCCGCGGCACACAGCTACTACGGCACCACAAGTTGCGCGGTGGAGAACCTGGAGATCCGCACCCCGGTGGTGTTCCAGGCGCAGCAAGGCCGCCTGTTCCGCTTCACGCTGGACCCCCGCACAGCAGGCTTTGTGATTGAGACGCGGCCACGCGTAAGCGATGATCCCTGGACCATCAACGTTGTTGGCCGCCTGCTGGTTGGCGGCCCGCCGCAGACAAGGCCGGCAGTCGAGCCGCAAACCCTGGCCGCGCTGGAAGCCCAGCCCCTCATTGCCGGCAATACGCTGTACAAGGCGGCGCGCGAGATCGGCCTGGAGTTTGGTGATGCGTTCCGCTGGGTGCAATCGGTCCGCATTGATGGCGACGTTGCATTAGCCGAGCTTGCGGCGCCCGCCTCGCAGCAAGACCGGCTCGGGCGCTATGCGATGCATCCGGGCGCGCTCGACAGTGGCCTGCATCCGCTGCTGGCACTGATGGCCGCCGGCCAGCCCGGCACTGACCAAGCCGCCTATGTGCCGGTGCAGTTCGGCCGCATGGACTATTACGGCGGCATGCCCGCGCGCGTTGTGGCACGGGTCGAACGCCGCAGCCCCCATTCGCTGGTGGCCAGTTTCCATTATCTGGATAGCGCGGGCGGTACGGTGCTGAAGCTCTCCACCTGTCGATTCCGCCGCGTCGATCTGCTCGGCCGACGCCACGGTGGCCCTGGCCGCTATGTCTTCGCATTGGAAGCGACGCCGGCAAGCGAAGCCATCTCGGCGGCGCCGTCGCCGGCCAGCCTGCTAGCCAAGGCAGCCGCAAGCGTCGCCGGCACCGAGGATGCCGCGCATCGCCATACACACCTCGCCGAAGTGATGCCGCTGATCGACGTGCTGGCCGCGGCCTACGCGTTGCGCGCCGTCGAATCGCTGCAGCTTCTTGGCAAGGCCGAGTTGCCGGCTTGTGCGAATCCGGCGCTACTCGCGCGACTGGTCGACATGCTGCTGGAAGACGGCGTGCTGGCGCGCCACGACGGTCTGCTGGTGCGCGGCGAAGAAGCGCCGCCGTCCATCGAGAGCATCTGGCGTGGCCTGCTATCGCTGTCGCCTGGCCATGTTGCCGAACTCACGCTCCTGGCCCATTGCGGGGCTTCGCTGCCTGCCATCTTGAGCGGAGAACGGGAGGCGAACGATGTCCTGCCGCCAGGGCGCAGCAGCCTGCTGGACCATCTGTTCGAGGCCTCGCCAACATGGTCCCATGTCAATGCGATGGCCAGTGCCTGCCTGGCAGCCGCCATCGAAGGCTGGGGAGAGCGCCGCCGCATGCGCGTGCTGGAGGTCATCACGCCCGGCGCCAATCTGTTCCAGCCGATCGGCACACATCTGCAAGGCCGGTGCGACTACACCATCGCTGGCAGTGCCGAGCAGCTTGGTGCGTTCGATACCGGCCGTCATCCGCTGATCCGCACTGCGGCGCTGCAGCTGGGCGACCAGCCTGAACTGACGGTTGAAGCGGGCCGCAGCCACACGTTCGATGTGGTGGTGATCAACAACCTGCTGCGCACATCGGGCAAGCCGGACCGGCTGCTGGCCGCCGTGCGCATGTGGATGAGCCCCGGTGCCTTGCTGGTGCTGAGCGATAGCCAAGCCAGCCGTTTCTCGGACATCGTGTTCGGCTTGTCGCCCGAATGGTGGATCACAAGCCGCGGCGACATGCTGCCCGCCCCGGCCATCGAAACGATGCTGCTCGCCCAGGGTTTCCAGACACAGGCGCGCCACGTTGAAGCCGACCTGCAGATCGAAGGCGCACCGGTACTCTTGCTGGCGCGCCGTGAGGCCGGGCGCCCGGCCGATTCACGCGATCTTGACCAAGCCATTGGAGACGAAATCGGCGGCACGGTTGGCGCCCAGGCCACAAACTGGCTGGTGGTATGTCCTGATACGCCGGCGGCGCTTGCCACCCGGCTGGCAGCCGCGCTCGACGAGGCGTGCGCCAGCATTGGCCCGGGCGAGCGCACACCGCGTGTCGCGGTGGTGGAGTCTCCCGAGGCGGCGCTGGCACATACGGCGCTGGACGCGGCCGGTACGGCATGCCACATCGTCTTCCTGGCCGCTGACGCCCCGCTGCTGGACGATAGCGCCAACGCGGCTACGCTGATGGCGGCACAGGACTCCACCTCGGTCGCGCTCGCGCGGCTGGTGCGCGGTCTAGGCCGCAAGCGCGCCAACGTGCGCCTGACGATCGTCACCCGCGGTGGCGCGCCAGTGGCCGCACCGGGCACGCCCGCAATGGCATTGCAGCCGCCGCAGGCCACGCTGTGGGGTCTTGGCCGTGTGCTGATGAACGAGCATGCCGAATTGCATTGCAGGCTGATCGATATCGACCCGCGCCAGGCACAACCTGTGCCGGCGCTCGTGCAAGAGTTGCTGTCCGGCGATGCGGAAGATGAAGTGGTGCTCGGCCTTGAGGAGCGCTACGTGTCGCGCATGCTGTCCGCTGAAGTCAGCGAACTGCGCGAACGCGCCGTGCAGGCCGCAGCAGGCGAGCAGGCCGCACCCGCCGTGCTGGGCTTTGAGTCATCAGGTTCACTGAGCCATCTGCAGTGGTTCCCGTTGCCCGCGTTCCAGCTGGCGCCCGACGAAGTCGAAGTGGAGCCGATGGCCGTGGGCCTGAATTTCCGCGACGTGATGTACGCGATGGGCCTGTTGTCCGACGAAGCCGTCGAGAACGGCTTTGCCGGTCCGACCATCGGCATGGAGTTCTCCGGCCGCGTCACACGCGTGGGCAGCGCAGTCACGAACTTCACCAACGGCGATCTGGTGCTCGGCTTTGCCCCCGCCTGCTTTGCGAGTCGGCTGCGTACCCGCGTGACAGCGCTGGCGCACAAGCCCGCTCGGCTGAGCTTCGAGGAAGCCGCCACGATCCCGAGCACGTTCTTCACCGCCTATTACGCATTGAACGAACTGGCGCGTGTCCGCAAGGGCGAGCGCGTGCTGGTGCACGGCGCGGCCGGCGGCGTCGGCATCGCTGCAATCCAGTTGGCACGCCACTTGGGCGCCGAGGTATTCGCCACGGCAAGCAACAATGAAAAGCGGGAGTTTGTGCGTCTGCTCGGCGCGAGCCGCGTATTCGACTCGCGTAGCCTGGCATTCGCCGATGAGATCCGGCGTGTGACGGCAGGCGAAGGTGTGGACATCGTGCTCAACTCGCTTGCCGGTGAAGCGATGGTGCGCAGCATCGACGTACTGCGCCCCTTCGGCCGCTTCCTCGAACTCGGCAAGCGCGATTTCTACGAGAACAGCCGCATCGGCCTGCGCCCGTTCCGCAACAACATCAGCTACTTCGGCATCGATGCAGACCAGTTGATGGATGCGTCACCGCAACTCACGGCATCGCTGTTCGAGCAGGTGATGGCCCTGCTCGAGCAAGGCGTGCTCGATCCGCTGCCATACCGAGCCTTTCCCGCCTCGCGTATCGAGGAAGCTTTCCGCTACATGCAGCAGGCGCGCCAGATCGGCAAGATTGTGGTCACCTTTACGGGCGGTGTGCCCGCGCCGCAGGCAGCCAGCACGCCGCGTCTCGCGCTGGATCCGTCAGCCGCGTATCTCATTGCGGGGGGCACCGGCGGCCTGGGCTTTGCCACAGCACGCTGGCTGGTCGAGTGCGGTGCACGCCATCTTGTGCTTGCAAGCCGGCGCGGCACGCTCGCACCCGAACTGGCCGAGGAAGCTGCGCATTGGCGTGACACACTGCATGTGGATACAACGGTGATGTCCTGCGACCTCATTGATGACGTGGCGGTGCGGGCTCTGGTCGACGGACTGACCAGCCGCAGCACACCGCTCAAGGGCGTCGTGCATTCGGCGATGTCCATCGCCGACGGCCTGATCGCCAACCTGGACGACGCCAGGATGCGCGACGTGCTGGCGCCCAAGGTCGCTGGGGCCTGGAACCTGCATCGGGCCACGCGTGAACTCGCCCTGGACTTCTTCGTGGTGTATTCATCGGCCACGACCTTGCTTGGTAACCCAGGTCAGTCCAACTACGTTGCCGCCAATGCCTTTCTCGAAGCGCTGATTCACAAGCGCCGCGCGCACGGCCTGCCGGGTACCTATATGGCTTGGGGCCCACTCGAGGATGTGGGCTTCCTCGCCCGCAACAGCCAGACGCTCGAAGCGCTGCAAGGCCGCATTGGCGGCCGCGCGATCACCTCGGCACAGGCGATGGCCGCGCTCGAACAAGCGCTGCAGCGCGGCGACGCTGGCGAAGCGGTGCTGTGGCTAGACTGGAAAGCCATCTCGCGCGTCATGCCGGCGGCACGCTCGCTGCGCTATCTGGAAATGCAGGGCGGTATCGGACAAGAATCCCAACGTGCCGATGGCGCCTGCTTGCAGGTCGAGATTCGCGCCCTTGCACCAGCGGAAGCCGTGCAATTGGTGATCGAGACCCTTCAGGCACAGATCGCCCGGATCCTCCACCTGTCTGCCGCCAAGATCGATGCTGACCGCTCGGTGACCGACCTGGGCATGGACTCGTTGATGGGCATGGAACTCGGCATGGCGGTCGAGGAATGCTTCGAGGTCAAGCTGCCGGTCATGATGCTGGCCGAAGGCGCGACCGTCCGCTCGCTGGCGCAGAAAATCGCGGAATCGGTACGTGCGGGCGCCAGCGAGGGGCAGGAGACAGGCGCTGCGAGCGATATCGCACAGCAGTTGACCTCCCTGTCGGCCATCCACGGCACCGAAATCAGCCGCGATGAATTGCACCGGATCGCCGGCGAAATGGCCGCCACCCGTCCAGTCGCCGCCAGCGTTGTCACGGAGCCTACGCAATGACGGCCGAGCCGGGCTGGGCAAATCACCAGGGAACGCTGGCGCGCGAACTGCGACTCTCCGGCCATGGGTTGCACACCGGCCGACGCGTCAATGTGCGCGTGCATCCAGAGAGCGCCGGGCACGGCATCGTGTTCCGGCGCATGCGCGGCGGCCGGGCACTTGCATCGCTGCCCGCGTCCGTAACGCTGCACCTGGGGCAGCCGCTGTGTACCGCGTTGCAAGACGCCGACGGCTGGCGCGTACGCACAATCGAGCACCTGCTGGCAGCTTTGCTGGCGTGCCAGATCGACCACGCCACCGTTGAACTCGACGCCGAAGAAGTGCCGATCCTGGATGGCAGCGCGCTGCCCTGGCTGCGAGCGATCGAGGCGTGTGGTCGTCTCCCGCTGGATGCACCCAAGCACTTCCTGCGGATTCGCAAGACGGTCACGGTGGAAGACGGCCACATGCACCGCACGACCATCGAACCGGCCGACCACTACATAGTGTCCGTCACCAACGACCTCAAAGGGTTTGGTCAAATGAACTGGCAGGGCATCATTGATCCTGCGTCGTTCGCCACCGACATTGCGCCCGCACGCTCCTATGGGCGCCTGCGCTGGGCGCTGCCAGCCATCCTGTCCGGGTATCTGCGCGGCAAACCGATCTTGCGCGGTGCAAGGCCGTCATGCACCGCTGCCATTGTCGGCTCCAGCGTGATCGGCGGCATGCGCCTGCCTGTGGAATTCGTGCGGCACCGCGTGCTCGACCTGGTAGGCGACCTTGCCCTGCTGGGCGCACCGCTGCTTGGCAAGGTCACGGCCTTGCGCCCCAGCCATGAAATGAATTACCGGCTCTGCGCCGCCCTGCTCGCACAACCCGATGCGTGGGAATGGGCAACCATCACAACCTGACGAAGGAATATGCAGTATGAAACTGGGAGACCAGTTGCGGCAGCAGCTTGCTGCCAAGGCCCTGAAGCGGCAACTCGATCGGGTCACAAGGGAAATGGAGGTGGGAGACGAAGGGGCTGTCGCCGCAGCGCATGCCGGCACAGCGTCGGCGGCACACCTGGCCGATCCGGCGGACTATGCTGCGCTGTGCCGCTTCGATACCCTGCCCGCGTACCAGCAGGTCTCGATCATCCGCGAGATGAGCGGGCGCTTGCGCATTGCCTCGCCCTTCTTCCGTGTCCACGAGGGCGTGGCCGGCGCCACCACACAGATCAACGGCCATACGTATATCAACTTCGCCAACTACAACTACCTCGGGTTGTCCGGAGACCCCGAGATATCGGCCAGCGCCAAGGCCGCGATCGACCAATACGGCACCTCTGCCTCGGCAAGCCGCATGGTGGCGGGCGAGCGCCCAGTCCAGCGCGAGCTGGAGCGGGCACTGGCAAGCGTTTATGAGGTCGACGATTGTGTCGCCTTTGTCAGTGGGCACGCCACCAACGTCACCGTCATCGGCTGCCTGTTTGGCCCAGGCGACCTGATCGTGCACGACTCGCTGGCGCACAACAGTATCGTGCAGGGAGCGCAGCTCAGCGGTGCCAAACGACTGAACTTCCCGCACAACGACTGGGTAGCGCTCGACGCCCTGCTCACACGTGTGCGGCGCGACTACAAACGCGTGCTGATCGCCGTGGAAGGCATCTACAGCATGGATGGAGACCTCCCTGAGCTGGAACGCTTCATCGATATTAAGCGCCGCCATGGCGCCTTTCTAATGGTTGACGAAGCGCATTCATTCGGCGTGCTGGGCGACACCGGCAAGGGCATACGAGAACATTTCGGGCTGGCCGGTCGTGATGTCGATATCTGGATGGGAACCTTCAGCAAGACGCTGGCGGGCTGTGGCGGCTATATCGCCGGGGAGCAGGCGCTGATCGATATCCTGCGTCACCTGGCTCCAGGATTTTTGTACAGCGTCGGCATCTCACCGGTGCTGGCTGCCGCCTCGCTGGCTGCATTGCGGCGCATGCTTGACGAACCTGAGCGCGTGGCCACTCTGCGCGAACGCGGGCGTCAGTTCGTTGACGCCGCGCGCGAGGCGGGCCTCGATATTGGCCTCAGCGCCGGTTATTCGGTTGTACCTGTCCTTACGGGCAGCTCGCTGAAGGCCGCGCAATGGGCCAATGCGCTCTTCGAAAAAGGTATCAACACGCAGCCGATCTTCTACCCGGCGGTGGAAGAGAAAGCCGCGCGGCTGCGCTTCTTCATCTGCTCCACCCACACGCCCGAACAGATTGCGTATACGGTGCAATCCGTCGCGCAACTGGCGCGCAGTTGAGGTGCATATGGAGCCGCGACAAGGTGTGAGATCGGAATCGGCGTGCATGGCCTTGCCCGCGTGGACGACTGCCCCATCCGCAGATCTGTCAGCGCTTATGTTCCGCCGCGCCAACGCCAACGATGCCGCAGTGCTAGCGCCACTGGTACTCGCGTCGGGCAGCGAGGAATTTGCCTGGCTGCTGAATGCCCCACCCGACGCGTGCGAGGATTTCTTGCGCCATGCCATTGCCGCCCCACACGGCCGCTTTTCTTGGACTCGCCATCTGATCGCCACGCTCGACGACCAGCCGGTCGCAGCCCTCGCGATCCAGGATGGCCGCCACAACTGGCTGGATGATTTCTACGCGGTCAGAGACTTCCTGAAGCATTTTGGCCTACGCCGTGTGCCTGGCATTATTCGTCGCGGCCTGATCCTTGAAAACGAAATCCCCGCGCCGACACGACGCCAGACCCTGATCGCCTACTGTGCTACACACCCCGACCTGCGGGGCCGCGGCATTTTTCGCTCGCTCTTTGCCCATGCGATGACACGCCAACTGCTTCCCGCCAGAGCCGGCCAGATGCTTGTGCTCGATGTGCTGAACACGAACCGGCGCGCAGCGGCACTGTACCGGGAGCTTGGCTTCGAATCGATAAAAGATGGCAGGCGTTGCTCATCCTGGTTGCCGGCACACTTGGCAGCCACGCGGATGCGCTATCGCAGACAAGACAACTAGTGAGTCCAGGTATGAGCATCCTGTTGACCGGGGCGACCGGTTTTCTCGGCGGCGCGATTGCCGCCAATCTGGCAGACAAGGGCTTGTTGGGCGATACCCGCTTTGCAATCCGCGGCACAACCGTTGCCGAGGCGCTCACTCGCCTGCGGATCAACCTGGCCCGTTTTCAATTGCCCCAATCGACGCTGGATGGCATCACCGAAGCCCAGATCGTGCCGTTTGACCTGCGCAATGCAGCCGAAGCCAAGCTTGGCGACCCGGACATCATCATCAACTGCGCCGCGCTGGCGACGTTTTCCAACCACCCGTCGCTATGGCAAACTAACGTGGACGGATTGCTGGCGCTGGGCCGACAGGCCAGCCAGGGCAAGCAGTTGAAGCGTTTTCTGCACGTCGGCACGGCCATGTCGTGTGGTCAACTGGCCGATCGCCACGTGCACGAAAGCTGGACCGTACCGCCGCTGGAGCAGCATGCGGTGAAGTACACCTATTCCAAGGGCATGGCCGAGCTGAAGCTGCGCGAGGCGCTTCCAGAATTGCCGCTGGTAGTGGCTCGACCGTCCATTGTGGTTGGCCATAGCCGGCTGGGTTGCGCGCCTTCGGGCAGCATCTTCTGGATGCTGCGCATGGTCGCCATGCTGGAGACCTTCAGTTGTCGGCTGAGCGACCGCGTAGATATCCTCTCGGTCGACGACTGCGCACAGGCCATCGTTGAGTTGGCGCTCAAACCTGCGCTCGCGCACGACCTGTATCACATCAGCGCGGGCGACCCGCATTCCGAACAGATCGAGACGCTCTACCCGCGCATCAAGGGGTGCGCTGGTCCGGAAGAGGATGCCCAGGCACTAGCAAGCTATCACTTCCAGCCGACAATCGAAGAGAAGGCGCTGGCGCGTAAGTTCCTGCGACTGTCCGGTGACGGCAACGTGCGGCTGGTGGCGCGTGCCATCCACCTGTACGCCAAATTCGCCAGCATGAGCTACGTGTTCGACAACGCGCGGCTAGTGAAGGAGACGGGCTTCCAGCCTCGCTCCCTGCTCTGCTACCTTGACCGCTGCATGGACACGTCGAAAGGCGTATCGATTACCGCGCAGATGCAGTGGGACTACAAGTGAGTCCGCGGGCCGATCCGGCCTGCACGGTCAGAAACAGTACCCGTGCTATAACCATCGGCGCTTTTCGAAGACTCCATCCTCGACCCCAGTGTTTCCGTTTGACGCGAAGCTCCATTGGCCTAAGGAAATCAATGGCACCATGGACACGTATCACCGCTGGATGGAGGTCGTCGTTGGCGGCACCCTCGCCGGCCTGCCCATTCTCAACATACCGGCTGGATTCGGTTCCACTGGCTTGCCCATGGGCCTTCAGGTGATGGGTCGGGCTCAAGCAGACCTTTCGGTACTTCAAGTTGGTTATGCCTATGAGCGAGCCAGCGGCTACACAAAGGTGCGCAGCGCGCTGTTGGGCTGACAACCTGGCGAGAGCTTGCGTGATTTGCTGCGGCTCGGAGAGCCCGCCGCAGTAAATCCGCAAGGGCGATGGTGAGCCCGGTAGTAGCTCGCGACGGCATACTTGGAATGCCCGAGTTGCGCTCCGGGGAACTACTGACCTGCCCCCAATAAATCGGTCCACCGGGAAGCTAGTAGAGTCCGTTTTACTAGAAGCCCTCTGGCCCTGTTACCGGGGCAGGTCACTACTGGGATGAGACGACGCCATGAACAGGGGCGCAAAGCTGGACGTGATTACCCTGCAGATCAAAGCCATTCACGCCAGAGGCCGAAGAGCACTCACAGTGCGCGAAGCGGTCGCGCTCCTCGAGAAGCTAGACCAGGTGTACATGGGTGTACCCACGTCCACGCAAAAGAAGCGCGGCAGGAAACGTAAAACGCTCCGCACCCAATACGACGAAGCCTACGAACGGCGGCGGGCCCTGTACTTTCGTCTTGTTAGGTTACCAGTACTACGTACTGGCAAAAGGACCCTCAACCACGAAGAAATCGAGCGCCTGTTCTTAGCGCTGCTCGACCAGGGCGTCCCTCCTAGAAAATTGGTCTCCACGGTGCTTGCTGACCTGCAACGAGATCGAACCAAGCCCTGCCCCGATGAGCGCACGCTCCGAAGAATCCTCGCTCGGATGCGGTCTAATTTCCAAAAATGATCTGCCCGCCCGAGGGCGGAAAATGCAGGCCTACTGCTTGCCACGTGATCCGGAATTGTCCGGACGCTTCGTCAGGAGCGACACATGGCAACCACCACTCGCAAGGCGCTGCCCCCGAGGAGCGCCAGACGGCATCCGCTTGACATTAGCTACCGGCCTCCCGAGGCCTTGCGCGGTGACCCACGCAACGCACGGCTGCACAACCCGCGCCAGCTCCGGCACCTGACCGAGAGCATTCGGTCCTTTGGCTTCAACGTCCCGATCCTGATCGACGCCGACGACCGCGTCCTGGCCGGTCACGCCCGCCTGCTGGCTGCCCGGGAACTCGGGCTGCGGCAGGTCCCCACCGTTCGCCTGGAGCACCTGTCGCCTGAGCAAGCCCGCGCCTTCCAGATCGCCGACAACCGGTTAACCGACCTCAGCACCTGGGACGAGCGACTCCTCGCCGAGCAGTTGCAGGAGCTTGCCGCTGTCGATCTCGAATTCAACATCGAAGCCACTGGCTTCTCGATGGGCGAAATCGACCTGCGGATCGAGGGCTTGGCGGAGACAGAAGCGACTGATCCCGCCGACTCCCTGCCCGAGCTGGAGGCACAAACCGTATCGGTGGTCGGCGACCTGTGGCAACTGGGCGAGCATCGCATCCTGTGTGGGAACGCGCTGGAGGAAGCGTCCTATCGCACCCTCATGGCCAGCGACAAGGCCACGATGGTCTTTTCCGATCCACCCTACAACGTCCCGATCGACGGTTTCGTCGGTGGCAAGGGCAGGATCCGGCACCGGGAATTCGCCATGGCGGTTGGCGAGATGAGTTCTGGTGAGTTCCAAGCTTTCCTGGCAACGGTGGTTGGGTACATGGCAGCGCACAGCGTGGACGGCGCTCTCCACTACCTCTGCATGGACTGGCGCCATGCCCACGAGCTGCTGGCCGCGGCCGAACAGCCCTATGCCCTCAAGAACCTGGCCGTCTGGGTCAAGGATCGCGCCGGCATGGGCAGCCTCTACCGCAGCCAGCACGAGCTGATCTTCATCTTCAAGCACGGCAAAGGTCGACACCGCAACAACGTCGAACTGGGCCGCCACGGCCGTGACCGCTCCAACGTCTGGCACTACCCCAGCATCGTCAGCGATCGCAAAGGAGAAGAAGGCGATTTGCTGGCCCTCCACCCTACCGTCAAACCGATCCGGCTGGTGGCCGACGCCATCCTGGATGCGTCCGCGCGCGGCGATGTGGTGCTGGACCCTTTCTTGGGGAGCGGCACCACGCTGATGGCCTGCCAACGCGTCGGGCGGCGCTGCCGTGGTATGGAACTCGATCCGCGCTACGTCGATGCCGCCATCCGCCGCTGGCAGCGCGACACGGGCGAGGCGGCCATCCACGTCGCCAGCGGCCAGACCTTCGCCGCTTGTCAGCGCAAACGCAGAACGGCAAGCACCAGGAAGTCAAAGATGGCCACCACGTCGGCCAGGAGGGTAAGTCATGGCTAAACGCTCCAAACGCGAGCCTCCGGCACCGGATATCGCGGCGCCGTATGAGATCGGCTACGGCAAGCCGCCCAGGGCACACCAGTTCCGCAAGGGCGAATCGGGCAATCCGAGGGGGCGCCCCAAGGGGCGGCGCAACCTGCTCACCGAAGTGCATCTCGCGCTGAACGAGGAAGTTTCGGTGGTCGAGAACGGCAAGCGCCTGCGGTTAACCAAACGCGCCGTGATCTGCCGCCAGCTCGCCAACCGTTCGGCGGCGGGCGATCTGGCCGCCCTGCGGCTTTTGCTGCCGCTGATCAGTCAGGCCGACGCGATGGAGGCCGATCAAGCCCAGCGGGAAGCGCCGCCGGACCCCCAGCTTGAACGCAGCCTGGCACAAGCGCTCCTTGCGCGGCTGTCGACACTGCAGGACCCTCCCGAACCGGAGACCACACCATGAAGCGCCCGCCTCCACAACTGCCTTATAAGGACATGTTGCGCCTGATACGCCACGATTTCGCCAGCTTTATCGCCGCGGCGTTCGATGTGCTCAATCCGGGCACAACCTACCGGCACAATTGGCACATCGAGCTGCTCGCCGCCAAGCTGACGGATTTTGCGATGGGCAAGACCACGCGCCTGGTCATCATGATGCCGCCGCGCAGTCTTAAGTCCCACTGCGCGAGCATCTGCCTGCCGGCCTGGCTGCTGGCGATGAATCCGGCCTGCCGGGTGATGTGCGCGAGCTACTCGCAGGATCTAGCCGATGCCCACGCGCGTGCCTGCCTTGCGCTGATGCAGTCGCCGCTCTACCGCGACCTGTTTCCGCATACGCAGTTGAGCGCCAGCCGGCCGGCGATCGCGGAATTCTTTACCACTCAACAAGGCATGCGGCTGGCGACGTCCGTCGGTGGCACCTTGACCGGCAAGGGCGGCGATTTCATGATCATCGACGATCCGCTCAAGCCCGAAGACGCGCTGTCGGACACGCTGCGCAATCGCTGCAACGAGTGGTACGACGGCACCGCGATTTCGCGCCTGAACGACAAGGCGAAAGGCGGTGTGCTGGTCATCATGCAGCGGCTGCACGAAGATGACCTGGTCGGCCACGTGCTCGAGCAGCACGACTGGGAAGTTGTGCGGCTGCCGGCGATTGCGGAAGAGGATGAATCCCATGTGGTCGAGACGCCCGTCGGTCAGCGAACGTTCGGACGCCGGGCCGGTGAAGCGCTGCATCCGGCGAGGGAATCGCTGGAAACGCTCGCGTGGATCCGCGCAGCACAAGGTGAGTATCACTTCGCAGGGCAATACCAGCAAAGGCCGGCGCCGCGCGATGGCGGGCTGTTGAAGCAACCCTGGATGCGCTATTACGAGCCCTACGAGCGGCCCGGCGAGTTCGATCACATCGTACAGAGCTGGGATACCGCGGCGAAGGCGACGGAGTTGGCCGACTACTCCGTCTGCACGACCTGGGGCCTCAAAGGTGAGCTGTTCTACCTGCTCGATGTCGAACGCATCAAGGTGGATTTCCCCGATCTGCGGCGCGCCGCGATCCGGCTGGCCGAGCAGTACCGTCCACGGGTGGTGCTGGTGGAGGATCAGTCCAGCGGCATCCAGCTCATTCAGGAACTCGCCGCCTACGGCCTGACGGTCAAGCCCTGGAAGCCCAAGGGCGACAAGGTGGTGCGCTTTGCGGCCATCACCGGTCTGTTCGAAACGGGCCGCGTGCGCATCCCGCGCGACGCGCCCTGGCTGGACGAATTCATCTACGAGCTGACGATCTTCCCGAACGGGCGCTATGACGACCAGGCCGATTCGGTGGCGCAGGCGTTGGGGTGGATTCAGGATAACCCACCCGAGCCCGGCATCACGGGTTTCTACCGCATGAAGTGCGAAGAGCGGCTCAGGCGCGGAGAATGAAGGAAGGCGGGCACCCGAGGGAGCCTGCCTTCCATAGACGGAATAGGCGGTTTGCATTGACCGCTGGCGAGCGACGATGGCGGCCGCGGTGTTTCAGTGCGCAACCGGACCCGCAGAGCTGCGAGTTGGAGGCGCGCCTTCACAAGCTCCTTGATGTGCCTCAACTTCAGAGCGTTACTGGTGTCACCGCCACGGCTGGCGTGGCGACACCACCAGGAGCGCATCATGACCGAATTTGCTACGCCCGAGGCCTGCCGTCCCGCTGCTGCGGCCGCGACCACCTCCGCCCCCACGAAGAGCCGCAGGGGCCTCACACATTGGGGGCGAACCATGGCCGCGGCGGTAGTGCTCTGCACCGCGTTTGCCGGGTGCTCGAAGCCGACCGATGCCGTCGTGCCCACCGACCCCAAACAGTGGGACGGCGAATTTGCACAGAAGATCAAGAGCCTCAGCGAGGCTGACAAAGGCCTCCTTGCCGCCTACTTGCTACGCACCCAGTTGGGCGAAGTCTTCGGCAAGCAAGGCATGCCAGTCGGCACAACCGTTGGGCAGGCCATTGATGCGCAGCGCCAGTGGATGGCTGAACAGGACGCCAAGAAGGTAGCAGCGCAGCGACTCAAAGTCGAGCTTGAGGCCAAGCAGGCGGCCACGGCTGCCGAACTCAGCAAGACGGTCGTGCTCACCTTCATGGGGCAACGCTACGTCCCACGGAACTTCGATGCGGGTCGACTCGACGGCCGCTTCTCCGTCGAGATCGGCGTCAAGAATTTGGGCAACAAGGCCATCAAGGGTGTGAAGTTGCAGCTCGCGTTCA
>NZ_BHVX01000020.1 GCF_003851545.1 Ralstonia sp. SET104 | reverse complement strand
CTGTTTACAACTCCAACCCCTAAAAACAAAAATGCCGTTCAGGTCTTAACTGAACGGCATTAGAGCCGAAGCTCCCTTTTTCTTTGCGACAGCTTGTTAGCTGTTGGCGGCGGCGTCCTTGACCTTTTTCAGGGCACGGACCTTGACGCGCACGGTCGCCGGTTTCGCTTCGAACCACTGATCCAGGCCGGTAAAAGGGTTCTTGCCAAAGCGGCGCTTGGTTGCCGGCACCTTGACCGATGTCACCTTGAACAGACCCGGCAGCGTGAATTCGCCGACGCCCTTCTTGTGCAGCGAAGCCACGATGGTGTTCTCCAGATGGAGCAGCACCGCCTTCACCGACTTGGCGTCGACGTCGGCTTGCTCAGCCAGATGGCTCACCAGGCTCGCCTTGGTGAACGTATCCTTCAAAGGCTTGATGGTCGGCGTTGTAGCGGCAGGCTTCTTTGCCGGCGAGGCCTTCTTTGCAGCGGTCTTGGTTTTGGTGGCCATAGTGGAAATAGATGGTTGAGTAAAGTTGACCATACAATGGAAGCGACGCTTGTGCGGTGCGCTTCGAGCAAGCATAGCAAAGGTTAGGCGTTATTGAGCTGATATCTCGGCTGTGCCGCGGCCAGGGAACGCTTATTGCATAGGGTTTGGGAGACTCCATCAACCAGCCGAAACGTCCTGGACTCAGCACAGATATGGCCCAACGAAAATCGCCGCGGAGCATGGTGAGCCCCAAAAACCGTGCGCCCGTGCTTGCCCGACTGCGTCAGTTCAAGATGGCGCGCTCGACCCATGCGTACGTGCGCGGCAGTACCGTTCGGTTCTACGAGTGGCTGAGCGAGGTGCAACCGCACACGTTTCCCGAGGGGCCGGTCATCTGGATTTGCGGCGATTGCCATGTCGGCAACCTGGGCCCGATTGGCGATGCCTCTGGCGCCACGCGGATACAGATCCGGGATCTGGATCAGACGGTGCTTGGCAACCCGGCGCATGATTTGATTCGACTTGGCGTCTCATTGGCGACGGCCGCTCGCGGGTCGGATCTCCCTGGCATTGTGACCGCAAGAATGGTGGAAGCGTTGATGGCAGGCTACCTGCACGGCATCGACCCCGATGCAGCGTTGCACCTGCCGCCGCGCCCATCGTCCGTGCGCACCGCAATGAAGGCAGCGACTGCGCGTACGTGGAAACAACTGGCCAAGGAACGTCTTAATGACACGTCTGCGTCAATCCCTCTGGGGCGGCATTTCTGGCCACTCTCACGAGAAGAGCGGCGCGAACTGAAACACCTGGTGAGCCAGCATGAGGTGCTTGCCCTGGTGGCGCGCCTTTACGAAATGCCGGGCGAAGCGTCTGCCAGCATTGTGGACGCAGCGTACTGGGTCAAAGGGTGCAGCTCGCTCGGACAGCGGCGCTATGCCGTTTTGCTCGCGGTCGATCAAGATCGCGGGCCGCGGTATCGGCTGATTGATATCAAGGAGGCGGGAAAGGCCGCAGCGCCCAGCGCCTCTGCAGGCGAAATGCCCCGGCTCAATGGCGAGCGCGTGGTGACGGGCGCGCGCCGTCTTTCTCCCGACCTGGGTGATCGAATGGCCTGGGGCCGCATGCTGGGCAGCAGCTTTTTCATGCGCGAGCTGCAACCGCAGGATCTGAAGCTGTCTGTCGATAAGCTCGAACATCAAGACGCCACGGTGCTGGCCGCCTATCTGGGCAACATCGTGGGTCTCGCGCATGGCAGCCAGATGCCGCGGGATGTTGCCACGGCGTGGCACCGGGAGCTGAAGGCACGCCACGGACGTTCCATCAACGCGCCGTTCTGGCTCTGGTCTTCGATAGTCGATCTGCTTGGGCTGCACGAGCGCCAGTATCTCGAACACTGTCGCGCCTGGGCCGGCTGAGGCGGCGGCCGCCCGCGCTTATGCTGAGATGACCGCAGTGACCCGCGACGTTGTGCGCGGCCATGTTTCGCTGGCGCATCAAGGTCACGGCGTGTGCGATTTGCGGTTCCGACCTGCACCTCTTTGACGGCGTCATGCCCGGCAGGCTTGCTTGACGTCAGGTCTGCAGCGGCCAGACCCTGCCGTCTGCCACCGCATACAGCGCCTCCCCTGTCGCTACCGGGGCCGTCCACAAGCCTGTGAACTCGCCGAAAGCCGGTAACAGCCCGCAAGCCCGCCCGAAGCGAAAGCACGGCAGCCGGAGCCTGTCCCGCCCGCGGCCGTTGATGACGATGCCGGGATGCACATGGCCTGCGATTACGTAGCGGCCGGGCACCGTCTGCGGTTCGTGGCACAGCGCGAACGGGCCGACAGCCCATGGTTCTTCTGCCACGTTGAAGCGCAGGTCTGCCGGCGGGTCACCCGCATGGCGGTCATGATTGCCGCGGACCAGCGTGCAGGCTACGTCGGCGTGCCGGGTGCGCCAGGCGGTGAGGGCGTTTATGGCTACCTGCGCTTCGCGCGCGTGGAGCAGGTCACCCAGCCAGGCGATATGCGCCACCGGCAGTCGCGTCAGCATGGCGTCTAACCGCGCGATGGTCTGCAGCGTGCTGCCTGCGGGCACAGGCACACCGCGTGCGCGGAATGTGGCGGCCTTGCCGAAATGCGCATCCGCCACCATCAGCATGCCTTGCGCGGGCCACCACAGCGCGCGCTCGGGCAGGAGCCACACAGTCTCGTCCGCGCAGTGGATGGCGAAGTCATGGGGGCCGGTCATAGCAATGGAAGCGGCTTCGATGTCTTGCGTGGCCGGCGCGCGCGGCGGCGGCTCTTGCCTGCCATGTCGGGCGATTCGGTCAAGCGCAATGCGGACTGTACGTCTGCGTCAATCACCGCTCGCTCTGCCGCATCGGGGTCGGTGGGCTCGGGGCCCGCGGCGCGTTCGGCTTCGGCCAGCATGCGTGCGATGCGATCGGCCAGTTTTTCGGTAGAAAGCTGTTCGCGAAAGCGCTCCACCATCAACGGAAAGCCGAACGGCGACGGCCGTTTCAGTGTGCGCAGTTCGAGCCGCAAGCCGCGCATACGGATGAGGGCGGCTTCAATGCGCTCGAGGTCCAACTCTTGGCGCAGCACTTCGGTTTCTGCCTGCGTGAGCAGCAGGTTGCCCGGGTCGTGGCGCCGGAAGACCTCATAGAACAGGCCGGACGATGCCTGCAACTGGCGCGTGCTCTTGGGCGCGCCGGGATAGCCCTGAAACACCAGTCCTGATACGCGCGCGATCTCGCGAAAGCGATGTTGGGCCAGTTCCCCCGCGTTGAGGCTGGCAAGCACGTCTTGCATGAGCGTGTGGGTGGTAAAGAGCTCGCCGGTGGCAAGCAGGGTGGGCCAATCGATGGGCGTGGCCGAGAGGAGTTCGAGGCCGTAGTCGTTGAACGCCAGGGAGAAGGTGGCCGGCGTTCGATGGGCAGCGCGCCAGCCCAGCAGGCTTGCCAGCCCCAGGTGCGCATGCCGCCCGGCAAACGGATACAGAAAGAGATGCCAGCCCTCGCGCGTGTGCAGCATCTCAGCCACCAGCGTTGCCGTGGTAGGCAGTGCGGACCAGCGTGCCTGCAGTTCGAGCAGCGGGCGCGCGGCTTCCATCTCGGGGCTGTCGAAGCGCGCATGCGCCGCTGCATCGAGTTGCGCCACCACGGCGTGCGCCAGTTCGGTGGAAAGCGGCATACGCCCGCCGTTCCAACGCGGCACGGCGGCGCGCTTGCCGCTGGCACGCCGCACATAGGCGGTCATGTCCTGCACGCGCACCAGTTCAAGCAAGCGGCCCGCAAACAGAAAGTTGTCACCGGGGCGCAGCCGCGCAATGAAGCCTTCTTCAATCGACCCCAGCGCACCGCCACCGGAGGCGCGCCACCAGCGCACGGTCATCGTTGCATCGCTGACGATGGTGCCAATGCTCATGCGGTGCCGCCGCGCGAGCCGTGCGTCGGGCACGCGCCAGACGCCGTGATCATCAGGCGTGACGCGGCGGTAGTCGGGATACGCCGTGAGCGAGTGGCCGCCCTGTCGCACGAAGTCGAGTGCCCATTGCCACTCGTCGTCGTGCAAGTCACGGTAAGCCCATGCGCGACGCACTTCCAGCAACAGCGCATCGGGCACAAAGCCGCCACCCAGCGCCACCGTCACCAGGTGCTGGACCAGCACATCCAGCGGCTTGTGCGGCGAGGCGCGGGTTTCCACCTGGCCAGACGTGGCTGCCGCGCGTGCGGCCGCGCCTTCTACAAGTTCCAGGCTATGCGTGGGCACCACTGTCACGCGAGAGGGCCGGCCCGGCGCGTGGCCAGATCGCCCAGCACGCTGCAGCAGCCGCGCCACGCCCTTGGGCGAGCCGATCTGCAGCACGCGCTCTACGGGCAGGAAATCCACGCCCAAGTCCAGGCTCGACGTGCAGAACACCGCCTTGAGCGTGCCTTGCTTGAGCCCGGTCTCAACCCAGTCGCGCGTGGTGCGATCCAGCGAGCCGTGATGCAACGCAATCAGCCCCGCCCATTCGGGCCGCGCATTGATAACGGCCTGGTACCACAGCTCTGCTTGCGAACGCGTGTTGAGAAACACCAGCGCAGTGCGGGCGCTTGCCAATTCTTCCAACACGTGGGGCAGCATCGCCATGCCCAGGTGTCCGGCCCACGGGAACCGGCCGACACCATCGGGCAGCAGCGTATCGATCTCCATGCGTTTGGGCAGGTGGCCTTGCACCAGGGTGCCGGTGGCCGGCGCACCGGCATCGCCCAGTGCGGCCATTGCTTGCGCCAGATTGCCCAGCGTGGCCGAAAGCCCCCAAACGATAAGCCCGGGCGACCACGTGCGCAGGCGTGCCAGTGCCAACTGCACTTGCACGCCGCGCTTGTTGCCTACCAGCTCGTGCCATTCGTCCACCACCACCACGCGCACTGAGCCCAGTGTGTCGCGCGCATCGGCACGTGCAAGGAGTAGCGACAGGCTCTCGGGCGTTGTCACCAAGGCGGTTGGCAAGCGGCGCGATTGCATGGCGCGCTCAGCGCTGCCGGTGTCGCCCGTGCGCAGGCCGAGGGTCCAGTGCGGCGCCAACGCCTGTGCGGCTTCGCTCAAGGCGCGCGTGGTATCGGC
Organism: Ralstonia sp. SET104; assembly: GCF_003851545.1. Taxonomy (GTDB): domain Bacteria; phylum Pseudomonadota; class Gammaproteobacteria; order Burkholderiales; family Burkholderiaceae; genus Ralstonia. Next base: position 57,936 of record NZ_BHVX01000020.1, on the reverse strand, counting down.
GGCGAGCGCACGCATGGGTGTGAGCCACAGCACCGATAACGGCGGTGCGCCGCCGCGCCCGCGCACGTGCGCCAGCCGCTGCAGCGCACCTAGCCAGACCGCATAGGTCTTGCCCGCGCCCGTGGTGGCGTGCAGCAGGCCCGATTCACCGCGCGCCATGGCCGCCCACACCGCACGCTGAAACGGCATCGGCGTCCAGCCGCGTGCGGCAAACCATGCATCGAGATCAGGCACTATGGGCGCGCTCATGATGGGGGCAACAGGCTTTCCAGTGTCTGCAGCGTATCGGCCTCAGCGACCGGCTTGTCATGGCGCCAGCGCAGCATGCGCGGAAACCGCACCGCAATGCCGCTTTTATGGCGCGTGCTGCGGGCAACGCCTTCAAAGCCGAGTTCGAACACCAGTGTCGGCGTTACGCTGCGCACGGGCCCAAAGCTTTCCACTGTTGTCTTGCGGATGAGCGCATCGACTTGGCGGATCTCTGCGTCACTCAGGCCGGAGTACGCCTTGGCAAAGGGCACCAGCTTGCGCTCGGCCGCATCGGGGGGCGCGTCCCACACGGCGAAGGTGTAGTCGGTATACAGGCTTGCGCGCCGGCCGTGGCCGCGCTGCGCATAGACGAGGACGGCGTCTACCGAAAACGGATCGATCTTCCACTTCCACCACACGCCCACGTCTTTGGTGCGACCCACGCCATAGCGCGCGTCGCGCCGCTTGAGCATTAGCCCTTCCACGCCCAGCGCGCGTGAGGCTTCACGCTGGCGCCCAAGATGCAGCCAATCTTCGCCCTGCAGCAGCGTAGACAGCTCCAGCGCCGGATGGATGCACTCTGCGATAACACGTTCAAGCTGCGCGCGCCGCTCGCCTTGCGTGCGCTCGCGCCAGTCCTGCCCCTTCCATTCGAGCAGGTCATACGCCAGCAATACGGCCGGCGCATCGCGCATTGCGCGTGCGGTCAGCGTCTTGCGGCCAATGCGTTGCTGGAGCAGCGCAAACGGCTGCACACGGCCTGCGCGCCAGACCACGATCTCGCCATCGAGCACCGTGCCGGAAGGCAGCACTTCTGCCATGGCCGATAGTTCAGGAAACCGCTCAGTGATGAGTTCCTCGCCGCGCGACCACAGCCATGTGCTGCCGGCGCGGCGCACGAGCTGCGCACGGATGCCATCCCACTTCCATTCGATCTGCCATTCAGCCGGCGGGCCGAGCAGGGTGTCGAAGGTTTCTATGTCAGCCTGCAGCGGGTGTGCAAGAAAAAACGGATACGGGTGCCCGGTATCGAGCACGTGGCCATCGACGCTTGCATCTGCCAGCAGCGCGCGATAGCGCTCGGCAGTAGGCGCCCGCCCGATGTCGGTATAGCCCATGAGCCGTTGCGCCACGTGTTTGGGATCAGTGCCGCCCGCTTCGGCCAGCGCGCGCGTCACCAGCAGTTTTGACACCCCCACGCGAAACGCCCCCGTGATCAGCTTCATCAACACCAGCCGCGCATGCAGCGGCAGGCCGCGGCATAGCTCGGTCAGGCGCGGCAGTACCACTTCGGGCGGCTGCCCGCGCAGCGGCAGCAGGCGGGCTTCCATCCACTCGGCCAGGCTGGCGTTGTCGGCGTGGTCAGCATCGGGCAGGACGAGGGCGATGGTCTCGGCCAGATCGCCCACGGCTTGGTAGCACTCGTCAAACAGCCATTCGGGCAAGCCGGACGTGGTCTGCGCGAAGGTTGCGAGCATGCGCACCGGCACCAACTGCCGAGGCCTGCCACCGGCCAGGAAGTAGACCGCCCACGCGGCGTCGGCGTCGGGCGCGGTGCGCAGGTAGGCCACCAGGGCGGCCAGCTTGGCGTTGCTTGATGTGGTGGCGTCCAGCTGCGCGTACAGATCGGCAAAGGCTCTCATGGCGCGGGCGGATCCACTGGCGCAGGCGTGTCGCGCGCTTCGCTTGCATCGCTTTCTTCACGCTCGTCGCCATACTCGGTGACGAAGGCGCGTGCATCCAGACCGCGCTCGCACAACCAGCGCACCATCGGCGCAACCTGCCCATGTGTGACGTAGACCCGCGTGGCGCCCGTCGCTTCAATGGCCTGCAGCAGCCCAGGCCAGTCAGCATGATCGGACAGTACGATGCCGCGATCGACACCGCGCCGCCGCCGCGCCCCGCGAAGCTGCATCCAGCCGCTCGCAAAGGCATCGGCATAGTCGCCAAAGCGGCGCATCCACGGCGTGCGTTGCGCGGAGGGCGGGGCAAGCACGAGTGCGCGTCGCAATTCTGCGCGCGGCACGTCGGTCGCAAGTTGCGTTGGTGGCAGTGCAATGCCCGCGTGCCGATATGTGGCGTCCAATTGCAGCATGGCGCCGTGCGAAACAATGGGCCCGATGCTGGTCTCGAGCCCCGACAGAATGCGCTGGGCCTTGCCGAATGCGTAGCAAAACACGACGCTGGTGCGGCCGGCGTCGGCATTGCCGCGCCACCACGCATTGAGCTGCGCAAAGATCTCGGTCTGCGGCCGCCAGTGGTAGATCGGCAGCCCAAAGGTGGACTCGGTGATGAAAGTGTCGCAGCGCACCGGCTCAAAAGGCGTGCAGGTGCTGTCAGCTTCCACCTTGTAGTCACCGGAGACCACCCACACGTGGCCGCCGTATTCCAGCCGCACCTGCGCAGACCCCAACACATGCCCCGCCGGATGAAAACTCAGCCGGACACCGTGATGGACGATGGATTCGCCGTACGGCAACGTCTGCAGGGGGATGTCGTCTCCCAGGCGCGCACGCAGCACGCCAGCACTTGGCGCGGCTGCGAGGTAATGGTGGTGCCCGATGCGAGCGTGGTCGCTGTGGGCGTGCGTGATGACGGCGCGGTCAACCGGCCGCCATGGGTCCACGTAGAAGTCGCCGGCTGGGCAGTAGAGGCCGCTGGGCGTTGTCACAATCAAGTCCGCTGCGCTTGTCATCGCTCGCTCTCATTGAGTGGCCCCATCTGACTCCCGCAGCAGACTTAACGCAATGGCTGCTTGTGAACGGGTTCACCACGCGTGTCAGCCGATTGGTCAGTGGTTGCGGTGCAGCAGGATTCAAGACAACAGAGGCCGTTGGCCATTTCTTCAATGCTGACGAAAAAAGGGCAGCCTGCGATTCGTTGTGCGGAAGAGAAGCCGGCTGCGCGGCCGGTTTCTCTGCACGCAATGAACATGGGCTTACTCCGTCCATATCGAATCGGCCCCGCGCAGTAAGTGGCCCGCTAGAACGTAGTCCCCCAGCTTCTTTGCTTTCGAATCAAGCCGTTCCAACTCACCGGCAGGCAACAGGTCAAGATCAAACTGACAGTAGAGGTTTCGTTGTCGGAACGTGGCTTTCGCGCGCGCAAGTCCGGCAACGAGTGCTGCGGGTGATTGGACGGCAACGCTCTCGTGGCCACGGAACTCCACGCGAACGCCAACCGCCCGGCCAAGCCGGCCCAGCTCAACTGCGTCTTGCCAGCCCGACTCGTAGTCCAGTTCGACGACCGCGACATCGCCCGACCCCACCAGCCGTAGCGCCTCCCCCTTGCTGCCGGCCCGCGCCGTGGCTGTCGTCATCGTATTGTTCCCCGGAGCCCGCGAGGGCATGCGTACCACTTGTCCTGTTTGCATCATGTTGAGTTGAGCGCGCCCAGACGGGCATTCCCTGTTTAACGTGGTTGAACGAGGCCTATGCGCCACATAGAAGCGGCATCCCGTGTGGGATTCGTTAAATTTCGATACTGTATAAATATAAGGGGTATCTATTTAGCTCCAGCAGCCCCATTGATACTGTGATTTCATCCAGCAATGGTATCCGATTGGCTCTCCCCGGTGTTCTTGCTCACGACATCCCCATACGTCACTGGCGGCGTAACCACCGCTTGCTGCAGGCGCATGCGCGCGGCGACGCGCTGCAGGCAAGCCAAGTCGTCATGCCAGGGCGCAGCGCCGGCACGAAACAGCACCACGCCAAGACCGGTGGCCGCAGCTACCTGGTCGAGTTGCTGGGCCATGGTGGTGAGCGTGGCGTCGTCGCCGAAGTCGGCGCTGAACTGCACGGCAAGATAGCCCTGCGGGAACGTGCGCAACACCTGTGCCATCTCGCCACCGGCTGCGTGCTGACGTATCCGTGCGTCAAACAGCTCGGCCACCATCACCGCCGGGTCGGGCAGCAGATGCGCGGTGATGCCCGCTGCCGCCAGATGCGCCAGGGTCTGGCCATCGCGCACGCTCACTGCATCCGCCGCCTGCAGGTTGGCCAGTACCTCGGCACGCAGCGCCGGTTCACATGTGTCCAGCTGCACGCCACCCGCCGCGAGATAGGCCACCCGTGTCAGCGCGGGAAAAAGCGAGCGCGACAGCGTGTAGGGCGCCAGCGCCGCGCTGCCCACCATGCGCTGCACCCAGGCCGCCTGCTCCAGCGGCCGGGCTTCCAGGTAAGCGAGGGTGGCTTGCAGTTCGTCCGGTGGCAGCAGCATCACGGCCGCCTGCCAGGCGCTGCAGCTGAGGATTTCGCCCCCGACGTGGATCAGCGTGGCCGGGTGAGCATCCCAATCGGCAGCCAACTGCGTCAGGGCCTGGACCTGATGGCCGCCGTCGGCGCGCAGGTCTCGGTTGGCCAGGCCGGCGAACACCAGTTCCTGCCCCGGCAGCAGCGCCGCCGCGATGTGCGCCAACAGCAGGTCGCCGAAGTTGTGGCGGTCGAAGGCACCGAACAGGATGATGGGCCGTGTCATGGCCGCATCGTAGGTCATGGCATGCAAAAGCGCCGCCACAGTGGCGCGCGCGTCGGCGCGAAACTAGGCGGCTTCTTCTGGGGAGGCCAGCAAGACCTCGATACCAAGGGCTTCCAGTGCCTGGCGTGTTGCGGGCGCAATGCCGGTATCGGTCACGACCCGGGTGACACGGTTCATTTCACAGATGCGGAAGATCGCCTGCGAGTTGAACTTGGATGAATCGACGAGCACGTTGACGGTCTGGGCAGCCTCGATGAAGGCGCGGTTCATCGCGGCTTCTTCCGGCGACAGCATGCCGATGCCGGCCGGCGAGATGCCGTGCACGCCGAGGAACGCGGCCCGCACCGTGATGTCGTCGAAGCTGCCCGGCGCCGGCCGGCTGACCGAGGTCATCTTCCTGAAGTCCACCATGCCCGGCAGCAGGTAGACCGCGGCGTTCTGGCTGCGTGCGAACTCCATGGCCACTGTCAGGCCGTTGGTGACAACGTGCAGGTTCTGGTGGCCGCGCAGCGCCTCGGCCAGGTGGCGCGAGGTGGTGCCGCCGTTGACCAGGATGCAGTCGCCGTCCGACACCAGTTGCGCCGCCAGTTCCGCAATGGCGCGTTTTTCACGGAACTGCTCGCGCTCGCGCTCGGCGTAGCTGATGCTCTCGTAACGCGCCCAGCCCTCGGCAATCACCTCACCGGAGACAGCGCCGCCGCGCGTGCGCTCCAGCAGGCCGCGTTCCTGCAGCTCGATCAGGTCGCGCCGGATGGTGATGGGCGAGGTCTGGAAACGCTGTGCCAGGGCATTGACTTCGACGATGCCGCCGCCCTGGACGAGGGCGACGATTTCCTTGTGGCGTGCGGCTTTGAGCATGGGCGGCGGGGCAGTTCAGACGGTCAGATCGGGCCGTGCAAGGCCCGGGCGTACGGCCACTATAGATTCAGGCTGAGTCATCAAAATGACACCTTCTGTTCATAACATGGCTAATATGAACAGAAACGATCATATCCGAGCAGTCGTCTTCGATGTCGATGGCACGCTGCTCGACACCCTGCCTTCCCTGGCCGCGGCGGCCAATGAGGTGCTGGCCGAAGCCGGGCTGCGCACGGTGCCGGCGGACCGGTTGCGGCCGGCGCTCAGCGAGGGATTGGGGCCGATGTTCCAACACGCGCTGGCATTGCAGGCCGAGGCGGCCGCGGCCGAGCAGGCCAGCGCCCTGGAGGCCAGCTACTTCACCCGTTATGCGCAGCACTGGCTGGCCCAGGCCACGCCTTACGCCGGTGTGCCGGCCCTGCTGGCGGAACTCAAGTCGCAGGGCCTGCTGCTTGGCCTGTGCAGCAACCGCGACCGGCCTTCCATTGAAGCCCTGCTGGCCTGCACCGGGCTCGACATCGGTTTCGATGCCGTGGTCGGGCTGGGTGATGCTGCGCGGCCCAAGCCGGCGGCCGACCCGCTGCTGCGCGTGCTGCAGCAGCTCGATGTGCCGGCCGCGCAGGTGCTGTTCGTCGGTGACTCGGCCATGGATGCACGCTGCGCCGAAGCCGCCGGCGTGCGTTTCGCGGCCCACCGCGCGGGCTACGCCGGCCAGCCGGCCGACCTGCTGCCCCAGGTGACGGGCTTCGACCACTACGACACGTTCACTCCCTGGCTGCTCGGCCAGCTGTCCAACGTCCTGACCTCTTCTCCGGAGAACTGCCATGCCTGACATCCACATCCACGGCCTGAGCAAACAGTTCGGCGCCACCCACGTGCTCAAGGGCCTGGACCTCACCGTGCGCGACGGCGAGTTCCTCACCCTGCTCGGCTCCTCGGGCTGCGGCAAGTCCACCCTGCTGCGCCTGATCGCCGGCCTGGACCAGCCCGACGCCGGTACCCTGCACCTCGGCGAGCGGGACCTGTTGCCGCTGTCGCCCGGCGAACGCGACTGCGCCATGGTGTTCCAAAGTTACGCCCTCTACCCGCACATGACGGTGGGCGAAAACATCTGCACGCCGCTGCTGATGCGCGGCCTGAACTTCTGGCAGCGCCTGCCGGGCATGCGCTGGCTGCTGCCGGCGGTACGGCGCCAGCATGCCGCGGCCGAGGCCAGCGCACGCAAGGTGGCGCAGAGCCTGGGCATCGACGCGTTGTGGGGGCGCAAGCCGGCGCAGCTCTCGGGTGGCCAGCGTCAGCGCGTGGCCTTGGCGCGCGCCATGGTGCGGCACCCGGCGGTGTTCCTGTTCGACGAGCCACTGTCCAACCTCGACGCCAACCTGCGCCAGGCCCTGCGCGCCGAGATCCGGCAACTGCACGACCAGCTCGGCGTCACCTTCATCTACGTCACGCACGACCAGCACGAGGCCATGTCCATGTCCGACCGTGTGGCCGTCATGCGCGAAGGCCGTGTGCTGCAGCTCGGCACGCCGGACGAGATCTACCGCCAGCCGGCGCACGTGGAGGTGGCGCGTTTCGTTGGCGCACCACGCATCAACCTGCTGCCGGCCGAAATTCGCGGCGCCGGCATCTGGGTGCAGGGCCAACAGATCGGTCATGTGCCGCCGGGCCAGGAGGGCGCAGCCTGCCAGGTCGGCTTCCGGCCGCAGCTGGGCCTGCAGGATGATGACAAGGGGCTGGCGCTGCAGGGTCGCATCAGCGGCGTGGAATACACCGGTGCCGAACTGATCGTCACCGTGCAGCTGACGCAAACCCAGGCCCAAGCGCAGGAGCAGGTGGTCTTCTGCCTGCCGGCGCAGCAAGCCGGGCTGCGCGTGGGGGAGCCACTGCAGGCCTGGGTGCCGTTGGCCCAGCTGCACGTGTTCGGCGCCGACGGCCAGCGTCTGGCGTTCGAGCCGCTGTCAACGCAGCTGGACGCTGGACGCAGCGGCCTGAAGGCACGGGGCTGACCATGCGCGTGCATCCGCTCAATACCCTGCTGCTGCTGTCACCGGCCACGGTGCTGCTGCTTGTGTTCCTGCTCGGGCCGGTGGCCGTCGTCGCCATGCTGTCGCTGACCGACTGGCAGTTCGGCGCCGCCACGCTGAACTGGGTCGGCCTGGCCAACTATGCCGAACTCTGGAGCGACCCGGTGTTCCGCCAGTCGCTCGCCAACACGCTGCTCTACCTCGTGCTGGTGACTGCCGGTGCCGTGGCCATCGGCCTGGGGACGGCGCTGCTGATCGAATCCGACACCCAGCTGCGCGGCTTCTACCGCACCGCCTTCTTCATGCCGGTGGCATCGACGCTGATTGCCATGGCCGTGGTCTGGCAATTCCTGCTGCACCCGAGCGCCGGGCTGGTGAACCACATGCTGCAGTGGGTCGGCCTGCAGCCGCAGGACTGGCTCAACAACCGCCGGCTGGCGCTGTACTCGCTGGCGGCCATTGGCGTGTGGCAGATGGCCGGGCTGGCGATGGTGCTTTTTCTTGCCGGCCTCAAGAGCATTCCGCAGGACGTGCGCGACGCGGCGGCGCTCGACGGCGTGACGCACCCGTGCGAGCGTTTCCGCCGCATCACCTGGCCGCTGCTCGGGCCAACCACGCTGTTCGTCGTCACCGTCTGCGCCATCCGCGCACTGCAGGTGTTCGACACCGTGCACGTGCTCACGCGCGGCGGTCCCAACAAGTCGACCGAGGTGCTGCTGCACACCATCTACGCCGAAGGCTTCGGCTTCTTCCGCATGGGCTACGCCAGCGCCATGACGGTGGTGTTCATCGCCGGCATCTTCTTCCTGACCCAGGTGCAGCACAGCGCCATGGAACGCAAGACCCACTACGCCTGAAGAACGCCCGATGATGCTCACCTTCTCCGCACGCACCTTCCTCTTCCGCGCGCTGCGCCACCTGCTGCTGATGGCGGGTGCGCTGGTCTTCTTGGCGCCCTTCATCTGGATGGTGCTGACCTCCCTCAAGCCGATGGACGAGGTGTTCACGCGCGAACTGACGTTGTTGCCCACGCGGCTGGCGCTGGTGGAGAACTACACCGAGGCGCTGACGCGTGTGCCCCTGCTGCGTTACCTGTGGAACGGCCTGCTGGTCTGTACCGCCATCCTGGTGCTGCAGATCGTGGTGCTGCTGCCGGCGGCCTACGCCTTTGCCAAGCTGCAGTTCCGCGGCAAGACCTGGGCCTGGCGCCTGGTGCTGCTGGCGCTGATGATCCCGCACCAGGCCACGGCCATTCCGACCTATGTGATGCTGCACCACCTGGGCATGCTGAACACCATGTCGGCGTTGATCGTGCCGTTTTCCATCTCGGCCTTCGGCATCTTCCTGATGCGCCAGTTCTTCCGCACCGTGCCGGACGACCTGGTGCACGCCGCGCGCCTGGACGGCATGAGCGAGTTCGAGCTGGTCTGGCGTGTGATGTTGCCCACTGCCGTGCCGGCGCTGTTTGCCTTCGCCATCTTCTCGGTCGTCTGGCACTGGAACGATTACTTCTGGCCGCTGCTGGTGATCTCCTCCCCCGAGCTGGCCACGCCGCCGCTGGGCACCATGTTCTTCCGCAACGAGGAGGCCGGCATCAACTACGGCCCGCTCATGGCCGGCACCGTGCTCATCACGGCACCGCTGCTGCTGCTGTTCATCGCGGCCCAGAAGCGCTTCATCGAAGGCGTGACGCTGACCGGCGTCAAAGGCTGATCTTTCCTCTTTCCGTTTCCCTTTCTTTCTCCCTTCATCCATCAAGGAGTGCATCCCATGAAACGAGTTGTCCTGAAATCCATCGCAGCCGGCGTGCTGCTGGCTTGCGGCTGGGCGCATGCGCAGCAGCCGCTGGAAATCGTCGTGGACTACCCCTACCCGGAAATCTTCAAGGACGTGCACGAGAAGATCGCCAAGGACTTCATGGCGAAGTACCCGCAGTACAAGGTGGTCTTCCGTGCGTCCACGCCGGGCTACGAGGAAGCTACGCAGCAGGCGCTGCGCCAGGCGGTTACCAACCAGTTGCCCGACGTGTCTTACCAGGGCCTGAACCGCCAGCGCGTGTTCGTCGACCGCGGCATTGCCGTCGACATGACTCCGCTCATCCAGGCCGAGAAGGACTGGGGCAAGATGGGTTACGACAAGGCGCTGCTCTCGCTGGGCCAGATCGGCAGCAAGCAGGTCGGTATCGGCTTCTCGCTCTCCACCCCCATCGTCTACTTCAATGCCGACCTGGTGCGCAAGGCCGGCGTCACTCCCGAGCAGTTCCCCGCCACCTGGGACGGCATCGTCGAGGTAGCGAAGAAAGCCAAGGCCGCCAACCCCGGCACCCACAGCCTGCACATGGACTGGGAGATCACCGGCAACTGGATGTGGCAGGCACTGGTCTTCTCCAACGGCGGCACCATGCTGACGCCGGACGAGAAGAAGGTGGCTTTCGACAGTGCTGCCGGCAAGACCGCCATGCAGACCTTCGCCAAGGCCGTGAACGAAGGCGAGATGCGCAACATCTCCTTCAGCAACGCCAACCAGGACTTCATCACCGGCAATCTGGCCGTGCTGGTCACCTCCACCTCGCGCCTGGGGCTGACCACCAAGCAGGTCGGCAAGCGCTTTGACCTGCGCACCGCGCGCATGCCGATCGAGAAGAACGGCCGCCTGCCCGCCGGCGGCAATGTGGCAATGCTGTTCGCCAAGGACCCGGCCAAGCAGAAAGCCGCCTGGGAATACATCAAGTTCGCCACCGGCCCGCAGGGCGCCACCGTCATGGTCAAGGGCACCGGCTACTTCCCGGCCAACGCCCTGCCGGCCAACGACCCGGCCCTGCTCAAGCCCTTCTACGAGCAGAACCCCAATTACCTCACCGCCATCAAGCAGCTGCCGGTGCTGACCGGCTGGTATGCCTTCCCGGGTGAGAGCGGCCTGAAGATCACCGACGTCATCAAGGACCACATCCAGACCGTGGTGGCCAAGGACGTGGCCCCGGACAAGGCGCTGGCCACCATGACGCGCGACGTGCAGGCCCTGCTACCGCGCTGAAGAGGAGAGACCGCATCGTGTTCAAGTTCATCCACATCACCGACACGCACCTGGTGGCGCAGGGGCAGGCGCTCTACGGGCTCGACCCGTACCGCCGCCTGGCCCGCTGCATCGACAGCGTGATCGCAGAGCATGGCGACGCCGCGCTGTGCGTTGTCACCGGCGACCTGGCCGACACCGGCCACCCGGACGCCTACCGCCAGCTCGCGCAGCAGCTCGGCCGCCTGCCCATGCCGGTGTTTCCCATCCTGGGCAACCACGACAGCCGCGAGCGCTTTCGCGAGCACTTCCCGCAGGTGCCGGTGGACGCCAACGGCTTCGTGCAGTACGAGGTGGCCATCGGTGGCTACCGCGGCCTCTTCCTCGACACCAACGAACCCGGCGTGAGCCACGGCGTGCTGTGCGAACAGCGCGCGCAGTGGCTGGCCGAGCGGCTGGCGCAGAGCGACGAGCCGGTGCTGCTTTTCATGCACCACCCGGCCTTCGCGCTCGGCATCCCGTCCATGGACCGCATCGCCCTGCTCGACCCCGCACCGCTGCGGCGCGCCCTGCAGGGGCAGGAGCACCGCATCCGCCACCTGTTCTTCGGCCACGTGCACCGGCCCATCTTCGGCTCCTGGCTCGGCATCCCGTACTCCACGTTGCGCGGCACCAACCACCAGGTGGCGCTGCGGCTGGACGACACGCCCAAGATCGGTGGCAGCCACGAGCCGCCACAGTACGGCGTGGTGCTGCTGGGTGAAGACACGGTCACCGTCCACGTGCACGACTTCCTCGACCGCAGCGAACGCTTCTGGCTCGGCGAGTAAGGCGGGGCATCGGCGCTGCGGCTCCGTGCTGGTTGGGGCGGCCAAGACGGCACCTGTGGGTGCTGTCTTTTTCCAAGTCAAATCGGTCGTTTGGGCTTTTTAAATAAGCGCCACCAGCTATCAAAACAGGAGCGGCTCTGGGATGTGCGACGATCCGGCAGGGCCCGCCCCGTCGCGAGCTCCCTTCGGAGCCCAACATGCAGAGCAAGACCTTCACCAACGGGCGCATCCGCCGCGCCGACTACGACGCCAGCACCCAGCAGCTCGAGCTGCACTGGGACGACAAGACGGTGCGCGCCTACAAGCACGTGCCGCAGGAAGTGTTTCGCCGTCTGTGCAGCGCGCCGTATCCCACCACCTATTGGGAAGACCGCATTGCGGAGGAGTATCCGAAGGGCACGCCGATGAGCAAGAACACGGGTGCGGAAGATGCGGCTCAGAAGTTCCGGGATCTGTTTGGCGGCGGGGAATGAGGCCTCGCGATTCAGCCGGCACGCGCGTTCCTGCGGTTGGCAGGGTCGGTGATGTCATCACGAAGGCCGGAGGCTGGCGGCATTTCAGCTATAAATCAGGCACTCGACAACAAAGCGGGCGGCCGGCATGAGGTCGCCGGTTCCAGGCGTTCCGTACTTCGCGGTCCGCATCACGTCGGGCGGCCATCCGCCCTCATGGAGTTGCAATGTCCATCAAATCCGTACGGATAGGAAATTCAACCGCATGAGGCCAAGTATGGCACGCGTTTTGGGCCTCGAAACACGTTCGACACAAGCAGTTTGAGCGCTCGCTTGCCGCTCAATGGCAAGAGCTTGGGAGGCAATATGCGTTTGGGTCTGGCGCGCACGCAGCTACTCACCGCAGCGATTGATACCGCCGCTTCACTGGGTCACCAATTGACGCGCTGGTCCACCTCGTAATCGGGTGCGGGTTGAGCTGCCAGATCCCAATCGGGCTCGCCTTGCACCCCGTCATCCACCGGCGCGTCGCAGTCCTCCCACAGCGGTGGCCCGCGTGCCGGGGTTATGTGCGGTGGCTGCGAGTCCACCCCGATGTGGTTCAGGATGTGGCGGATTTCGGCGCTGTGCGTGATGAAGGCAATGATGCGCATTTGCCCCCCGCAGTTCGGACACAGCAGTGGGAAGACCTCGTAGATGCGGGCAATCAGCACCGCCCATAGGTAGTGCGCTGGGCGTTTGGGAGGTGCTGCAGGTTCTGGTGTGGGTGTGGCCGCGTTGCCCGGCGCCGCCACCCCAGGTACGCCCACGCCCACGCCCGCGCCAGATTGTGCAGTCTCGACCGTGGCTGGTTGCGCCGCAGCAGGCTGGGCCAGAGCCGTCACCGCCTCCCTCAGCGGCGAGTTCGGTGCCAGCACGCCAAAGTAGCGGTGCCGGTGGGTGCGTGGTGGGGGTACCAGGGCGGCAATGCGGTCGATGAGCTCCAGCGGTGTGAGGTGCAGTTCGTCTGCCTTGGCACCGCGCTGGTCACTGGTGGGCTCGCTGCGTTGTTTGGCACAGCGGTACACCAGTTCGCTTCCCTCTTTGCGCAGTCGATCCATGGAAAACGGTGGACGCGCGCAATAGCGCAGCAGCCGCTCCAGCGCAGCGCGGTCGTGGGCTTCGATGCAGACACCGGCGTCCACCGAGAAGCCGCTGTGTTTGTAGCCCAGCAGGTCTTTGGCGTCACAGTTCTCCAGCAGGCCCCGAGCAACGAAGGCGCGCAGGATGCGTTTTTGCAGTGTGGTCTGCACTGGGGCCACGGTAGCCGCATCGATGCCGGTGGCCGCGTGAAAGATGACACCCGGCGATGAGATTCGAGGGGTCGCATCAGCATCGCCCTCGCCCTCCACTTCCTCAAACACCCCGTCCACCACACAAACGTGGAAGTGGACGTGTTCATTGAGGCTGGAGCCGAATCGGTGAATGAAGGCGATGGCACCGATGTGCAGGCCTGCCTTGTCCATATGGGCCGCACCGGGGCTGTGGGTCTGCAGAGTTTGTGCGATCACCCGCAGAAAGATGCGCAGCACCATGCTCAGCACCGCTCCGTCGCGTTGCATGAAGTACCGCAACCTCTTGGGCACGGAGAGCACCCACTGGCGCACCGGCAGGCGGGGGAAGACGTGGTCGCTCAGGTGTGCCGCCGTCTCCACCATCCGCCGCGTGGTGCACGAGGGGCAGACTCCCCGGCCTTTGCAGGAGAAGGCTACAAAGTAGTCGTGCCCACAGTCGCCGCAGCGAGCGCGGGCAAAGCCATGGGCAAAGATGCCGCACTCAAGATACTTGGCAAACGCTTTGCGCACGAAGGGCTTGGGGGTGTGGTGGTCGCCCTGGCCGTCGAACTGACCCGCGCTGGCCAACTCTAGCCAGGTCTCGTAGTGCTCGGCTACCGTTTGGTAGAGCAGCGTGCGTTCGGGGTGGCGTGGGTTGTAGAGCTTGGGCTTGGAAGTGGCTGACATGAATACTGTACAAATGCAAGGGGTATCTATTTAGCTCCAGTGACGTGAGAATAGCTGGATGGAAACCCAGATGCTAACGCCAACTCCTGGAGGGGACTACCCCCGCACCTGGAACGAATTTCTTGACTGGTTTGCCACCGAAGAGGCTTGCCAGGCGTTCCTGGAGAAGCTTCGGTGGCCCCAAGGCTTCGTCTGCCCGCGTTGCGGCAACGCTGGCGATGTGTACCGCGCCAGCCGCACCCGCCTGATGTGCCGCTCATGCCAGTACCAAGGCACAGTGACATCTGGAACCATCTTTGACAAGACGCGCACACCGCTGCGTGTCTGGCTGGCTGCAGCTTGGTACCTGACCAATCAGAAACAAGGCGTGAGCGCCCTGGGGCTGCAGCGCGTATTGGGTTTGGGGAGCTACCAGACCGCCTGGACCATGCTGCACCGGTTTCGACGTGCCATGGTCCGCCCGGGCCGGGACAAGCTCAAGGGGCTTGTGGAGGTGGATGAAACGTACCTGTCCATCACGGATCGCAAGAATCCCGCCACCCCTGCAGGGCGCAAGAGCAGCACCACCAAAGTGTTGATGGTCATGGCGGTGGAGATCGTGGAGCCCAAGGGGTTTGGGCGCATCCGGTTACGCCGCATTGACCGAGACGCCGCCACCCACGTAATCCCCTTTGTGCAGGAGGTGGTCGAGCCTGGAGCCCAGGTACGCACGGATGGTTCGGCGGCATACCGCGCTCTGGGAGAACTGGGTTACACCCACCAGCGCACCGTCATGCTCGGCTCAGGCGTACCTGCCCATGTCTCCATGGCGGGAGTGCACCGGGTCGCCTCACTGGTACAGCGCTGGGTGCTGGGAACACATCATGGCTCTGTACAGCCAGACCACCTGGACGCCTATCTCGATGAATTCGTGTTCCGTTTCAACCGGCGCACATCCAGCTCACGCGGGATGCTGTTTTACCGCTTGCTGCAGCAAGCGGTGGTTACGCCGCCAGTGACGTATGGGGATGTCGTGAGCAAGAACACCGGGGAGAGCCAATCGGATACCATTGCTGGATGAAATCACAGTATCAATGGGGCTGCTGGAGCTAAATAGATACCCCTTATAAATATACAGTTTTTTGACTGTGGCAGCACGTGACTTTCCGGCCTTGCACGTCAGCACAAGAAGCGTTCTTCGGCCGCGCGGGAGGCCATCGATTTAACCTGCCAGGACATCGCCAGTCAGGGCAAAGCAATCAACCTCCGAGAGGTGAGGGAGCGAGTCCCTCAAGACAAGAAGTCCTTGGTAGCGTCAAGGGTGTCATCAGCCTGCTCCAAGATGCCAAAGGGCGCATGGAGACAGGTTGACCCCATCGAACCACGGCATGATGACGGAGTTACCCCTTGAGGCTTGATGCCGCGAGGCGGATGATTTTTTCGGCGCGCTTTTTGGAA
The DNA here is from genome assembly GCF_003851545.1 of Ralstonia sp. SET104. GTDB lineage: Bacteria > Pseudomonadota > Gammaproteobacteria > Burkholderiales > Burkholderiaceae > Ralstonia. Next base: position 42,592 of record NZ_BHVX01000020.1, on the reverse strand, counting down.
GTGCCCAATTGCGGAGTTTCAGGCCAGGCAGAACCGCGGGTCTTCATGGTGGAGACAACGTCGCCTATAGTGATTGCCGTCATTGACAGAAAATTGGGCGGGTTGCCGGAGGTGCGAAATGGAAGCCTCATCCAAATCGAAGGTTGGCCGTGTCGTTCCCAGCGCAGCCAGCTATGTTTCCCAGCAAGGCTCCGTTTATGCTCCCGGTATCAGTAAGGAGACAGTGGGTTCAGAGGTTCTGTTTCTCGGCGTGGTGACCCTCCCTCCTGGCGGCAGGACGAAAGCCCATGTTCATGAGTTTCACGACTCCGCGCATTACATGCTGAGTGGCGAGGAAGTCGAATTCTGTACCGGTGACGAGCTTGAAGACCGGCAACTGGCGCATCCCGGCGATTTCATCTTCACACCAGCGGGCGTTCCCCATATCGCTGTCAACCACGGCCAGACGCCCGCCGTCTTCGTCACCGCACGCAACGAATCTACCGCCCAGGAAAGTGTCGTCATGCGTCCCGAACTCGATGTGAAGGTCCCATGAGCTCACGTTCGACGGGAGCGCGCGCGAAAAGCGCCCAGTTGGGCGTGCGCCTTTCCCTCCGTCTCGCGGCCCTCGGTTCAAGGGGCCACTCCGTCATAACCCTGTCGAACCAAAGAAGAAGCCGACCAAGTGGTCGGCTTTTTTGCGTCTATCGTTCCCCGGTGTGCGCGGGAAAAAACCAGTCTGGCCAAGACCGTTTTTCGATACAACATAATGTGGCCCAACGGGTAAACAACCTGTCCAGCCACTTTATGCTTAACGGCACAGCCATCAACTGCCACTGCGCAGAAAAATTGGTGGGACGTACAGGACTTGAACCTGCCTGCCTGCAACGGTTGGCCGCTGCCGCTCGACCCATGAGCTACCGTCCCGCCTTCACTATATCGACCCTTCATGAGGAAACCCGAGTCGGGACATCCCCCTAGCCGGATCGGCCAGTGAGCGCGGCCGGACGAGGCATCCGGATGCTCTACCCCGGAATGATCTTGCGCTGGGCGCAAGTCGTCAAAGATGCGCATGAACATCGCTTTCGTTTCAACGTATTCGTGAAAGCCGAAGCGGCGCACCTTGGAGCCGTCACCAACTATGTCGTAGTCCCACAAGACACACCGTGGCGCGGGGGGAGCAGCCCGGCGAGGCTGGGGACACGCCATCTATGTCGACCAAGATGCGCATCTGCCGACGTGCCTGCGGGCATTTCAGTGGCATGTGAAGGTTGCCTGGGCTGCTGTTCCCCTACGCTGGAAGGGCGCGGCGCTCACATTCGCAAAACCCCCTTCAAGTTGCCCAACACCCTGCCGTTTACCGCCACATAACGTGTGCGTGAACGGGGGAAGACGATGTCGCAGCATGAAGTCGATGAACGGACCAATCTGACGAACAACAACCGATTTGAACTGTTGCTGTTCCGCCTGGGCGAATCCGCGCGCTCCAACCAGCGCGAGATGTTCGGCATCAACGTGTTCAAGGTGCGCGAGATTATGGTCATGCCGCCTGTGACGCACGTGGCCGATGCCGGCGCCCATATCCTGGGTGCCGTCAATGTGCGCGGCCAGATCATTCCCGTGATTGACTTGGCCAGCGTGATCGGCACCAAGAACGGCAATGCCAACATCCTGTTGATTACCGAGTATGCGCGCTCCACCCAAGGCTTTGCGGTGGAAGAAGTGGACGAGATCGTGCGTCTGGAATGGAGCCAGATCTTCCCGGCCGAGGCGAGCGTGGGCAGCAGCAATATCACCAGCCTGGCGCGCCTGGACGGCAACGCCGACAACTCGCGCCTGGCGCAGGTGATTGACGTTGAACAGATTCTGGTAGATGTGTTCCCCACCCGCCGCACCGATCTGGCGCCAGACAATGACGAGCGTCCGATCAAGCTGCCTCCGGGTGCGAAGCTGCTGGTGGCAGATGATTCCGGCCTCGCGCGCTCGCTGATCGCCAACGGCCTGGAGGCAATGGGCACGCCTTACGTGATGACCAAGAGCGGCCAGGAAGCGTGGGATACGCTGCAGAACATCGCCCGCGATGCCGCCCGCGAAGGCAAGACCGTGCGCGACAAGATCGCTCTGGTGCTGACCGATCTGGAAATGCCCGAGATGGACGGCTTCACGCTCACGCGCAAGATCAAGACCGAACCAGCGTTCCAATCGATTCCGGTGGTGATTCACTCGTCGCTGTCGGGTTCGGCCAATGAAGACCACGTGCGCCGCGTTGGCGCCAACGGCTACGTCGCCAAGTTCGAAGCCAACGAACTCGCGCAGGCAATCGCGTCTGCGCTGGGCTAAGCGTTGAAGGCCTGGGCGGCGTGCAATGCGCCGCCGGGCCTCTGCATTACTTGCGGCTTTGGTGGTCGCCGCCCAGCGGGTCGACGACGATCATCGTGCGATCGAGTACGCCGCTGTCGTCGAAGAGCGCATTGAAGTGCGCCTGCTGATACCCGGCGATATACATCCGGTATGACCATGCCTCGCGCTTCATGAGCGGGTAGTACTGCGTCGGCTCGCGCGGCATGCCAAAGCGCTCGGCCACGTCATGCTTGGTCCAGACGCCTGGCCGGGCTTCGTAGATTTCCTTTTCAGTCAGCATCTGCCGGAAGTTGGTGAGCTTGCCGCTCGCGTCAAAGTCGGCGGCATAGACTTCGTGCCCCATCGGCTGCTTGGAATAAATCCAGCGGTGCGTGCCGCTTGCCAGTTGGTAAGTCTCGGTGGGCGCGCCAAAGGTCTCGCGCACGGCACTTTCGGGCTGGCCGATCAGCTTGTGCCCCGTTTGCATTGGTGAAAGCGATGCGCACGCGCTCAGCACGAACACGGCTGCGCTGATCCATCTGCCTGGTCGCAACTGCATGGTGGTTCTCCGGAATGGCTTGTCCTGATGGTAAACGCTTCGGGCGCACGCAATATTCCATCGTGCCGGCAACCTCTACAGGCCGTTCTCCACCATCTCCACCACACGCAGGGCAATGGCGCCGGTTTGCTCCGGCGACCGCCCGCGCAATGGGCCATCGATGATGAGCAGGGCCAAGCCGTGCACCGCAGACCAGGCGAGGTATTCGGCGCCCGGCCGGCGTTCAGCCGGCAATACCCCGGCGGCGGTCATCCGGTCCAGCGCAAGGCCCAGCAACTGGAACGGGTTCAGGCCACTGTTGCCGGCTTTGGCAGGGTCCGCATCGTTTTCCACTTCGTCGGGCACCGCAAAGGCGGTGCGGAACAGGCCGGTCTCCTTCTGCGCGAAACGCAGGTAACCCACGCCAACGGCGCGCAGCGATGCACGTGCGCGTGCATCGTCGGGCCATGTCGGGTCAATGGCGTCCAGCTCGGCTTCCATGGCGCGCGCCAAGGCGGCCAATGCCTCGGCCCGCACACCTTGCAGCAAATCCTGTCGCCCCTCGAAGTGCCGGTAGGCGGCATTCGGCACCACGCCAGCGCGGCGTGTGGCTTCGCGCAGCACGATGGCGTCGGGCCCGCCGGCGCGCGCCAGTTCAATGCCGGCGTCGAGCAGCGCGCGCCGCAAGTCGCCATGGCGATACGTCGTGCGCACGGGGGGTCGAGGTGGTTCCTGGGTCATGCAAAGAATCTCCGCAAGTTCTATGTGGACACCGTCCATTATGTCTGCTATCGTTTGTGGACAGTGTTCACAAATCAACCGTAGACGCTGTTGCGCAACTTTCCAAGCCCTTATTGCGACGGATTCTTCAGAGGCCAGCATGACGATTGCCACAAACGCTGCGGACGATGAAGCGCAACTGCGCGCGCGATGTGGTGGCTCGACGTGATGCCGCCGCTGTTTGTAAAAGGCGCGCACGCTTACCGCCGCAACTGGCAAGGCTGGTTTGATGCGCTGGAAGGCCAGGTCGATTTCCGGTTCACCGAGTTGCACTTTGAAGTGAGCGGCGATCTGGCCTATTGCTTTAGCGTGAATGCGCAAACGCGCGCCACCGTGTGTTTGCGCAAGCGCGATGGCCGCTGGCAGGTGGTGCACGAGCATGCCTCGGTGCCGATGCCAGTGCCCGAACCGGCGTGCACATGATTGAGATTTTCCCCCGACCGCGTGGCGCAATGCGCGGCTTTGCAGTCCCCCGAGTCCACCCCAAGGAGTTGTGATGCAAGTTCAACCGTATCTGTTCTTTGAAGGTCGTTGTGAAGAAGCGCTCGAGTTCTACAAGAAGACGCTTAGCGCCAAGGTCGACGTGGTGATGCACTACAAGGATGCGCCCAAGGATGCGCAGCCCACCGCCGAGCAATGCGGCGGCATGGCGCCCCCGCTCGACAAGGTGATGCATGCCGCCTTCCGCGTGGGCGAAACCCAGATTCTTGCCTCTGACGGCATGGCCGGCGGCAAGACCGACTTCAAGGGTTTCGGGTTGTCTGTGAGCGTGCCCGATAACGCTGCCGCCGAGCGTACGTTCAAGGCGCTGGGCGAGGGCGGCCAAGTCACGATGCCGATGTCTGAAACGTTTTTTGCCAACGCGTTCGGCATGGTGACCGACCGCTTTGGCATTACGTGGATGGTGATTGCACCCAAGCCGATGTAATTGCCGTGTGTGTGCAAACGGCCATCGAGCGATGGCCGTTCTGCGCAAAACCGTAGGAATCTGCCTTGGCATAGGGTGATGGCGCGGCGCTAGACTGTGCGTTCACCGGGGCCTTACCAATATCGACGCCCCCCTGAGTGACGACCGGCTGTTCTGGCTACGTCCCTTTTTGCACGATGTGCGCAAAAGCGTCGATTCACCTGCTGCCCCATCTCTTGGTGCGCTCGTCATGCTGAAGAGCATTGCGATCGTTATCGTCGTCGCGATTGTTGCTGTGCTGTGTTTTGCTGCCATGCGTCCCGATACGTTCCGTGTGCAGCGCGACGTGGGAAGGTTCCAGCAAGGTGGGCGCGGGGCGCATGAAAATCGTCAATTCAACGTCGCCCAGCCGCATCCAGATCCAGTTGGATTTCCTGAAACCCCTCGAAGCCCACAACACGGCGGAATTCACGCTGCAACCCCGGGGCGACCTGACCCACGTGACCTGGGCCGTGCATGGCCCGAGGCCGCTCATCTCTAAGGTGATTGATCGGCAAGGATTTCGAGGCCGGACTCGCCAATCTCAAATCGGCTGCGCAATGAGTACATTTCAGGCGCAGCGGCAAATCATAGGAGTGATTCCATGACGCATGGCATTGACGAACGCAAGCGCTGGCTTGCCCTCATCGTGCTCTGCCTGGGCGTGCTGATGATCGTGCTGGACACGACCATCGTGAACGTTGCATTGCCCTCCATTCAGGCAGATCTGGCCTTTACCGAAACCTCCCTGGTGTGGGTGGTCAACGCTTACATGTTGACCTTTGGCGGGTGCCTGTTGCTGGGCGGCCGGTTGGGTGATCTGTTCGGGCATCGCAGGCTGTTCTTGCTCGGCCTTACGCTGTTCACGCTGGCATCCGCTGCGTGCGGGCTGGCAAATTCGCAGGGGCTGCTGATTACGGCGCGGGCTGTGCAGGGGCTGGGCGGGGCGGTGGTGTCGGCGGTATCGCTGTCACTCATCATGAATCTGTTCACGTCGCCCGGGGATCGCGCCCGCGCCATGGGCATCTACGGCTTTGTGTGCGCGGGCGGCGGCAGCATCGGCGTGTTGCTCGGTGGGCTGCTGACGAGCGCGCTGAGCTGGCATTGGATCTTTCTGGTCAACCTGCCGATTGGCGTGGCGGTGTATGCCGCATGCGTGGCCTTGCTGCCCGCGGGCAAGCCGCTGGCCGATCGCACGAAGCTGGACGTGGCAGGTGCCATTGCCGTGACAGCCTCGCTGATGCTGGCGGTGTACGCGGTCGTGCATGGCAACGAAGCCGGCTGGACTTCCGCGCAAACGCTTACGCAACTGGGCATCGCCATCGCGCTGATGATCGCGTTTCTGATCATCGAATCGCGCGTGTCGCATCCGTTGATGCCGCTGCATATGTTCGCGCTGCGCAATGTGGCGACGGCCAACGTGGTGGGCGTGCTGTGGGCTGCTGCGATGTTCGCGTGGTTCTTCATCTCGGCGCTCTATATGCAGCGCGTGCTGAACTACAGCGCAATGCAGGTTGGGCTGGCCTTCTTGCCCGCCAACATCATCATGGCGGTGTTCTCGCTGGGTTTGTCGGCCAGGCTGGTGATGCGTTTTGGCATTCGCGCGCCGCTGTCACTGGGGCTGTTGGTAGCGGCGGTGGGGCTGATGCTGTTTGCGCGCGCGCCGGCCGGCGGCAACCTCGTGCTGGACGTGCTGCCCGGCATGCTGTTGCTGGGTCTGGGTGCCGGTGTTGCATTCAACCCGGTGCTGCTGGCGGCCATGAGCGACGTGGCGCCGGATGAATCGGGGCTGGCGTCGGGCGTGGTCAATACGTCGTTCATGATGGGCGGTGCGCTGGGGCTGGCCATCTTGGCGAGCTTGGCCGCTGCGCGCACGGAAGGTCTTGCCGCGGCGGGCGCCGATGTCGCGACCGCGCTCAATGGTGGTTACCACCTTGCCTTCTTGCTGGGCGCTGCCGCGGCGCTGCTTGCCTCGGTGTTGGCGGGCGTGTTTGTGCGCACTCGCGCGCATGGCGCAGCCCAGGGCGAGGTGTCGTCCGCGGCCTCCGTCTAGATCACACCGGAAAAAGGGCTTACCGCGTGTCTCAAACGAGGCATGCGGTGAAACCCTTTATTGACCGACCGGTCGGACGATTTATAATCGATCCATCCCAAACACGGTACGAACGATGTGCCGTGCACACGCCACGAAAGCGGCCGGAGGATCGCATGTACACCCAAAGCCTCGACCAGCCCGGTGGTCTGCCCACAGAGCAGGAACTGGCCGCCGCCTCTCAAGGCGATGCCGATTTGCAGGCGCGCTTCGATGCGCGCATTGGCGCCGACCACAAGATCGAGCCGCAAGACTGGATGCCCGCGCCGTATCGCAAGACGCTGCTGCGGCAGATTTCGCAGCACGCGCACTCGGAGGTGGTGGGCATGCTGCCCGAGGGCAACTGGATCAGCCGCGCGCCGTCGCTCAAACGCAAGGCCATTCTTCTGGCCAAAGTGCAGGACGAAGCGGGTCACGGCCTCTATCTCTATTCCGCCGCCGAGACGCTCGGCAGCTCGCGCGACGAGATGATCGACGCGCTGCATGCGGGGCGCGCCAAGTATTCATCGATCTTCAACTACCCGACACTCTCCTGGGCAGACGTGGGTGTGATCGGCTGGCTGGTCGATGGCGCGGCCATCATGAACCAGGTGCCGCTGTGCCGCTGCTCATACGGCCCCTATGCGCGCGCCATGATCCGCATCTGCAAGGAAGAGTCGTTCCACCAGCGCCAAGGCTACGAATCGTTGCTGACGATGATGGGCGGTACGCAGGCACAGCGCGACATGGTGCAGGAGGCCGTCAATCGCTGGTGGTTCCCGGTACTAATGATGTTTGGGCCGCCCGATACCGCGTCGCCCAACAGCGCGCAGACCATGGCCTGGGGCATCAAGCGCATTTCGAATGACGATCTGCGGCAGCGTTTTGTTGATGCGACTGTCGAACAGGCGCGCGTGCTGGGTGTGACGTTGCCCGACCCCGGCCTCACGTGGAATGAAGCGCGCGGCCACTACGATTTCTCACCGCTCGATTGGTCTGAATTCAAGCGCGTGCTCGATGGCCATGGCCCGTGCAACCGAGAGCGCCTTGCCACCCGCAAGCGCGCACATGAAGAAGGCGAGTGGGTGCGCGAAGCCGCGCTCGCCTATGCGCGCAAGCAGGCCGAACGCGCCACCGTTACCGAACAAGCTGCCTGAACCGGAAGGAGAGCCGACCATGCATCAACACGAATGGCCGCTGTGGGAGGTGTTCATCCGCAGCAAGCAGGGTCTGGAGCACAAGCATTGCGGCAGCCTGCACGCAGTAGACGCCAGGCAGGCGCTGCAGATGGCACGCGATGTGTACACACGCCGGCAGGAAGGCATCTCGATCTGGGTTGTGCCCTCGGCCGCCATCACCGCCAGCGAGCCCGACGACAAGCCCATGCTGTTCGACCCGATGGCCGACAAGATTTACCGGCACCCGACGTTCTACCGGCTGCCCGATGAAGTCAACCACATGTGAGCCGCGGTGATGACTTCCGACGCGCATCTGCAATACATTCTTCGTCTGGCCGACAACGCGCTCATCCTCGGCCAGCGCAATGCGGAATGGACCGGCCACGGCCCTGTGCTGGAAGAGGACATCGCGCTGTCCAACCTGAGCCTGGACTTGATCGGCCAGGCGCGGCTGCTCTACACGCACGCGGGGCAGATCGAAGGCGCACGTACAGGCACGCCGCGCACGGAGGACGACTACGCCTACTGGCGGACCGAGCCCGCTTTCTGCAACTACACGCTGCTCGAACTGCCGCATGCGGGGCCGATGGTCGCAACCTCGGCCGCAACACGCGACTATGCCGTCACCATCGTCCGGCACTTCCTGTATGCCGCGTTGATGGTGCCGCTGTGGGAGGCGTTGACCCGTTCGACCGATACCGAGCTGGCTGCCATTGCCGCCAAGTCGGTCAAGGAGATGCGCTATCACTTTGCCCATACGCGCGACTGGCTGGTGCGCTTCGGCGATGGCACGGAGGCATCGCATGCACGCGCCCAGGCCGCGCTGGATTGGCTGATGCCCTACACCAACGAATGCTTTGCCACCGATGCGGTAGAGAATGCGGTGGCGGAAGACGGCATCGGCGTGCGTCCGGCAGATTTGCGCGATGTATGGGAAGCCACGGTGCGCAATGCGCTGGACGAGGCCACGCTCACTTGGCCGGAGCCGGGCGCTTATGTCAGCACCGGCAAGCTGGGCGTTCACTCTGAACACATGGGCTATCTGCTGACGGAGATGCAGGGACTGGCGCGTCAATTCCCGGGGGCGTCGTGGTAAGCGAGCGGTTGAGCCGCGCACGTGCTGCGCTGGAAGCCGTGACCGATCCGGAGATTCCCGTGGTCACGATTGCCGAGCTGGGCATCCTGCGCGATGTGCACGTGGACGAGGCCGGCACGCTGGTGACAACCATCACGCCCACGTATTCGGGCTGCCCGGCCATGGGCCAGATTGCCGACGATGTGGGCCGCGCATTGCAAGCGGCCGAAGTGGGTGCGTATCGCGTGCGTTCGGTGCTGTCACCGGCGTGGACGACGGATTGGATCACCGCTGAAGGGCGCGCTAAGCTGCGCGCCTTTGGCATTGCACCGCCGGCGCATGTGGAGGCAGTGGGTGATGCACGCCCCATCCGGCTGACGCGTCCTGCGCGGGTCGCGCACGTTACGTGTCCGCAATGCGGATCGCACGACACCGCGCTCATATCCGCCTTCGGCTCGACGGCGTGCAAGGCGCTGTACCGCTGCCGCTCGTGCCATGAGCCGTTCGACTACTTCAAGCCCTACTAAGCCGCCACGGACGCGATCGCCATGACTCCGCAATTCCACCCTCTGCGCGTTGCCGAAGTGCGCGGTGAGACGGCCGACACGATTTCCGTGCGCTTTGACGTGCCGAACGATCTGCGTGATGCGTATCGTTTTACGCAGGGTCAATTCCTGACGCTGCGTGTGCCGTCCGGTCAGTTGCCCGGACAGGACGAACTGCGACGCTCGTATTCGATCTGCTGCGCCGTGCAGGACTACGACGCGCACGGCGAATTGCGCGTGGCAGTCAAGCGTGTTGATGCGGGCGTGTTCTCCAACCATCTGCACGACCGCATCCGCGTGGGCCAGACGCTTGACGTATTGCCGCCCGATGGCCGCTTCTACGTGCCGTTGGCCGCCGAAAGCGCGCGCCACTATGTTGCCTTTGCGGCGGGCAGCGGCATCACGCCTATCCTCTCGCTCATCAAGACCACGCTGGCCGCCGAGCCCCGCAGCCGCTTCACGCTGGTCTACGGCAACCGCAGCGTCGACAGCATCATCTTTGGCGAAGCGCTTGAAGATCTGAAAGACCGCTACCTCGATCGCTTTGCGCTGTATCACGTGCTGTCGCGCCAGGCGCAGGAGATTGCGCTGTTCAACGGCCGGCTCGATGGTGCGAAGGCGCATGCTTTTCTCGATACGCTGATCCTGCCCGACGATATTGACGCCGCGTTTATCTGCGGCCCGTCCACCATGATCGATGCTGTGGAGGCCGCGCTGCTCGAACGCGGTGTGCCGCGCGAGCGCGTGCACGCGGAGCGCTTTGGTGTGCCAGTCGGCGACGCGTCATCCAGGCCGCGCAAGCGCGCTGCGGTGGCAGGTGATGTGGCGCTGACCGTGGTGCTCGACGGCAAATCGCACGAGGTGCCGATGGCGGGTGATGCCAAGGTGCTCGACAGCGCGTTGAATGCCGGGCTTGATCTGCCCTATGCCTGCAAGGGCGGTGTGTGTTGCACGTGCCGCGCCAAGGTGCTGGAAGGCCGTGTGGAGATGGAGAAGAACTTCACGCTGGAAGATTGGGAGATCCAGCAGGGGTTTGTGCTGACCTGCCAGGCGCGGCCGCTGACGCAGCGCGTGGTGGTCAGTTACGACGAACGATGATGGGTGCTGAGCCTCAGCCTCAGCCTTTCTTGCCGTTCGGGCCGCCCAGCCCGTTCTCCAGCATCCCGATCACCATCTCGGCATAGCCCTCGTACGACAGCGGTCCGTCGGGTTTGAGCCAGGTGAACGTCCAGTTCATCATGCCGAACAGCATCATTGTGATGGGCGTGCGGTTGGCCTCGTCCACGCTGTCCGGGTAAGCCGCGCCGAGTCGCCGGCCCACGGCAGCCACCACGTCCCGCTCGCGTGCGAGCACGATGTCGCGCTGCTCGGGCGATAGGTATTTCACGTCATTGAGCAAGGCCACATGCCGCGTGCGCGAAGTGGCGTATTCCGCCAGGAATGTCCGGATCAGCAGATGCAGCGTAGCGCGGGCCGAGAGCCTGGCGTGGTGCGCGTCGCTCTCGGCGCGTTCAACCAGATCAGCAAGCCGCTTGGTGTAGCGGTCGAGCAGATCAAAGAGGATGGCTTCCTTGCCTTCGTAGTAGTGATATAGGCGTGATTTCGAGCCGCCGCACGCAGCGGCAAGCTGGTTCATCGACACGCTCGGGTAGCTGTCGGCCGCAAAGGCTTCGGCGGCGGTATCGAGCACGCTTTCGCGGCGCAGCTCGAATTCGTCTTCGTTCTTGACGCGGGACATGTCTGGCGGCACATCGATTGGATGGCCGTCATGTTAACCGGCGGGGTCCTGCCGTGTCGATGCTGACCCGATGCGTCAGGCCGTTTCCGGCACCGCGAGGAAATCCGGCACAGCCTCAAGAAACGCGTCCGGCTGCTCCACGTTGGCAAGATGCACGGTGTCCAGCATGCGCAACTGCGCGCCCGGGATGGCGGCGGCAATTTCCTCGCGGTGGCGGGCGGAGGGCACGGTGTCGTGCTGGCCGGCAATGACCGGCGCCGGTTGCTTGATCAGCGCGATGGTACGGCGCAGATTCGCATCGCGCACCGCAGTCCAACCGCCGAAACGCAGCGTTGTGCAGCAAGATCAACGTCACCACCCGGAAGAACAGCGTGTCGGCCAAGCGCGCCGTTCAAGGCTTCTGGGGGCCCAGGCGCGTGCGCCACGTGCGCTGGCGGTTGCGCATCCACTCGATGGTGCGGCGCCCCAGCGCGATGGACGGCAGCTCGACATAGCGATGCAGCAATGCAGCCAGCGCCAGCGTGAGCGCAACGTTGACGGCAAAGAGCATCAACTGCGTGCCGATCCATTCGGGCGCTAATCTGCCTACCAGTCGGTGCGTGGCTTCGATCACGCTCGGGTGCGCGAGGTACAGCGCGTACGACAGCTCGCCCAGCCACACTGCAACGCGCGGCACACGCAATTCGCCGCAATGCTCCATGGCCACCATGCCGATCAGCAACGCGCCTGCAGGCAGTCCGCGCGCAAGCAGATCGAACTTGGGAACCGGGCCCGCCACCGACATCGTGAACGCCGCCACGCCCACTGCCATCAGCACGCGCGCAAAGGCGGGTGTCAGGCGATGCCGATGTGCCGCATACAACCACGCCAGCCCTGCGCCAAGCAGGAATTCCAGCACGAGCGGGTTGGCTGCCATGGCTTGCAGCGGCGTGGCCCAGCCATATAGCGCTTCCGGATTGCGCTGCACGATGCCGCTGTGCCAGAACGGCACGATGATCGTCGTGGCGAACAATGCCAGTGCAACCAAGGCAAGCGCACGGCGGCCGAACACTGCCAGACCAATCGCACACAGCACGTAGAAGAACACCTCGTAGTTGAGCGACCAGCCGACATATAGCGCGGGATAGCCGAAGTACGGTGCATCCGCATTGGCCTGCGGCACAAACGCGAGCGAGGTGAGCAGCACGCCTGCCGACACCGGATTGAGCCACGTGGAATGCAGCACCGTCATCAGCCAGTAAGGCGGCGCCAGCCGGAAGGCGCGCTTGACGAGAAACTCGCCGGCGGGTTCCGGCCCCTTGGGGCCGAGAACGGCAACCCACGCAATGATGAAACCGCTGATGACGAAGAACACATCCACACCCACATGCCCGCGCTTGATCACATGCGTGGTCAGCCATGCAAGCGCAGGGATGTCGGCGTGGGCCAAGGCGAGCCCCGAGTGGTACACCACCACATACAGCGCGGCAAAGCCCCGCAGCGCCTGGATGCTCAGAAGGGAAGACGAAGACCGGTTCACACGGAGTGGACGGCACCAGCGCAACGGAGGTTCCGCCGCCGTCGCGTTATCGACAACTCAACCTGCTTAGCAAGCTGTGTGCCGCGTGGCTATTCCGGAGCCGCGCATTGGTCTGCGCGCTCCGGCAACAGGGCACGTTCCTGCCGGTTGTGTGTGAGTGCCGCAGCGCGTTCGTATTCCATGCGGGCCGCTTCTGTTCGGCCGCATGTGCGCTAAACGCTGAAATATTCCGGACGCAGCCGGCGCGTGATTTCCAGCACTGGCAGCACGTGATCCAGGTGCTCGCGCATGGCGCGCACGGCCCGTTTCGGGTTGTTGGAAGCGAGGGCATCGATCACGGCGCGGTGCTCGGCCAGCACCTCGGTCATGCGCCCTTCCAGGGGGAGTGTCAGCAGCCGGTAGCGGTCGATCTGGGTTTTGACTTCCAGGATGATCTGCCAGACGCCGGGGTAGCCCGACAGCTCGGCCAGCGTGGCGTGAAAGGCTTCATCGGTGCGGAAGAACCCGCGGCGGTTGCTCTCGCGCACGCATTGCGCTTGCCGTTCGAGCACGACGTTGAGCTTGTGGATGCCTTCCGGCGTCATGCGCTCGGCGGCTTTTTCGATGATGGCGACTTCCAGCGCGCCGCGCACGAGCATCGCTTCTTCCAGTGTATTGAGCGGAATGCGCGAGACGAAGGTGCCGACGCGTGCCTGGACTTCGATCAAACCCTCTTCCGCCAACCGCTGGACAGCCTCGTGAACGGGGGTGCGGCTGGTGCCGAATTCTTCTGCAAGATCCTTCTCGACGATGCGCGTTCCGGGCAGCAGTTCCATCTCGACAATCCGCTCGCGCAGGCTCAGATACACGCGTCGGGCGGCGGTCATGGTGGCCTCGTCCTCAGCGGGCGAGGGGAAAGGGCGCGAAGTCATACAGCTCGCAACGAGTTGGGGTGGTAGAGGAAGGGATCGCAACGGCGCGGCCTGAGATTGTCGATGCGGTCAGAGACCAAAGGGCAGCGCGGGCACCATGATAGCGGCAAACTCCGCGCCCTTGAACTGAGGTGAACCCGGGCTCGGCGTCCAAGCGAAAGCAGTGCCCGGCGCTCAAACCGGTCAGAACCGGTGAATCATGCCGACAGCCACGGTCAGCTGCGACCCGGTTGCCGACGGCGCACCGTTCTGGCCGTCACCGATGGACGCGGTGGCATCGATGATGCTGCCCGTGGGCGAGATCGTCTTACCCTTTGCCTTCTGATAGGCCTCCAGCACGTACAGGCCCGTGCGTTTGGAGAAGCTGTAGTACTGCGACAGGTTGAACTGGTGATACGTGGCTGCATCGGCAATGCCGTTGGCCTTGGTGGCGCGCGTGTACGAATAGCCGGCCGCCAGATCCAGCGTCGGTGTGGCCTTGTAGTGCAGCACGGCGCCGCCGGTATTGAAGATCGCCTGGGTGGCGAACTTGGAGTTCACGCCCGGGATGTACTGCACGTTGGAGTACGACACCGATACGTCCCACGCTGGCGAGAAGGTGTACGAACCGAGCACGGCAAAGCGCTGTTGCGCAGCCGCCAGCTGGTAGCCGGCGTTGATGGCCGACACCGCAGGTTCACTGCCGTTGTTGGACAGTGACGAGTTCGCGCCCCACGCACCGCCGCCCACTGTCGAGTTGTTCACGCGCATGAAACCCGCGCCAACGCCAACCGGGCCATTGGCATAGCGCGCGGCAAAGCTCCAGGTGGAACCGTTGCCCGCGCTGCCCGGTGTTTCGCCCATGCCGTAGGAGCCGCTGAACGTCACACCGCCCAGCGTGGGCGACGTGTAGACGATGGCATTGTTGACACGGTAGTTCGTGTCGAGCGAGTCGATATCGCCGGGATGCGCGCCGTAGAAGCCCGTCAGCCAGTTGATCGGGCTGTACGGGGCCAGGATCGAGAAGTAGGCCGTGTACTGGCGGCCCAGCGTGACGGCGCCCAGGTCACGATTGGTCAGGCCAACGAAGGCCTGGCGGTTGAACATCAGGCCCGAGACCGATTGCGAGCCCGTATCACCGTTAAAGCCTTCCTCAAGCACGAACTGCGCGCTGTTGCCGCCGCCCAGGTCTTCGTTGCCCTTGAAGCCGAAGCGGCTGCCCGACCAGATGCCGCTGTTCTGCTTGACGACCGAATGGCCATTCGAGGTGGAGCCGACCGAGGTCTGGTTGCTCTGATACCCGATCGACACATCGATGTTGCCGTACAGCGTGACGCTGCTCTGCGCATAGACCGATCCGGCCACACCCCCCGTGAGCGCGATCGCTGCCGCGATTGCTACTTGGCTCTTCATGATGACTCCTTCCTTGATGTCGCAGCCATGGCTGCATGTTGGTTATTCGTTAGCGATGCATTGGAGCGGCTCAATACACCGGATGCCCGTTGATCACGCTCGGCAGCCAGGTCGAGAAGAACGGCATGTACGTCACCACGTTGATGGCGGTGAAGATGGCGAGGTAGTAGGGCCAGGCGATCTTGGTGGTCTCGCCGATGGAGACCTCGCCGATCGCGCAGCCGACAAACTGCACCGAGCCGATGGGCGGATGCACCAGGCCCAGCGAGCAGTTGAGCAGCAGCATGATCCCGAACTGCACCGGGCCGACGCCGCAATGCATGGCCATGGGCAGGAACAGTGGCGTGGTAATCAGGATGTGCGCCGCCATGTCGACAAACGTGCCGAGGAACACCTGCAGGATGTTGATGTAAAGCAGCATCAGCCACGGTGCAGCGCTGGTCTGTGTGAGCATCTGCTCGATGGCGTCCGGAATCTCCAGATAGGCCATCTGGAAGCGCAGCATGTTCGAGACGGCAATCAGCAGCAGCACCACGCCAGTGGTCTTGGCAGCGTGCGCGAGTGCGCGGCGGAACTTGACCCACGTCATCGAGCGATAGACAAGCACCGTCAGACACAGCGAATACGCCACCGCAATGGCGGCGGCTTCTGTGGCGGTGGCAATGCCCATGGCCACGCACACCAGGATCAGCGCGATCACCATCAGCCCCGGTACTGCGCCCACAAAGGCACGTGCCACGGCAAACCAGCCAGGGAAGGGCGGCAACTCGGTCGAGCCATCGGCGCGGCGCGGGAAACCGTAGCGCTTGGCTTGCCAGTAGGCGGCGATCAGCACGAAGCCCATGACCCACAGCACCGGCAGCAGACCGGAGAACAGCAGATCGCCAATCGACACGCCGCTCACCTGCTGGCCGTTGAGCGAGCCCACGATGCCCTGCGCCGCAAAGGCGTAGATGATCATGTTGGTGGAGGTTGGCATCAGCGCCCCGGCCAGCGAAGCGTGCGTGGTCACGTTCACGGCGTAGGCCGCGCTGTAACCCTCGCGCTTCATCAGCGGGATCACCACGCCGCCCATGGCCGACGTGTCAGCAGTGGGCGAGCCCGACACGCCGCCGAACAGCGTGCAGGCCACCACGTTGGCCATGCCCAGGCCACCGCGGAAGTGCCCCACCAGCGATTGCGCGAAGCGCAGGATGCGGTCTGCAATGCCGCCGTGCAGCATCAGCTCACCCGACAGAATGAAGAACGGCACGGCCAGGAACGAGAACGCGTTCATGCCCGAGATCATCGACTGCATGGCGGTGGCCGCGGGCAGGCCCTCGTGCAGATACGTCAGTACGCATGACAGGCCGAGCGCGAACGAAACCGGTACGCCCAGCAAAAGAAACGCCAGAAAACTGACGGAAAGAATGGCGAGATCCATGGTGACTTAACTTGCGTCTTGCGCGAACAGCCCGATCAGGCGTTCGAGGGCGAACAGGGCGATGGCCACACTGGCCACGATAGGAATCCAATAGCGAACCGCTTCAGGCAGACCGAGGATGGGAATGCGGTCACCGAACGTGGTCTCGGCCATGTCAAAGCAGCCGATGAAGATCACCCCGGCAAAGGCGATCAGGCACAGCTTCTGCAACACGTGCGCGGCGCGCTTGCCGCCTGCGGGCAGGCGTTCAACAAAGGAATCCAAGCCGATATGGCCGCCTTCGCGCACCTTGAGTGCGGCACCGAACATGGCAATGGCCACCACCATGAGCAGGGCGATGGGTTCAACAAAATCCGGCGCGTTGTTGAAGACGTAGCGCATGACCACGCCGTAGAAGACGAGCACGGTCAGCGTGGCCAGGCATAACGCGGCCACAAGCGTGAGCACGAGCGCAAACGCATCGTTTGTGCGCTTGAGTAAGGACATCGATTGCATGCTGAACCTGGAGGGGAGCGCGGTATCGGGAGGGCGGGCAGGCGGGGCCGGTTGCTACCAACGGTGCACATCGGCAGCCTGCCCGGCGCAAGGTCCGCGGGAAAGGCGCAGGCCCTGCGCTTGAGCGGCGATGCAGGCTTATTTGGTGGCCACGATTGCGTTGACGATGTCCTTCATCTGCGCCGTGGTCTCGTACTTGGTCCAGAGCGGCTGCATGGCCTTGACGAAGGCGGCGCGGTCAACCTGCGAAGCCGGCACGATGGTGGCGTTGCCCTTGGTCACGGTTGCTGTGGCGGCCTGCTCGCGCGCGGTCCAGAGCTTGACGTAGTACGGCACGGAATCGGCAGCGGCCTTGCGGATGGCGGCCTGCTCTTGCGGCTTGAGCGTGTCCCAGATTTTCTTGGAGAACACCAGCACTTCCGGCGTCATTGCATGTTGCGTTTCAGAGTAGACCTGTGCGACTTCAAAGTGCTTGGTTTCCTCATACGACGGGATGTTGTTTTCCGCCGCATCCACCAGGCCCGTCTTTAGGCCCGTGTAGACCTCGCTGAAGGGCATCGGCGTGGGCGTGCCACCCATGGCCCTGATCTCGTCGACCATCAGGTCCGACGGCTGCACGCGGATCTTCACGCCCTTCATGTCTGCCGGCGTGTGGATCGCTTTCTTGGCGTAGATCGAGCGCGCGCCGCTTTCATAGAACGTGAGTGCGACGAAGCCCTTGGCAGCAAACGCGTCGAGGATCTTCTGGCCGACCGGGCCGTACATCACCTTGCGGAAGTGCTCGATGTCACGGAACAGGAAGGGCAGAGAGGGGATGACCGATTCCGGCACGATCTCGTTGAAGGCCGCGCCGTTGGCACGCACCATGTCGATTGCGCCGATGCGTACCTGATCGATGGTGTCTTTCTCGGAGCCCAGCGCGCTGTTGCCGAACACCTTGACGGAGTCTTTGCCGTCGGTCGCCTTCTTGATTTCCTCCCCCATGAACTTGACGGCCATGTTGGTCGGGTAGGTGTCGCCGTGCACGTCGGCAACGCGGAAGGTGCGCGCTTGCGCTGCGCCGCTTGCGAAGGCGGAAAGCAGAGCAGCAAACAGCAAAGAGGAGCGGGCGATGGCGGTAGGTCGTTTCATGATGGATGTGTTGGCAGCAAGGTCGGAATAAAAAGGGCGCTGGCCAGCCGAGCCAGCCGAGCGCGAAGGAGGCAGATGACTCAGCGGGCGTCGGTCACGGTGGTGTTGAAGGTCTGGCCACCGATCACCACGTTCTGCAGCGTGATGTCGCGCACGTTGTAGGCATAGATCGGCCCCGGCGTAGTGGCGCTTGCCGGGCCGGCTGCCGTGGGCGTGCCGAAGTTGCAGTTCGAGATCGTCACGCCTGTGATGGGCGCCACGGTGGGCGCAGGCAGCGTGCCGTTGTAGTCGAACGCCACGGGGCCCTGCGCAACGATGGCTTGAAAGCAGGAGCCCGTCAGGCCGCCGGTTGTCACGTTGCCGGCCGTCACGTTGGAGATGTTCACGTTCTGCACCAGCGCCGGCCGCGTGCGGATGGCGTCCGCTGCCGGCTGGTAATCGCAGTCGAACGTGATCAGGCCGCCTTGCGATGCCGACGGGTTTGCTGCGGTGGCAGTCACCACGCCCAGCGGCACCGTGCTGTTGACGGGGCTGCCCGCCAGCATCTTGCTGCCGTAACCGGCGCCCGTCAGGTTCACGCCGTTGGGCAGGCTGACGTTGGTCACATAGAAGTTTTTCACGAACCCGCCGCGGTTCATGTTCGTCTTGATGCGGATGGCGATGTTCAGCGAGTTGGTCGCCCAGAACTGGTTGAGCATCGCCAGATTGCGTGCATAGATGTTCTGCACGCCGCCGCCCATTTCGCTGCCCAGCGTGATGCCGCCATGGCCGCTGTTCATCGTGCAGTTCTGGATGACGTGGTCTTGCGCCGGGCCATAGCCGGTGTCGAGATTCTTGCCGGACTTGATGGCGATGCAGTCGTCGCCCGTGTTGAAGGTGACGTTTTCGCACAGCACGTTGCTGCAGGCATCCGGGTCGAAGCCGTCATTGTTGGGGCCGATGCTGTCGACCGTCACGCCACGGATGACCACGTTCGTGCAGTGCACCGGGTGGTGCTGCCAGAACGGCGTGTTGATCGTGCGGTAGTTCTCCATCAGCACGTTCGTGCACCCGATGAACTCCACCATGCAGGGGCGCAGATAGTGTCCGAGCCCGAAGATGCGCTTTTCCACCGGCACGCCAGCTTCGGACAGTGCGGGCAGGTAGTTCTGGTCTTGCTGCCAGGGCGTTGCCGGGTTGGTAAGCAGCGTGTAAAGCGCGCTCGGAATGCCCGGCACCGCGGTCTGCAAGTCCACGTTGTTGGGGTTGCTGTAGGCCTGCGACGGCGTGCTTGAACTGGCGCAGCCATAGGCGCCGTTGGTGCCCTTGAAGGTCCACCAGCAGGTGCTGGTGTTGCCTGTGCCAGCAAACGGCGTCATGGCCTGGCCGTTGAGCACCGAGGTTGACCCTTCGCCTGTCAGTGCGATGTTGCTGGCGTTGCGTGCATAGATGGGCGAGCCGTAGTTCAGGCAATCGTCGGCTTGCCAGCGGCTGTAGAAGAGCTTGCCGTTGGTGCCGCAATCGACCGGGCCATCCTTGGCGTAGTCAGCCGGATCGACGCTGAAGTAGATCGTGCAGTTGGCGCTCAGGTGGAAGTTGACGTTGCTCTGGAGAACGATCGGCCCAGCGCAATACCACGTACCGGCGGGCACCACCACGCGGCCGCCACCTGCCGCATTGCATGCGGCAATTGCAGCCAGGAATGCGCGGCGTGAGTCGAACGCGCCCGTGGCCTGCGTGGCGCCAGCGCCGGAACTGACAGGCGATTTGGCCGGATCGGTATAGGGGCTCGTCTGCGCAATCACGCCGCACGGCTGCGCGCCAAACGCCTCGACCTGGAAATCGACAGCCGGAAACGCGCTCTGCGCAACGCCCTGCAGTGACGAAATGATGGTGGTGGCCGCGCCATTCGCACCCCAGATCGGGTCCGCCTGCACGGGCGCCGTGGGAGCCGTGGCAACCGGTGCTGCGGCGTCGTCGGAACCGCCGCCACAGGCGCTCACCAGCGCCCCGCCAACCACGGCGCCGCCATAGCCTAGAAAGGCACGTCGCGACGGATTGTGCGGGGCGCGGGCATCAGGTGCCTGCCGCCGCCGGTTACGAAAGGGTGCGCTCATGGGTCTCCTCTTTTGGTTTTTCTCTGACGTGTCGACCTGACAGCGAACTGCTGAATCAGTACACGCCTTTTGATATATCAGAATTTATTGATTGATATATTAGAGGTCAAGGGCGGGTTTTCCCGTCCCCCCCGATCCGCTGGGCTGCAACGTCTGCCGCAGACCGGCTGACAACAGCCAGCAGCGTTTTCAGACTTCGGCTACACTGATAGTTGACGCATCAATCGTTGATGTATCATTTGTCTTCCCGCCGCTCCGCCATGGCCGTCCACACCGCGCTACCGCACTCCCATACTCAGGTTCTGCCGTTCAAAGAATCGCTCTTGGCGATGATCGGCATTTGCTTTGTCGTTGTTCTGGTGGCGTTTGACCAGACCGTGGTCGGCACCGCGTTGCCAACGGTGGTGGCCGAACTGAAGGGCTTTGAGCTGTATGCGTGGGTGGCAACGTCATATCTGCTGACGTCGGTGGTGACGGTGCCAATCTTCGGCCGCCTGGGGGATTTTTATGGGCGCAAACCGTTCGTGATTGCGTCCATCGTGGTGTTCACGCTGGCGTCGGTCATGTGCGGCATGGCGGGCAGCATGACGTTCCTGGTGTGGTCGCGTGCGCTGCAGGGCATTGGCGGCGGCATGCTGGTCGGCACGGCTTACGCGTGCATTCCTGATCTTTTTCCCGATGCGCGTGTACGTTTGCGCTGGCAGGTCATGCTGAGTGCCTCATTCGGTATCGCCAACGCGATTGGCCCGACGCTGGGCGGGTGGATGACGCAGGCGTTCGGCTGGCGCTCGGTCTTCTACGTGAACATTCCGTTTGGCATGCTGGGGCTGTGGTTTGCCTGGCGCTTTCTGCCGCATCTGCGCCAGAACCTGCATGCCGGGCGTATCCGGCTGGACTGGCAGGGCGCGGTGTTGATCACGGTGGCACTCGGCACACTGCAGTTGTTTGTGGAGTGGCTGCCGCGGCATGGCCTGTCGCTGGCGTTGTTCGGTTGGCTCGTGCTGTCGGCCGCGGCGTTTGTGGCGCTGTGGTGGTGGGAGCAGCGTGCCGAGCAGCCGCTGCTGCCGTTCGACATGCTGCGCAATCCGTCGCTGGCCGCGCTGTTCATGCTGGCGCTGCTGTCGGGCTTCTCGATGTTTGCCGTGCTGTTTTACGCGCCGCTGCTGTTCCAGGGCGGCTTTGGCATGTCGCCGCAGGAGGCCGGTCTGGTGATAACGCCACTGGTGGTGTGCATCACGCTGGGCAGCATCATCAACGGGCGTATCGTCACGCGCATTCCTCAACCCAACGCCATGCTGTATGCCGGGTTTGCGTTGCTGACGGTGGCGGTGGCCGGCATGTCGGTGTCGTCCAAGGGCATGCCGCACGCGATGCTGACGCTGCTGATGCTCCTGGCCGGTCTGGGCCTCGGTTTTGTGCTGCCCAACCTGACCGTGTTTGCACAGCAGACGGCCGGGCGCGCGCATCTGGGTATTGCCACGGCGCTGCTGCAATCGCTGCGTATGGTGGGTGGCATGGTCGGCACAGCGCTGGTCGGCACGCTGGTGAGCGAGCGCTATGCGTCGGGAGTGGGAAACGCATTGAGCGCTGACAACGCGACCCAGTGGCTGCACCAGCTTGCCGATCCCGAAATTCTCATCGATCATGACGCGCAAGCCGGCTTGCTCTCGCAGTTGCATGCTGCCGGCCATGACGGCGCGGCGCTGCTTGAAGCCGCGCGGCATGTGCTGGTGAGCGCCATCCATATCGGCTTGATCGTAGCGACGGTGGTGGCGCTGGTCGGCCTCTGGTATGTGCGCCGGGTGCCGCCGGTGGTGCTGCACCATGTTGAACCTGTGCAACACACTGAATAAGCGCCAAATACGCTGAATGGGCACCCACAAGCCGGAACGGTTAGGATGCGCGGTTCCCCAGCAATCTCAGCCCCTGATCGATGACTTCTGAACGCGAACGCTTCGCCGTCATGCACCAGTTCGGCCGCACCTACCGTGCGTTCATGGCCGCCTTCGAGGCGCATGTCGGCCAGCCGATGCCGCGCTGGCGCATCCTGCTCGCGCTGCACGACAACACGGGCGGCGGCATGGCCCAGAAGCAGCTTGCCGAACGTCTGCAGATGGACCCGGGCGCGCTGACCCGCCAGCTCAAGGTGCTCGACCAGCTTGGCTGGATTGAGCGCACCACTGACGCACGCGACAACCGCCTGACCAACGTGTCGCTGTCCGACGCTGGCGTGGCC
This sequence comes from Ralstonia sp. SET104, assembly GCF_003851545.1. GTDB lineage: Bacteria > Pseudomonadota > Gammaproteobacteria > Burkholderiales > Burkholderiaceae > Ralstonia. The sequence continues at coordinate 20,199 of NZ_BHVX01000020.1, read as the reverse complement.
ATCGTGCTCGATTGCATGCCGCGCCGCATCGCCTTCGTCAATGCCACGCTCGACGGGCTGCCCGACGATCTCATTCATGCGCTGTCTCAAGCGCTGGCGCAAATCGAGACGCGCCTGTCCGAAGTGCCTGCGCTGGCCGCAGCGGTATCTACCCCATCCGATATCAAGCCCGCAGATCAGCCCGCAGACCGCTAATGCGCGCTGAATGCGTTCCGGAGACAACCATGTCCATGGTGATCAACAGCGCGCTGTACCGCAACGGCAAGCGCGAGCGTGACCTTTCCGTCGAGGCCGTCAGCGACGTGCTGCACACGCCGGGCTCGTTTGTCTGGCTGGGTCTGCACGAGCCGGACAACGCCATGCTCGACCGCGTGCAGGAAGAATTCGGGCTGCACGATCTCGCCATTGAAGACGCGCGCAACGCGCACCAGCGCCCGAAGCTGGAGGTGTACGGCGACGTGCTCTTCATCGTGCTCAATACCGCGCAGATGGAAAACGGCAACGTGCTGTTTGGCGAGACGCATCTGTTTGTCGGCAAGGACTTCCTCGTCTCTGTGCGACATGGGCCGTCGGCGTCGTATGCGCCGGTGCGCGAGCGCTGTGAGCGATCGCCGCAACTGCTGGCCAAGGGTGCGCCGTTTGCGCTGTACGCGGTGATGGATTTCGTGGTCGATAACTACCAGCCCGTGCTTGAGCGCATGCAGGAAGAGTTCGAGCACATCGAAAGCCAGATCTTTGGCGACACGTTTGACCGAGCGGCCATCGAGCGGCTCTACATGCTCAAGCGCCAGTTGCTGCGCCTGCGCAACGCCGCGCTGCCGGTGGAAGACATTGCTGGCCAGCTCGTACGGCTGCACGAAGACGTGGTGCCCAAGGAGCTGCGCGCGTACTTCCGCGACATAGCCGACCATGCGCACCGGGTGGTGGGCGCGCTTGATGTGATTCGAGAAATGCTGACCACGGCCATCTCTGTGAATGTGGCGCTGGTGTCGGTCACACAGAACGATATCGTCAAGCGCCTGGCAGGGTGGGGCGCTATCCTGGCGATCCCGACCGTGGTGTTCAGCAACTACGGTATGAACTTCAAGGGCATGCCGGAGCTGGAGCATCCGGCGGGGTATCCCATCGTGCTGGCGTGTACGGCCACCGCTTGCGTGTGGCTGTATTGCAAGCTGCGCAAGTCGGGCTGGATCTAGGAGGCAAGAATGGCGCGCTGCTGCTGGGCGGGCGAAGACCCGCTGATGATCGAGTATCACGATACCGAGTGGGGCGTGCCCTCGCACGATGATCGTCACCTCTACGAGATGCTTATCCTCGAAGGTGCGCAGGCGGGGTTGTCGTGGCAGACCATCCTGCGCAAGCGGGCGCGCTACCAGGCGTTGTTCGAGGGGTTTGACGCAGCACGCGTGGCACGCTTCACGCCGGCACGCATTGAAAAGCTGCTGGCCGACCCCGGCATCGTGCGTAACCGCGCCAAGGTGGAGAGCGCCGTCACCAATGCACGCAAGGTGCTGGAACTGCAGGAAGAGCTTGGTTCGCTCGATGCGTTCCTATGGAGCTTCGTCGACGGCAAGACCATCGTTAATCGGTGGGATAGCTACCGCGATGCGCCTGCTGCTACCGATGCATCGAAGGCGATGAGCAAGGCACTGGTGAAGCGCGGCTTCAAGTTCGTCGGCCCCACCATCTGCTACGCCTTCATGCAGGCCACCGGCATGGTCGATGATCATGAAGGCGGTTGCTTCCGCGCCGGCAAAGCCAAGCGCGATGCCTCTTTTTGATGGAGCGAATGTCCGCTATTCTCGCCACTCCCAACCTTGACGGAGTCGTTCTTCATGTCGCTCAATTTTCTCGGCATTGCCGGTAGCCTGCGCCGAAAATCCACCAACCAGGGCCTGCTGCGCGCGGCGGCCACCCGGCTGCCCGCCGGCGTTGAAATGGATCTGGCCGACCTGACGGATATTCCGTTCTACAACGCCGACATCACGGACAAGCCGGCCTCGGTGCTGCGCGTGTTCGAGCAGATGAAGCGCGCCGATGCACTCGTGCTGGCTTGCCCCGAATACAACTACTCGCTGGCGCCGGCGCTGAAGAACATTCTCGACTGGGCCTCGCGCGAACCGGACAACGCGCTGCTGGCCGGCAAGCCGGTCGCGATCCTGGGTGCGGGCGGTGGCATGGGTACGTCGCGCGCGCAGTACCACCTGCGTCAGGTGTGCGTGTATCTGGATCTGCATCCACTGAACAAGCCGGAAGTGTTTGCCAACGCGTTTGCCGGCGGTTTCACGGCCGATGGTGATCTGACTGACGAGCGCATCGCCGGCCTGATCACCGAGCAGATGCAGGCGCTTGCCAACTGGACCTTGAAGCACAAGGCTTGAGCACAGCCTTGACAGCGTTCACTCGCCGGCGTGCAGCGTGCGATTGCGCCCGGCGAGCGATCCCATCACGATGGACGCCAGCGCAATCGCGCTGAAGAGCCACCCCATCACGGCCCAACTGCCGGTCAGGTCGTGCAGCACGCCCATGAGATACGGCCCCGCTGCTGCCATGGTGTAGCCAATGCCCTGCGTCATGGCCGACAGGCTGGCCGCCACCCGCGCATCGGCCGAGCGCAGCACGATCAGCGACAGCGCCACGCTGAAGTTGCCGCCCTGGCCCAGCCCCAGCAGCACCGCCCACCACCACAGCGTTGAGAGTGGCGCGTAAAGGCAGCCTATCAGGCCGGCCCAGCACATCAGCATCATCAGCACGACGGCGGGGCGTTGGTCCTGGCCAAGGCGTGCCACGAACGGCCCGCCCAGCGCGGTGATGAGCTGCACGAGAACCGACACCGCCACCACCACACCCGACTGCACCGCTGACAGCCCACGGTCTTGCAGGATCACCGGCAGCCAGCCGAACACGCAATACGCCAGCGACGATTGCAGGCCCATGTGCAGCGTCACCTGCCAGGCGATCGGCTTGTTCCAGAGCGACACGCGTTCGAGCCGCATTGCCGCACCCTTGCCGTGCGCATGCCGCATGTGTGGCCACCAGCCGATAAAGGCCAGCAGCGCCGGCAGCGCCCAGAACGCGAGCGCCGGTTGCCATCCGCCCAGCCATGCCGACAGTGGCGCGCTCGCGCCGGCTGCCACCGCTGCACCAAAGCACAGCGCCATGGTGTAGACGCCGGTCATCAGGTCGGCCTGTCGGCCAAAGTCTCGCTTGACGATGCCCGGCAGCAGGATGCCCGTCACGCCAATGCAGGCACCCGCCGCCAGTGTGCCGATGAACAGCGGTGCGACGCCGCCCGCGCTGCGCAAGGCAATGCCGGCCGCAAGTGCGATCAGCAAGCCGCCTACCGCGCGTTCTGCACCGAAGCGACGGGCCAGCACCGCTGCCGCCGGCGCAAACACCCCCAGGCATAGCACCGGCAATGTCGTCAGCAGGCCCGCGGTGGCGCCCGACAACCCAGTGCCTGCCGCCACCTGCTTGAGCACGGGCGACAGGCTCGACAGCGCCGGCCGCAGGTTTACGCCCACCAGCACCAGACCGGCCACGAGCAGGCCCAGCGCGCCGGCCGAGCGGTGTTCAGTGGCGGAATGCGTGGTGGCAGAGGGTTGCGGAGACTGCGGTAATTGGGACATGGCGGAGCAGGCTTGCGGGCAAATTTTCGATTGTAGGGTGCGTGCCGGTTTGGCGCTCGCGCGTAGCCCGATCCCAATGATGCCGATACCGTTATTGCTGACGGTCCACACGTGCGGCAAGCTCAGCCAGCACATCGGCGGAAGGTGCGCCGCGTTCGGCCGCCAGAGCAAGTGCGCGTCGCGTAAGCGCGGAGTACAGCGCAGCATGATCCGCGCCGAGTGTGTTGAGCGCGTGCAGGTGTTTGTCAATCACCCCGCCGTCGCCGCGTGACACCGGGCCAGCCAGTGCGCCAGCCAAGCCACGTGCACGGGCTGCGGCCAGCGTGCCTTCCACCAACGGCCACATGGCGGCAACGGCGGCATCGCGGTCGATGCCTGCGGCTTCCCACAGGGTAGCCGCTTCGTGCAGTACGCATAGCAGGAAGCTCGCCGCGTAGTTGGCGCCCGCATGATAGAGCGCGCGTTGCCCGGCACGTACCTGCAGCGGCATGCAGCCGAGCCGCGACGCAAAGCTGGCGAGTGCCGCGTCGTGCGGGGCATCGGCATCGATGGCTATGGATGCACCACCCAGCCGCTCGGCATCATCCGGCAAACCGGCAAAGAGAAACAGCGGGTGGAAGCTGGCCGTGTCCGCCCCCGCCTGATTTGCCGCGCTCAGCACGTCGCGTTCCCCTGCGCCGCTGCAATGGAGTACAAGCTGCCCAGGGCGCCAGCGCACGTTGCTGACCACACGTGGGATGGCGTCGTCCGGCACTGTCACGAACACCCAGTCGGCGGCGTCCGCCACGCCTTGGGCATCGACGGCCCTGGCGCCGGTCACTTGCGCGAGCCACGCGGCGGGTTCCGGTGAGCGGTTGGCCACTGCCACTGTGCGGATGCCCGCGTTGTGTGCCCGCGTGGCGAGCGCCCGGGCCAGCCGACCCGCGCCAATCCAGCCTACCGACACCGGTGTTTCGATCGCAAAAGACGTCATGCCAAATCTCTGTTCTGAATTGTCCGAATCTTATAGCGGAGCGGTGTTTGGGAACCACGGTGCAGCATCCTGGGGGTGTGACGGGTACACTGCTCGCCTTCGCCCGCCAGTGTTGGACTGGCCGTGCGCGAGCAGTTTTTTCAGACAGGCAGGTCAGTGCAGGCAGGCGTTATGCAAAGCAAGAGCAGGGCAACACTCATCGGGCTCATCGCGGTGCTGCTGTGGAGTTCGATCGTCGGATTGATCCGTGGCGTGAGCCAGAACCTGGGCGCTGTGGGCGGCGCTGCCATGATCTATTCCGTCGCGTCGGTGTTGCTGCTGTTTTCCGTCGGCTTCAGCAGCCTGAAGGCGTTTCCGCGGCGCTATCTGGTGTGGGGCAGTCTCCTGTTCGTATCGTACGAGCTGTGCCTTTCGCTTTCGATCGGCTACGCCAACAGCGGCCGGCAAGCGATTGAGGTCGGGATGGTCAACTACCTGTGGCCGACCTTCACGATGCTGTCGGCCATCGCGTTCAACAAGCAGCGCGCGAACGCTCTGATCGTTCCGGGCGCTTTGATCTCCATTCTGGGGATCGGTTTGGTGCTTGGCGGTGACCAGGGGCTGGATCTCGCCGGCATGGCCGCGAACGTCGCAGACAACCCGCTCAGCTACGGATTGGCTTTCACGGGTGCAATGATCTGGGCTGCGTATTGCACGGTTACCAACCGCATCGCCGAGGGTAAGAACGGCGTCACGTTGTTCTTCATGTTGACGGCGCTCGCCCTGTGGATCAAGTTCTTCGCCACCGGCGGTGGCGCGATGCACTTCAGTATCTCGGCAGTCGTCTACCTTGCGTTGGCCGCTTCCGCGATGGGGTTCGGCTACGCGGCGTGGAACGTCGGCATCCTGCACGGCAATGTCACAGTCTTGGCCGGGGCGTCCTACTTCATTCCCGTGTTGTCGGCCGCGCTGGCGGCTGCGCTGTTGCATGCGCCGCTCTCGTTCGCGTTCTGGAAGGGCGCATCGATGGTGGTTGCGGGCTCGATCCTGTGCTGGCTCGCCACACGCGGTCAACGCGCACGCGCCCAATCGTCGCCGAAGCGTTCTCAGGCGCCGACAGACTAAGACTAAAGGGCCGGCCACGGTCCCACGGTCCGGTTTGCAGCGATATTTCGCAATTAACCGCCAGATTTTCCATCAAGCAGCAGATGTAGCCTCCACGGGAACGGGGCGTGCTAGATGCGGGGTAAGCCGCTGCGCCAGCTATGGCGGCGGCATACCAACACCGAATCAGGAGGCATCATGTTGAGCACCATTCTCATCATTGTTCTGATCTTGTTGCTGATCGGCGCACTGCCGTCGTGGCCCTACAGCCGTGGCTGGGGCTACGGGCCCACGGGCGGGCTTGGGCTGATTGTGGTGATCGTCGTCATCCTGGTGCTGCTGGGCTATATCTGACACCGGCGTAGGCGGGTCTCTGAGCATCGCCTGACCGGCGGTCGACGGTGGGCTGAGCACCGAAGCGGGGCGAGTGTCTTGCGGACGCTTGACTGGGCATAATTCCGGTTGCGTTCCCGAAGGACACTTCCCATGAAGACAGGTCGACACGCCGGCAGCCGATGGCCCGGTGGCCCTGCCCGATATGCTTCGCTGGTGGCTGCCATGTTGTTGGCAGGCTGCGCGGTCGGGCCCGATTACCGCACGCCGCCGCTGAGCGGCACCGAAGCACCGCAAGGCTGGCATGCCACGCTTGCCCACCACGGCAGCCGCATAGCGCTTGCACGCTGGTGGGAGCAGTTTCACGATCCTGTGCTGACACAGTTAGTGGAGCAGGCGGACAGCACCAGCCCGACCATCGCGCAGGCCGTCGGCCGGGTGCGCGAGGCCCGCGCGAGCGTTTCCACCAGCCAGGCGGTGCTATTCCCACAACTGAAAGGCACGGGCTCCGCCACGCGGCAGGGTGGGTTTGGCGGCAGTCAGTTTGCGGGCGGCGGGTTGTCCGCTGGCGCGTTGAACCCAACGCTGGGGCTGGGCACGATCACCACCCTCGCGGCGCAGGCCGATGCGTCGTGGGAGATCGATCTCTTCGGCGGCAAGCGCCGCAGCCTGGAAGGCGCCGATGCGCGCCTGACCGCCAGCGAAGCCGATTGGCACGACGCCCGCGTCTTGCTCGCCGCCGAGGTCGCCAATGCCTACCTGCAGCAACGCGAGTGCGAGGCGCTGGTCGATATCGGTGCGGCAACGCTGTCGTCCCGGCAAGAAACGCTGCAACTGACCGAACGCAAATTCCGTGCGGGCTTTGTTGCTCCCGCCGATTACGCACAGGCGCAGGCCACTGTAGGTGATGCGGTCAATGCGCTGGAGGGCCAGCGCGCCCAATGCGCACAGGGCATCGACAAGCTCGTCATGCTCACCGGAATTGACCACGATGCGTTGAACGGATTGCTTGCAAGGGCCAGTGCGCAGATTCCCGCACCGCCCGACGCAGGTGTGCCGGACGTGCCAGCGCATGTGCTGTCGCAACGGCCGGATGTGTCATCTGCCGAACGGGCAGTGGCGGGCGCAAGCGCCGATATTGGCGTGGCCGTGGCGAGCCGTTTGCCGTCGATCACGCTGGCGGGTTCGATTGGCATCAATTCGTACCGCCTCGGCGGGCAATCGTTGACGAGCAAATCGTGGTCGTTCGGGCCGTCGGTGTCGTTACCGATCTTTGACGGTGGCACAGGCGCGGCGCGCGTGGAAACGGCGCGTGCACGCTATGACCAGGCGCTGGCCGGTTACCGCGGCAAGGTGCGCCAGGCCGTGCAGGAAGTGGAAGATGCGCTGGTGCGCCTGGATGCGTCTGACCGCCGGGTCGATGCGGCTACGACGGCCGATGCGCAATACGCAAAAGTACTGGAGGCTGCCAGCGCCCGCTACCGACTGGGTGCTGGCAGCCTGCTGCAACTGGAAGACGTGCGGCGTACGGCGTTGCAGGCTTCGCAATCCCTGGCGGCCGTGAAGCTCGAACGCGCGCAGGCGTGGGTGGCACTGTACAAGGCCGTCGGCGGCGGCTGGCGCGACGATGCCCCTCATCCTCATCCCGATATCCATACCAATACCACTGCACCGGCCGCACAGCGCCGCGCGCATACCGGAAACGCTTCATGACAGGACAACGTGTTTGGATGGCCGCGCTGGCGATGATGCTGGCCGCCGCGCTGGCGGCGTGCGGCAAATCCGCGCCCGAGAGCAAGGGCAAAGAACAGCAGCCTGCCAAGCCGGCGCTGGCCGTTAATGTTGCGCATCTGGCGCAGCATGTGTGGCCGCGTATCGCCACGGCCAGCGGCGCTGTGCAACCGTGGCAGGAAGCCAGCATTGGCGCCGAGGTCAACGGCCTGAAACTGGCAGAAGTGCGCGTCAACGTGGGCGATGTCGTCAAGCAAGGTCAATTGCTTGCACGCATGTCGGATGACACTGTGCGTGCCGATGTGGCCGCTCAACGCGCCAGCCTGGCTGAAGCGGAAGCCTCCGCCGCTCAGGCCGCCGGCGAGGCCCGCCGCGCGCATGAACTCGACAAGAGCGGCGCCATCAGCCAGCAGGATCTGATCCAGTACGACACGCAGGCCAAGACGGCCGCTGCCAAACTGGCTGCAGCACGCGCGCAGTTCGACAGCCAGCAACTGCGCTTGCGCTACACGCGGGTGGTTGCGCCGGACGATGGCGTGATCAGTGCCCGCACGGCAACCGTGGGCGCCGTGGTGTCATCCGGCACCGAACTCTTCAAGCTCATCCGCAAGAACCGGCTGGAATGGCGCGCCGAGATGCACGGTGACGTGCTCCCGCGCATCCAGCCCGGGCAGGCTGCACGCCTGCGCCGCATGGACGGCGGCGTGGTTAACGGCCGCGTGCGCCAGGTCGCGCCCACGGTGGATGCCAACACGCGCAATGGGCTCGTCTATGTTGATCTGCCGCCGGAAGCCGCCACGTCTGGCGTGAAGGCCGGCATGTACCTCTCAGGCGACGTGCTGTTGGGCGATGCCCCGGCCACGACGTTGCCCGAAACCGCCGTGTTCTCGCGCGACGGTTACGACTACGTGATGGTGATCGGCCAGCAAGGCCGCGTGCGCCAGACCAAGGTGACAGTCGGCCGCCGCCAGGACGGGCAAGTCGAGATCGTGCAGGGCGTCGGCGCAAATGATGGTGTGGTTGCCGCAGGCGCCGCCTTCCTCAGCGACGGGGATGTGGTGCGCGTGATAGCTGCTGGAGCAGTCGCTGGAGCAGCCTCAGCACCCGCCGCCCCAGCATCGACGCCCACAGCAGCCGGAGCCCAGCGATGAACTTCTCTGCCTGGGCGATCCGCAAGCCGATTCCGTCGATTCTGCTGTTCATCCTGATCACGGTGGCAGGGCTGGTGTCGTTCAAGATGCTGTCGATCCAGAACTTTCCGGACATCGACTTTCCTGCTGTTTCCGTGACGGCCAGCCTGCCGGGCGCCACGCCCACGCAGATGGAGACCGAAGTCACGCGCAAGATCGAAGACAGCATTGCCAGCATCGGCGCGATCAAGCACATCACGTCCACCATCAACGATGGCAGCTCGACCACGATGGTCGAGTTCCAGCTTGAAAAGGATGTGCAGGAAGCCGTGAACGACGTGCGCGATGCAGTCAGCCGCATCCGCGCGCAATTGCCGTCTGACGTGCAGGAGCCGGTCATCTCACGCGTGACGTTTGCCAGCCTGCCGGTGCTGACGTACGCCGTGCAAGCGAAGGATATGGACGCGGAGGACCTCTCCTGGTTTGTCGACAACACGGTCAACAAGCGGCTGTTGTCAGTGCATGGCGTGGCCAAGGTCACGCGCCAGGGCGGTGTGAACCGCGAAGTGCGCGTGCAGCTCGACCCCGTGCGCCTGCAGGCGTTGAACGTCTCGGCGGCGGACATCAGCGCGCAAGTGCGCGGCATGCAGCAGGAGGCGCCGGGCGGGCGCGGCAACATCGGCGGGCAGGAGCAGGCGGTGCGCACGCTGGGCACCGTCAAGAGCGCGCGCGAACTGGCGCAGATGGATATCCCACTGTCAGACGGACGGCGCATTCGCCTGTCGGATGTGGCCGATGTGCGCGACACGGCTGCCGAGCCGCGCCAGATGGCGCTGTTCGACGGCAAGGCGGTGGTGAGCTTCCAGGTGTTCCGATCTCGCGGCGCGAGCGAGGTGTCGGTCGCCAAGGGCGTGCGCGAGGCGATTGCCAGGCTGCAGGCCGAACGCCCCAACGTGCACGTGACCGAGGTCTACAACATGGTCAAGCCGGTGGCCGATTCGTACAAGGCGTCGATGGACGCGCTGTATGAAGGCGCCATCCTGGCAGTGATCGTGGTGTGGCTGTTCCTGCGCGATTGGCGGGCGACATTCGTGTCGGCCGTGGCGCTGCCGCTGTCGATCATCCCGACGTTTGCGGCCATGCAGTTGCTCGACTTCACGCTCAATGGCATCACGTTGCTGGCGCTCACGCTGGTGGTCGGGATTCTCGTCGACGATGCCATCGTGGAGGTGGAGAACATCGTGCGCCACCTGCGCAACGGCAAGAAGCCGCTGGAAGCCGCCATGGAAGCGGCGCAGGAGATCGGCCTGGCCGTCGTTGCGACGTCGCTCACGCTGGTGGCCGTGTTTCTGCCGACGGCTTTCATGGGCGGCATTTCGGGCAAGTTCTTCAAGCAGTTCGGGTGGACGGCGTCGCTGGCGGTGCTGGCGTCATTGCTGGTGGCGCGGTTGCTCACGCCCATGATGGCGGCCTACATGCTCAAGCCGCAGGACGAGCCCAACCGCGACGGCTGGATCATGACGCGCTACCTGCAGGCGGCGCGCTGGTGTCTTGTGCACCCGTGGAAGACGGGCGGCATGGCGGCGGCGTTCTTTGTCGTGTCGGTCGCCATCATCGGGTTGATTCCCGCGACGTTCCTGCCGCCCGAAGACTGGGCGCAACTGCAGATGACGGTGGAAAGCCCGCCCGGCAGCACGATCGCCCAGACGCGCGAGAACACCGAGCGCGTGCGCAAGATCGTGATGCAGCACAAGGAAGTCCGTCACGTCTATACGGCCATCGGCTCCGGCGTGATGGCCGGCGTGCCGGGCTCCAGCGGCGGCGAGGTGCGCAATGGCACGCTCACCATTTCGCTCACCGATCGGCATGACCGGCACATCAAGCAACAGGACGTGCAGCGCCAATTGCGCGAAATGCTGGAAGGCGTGCCGGGCGTGCGGATCTCGTTCGGCGCGGTGGGTTCTGGCGAGCAATTGCAGGTCGTGTTGACCGGCGATGACCCCGCCACGCTTCAGCAGGCTGCGCGCGATGTGATGCGCGATCTGCGAACAGTGCCGGGGCTCGGTGCAGTGACTTCGTCAGCGAGTCTGCTGCGGCCCGAGATCGTCATCCGCCCGGATTTTGCGCGCGCCGCGCAGCAGGGCGTGACGGCTGCCGCCATCGGTCAGGCCGTGCGCGTGGCCACCGCCGGCGACTATGACGTCAACCTGCCGAAGCTGAACCTGCCCGAGCGGCAGGTGTACATCCGCGTTGAGCTTGATCCGAAGGCGCGCAACCAGATCGACACGATCCGCCAGTTGCGCGTGCCGGGCCGCAACGGCGCGGTGCCGCTGGAGAACATCGCCGACATCTCCATCGCCAGCGGCCCCGCGCAAATCGACCGCTATGACCGCAGCCGCAACGTCACCATCAGCGTAGGGCTGGAGGGCCGCGCGCTGGGCGAAACCAACATGGCGGTGGAAGCATTGCCGTCTATCAAGAACCTGCCGCAAGGCGTGCGCCGTATCGCCTCGGGCGATGTGGAGGGCATGCAGGAGCTGTTCAGCAGCTTCTTCCTTGCCATGTTTGCCGGCGTGCTGTGCGTGTATGCGGTGCTCGTGCTGCTGTTCCACGATTTCACGCAGCCGGTGACGATTCTGGCGGCGCTGCCGCTGTCGGTTGGCGGGGCGTTTGGGCTGCTGGCGCTGTTTGGTTTCAGCTTGTCGCTGCCGGCGCTCATTGGTTTGTTGATGCTGATGGGCATCGTGACCAAGAACTCGATCCTGCTGGTGGAATACGCCATCGTCGCGCGGCGTGATCTGGGCATGTCGCGCACCGAGGCCATCATTGATGCTTGCCACAAGCGCGCACGCCCCATCGTCATGACCACGGTGGCCATGACGGCCGGCATGGTGCCGATGGCGCTTGGCCTGGAGGGCGATGCGGGTTTCCGCGCGCCGATGGCCGTGGCGGTGATCGGCGGCCTGCTGACCTCCACGCTGCTGAGCTTGCTGGTGGTGCCGGTGGTGTTCGAGAAGGTGGATGACTTCAAGAAATGGACGTTGCGCAAGTTGCGTGGCGTGCGTCATCACGGGCACAAGGTGGAACCTGCATCGGATCACGGTCCACACCAGGTGTAGCATCGGGCGGTCTGTCAACGTACCGCGCTGCGGAGACCGCTCATGCCCGATGCCGTGCTGTTCCAGACCGATGGCCCGGTCTGCACCATCCTGCTCAATCGGCCCGACTGCCGCAATGCGGTGGATGGGCCAACCGCTGCCGCATTGCTAGGCGCATTCCAGCGTTTCGAAGCTGACGATGCGCTGCGCGTTGCCGTGCTCGGCGGCACGGGCGGCCACTTCTGCGCTGGCGCCGATCTGACGGCCATTGGCGATCCAGCCCGACGCAATCATCTCGACCCCGATGGCAGTGTGCCTGGCCCGATGGGGCCGTCGCGCATGGCGCTGTCCAAGCCGCTCATCGCCGCGGTGAGCGGCTATGCCGTGGCGGGCGGGCTGGAGCTTGCGCTGCTCGCCGATTTGCGAGTGGTGGAGCGCGACGCCGTGTTCGGTGTGTTTTGTCGCCGCTGGGGGGTTCCGCTCATCGACGGTGGCACGGTGCGCTTGCCGCGCATTGTCGGCATGGGCCGCGCGCTCGACATGATCCTGACCGGCCGCGCTGTGCCTGCTGACGAGGCGCTCGCCATGGGGCTTGCCAATCGGCTGGTCGAATCCGGTGAATCGCTTGCGGTTGCACAACAGTTGGCACGGGGCCTTGCCGCGTTTGCGCAGCAATGCATGCTGGCCGATCGGGCATCGGCCTATGCGCAGTGGAATCTGCCATTGGGCGAGGCGTTGCGACAGGAAGGTGCACGCGGCACGCCCATGGTGTTTGCCGAAGGGTTGGAGGGTGCTGCGCGGTTTGCCGGTGGCGCTGGCCGGCATGGAAAGGCGGACACCTCTACTTGAGCGCGCATGAGAAAACGCCAACCGGCTTGCGTCGGTTGGCGTTATTTTTTTTGTGCTGCCGATGCGGCTTAAGCCGTGGTGGTTTCAGTTTCAGCCTGGGCAGCCTTGCTGCCTGCGTGCTGCACCTTCGCATGCTTTGCACGCAACCGGCGCGTGGCTTCCACCATGCCTTGCAGCGCTGTTTCCACTTCCGGCCAGCCGCGCGTCTTCAGGCCGCAGTCGGGGTTCACCCACAGGCGCTGCACCGGCACCACCTGCGCAGCCTTGTCCAGCAGCGCTTCCATCTCTTCCACGCGCGGCACGCGTGGCGAGTGGATGTCGTACACGCCGGGGCCGATCTCGTTGGGGTAGGCAAACTCGCCAAACGCATCGAGCAGTTCCATGTTCGAGCGCGACGTCTCGATGGTGATCACGTCTGCATCCATTGACGCGATGGCCGGCAGGATGTCGTTGAACTCCGAATAGCACATGTGCGTGTGGATCTGCGTGTCGTTGCGCACGCCCGAGGCCGACACGCGGAACGCACGCGCTGCCCATTCCAGGTAGCCCGGCACGTCAGAAGCGCGCAGCGGCAGACCTTCGCGGAAGGCCGGTTCGTCGATCTGGATGGCGGCAATCCCGGCCGCTTCCAGATCGCACACCTCATCGCGCAGTGCCAGAGCGATCTGCAGCGCAGTCTGCTCGCGCGGCTGGTCATCGCGCACGAAAGACCATTGCAGCATGGTCACGGGACCAGTCAACATGCCCTTCATCGGCTTGGCCGTCAGGCTCTGCGCGTATTTGGACCACTCGACCGTCATCGGTTCCGGGCGGTACACATCGCCGTAGATGATGGGCGGCTTCACGCAGCGCGAACCGTAGCTCTGCACCCAGCCGTTGGCGGTGAAGGCGTAGCCCCACAGCAGCTCGCCGAAGTATTCAACCATGTCGTTGCGCTCGGCTTCACCGTGCACGAGCATGTCGAGGCCCAGTGCTTCCTGGCGACGCACAACGTCGGTGATTTCAGCGCGCATGCGTTGCAGGTAATCCAGCGCGGGCAAGTCACCGCGCTTGTGCTGTGCGCGTGCCTGGCGAATCTCGGCCGTCTGCGGGAACGAGCCAATGGTGGTGGTCGGCAGCAACGGCAGGTTCAGGCGCGCTTGCTGCGCTTCGGCGCGGGCCACGTAGGGCGCGGCGCGGTCGGCATCTTCTGCACGGATGGCGGCCACGCGTTTCTTGACGCTGGCGTTGTGCACGCGGCGCGATTCCGTGCGCGAGGCGATGGCGGCACGGTTGTCATCGAGCGCCTTCTGCACGGCAGCGGGGCCTTCAGCCAGCGCGCGCTTGAGAGTCGCCAGCTCGTCCAGCTTCTGGCGGGCAAAGGCCAGCCAGCCCTTGAGTTCGTCGTCCAGCTTGGTTTCGGCAGACAAGTCCACCGGCACGTGCAGCAGGGAACAGCTCGGTGCGACCCATAGCCGATCGCCAAAGGTTTCGGCCAGCGGGGCCACGCGTTCCAGCGCGCGTGCAAGGTCTGAGCGCCAGATATTGCGGCCATCCACCACGCCAACCGAGAGCACCTTGTCTGCCGGCCACGGTGCGAAGGCGTCAAGCTGTTCTGGCGCCCGCACAAGATCCAGATGCACGCCGTTGACCGGCAGCGACTTGATCAGCGCCGCATGGTGCGACGCCGCTTCAAAGTACGTGGCGAGCAGCAGCTTGGGGCCCTTGGCGGCAGCCAGCGCTTGGTAGGCGGGGGCGAATGCATCTGCCCAGGCTTGCGGCAGATCCAGCACCAGAGCGGGCTCGTCGATCTGTACCCATTCCACGTTCAGTGCGGCCAGGCGCTGCAGCACAGTCGTGTAAGCCTGCAGCACTTGCGGCAGCAGTGCGAGCTTGTCGGTCAAGCCGTTGCGCGCCTTGGCCAGATGCAGGAACGTGACCGGCCCGACCAGCGCGACCTTCACGCGGTGCCCCGCGCCGTGGGCTTCGCGCACCTCATCGAACAGCCATTCGGTGCCCGGGCCAAAGTGCAGGTCCGGCGTGAGTTCGGGCACGAGGTAGTGGTAGTTGGTGTCGAACCACTTCGTCATCTCCATGGCTGCGTGGTCGGCATTGCCGCGCGCCAGCACGAACGATTGCGCCAGCGTCAGTTGTGCCGCGTCAAAGCCATAGCGCGTGGGGATGGCGCCGAGCAGGGCGGCCGTCTGCAGCACCTGGTCGTACCAGGCGAAGTCGCCCACGGTCACGAAATCCAGCCCGGCGTCGCGCTGGGCAGCCCAGTGGCGCTCGCGCAACGCGCGGCCGGTGGCGCGCAGGTCGTCTTCGGACGAGGCACCCTTCCAGAACGATTCGAGGGCGATCTTCAGCTCGCGTTGTGCGCCGATGCGCGGGTAGCCGAGGGTGTGGATGGTGGTCATAGTCTTCGCAGCAGAGGCCATTCGTTTTTGAGTTCTGCGATGATGGGCGACACTTGATCATGAATCAAATGATATTATTTTCGATAACGTTGAATGAGATTCATATTTCAAAAATCGTACGAACATGCTTGAAATCCGTCATCTACGCACGCTGATCGCCCTAGCCGATGGGGGCTCCGTGTCGCGCGCCGCCGAGCGGCTGCATCTGACGCAATCAGCGCTGTCACACCAATTGCGCGCGCTGGAATCGCATTACGGGCTGGCCGTGGTGCGCCGCAAGGGGCAGACGGTGGAATTGACCGAAGCAGGTGAGCGACTGCTCGAACTTGCGCAAAAGGTCGTCGCCGACATCCAGACCGCCGAGCGCGATCTGGAGCGCATCAAGGGCCGTGCGGCCGGCACGCTGCGTATTGCGCTTGAATGCCACACCTGCTTCGACTGGCTGATGCCCGTGATGGATGCTTTCCGCCAGCGCTGGCCCGAGGTGGAGATGGATCTCGTTTCCGGCTTCCATACCGATCCGCTCGCGTTGCTCAAGGACGGCCGCGCCGACGTCATCATTGGCTCTGACGCCAAGATGCGCCGGGGCGTGGTGTTCGCGCCGCTGTTCCGCTTCGAGATCCTGGCCGTGCTGCCGGTTGACCACGCGCTGCGCAACAAGAAGTGGCTGGACGCGAAGGACTTTACCGATCAGACGCTCATCACGTATCCCGTGCCGGAAGAGCGCATCGATTTGATCCGGCAGGTGCTGACACCCGCCGGGATCGCATTCAACCGCCGCACGGCCGAGCTGACCATCGCCGTGCTGCAACTCGTTGCCAGCCGCCGCGGGCTGGCCGCGCTGCCGAGCTGGGGCATCAGGAACTACGTCGACTACGAATACGTGGTGGCCAAGCGCGTTGGCAAAGAAGGCGTGTGGAGTGATCTGTACGCGGCCATGACGCGCGACTATGCGCAGGCGCCATTTGCGCAGGACTTTATTGAGACGGCAAAGTCGATCTGCTTTGCGCAGTTGCCGGGGTTGATGCCGCTGGAGGCGTAGTCACCCGCGTTCCTTCATGGGCAAGCGTGGCAGCTTGCCTTGCAACCCGTCTTTCAGAAAGTCCAGAAGATGCCGCGTTGCGAGCGTGCGATAGCGGCTGGGCATTGCCAGCATATAAAGCCGGCTACCAAACACGCTGAACCGATACCCCGGCAGCACAAGCTTGACATGCCCTTCACGCAAATCTTCCGCAGCGGCGTAGTAGGGCAGGATGCCCAGCCCATTGCCGGCGCGCACGGCGGCTTGCAGGAACAGGTAGCTGTGGGAGGAAACGCCCGGATCAAGCGTGACGACCTCGCGCTCATCGCCTGATTGGGCGGATAGTCGCAGAGGTTGCCCGTCGGCGGGCGCGCTGACGATGGTGTGGTTGACCAGCGCATCGATCGACTTCGGCACACCGTGCGCAGCCAGATAATCCGGTGCCGCGCACAGCACCCAGTCCACCTCATCGATGAACGTTGCCACGAGTGATTCCGGCGGATTCGACACGATGCGCAGTGCCACATCCACGTCCTCGCCAATCAGGTCGGACACGCGGTTGTCGAATCGCACATCCAGGCGGATGTCCGGATACGCGCGTTTGAACGCCACCAGCAGCGGCGATATCAGCAAGTGCCCCAGCCCTGTGGGCACCGACAGCCGCACGCTGCCCTGCAGCGATTTGCCCAGCGACGACACCAGCGCATCGGCGGCGGCCATCTCGCGCAGGATGCTGCGGCCGTGTTCATAGATGCCCGCGCCCACCTCGGTGGGCTCCACGCGGCGCGTGGTCCGGCGCAGCAACTGGACGCCCAGCGCGCGCTCGAATGCCTTGAGCCGATGGCTCACGTTGGAGCGCGTGGTCTGCAACCGGCGTGCCGCGGCAGACAGATTGCCCGCATCGACGATTTCGACGAACAGCTTGAGTGCATTCAGGTCCATATCGGCGCCATCCCGGCTTGCCACATTGGTGAAATGGATTCGACATTCTGTTGATGCGGGCCAAGATTGTCAAAACACGGCAACCCGGTAACATCTTCGGGAAAATCCCACAGGAGCTAAGCGACATGGCGCTCGACGACGAATCCTTCAGCCTGCTGCAACAATCGGTGCAGCGCTTCATCCGGGAACGGCTCGTGCCGGCGGAGAACATCCTCGAAGAAGAGGATGACGTGCCCGCCGAGATCGTCGCCGACATGAAAGAGATGGGCCTGTTCGGCCTGTCGATTCCGGAGGAATACGGCGGCATTGGCCTGGCAATGGCGCAGGAATGCGAGGTGGTGTATGACCTCGGGCACACGGCGCTGGCGTTCCGCTCCGTGTTTGGCACCAACGTCGGCATCGGCTCGCAGGGCATCCTGATGGACGGCACCGATGCGCAGAAGGCCAATTACCTGCCGCGCATCGCCAGCGGCGAGCTGGTCATCTCGTTCGCGCTGACAGAACCGAACGCAGGTTCGGACGCGGCATCGCTGCAGACGCGTGCCACGCTGGATGGCGATCACTACGTCATCAATGGCACCAAGCGTTTCATTACCAACGCGCCGCGCGCCGGGGCCTTTACGCTGATGGCGCGTACGGGCGGTGAGGGCGCCGGTGGTATTTCGGCTTTTATCGTGCCGGCCGATACGCCGGGCATCACGCTCGGCAAGCCGGACAAGAAGATGGGCCAGCGCGGCACCAAAACGTGTGATGTGATGCTCGACAACGTGCGTGTGCCGGCGGCCAACATCATTGGCGGCGTGCCCGGGCAGGGCTTCAAGACAGCGATGAAGGTGCTGGACCGGGGGCGCCTGCATATCTCGGCACTTGCGTGCGGGATGGCGCACCGGCTCATTACCGATGCAGTTGCCTATGCCAAGGAACGCAAGCAGTTCGGCCAGCCGATCTCCGACTTCCAGCTCATTCAAGCCATGCTGGCCGATAGCCAAGCGGAGTTGTACGCCGGCATGTCGATGGTGCGCGACTGTGCGCGGCGCTACGACGCCAAGCCGATGGCCAGGCAGGATCACGAAGTCAGCATGCTGGCCTCGTGCACCAAGATGTTCTGTACCGAGATGGTCGGCCGGGTGGCGGACCGCGCCGTGCAGATTCACGGCGGCGCGGGCTACATTGCCGAATACAAGGCCGAGCGCTTTTACCGCGATGTGCGCCTGCTGCGCCTGTACGAGGGCACCACGCAGATTCAGCAGCTCATCATCGCGAAGAACCTGCTGCGCGACGACCGCTGAGTGCGCATCGCCATCGCCAACCAAAACCGGGCTGCATGCCCGGTTTTTTGTGCCTGCGCGGCATTATGGCGAAGTGAACTTTTGAGCGATCGGCTCCAGGGTGCGCCCGGTGTTGTTTTGAAAAGCCCTTGTTGGAGAACGTGACAATGATCAGGGCGCTTGATTCTAATGCGGGTATTCTCGCGTTCTTGCGGAAACGCGCTATCGCCCCATCGGATATTGACCGACGCGCTCGGATGCCGCGCTTTCCCGCGATGAGTCGAGAAGCTGAAAATCCAGGCTTCTTGGCCGTCTTCTGCAAGCACTGATTTGGCGCGCTGGAACGTCAAGGCACGCATTCAAAGTGCTCGCTCCAAACGCCTTTGCCGATGTAGCTTACGCACATCGCATCCACGCATTTCCCCGTGGTTGCATCGGCCTCCCTGCATCTCTCGATCACGACACTTCCAGGGGTTGCTGCAACCGCGTTTTTGGCATTGGCAGGCGGGCTTACGGCAGATTGGGCCGCAGATGGAGCCGCAGGTGGGGCTTCGGTGGTCTTGGCCAACATCGTGCTGGCGCTCATCGACGCAACAACAGGTGCCGATTCACTGCAACCCAGCAAGGCTAATCCCATCACCAACATGGTGAATGGGTGAAAGTATGAATGTGTAGACATACCGGCCCCCAATCAATGACTGCCAGAGCACCAGATAATCCAGGCAAGCCGGAAGAAGTGGGTGTCCGCGCTTTCCTTACTCACTATATTTCATAATTTAAAGATGCGCGATGCCGTTCGAATTGCCGCAAATTTGATTCATTTGTTAAACACTGAGTGTAATTTTTATGAGTCAATTTTTTGATCAGGCAAAAAACGGATCATTAATGGCGCTTATTGACCTGGCTTTGGCCTCAGAGCGCGCTGCGGCGCTGTGCTTTTCAGGGCGGTTTTTTCGGGCAAGGGGTGGGCAAGCACAGACGCGGGGGAGCCACCGATGCTGCAACATCGGTATGGCCGAAGCCATGCACGCTGGCTTGCCCATAAGGTCAGCGTTGTTGGTCCTGATGTTTTTGCTTGCGGGCAGGCGGGTCGTCAGGCGTCTTGTTGGTTCGCCCGGCCTGCAAACACGTGTAGACGATGCGGATGAACGCGCGTGCAGCGTGTGCGCCTTGCTGGTATGCGTGGCTTGTTTCGCAAGCGGGGAAGTCGGAAGAGTCGGCGGGTAAGCGGGTCATCGGGCTTTCCTTTCATGTGATGAATGGAAGCGCGCCCAACCCTGGGGGAGGGTGGGCGAGCACAGGCAAGCTGGAAACCCGAGAGATGGCAATCGGTACGGCCGAAGCCGTTCAAGCCTGGCCCGCCCCAAGAGGGAGACGAAGCCAAGCCATAGCGGTTGAGGGCAAAGCACCTATGCTCGGCACTTGCCCCGCCATCTCCAAGGGTTTCCAGACCTTGACCACTTTCTCTATGGCACGAAAGCGATGGCGCCGAGTGTAATGACCGCTGCTTCGTCAGAGCGAAGTTGTCACTATAAATCACAATTTGGCGGGGCTCATCCGAGGGCTGCCGGGGCCTGCGGTCGGGGCATTTTGGTTGTTATCTTGGTGGTCCATCCCTTGTTTCATCTCCTGCCGGGGCTGAATTACTTTTCTTTGTCTTGCCAAAGAAAGTCAGCAAAGAAAGGGTTCTTCGAACAATTCCGTGGGCCTGAATTGCCACATTCCGTATGCTGACGCCGACTAGGA
>NZ_BHVX01000019.1 GCF_003851545.1 Ralstonia sp. SET104 | reverse complement strand
CTTCCCGCCGTTCTCAAACGGCTGCGGGAGCACCTCAAGCTGCTGATCAACGTAAAACGGCCCAACCGCAAATGCGATCGGACCGTCAAGTCCCGTCCTGCTCGTTATGCCCTTCGATATCTTCGGAAAGACCTTAACTGAACGGCATTACCGCAAATGCGGGCTCTTTTCCTGTGCGGTGACGAGGGTCAGGCTGCCGGCACTGTACCCTGCGGCGTGAGGTGATTGACCGCTTCGGGCAGCCCTTCAGCGAGCTGGCTGGCGAGGTCGCCCTCGTTGATGCCGAAGTTGGCGGCCAGTTTCGAGACTTCCTCCAGCGCGCCCGTTCCGCTCAGCGCCTGGGTAATCTGCTCACCCGACACCGGCAGGTTCGGGCCGTTGCCGATCCAAGATTTGACCTGTTCGCCCAGACCGGCTTGCTCCAGAATCTGCTGCAGCGGCCCGAGGCCTCCCGCCGCAGCCTGATCTGCGTTGCCGCTGCCGCCGCCCAGCAAGCCGCCGAGCAGACCGCCAAGGCCACCAGCGCCGCCTGCACCCCCGAGCAAGCCGCCCAGCGCGCCGGCACCGCCGGCCGCGCCCAGAAGGCCCCCCAGCGAACCGAACAGGCCACCGCCCTGATCTTCCTGCCCCTGGGGCGCAGCCGCATCGCCGGTGCCTTGCGACTTGTGTTTCATCGCCAGGTAGGCCAGCACGCCCACGGCCAGCAGCACCTTCTTGTTACCCAGCAAGGACGATTGCGCGCCACTGGCGTCATTGCCGCCGCCGAGAATCGAATCGAGTAGACCCATGATGAAGCTCCTTTGGTCAGTGGCGGGAAAGGGGGTGAGCCCCGCCGGTGGGATCAAACGGTCAGTGTTTCGTCGTCAGAATTCAGAACTCGCCGAGCACGGCGTGCAGCGCGGACACGGCAACAAGCGCTGCCGATTCCGTTCTCAGAATACGTCGTCCGAGTGTCAGTGGTAAGAAACCTGCGGCGTCGGCAAGCGCTTCTTCTTCGGGGGAGAGACCGCCTTCGGGGCCGATCAGCAGGACGATGCCGCTGCCCTCGATGCGCGTGCGCGATTGCACCGCCCATTGCGTGAGCGATTGTGTGCCGCGCGGCGACAGCAACACGCGCGGCGCGGCTGTGGACTTGGCGGCGGCCAGCCAGTCGCGCAGTGTGGTGACTGGCGCGACAGCCGGCACGCGTGCGCGGCCGCATTGCTCGCAGGCAGCTTGCACGAGTGCTTGCCAATGCTGCACGCGCTTGGTGGCACGCTCGCCCGAGAGGCGCACCACGCCGCGTTCGGTTTGCAGCGGCGCAACGGCGTGTACGCCCAGTTCAACGGCTTTCTCGATCAGCCAATCCATCTTGTCACCGCCGGCAATGCCCTGCGCGAGCGTGATGGCGTAGCGCGCCTCGGTATCGGGCTGCGTGCTATCAGCAAGGCTGGCGGTGGCATCGCGTTTGTTGATGGCGTCGAGCCGCGCGCGGAACTCGTGGCCCGAACCATCGAACAGGCAAACCTCATCGCCAACGGTCAGACGCAGTACGTGGATGTGCCGCGTCACGGCCTCGGGCAGCGTGACGGTGGTGTGGGGGCCAAGCGGTGTGTCGATGAAAAAACGGGGAAGCCCCATTACAGCAATCCTTGTGTGAATCGGGTCGGGCGATCGGGTGAATGGGCGATTGAGCGATGGAGCGATCAGGCTGCGGCAGCCGGGCGGCAAGCGAGGCCCCAACGGTAGCCGTCGGGGTCACGCACGGCTGCGTAGCGCTCGCCCCAGAAGGCATCGTGGGGCGCCATGATGGACGCGGCGCCTTGGTCCAGCGCGTGCTGGAACGCGGCGTCAACGTCGTCGCAATACAGGTGGAAGCTCTGCGGGCACTCGAAGCCTGCGCCGGCCGGGGCTTTGGCGGTGGAGCCGAAGGCGCCTTCGGGCGCAAACATCAGCATGAGCTGGCCTTGATATGTCATCTCGACGTGGATGGGGCGGCCATGGTCTTGCACCTCATCCTGCACACCAAAGCCGAACGCGTTGCGATAAAAGGCGATGGCGGCTGATGCATCGCGCACGGTCAGGTACGGAACAAGCCACGGGGTGTTGGCGGGGCGGGGGAAGCTCATGGCGGGCTCCTTCTTCGGCGCGATGCTGGCTGGGACAAGCGAGAACGGTTAGTTTAGAGCGCCAGTAGCGCACATGCAGCACCACAATCGAAAAGAAATCAAAACACCTCGCTTGCCGGGGGCTGGTTGCGCGCACGGCCGCCGCTGCGTGCAACTTCATCGACGAGCCATTGGCGGAACAGCGCAAAGCCTGCATGCTCGGCAGCCTGATGCGGATGAATGAGGTAGTACGACAGGCGAAGCGAGGCCTCGGTCGCCAGCGGCCGCATGAGCCGCCCGGCAGCGATGTCGTATTCGACGAGGAGGCCCTGGCCGAGCGCCACGCCCTGGCCGTCAATGGCCGCCTGCAGTGCCATCAGCGCTTCGGAGAACGCCGGCCCGCGCGTGGCGTCGATCTGGGGCACGCCCACTTCGTCAAGCCATTGCCGCCACGTTGGGTGGTGCGCGAGATGACGCCCGCCGCGCTCGTGCAGCAGCGTGTGCGCGGCGAGGTCTTGCGGCATGCGGATGGCTGCCTGCAGCGTGGCGTTGCACACCGGAAAAAAATCAGTGGAGGTGAACCACTCGACGCGCAGGTTGGGGGCGTTGACCTGCCGATCGTCGATGCACAGATCGAATTGGCCGTGATCCTGCACATCGGCGGTGGACACCTCGACGCGCACGTGCGGATGCTGGTTGAAGAATCGGTATAGCCGCGGCACCAGCCATTTGGCACCGAAGGTTGGCGGCACGGCCACGCGCAGGGGTGCGTCGGCGGTATCCATCAGCAGGTCGGTGGCCTGTTCGAGCGCACGCAGGGCATCGCGCACGCGGGGGAGGTAGTTGTCTCCGGCGTCTGTGAGCGTGAGTTGGTTGTTGCGGCGCGCAAAGAGCTTCTTGCCCAGATGATCTTCGAGCTGCTTGATCTGGTGGCTGACGGCAGCGTTTGTCACGCAAAGCTCGTCGGCGGCCCGGCTGAAGCTCAGATGACGACCCGCGACTTCAAAGACGCGCAATGCATTAAGGGGAGGGAGGCGCCGTGGCATGCGTTCTCGTTAAGAAAAATTTAACGTCTCGCGAAGAATTTGTAGTTTGCCACGTTAAGGCCCCGACGACTACAAATGCGCCTGGGGACGGTTGGCGTTTGCCTGGTGTGTGCATCCAGCGATCTCAAGCCACGCGACGCACCGGACCCCGCCTACAAAAAACATCTCAGGAGACGTCATGAATCGAACCACCGCTGTTTGCGGGATGCCGGTGTGTGCGCTGATGCTCGCGCTGGCAGGCTGGACCGCTCCCACCCTCGCCGATACCAATGTCACCCTGTACGGCCGCGTCGCTGCCGGCATCGACTATCAGAACAACGTTGCCCCCACATCGACATCGTCTGGCGGCAGCCTCTGGCGCGGTGCCGACAACCAGTGGGGCACCAGCATGTTCGGGTTCATGGGCAAGGAAGAGTTGGGCGGCGGCCTGCAGGCGGTGTTCCGGCTGGAATCGGGCTTTGGCGCCACCAAGGGCCGCACCAACGGCGACGCGTTGTTCAACCGCCGTTCGTACGTCGGCCTGTCGAGCCCGACCTGGGGCACGTTGACCGCCGGCAAGAACCTCTTCATCAGCAACGACGTCTGGTTCCTGGACCCGACCGGCCAGCAGTTCATCGGCTCTGCCACGCTGGTGCGCGGGCGCAACTGGCAAGGCGCCAACAACATCGTCGAATATCAGAGCCCGACCTGGGGCGGCTTCCAGATTGGCCTGCAAACGGGCCTGGGCGAGCAGCCTGGCTCCTTCAGCAACAGCCGCCGCGATGGTGTGTCGGCCGTCTACAAGACTGGGCCGGTGGAGATTCGCGCGATCTACGACGTCATTCGTGACGGCAACGGCAAGTTCAGCGACATCTTCAATTTCTCGAAGGAAGCGACGCTGGGCGGCACCTACACCATCGGCAAGGCCAAGCTGTTTGCCGTGTACGAGAACCTGTCTGCGCCCGATGCCGCCGCCGGCTCGCCCACCAAGGCCAACCACTACTGGCTGGGCGTGAATTACGAGCTGACGCCAGCGCTCACGCTGATCGGCGCGGCATATCGCATCAACGTGAACCACGGTGGCGGCAATGCCAACCTGTTCATGGCCGGTGCGAACTACAACCTGTCCAAGCGCACGATGCTGTACGCCAGCGTGGGCACCGTGCAAAACAGCGCCACCGCCAATTTCTCGGTGGAGGCGACCAACAACAACCCGGCGCCGGGTAAGAACCAACTGGGTGCCTATACGGGTATCGTTCACTCGTTCTAAGCCCGAATCCCGGCCACGTCACACCAAGCAATGCCACGCATGAACATCCTCACCATCGATACCGGTACCACCAACACACGCGTCACGGTCTGGCGCGATGACGTTGCGCTCTGCCAGGCCGCGCGCCAGGTTGGGGTGCGCGACACCGCCATCACCGGCAACCGGACGACGCTGCAGCGCGGCGTGCAGGACACCATTGAAGCTGCGCTGCAGAAGGCCGGCTTCAGCATGAGCCAGGTCGACTTGGTGCTGGCGTCCGGCATGATCACCTCCAACGTCGGCCTGCACGAAGTGCCGCACCTGGTGGCGCCGGCTGGCCTGCGCGATCTGGCTGCCGGGATGGTGCAGGCGAGCATCCCCGAGGTCTGTGCCCAGCCGATCTGGTTTGTGCCGGGCGTGCGCAATCCGGTGGATAACCTCGGCCTGCACAACATTGAATCGATGGACATGATGCGCGGCGAAGAGGTCGAGACCATGGGCCTGGTCTCGCGCCTCGGTATCAGCGAACCGGCAGTGATCGTGCTGCCGGGCTCGCACTCGAAGTTCGTGCATCTGGATGCGGATCAACGCATCACGGGTTGCGTGACAACGCTGGCCGGCGAGTTGTTGCACGTGATCACGCACAACACCATCCTGGCCGATGCGCTCGACTCCGACTTTGCCAACGAGGTCGATCCGGAAATGTTGCTGTCCGGGGCGCGCAGCGCCAGCAGCATCGGGCTGGGGCGCGCCTGCTTCATGGTGCGCACGCTGGGCCAGTTCACCATCTACGAACGCAATGCGCGAGCCAACTTCCTGCTGGGCGCGGTGCTGGGCGCGGATTTGCTCACGCTCAAAAACAGCAGCGCGATCCGCATGAACCCTGGCACGCAGTTCGTCATTACCGGCAAGCCGCTGCTGCGCGAAGCGCTGGCCGTGCTGGTGTCGGACGACGATTTCTTCTCGGGCAAGGTCACCGTCACCAGCAGTGAGCAGCAGGAACACCTGGCCGGCAGCGGCGCGATTGCCATCGCACGCGAGCGTGGTCTGGTGAAGACATTGAAGGTGGCGCAGGCCTAGCGCCCGCTCCGCCAAACCTAACTTTTCATCCAACGCAAGACAGGTGCCGCCAGGACGGCACCGCAAGGAGACAAGATGAACCAACAACGACGCGGGACTTTCAAGGCCGTTGCGGCCGCCACCCTGTTTGCCATGGCGGGCGGCTTTTCGGTGTTTGCCCATGCAGCCGACGATGTGAAGATCGGCTTCCTCGTCAAGCAGCCGGAAGAACCGTGGTTCCAGGACGAATGGAAGTTCGCTGACCAGGCCGCCAAGGAGAAAGGCTTCAAGCTGGTCAAGATTGGCGTGCCCAGCGGCGGCGAGGTGCTGACCGCCATCGACAACCTGGGCGCACAGCATGCGCAGGGCTTCGTGATCTGCGTGCCTGATGTGAAGCTCGGACCGGCCGTGGTGGCCAAGGCCCGCCAAAACAACCTCAAGCTGATGACAGTGGATGATCGCCTGGTGGACGGCGGCGGCAAGCCGATTGAGTCGGTGCCGCACATGGGTATCTCCGCCACGAAGATCGGCGAACAGGTGGGCGATGCCATCGCGCAGGAGATGAAGAAGCGCGGCTGGAGCCTGTCGGAAGTCGGCGCCATCCGCATTGCGTATGACCAGTTGCCGACCGCCAAGGAGCGCACCGATGGCGCCGTGGCTGCGCTTAGCAAGGCGGGCTTCCCGGCCGCCAATGTGCTGACCAGCCCGCAGGCCAAGACGGATACCGAAGCCGCGTTCAACGCCGCCAATATCACGCTTACCAAAAACCCCAAGTTCAAGCACTGGATTGCGTTCGGCCTGAATGACGAAGCGGTGCTTGGCGCCGTACGCGCGGCAGAAGGCCATGGCGTGAAGCCGGCGGACATCATCGGGGTGGGCATTGGCGGCAGTCAGTCGGCGCTAAACGAATTCTCCAAGCCCGAGAAGACCGGCTTCTTCGGCACCGTGCTCATCAGCCCGAAGCGTCACGGTTACGAGACCTCGCTCAACATGTATGAGTGGATCAAGGACAACAAGGCGCCGGCCCCGCTCACCCTGACGAGCGGCCGCTTGATGACGCGCGACAACGAGAAGGCCGTCCGCCAAGAGATGGGTTTGTGATCTTGCGAACGACGTTAGCGGAGGAGGCTTGCCATGTCGGCGTTTCTTGAGTTTCGTGGCATCAGCAAGGTGTTTCCGGGTGTGCGGGCGCTGTCCGATGTGTCGTTTGGCATCGAATGCGGCCGCGTGCACGGCTTGCTGGGCGAGAACGGCGCGGGTAAGTCGACGCTGTTGAAGATCCTGGGCGGCGACTATCAGCCCGATGGTGGGCAGATCGTCGTCGAGGGCCGGCCGACTGCATTCCCGACCACGCGGGCGGCGCTGGATGCCGGCATTGCCGTCATCCACCAGGAACTGCAGACGGTGCCTGAGCTGACCGTGATGGACAACCTGCTGCTCGGCCATCTGCCAGCCAGCGGCGGGTTTATCCGCCAGCGCGAGGCGATGGCGTGGACGCGCGAACAGCTCGGGCGAATTGGCGTCGATCTGGACCCGCGCGCGCGCCTGAAGCACCTGTCGATCGGCCAGCGCCAGATGGTGGAAATCTGCAAGGCGATCCTGCGCGATGCGCGCGTGATTGCGCTGGATGAGCCGACGAGTTCATTGTCGATCCGCGAGACCGACATCCTGTTCCGCCTGGTGAAAGACCTGCGCGCGCAGGGCCGGGCACTGATCTACATCTCGCATCGGCTGGACGAGATTTTCGAGCTGTGCGACGGCTGCACGATCTTCCGCGACGGCCGCAAAGTGGCGGATTTTCCGTCGATGGCCAAGGTCACACGCGACGAGCTGGTCGCGCAGATGGTCGGGCGCCAGATCGACGACATCTTCGATTACCGCGCGCGCGCTGGGCGACGTGCGCCTGCGGGTGGATGGCCTGATGGGCCAGAAGCTTGCCGAGCCGGCCAGTCTGTCCGTGCGGCGTGGCGAGATTGTCGGCCTGTTCGGACTGGTCGGGGCGGGGCGGTCGGAGCTGGCCCGGTTGATTTACGGCGCCGATCGCAAGACGGCCGGCAGCATCACGCTGGACGGCACGCCGATTCGCATCCGCGATGTGGCTGACGCCATCCGTCAGGGCATCGTGCTGTGTCCGGAAGACCGCAAGGAAGAGGGCATCATCGGCTGCCGTTCGGTGTCGGAAAACATCAACATCAGTTGCCGGCGCAACCAGCGACGCTTCGGCCTGTTCGTCAACGACAGGCAGGAAGCGAAGACGGCCGACCACTACATCACGCGGCTGCGCATCAAGACGCCCAACCGTGAGCAGCCGATCCGCCTGCTGTCCGGCGGGAATCAGCAGAAGGCCATCCTGGCGCGCTGGCTGGCGGAAGACGACATGCGCGTGCTCATCATCGACGAGCCCACGCGCGGCATTGATGTCGGCGCCAAGAACGAGATCTACCAAGTGCTGTACGAGCTGGCCGAACGCGGGGTGGCCGTGCTGATGATTTCCAGCGAGCTGCCAGAAATCCTTGGCGTGGCCGACCGCGTGCTGGTGATGAGCGAAGGCCGCATCGCCGGAGCGCTGCCGCGCGAGCAGGCCAACGAACAGGCCGTGCTCAAGCTCGCCTTACGTCCCGAATCTGCGCCACTGCCGACGGCACCACTGGCTGCCTGAGAACCCGGAGTTCATGATGTCCCAGTCTCAACCCCTGCAACATTCCGACGCCCTGGCTGCATCGGCTCGCACCATGATGAACAAGACGCGCTTGCTCCGCCTGCTGGACGATTTCAGCCTGCCGCTGATCTTCGCCATTCTGTTTGCCGCGCTGTCGTTCTCGGTCGAGTACTTCTTCTCGTGGCAGAACATGGTGGGCTTGGCGCTGTCTGTCTCGCAGATCGGCATGGTGGCCTGCACGATGATGTTCTGCCTGGCGTCGCGCGATTTCGATCTGTCGATCGGCTCCACGGTGGCGTTTGCCGGCGTGCTCTGCGCCATGATCATCAACGCCACCGGCAGCATCGCGCTGGGCATCGGCGTGAGCCTGGTGGCGGGGGCGGTCATTGGCGGCATCAACGGTTTCGTGATCGCCAAGCTCAAGATCAACGCACTGATCACCACGCTGGCCACGATGGAAATCGTGCGCGGCCTCGCTTTTATCGCTTCGCACGGGCAGGCGGTGGGCGTGTCGGATATGGCCTTTTTCGACCTGGGCAACACCATCGTCTTTGGTGTGCCGACGCCGGTGTGGGTCGCGGCACTGTGCTTTGTCGTGTTTGGCGTGCTGCTCAACAAGACGATCTACGGGCGCAATACGCTGGCGATTGGCGGCAATCCGGAAGCGGCGCGGCTGGCGGGCGTGAACGTCAACATGACGCGCGTCGTTATCTTCCTGATCCAGGGCGTGATTGCCGCGCTGGCGGGCGTGATTCTGGCGGCGCGCATCACGAGCGGCCAGCCAAACGCGGCGCAGGGCTTTGAGCTGAACGTGATCTCGGCGTGTGTGCTGGGCGGCGTGTCGCTGCTGGGTGGCCGCGCAACCATCAGCGGGGTGCTGGTCGGCGTGCTCATCATGGGCACCGTGCAGAACGCGATGAACCTGCTGAACATCGACGCGTTCTATCAGTACCTCGTGCGCGGCGCGATTCTGCTGGCGGCAGTGCTGGTCGACCAGTTGAAGAACCGCGGCGGCCGTGAGTGAAAAAAACGTGCCAATGACAATGATCGCAACCACGCTCTCTGATCTGCGCTGCACGCTGGGCGAAGGTATTGTCTGGGACGATGCCCTGCGTGCGCTGTGGTGGACCGACATCCAGGAATCGCTGTTGTGGCAGCACGATCCGGCGACCGGGCAGGAGCGCCAATGGCCGCTGCCGCAACGCGTGGGCTCCTTTGTGCTGACGGGCGAACCTGGCGTGCTGATCCTGGGTCTGGCCAAGAGCATCGCCCGCTTCGACACGCGCACCGGCACGCTCACGCTGCTGGCCGACGTCGAGCCCGAGAACCCGGCCACGCGCGTCAACGACGGTCGGGCCGATCGCTGCGGCAACTACGTCTTCGGCACCATGCATGAAGGCGGCCCGGAGCCCACCGGCAGCTTCTACCGTTTCACGCCGATGGGCGCGCTGCAACGTCTGGCGCTGCCGCATATCACCATTGCCAACAGCATCGCCTTCAGCCCAGACGGCGGGACCATGTATTGGTGCGACACGAACAGCCGCCGCATCCAGGCGTGCGATTACGACGGACAGACCGGCGAAGTCGCCAACATTCGTGTCTTTGCTGATCTGCGTGACCACGATGCCGATGGCGGCCACAAAGGTTCGCCCGACGGCTCAACCGTAGACGCTGACGGTTGCCTGTGGAACGCCGAATGGGGCGGCAACCGCCTGACGCGTTATGCGCCGGACGGGCGCGTGCTGGCGCGCGTTGCCGTGCCTGCATCGCAGCCCACGTGCCCGGCGTTTGGCGGCGCGGTGTTCGACACGCTTTACCTGGCAACCGCACGCGATGGTCTGTCGGCACATCGTCTGGCTGAAGACGCGGATGCTGGCGCGATTTTCCAGTTGGCTGTGGCCAACGTGCGTGGATTGCCGGAGGGCCGGTTCGGCCATGCCTACGTTGCGGCTTGAGAACGGCGTGCTGCGCGCCGACGTGCTGCCAGAAGCCGGTGGCGGGTTGTTGCGTTTCGATCTGCTCTGCGATGGCGCCGCCGCCCCCATCTTCCGGCCGGGCGATGCTGACGCTGCACTGTGCGATCCGAGAGCGCTGGCGTGCTACCCGCTGGTGCCATGGTCCAACCGCATCGGCGGCGGGCGTTTTCCGTTCCGGGGCCGGACCATTGAAGTGCCGCGCACGCGCGACGACGAATCGTATCCGCTGCACGGTCACGGCTGGCTGATGCCGTGGCAACCGGTCTCGCAAGCGAGCACGTCGGTTGAACTCGCCGCGATGGTCGACCACGGCCGCCCGTTCCGCTATCTGGCGGTGCAGCGCTACACGCTCGCGGGCAACACGCTGCAGATCGTGCTGACGGTGCGCAACGAGGGCGCGCCACTGCCGTTCGGGCTGGGTGTGCATCCATTTTTCCCGCGGTCGCCCGATGTTCGGTTGCACGCAAGCGCCACAGCCATGTGGCAATCCGCACCGGACCATCTGCCGACGGTTTTGCACGCGCCGTCTTCAGATGCCGATTTTCGCAAGCTCCGGAAGCTGGAAGCCAACGCCGCCATCAACCACAGCTTTGAAGGCTGGGATGGCCGCGCCGAGATCGTCTGGCCCAGCCGCCGCATGTCGGTGCAGATCACAGCGGACACGTCGCGCTATGTGCTGTACACCCCGGTGGAACACGATTTCTTCTGCTTTGAACCGGTCGACCACGCCATCAACGCGCACAACTTGCCGGGCCTGCCGCAAGACCACGGGCTGACAATTCTGGGCACCGGGCAGAGCCTGCAGCGCAGCTATCAATTCACCGTGAATCGTTCTGAAGCATGACTGTTTCTCTCACGTCTTTTCCGCCGCGTCTTGCGGGCAAGGTCGCCCTGGTGACGGGGGCCACGCAAGGCATTGGCGGGGCGATTGCCAAGCTGTTTGCGCGGCACGGCGCGCGCGTGATCGTCAATACGCTGGTGCGTGACGAACGCGCCGAAGCCTTTGCCGCCTCCATTGGCAACAGCGGCGGCAACGACGGCAACATCCTTCTCGTGCAGGCCGACGTGCGCCGCCGCGATCAGATCGACGCGATGGTCGCGGCAGGCGTCGAGCGCTTTGGCGGCATCGACGTGCTGGTCAACAACGCAGGTATCAACGTGTTCTCCGATCCGCTCAAGCTGAGCGAGGACGATTGGGCGCGCTGCCTCTCCGTCGACCTGGAAGGCGCATGGCATTGCGCACGGGCTGTGCTGCCGCACATGCTGGCGCGGGGTGGCGGCAGCATCGTCAACATCGCGTCGGTGCATGGGCACAAGATCATCCCGGGCGCGTTTCCGTATCCGGTGGCCAAGCATGGGCTGATTGGGCTCACGCGTGCGCTGGGTATTGAATATGCGGCGCGCGGCATCCGGGTGAATTCGATCTCGCCAGGGTTGATCCTCACGCCTATTGCCGAGGCCGGTTTTGCTGCCGCGCCCGACCCCGAAGCCGAACGCCGCCGCCAGGCCGAGTTGCTGCCCTGCAAGCGCATCGGCGAGCCCGAAGAGGTGGCCTATACCGCGCTCTTCCTCGCCTCCGACGAGGCGCGCTTCATCAACGCGACCGACATCCTGATCGATGGCGGCCGCTCGCAGCTCTATCACGAATAAGGCGCGACGCATGACCTGGACAACCCACCTTCCGCTGATCGCCATCCTGCGCGGCATCCGGCCTGACGAGGTGCTGGCGCATACGCAGGCACTGGTTGATGCCGGCTTTGACGCCATCGAAATTCCGCTCAATTCGCCCGACTGGGCGCAGAGCGTGCAACTGGCCGCGCGCGCATTCGGTGACCGCGCATTGATTGGTGCCGGCACCGTGCTGCGCCCAGAGGATGTGGACCTGATGTTCGCGGCGGGCGGCAAGCTGGTCGTGACGCCCAATACGCACACGCCGGTGATCCGCGCCGCCGTCCGCGCCGGTCTTGTCACCTGCATTGGCTGCATGACCGCCACCGAGGCGTTTGCCGCGCTCGACGCGGGCGCGCAAGCACTGAAGATTTTCCCCGCCGGCGCACTCGGCCCCGGCTATGTTCGCGCGCTCAAGGCCGTGTTGCCTTCAGGGGTGCCGGTGTTTGCCGTCGGTGGCATCACGCCGGAGAACCTCGTCGACTACCTTGCCGCCGGCTGCATCGGCGCCGGGCTTGGCAGCGACCTCTATCGTCCGGGCCAACCCGTCGAGCGCACCGCCGAGCGCGCGCGCGCCTTTGTCACCGCCTATCGCACTGCCCAATCTGACCGAACGATCCACCCATGAAAATCACCCGCCTGACCACGTACCGCCTGCCTCCGCGCTGGATGTTTCTGAAAATCGAGACCGATGAGGGCGTCACCGGCTGGGGCGAGCCCGTTATCGAAGGCCGTGCGCGCACGGTGGAAGCGGCGGTGCACGAGCTGTCCGACTATCTCGTCGGTCAGGACCCGAGCCGCATCAACGACCTCTGGCAGACCATGTACCGCGCTGGCTTCTACCGCGGCGGCCCGATCCTGATGAGCGCCATTGCCGGTATCGATCAGGCGTTGTGGGACATCAAGGGCAAGGTGTTGGGCGTGCCGGTGTACGAGCTGCTCGGCGGCCTGGTGCGCGACAAAATGCGCACCTACAGCTGGGTCGGCGGTGATCGCCCGGCCGACGTCATTGCCGGCATGAAGGCGTTGCAGGCCGGCGGCTTTGATCACTTCAAGCTCAACGGCTGCGAAGAGATGGGCATCATTGACACGTCCCGCGCGGTGGATGCAGCGGTGGCGAAGGTGGCCGAAATCCGTTCGGCCTTTGGCAATGCTGTCGAGTTCGGGCTCGATTTCCACGGCCGCGTTTCTGCGCCGATGGCCAAGGTGCTCATCAAGGAGCTGGAGCCATATCGCCCGCTGTTTATCGAAGAGCCCGTGCTGGCGGAACAGGCCGAGAGCTACGCCCGGCTGGCCGCGCACACGCATTTGCCCATCGCCGCCGGCGAGCGCATGTTCTCGCGTTTCGACTTCAAGCGCGTGCTGGAGGCGGGCGGGGTCTCCATCCTCCAGCCGGATCTGTCGCACGCGGGCGGCATTACCGAATGCCTGAAGATTGCCGGGATGGCCGAGGCCTACGATGTGGCGTTGGCGCCGCATTGCCCGCTCGGGCCGATTGCGCTGGCCGCCTGCCTGCACGTCGATTTCGTCAGCTGGAACGCCACGTTGCAGGAGCAAAGCATGGGCATCCACTACAACAAGGGCGCCGAATTGCTCGATTACGTGCGAAACAAGGCCGATTTCGCGCTGGAAGGCGGCTATATCCGCCCACCGCGCCTGCCCGGCCTGGGTGTCGACATTGACGAGGCGCTGGTCATCGAGCGCAGCAAGGAAGCGCCCGACTGGCGCAACCCGGTGTGGCGCCACGCCGACGGTTCTGTCGCAGAGTGGTAAGCCGGGCGGGGGAAGGGGAGTCGTAGCACGTTTTACTGACCGCGATCAGCCCAGCCGGGCTATCACCGTCTGGTAAAATCGCGGTTTTCCCGCCTATTTCCTGCCGCAGGTTCGCATGACCGCCCCCGCCCTCCACTCGAATACCACCCAGCCTACCCAGTTGATGGCCAGCGCCATTCGCGTGCTTGCCATGGACGCCGTCCAGCAAGCCAACTCGGGCCATCCCGGCGCGCCGATGGGCATGGCGGACATCGCCGTGGCGCTGTGGAGCCGCCACCTGCGCCACAACCCGCTGAACCCGCGCTGGCCGGATCGCGACCGCTTCGTGCTGTCCAACGGCCACGGCTCGATGCTGTTGTATGCGCTGCTGCACTTGACCGGCTACGACCTGCCGATGTCGGAATTGAAGAACTTCCGCCAACTGCACAGCAAGACCGCCGGCCACCCGGAATACGGCATCACGCCGGGCGTGGAAACCACCACCGGCCCGCTTGGCCAGGGCATCACCAACGCCGTCGGCATGGCGCTGGCCGAACGTCTGCTCGGCCAGGAGTTCAACCGCCCGGGCTTCGACATCGTCAACCACCACACCTACGTCTTCCTGGGCGATGGCTGCCTGATGGAAGGCATCAGCCACGAAGCCTGTTCGCTGGCCGGCACGCTGGGCCTGAACAAGCTGATCGCCCTGTGGGATGACAACGGCATCTCGATCGACGGCGACGTCGTTCACTGGTTCAACGACGACACCCCGAAGCGCTTCGAAGCCTACGGCTGGAACGTAATCCGCGCCGTGGATGGCCATAACGTGGCCGCCGTGGAAGCCGCCATTGCAGAAGCCAAGAAGTCGAACAAGCCGACGCTGATCTGCTGCCGCACCCTGATCGGCAAGGGCGCACCCAACAAGGAAGGCGGCCACGACGTGCATGGCGCGCCGCTGGGGGGTGTCGAAATTGCCGCCGCGCGCGAAGCGCTGGCCTGGCCGCACGCCCCGTTTGAAATCCCGCAAGCCGTGTACGACGCGTGGGACGCAAAGGGCCAAGGCCAAGCACTGGAAAAGGCTTGGAATGCGCTGTTCGATGCGTATTCCGAGCGTTACCCGGCCGAAGCCGCACAGTTCGAGCGCCGCATGCGTGGTGAACTGCCCGAAGCCTTCGACAAGGCTGTCGCCGAGTTCATTGAGAAGTGCGAGCAGAAGGCCGAAACCATCGCCACCCGCAAAGCCAGCCAGAACACGCTGGAAGCCTACGGCCCGGTGCTGGGCGAGTTGCTGGGCGGCTCGGCCGATCTGACCGGCTCGAACCTGACCAACTGGAGCGGCAGCAAGGCCGTGCGTGTGGATGCCTGGGGCAACCACATCAACTACGGCGTGCGCGAGTTCGGCATGAGCGCCATCATGAACGGCATCGCTCTGCACGGCGGCTACATCCCGTACGGCGGTACGTTCCTGACGTTCTCCGACTACAGCCGTAACGCGCTGCGCATGGCTGCGCTGATGAAGATCCGCGCGATCTTCGTCTTCACGCACGACTCCATCGGCCTGGGGGAAGACGGCCCGACGCACCAGTCGATCGAGCACGTCGCCAGCCTGCGCCTGATCCCGAACATGGATGTCTGGCGCACGGCCGACACCACCGAAACCGCCGTCGCCTGGGCTGCCGCCATCGAGCGCCAGAACGGCCCGAGCTGCCTGATCTTCAGCCGCCAGAATCTGCCGTTCCAGGCACGCAACCCGGCCACGCGCGAAGCCATCGCCCGCGGCGGCTACGTGCTGCGCGATGCGACCAAGGGCAAGCCGGACGTGGTCATCATCGCAACCGGTTCGGAAGTGGGCCTGGCGGTCAGCGCGGCTGACCAACTGGCTGCTGAAGGCATCCAGGCACGCGTGGTGTCCGTGCCTGCAACCACCGTGTTCGACAAGCAGGACTCGGCTTACAAGGCCAGCGTGCTTCCGCACGGCGTGCCGCGCATCGCTGTGGAAGCCGGCGTGACCGACTTCTGGTGGAAGTACCAGGTGCAGGCCGTTGTCGGCATCGACACGTTCGGTGAGTCGGCCCCGGCGGGCGTGCTGTTCAAGCACTTCGGCTTCACCGTCGAGAACGTGGTGAACACCGCCAAGAGCGTCATTGCTTAACTGAATTTGCGTACGCGGCACCCATGAGGTGCCGTGTTGGTTTGTATCGCATCGTCGATTTCATTTCTGCTATCAGGAGACTGACCATGACCATCAAGATCGGCATCAACGGCTTCGGCCGCATTGGACGCATGGTGTTCCGCGCCGCCGCGGCCAACTTCAAGGACATCGAAGTCGTTGCCATCAACGACCTGCTTGAGCCTGACTACCTGGCGTACATGCTGAAGTACGACTCGGTGCACGGCCGCTTCGACGGTGAAGTGTCGGTCGACGGCAACACGCTTGTCGTCAACGGCAAGAAGATTCGCCTGACCGCAGTGAAGGACCCGTCTGAGCTGAAGTGGGGCGAGGTCGGCGCCGACGTGGTGATCGAGTCGACCGGCATCTTCCTGACCAAGGAAGGCGCACAGAAGCACATCGACGCGGGCGCCAAGAAGGTGATCATGTCGGCCCCGTCCAAAGACGACACCCCGATGTTCGTGTACGGCGTGAACCACGAAACGTACAAGGGCGAAGCGATCATTTCGAACGCTTCGTGCACGACCAACTGCCTGGCGCCGGTTGCCAAGGTGCTGAACGACAAGTGGGGCATCAAGCGCGGCCTGATGACGACCGTGCACGCTGCCACCGCCACGCAGAAAACCGTTGACGGCCCGTCCAACAAGGACTGGCGCGGCGGCCGTGGCATTCTGGAAAACATCATCCCGTCGAGCACTGGCGCTGCCAAGGCCGTGGGCGTGGTGATCCCGCAACTGAACAAAAAGCTGACCGGCATGTCGTTCCGCGTGCCGACCTCCGATGTGTCGGTGGTTGACCTGACCGTTGAACTGGAAAGCGCTGCCACGTACGCTGAAATCTGCGCCGAAATGAAGGCGCAGAGCCAGGGTGCCCTGAAGGGCGTGCTGGGCTACACCGAAGACAAGGTCGTTGCTACGGATTTCCGCGGCGATGCGCGCACCTCGATCTTCGACGCTGAAGCCGGTATCGCGCTGGACGGCACCTTCATCAAGGTCGTGAGCTGGTACGACAACGAATGGGGCTACTCCAACAAGTGCCTGGAAATGGCTCGCGTGGTGGGCAAGTAATCCTGCCAACTGCAAAGAAAAAACGCGCCTTCGGGCGCGTTTTTTCATGGGCGAGCGAAGCGGATGCGTCATCGCAGCACTGCGCCGCTGCCTAGCCGTCTGCCGGGCCTTTGTTATGGACTGCAACGAAAACGTTTGCGAATACGCAAATTTCCAATTCGGACCACAGGAATTCACTTTGAAAATCGGGTTCCAGTCCGTACACTGAACAAATACTACATTGTGATGTAGCGGCCTTTTACGTCGCATTCGGCCCGTTGCCTTGGCAATGGTTGCCTTCCCAGTTTTTCAACGTGTTTGAGCCAAGGCGTCCCATGGTCAATGTCGACACCAAGCTGCTGGTGATTTTTGTTGAGCTGCTCAGCAAGCGCAACGCCACCTACGTGGCTGAAAAAATGCACATGACCGCACCGGCTGTCTCTCATTCGCTGGGCCGTCTGCGCGAGATCTTCGACGATCCCCTCTTCATCCGCGTCCCGCATGGCCTGACGCCCACGCCCAAGGCCCTGGAGCTTGGTCCCAAGGTGCGCGAAATGCTCGATCTGTGGGCCGCCATCAACGAGGGCGACATCGACACGTTTGACCCGGCTGAAGCCACTGGCACGTTCAACGTCAGCTTTGCCGGCACGCTGGGCGATGCGTTGTTCGATCGCTTCCTGCTGCGCATCAAGCGTCTCGCGCCGGCATTGCAGGTGCGCCTGACGGAATCGTCTTCGTGGGAAGCCGACGTGGCCGCCATGCGCGCCAACGAACTGGATCTGGCGTTCTCCCCGTTCCCCACGCGCCACTCCGAGATCATGGAAGAGGTCGTAACCTCCTTCAACATGTGGGTCTGCGCGCGCAAGGAACACCCGATCCTGGGGGATCGCTGCACGCTCGAGCAATATCTCGACTGCGAGCACATCTTCATTGCGCAGGGCAGCCCCGGCAGCCGTGTTGCGCCGTCGCTCATTCCGCTGGATTACGCCTTGCAGCAGCGCGGCCTCAAGCGCAACTCGACCATGACCGTGCACAGCTGGCGCACGCAGGGCGAAGTTGCCGCGCAGACCGATATGATCTTCACGGTCAACTCGCTGATGAAGGACATGGTCTGCAAGATGTACGACCTCAACGCGTTCCCGCTGCCGGCAGAGCTCGAGACCGTGTTGGGCTTGAACATGCTGTGGCACCGCAGCCGCAACACGCATCCGATGCTGGTGTGGGCGCGACAGCTCTTCAAACAGGTCGTGGCCGAATACACCGGCCAGGCGTCCGGCACACCGGCTCATCCGTCCGTGCAGGCCAACGAGCCGGGCAAGGGCGAGAAGGGTGGCCAGGGCGACGCAGAAAAGGAGGATGAGACGCGGCTGTCTGCCTGATGTCCGCCATCTCTGCACTGCAATGAAAAACGGCCGCAGATGATGCGGCCGTTTCTTTTTTGCTTCAACGCTTCAGCGCTTCGGCCGATGCGGGCAGGCTTCCTTCGTGCAGTTGCCGTAGAGCGATAGCGCATGCTCCTGCAGCGCAAAGCCGCGCGCGCGCGCGATACTCTGCTGGCGTTGTTCGATCTCGGCATCAAAGAATTCTTCCACGCGACCGCAATCGAGGCATACCAGGTGATCGTGGTGCTTGCCCTCGTTGAGTTCGTAGATGGCCTTGCCGGATTCGAAGTTGTTGCGCGACAGCAGTCCCGCTTGCTCGAATTGCGTCAGCACGCGATAGACCGTGGCCAGGCCAATGTCCATTTGCTCGGCGAGCAGGATGCGGTACACGTCTTCAGCGCTCATGTGGCGCTCATCGCTGGTCTGAAAGATCTCGAGGATCTTCAACCGCGGCACCGTGGCTTTCAGACCGATGTTCTTGAGGTCTGCAGGACTCGGCATGCGCCACGCTCCCTAGAGTACAATGTTCGGATATTCCAATCATAAGGGTTTTGGCGGCAAAAGTCCTATTGACGGGCCTGCAAGATGCGTTTGGGCCGTCGCCAAATCCTCCCGTACCGGGCCCGCCCGGAACCGTTTGAAGGCCGATCGCTCATGACCTTTTCCTTTGCGCGCAGTCCAGTTTGTTTTGCCCATGCCGCCCGCCGTGGTGGCCTGTTGGTGGGTGCGATGCTCGCTGCGTCGGCGTTGCTGGCCGGATGCGGCACCTATGACAGCACCACGCGCAAGATCGCCAGTGCCATCACGCCGTATCGTATCGATATCGTGCAAGGCAACTTTGTCTCGCGCGAGCAGGCTGCGCAACTCAAAGAAGGCATGACGCGTGACCAGGTGCGCTTCGTGCTCGGCACGCCGCTCCTGACGGACATGTTCCACGCCAACCGCTGGGACTACATTTTCTCGTTCAAGCGCGGCAACACGGCCGTTGTGCAGGAGCGCAAGCTGACCGTGTGGTTTGACGGCGACCATCTCGCCAAGTGGGTGGGGGCCGAAGACCTCCCGTCCGAAAGCGAGTTGATCTCGGAGATCGATGGCATCAAGCGTCCGAAGAAGGATGCTGCTGCAGCCGCGGCTGCAGCAGGGGCTGCGCCGGCAGCGCGCGCACCGTCGATTCCGTCGGCCGAAGTGAGTGACCGTGTGCAGTCGACCACCGGCTCCAGGAACAGCGTAGACGTGCCGCTGCCGGAGCACCACACCGGCGGTGGCAGTACGGACACCAGCGTTCCGCCGCCGGCCACCTCAGCGCCTTGAAGCGCGTGTAGCCAGCGCACGGCATACCATCTTCGAGCGAGCGGCGGACGGGTTCCGCCGCTTGTGCGTTCTACGACCGTTTTCTCTCTTGTTTTGACTGACATGAAAATCGCGATTGCAGGTGCCTCGGGCCGCATGGGCCAGATGCTGATCGACACTGTTCTGCGCACCCCGGGCGTGACGCTGGGCGCCGCGCTGGACCGCACCGGCAGCGAGGCCGTAGGCCAGGATGCCGGCGCCAAGCTGGGCAAGGTCACGGGCGTGATCGTCACTGACGACGTGCGCGCGGGGCTCTCGCAGGCTGATGTGCTGATCGATTTCACCCGCCCGGACGCGACGCTCAACCACCTGAATGTCGCGCGTGAGCTGGGTACGGCTGTGGTGATCGGCACGACCGGCTTCACGGCCGAGCAAAAGGCCAGCTTCAAGACCTACGGCGAGTCGATCGGTGTGGTCTGGGCGCCCAACATGAGCGTGGGCGTGAACGCGACCTTCAAGCTGATCGAAGTGGCCGCCAAGATTCTGGCGCAGGGCTACGACGTCGAGATCATCGAAGCGCACCACAAGCACAAGATCGATGCGCCGTCGGGCACTGCGCTCAAGATGGGCGAGGTCGTGGCAGAGGCGCAGGGCACCAAGCTGGCTGATCGCGCCGTCTATGCGCGCGAAGGCGAAACCGGCCCGCGCGAACTGGGCACCATCGGCTTTGCCACCGTGCGCGGCGGTGACATCGTGGGTGACCACACCGTGCTGTTTGCTGGCGACGGCGAGCGTATCGAGATCACGCATCGCTCCAACACGCGCCAGTCGTATGCGGAAGGTGCTGTGCGTGCGGCAGTGTACGTGGCCGGCAAGAAGGGCCTCTACGACATGAACGACGTGCTCGGCCTGTAAGCCGACCAGGCAGGAAAAGGGCGCTGGCAGGCCTGTCCGGCGCTTTTTTGCAGCGTTGCCATCGCCCGGATGGGGTGGATGGCGACGGTATAATCGGGCCTTTTCCGTCATTCACTCTGGCCGCGCGCGCGTTGCGCGAGGCTGCAATCGCCCGAGGCACCCCGGGCGTACCGTCACCATGCAAGAGAAATACTCCCCGTCCGACGTCGAACAGCAGGCACAGCAACACTGGCAGGCCAAAGACGCCTACCGCGTGATCGAACACGCGCGCGCCGCCGACGGCTCGGACAAGCCCAAGTTCTATGCGTGCTCGATGCTGCCGTATCCGTCGGGCAAGCTGCACATGGGCCACGTGCGCAACTACACGATCAATGACGTGATGACGCGTCAACTGCGCATGAAGGGATACAACGTGCTGATGCCGATGGGCTGGGACGCCTTCGGCATGCCGGCGGAAAACGCGGCGCTCAACAATGGCGTAGCGCCTGCCGCCTGGACCTACGACAACATCGCTTACATGAAGCGCCAGATGCAGTCGATGGGCCTGGCGATCGACTGGTCGCGCGAAGTTGCCACCTGCGACCCCGACTATTACCGCTGGAACCAGTGGCTGTTCCTGAAGATGCTCGAAAAGGGCATCGCCTACCGCAAGACCGGCACCGTCAACTGGGACCCGGTCGACCAGACCGTGCTCGCCAACGAGCAGGTGATCGACGGGCGCGGCTGGCGCTCGGGCGCGGTGGTGGAAAAGCGCGAGATCCCGATGTACTACCTGCGCATTACCGAATACGCGCAGGAGCTGCTCTCCGACCTCGACCCGCTGGGCTGGCCCGAGCGCGTCAAGCTGATGCAGCAGAACTGGATCGGCAAGAGCGAGGGCGTGCGCTTTGCGTTCCCGCACAGCATCCCGGGTGACGACGGCAAAGTGATCAACGACGGCAAGCTGTACGTCTTTACCACGCGCGCCGACACCATCATGGGCGTGACCTTCTGCGCTGTGGCCGCCGAGCACCCCATCGCCACGCACGCCGCGCAAACCAACCCCGCGCTCGCCGCGTTCATCGACGAATGCAAGCACGGCAGCGTCATGGAAGCCGACATGGCGACCATGGAAAAGAAGGGCATGCCGACCGGCCTGACCGTCACGCACCCGATCACGGGCGAATCCGTGCCGGTGTGGGTCGGGAACTACGTGCTGATGACCTACGGCGACGGTGCCGTGATGGGCGTGCCGTCGCACGACGAGCGCGATTTTGCCTTCGCCAACAAGTACAACCTGCCGATCAAGCAGGTTGTTGATGTGAAGGGCCAGCCGTACGACACGAGCACCTGGGCCGAGTGGTACGGCGACAAGGAACACGGCGTGCTCGTCAACAGCGGCAAGTACGACGGCCTGAACTACAAGCAGGCCGTCGATGCCGTGGCCGCTGACCTGGCCGCCAAGGATCTCGGCGAGAAAAAGACCACCTGGCGCCTGCGCGACTGGGGCATCTCGCGCCAGCGCTACTGGGGGACGCCGATCCCGCTGATCCACTGCGAAAGCTGCGGCGTCGTGCCGGTGCCGGAACAGGACCTGCCGGTGCGCCTGCCCGAAGACCTTGTGCCGGACGGCACAGGTAACCCGCTCAACAAGGACCCGCGCTTCCTGGAATGCACGTGCCCGTCGTGTGGCAAGCCTGCGCGCCGCGAGACCGACACGATGGATACCTTCATCGATTCGTGCTGGTACTACATGCGCTATACGTGTCCGGATGGCGCCACCATGGTCGATGCGCGTAACGATTACTGGATGCCGATGGACCAGTACATCGGCGGCATCGAGCACGCGATCCTGCACCTGCTGTATGCACGCTTCTGGACCAAGGTCATGCGTGACCTCGGCTTGGTCAAGTTCGATGAGCCGTTCACCAACCTGCTCACGCAGGGCATGGTGCTCAACGAGACGTACTACCGCGAAGACGCGTCGGGCAAGAAGCAGTGGATCAACCCGGCGGATGTCGACGTGCAGACCGACGAGCGCGGCCGCCCGGTGGGGGCCACGCTCAAGGCCGACGGCCAGCCAGTGGTGATCGGCGGCGTGGAGAAAATGTCGAAGTCCAAGAACAACGGCATCGATCCTCAAGCGCTGATCGACCAGTACGGCGCCGACACCGCGCGCCTGTTCACAATGTTTGCCGCGCCGCCCGAGCAGCAGCTCGAGTGGAATGACGCCGGCGTGGAAGGCGCGTCGCGCTTCCTGCGTCGCCTGTGGAACTTCGGTGTGGCGCATGGTGACGTCATCCGCGCTGGGCATGGCAATGGCGCGGTTGTTGCCAATTTCGACGGCGCAACGGATGCTGACCGCGCGCTGCGCCGCGAGTTGTACACCGTGCTCAAGCAAGCCAACTACGACTACGAGCGCCTGCAATACAACACCGTCGTCTCGGCGACGATGAAGATGCTCAACGCGCTGGAAGGCGCCAAGGACGCCGGCGCCGATGCGCGCCGCGAAGGCCTTGGCATTCTGCTGCGCGTGCTGTACCCGGTGGTCCCGCATATCACGCACGTGCTGTGGACGGAACTGGGCTACGCCGGTGCATTTGGCGACCTGCTCGACGCCCCGTGGCCGCAGGTCGATGAGGGTGCGCTTGTGCAGAGCGAAATTGAACTCGTGCTGCAGGTCAACGGTAAGGTGCGCGGCAGCATCGTTGTGCCGGCCGATGCCGACCGCGCGGCAATCGAAGCCATTGCCGCCAAGGACGAAGCGGTCCAGAAATTTGCGGAAGGCAAGCCGCCCAAGAAGATCATCGTGGTGCCGGGCCGTCTGGTGAACGTGGTGGCCTGATCGGCCGCTGTATTGGCTGCCTCACTCAAGGAACGCATGGTTATGTCGTTGTCTCGTCGCACTTTTGGCCGCTTTGTCTTTGCCTTGGCTGTTGCGCTGCCGGCACTGTCCGCCTGCGGCTTCCACATGCGGGGCAATACCGACTTCGCCTTCAAGCGGTTGTACATCAATCTGCCGCAGAACTCGCAGATGCGCGCACAGTTGCGCCGGCTGATTGACAACGGTTCCGACACCATCATCGTGTCGGACAAGAAAGACGCCGATGCGCTGCTCGACGTGTTGGCCGAAAATCGTGTGAAGACCATCTCGTCGCTCACGCCGCAGGGTGTGGTGCGCGAGTACCGCATCACGTATCGCTTCCGCTTCCAATTGCGTGATGCACACGACAACCTGCTGATCCAGCCGTCAGAAATCACGCTGTTCCGCGATCTGTCGTACAACGAGACGCAGGTGCTGGCCAAGGACTACGAAGAAGCGGCGCTCTACCGCGACATGCAGGGCGATACGATCAACCAGCTCGTGCGGCGACTGGCCGCC
The DNA here is from genome assembly GCF_003851545.1 of Ralstonia sp. SET104. Taxonomy (GTDB): domain Bacteria; phylum Pseudomonadota; class Gammaproteobacteria; order Burkholderiales; family Burkholderiaceae; genus Ralstonia. Next base: position 60,708 of record NZ_BHVX01000019.1, on the reverse strand, counting down.
GTGAAGCTGCCGTCGTAAGCGGCAGCCGTTCTGGTCATGCAACTGCGGCTCGACGCGCTCGAAGGGCACCTCAAGCAGGCCGGCACCAAAGGCCTGGCACCGCTATATGTGGTGCACGGCGACGAGCACCTGCTTGTGCTGGAAGCCGTTGATGCGCTGCGTCAGGCCGCACGCACCCACGGCTTTACCGAGCGAGAGGTGATGAGCGTCGAGCGCGGCTTTTCGTGGTCCCGCGTGACCGAGGCGCAGCAATCGATGTCGCTGTTCGGTGATCGCAAGATCGTCGAGCTGCGCATTCCGTCGGGCAAGCCCGGCAAGGATGGCGGCGAAGCATTGCGCGCGTTGGCAGCGGGTACACCGTCTGGTCCGGCCACCGACACCCTCACGCTGATCACCCTGCCGCGTCTGGATTTTGCGACCGCCAAATCGGCGTGGTTTGCGGCGTTGGAAGGTGCGGGCGTGTCGATCAAGGTCGATTCGGTGGACCGCACCAAGCTGCCCGGTTGGATTGGTGAGCGTTTGGCGCGCCAGCAGCAGCGCGTGGAACCCGGAGAGCCCGGCCGGCGCGCCCTGCAGTTCATTGCCGACCGTGTAGAGGGCAATTTGCTGGCTGCGCACCAGGAAATCCAGAAGCTTGGTCTGCTGCACCCGCCTGGCGTGTTGACATTCGATGATGTGCACGATGCGGTGCTCAACGTGGCGCGCTACGACGTGTTCAAGCTGTCCGAAGCCATGCTGGCCGGCGACGTGCCGCGCCTGGTGCGCATGCTTGAGGGCTTGCGCGGCGAGGGCGAAGCCACGGTGCTGGTGCTCTGGACGTTGACCGAAGAAATTCGCGTATTATCAAAAATCGCCTCGGGCATGGCGAGGGGCGTGCCGGTGGCTTCGATGCTGCGCGAGCTGCGGGTTTGGGGCCCACGCGAGCGGCTCGTGCCGCAGGCGGCGCAGCGGCTGTCGCAGCGCGAGCTGGAAGGCGCGCTGGCCATGGCCGCCAAGCTGGATCGACAGGTCAAGGGCTTGCGTGAACCCTCGCTGCCCGCCGAGCCTTGGGATGGCCTGCTGCAACTGGCGATGCGCGTTGCGCGGCCGGGCAGTCTTCCGGTGCCGGCCTGACAGCACCGTCAGTTGCAAGCCTCCGAATTGTCCTTACACTGAATTTGCCGGCAGCTCGCCGGTCGCGATCATCATGAAGCAGCTCGACGTGAACGAATACATGGCCCTGGTCGGCCGTCAGGCGCGCGCTGCCTCGCGCGGCATGGCCCGCGCCGGCACCGCGCAGAAGAACCGCGCGCTGCTGCACATCGCCGCCGCCGTGCGCCGCGATGCCGCCAAGCTCAAAGAGATCAACGCCCGCGACGTCGAGCGCGCCCGCGCAAACGGCCAGGACGCTGCCTTTATCGATCGACTCACGCTCACCGACCGCGCCATCGACACCATGGCCGCGGGCCTGGAGCAGATCGCCGCGCTGCCGGATTTGATCGGCGAAATCAGCAACATGAAGTTCCGCCCGACCGGCATCCAGGTCGGGCAGATGCGCGTGCCGCTGGGCGTGATCGGCATCATCTATGAGTCGCGTCCGAATGTGACGGTGGATGCGGCCGCGCTATGCATCAAGTCGGGCAACGCGACCATTCTGCGCGGTGGCTCCGAAGCGATTGAGTCGAACGGCGCGCTGGCTGCGCTCATCGAAGAAGGGCTGGCCGATGCCGGCTTGCCCGCAAACGCCGTGCAGGTGGTGGCCACCACGGATCGCGCCGCTGTCGGCAAGCTCATCACCATGACGGAGTACGTCGACGTGATCGTGCCACGCGGCGGCAAGAGCCTGATCGCGCGCCTGATGGAAGAAGCACGCGTGCCGATGATCAAGCATCTGGACGGCATCTGCCACGTCTATATCGACGCCGATGCCGATATCGAAAAGGCCGTGCGCGTGTGTGACAACGCCAAGACGCAGCGCTATGCGCCGTGCAATACGATGGAAACGCTGCTCGTGTCGCGCGACATCGCTGCGCGCGCGCTGCCGCCGCTGGTCAAGGTTTATCAGGAGAAGGGCATCGAACTGCGCGTTTGCCCGGCCACGCGTGCCACGCTGGAAGCCGCCGGGTTCGGCAACCTGAAGGACGCCGTCGAAGCCGACTGGCACACTGAATACCTCGCGCCCATCCTGTCGATCCGTACCGTCGACGGCCTGGACGCCGCCATCGAACACATCAACACCTACGGCTCGGCGCACACCGATTCGATCATCACCGAGAACTATTCGACCGGCATGCGCTTCCTGCGCGAGGTCGATTCGGCCAGCGTGATGATCAACGCCTCCACGCGCTTTGCTGATGGCTTCGAGTACGGCTTGGGCGCCGAGATCGGCATCTCCAACGACAAGCTGCATGCGCGCGGGCCGGTCGGGCTCGAGGGGCTGACCTCGCTCAAGTACGTCGTGTTCGGGCACGGCGAGATTCGCACCTGATGCCATCGCGCGCCGACACGAGCGGCGCGCGATGCTTTAACCGATCGCGCTCACATCATTCACGGGACTGTTCGCATGCTCTGGGTCAAGGCCTTTCACATTGTCTTTGTCGCATCGTGGTTTGCCGGGTTGTTCTATCTGCCGCGCATCTTTGTCAACCTCGCGATGGAAACCGAGCGTGCGGCCATCACGCGCCTGCTGATCATGGCGCGCAAGCTGTTTCGCTTCACGACCATGCTGGCGATCGTCGCGATCCTGCTCGGGCTGTGGCTGTTCCTGGGGTATCGCATCGGGTTGACGCCGCCCAACGGCTGGATGCACGCCAAGCTCGCACTGGTGCTGGTGACGATCGGTTACCACCACGGCTGCGGCGTGCTGCTGCGCAAATTCGAGGCGGGTGCCAACAAGCGCTCGCACACTTTTTACCGCTGGTTCAATGAACTGCCGGTGCTGTTGTTGCTGGCGATTACGATCCTCGTGGTCGTGAAGCCGTTCTGATTTTTTTGTTTTCCGATGGCAACTGCTTACTTCGCGCCATGCCCCCGTGGGCTGGAACAGGCGCTGGCCGATGAACTGGCCGAAATCGCCATCCGCCCCGAAGTGGATGAGCTGGCCGCGTTCGAGGTGGGCCGCACCGTGCCGGGCGGCGTGCACTTCTTCGGCACGCAGGGCGCGGCGTATGCAGTCAACCTGCACAGCCGCATCGCCAGTCGCGTGCTGATGCGCCTGGGCTCGCGCGGATATCGCTCGGAAGACGACATCTATGCGCTGGCCGCCGCGCAGCGCTGGGAAGATTACTTCACGCCCGACGAGATGATCCGCGTGGATGTGACCGCGCACAAATCGCCACTGCAGAGCCTGAAGTTTGTTGGCCTGCGTGTGAAGGACGGTGTGTGTGACCGCTTCCGCCAGCGCGTGGGCGCACGCCCCAGCGTCGACACTGTTTCGCCCGACGTACGCATCTACGCGTACCTGACCGAAACCGATTGCACGATCTACCTCGACACCACCGGTGAGCCGCTCTTCAAGCGCGGTTGGCGCCAGGAAAAGGGCGAGGCGCCGCTGAAGGAAAACCTTGCGGCAGGCATCCTGCGCTTGACCGGTTGGACCGGCGCGCACGGTATGCCGTTCTACGATCCGATGTGCGGTAGTGGCACGTTCCTCGTTGAAGCCGCGCAGCGCGCGCTTGGCATTGCACCGGGCGGCCAGCGCGCGTTCGCCTGCGAGTGGTTGCAGGACCACGACGCCAAATGCTTCAAGCGCCTGCGCGAAGCTGCCGCAGACGCGGCCGCCGCATCCATGCGTCGCACGCCACCGCTGGTGGCCGGCTCCGACATCTCCACCGACATGCTGGCCTATGCCGCCGCTAACTGGCAGCGCGCCGGTCTGCCCGGCGAGCCGATGCTCAAGCAGGTTGATGCCCGCTTCGGCAAGCCGCCGTTCGAGGCCGCCGGTGTGCTGCTGATGAACCCGCCGTACGGCGAGCGTATCGCCGTGCGTGGTGCGCAAGGTTCGCGCCGTCGCCGGCCGGAAGGCGAGAGCGAGGAGGATGGCACCGTATTTGAGCGCGCCAGCCGCGCCATGGGCGCCCCGCGTGACGATGGTCGCCGGCCCGTGCGTGAGCTGCGCCAACCTGAGCCACCGCCCCCGGTTGACCCGCAGGAAGAGGCGGCCGCCAACGAATTCGCCCAGGCTTTTGCGGGTACGCTCAAGCGCGAGTTCGCTGGCTGGAAGGCTTTCGTCTTCACCGGCGATCTGTCGATGCCGCGGCGCATGCGGTTGAAAGAATCGCAGCGCACGCCGCTCTACAACGGCAACATCGAATGCCGTTTGTTCCGTTTCGACATGGTGAAGGGCGGCATGCGGGATCGCCCCGAGCGGCCCGCAAAGGGCGACGCCTCAAACGACAACGCCGACGCATAAGCATCGGCGTTGTGTCGGCAACTGCAGGCCCGGTTCAGGCGGCCTGCTGATCCTGGAAGTGTTCCATCCACGCTGCGAGCTGATCGGGCGTGAGCTGCGTCTGGTTGTCGAGCAGGCGCAGCTTGACGGCCGCGCCATCGCGCTCGGCCGTGAGCGACCAACCCTTGCCATCAAGCCACAGCAGGAATGCCAGCCACTTGGCGTGTGCTTCCGATACCTTGTGCGTTGACGCCGCTTCCAGGAATTCCGTCAGCGTGGTGAGGTCGATCACCGCCGCAGCATCTGCGCTTGCCGGTGACACTTTGCCATTCAGCACCTCGGCCAGCACTTCCAGCGCTTGTGCGGCGGGCCTGCTGTCAAAGCGCGACGACAAGTCTTGGTAGGCCAGCTGCACCGCGCGGCTGAATTCGCCGGTGCGCAGGCTTTCCTCGCCGACCAGCTCGGTGTAGTCCTTCATCGCCCAGTCCGGCTGTGCCAGCGACTGCAGGCCAACGGCCGCCGCCGCGCGCAGGTAATCGTTGATGGCGCTGAATGATGACAACCCCGATACCGCCAGGTACAGCGACTGGAGCGCGCCGATGCGATGCGTGAGTGTCTGGCTCTGGCGCACGATCATCTTCTCGCGCAGCAGCGCGTCGCGCTCGCGGCGCAGGTCAGAAAATTCGAGTGCCTGCTTGAGTTCCACGCGCAGCGCGGTGATGTCCCACGGCTTCTTGATGTAGCGGTGGATCTGGCCCTGGTTGACGGCCTCCACCGTGTCTTCAATTTCCGAGTACGCGGTGGTCAGAATACGCACCAGATGCGGATAGCGCTCGCGTGCATAGCGCAGCAGTTCGTTGCCGAGTTCGCCGGGCATGCGTTGATCCGACACGAGCACGCCCAGCGTCGCAGCATGCTGGTCCAGCATGCGTTTGCCTTCTTCGACCGAGGTGGCGGTGACGACCGGTGCCAGTGAACCGATGGCACGGCCGAAGTAAGTCAGCGCCAATGTCTCGTCGTCCACGTACAGGATCTTGGGCTCGTTGCCCCCAGGATTGGTCATCCGTCACTCCTCATAGCAAATGCAGCCAATACGGCAAACGCGCGGATCACGTGCGGCGTGGTTCGTAGTGTTGATGGTCTTGTCATGGGAACGTCAGAGTCACGCGCGTGCCTGCGCTGGGTGCGGAGTCAATCGCAATCGCTCCTCCGAACGATTGCATGATCCGCGTACAAAAAATCATGCCCATGCCGTTGCCGCCTTCTTCGGCGCGCGTCGTCACGGGGTCGATGGTCAGCCGCGCGAGGACGTCGGGCGCGATGCCGGGGCCGTTGTCCTCGATGCGGATCATGTGCTGGTTGTTGCCGGCCTCCGGTGCACGGCTGGCCACGATCTCAAGTTGCGGCGCATTGGTGTGCACAAGTGCCTGCAACGCGTTGCTGGTGAGTGATGAGAGCACCAGCATCACGCAGTTGGGCAGTGTCAGAATCGGAAAATCGTCTTCCACGCGATACGACACCCATTCGCGCTGCACGTTCGTGAACGGATACGTATCGAACAACGCGCGGATCAGTCCGCCCGCACTGTTGGGCGTGGCCGCCGTGCCAGGCTTGCCGTACGTGTTGCGCACCGAGTTCAGGAATGTGGCGATCACCGACAGGCAGTAGCGCGCGTTGTCCTGCACGCGATCGGCGGCCCGGCCAATCTCGGGCAGGGCGCCGGGTGTGGGCTCGGTCTGATCCACGCGCATGCGGATGCCGCGCGCAAAGTTGGAGATGGCGGCCAGCGGCGTGTTCAGCTCGTGTGCCAGAAAGGCCAGCGTTTCGTCGATCGCCATGAGGCGCTGGGTGCGCAAAAGGCGGTCCTGACGCAGCGCCAGCGCTTCCTGCAGCGAGCGCCGCACGTCTTCGGGCTGATAGGGCTTCTCCAGAATCTTGAACACGCGCCCGGTGTTCACGGCCTGGATCAGCAGATCCTTGTCGGCATACGCGGTGACGAGGATGGTGGCAATGTCGCCGTACTTTGCGTCGATGAAGCGCAGCAGCTCGGTGCCGTCGCCACCGGGCATGCGGAAGTCCGTCAGCACCACGCTGATGCGCTCGTGCCAATCGCGCAGCACAGCCTTGGCTTCTTCAACGCTATTGGCCGTCAGCACCGCGTAGCCGGCACCGATCGTGCGCGCGAACCATTTGCAGGCTTGCGCTTCGTCGTCGACGTAGAGAATGGTGACGGTGTCCGGCCTGGTGTCCATGATGCGTCTACTCCGAGCGCGGCAGATCGAACGTGAAGCGCGCCCATTCGCCTTCCTGGCTCGTTGCAGCCAACGTGCCGCCATGACGCTGGATCACGCTATAGCTGATCGACAGGCCAAGCCCCAGGCCCTTGCCGACATCGCGCGTGGTGAAGAACGGCTCGAACACGCGCGACAGGTTTTTCTCGGCGATACCAGGGCCGTTGTCGGTCACCACCACGTGCAGCCGGTTGTCGATCCACTCGCCGGCGATCTCGATGCGCGGGTTCTCGCGCTGCACCTTTTGCATGGCGAGCGCAGCGTTTGACAGCAGATTGATCAGCACGCCGATGATGGCGGCCTCGTCACCGCGGACGAGCGTGTCGGGCGGCAACTTGCGCTCGACCGCCACGCCGCGCAGCTCATGGCTCGTCAGGCGCACGGCCGAGTCGATGGCCTTTTCCGCCAGGAACGGCGCATCGGCCTCGCCTTTCTCGGGGCTGCGGTAGGCGAAGGTCTTCAGATCCGACACGATGTGCTGCACGCGCTGCATGCCTTCCTTGGCGTCGGTCAGGCATTCGAGCAGCATGGGGCTGCCCTTGGCGACCGGGTCTTCCTGCGCCACGGCAATCGCCATCAGGCAGAAGTTGACCGGGTTGTTGATCTCATGCAGCAGCCCCGCCGACAGCGTGCCGATGGCGGCCATTTTTTCCTGCTGCAGGAGCTGCCCCTTGATGTCGATGAGGTTCTGATTGGTCAGCGCCAGTTGCTCGTTCTTCTGGGCCACTTCCTCTTTGAGCCGGAAGAGCTGGAAGCGCCCGCGCTCGTTGAAGTACGTATACAGCGTGCTGGTCGCAATCGAGAACAGGATGAACATCGAGTGCACGATGAAGATCTCGCGCGACTGGATACCGCCCGGATGCAGCGTGCACGCGATCACCCAGAAAATGTACGTGCAGGTGCCGAACAGCACGGCCTGCAGAAAGCCGATCGGCATCACCATGCCCACCGCGTAGATCGCCAGATTCAGCCCCGAGTAATACGGAGAACTGGCGCCCTCGGTGTCATAGATCATCCACGAGATCATGATCTGGGGGCAGATCAGCCAGAAGAACGTCAGGCTTTGCACATGCTCTTCGCCCCAGCGCGTGTAAAGCACAAGCAGCGCGCCGAACATGATCAGCGAGGTGATGACGCGCAGCGAGCCGAACAGCCAGAGCTTGTCTGGATACATGCCGTAGTCCAGCCCGACGCCTGCCAGCACCAGCACGATGCCGGTGATGGCAGCCATGCGGCTGAAGACGAGCCGGAACTGTTTCAGCTCGGCCTGGTATCCGCGATGAGTAATGGGCTCCATGCGTGTTCCTGAGCAGCGGATTAAGCGGCGGATGCAGCAAGCCCCTGCACGCTGGCTTGGGCGAATACGTTGACGCCTGTGACGTCGGTATAGACACGCACGTCGTGCGAGCCGTCGGGCAGCAGTTCGGTCATCAGCGGTTCATCGCGATAGACCAGGTACCACTCCAGCACGTGTTCCATCACAAAACGCATCGGGTTGTTGCCGTGCACGTTCGTCGCAAGAATGGCGCCGCCCTTGCGCGTGCGTGAAGCGAAGTAGGCGAGCAAGCGCTGACAGACCTTGTTCGAGAGATAGTCGAACAGGCCGGCACAATACACCGCATCGCAATCGCCGGCCTGCGGACTGTCGGACGTAATGCGGCGCTTGAGCAGCTGGTGCACCGATTCGTGCACGAAATCGACGTTGACGGTCTTGCGCGCCCGGTCCATCGCGCGGCGCATTTGCTCGCGCGTGTAGCTGAGTGTTTCTTCACTGAAGTCCACCAGCTCGAACGACAGCAGCGACGGTTCTGGATGCTGCTGAATGAAGCGCTGGATCTCCACCGCCGGCCCGCAGCCCACGTTCAGCACCTTGAACGCGCGGCCGGATGCCTTCGCTTGCGCGGCCAGGTCGCTCAGATACTGCACGAGGATGTCGATGCGGTTGCGGTGCGCTTCTGCCACATCGGTGCGCAGGAAGGCAGCGTTGATGATCTGGAAGTAGGTGTTCGGGCCTTCGCGCGGGTCGGAGAGGATCTGGTTGACCATCTCGTAATCGCCCGCGTAGCCAAGCGGCTTGGTGTACGTGCGGTAGATGAAGGGTGCGCGTAGTAGCAGCGGATGCAGCGCAGCTTGCGCGAAGATGCGGTGTGCAGGTGCGAGTTCGGCTTCAACCTTGCCCGCTTCAGACTCCAGCCCATCCATGTAGCCCTTGAGCTTGAGCATGATCGGTTCGGCCAGCTCTTGGAAGACGTCCATGCGCAGCTTGTTGTCTTCGCGTGGCAATGTCTTGGACAAATCCACCTGTTCCACCCAGCGCGACACCTCGGCCAGGAACGCGCGCATCTCGTTGACGACGATCTGGTAATCGCGGTGGATGCGGAAACGTTCTTGCCATTCCTGCACGAACGTTCGCGCTTCTTCGCCAACCGAAGCCGGCGTGTCGGCCACTTCCGACAACTCGCGCCATTCGTCGATCAGGGTGAGCGAGACAACGGCGGTCAGGCCCGTGTTCACCAGGCTGATGACCACCGCCTTGCCGAGATAGGCTTGCCGCGTCCCCATCTTGATCGCAAGCTCGGACAGGACCTCACTCACCTGCACGATCGAGTAGGGGTTGTAGATCTCCATCACCAGGGCACGCCGCTGCAGCGTGATGATGGTGCCGCGGACCTGCTGCCCCTGTGAGTTGCGAAAGCTGACCGCAGGATCGATTTGATTGGGTGAGTACACTGTGCGAATTTGCCGGAGACTTCAGGGAAAACGTCTGCCAAGCGGGACGCTCACTCCAACAACCGCGCATCCGGAATCGCATCGCGAATCCGGGCACCGCGAACACGGCGCGCCCCGCCAGCACTGCCGGGCATGCCGTCGCATCAGTCGTGAAAGCGTGCTTGAAGCCGTCCGCTGGCTGTGCGCAATACGCGCCAGCCCCGGCGTCTCTCGCCCAAACCCGCTCCGAGAAGATTGGGGAAGATGATCGACTGCAGCAGTGCCTTCAGTCCTACGACCGTGGCACTTTACTGCTTGCCGATCAACAGCGTGGCAACGGGAATCGTGCAACCGTGAACCGTGACCAGATTGGAACGATGCACTCCCCTGACATCCGCAACGCGCGCTGCTTGAACGCGCGGCCCGCTGCTGCATCCCAAATCGTCTCTCAAGGAGAATCCCGCACAAAAATGAACTCGGGGCGCCGTATCGAATCTTGCGTGCCGACGCCCTCGCTCGCCATGATGCCGCAGCTATGCCACGCCTGCATCAGGGCGATTCAGCCGGGCCATGTTCTGATGTCATGGCTACCGGATGACGCAATCGATTGTACTTGCCCAGTGTGACCCACACAATGCGGAAACCCGCAGTGCAGAGCAAAGCGGAAACATCACCTCAGCGCGACTTGCGGCCGGTGAGTGCGTCCGGATCCTGCTTGTAGTTGGCGAGAAACTGGGTGTAGCTGTAGATCTGTGCCGGCAGCAGATGGCTGGGCATGTCGAACAGCGCGTAATAGTACGGCTCGCGCCCCTGACAAACCTCTGCAGGCAGGCAATATTGTTCCCACTCCACGCAGGCCGGGGTGTACATGCCATCGCCGGGCCAGAAGAACGGGACGATCTTCTTGTCGTGCAGGCCCTTGAGCAACGCATCGGGCGCGTTGTACGCCTCGGCATTCTCCAGGTGCGTGAGCATGCTCGCGTTGGTCTCGATGACCATGAGCGTGGCGCGCCCGTCGGCGGTGAGCAGCAGCACGCCGGCAGGGTGTGGATAGAGGTAGTACTCGATGAAACGGTAGCGCGTGGACAGCTCGCGCACCAGCCGTGTGACCGCCGGATCCGACAGAAAGCTGAACGAGTGGCGCGACAGCAGATCACGCAGTGTGCTCGACAGATTGCTGAAGTAGCGCACCTGCAGCGCTTCGATCTCCGCGCTGAGGCGCTCGGCCATCGCCGGATTGTCTTTTTTGATGTAGCGGTCGATCAGGCCGTCGTTGAAACCCTGCACGGCGATGTTCTCGTCGGCCATGCCGGTGAGCAGGATTGTCATGCACGGCAGCTCTTTGAGCTTGGCGCAGAACTCCAGCCCGTTCATGCGCGGCATGGAGTAGTCCACCACGATGACGGACGGCTGCAGGAAACGGTTGACTTCGTGGATCTGGCGGTAGACGCGGTCGACGTCGAGCTGGATGGTGCGGCGCTCGGTCGAAAACGTCAGGTCGTCGTGCGTGACGCGCACCGGCAGGAAGCCCGGCATGCGCAGCGAATGCCACTGGCGCAGCCACGTCAGCGCCTCTTCCGGGTCGTTGAAGGCCAGCAGCGCGCGCGACGGGTCCATCTGGAACCCGAGGCTTTCCACGAACGATTGGCTGTCGTCAACCACCACCGTCAGGGTGGGGTGGAAATAGACCGGCAGGGCGCTGTCCTGTTGCATACGTCGGGAGAAGTCGGGAGAGGGCAGGGTGCAGCGCAAGGCCGATATGGCCAGCGCTGACCGTTTGCACTACGTTACTGCCTGCCGCCGCCGGGAGCAAGCGGAACCAGTCTGATCTGAGGGCGCATTGATAGCCGTCAGCGCGCCGCCTTATTCCCGCCGCTTTATTCCACAGACTTCACCATGTCTTCGACGACCTTCTTGGCGTCGCCGAACACCATCATCGTCTTGTCCATATAGAACAACTCGTTGTCGAGCCCCGCATAGCCGGCGTTCATGGAGCGCTTGTTCACGATGATGGTCTTGGCCTTGTACGCTTCCAGGATCGGCATGCCGGCAATGGGCGACTTCGGATCGTTCTTGGCGGCAGGGTTGACCACGTCGTTCGCGCCGAGCACGAGCACCACGTCGGCTTGGCCGAATTCGCCGTTGATGTCTTCCATTTCAAACACTTGGTCGTACGGCACTTCGGCTTCGGCCAGCAGCACATTCATGTGGCCCGGCATGCGTCCGGCGACCGGGTGAATGGCGTACTTGACCGTCACGCCCTTGTCCGACAGCTTCTCGGTCAGCTCCTTCAGGGCGTGCTGCGCGCGTGCCACGGCCAGGCCGTAGCCGGGGACGATGATGACCGTCTCGGCGTTGCCCATGAGGAAGGCGGCGTCATCCGGCGAGCCTGACTTGACTGGGCGCTGCTGCCCGCCACCGCCTGCCGCGGCACCAGCGGACGCCTCCGAACCAAAGCCGCCCAGGATCACGTTGAAGAACGACCGGTTCATCGCGCGGCACATGATGTACGAGAGGATGGCACCGGACGACCCCACCAGCGAGCCCGCGATGATCAGCATCGGGTTGTTCAGAGAGAAGCCGATGCCGGCCGCCGCCCAGCCCGAGTACGAGTTCAGCATCGACACCACCACCGGCATATCGGCACCGCCGATCGGGATGATGATCAGCACGCCCAGCACAAAGGCGATGGCCGTCATGATGACGAACGGCAGCCAGCTCTGCGTCAGGAAAAACAAGATACCGAAGCCCAGCATGGCTACCGCCAGCAGCAGGTTCAGCATGTGCTGGCCCGCAAACTGCACCGGCGCGCCCTGGAACAGGCGGAACTTGTACTTGCCCGACAACTTGCCGAAGGCGATCACCGAACCCGAGAACGTGATGGCACCCACGAACGTGCCGATGAACAGTTCCACGCGGTTGCCCAGCGGGAGCACGCTGTCACCGGCCATGGTGATGCCGAAGGCGGAGGGTTCAGCCACGGCCGCCACGGCAATGCACACTGCCGCCAAGCCGATCAGCGAGTGCATGGCGGCCACCAGCTCGGGCATCTTGGTCATCTCGACCGTGCGCGCCACAAAGGCGCCGATGCCGCCGCCGACCACCAGGCCCGCGAAGATGAGGATGAAGCCCGTGGAGGCGCCGCTCTCGGTGCCGGCAAACATCTCCGCCTTGAGCTTGTAGATGAGCGCGAGGGTTGTGACGGCGGCGATCGCCATGCCCGTCATGCCGAACGCGTTGCCGCGCCGCGCCGTGGTCGGGTGCGAAAGGCCCTTGAGCGCCTGAATGAAGCAGACCGACGCCAGCAGATACAGCAGGGTGACGAGGTTCATGCTCATTGCTTGTTCTCCCCAGCCTTGGCCTTGGGCTCTTTCTTCTTGAACATCTCAAGCATGCGCTGCGTGACCAGGAAGCCGCCAAACACGTTGACCGCCGCCAGCGCCACTGCCACCACGCCCATCGTGCGGCCCAGCCCCGTTTGCGTGAGGCCCGCTGCCAGCATGGCGCCGACGATGATGATGGCCGAAATGGCGTTGGTCACGGCCATCAGCGGCGTATGCAGCGCCGGCGTGACGGTCCAGACCACGTGGTAGCCGACGTAGATCGCCAGCACGAAGATGATCAGGTTGATCACCGTGTGATTGACCAGCTCCATGAGTTCTCCTCCTCGCTTCTTGGTCGATGCGTGGTGCGGCCCCGCACCTGCTTTTTTATTGCGGGGCCTGCCGGCGCGTCAGATTGCCTTGATGGCCTTGATCTTGTTGCCCTCGCCCAGCAGCACGACCTTGGGGCTGTAGCTGGCGACTTCCTCTTCGTTCATCGGCGCGTAGGTGCAGATGATGAGCAGGTCGCCCACGTGGGCACGGCGTGCGGCGGCGCCGTTGAGCGAGATCTCGCCCGAGCCGCGTTTGCCCTTGATGATGTAGGTCGAGAAGCGTTCGCCGTTGTTGACGTTGTACAGCTCGATCTTTTCGTATTCGCGCATGTCGGCGGCGTCGAGCAGATCCTCGTCGATGCCGCATGAGCCTTCATAGTCCAGATCGGCCTGGGTAACCGTCGCGCGGTGCAGCTTGGCGCGAAGCATGTTGCGTTGCATAAAACTTTCCTTGAAACAAAAATGAAATCGCCACATGCGGCCCTGGCCAAATGGTGCAGTTGCACGCACCCCGCCGGGCCGCTGTCTCCGTTGTTATTTGGCGGCGCTCGTGGCAGCAGGAGCGCGCACCACCTGGCCGGCCTGACTGAGCAGGCAGGCGGCCACGATGTCGTCTTCGCGGTTGATGACCAAGCCGCCGTCCTTGTCGACAATCAGCTTGAGGAAATCGAGTACGTTGCGAGCGTAGAGGGCAGAGGCATCGGCCGCCACCATCGACGCGAGGTTGGTGTAGCCCACCAGCGTGACGCCGTGCTTGACGACCACGCGGTCGGCTTCGGTCAGCGGGCAATTACCGCCTTGCGCGGCGGCCAAATCGACCACCACCGAGCCCGGCTTCATCGCTTGCACGGTGGCTTCGGACAGCAGCGTCGGCGCGCGGCGGCCGGGGATCAGCGCGGTGGTGATGACAATATCCGCCTGGCTGGCGCGCGTATGCACCAGTTCAGCCTGACGGCGCATCCAGTCGGGGGGCATCGGGCGGGCATAGCCGCCCACGCCTTGCGCAATCTCGCGCTCTTCGTCCGTCAGGAACGGCACGTCGAGGAACTTGGCGCCCAGCGATTCGATCTGCTCTTTCACGGCGGGGCGCACGTCGGAGGCTTCGATCACGGCGCCCAGGCGCTTGGCCGTGGCAATTGCCTGCAAGCCCGCCACGCCCGCGCCGAGGATCAGCACGCGCGCGGCTTTCACGGTGCCGGCGGCCGTCATCAGCATCGGCATGAAGCGCTGGTAGTGGTTGGCCGCCACCATCACGGCCTTGTAGCCGGCGATGTTGGCCTGGGAGGAAAGCACATCCATGCTCTGCGCGCGCGTGGTGCGCGGCGCGGCTTCCAGCGCGAAGGCGGTGACATTGGCCGCGGCCAGGCGGGCCGTGTTTTCATCATCAAACGGGTTGAGCATGCCGATCAGCACGGCGCCCGCTTGCATCTGTGCCAACTCCGCCGCTTCCGGCGAGCGGACCTTGAGCACGATCTGCGCGCCCAGCGCTTCGGCAGCAGTGCCAATCTTGGCGCCGGCGGCCACGTAGGCCTCGTCGGGCTGGGCGGCAGCAACGCCGGCGCCCGATTGCACGGTCACCTGATGGCCAAGCGCGACGTATTTTTTGACCGTCTCTGGGGTCGCGGCAACGCGCGTCTCGTCCGCCCGCGTCTCCTGCGGGATGCCGATGTGCATCGTGTCTCTCCTCGCTGATTGTTGTGTAGGGTGCGCGCGAAAGTGAACGAAGGCGCGCTGGATCAGGATCGACGTGCAGCTTACCCGAACTTTTTGGCGCGCGGACGCTCGTCGAAGGCCATGTCGAATATCCGAACCGACATTGAATGCGGGCCGATCCTGCGCAAACGTGTGCTCAATTGTTCACAACTGCGGGGGCGGGCAAGCTGCGCGTCCCCGGTGCCTCCTGCAAGCGGGGAGGGCGGCCTCCAGCTACAATAACGCCTTGTTTTTGTTGCCTTTTTGCCATGAACCAAGCCGTCCGCTGGAAACCCAGCGTTACCGTTGCCGCCGTCATTGAACAGGATGGGCGGTTCTTGCTGGTTGAAGAGCACACCGACGCCGGTTTGCGCCTGAACCAGCCCGCTGGTCATCTCGATCCGGACGAAAGCCTGGCCGACGCCGTCGCGCGCGAGGCGCTGGAAGAAACCACTCACAGCTTTGTGCCGACCGCGTTTCTGGGTTGCTACATGGCCCAGTTCCAGCCGCCGCAGGGTGACCCAGTCACTTATGTGCGGATGGCGTTTACGGGCGAGTTGGGGCCGCAAGACCCGCGCCGCACGCTTGACGCCGGCATCGTTCGCACCGTGTGGATGACTGCGGATGAGATCCGCGCCAGCCGCGATCGCCATCGCAGCCCGCTGTTGCTTGTCTGCGTGGAGGACTACCTGGCCGGCAAGCGCTATCCGCTCGACGTTATCCACACACACGCCAGCGTGTACGGGTTGGGGGCGCTGCTATGAGCAAGAAGCGCATCGTCGTCGGCATGTCCGGCGGCGTGGATTCCTCCGTCACGGCGTGGCTGCTCAAACAGCAGGGCTACGACGTCGTCGGCCTGTTCATGAAGAATTGGGAAGACGATGACGACAGTGAATACTGCTCGACCCGGCAGGACTGGATCGACGTCGTATCGGTGGCCGACCTGATCGGCGTGGATGTTGAGGCGGTCAACTTTGCGGCCGAGTACAAAGATCGCGTGTTTGCCGATTTTCTGCGCGAATACTCCGCCGGCCGCACGCCTAATCCAGACGTGCTGTGCAACGCCGAGATCAAATTCAAGGCCTTCCTCGACCACGCGATGGCGCTGGGTGCCGATACGATTGCCACCGGCCACTACGCTCGCGTTCGTGAGGCCGATGGCCGTTTCGAACTGCTCAAGGCGTTCGACCATACCAAGGACCAGAGCTACTTCCTGCATCGGCTGAACCAGGCGCAGCTCTCGCGCACGCTGTTTCCGCTGGGCGAGATGCCGAAGACGAAAGTGCGCGAGATTGCCGCCGAGATCGGGCTGCCGAACGCCAAGAAGAAGGATTCCACCGGCATCTGCTTTATCGGCGAGCGGCCGTTCCGCGATTTCCTGAACCGCTACCTGCCGACCAAGCCGGGCCCGATCAAGACGCCTGACGGTAAGACCATCGGCGAGCACATCGGCCTGGCGTTCTATACGTTGGGGCAGCGCAAGGGCATCGGCATTGGCGGCAGCCGCGACGGCAACGGCGATGCGTGGTACGTGGCGCGCAAGGACATGGCGGCCAACACGCTCTATGCTGTGCAAGGCCATGATCACCCTTGGCTGCTGGCCCATACCGTGCATGCCGATGACTTGAGTTGGGTTGCAGGCCACGCGCCGGCCGAAGGCACCCACGTTGGCGCCAAGACGCGCTACCGCCAGGCCGATGCGCCATGCACGGTCGCGCGTGCGACTGACGGCGCGCTCACGCTGGCCTTTCCCGAGGCGCAGTGGGCGGTTACGCCGGGCCAGTCGGCGGTGCTGTACGACGGCGATGTGTGCTTGGGCGGCGGGATTATTTCCGCTGCTGAGGCGGAGTCGGTCATGGTTGCGCCGGCCTGAGCGTAGAGTCGCTGGATACCCGCAACGCCATTGGTTCGCAATGGCTGTGAATGCCATGTATGTGAATACATGGCATTTTTATTTGTCTGATCGCCCGTGCAAGAGGTCGAGCGCACGAAGATCGCGCTTCAATGCCGGCCCTTTTGACTGTCATTTTTTATCAATGAGAGGCGCGCGGGCAACTCTGCGACTATTTGTAGTACTCCGCCAAACGATGGCATCCGGTTACCTCCAAGTGACAAGCCGGTTGTCGTGACTGGTAAGTAGGAGTGCTCCTTTATGCAGCAGCGTCGCCAGCTAGAAATCTCAACGGAGATTCGTGCTTCTTATCAACGTTTGCCATTCCAGCGTTTCTGGACGTGGTTGACTGGTAAAGCCTTGCCAGGTGAGTCGCCGGCGCGGTTAGTTCATCCGGTTGAGCCAGTGATCTGGTCACTGATCTGGTTTCTTGGCGGTGTGTTGGCGTCGATCTTTGTGTTATTGAGCAAGGCGAGCGTTTTATGGTTGCTGTTAAGCATGGTTTTTACAGTGGCCGGTGCACGCTATGTCGTTGCCACAATCATTCACCATGGCGTTCACCTTGCGGTATTCAGAGGTGAGCGGGCGAATCGAATTTTGTGCGAAGTTTTATCGACGCTTACGATCGTGCAGGCGTTCGATTCGTACCGCCAGTTTCATGTGCATGAACACCATGGTCGCGATTTCTCAACGATGGGCGACCAAGATTTGGCCGCCATTTACACCTTGGGTCTGCGGCCTGGCGTGGCGGTCGCGCGGATGCGACTGATCCTGGCGTGGCAATGCATCAGTCCCGTTTTCCATCTGCGCTACCTCTGGGGGCGTCTGAAAGCCAATTTCATTGGCGTGCCAGCGTACCGGCTGGTTATGTCCTGTGTGTGGGCGGCATGCCTGTGTTGGCTAGCGAGTTTGATCGGATGGGGTGTCCTTGCAATCGCCGTTCTGCTGCCGCTGACTGTCCTGTATCAAATCTGTTCGCTCTTGCACTTGGTGACCGAGCACGCCTGGGTGTTGCGCGAGACCGGTGAAACGGTCCGGTCATCGCATGTAAACAACAGCCATGGCCGGTTTTGTGGCTCGCCGACTCCGGCCAACACGCTGCATGGCGTGCGTTGGATGCGAGCATGGGTGTACTGGGGCTTGGTGCATCTGCTGGTTCATCTACCAGCGCGGTTGCTGGTCGTGCAGGGATCACTGATCGTCCACGACTGGCACCACCGGGCTGGCGCGGATCGCGGTTGGCCCAATGCGATTCAGAGCCGGGAGCAGATGATTCAGATCGAGATGGCGCGCGGTCTGTATACGTACCGCGATATCTGGGGAATCCACCATGTCATCGAGGAAGTTCTGCGGCGCATCAGCGAAGCACAGGTGATCGAGGTGACGGACGAGCTTAGATACCGATTGAACTGAGTGCACATTGACAACCGCATCATCGCAATCCAACAACAGCCAACCGAGAGAAACTATGCGAGCACCAGCCATAAATATCGTGAACGGCTTCAAATTCGTGCCCGGTGGGCACTACATGGATGGCCTGAGTGATACCGATTGTGCGCAGTTCTTTCGCTTCTATGAGAGCCAGATTCAGGCGGACCCTTACGCCGATGTCCGTGATCGCGGCATGATCAAAGTCATCTATGACCGGGGCAGTCGCACCATTCGCAAGAATGCCAATCAGAGCTATTTCCAGTCGTATGCCGCCAACGATTCGGATGGAGGTAGGGTCCGCGTGTTTCCGCCGATTAGCGATGCGCTCATTAACGACCGGACATTCCTGCACCTACTCAAGCGGAACGCGCCGTACATCGACGAATATTGCGACCGTGCGAGCAAGGCTGAGCTGAACATCAGCGTCCATTTCATCCGCTACAAGACTGACATGGGACGTGCGTCATACAGTTCGCCGGTCTGGCTGCACGTTGATGATGAACCGTTGGTGTTCATCCACCTGATCCAGTTGACCGACAACGCTATCGGCGCGGACAGCGTGATCTCCGAGATGGACAGTAAGCCCACCAACGTCCTGCGGCTATCGAAGCCGTTTGACACGCTGATCGTCGACAAGACTAAGAAGCATGCCGTGACACCGCTGGGGTCACACGGCGGGATGGCTTACCGCGATGTCATGCTGATCAACGTCGAAGCGGAAGTGCAGCAAAAATGACGCAAGCAAAGATGACGCAAACACACACTAAGTCTGCTCGCCTGCCGGTGATGCCGCTTCATGAGGAGCGGATTGGACGGCTCTATATGGTCGGCGCCATGGTTATCGCGGGAACGATCGGCTTTTTTGTGCTGCTGTCCGAGCAGAGTCCGTTCAACGTGGTGTTCTTTCGGTGCGCCATTGGCGCCGTCGGCCTGGGGCTTTATGGTTGGTGGCGAGGTTTGTTTCGCTCGGTTCGCATAAGCCGCGAGGAATGCCTGAATCTGGTGGCCGGGGCACTAACACTGGTCTTCAACTGGTACTTCCTTTTCACTGCTTACAAGTTCACGTCGATCGGCATCACGACGGTGGTTTACAACTTCCAGCCGTTTTTACTGCTACTCGCCAGCTTCGTATTTCGCCGGGAGCGCCCCGGCGTCAGCGCGATCGTCTGGCTGCTCATGGCGTTCGCGGGCTTGGTCGTACTGGCCGAGCCCAGCGTGCAACATGCCGATAACGTTTATCTGCTGGGCGTTGGTAGTGCACTGGCGGCAGCGGCGCTCTACGCCGCCACCACGTTACTGACGAAAAAGCTGTCGACGACGGTACGCCCCGAGGTCATCGCGGTCTGCCACATGGTCATTGGCGCTGGCGTTTTTGGGCTTCTGGCGGACTTCCGCCATCTGCCGCAACTGCCGCATCAAGTGTTCGCCGTGCTGGCGCTTGGCCTGTTCCACACGACGTTCATGTATGTGCTGCTATATGGCGCGTTCCAGAAAGCGTCAACGGCCAGTCTGGCGATTTTTGGGTTTATCTACCCGGTTGTCGCGGTGGTGGTGGACTACCTGGCATACGGCAAGGTCATGAATTCGGCGCAACTGGTGGGTGGCGTGCTGATCTTGGTGTCGGCAGGCGCTTATGCACAAGGCTTGAAGCTGCCATTGCTGGATCGCCGGGGTATTCCCCGCATCTGACTGTTTTCCACGATCATCATCCAAACAGCTGCAATGCTTGAAGAAAAAACCGAGGTGCTATTCGACGCGCAACCGTACGAGATCGATTTCTCGGCGACCGTCGTCGCAGTCCACGGCGATTTAGTCGCGCTCGATCGCACGCTGTTCTACCCCGTGGGTGGCGGCCAGCCGGCCGACACCGGCGAACTGGTGTCGCCCACAGGCGAGCGGATCCAGGTAGTCGGTGCGGCGCGAGGCGAGGTGAACCGCTCCATCATTTGGCACCGGCTGGATCGCGTTGGCGCGCTGCAGGCCGGCATGCCCGTCAGAGGTCAGATCGACTGGTCTACGCGCTACAAGTACATGAAGATGCATACATGCCTCCATTTGCTTTGTTCGATGATCGCGGCACCGGTCACAGGCTGCGGCATCGGTCGCGAACGGGGGCGGCTTGATTTCGATCTGCCCGAGATATCCTTGTCGCGCGAGGCGATTACCGATGGGCTGAACATATTGATCCGTCGTGGTGTCGACGTGACTACACATCTGGTGCCATCGACGGAGCATGACAGGGTGCTGAGTCTGGTCCGCAACAAGTATGCGTTGCCGCCGAGGTCAGACAATGCCGTCAAGATCATCCAGGTCGGTGATATCGATATTCAGCCCTGTGGCGGCACTCATCTGCGCAATACGGCTGAGATCGGCGAGGTGGTCTGCGAAAAGATCGAGAAGAAGGGCCGGCAGAACAGGCGGATAGTCATCGGTTTTGTGACCTGAAGTACCTGTTCTGCGCGGACGCTAATAGTGTCGC
This sequence comes from Ralstonia sp. SET104, assembly GCF_003851545.1. GTDB lineage: Bacteria > Pseudomonadota > Gammaproteobacteria > Burkholderiales > Burkholderiaceae > Ralstonia. The sequence goes on along the minus strand of NZ_BHVX01000019.1, from coordinate 40,191 downwards.
GCATGGTGACGTGACATCTTTGTTAGGTTCTCCTAAACACCAGATTTTTCGTCGGCAGCACCGCCGGGCGTGATCTCATCCGATACGTGTAGTGGAAAAAGCCGTTGCGTGACCGGTTTCCGCAACACCGCGTTGTGACGGCTGCGGCCGTAGCCGGGCTCGTTTAAGCTGGCGCCCTGTTCGTCTCCACACAAGGTTTGTCATGTTGCCACGTCGCTACTGGGCCTTTGCGGGCGTTGTGCTGTTGTTTGCTGTCACCGCGGGGTTTGCTGCGACGGGGCGCCTGCACTGGGTGTGTGCGGTCATTCCGGGCATGTTCGTGATCCTGGGCGTGCACGACATCATGCAGACGCGCCATTCGGTGCTGCGCAACTATCCGCTGTGGGGCCACTTCCGCTTTCTGTTCGAGTTCATTCGGCCGGAAATCCGCCAGTACTTTGTTGAAGACGACACCGACGAGCGCCCGTTCTCGCGCGCTCAGCGCAGCATCGTCTACCAGCGTGCCAAAGGCGAAGTCGACAGCCGCCCGTTCGGCACCGAAGTCGATGTGAAGATCGCCGGGCACGAGTGGATCGGCCATTCACTGGCGCCGACGCGTATTGCATCGTCAGATTTTCGCGTGATGGTGGGTGAGGGGCGCGCCAAGCCGTATTCGATGTCGGTGTTCAATATCTCGGCGATGAGCTTTGGCGCACTGTCGGGCAACGCCATTCGCGCGCTCAACCGTGGCGCGAAGCTCGGCAACTTCATCCACGACACGGGCGAGGGTTCGATCTCGCCGTACCACCGCGAAGAGGGCGGCGATCTGATCTGGGAAGTCGCTTCAGGCTACTTCGGTTGCCGTGATGGCAACGGGCGTTTCGATCCGGACAAATTTGCCGAACAGGCGCGCAGCCCGCAGGTGAAGATGATCGAGGTGAAGCTGTCGCAGGGCGCGAAACCGGGTCACGGCGGCGTCTTGCCGGCTGCCAAGGTGACGCCGGAGATTGCCGCCACGCGCGGGATTCCGATCGGGCAGGACTGCATCTCGCCCGCGTCGCATTCGGAGTTCAGCACGCCGCTGGGGCTGCTGCAGTTTGTTGACCGGCTGCGCACGCTGTCGGGTGGCAAACCGACTGGCTTCAAGCTGTGCATCGGACATCCGTGGGAGTTCTTCGGCATCGCCCGCGCGATGCTGGAGTCGGGCATCCTGCCGGACTTCATCGTCGTCGATGGGGCTGAGGGCGGCACGGGCGCGGCGCCGCTGGAATTTACCGACCACGTCGGCACGCCGCTGCAGGAAGGGCTGCTGTTGGTGCATAACACGCTGGTGGGCACCAACCTGCGTGACAAGATCAAGATCGGCGCGTCGGGCAAGATCGTCACCGCGTTCGATGTGGCCCGCACGCTGGCGATGGGCGCCGACTGGTGTAACGCCGCACGCGGCTTCATGTTTGCGCTGGTTATTACCCCTCTCCTCAATAAACTAGTGACAGTGTGGCATTCCCGTCCCGCAGCACAGTTGTCACTGGCTGCCTGACTGCTCTACACCTTTCAGTCATCATCCGTCATGCCATCTGTCAGTCCGATAGGTCGGCGCCTAAAGTTGTCTTCCTCTAACTGTTATACCTATGAGGAGACGCTATCCTTCGCCGCACAGTGCATTCCGTTGTGGACCTGCCGATTGTCGAAGGGGCAATTGGAAGCACACTGCCGTTCCTTTTCCTTAAGGACGGAGAGCTCAGCATCTTCTCGCTGGCTTGGGCCCGCGCCCAATCTGTTGAGAGAGCCTGGAGTCCTGGAGCACTGCACAAGGCAGTCACTGCCGTAGGTCTCTTCTATGACTTCTACGTCATTGAGAAGCAGCAGCGGCCGCTCCATCCGGACGAACTCTTCCAACTCGTAAAGGAGTTCTATGAGGCTCGCCGTTTTGGATTGTCGTCGCTAGGTTGGCGGCCAGTTCGATTTAAGACGGCCAGCGATGATGTTCGATTCGTCAGCAGCTTCACAGAATGGTGCTCCAAGAATCTTGGACTTCTCCCAGTTAACCCGGTCGAGCGTGAGTCACTGAGCTCGTTGAACCTCGGCGACCAGCGGCGAGCTTTCGACAGGTTCCAGCGTCGCAAGGGTTGGGACAAACTGTTTCACCTGCACCCCTCCACGGATGAAGGGCGAGGTGTCGTTGAGGAACATCGGTTTCGGCCCATCGGGCGGAGACCCCGAGCGTCAGCAGGAAAAAAGCACTTCCCGCCAGGCAAGGTCATGTCGCTGATTCGGGCGACTCCCTCTGTTCGCGACAAGCTCTACCTCCTCCTTCTCATCTTTGGAGGCCTCCGCGCGTCGGAGCCCCTCCATCTCTTCGTGACTGATGTTCGTATCAAGCCTGATGGTGTAGCTGAGGTCGTTCTCGGACATCCAGAGACCGGCTTCTATGAATGGGTGGACAGCGTAAAAGGCAAGCAGCGCGGCAATCGGGCCTCGTTCCTGGCCGAGCGGTACTTCCTCGGTCCACGTAACCGTCTCGCTTTCAGGCACCCGCTGTACGCTGGCTGGAAAGGAATGGCACTGGATAACGGGCAGCGGCATGAGTCGGTCGTGAACTGGCTCTTTGAAGACGCCGGCCGACTGTTCGCACGATTGCATGCCCAGTACATGCACGAGACTAGAAGCAAGGTTCGGGATGACCATCCGTACTACTTCGTCAATGAGGCTCCCGGTCTGTATTTCGGACTGCCTGTGAAACTGTCCAACATGTCCAAGGCGTTTGAGCGTTCGGCCCGGCGGATTGGACTGTCAGCTAACTCGGACGGAGTCAATCCGCACGGCGGGCGGCATTTTTATGGGTTCTATTGCGCCTCGTGTCTTCGGCTGTCTGTAGAAACCACGCAAAAGCTCATGCACCACGAAAGCATGCTTTCCACGATGGACTACTACGCTCTCAGCGCGGAGGTTGCTCGTAGCGAGTTGCATAAGGCGCAGGTCAGCCAGGCACAGGACCTCCCGGCCATGCTTCGTGTGAACGACTTATCGACGGTCTAGCGCTCCCATGACAATCGCGAAACATAAGGCGCCAGGGTCTGGTCGCATTGTTGCGTTCAACACCAGTGCAGCAGAAGCGGCCCTGCTCGAGGATGTCTCAAGAGCTGAGATGCATGAGCTGATTGCCGAGTTCGAGCAGAAGCGGATTGAAGCCTATTGGCGGGAGACGATGGTTGCCCAGTCCAAGCGTGGTTCGTACCTTCAAGCCTTCGCGTATGGACAGGACGGCCCCGTTTATTACAAAGCAGGCTATTTGCAGAGAATGGGCGGAGTCTCCCTGAGGGGCCAGGCGCTAACCGAGCACTTCCAGGGTCTTCCATTGAGCGAACAGTTGGCGCTGGTCGAACAACACAAGCCCACGTCTCTCGCTGGCCTACGCGATGTCGTGCTGCATGTTCCGGCGGTCATCGCTGTTGATTTTCACGCGGCACTGGACGAGTTCAATTCTGCCGAAGCATTCGTACAGTCATTGCTCGCAGTGCCTGCGTCCGGCGACGCGCCTTTGTACCATCCGAATCGATATGTTGAGCTCCTTACTCTGCTGTGGGGTAAGGGCCTGATGTTGTTTCCTCAGAACCTGGCCGATTGGGCGACGCCCGTGAAATGGGTCACTCTCACGGATGCGCATTACGGAGGGGAGCGCAGCAAGCTAGTCTCAGCTGTCTGCGCTAGACCTAAAAAACGCGCTGTCGACCCAGCTTATGGGTGCGTTTGCACATTCTTTGGGACCTCAGACGTCGCGACGCTGGCCGACTTGTCCCCAGCTCTCATTAGAGCGCATGAGGAAATTTGGGTGGCGGCTGTCGAGCGGAAGTATCCGCAGGAGAAGCGAGGCACCAAGGTTTTTTCCTCGATGCGGGGAAAGGCTCGAACTGCTGCACTGCTCTTGCTCCAGAGCTTCAACTTTGCCAATCCGGCCCATGCCGTAGAACTGACCCGGCCTAAGCGCAATGATGTTCGCGATGAAGACCGACGCGTCGACGGAAACTTCCGCTGGCTGGTGGCGGCGCGTCCGGAGCTCGAGGTATGGGCTCAATACTTCAAGGCGTACATCGAGTCCCTGACGACTGTCCGGCTCCTGAATTTCATCGGTCGCTTGAACACGCTGGGCGACTATCTGTGCAGCTTGGACACTCCCCCGAGAAACCCGTGGGATGTGGTCCGGAGCAAGCACATCTATGACGCGTCGCGCCAGAATCAGAACACGCTTACTGCCTACCTCCGAAAAAATCTGCGCACGCCGAGGCACCAGAACGACACCCTGGGCACCATTCGCCGATTTTTCGATTGGCTACATGACCGGCTTATCGCCGAGGGAGCTCCGCACGCGAGCAGCTTCAAGACCCCCATTTTGACGAGCGACTCGACAGGCAAGAGCAGCATACCCAGCCAGACGCACCGTGACGCGCTTCCGCCATACGTGATGCGGGAGATGAAGGAGCTGTTGGTCGAGAACGACTTCGCCTTCTCGCGGGCCTACAAGTCGTCCCATGTCCGGGTTCTCGATAAAGAGACGGGCCAGTCCGTGTGGCAGTTCGACCCGAGCCTGACGGCGTGCATGTACACCTTGTTTGACACGCCGATTCGGAGTCACCAAGCCCGCTGGCTCGATAGCGGTGCGTTCGATGAGTACCGCTACGATTTCTCTCTCAAGCGTGAGGTGCCTAATCCGTCTCCGCTTGCTGTACGTGGTCGCCGGGAGGGCGTGCTCCGTGCTCAAAGAAACGGGCAGAGTTCGGCGGATTGGCTCGGCCTCTGGGTTAACACGAACAAAACGGCCAAGTACGGCGCCGACGTTGTTGGATATTTGATTCCATATGTCTCCGATACGCATGCTCGCTTGCTGCGGGACGTCATCGTCTGGCAACAGCGATATCTGCCAGAACTGAAGAAGCTCGTTCGATATCAGGAATACCGTGACGATGTGAAGGAGCTTCCCCGGCCGGCAGACATCGCGCAGCAACCGATAGCGCCGCTGTTTCGTGACTCCTCGACCCCGGACCAAGCCAGGCCTATCAAGTACCCGAGGCTGAAGAGCTTTTACACGCTGGTCCTGAAAGAGACAGAAGACCGCATTCTGCGGAAGTATGGCCAGAAGCTATGCCTGGTTACGACCGATGGCCGTGGCAAGCTGAAATGGGTGGTAGACCTCCATACGCTGAGAGTGAGTGGCATCACGAATCTCATTGAGGCAGGTGTGCCGTTGGAGGTCGTCTCTCAGTATTTCGCCGGGCATGCGACTTTGGTCATGACCGTGCACTACCTGAAATACTCAACGGCAAAGCTGAAGAAGTATCTCGAGGATGCTCGAGCGCGGATGGAGGCCGACCAGGACTTCGTCGGTTCAGAACTGTTCATCGAATCAGTTGATGAGTTTTCCCCATTTTTGCTCGGCCAGGAAGGTGCGGGGACGGGAGCCGGTCTTCATGCGCTCAAGGACAAGACCGGCATTCTTACCATCAACCCAGACGGAATTTGTCCAGGCACCTCTTGTAGTACGGGCGGAGCGCCGGACTATCCGGGTAGTCAGAAGTTTGGTCCGGTGCCAGGCGGACAGCGCTGTGGTCTTTGCCGGTATTGGCTGACGGGCCCAGCACACCTGTTGGGACAGGTTGTTGCTGTTAACAACTTGGCGTACACGATTCGGAAGAAAGGAATCGAGGTGGCGAGCCTGAATGACCAGCGTCTCGATGCGGAAGACCAGGGCAATCAGCGTAAGGCACGTGGACTGCGCGACCGGGTCGATTTGCTCAATCGAGAGCTCGAAATTGATGTGAATGAGTGGGTGGCGCGATACAAGTACGCAGAGCAGTCCCTTGCCCTGATGGACTCCTATCTTGCCGCAAAGAAGAAGGTGCTGGGTTCGGGGGAGAACGCGCCGGTGCCAATTCTGACGGCCGGCTCGGCGATGGAGCTGAAGGTCACGCTGGAGGAGGCTCACGAATTTGCACTGCTGGACCAGATAACCCAGATGAGCGAGTTCACGACGGGGTTTAAGAACCGTGAAGCCGAGCTCGAGAAGAATACCGTTCTGTCCAGGATGATGATGGCAAACGGAATGAAGCCGTTCCTGCTCAGCTTGTCGGAGGAGCAAGCCCATGAAGCCGGCAATCTGTTGTCTTCTCTTCTCCTGCAGCAGGTCCGGACGCAGGACCTCGACGAGGTGCTGGCTGGGAGGAAGCCGCTTGGCTCGTATCCACGGCTGATGTCAGCTCTCCAAGTCCTCGAGGAAAACGCATCGGCTGAATCGGCGGGGAACAAGACGGCTATCGAAGCGGCAGATGCACTATTCAAAGAAGGCGGCATCGCCAGCTTGGACGATTTGGGGAAAGCGAGAACTGCATGAACGGAAAAGCTGCAGTAGATGCGCTGTATGAAAGCCTGATTACCGAGGCCTCCAATCCTCGTCAAAAGACCTCTCTTGAGAGGGTCAAACAGGCGAGCGACTACCTCGAAAGCAACGGACTAAAGGTCTCGCCATCTTCGATTGAACGCTATTGCATTGACCGTGGGTGGGACGGTCCGAAGGCGCAGTCTATTCGAAACTCGAAGGACGTGCTCCTGCGCTATGTGAAGCTCCGGCAAGCTGGCCAGAGCGTCGACGCCAGTCATCCTAAGGCGGACGCAGAACCGGCAATCGCCGACGAGACCCTGAGAGCCTATGTGCAGCTTCTCAAGGAGGAGCGGGACCAAGCGGTTGCCACGAGGCGAAGAATCGAAGCAGGTCTGCGCCTACTGCCAGGCATCCCTGTAGACGACCTGATTCGGTCGGGTCTTGGCGGCGTAGCGGTCCAGCCATCGGCGGCGCAAGGTACTGACGCACCATCTGTTGACCATAGAGTACTGAATGCGCTCCGACGTCTTTTCGAGCCCGCCCATCTCGCAGACTGCGGATTGGAACTCTACAAGGAGCGTTTGCGGCAGGTTTCCACGCGCAACGTGTTGCTGGAGAGAGACGACGTTCTGGCTCTGCGCGGTCTGTTGGCGGCATCATCGCTCGGCGACCCTGCGTGAGGTCAGACCCTACGCCACCATCGGTGCAAATGACCCCATAAGCTAAGAATCTGAGCCTCGTAAGCTGAGAAACCTACGGGGTTCTCCCACTTCCTTCTGACCGATTTCACGATGCTCGAGCCCCTGATGACCAAGCAGAACGACATCGACAAGGCAGTGATACGCAACGGCAAGGGCTTACGTATCCTCGTATTTGACGAACTACATACCCACCATGGACGCCAGGGCTGCTCACGCGATGTGTCCTGGAAAGGCGGCGAAGTCCCCTTCCAGTTCATCGTCACAATGACATCCGCGCCTCATCCAGCGCTTCTAGGAGAGCGAGTTGCGGCGCTTGCGCTGGAACATGGCGTCGAAGAGACGCGACTCTTACTGCAGGAGCTACAGTCCCTGCTTCTGGTTTTGAATGATGCCTACAACTGCACAGTCTGCTTCTGACGAGGTCGTGACGGCCGTAACTGAGGCCGTCGCGTCAAACAAAGATGCCAAGCCGGCCTACCTTCAACACCTCAAGCAGGCGGAGGTGTTGACGCTGGGGGCCGGCACCAAATGCGAGGTTTGGGAGCTCGACGTCTTTGCTGATGCAGCTTGCCTAAGTGAATGGGCTTATAGGTTTCGTCAGACATACTGTCCCGACAGTGACCTCGACATCCTGCGCGAGGGTACAGGCAAGTCACGAGCCGAATACCTGTTGGAACTGGTCTTCCCGGACAAGAGCGAGCCGCCTGGCCCCTCCGTTCGCTCAGGCGATTTTGCGGAGTTGCTGGTTTCGGATTACGTCGAGTTCGTTCTCGGCTACTGGGTTCCACGCAGCAAGTACGCGGAGAAGGGCAGCCGAGACGAATCCGTTAAAGGCGTGGATATTATTGGCTTTCGGTGCCATGACCCGGAGCAGCCGAAGCCGACCGACGAGATGTTGGCCTTTGAGGCAAAAGCTCAACTCGGCGGTGGCAAGTACAAAGGCCGTCTGCAGGTCGCCGTCGATGACTCAGGCAAAGACTATCTGCGAGCCGCTGAGACGCTGGCTGCGATGAAACGTCGTATGCACGTAGCTGGCGAACATACTTCCATGTTGGTCGTCCAGCGATTTCAGGACGCTGCAGACCGACCCTACCGGCTGCTCTCAGGCGCAGCCGCCATTCTCTCCGACGAGGCGTTCGATACAGACGGCATCAAGGGAACCTCCATCGCCGGACACAACAATGCCGGCAACCTCAAGCTGATTGTCGTCAAGGGTAAGGACCTGATGACGCTTGCCCACACTTTGTACCAGCGAGCAGCAGATGAAGCCTGAACTGAACAGCCGTCGGTACTTTGGCATTACCCGCTCGAAAGGAAAGATGTATGAGTTGGGACTGTCTGAAGAGTCCCACATCGCCGTGCCGGAGGGAGTCGAACCTGCCGCCTTGTTCCCGTTGTCCATCGGGACGCTGATGGATGCGTCGGCAGTGCTGAATGACGCTGCCGACGTCCAGAGTGGACTGGCCAAGGACTTGCAGGACGACATCGGCTTTGCAGCGAGCTTCTTCGATGCCTATCTGGGCTCTCGGTTCGATACCAACGTGTCGCGGGAAGTCACACTGCTTGCATCTGCCAGCTATTTCTTGGGACAGCGCCCGGGAAGTAGCCTAGTGCTTGCCCGGCGACTTCAGGCAGAAGGAGTCAATGCCATTGAGCAATTTACGGTCTGGGCATTGCAAGCTGACTGGCGTTACTCTCCCAATCTAGCAGCGCACTGGCTCAACGGGTTCCTCTACGAGCTCTCCTTTCGCTTGATGGGCCACTTCAACGACGGCGCGTCGCCCGAGCCTGTAGTCGGGTTGTTGAACGAACTTCGTCGTTTGACCTATGCCAACGGCACCTCACGGGAAGTTGTTCTCGCCGAGGTTGCGTCCGCAGTGGTTAAGCTGCGCATGGCGGGCTCGGCTTGGACTCTGTTGCCCGGTTTCAGCGGATTGGACAGTGCCGCTTGGGCCGAGGCAATCCGTCGACCCGGCTTCCCAAAGGAACTCTGGCCGTCCCAGAAGCTGCTCGGTAAAGCCGAGCTGTTTGCCGGGAAGTCGGGGGTAGTCCAAATGCCCACGAGCGCAGGCAAAACGCGCTCCGTCGAAATCATTCTTCGAAGCGCTTTTTTGGCTGACCGGACGCGAGTCGCTGTGCTCGTCGCGCCGTTTCGCGCCTTGTGTCATGAGATTGCTACTTCACTTCGCCACGCGTTCAAGGGCGAAGACGTCAAGGTCAACGAGCTTTCCGATGCGCTGCAACTGGACTTTGTCGAGCAGTTGGCCGAGTTGCTCGGCCAGGCAGCTCCGACAACGCGCCACCTGATGGTGTTGACGCCGGAGAAGCTGCTGTATGTGCTCAGGCAGGAACCAACCTTGGTTGCGCATATCGGCATGGTGGTCTACGACGAGGGGCACCAGTTCGACACCGGACCACGCGGCATCACCTATGAACTGCTGCTGACAGAAATTAAGGGGCTGCTTCGGGCATCGGCGCAGACGGTTCTCATATCCGCCGTCATTAAGAACGCAGTGGCGGTCGGAACTTGGCTCATTGGCAATGAGCCAAACGTCGTCGATGGCACGGGACTGTTGTCGACTGCTCGGTCGGTCGCGTTTGCGACCTGGAGCGAGCGACTTGGGCAGTTGCTGTTCTTTGAGTCAGACAACTATGCGCGCCCTGACTACTTCGTGCCAAGGAGTATCGAGCCTCAAGAACTGGAATTGCGAGCGAGGGAGCGGGCGGCGCGACTATTTCCGCAGAAGGGCGACGATGCTTGGAAAGACGTTTCGCTTTACCTCGGAATTCGCCTGGCCCCGAGTGGCGCCGTGGCAGTGTTTTGCGGTAGGAAGGACACCGCAAGTGGCTTGGCAGAACGCGCGGTTGAGGTATACGGGCGAGGTTTCAAGCTTCCACCCCCTGCCGCAGCGTCTGACACCAATGAAATTCAACGCTTGACACATCTAGCGACGCAGCACTTTGGCACGGACTCCATGGTGACGAAGGCGGCTGCGCTCGGCGTTTTTGTCCACCACGGAACGACGCCACAAGGATTACGGTTGTCGATTGAGCATGCGATGCAAGGCGAGCGCATCAAGCTTGTGATTTGCACTTCGACCCTAGCGCAAGGCGTCAATCTGCCGATTCGGTATCTCATCGTTTCAGGCGTAAATCAAGGCGCTGAACGCATCAAGACACGGGACTTCCAGAACTTGATTGGCCGCGCCGGTCGCGCGGGCATGCATACCGAAGGGCTTGTCCTTTTTGCGGACCCCAAGGTCATCGACAATAAAAGGGAGCGGTGGCGCCTGAAAGCGGCGGTTGGGCTGTTGAAGCCAGAAAATTCTGAGGAGACGTCAAGCTCGCTGCTCGATTTGCTGGCGCCCATTTCGTCACCCGATGGCAAGACCGCCCTGCCAGTTCCCACAGCAGACGTGCTGCGGGCCTACTTTAAGCGAGGCAACGAGTTGCAGGCTTGGGCCACTGAGATGGCCGACGCCCACAAGCAACTTGGATTTGACCACCGGTCATTGACAAAGGAGATTTCGAGTAGGCAGCGGCAACTGTCCGCTCTCGAAAGCTACTTGATGGCCAATCGTGGCGTCGAGAGTTTCGAAAACATGTTGCCCAAAGTACGCGACCTAGCGGCTTCGACGCTTGCATATTCCCTCGCGGACGAGGCCGCGAGGGAATCACTCGTGCAACTCTTTGAATTGTCGGCTACGTACATTGAGCAGTTGGTTCCCGAGCCTCCTCGACAGGCGATGTACGCAAAGACGCTGCTAGGTGCTTTCGATTCGAGAAAAGTCGAAGCCTGGGTTCAGGAACGTGCAGATGCGCTGCGGGCTCTTGAGACACCCGATGCGTGGCTGCAAGCAGTGTGGCCGCTTTTCAACGCTGTGGTCGACGACAAGTTACTGACAGGTATGGAACCCGCTGGCATATCGATGCAGCTCGCGCGGGAATGGATGCGCGGGACGTCATATCGAGAGCTGATTGATATGGCCAAAGAGGTTGGAGCTTCAAAACCTTGGGGAGAGGCAGACCGACGCAAACTCAACGAGGCTGACGTACTTCAATTTTTGGAGGGTTGTCTCGGTTTTGACTGTCCTCTGGTTGCCGCCGCCGTTGGTCAGTTCCTATTCGGGGCGACAGGGCTCAATGGAGAGGAGGCCGGAGCGCTGAACGAATTCCAGAAGTCTCTGGCTTACGGCTTGCCAACCAAACTTGCAGTTTCGACTTATGAGTCTGGTATGGCTGACCGGCATATCGCGCAGACCGTCGCGTTCGAGATTTGGCTGGCTGGATACGAGGGGTTTCAATTTCGTGCCGCTCTGCCCGAGTACCGCGAGGTTGTCGCTGCCGTACTCGCTGCCTATCCGTCGTACTTCGGCGCGGTGCTCGGTAGTCTTTGATTCTCAGGGCTGGCCCGGTGCCTGGTAGAGCGCTACGTGAAATCAGGCGAGCGGGCCGGACAAACGATTCTAGGTGCTCAGCGTTTCCGAAGTGTCATTTCACTCAGCCGGCTTCCTAATCGCAGGTAACCCAGGTAGTTCAAACCTGCTGAGAGGCTTAGGCAAAATTCGCTGAACAAGAGCAGCACGGGAGGCCACAACAATGGATAGCCAAGATAGCAACACCAGCGAACCCTTCGCTCTAAACGCTACGGCAAATGAGCCGGATGGTGTCGAAATAGAAATCGAGGCAGACTCCACGCTTGGCTATGCGTCTATCCAGAATTCGGTGCCGGTTATCCGGTCTCTGCGTTTGACCAACCACGGGACAGAAACGCTAGAGAATTTGGAGGTGCTCGTAACTTGCAACCCGCGATTTGCGGAGAGCATAAAACTGCGATTCGACCGCTTATCGCCCAGCGAAACCCGCCGCGTGTCCCCCGTGGACCTTCATCCAGACCACAGCTACTTAGCTGAGCTCCAGGAAGCAGTCCAGGCGGTTGTGAAAGTTTCCGTACTCGCAGGAGCCAACGAGCTGGCACATAAGGCTCAGTCGATGGAGGTTCTTGCCTACGACCAGTGGGCAGGAACGCGCGCGCTGCCCGAACTGCTGGCGGCATTTTGTATGCCGAACAATCCGGCCGTCGACATACTCATTGGGAAAGCCTCCAAGCTTCTCCGCTCGCAATACAGCGAGCTATCAATGAACGGGTACCAGTCAAAGAGCCGCGAGGTTGTCTGGAAGCAGGTGTCGGCGCTCTACAGCGCTATTTCAGCGGAGGCACTGCAGTACTCTGAACCGCCTGCGTCCTTCGGTTCTGACGGTCAGAAAATTCGTACTCCAGAGCGAATTCTGGAGACTAAGGTCGCAACCTGCCTCGACCTGGCTATGCTGTTCGCCTCGTGCCTGGAGCAGGCAGGCCTCCGCCCAGTAGTGCTCATAAAGGATGGGCACGCATGGGTGGGCGTATGGCTCCACTCAGCCTGCTTCCCAGACCCGCTTACGGACGACGTTCAGGCAGTGCGAAAACGTGTCGACAGCGGCGAGTTCCTTGTGTTCGAGACCACCGGGGTCGCCCAACACCATAGTCGCAGGCCTTCCCTGCGCATCGCGCTGGAGCAAGGCCACGCGCACTTACTAGAAGAGGGTTCATTCCGCTACGCAGTGGACATCCACCGCGCCCGCGAAGTACAAATCAAGCCGTTGCCGTCGCGCACCGCACCGCTAAAGCGGATGGAGCCCGAGCAAGCTGAGATACCCGAGGCCATTGAGCCAACGCCTTACCTGCCGCCGCTCGACCCAGAATTCCTGATACCGCTCGACCTACCCACGGAAGACACACCAGAGGGACGGCTATCGAAGTGGAAGTCCAAGCTCCTGGACCTGACGCTACGCAACCGGTTATTGAACTTCAAGCCGACCAAGTCGACCCTGCAGTTTGTAGCGCCGGACCTGTCAAAGCTCGAGGATGCTTTGGCTGACGGAACTGAGTTCAGGATTCGGCAGATGCCCGGAATCATGGAAGGTGCTGACCCTCGCATGGCACAGGTGCACACGAACCGTGCGGGTCGTACGCCAATCGACGACATGGCGCTAGAAGCGCTTGCTAACAAGGAACTGCTTGCCCGGGTACAGCAAGATGCCCTGGAGGGCAACCTGCTGACTATCTTCAGCGCTGCACGCACTGGCCTTGAAGAAGGCGGAGCAAACACGCTGTACTTGGCCATCGGCTTGCTCCAGTGGACAGAGACAGAAAAGGCAGACGCCAAGCACCTCGCACCAATATTGCTGGTGCCGGTTACCCTGCAGCGACAGTCTGTGCGGAGCGGCTTCAGGTTGAGCCGCCATGATGACGAGGCCATCGTCAACCCTACGCTCCTTCAGCTCCTGAAGAACAACTTTGAGCTGCGCGTTGCAGGCCTCGATGTCATCCCTACCGACGAACACGGCATTGATGTTGAGAAGGTACTGCAGTCGTTTCGGCTTGCAGTACGAGAAATTCCGAAGTGGGAGGTGCTGGAGGAGGCCCATCTCGGCATCTTTTCTTTCACGAAGTACCTGATGTGGAAGGACCTGCAGGACCGAACCGAGGCACTGAAGGGCAATCGGGTTGTCAGGCACCTCATCGAAAATCCAGGGCAGGCATTTGCTCGCGAGGGCGGTGATGACGAATTCGAGCGCCTAGACGATACCCATCGCCCTCAGGACATCCTCGCGCCGCTACTCTCGGATTCCTCACAGCTCAAGGCCATATGCGCGATTGACGCTGGGCGGGACCTGGTGCTTGAAGGGCCACCTGGCACTGGTAAGAGCCAGACAATCACCAACCTCATCGCGCACACCCTCGCCAAGGGCAAGACCGTGTTGTTTGTGTCCGAAAAGATGGCGGCATTGGAGGTTGTTCATCGCAGACTCACCGACATCGGCCTAGGGGCATTCTGCCTTGAGCTTCACTCGTCCAAGACTAAGAAGTCGGAAGTTCTGCAGCAGCTGGGCAAAGTCTTGGAAGTGGCCGGTCAGCGCACCGCTGACGACTGGTCGCGCGAAGCCGACCGTCTTGCCCAGCTCCGTCAGGAGCTCAACGGACTGGTCGATTCACTGCACCTCCAGCATCCAAACGGATTAACCGTTTTCGAAGCCATTGGCACCTGCATCCAGCACGCTGGCGAAAAGCCGTCCCCCATGCCTTGGGCGGATGCGCTTATACACAGTCGTGATGATGTCGACCGGCTAGGGGAAACTGCACGCAAAATGTCGGCCCTTGCCGGTGCGCTTGGCCGAATTGACGGCCACCCCCTTAGCCAAGTCGGATGCGCGGATTGGTCGCCCAGTTGGCAGGATGAACTCCTAAGTGCCGTTCAAGCATTGGATGCCGCAATTCTTTCGGTCAAGGCGAAGGCAGAGCCAGTAGGCAATTTGCTCGGTCTCCCCCACGTTGGGCTAAGCTTGGATAGATATAGCCGGATAGACACTCTCGCAGATGTCCTGTTAGCTGCGCCCAGAGTCCCGTCTGGACTAGCAAGACAAGCGCATGACCCCACCGCAAGAGCACGCATTCATGCCCTTGCAAATCATGGCACAGCGCGAAACGAACACTGGAGCCACGTTGGGCAAGGCTGGACGACGCAGCTCGCAAAGCTCAATGGCACAGAGCTGCAGAGCCAATGGACGCGAGCGACATCAGCGTGGTGGCCAAAGTCCGCCCTTGCCAAACGAGCCGTTAAGGCACGCCTGGCTCCCTTCCGAGAAGACGGTAAGCGCCCGACGGACGCCACCATCAGTTCGATGCTTACTCCCTTGGCCGGAGTCAACGAAGAGGACCAGGTGCTTCGGTCGATGGAGGCGGATGCACAGGCACTGCTTCAGGACACATATGCCGGCACCAACACTGATTGGGCGAGTGTAGGCAGACACGAGGAGTGGGCAAATAAATTTTCCAGTGCCGTCACACTCGTCGCCGGGCCGAATGCAGACATCGCTAGCGCGCTAAGGCAGCGGCTCCAGCCGCTAGTCGCTGAGGACCGCTCGGTGCTTGCGCCTGACGCATATGGCGGGCGTGCGCTACTTGAGTTTCGGGATGCGTGGCGAGACCTTCGGCAGAAATTGGATGCAGTGGACGCGCTAGCAAAGCCCTTGTCTCCCTTGCAAGGACCTCCGGATGCTGACGGCGCCCTGGAGCGAATTCAGGCCGTGCTTGCTGGATGGCAAAGCGCCAAGCGCTTGCTGCAGCCATGGTGCCTCTGGCGCAATGTTCGCGACCATGCCGTTTCGCAAGGGCTTCAGGGTATAGTCGCTTCGCTTGAAGCGGGCACAGTGCCCTTGCGGGACATCGAGGCGCACTTCGAATTCAGCTACTGCCATTGGTGGGTCAAGAAGACCATTGACAACGACCCGGTATTGCGCGGGTTCTCGAGCGCCGACCACGAACGAAAGATTCGCGAGTTCCGGCAGGCGGACACCAAGTTCCAGAAGCTCACCGAAAGGTACATTGCCGCGACCTTGTCCGGCAGGGTTCCCTCAGGCATCAGCGCAGCGGTCAGTCCAGACAGCGAGCTTGGTCGACTTCGCAGAGAGCTGCAGAAGCAGCGCAAGCAGATGCCCGTCCGACAACTTGTGCAGGGACTCCCCACGTTGCTTCCCAAGCTAAAGCCGTGCTTGCTGATGTCGCCGCTCTCCGTGGCACAGTATTTGGACGCAGGCTACGCACAGTTTGACTTGGTTGTTTTTGACGAGGCTTCCCAGATTCCTGTATGGGAGGCCGTGGGAGCCATCGCGCGAGGCAAACAACTGGCCGTGGTTGGCGACCCAAAGCAGTTGCCTCCCACCAACTTTTTCAACAAGTCCAATGACTCAGATGACGGCCCGACCGGCGATGAACAAGTCGAGGACCTGGAAAGCATTCTGGATGAGTGTCTCGGTGCAGGCATGAACCGTCTGAGCTTGCAATGGCATTACCGCAGCCGGCACGAAAGCCTTATCACTTTCAGCAACGTCGCTTACTACGACTCGAAGCTCATTACATTCCCCTCACCGGTCACGGACGACGTGGCTGTCAGATTCGAACGAGTTAATGGCGTCTACGACCGTGGCGGCACGCGTACAAACCGCGCCGAGGCCGAGGCCATCGTCAAAGGTATCGAAGCACACTACTTGTCGAACTCGAAGAAGGACCAGACGCTTGGTGTCGTGACCTTCAACCAAGCACAGCAATCCCTAATCGAGACGCTTCTGGATGCTCGTCGTAGAGCAAGTCAAGCCTTGGACCGCGCAATAGCGGCGAGCTCGCACGAGCCACTATTCATCAAGAATCTGGAAAACGTTCAAGGCGACGAGCGTGATGTCATCTTCTTCTCCATCACCTATGGGCCAGACGCAGCGGGTAAGACCACGATGAATTTTGGCCCGCTCAATGGCGAAGGCGGCCATCGCCGGCTGAACGTCGCCATATCTCGAGCTCGTGAAGGTGTGGTCATCTACAGCACGTTGATGCCTCAACAGATAGACCTTGCCAAGCTGCGGGCGCGGGGCGTGCGCGACCTCAAGAATTACCTGGAATTTGCCCTAAAGGGCCCCAGGGCGCTTATCGAGCAATCTGCACCTACCGGGTTGGAGCCAGATAGTCCATTTGAGACGGCCGTTATAAAAGCTCTGCGAGACCGCAATTGGATAGTCCATTCTCAAGTCGGATGTTCGGGCTACAGAATTGACATCGGTGTTGTCGACCCTCGGGCTCCTGGCAGGTATCTAGTCGGCATTGAGTGCGACGGTCGGTCATACCACTCGGGCGCAACGGCCCGCGACCGAGACCGTCTGCGACAGTACGTACTGGAAGGGTTAGGCTGGCGCATCCACCGAATTTGGTCTACCGACTGGTGGCTTAACCCTGAGGCAGAAGTTGACAAAGTACTTGCTCACCTGCACGACATTTTGGAGAGCGACGACACCGTTAACGAAGAACCACCTGTTTCAGGCGCGGTAAGTTCCCCAGCCCAAGCGTCAGAAGCCGCTGATTCGGATGAACAGAGCGAAGCGCCACCATCTGCCGCAGGTGCCTCAGTTGAGCCAGAATCGCCCGAAACACTCGCATATCCCGTGTATTCGCCGATACCCCTTGCGGCTGGTGACCCCATCAAGTTCTACGAGCCCAGTTCATCGCGTTCGCTCGCCCTCCAACTGCTACAAGTCATTGATGCCGAGGGCCCCCTGCCAGAGCAGGTACTGTTCCGTCGCGTAGCCCGCGCATGGGGACTGGAGCGTACAGGTTCGAGAATTGTTGAACGTCTAAAGAACCTTGTTCCTCGCACCGCCGGTCGAACCGTAGAAGATGAAGTTACTTACTACTGGCCCTCGTCCGTTAATGTGACTGACTGGAATGGTTTCAGGCTCTCTAACCAAGAAGAAGCATCAAGGCGCCACATCGCCGAGGTCGCCATCGAGGAAGTCGGAAACCTCGTGTTTCACGTGCTGGAAGTTGGGGGAGCTGCCCCACGCTCGGATGTGGCGAAGGCAGTCTGCCGCCTGATTGGTATGGCACGGACGACGGCAGATAGCGAGGCTAGGGTCGGCAAGTCGATGGACCAACTTTGCGCACAAGGTAGGCTGATTGACCTAGGTGCGGCAATCCGGTTGCCTTAAATCTGCACCTGAGCCGTCCTGCGTGAACAAGAAACAGCGTGGCGTCTGGTCGACAGACGTCACGTACCTCACCTAAGCGAGTCACTCCTTTTCGATAGCTCTGGTCATTGACTGACCATGAGCTGCGGGGTAAGAACACGCCTGTTGTTACGCAGGCGGCGGTTAAAGCTCACTAGAAAAGCTCATGAGTCCAAGCAGCGAACTTGGTGCTTAGATGACCTCCGCATCGAGTCGGCAGAGGGCTTTCGTATTGAAGCGGACGTTATGCCTATGTTGGCTAAACGCCCGCGATGACCTAGAGCTACGCCGTTGATTCCATTGAATTCACCACCTAAAAACGCGAAGGCGCGATTTTGGTGGTGAAAACAGGGTCTGCGGATATTGCGCTTGGCTAGGCGCCGGGCAATCCGCGCTTCGTTGCATTCACGACTGCGTCGGCAAAGCTTAGGACGCTGTCTACATCAGCCGGTTTTACGCGCCTCGGCTCTAGGTCATCAGCTTCATTCCATGCACGGACGAGCGCGACGGCCCGGGCTTTGCTGGAGACGTCCAAATTCTCAGCGTTCAGTTCTTCGAATAACTGCGCATCCGACAGGCCGACCAACTGCGGTTCGACAATTCGCATGATGCCTGCGCAGCAGCACACCGCATCGTAGGCGGCTTGGAAGCGGGTCGAGGCCGACAGTTGGGGGATGTTGGCATCAGCGAGCTTGGCTACGGCCGCTTGTAGCCGTGAACGAATAACGTCAGCGTCTCGGCGACTACCGATATGACTGGCTGGGAGAGCCCGCCATTCGTGGCGCAGTTGCTTCAGTTTGTTGGTGAGTTCTACCCGAGCGCGGTCTTCGCCCAGGCCGACTCGGCTGGTGAGCCAAATGCGGTTCTTTTGAAAGGCTTCCGGCCAGTAATACCTATCGCAACTGAGTGCGAGCCAGTGCCGGATGCCATGGCCATCCACGTATCGCATGATTTGGTCGAACTCCGTCAGCCCCGCCCACTCAACGAAGTCGCCGCAGAATTCATGGGTCATTCCAACGACGCGGCTACGGAGACCGGCAGGCAAGAATGCCTTGGCCTGTTCGAAACCATGTATGCGTGACCAAGGCGTGCTGAGGACGATTCTGACCTCGGGGTAAGGCTGCAAGAGCTTTGCGAGAACATCGGCGTATTCGAAAAGCGAGTGCCTTTCGCCGTGATGTTCTGCTTCCTCCAAGGTATGCCGCACGCCTTCGGCATGCAGGCAGCCGTCATAGGCTAGAAAAAGCACTGAGTGCATCGGGAATGCTGCGTCCGCGTGGAGGTCGATTGAAAAGGGGCGCTGAAAATGTGAGCCATCCGGTCCGTTGGTCCGGTTCACATCCGTTTCTCACAATATATTGGGCATTGTAAAGCAGTGCTTATCGTTTTGCACAATATATTGTGTGGATTCTGGCCTGACCTATCGAGAGACTTCCTCCCCACTATGCAAAGTTGGGGTATGGATGGACCGCATCGCTGCCTTCGGGCAAGTCGTTCGGGAGGCGCGGCTCGAGAAAGGGCTCACGCAGGAAGCACTTGCCGAGCAGGCTGACCTCCATCGGAACTTCGTATCTCTCATTGAGCGCGGGCAGAGCAAGGTTGCTCTGGACTCATTGTTCGCAATTGCCGACGCCTTGGGCACCCAGGCCTCGGAATTATTGCGGCAGGCGGAGTCGCTCACTAGTCAGTCGAGTATGCGTGAATAGTTGGGCAACTATTAGGAAGCCGCTAATTTCAGCCGCATGCGGTGAATAGTATGGCCGGCGGGGGGAAGGTCGCTGGGCTGCATCCAGGCCCAGAAGTGCCACACCGACCGCTGCCCGACTGGCGTGGCCACGCAAGACCCGTCGCGCCAGAAGGCGCTGGTGGTGCCCGATAAGGCTGAGCGTGTGCATCAATATCACGCGCACACGCTGCATGCGCTGCTGGAGCTGACGCAGGCGGCCGGTCTGCAGCATCCGGCGGATTTCCGCGCGCACCACATCGTGCGGCGCGTGTCGGGCAACGAGGTGCAGTTGCTCTCCGCGCTGCTCAAATATCTGGAGCCTGGCGATTTGCTGGCCGGGCGGTATCGCTATCAACTCTACGAGCGCTACTGGCCGATGGCGCAGGCTGAAAGGTTTGATCCGGTGGTGGTGTAGCGCTCCACCTGATTCATCGCGCAGGCATCAAAAAAAGGGCTCCCGGGCCCTTTCTCATTGGAACGGCGCGCCATACCGGCAGGCATGGCGCCGACAGCGTGTCGGGCCACGTGCCGGAGCATAAGGCTGGAAGCCGGTTTCGGGCACATTTTCAGAAAACGCTGATGCGTGGACCGCTGCGGTGTCGGGTTGGACGTCGCGGCGCGCGGCGCGCGGGGCTCGGAGGTTCGATGCCGGAGGTCTGTGGTCCGGTGGCCGGACTTGAAGGTCCGTAGACGACGGTTGACGGTGTACTGCCGGCCACGCGCGGCTTGGCCGTCGATGCCGTAGGGCATGTCTTCGGTAGCGGGGGCGGGATATGTTTGTGGGGCGCCCCTCAACGCGACGCCGCGACTGCGGAACACTCAGGGCATCGTTGCATCATCGGGCCAAGGTCATTCTCGCGCGGTCTGGATGGCGTGACGCAATGAAAAAGCCCCTCGCTTTTTGCGAGGGGCTTTGTGCTGTTGCGCCATGCCTGCTCTCACAGGCATGGCAGTCAGACAACGGCTTACTTTACGCAGACATAGTACTGGCCGCTAACACCCCATCCATACTTGCTACCCACTGGGGCCCGGTTGGAATTGAAGCTGTAACCCTCCGTTCCCCAAGTATCTGCCGCCTCAAAGTAGACGGCGTCGTATTCGCCAGCCACGGACATGAGCTTGAAATCTCCGCCTGCCGCTGCGAAGGCGCTCACGTCGGCCACCCGAATCGAAGCACCGCCGCCATGTGCTCTACATGCTGCATCCGCAGCTGCGGCAGTGGCCACCGGGAAATCGCTGCGCTGGGTCCAGTAGTACTTGCCACCCACCGACACCACCGTGCGCAGCGTGATCGGCGCGGTACGCGTGGTGCTATTGGTGCCAGCGGTGATGGTGGCCGTCTGGTCGCTGGTCGAGGTCTCGATCGCGGTAAACGTCATCGTCGCTTGTCCATTCGCGTCGGTGACCGACGTGGCGCCAGCCAAATCGCCGCGGGTGGTCGACCAGTCGACAGTCGCACCCTGCAGGACGTGGCCGCTGGCATCGGTCACGGTGGCTGTGAGCGTGGACGATTCGTCGCCCGTACTGGTGATCTTGGCAATGCTCGACGTCAGGGTCGCAATGCGTGCGGTGGCGGAGTTTGCGGTCAGCGTCACCGGTGGCGCATTGACTGCCGTTGCCGAACCCAGGCGAGCCGACACTTGTGCGGTACCCAATGCCGCACCACGCAGCGTCACTGAGGCCACACCAGCGTCGTTGGTCTTGCTGGTCGTAGCGCCCAGCGTGGCGAAGGTGGTGTCCCACGTCACGTCCACATTCGCCACCGGGTTGCCGTTCGCATCCTTCACAACCGCGCTGAAGGTGGCCACTTCGGCGTCGTCGGCCACGATGCTCGTCTTGTCGACGGTCACGCCGCCGCTGCCGATGGTGGCGGAGGCGCTATCGGCCACCAGCGTCACCAGCGGTGCGTTGACGGCACCAGTGGCATTGACTTGCGCCGTCACCTGCGCGCTGCCGGCTACGGTGCCATGCAGGGTGATGGTGGCCACGCCGCTGGCATCGGTCATGCTGCTGGTTGCGCTCAGGGTGGCGAGGTTGGTGTCCCAGGCCACGGCCAGGTTCGGCACGACGTTGCCGTGCGTGTCCTTGACGATGGCGGTGTAGGTGGCAATTTCCGTATCGTTGGCAACAATGCTCGCTTTGTCGACGGTGAGGTCGCCGCTGTCGATGGTCGCGCTGGCGCTGTCGGCCACGAAGGTCACCGCTGGCGCGTTCACGGCCGTGGCCGAGCCCACGCGGGCGTTGACTTGCGCACTGGCAGCCAGGGTGTGGGTCAGGTTGATCGTGGCCACGCCGTTGCTGTCGGTCACGCTGGTCGTGCCGCTCAGGTTGCCGGCGTTCGTGTCCCAGGTGACGGTGATGCCGGGCACGACGTTGCCGTTGGCGTCCTTCACGATGGCGGTGAAGCGGGCGTGGTCGGTGCCATTGGCGGTCACGACGTTCTTGTCGACGGTGAGGTCACCGCTGGCGAGGCTGGCGGTGGCGGCGTCGGCAATGAAGGCCGTGTCCACGCTCGCTTGCGCACCGTTGACCAGCGTGGCCGTGATCGTCACGGTCTCCGCCTTGATATCGGTCAGCTTGAGCGTGACGTAGCCATGGGCGTCCGTGGTGGGCGTGGGCGAGCTGCCGGCGGCCACTTGGGCCGAGCCGCTCAGGCCGAAGGCGACGGTGACGCCCGGCACGGGGTTGCCGGCTTCGTCGGTGACGAGGGCGGTGACTTCGTTGCTGGCGGTGCCGTTGGCAACCATGCCGGTGGTGACGACGAGGAAGTTGCCTGCGTCGATGCGTGCGCTGGCTGCGTCGGCGGCTTCAATGATGGTGACGTCGGTCAGTGCGGTGTCGCCCACCTTGGGGGTGACGACGATGGTGCCCGGGCGCGTGCCGGAGGTGACGGCCACCTGGTAGACGCCGGGGCTGACCTCGGTGAACTGGCCCAGGGTGGCGGGCTGCGCGGGCACGCTGGCCATGGCCGCGCTGATGGTGGCGGTAGTGTCCAGCGTTTCGGCCAGCGTGGCGCTCAGGTGCGGCAACATGCCGTCGATGGCGTTGCCGCCTGCGTCCAGCAGGTTGATGGTGAGGGTGGAGACGCCCTTGCCGGTGGCTGGAATCAGCAGCGGTGCTGCGCTGACGGTCGTCTTGCCGGCGTCCACGTCGCCCACGCCCACCACCACGGTGGTGGCGGCCACGGCCGAGGCGTTGCCTTGCGCGTCATACGCAATGCCGGTCAGCGGGTAGGTGTTGGCGGTGCCGGTCTGATAGGCGGGCAGGCGGATCTGGAACTTGTTGTCGCCCAGGGCGACCACGGCGCCGCCGGCGGCCACCAGAGCACCGTCGTGCCATTGAATACGGCTCAGGCCATTCTTGGCTTCAACGGTGTACGGCAGTTCGACGGTGTTGGTGCTCTTGCCGGTGATCTGCGCAGGCAGATTCAGCTTGATGAGCTGGCGCTTGCGGTATTCGAGCACGATGTTGTTGTTGCGCTCGACCAGGTCCATGCGGCTGCCGGCCAGGCTGCGGCGCGCGGCCACCTGGCGCGGGTCGATCTGCTTGGCCCAGGGCTCGCCCAGCTTGTAGGTGAATTGCACGTTGGCGCTGGTGCTGTTGCGGCCATTGCTCATGCGATGGTCCACACCCAGCGTGACCAGCGGGATCGGCGTGTAGTTCAGGCCCACCGTGAAGGCGGACGGATTCGATTGGCGATTGCCGGCACCCAGCAGGCCCACTTCGTTGCCGAAGTACTGTTCGTACATGAGCTTGGCGCCCAGGCTGGGCATGGCCGGCAGGTAGCCTTCGGCGCGCACGTCAAAGCCGTTGGCGGGGCGCTCGTCGTAGTCCTGCAGGTCGGGCGATTCTTTCCAGTTGGACAGGCGCAGATAGGCGTTGCCGGAGAGCTTGAGGTAGTCGCGCCAGGCTTCGACACCGGCGCCAAAGCGCTGGTGGCCACGGCTGATGTTCTGGTCGTAGAAGGCGTTGTAACCGAGCATCCAGTCGGCACCGAAGTAGCGGTGGCCGAAGCCGAGGTTGCCGGTCACTTGGCCGTCGTTGCGGCGCAGGCCGAGCTGGGTAAACAGCAGGTGCGATTCGGTGTCGTAGAGCGGCAGCAGGGTGTCGACCGCGCCGCTGAAACGGCGCAGATCGTCGATGCCGCTCAGATCGACACGGGCGGTGCCAAAGCGGCCGAGCGCGTCTTGCGCGGCGGCGGCGCCGCTGCCCAGTTGCTGGGCGGCCATACCCTTCAGATCGACATTGCTCTGTGGCGTGTTGCTGGCGTCGCCCACTTGCTTGACGAGTTCGGCCAGCTTCTTTTGCAGGGTGGGGGATTGCGCTTGCTGTGCTTGTTCAGCTTGCGGATCTTGCGGGGCTGCGTCTTGGGCGTGCGCGTATGCGCTGTAGAGCGGCGCGACGATCAGGCCGACCTGGGCCGCAATCTGGGTCAGCGCAATGCGCTTGCCCCAGCCTTGCCAGCCGCGCTTGCGCTGCTGGGCTGCTTGTTTTGGTGTCCTCATGGCAATTCCTTGGTGGGTATGGATTGACACGAGGCAGGTTAAGGATGGCGGCTTGTTACTCGAATGAGAATTGTCCTAATGCCCCCGCAAGGAGCGTCGAATCAGACGATTCTTAGTAGGAATGTGGGAAGGGACACACGCACGCCGCGTACGCGGGCGTCCGGCCAGGTGGGGCGAAACACCGTGGAGTGGTCTGGCGATGGCCGGTGTTGGGTCAGCGCTTTGCGATCTGGAGGGAGCGTGGCGGCAGGCCGCCGCCATGCAAGAGACGGGGGTTACTGCGGCTGCGTTTCCACAAAGCTCGGCCGCTTCTCAATGCGCGCGTAGAACGCGGCGAGGTTTGCGTGCCGCTCGCGCCAGTCGATTTGCGGCTGGCGGAAATCGAGGTAACTCAGTGCGCAACCGACGGCGATGTCGGCCAGCGTCATGTGGTTGCCGTTGCACCACGTCTTGTCGGCCAAGCCTTGCGACATGGCCTTGAGCGCGTCGTCGATCTTGTGGTTCTGGCGCGCGAGCCAGGTTTGGCTGCGCTGCTCCGGCGCACGTTGGGTGTGCTCGATACGCAGCATGATGGCGGCGTCGAGCAGGCCGTCGGCCAGCGCTTCCCAGCAGCGCACTTCCACGCGTTCGCGGCCCGAGGGCGGGATCAGGCGCGCCACCGGTGACAGCGTGTCGGCATATTCCGCAATCACGCGCGAATCGAACAGCGCGCCGCCGTCGTCCATCACCAGGCAGGGCACCTTGCCCAGTGGGTTGAACTGGTGGATCTGCGTGCCAGCGCCCCAAACGTCTTCGAGCACGAACTGGTAGTCGATTTTCTTTTCAGCCAGAACCACGCGCACCTTGCGGGTGTACGGGCTGGCGTGCGATCCGATCAGTTTCATAAGCATGTCATGTTGGAGGCGGAAGTATAGCCGCGCACTTTCCAGAGTGCGCTGGGCAGCGCCCGAATCCAACTCAACCGAATGGAGGCTTGCTTTAGGCCGGATTGGCCATAAAAGGCAGGTATCGGGTGGTAAAATCGCGGGCTCGCCGGGGTGCACGTATGCACTTTGGTTCAACGCGCAACGCCGCGTCCGGGTTGTCCGGATTGAGATTCCCTTCACATTTTTTCCCCGCCTGCCATGTCGTCGCTTTCTGCCCTGACCGCCCTGTCTCCTATCGATGGCCGCTACGCTGCCAAGGCCGATCCGCTGCGCGAGTGGCTGTCGGAAGCTGCTTTCATGCGCAACCGCGTGAAGGTGGAGGTGCACTGGCTGATCGCCCTGTCGCAGGCCGGTCTGGCTGAGATTCCGCGCTTTTCGGCCGCCGCTGAAGGCGCGCTGCTGGCGCTGGTTGAGAACTTTGCCGAGGCAGATGCTGCCCGTATCAAAGAGATCGAAGCCGTCACCAACCACGACGTGAAGGCCGTTGAATACTGGATGAAGGAGCGCGTCAAGGGCAACGCCGAGCTGGAAGCCGCCAGCGAGTTCATCCACTTCGCCTGCACGTCTGAAGATATCAACAACACCTCGCACGGCATGATGCTCAAGGGTGCGCGCGACACTGTGATCGTGCCGACGCTTCGCCGTGTGCAGGCGCGCCTGGTGGAACTGGCCCACGCCAACGCCGACGTGCCGATGCTCTCGCGCACGCACGGCCAGCCGGCCAGCCCCACCACGCTGGGCAAGGAAATGGCCAACGTGGCCGCGCGCCTGGACCGCGCCATCCGCCGTATCGAGGCCGTGGAGCTGCTGGGCAAGATGAATGGCGCGGTGGGCAACTACAACGCGCACCTGTCGGCATATCCGTCGCTGGATTGGGAAGCCTTCTCGAAAAACGTGATCGAAAGTCGCCTTGGCCTGACGTTCAACCCGTACACCATCCAGATCGAGCCGCACGACTACATGGCCGAGCTGTTCGATGCCGTGGCGCGCGCCAACACGATCATCCTCGACCTGGACCGCGACGTCTGGGGCTACATCTCGCAGGGGTACTTCAAGCAGAAGACCAAGGCCGGAGAGATCGGCTCGTCGACCATGCCGCACAAGGTCAACCCGATCGACTTCGAAAATTCTGAAGGCAACGTCGGTCTGGCCAACGCGGTGTTGCGCCACCTGTCGGAAAAACTGCCCGTCTCGCGCTGGCAGCGCGACCTGACGGATTCGACCGTGCTGCGCAACATCGGCGTGGCGTTCGGCTACAGCCTGCTCGCCTACGACGCTTGCCTGCGTGGCCTGGGTAAGCTCGAAACCAACCCGGCCCGCCTGGCAGAAGACCTGGACGCCTGCTGGGAAGTGCTGGCCGAGCCGGTGCAGACCGTGATGCGCCGCTACGGCATCGCCAACCCCTATGAGCAGTTGAAGGAACTCACGCGCGGCAAGGGCATCTCGCGCGAGGCGCTGCGTGAATTCATCGGCACGCTGGCGATTCCAGCAGATGCCCGCAAGCTGCTGCTGGACATGACGCCCGGCAGCTACATCGGCAAGGCAGAAGAGCTGGCACGCCGGATCGGCTGATTGTTGCAAAAATTTGTTGGTGCGGTCTAAAGAACAGCCCGCTCTCGAATTCGAGGGCGGGCTGTTTTGTTTGGTGCGCTCCGTAGAACGTTCTGTCTCGCCGCCTGCAGCGAACTGCCCTGACAATCAAAAAATTTGAATTTGTTGGTGAACTTCGGGCCGACTTGGCCAGTCGGATCGCGCAAATAATGCACAATCGTTTGGCGCCGTGGTCGTACTAACAGGCGCCGCCTACTGAGCGCCCCAAATACCGAGGGAACACCGATGTCACAAGCCGCCCACTCGAATCTCGCCATGCGCGGCGCTGCTGACCACAGCGCCTATGCCAAGCCCGCGATTGCGATGCACTGGATCGTTGCATTGTTGATCTTCGCGGCCTTCGGGCTCGGTCTGTACATGACCGACATCCCGGGCTTTACGCCAACCAAACTGAAGTTGTTTTCGTATCACAAGTGGATCGGCATCACGGTACTGATCTTTGCGGTGCTGCGCGTGCTGTGGCGCCTGACGCATCCGGCGCCGGCGCCCGTGCCGGGCATGCCGAAGTGGCAGCACAAGGCCGCAGAGGGCGCACACATCGGGTTGTATCTGCTGATCCTGGCGGTGCCGCTGACAGGCTATCTGCTGAGCGTCGCGGCCGGCGTCAAGGTCGTTTATCTGGGCCTGTGGGAGCTGCCGATGCCGTTCGACAAGAGCGATGCGCTGAAGGACATCTTCAGCTTCGCGCATGAATGGCTGAACTGGACCATGGCAGCCATCGTCATGTTGCACATTCTGGCCGCGCTCAAGCACCACCTCGTCGATCGCGATGGCACGCTGCGCCGCATGGCGCCCTTCCTGCGCTGATCCGATTTCCAAAAACGCGCCGGTACGTGCACGGTATGTGCCGGCGCTCTGCTGCTCAATCCTGACCAAGACCGCCGGCACGATCCGGCCTGACCGAAGGAGTCTGATGATGAAACGTTTTGCGCGCCCCCGCGCCATCGCCCTGGTTGCCGCCGGTGCGCTGTCGATCGCTGCTGTATCGGTATCGGCCATCGCCCAGGTGAATGCCGCCAAGAGCAGCGTTACCGCCACCGGCAAGCAGCTCGGCGTGCCGATGGACATCAAGTTCGGCAAGTTTGACGCCGCCGTGAACTACAACCCGACCAACGTGGCTGCCTCCACGGCCAAGCTCGACATTGATGTCACGAGCGTCGACGTGGGCAGCAAGGAATACAACGACGAACTCAAGAAGAAGGACTGGTTCGACACCGCCAAGTATCCGAAGGCGACGTTCGTGTCGTCGGCATTCAAGCCGGGCGCGGGCGGCAAGGTGGACGTGGTCGGTAAGCTGACCATCAAGGGCATCACGCAAGATGTGACGGCACCCTTTACCTTCAAGCAAGAAGGCGCCAGCCAGGTTTTTGAAGGCGCGCTGCCAGTCAAGCGCAACGCATTCAAGGTCGGTGACGGTGAGTGGAAGGACACGTCGGTCGTTTCGGACGACGTGACGATCAAATTCCGCGTTGTCATCGCCAAGAAGTAATCGGAAGTCTCAACCCAACGTTTTTTTTTCGGCCCTCGTGTGCCGCTTTTATCCGCAGGAGTTCTCATGAAATTGCGTACCCTCGTTGCCGCGCTGTCGGCCGTTGCTGCCACCGCCGCCTTTGCTGCACCGACCACGTATCAGTTGGACCCGAACCACACCTACCCGAGCTTCGAAGCTGACCACATGGGCGGCCTGTCGAAGTGGCGTGGCAAGTTCGAGAAGTCCAGCGGCACCGTGACGCTGGATCGCGCGGCCAAGACCGGCAGCATCGACGTGACCGTGCAGACCGACAGCATCGACTTCGGTCACGCCAAGATGAACGAGCACGCCAAGAGCGCCGAGATTTTCGACGTGGCCAAGTACCCGACCGCCACGTTCAAGGGCAACTTCACGAAGTTCAAGGGCGATGTGCCGACCGAAGCCGAAGGCCAGTTGACGCTGCACGGTGTGACCAAGCCGGCAACGCTGGAAATCGACGCGTTCAAGTGCATGCCGCACCCGATGCTCAAGCGTGAAGTCTGCGGCGCCGATGCCGAGATGAAGTTCAAGCGCGACGAGTTCGGTGTCGACTACGGCAAAGCCTACGGTTTCAATATGGAAACCAAGCTGAAGATCCAGGTCGAAGGTGTCAAGCAAGACGCCAGCGTCGCCCAGAAGTAAGCCTGACGAGCGTCTCAGCCAAAGAGAAAGCCCCGCAACAAGCGGGGCTTTTTGTTGCCCGAGGAATGCGTCCTCTGGGCAGAACGGGGCAGGGTACTCAGACCTGCGCGCCAAAGTTCGGATCGTCTTCCTTCGGCCCACCGGCCTTCTTCTCGGCCTTGACCAGGTCTTCGCGCTTGACACCCAGCCACATGCACAGCGCGGCCGCCACGAACACCGACGAGTAGATACCGAACAGAATACCGATCGTCAGCGCCAGGGCGAAGTAATGCAGCGTCGGGCCGCCGAACACCAGCATCGATACCACCATCAGCTCGGTCGAGCCGTGGGTGATGATCGTGCGCGAGATGGTGCTCGTAATTGCGTGGTCGATGATCTCGTGCGTGTTCATCTTGCGGTACTTGCGGAACGCCTCGCGAATCCGGTCGAAAATCACGACCGATTCGTTCACCGAGTAGCCGAGCACCGCCAGGATGCCCGCGAGCACTGATAGCGAGAACTCCCACTGGAAGAAGGCGAAGAAGCCCAGGATGATCACTACGTCGTGCAGGTTGGCGATTACGCCAGCGACTGCAAACTTCCACTCGAAGCGGATCGACAGGTAAATGACGATACCGACCACCACGAACAGCAGCGCCAGCAGGCCATCGGTGGCGAGTTCCTTGCCGACCTGCGGGCCGACGAACTCGACGCGCTGCAGCTTGGCGTCGGGGTTGGCGACGTTCAGGGCCGTCATCACCTGCTGGCTCTGCACGGCTGAGGCGATCGGCTTGCCGTCGGGGCCGTTCTTGAGCGGCAGGCGGATCATCACGTCACGCGAGGTGCCGAAATTCTGCACCTGGGCATCGGCATAGCCGAGCTTTTCAACGTCGCCCCGGATCTTCGGCAGATCAGCGGCCTGGGTGTAAGCGACTTCCATCACCGTACCGCCGGTGAATTCCACCGACAGGTGCAGCCCCTTGTGGAACAGGAAGAAGACAGCGGCGATAAACGTCAGGAACGACAGCGCGTTGAGGATCAACGCGTGCTTCATGAACGGAATGTCGCGGCGGATGCGGAAAAACTCCATGGTCTGCCCTTTGTGGCAACCGCTCCATCATCGTGTCGGGGCGGTGCCGGTTATGCGAGATTCGTTGTGGGTGGCGGGATTACTTGGCGGGCGATTCCGTGTTCGTATTGCCCGGCTTCCACACCTGCCCGATGGCGACGCTCTGCAGCTTCTTCTTGCGGCCGTACCAGAGGTTCACCAGACCGCGGTTGAAGAACACCGCTGAGAACATGGAAGTGCCGATCCCCAGGCAGTGCACGATGGCGAAGCCGCGCACCGGGCCCGAGCCGAAGGCGATCAGCGCCAGACCTGCGATCAGCGTCGTCACGTTCGAGTCCAGGATGGTGGCCCAGGCGCGGTCGAAGCCGGCAGCAATGGCCATCTGCGCCGATGCGCCGTTGCGCAGTTCTTCACGCACGCGTTCGTTGATCAGCACGTTCGCGTCAATGGCCATGCCCAGCGCCAGCGCGATCGCCGCGATACCCGGCAGCGTGAGCGTGGCCTGCAGCATCGACAACAGCGCGATCAGCAGGAACACATTCACGCCCAGCGAGATCACCGAGAACGCGCCGAACAGCAAGTAGTACAGCACCATGAACGTCGAGACGGCCAGGAAGCCGTACAGCGCCGAATCAAAGCCTTTCTTGATGTTGTCGGCACCCAGGGACGGGCCAATGGTGCGCTCTTCGATGATCTCCATCGGGGCCGCCAGGGAACCTGCCCGCAGCAGCAGCGCCAGGTCGGAAGCCGCCTCGGTCGAACCCATGCCGGTAATCTGGAAGCGCGAACCCAGTTCGGACTGGATGGTCGCTACCGTCAGCACTTCGCCCTTGCCCTTTTCAAAGAGCACGATGCCCATGCGTTTGCCGATATTGTCGCGCGAGACATCGCGCAGCATGCGGCCGCCTTGGCCGTCGAGCGTGATGTCGACCGACGAGTTGTGGTTCTGGTCAAAGCCGGCCGAGGCGCTGGTGATGCGGTCACCCGTGAAGATCACCTGCTTCTGCAGCAGCACCGGGGCGCTGCGGCCTTGCGTGAAGAGCTCGTCGCCCAGCGGCACCGGGTCGCCGGCGCGCGGCGCCAGCGGCGCATTCGGATCGGCCAGGCGCGCTTCCAGTGTTGCGGTTCGGCCAATGATGTCCTTGGCCTTGGCGGTGTCCTGCACGCCAGGCAGTTGCACGACGATGCGGTCCGGGCCCTGTTGCTGGATCACCGGTTCAGCTACGCCGAGTTCGTTCACCCGGTTATGCAGCGTGA
Organism: Ralstonia sp. SET104; assembly: GCF_003851545.1. Taxonomy (GTDB): domain Bacteria; phylum Pseudomonadota; class Gammaproteobacteria; order Burkholderiales; family Burkholderiaceae; genus Ralstonia. The sequence continues at coordinate 9,323 of NZ_BHVX01000019.1, read as the reverse complement.
CGATGTTCTGCTTGACCGCGTTGTCCTGCACTTCCTTCATCGCGGCGGCGGTGAAGGTGCCCGTGAGCGTGGCGCCGTCGGCGCTCTTGTCTACGTTGTAGGCCAGTTCGCGTGTCGAGTCGGCCAGCAGCCCTCGGGCACGGTCGGCGTCTTCGGGGTTGCTGAACTTGATGACGATCGTGCTGCCGTTGCGATCGATACCGCTGTGGCGGATGCCCTTGTCGCGCAGTTGCGTGCGGATGTCACCGGCCAACGAGTCGAGTTTCTTCGTCACAGCGCCGTTCATGTCGACCTGCAACAGGAAGTGCACGCCACCGCGCAAATCCAGCCCCAGAAACATCGGCTTGGCAAAGAACGGCGCTCCACTGAGCCAGCGCGGCGAACCCGGCAGCAAGTTCAGCGCGACGATGTAGGTCGGGTCGGCTTGGTCGGTGTTCAGGCCACGGGCCAGGATGTCCTTGGCCTTGAGCTGTGTGTCGGTATCGGCAAAACGCACGCGCACGCTGGCGGAGGTGCCGTTGTTGTCGAAGAACACGCCATTGGGCTGGATGCTGGCCGCAGCCAGCAGGCTCTCGACCTGCTTTTGCACGTTCAGATCGACCTTGACGGTGGCCTTGCCCGAGGACACCTGCACGGCAGGCGCCTCACCGAAGAAGTTCGGCAGCGTATAGAGGAACCCGATGGCAAGCGCCACCAGGATCACAAGGTATTTCCAGAGCGGATAGCGATTCATCTTGGAATGCAGAGAGGCGGCAGTGAGGCGACCCCCCGCGAGGGGCGCGGGCGCGGATTCTTAGAATAGGCGCTGCCTGGAGTTCCGGCGCCTGCGCAATCGTGCGCGGCGCCGGGATGGGCCGATTACAGCGCCTTGAGCGTGCCCTTGGGCAGCACGGTCGTCACGGCACTCTTCTGGACGGTGATTTCAGTGTTGGCAGCGATCTCCACGGTGACGTATTGCTCAGCCACCTTGGTCACCTTGCCCAGAATGCCGCCGGCGGTGACGACTTCGTCGCCCTTGGCCAGGGCTTCGAGCATCGTCTTGGTTTCTTTCTGGCGCTTCATTTGCGGGCGGATCATGATGAACCACAGCACCACGAACATCAGGATGATGGGCAGGAAGCTCATCAGGCCACCCGCGGCACCACCAGCAGCCGGTGCAGTTTGCGCGTAAGCGTCGGAAATCAGGAACACGTCAGAACTCCGTAATGGTTCGTCAATCGGTCAAAAATCGGACCCGACATTCTACCATTGCGGTGCTGCGGCAAATGGGCGAGCCTGGCGCCCTGTGGAGGGGTGTTACAGCGCGCCGCGCGCGCGGTCTGCGGCAAAGCGTGCCTGGAATGCGGCAAAGCTGTGCGATTCAATGGCGGTGCGCATTTCGGCCATCAGTTCCAGGTAGTAATAGAGGTTGTGGATGGTGTTCAGCCGGGCGCCCAGAATCTCGCCCACGCGCTGCAGGTGGTGCAGATACGCGCGCGAGAAATTGCTGCAGGTGTAGCAGCCGCAAGTCTCGTCCAGCGGCCGCGGATCGTTGCGGTGCACCGCGTTCTTGATCTTGACGTCGCCAAAGCGGGTGAAGAGCCAGCCGTTGCGCGCGTTGCGGGTCGGCATTACGCAGTCGAACATGTCCACGCCGGTGGCAACGCCGGCCACCAGGTCTTCTGGCGTGCCCACGCCCATCAGGTAATGCGGTTTGTTGGCGGGCAGTCGCGGCGCCACGTGCTGCAGCACGCGCATCATGTCTTCCTTGGGTTCGCCCACCGACAGGCCGCCGATGGCATAGCCGCCGAAACCCTCGCCGCCCGCATCGGCGTCAATCGCCTGCAAGCCCGCCAGCGATTCATCGCGCAGGTTCTCGAACATGCCGCCCTGGACGATGCTGAACAGCGCGTTCGGGTTGTTCTCGCGCTCGAACTCGTTGCGCGAGCGCTGCGCCCAGCGCAGGCTCATGCGCATCGAGGCGGCGGCTTCGGCTTCAGTGGCGGGGCGATCTCCGATTTTGTACGGCGTGCATTCGTCGAACTGCATGACGATGTCGGAATTCAGCCGGCGCTGGATCTGCATGGAGATTTCCGGCGAGAGGAACAGCTTGTCGCCGTTGATGGGCGAGGCAAACGTTACGCCTTCTTCAGTGATCTTGCGCAGATCACCCAGGGAAAACACCTGAAAACCGCCGGAATCGGTCAGGATGGGTTTGTTCCAGCCATTGAAGCCGTGCAGGCCCTTGTGCGCGTCCATGACTTCCAACCCTGGGCGCAGCCACAAGTGGAACGTGTTGCCGAGGATGATTTGCGCGCCAATGTCCTTCAGCTCTGCTGGCGACATTGCCTTGACCGCGCCGTAAGTGCCCACCGGCATGAAGATGGGCGTTTCCACCACGCCGTGGTTCAGGGTCATGCGGCCGCGTCGGGCGAGGCCATCGGTGGTGAGCAGTTCGTACTTGAGCATGATCAGAGCGATTGGGATTCGCCGGGTTCGGATGGCGCGCGCGTGAGGAACATGGCGTCGCCGTAACTGAAGAAGCGGTAGCGCTGGGCAATGGCGTGCTGGTAGGCGCCGCGAATGGCACTCATGCCGGCAAACGCTGATACCAGCATCAGCAACGTCGATTTGGGCAGGTGGAAGTTGGTGACCAGCGCGTCGACGGCGCGAAATGCGTAGCCGGGGGTGATGAAGATGTCGGTCTCGCCGCTGCCTGCATTGAGCGTGCCGTCCGGCTGTGCCGCCGATTCAAGCGCGCGCATCGACGTCGTGCCCACGGCGATCACGCGGCCACCGGCTGCGCGCGTGGCGCGGATCGCGTCGGCCAGGGCGGGTGTAATTTCGTACCACTCGCTGTGCATACGGTGTTCCGCGATGTTCTCTACGCGCACCGGCTGGAATGTGCCCGCACCCACGTGCAGCGTGAGAAAGCCGCGTTTGATGCCCATGGCATCGAGCTTGGCGAAGAGCGCATCGTCGAAATGCAGGCCCGCCGTGGGTGCCGCAACGGCGCCCGGATTGCGCGCATAGACGGTCTGGTAGCGCGTCTCGTCAAAGCTGTCGGCGTCGTGCTCGATGTAAGGCGGCAGCGGCAGGCGGCCGTATTGCTCGATCAGGTCCAGCGCCGGCTGCGGAAAGCGCAACGTGAAGAACGGCTCGGCGCGTGGGCCGACCTCGACATCAAAGGCGTCGGCCAAGCGCAGTGTGGTGCCCTCCACCGGCGATTTGCTGGAGCGGATTTGTGCGAGCACGGTGTGCGCGTCCAGCAGGCGCTCGACCAGCACTTCGACCTTGCCGCCGCTGGCTTTGTGGCCGAAGAAGCGGGCCTTGATGACGCGCGTGTCATTGAAGACCAGCAGGTCGCCGGGGCGCAGGTAGTCGACCAGATCGGCGAACTGGCGGTCTTCAAAGTGCACGCCCGAATGGCTACCCTCAGTTGCACGGCGGACGGCCAGCAGGCGGCTCGCGGTGCGGTCGGGCAGGGCGGTTTGCGCGATCAGCTCGGGCGGCAGATCGAAATCGAAATCGGACAGCGTCAGCATGAAAAGTGGCGCAGACGTGGATTGCGCCAAGTGAAGGTGGCGGGCGCCGGTACAATCGGGCGACTCGCAAAGTTCGCTATTGTAAACGCCCTGTGCCGCCTCGCGCCCGTTCCGCCACTGATGCTGCTCCTATGCCCGACGCTGATACTGCGCCGGCGCCGAAGCCAAGACGCGCGACTGCCACGGACAAGCCTGCCAAAACCACCAAAACGGCCCGCCCGGCGGACAAACTCGCCAAGCTCGGCCTGCACCGCGACGTCGATCTCGTCCTGCATCTGCCGATGCGCTACGAGGACGAAACCACGCTCCTGACCATCGCCGAGGCCTGCGCTCGCGCCAACACCGGGTGGGCCGCGCAGGTGGAGGGCACGGTTACGCGCAATGAGGTGGCGTTCCGGCCGCGCCGGCAGCTCGTCGTGCATATCGCTGATGATTCCGGCGAACTTGTTTTGCGCTTCCTGAATTTTTACGGCAGCCAGGTCAAGCAGATGGCCGAAGGCGTGCGCCTGCGCGTGCGCGGCGAGGTGCGCGGCGGCTTCTTCGGCGAGGAAATGGTTCACCCAACCGTGCGCGCCGTCGCCCCCGATGAGGCATTGCCCGATCGCCTGACACCGGTTTATCCGAGCACGGCGGGTGTGGCACAGGCGTATTTGCGCAAGGCGATTCTGAATGCGCTCACGCGCACACTGCTGCCGGAGACGCTGCCGAACAGCCTCCTCAGCGGGCCGCTCGCGCCGCTCAAGCTGATGGCACCGGCCGATGCTGTGCGCCTGCTGCACCAACCGGCGCCTGATGTTGACGAACACAGCCTCGTCGAGCGCACGCATCCGGCGTGGCTGCGCATCAAGTTTGATGAGCTGTTGTCGCAGCAGCTTTCGCTCAAGCGTGCGCAGGCCGCGCGCCGCATGCGCAACGCGCCCGTCCTGCGCGACAGTGGCAAGGACGGACTACTCGCGCGTTTCATGGCTGCGTTGCCGTTCAAGCTGACCGGTGCCCAGGCCCGCGTGTGGGAAGAGATCCGCGCCGACCTCGCGCACCCGTACCCGATGCAGCGGCTGCTGCAGGGCGACGTTGGCAGCGGCAAAACCGTCATTGCCGCGCTGGCCGCGTGCCAGGCCATCGATGCCGGCTGGCAGGCCGCGCTGATGGCGCCGACCGAACTGCTGGCCGAGCAACACTATCGCAAGCTGTCTGCGTGGCTCGAACCACTGGGCGTGGACATCGTCTGGCTGGCCGGCAGCCTCAAGCGCAAGCAAAAGGACGAGGCTGCCGCGCGCGTGGCGGCCGGCAAGGCGCAACTCGTGATCGGTACGCACGCGTTGATTCAGGATGCGGTGACGTTCGCGCGCCTCGGCCTGGCTGTGGTGGATGAACAGCACCGCTTTGGCGTGGCGCAGCGGTTGGCCCTGCGCGGCAAAGCGAGCAACGGCGATGCGCCGGTTGCCAACGCCCAAGTGCCGCACCAACTCATGATGTCCGCCACGCCCATCCCGCGCACGCTGGCGATGACGTACTACGCCGATCTCGATGTCTCCGCCATCGATGAGTTGCCGCCCGGCCGCACACCCATCGTCACGCGTCTGGTGAACGACGCGCGCCGCGACGAGGTGATCGAGCGCATCTACGCCGCCGCGCGAGAAGGGCGCCAGGTCTACTGGGTCTGTCCGTTGATTGAAGAGAGCGAGGCGCTGCAACTGCAGACGGCCGTCGAAACCTTCGAGACGCTTTCGCAGAGCCTGGAGGGCTTGAAGGTGGGCCTCGTGCACGGCCGCTTGCCCTCCACCGAGAAGGCCGCCGTGATGAGCGCCTTTGCCGGTGGTGAGTTGCACGTGCTGGTGGCCACGACTGTCATTGAAGTGGGCGTCGATGTGCCCAACGCCTCATTGATGGTGATCGAGCATGCCGAGCGCTTCGGCCTCGCGCAGTTGCATCAGTTGCGCGGGCGCGTGGGGCGCGGCACGGCGGAATCGGTGTGTGTGCTGCTGTACCAGGCGCCGCTATCGCCCACCGCCAAGCAGCGCCTGCAGACCATGCGCGAGACCACCGACGGTTTCGAGATCGCCCGGCGCGATCTGGAGATTCGCGGCCCCGGTGAGTTTCTCGGTGCGCGCCAATCGGGCGAGGCCATGCTGCGCTTTGCCGATCTGAATCACGATGCGTGGCTCGTCGAATTCGCCCAGAGCGCGGCGGACGCCATGCTGGCGCGCTTTCCCGAAGCCGTGGATACGCACCTCAAGCGCTGGCTGGGCGAGCGGGAGCACTACCTGCGCGTCTAGCGCGCTAGCCGCAGCAGCCGCGTTGCTGCTGCACCGGCGGGCACTTCACCGAACCGTAGGAGCAGAACACGCAGCAATCGCCCGGCTTTGGGCGCAGCAGCGCGCGGCAAGCCGGGCATTCATGAAAGAAGACGCAGGCATCGGTCGGCATGGTCTGCCGCTGCGCAAAGCCGCAGTGCGGACATGTCAGGACGGATTCAAGAATGACGGTGGCATTCATCGTGGCTCCCTTATATGTACGCATGGTGGTCAGTATCCGAGCGTTTGGCTACCGTCATCAATGATGATTGCCTCCGCCGTGCATATCGATGCTGGACGTATCGGGAGGTGCTGATGTGAAGCGCAGCGCGTTGCGTCAGTGCGAAGCGTCATTGCGAGGCGGCAGCCATTTGCGCTTGCTTGCGCAAGCGCTTGGCGGCGTACATCTCGCGATCGGCCTGGTCGAGCAGGGTGGTGATTTCGGTGCCGTCTTCTGGCATCACGGCCACGTCAATGCTCACGCGCAAGTCCGGCGGTTGGCCTCCGCCAGCGAGGGCGATTGAACGACATGGTGGGTGCAGACGTGGCAGTCAGTGGGCGATCCTAGCTTGACCAACCGGCATCAGCCGACGGCCGGCTCCAGGCGTAACAGCGTAATTTCAGACGGCGCACCGAACCGCTTTGGCGGGCCCCAATATCCCGTGCCGCGGCTGGTGTAAATCCACAGGCGCCCCAGGCTGTGCAGTCCGGCCGTAAAAGGCTGCTGCAGCGGAACAAAAAGGCCCCACGGCCAGAACTGACCACCATGGGTGTGCCCTGACAACTGCAGGTCGAAGCCAGCATCGGCGGCGGCAGGAGCGCTGCGTGGTTGATGTGCGAGGAGGATGGTGGGCGTCACGCCGGCTGGCGCCCCTGTCAGCGCCCGAGCCGGATCGCTCGCCTGCGCGGCGTCGAATTTGCCGGCGCTGAAGTCCGTCACGCCGGCAACGACCAGCGGTGCGCCGTTGTGCTCGACCACCGCATGCTCGTTCATCAACACGCGCATGCCCAATCGCTCGTATTCCGATATCCACTGTTCCACGCCCGAGTAGTACTCGTGATTGCCCGTCACCGCAAAGACGCCATGCCTGGCCGACATGCCGGCCAGCGGCGCAATATGCGGGCCCAAGGCATGCACATCGCCGTCCACCAGATCGCCCGTCATGGCAATGAGATCGGGATTCAACGCATTGAGCCGATTGACCACGCCGGCCACATACGCCCGCTTGATGGTGGGCCCGACATGCAGATCGGTGATCTGCGCGATGGTGAAGCCGTGCAGCGCCTCGGGCAGGCCCGCAATGGGCACCGTCACACGCGCAACGCGGGGAATGCGCCGCGCGTTGATATAGCCGATCAACGTCACCAGCAAGGTGAGGGCAACAACGAGCAGGGCCGAATCATGGCGATAGGCCCGCGGCAGCACGATCAGCGCGATGTCCCGCAGCAGCGTCAGCATCAGCAGCGACGAAAACAAGCCCATCAGCAACGTGCCAAACCACGTAACGCGATCTGCCAACGCGATGGGGCGGATCACGAAGCGCGCAGCCATTCCGGCGGGAATCATGACGGCCGATACGCACAGGAATAGGCTGCCCGCCGCCCAGCCCGCGCCGTTCAAGCCAAGATCCGGCAGCAACCGCCATCCGATGTAGAGATGCAGCGCCGCCATAAGCAACACCGTCGTCGCAAGGAAGCGGCGCCTGCCGCGGGACAGGGTTGCGCGGCCGTTAGGTTCGTCACTCATGCTGGGGCGGGCTCCTTTGGTTTTGGTGAGGGCGTATCCACGGAAGGTGGGGCGGCTGGGAGCGTTGTCAATGGCGGCTCATGCCGACATGGCAAAGAAAGTGAGAAAAGACGCCGCTCAGCCTCCAGAAATAGCGAAGGTGGTTGCAGCGGCTTGTCAGTGCGGGCGCTTTCTCACGGGTTCATCCGGTTACGAGTAGTTGCAATTTGCGCAAATTGTGCAGGATGCCCGGGCCTATGCTTCCGGCACCCCCTAACCGAGGAGAGAACGATGAAAATAACCTGTCGGAATGCCCTGATTGCGCTGCCACTGCCGTTCCTCATCGCAGCATGCGGTGGCGGAGACGGCGGCACGGGTGCAGGCACGGGCACCCTCCATGTCTCGATGACGGATGCACCGTCCTGCGGTTTTGATCACGTTTATGTCACCGTCAACAAGGTGCGCGTGCACGCCAGCGCGTCGGCGGCCGACACCGACGCTGGCTGGACCGATATTGTGTTGACCACGCCTCAGAAGGTCGACCTGCTCTCGCTCACCAACGGCGTGCTGACCGATCTGGGCACGGCCCCGCTGGCCGCAGGGCAGTATCAGCAACTGCGTCTCGTTCTATCCGCCAACCAGGGCAACACGCTGGCCAATTCCGTGGTGGTCACTGGCTCGTCGACCGAGCAGGCGCTGGCCACACCCAGCGCCGCGCAGAGCGGTTACAAGATCATCCAGCCTTTTACGGTGCAGGCCAACACGCTGGTCGATCTGGTGCTGGATTTCAATGCCTGCAAATCGATCGTGCAACAGGGCAATGGCGGCTACAGCCTCAAGCCTGTCATCACGGCAACGCCCACGGTGGTAAGCGGTTCGATTACCGGCTACGTGCCCGCCTCCCAGGCCGGTGCCACGGTCTATGCCGAGCAGAATGGCCAGGTCATCCGCGGCACGGTGGCGGACGCCTCGGGCAAGTTCGTACTGTCGCCGCTGGTGCAGAGCAGCACCAATGGCGCTTATGACGTGGTGATCGTGGACAACACCCTACCGAGCGGCCACGCCACAGGCATCATCCGTACGGTGCCCGTCACCGCCAGCAGCGCGACCACGGTCTCCACCACGGGCACGCCGATCACGCTGCCGGCCTCTACCACCAATACCGCCTCGGGCACGGCCACCGCATCGGCGCAAGCCACGTTGCGCGCGCTGCAAACAGTCAACTCGGTGTCGTACGAGATCACCTCGACCAATGCCAACCTCGACACCGGTGCATACTCACTGGCGTTGCCCGCAGCGGCGCCCCTGGTGGGCACCTACAGCACGATGCTGCCGATCGCGCTGTCAGCGGTGCCGGCATCGGCAGGCCAATATTCGGTGCAGGCCACCAGTGCCTCGGGCACTACAATGAATAGCTTGGTCAACGTCTCGGCCGGAAGCCAGACCGGCGTCAACTTCAGTTTCTAACGATGGAAAAAAGGGGCGAAGCCCGCCCCTCACAACACAATGAAGAACATCATCCTCATCCTGTTTTTGGGCGCATCGCTGCTGGGCGGTTGCGCCGTGTATCTGCCCGATGATGGCCCCGTTGCACGGCCGCAAGGCGGCCCGGGCAACGGCTTCTGCCCGCCGGGGCAGGCGAAGAAGGGCAATTGCTGAGGGGCGGCTCAACCGACGCCCCATGAAAAAGCCGGTCTGCGTGACCGGCTTTTTTTGGGTTCTTCGAACAATTCCGTGGGCCTGAATTGCCACATTCCGTATGCTGACGCCGACTAGGAC
>NZ_BHVX01000018.1 GCF_003851545.1 Ralstonia sp. SET104 | reverse complement strand
CTGTTTACAACTCCAACCCCTAAAAACAAAAATGCCGTTCAGGTCTTAACTGAACGGCATTAGGCCCTGACGGGCCCTTTTTCAAATCTGGGAACGAGAAGATCACTCCCAGGACAGCGCACCACCGGTCTGGTACTCGATCACACGCGTCTCGAAGAAGTTGCGTTCCTTCTTCAGGTCAATCATCTCGCTCATCCACGGGAACGGGTTTTCCTCATTCGGGAACAAGGCGTCCAGGCCGATCTGCTGGCAGCGGCGGTTGCAGATGAAGCGCAGATAGCCCTTGAACATCGGTGCGTTCAGGCCCAGCACGCCGCGCGGCATGGTGTCTTCTGCGTAGCGGTATTCCAGGTCGACGGCCTTCTTGAACAGCTCCGTGATCTCGGCCTTGAATTCGGCCGTCCACAGGTGCGGGTTCTCCAGCTTGATCTGGTTGATCAGGTCGATGCCGAAATTGCAGTGCAGCGACTCGTCGCGCAGGATGTACTGGTACTGCTCGGCGGCACCGGTCATCTTGTTCTGACGGCCCATCGCAAGAATTTGCGTGAAACCGACGTAGAAGAACAGGCCTTCCATGATGCAGGCGAAGACGATGAGCGACTTCAGCAGCTTCTGATCGTTCTCGGGCGTACCGGTCTTGAACGACGGGTCGGTCAGCGTGTCGATGAACGGGATCAGGAACTCGTCCTTGTCGCGGATCGACTGCACCTCGTGGTACGCGTTGAAGATCTCGGCCTCGTTCAGGCCCAGCGATTCAACGATGTACTGGTAAGCGTGCGTGTGGATCGCCTCTTCAAACGCCTGACGCAGCAGGTATTGGCGGCATTCCGGCGCGGTAATCTGGCGGTACGTGCCCAGCACGATATTGTTGGCGGCCAGCGAGTCGGCCGTCACGAAGAAGCCCAGGTTGCGCTTGATGATGCGGCGCTCGTCTTCGGTCAGACCGTTCGGGTCTTTCCACAGGGCGATGTCGCGCGACATGTTGATCTCTTGCGGCATCCAGTGGTTCGCACAGCCGGCCAGGTACTTTTCCCACGCCCACTTGTACTTGAACGGAACCAGTTGGTTGACGTCGGTCGCGCCGTTGATGACGCGCTTGTCGGCGGCGTTCACACGGCGGTTGCTCTGTGCGGCGGCAGCGTTCGGGTTGTTGCCGAGGATGCCCGTGCCGGCGGCAGCGGTGGCCGACGGCGGCAGCACGCCCCCTTGATCAGCAGAGACGGGTTGCAGTTGCGGCTGCGGTTGGTACACAGGCTGCGGTGCAGCTTGCGGTTGTGCGGCAGGTTTGACGTCGTCGTCCCAGCTCAGCATATGTGTTTCTCCTGATTCTTTGCTCGTCGCTTCCGCTCTTTCGGAGCGCGATTCCAGTGTCATCCAAGTCACGTCGCCCCCGCTTGCGCGGGAGCAACCTCAGACACTGTTTAGACTTATTGGCAGGCTTCGCATTCCTCGAAGCCAGGGTCGCCGGGGCGCATCGTGCACACGGCGCCTTCGGCTTCCGGCATGGCCGGGGCAGCGGCAGCAACGTTGTCCAGCGCGCTGGCCGGAGCGGCCGAGGTGGCACCCGATGCACCTGCAGCCGACACACCACCCACATCGCTACCCGACGACACCGCATTCAGCGTGCCGCGCGATACGGTCGACTTCTCGACGTGCGTGGCGCCGATCGTGCGCAGGTAGTACGTGGTCTTCAGGCCACGCAGCCACGCCAGCTTGTACGTGTCGTCCAGCTTCTTGCCCGAGGCGCCTGCCATGTAGATGTTCAGCGACTGTGCCTGATCGATCCACTTCTGACGGCGCGAGGCAGCCTCGACCAGCCATGTCGGCTCCACTTCGAAGGCCGTTGCGTACAGCTCGCGCAGGTCTTGCGGGATGCGGTCGATGCGGGCCAGCGAGCCATCGAAGTACTTCAGGTCGGCGACCATCACTTCGTCCCACAGGCCGCGTGCCTTCAGGTCGCGCACCAGGTAGTCGTTCACCACCGTGAACTCGCCCGACAGGTTCGACTTGACGTACAGGTTCTGGTACGTCGGCTCGATACAGGCCGACACGCCGATGATGTTGGAGATCGTTGCCGTCGGGGCGATCGCCACGCAGTTCGAGTTGCGCATGCCGTACTGCTTGATGCGGCCGCGCAGGCTGTCCCAGTCCATCGTCGACGACATATCCGTTTCCAGATAGCCACCACGCTCTTCGGCCAGCAGCTTGAGCGAGTCTTGCGGCAGGATGCCACGGTCCCACAGCGAACCCTTGTAGCTGCTGTAGCGACCGCGCTCTTCGGCCAGTTCGGTCGAGGCCCAGTACGCGTAGTAGCACACGGCTTCCATCGAGGTATCGGCAAACTGCACCGCGGCCTCGCTGGCGTACGGCACACGCAGCACGTGCAGCGCGTCCTGGAAGCCCATGATGCCCATGCCGACCGGACGGTGGCGCAGGTTGGAGTCACGCGCCTTCTTGACCGCGTAGTAGTTGATGTCGATCACGTTGTCGAGCATGCGCATGGCCGTGCGCACGGTCTTCTTCAGCTTGTCGTGATCGAGCGCCAGCGTGCCGTCGGCTTGCTTGACCAGGTGCGCCACCAGGTTGACCGAACCCAGGTTGCACACGGCGATTTCGCTGTCGTTGGTGTTCAGCGTGATCTCCGTGCACAGGTTGGAGCTGTGCACCACGCCCACGTGCTGCTGCGGGCTGCGGATGTTGCACGGATCCTTGAACGTGATCCACGGGTGGCCGGTTTCGAACAGCATGCCCAGCATCTTGCGCCACAGTTGCAGCGCCGGCATCTTCTTGAAGAGCTTGATCTCGCCGCGCGCGACCTTGTCTTCGTAGCCGAGGTAAGCCGCCTCGAACGCCTTGCCGACCTTGTCATGCAGGTCCGGGCAGGTGGACGGCGAGAACAGCGTCCACTCGCCGCCTTCCATCACCCGCTTCATGAACAGGTCCGGGATCCAGTTGGCCGTGTTCATGTCGTGCGTGCGGCGGCGGTCGTCGCCGGTGTTCTTGCGCAGCTCCAGGAATTCTTCGATATCCAGGTGCCACGTTTCCAGGTACGCGCAGACGGCGCCCTTGCGCTTGCCACCCTGGTTGACTGCGACAGCCGTGTCGTTGACGACCTTCAGGAACGGCACCACGCCTTGGCTCTTGCCGTTCGTGCCCTTGATGTGCGAGCCGAGTGCGCGCACGTTGGTCCAGTCGTTGCCCAGGCCGCCTGCAAACTTGGAGAGCAGCGCGTTTTCCTTCAGCGCTTCGTAAATGCCGTCCAGATCATCCGACACGGTGGTCAGGTAGCACGACGAGAGCTGCGAGCGGCGCGTGCCCGAGTTGAACAGCGTCGGCGTGCTCGACATGAAGTCGAACGACGACAGCAGTTGATAGAACTCGATGGCGCGGGCTTCGCGGTCGATTTCGTTCAGCGCCAGACCCATCGCCACACGCATGAAGAACGCCTGCGGCATCTCGATGCGGGTTTCGTTGATGTGCAGGAAGTAGCGGTCGTACAGCGTCTGCAGGCCAAGGTAGTTGAACTGGAAGTCGCGCGAGGCGTCCAGCGCCGCACCCAGGCGGGCCAGGTCGAACTGGGCCAGCTTGTCGTCGAGCAGCTCGGCGTTGATGCCGCGCTTGATGAACTGCGGGAAGTAGTCGACATAGCGCGTGCCCATTTCGGCTTGCGTGACTTCTTCGCCGAGGATCTCGCGGCGGATCGTGTGCATCAGGATGCGCGCGGTGACCTGGCTGTACGCCGGGTCCTTTTCGATCAGGGTACGCGAGGCCAGGATGGCCGAGTCGTACACCTGCGTCATCGGCACGCCTTCATACAGGTTCTTGACCGTTTCCTTGAGGATCGGCTCCGGGTCCACCGCTTCGCCCAAGCCTTCGCAGGCCGAGACGATCACGTTGCGCAGCGCAGCCATGTCCAGCGGGCGGGTAATACCGCCGTCGGTCACGTTCAGGCCAATGAAGGCCGGTTGCTGCTGCGTTTCGCCGGCTTGCGCGCGCTCTTGGGCGCGGCGCTCGCGGTACAGCACGTAGGCGCGGGCCACGTCGTGCTCGCCCGAGCGCATCAGGGCCAGTTCCACCTGATCCTGCACGTCTTCGATGTGGAACGTGCCGCCGTTCGGGCGGCTGCGCAGCAGTGCACGCACCACGTTCTGCGTCTGTTGGTCGACCAGCTCGCGCACACGCGCGGAAGCAGCGCCCTGCCCGCCATTCACGGCGAGGAAGGCTTTGGTCATCGCCACGGCGATCTTGGAGGGCTCGAAACTGACCACGGCGCCGTTGCGGCGGATGATCTTGTAATCGGCAAGGTTGACGCCGGAAGCAGTGCCGGGGGCTACGGCCGTGCCGCCAGCGCTTTGCGCAAATTGGGAAGGGTTGGCGGTGCCGGAGTGAATTTCTGGTTGGGCCGTCTGCATGTGGACTCCTGTTGAACCGTTCGTTTTATCGGCTCGCCGATAGGTAGGACACCCCTTGGCGAACCTTTGCGCTGTGCGAAGAAATGAGACGGAAAAGACCCTTGCCTTTTCTCAGCTCCCAAGCGTCGGCTTGACCCGCCGTACGCCCGCCCCCGCGTGGCGCCGAAATAAGAATCCCGGAAAGTCACCACTACATCTAGTGTGTCAGCCCGGGATTGGCCCTAAGTATAGTGGATCGATCAAACAAGACCAGTCTTGACAGATGGCGACGAAGGAGGGTTTTCTCAATCCAAACGCAGTGCCGCAAACCCGCCATCCCAAGCGGCACAACGGGTCGGCGGGGCTGGCGTGCGGCGTCGCAATGACGGCCTCTTCAGAATAATTCTTTCTATCGGCGTCGCAAGTTCAATAGACGTCGCCCCATCTGCGGTAGGGGCATGTGTGTGGCGCACTGCGCTGGTGCAGGGTGCGCTACCCACTCACATTTCGCTCGCGCAAGAAATCCGAATAGCGGCATCAGCATTCTTGCCGCGGCTGTCACTTGAGCGACAGGGCCCGTCCTTACGCTTCGGTCGCACGGCATGGGTCTGCGCTCACGGCGGTCTGGGTACCGCCCGCAATCCCGCGCCTCTTCCCGACCCGAACGAGACCGCACATGACCCCTCTTCTCCCACACTTGGCGCGCCCGCAATGGCTGGCTGCCGTGCTGCTGTGTGCCGCCACCCTGTCGCTGTCGGCCTGCGGTGGCGATTCGAACGACGGCACACCAGGCACCAGCCCCGGCGCCGCACAACCGGATCAGCCCGGTCAACCGCCCGCCACCAAGCCGACCCTGCGCTGTGCGCCCTGACATTGCCCTGCACGCTTGCACGCCTGAGACCGACATGACTTCCGACACGAAACCCACGAACAACGGCAATCGCCGCAACTTCCTCAAAATGGCTGGCACGGGCGCAATGTCCGCTGCTGCACTGGCCGCCTTCCCGCCGTCGATCCGCCGCGCGCTGGCGATTCCCGCCAACAACGCCACCGGCACGATGCGCGACGTTGAACACGTGGTGATCCTGATGCAGGAGAACCGCTCGTTCGACAACTACTTCGGCACGCTGCAGGGCGTGCGCGGCTTTGGTGATCGTTTCCCGATCCCGCTCGCGGGCGGCATGAATGTGTGGCAGCAGACGTACGTGCCAAGCAGCGGGCCGAGCCGCGTGGTGTTGCCGTATTACCTCGACAGCAGCGCCGGCAACGCACAGCGCGTCAGCGGCACGCCGCACAGCTATCCGGATGCACAGCAGGCGTGGGATCTGGGCCGCATGAGCAAGTGGCCGACCTACAAGCAAACCCAATCGATGGGCTATTACAAGCAGACCGAACTGGATTTCCAGTTCGCGCTGGCGAACGCCTTTACGCTTTGCGATGCGTATCACTGCGGCTTTCACGGCGGCACCAACACCAACCGCCTGTTCCACTGGACGGGCACAAACGACCCGACGGGTGCGGCAGGCGGCCCCGTCATCGACAACAGCGGCGACCACCTCGACGCCAGCGTCACTTACAACTGGACGACTTACCCCGAGCGCTTGCAAACGGCTGGCGTGTCATGGAAGGTCTACCAGAACATGCCGGACAACTTCACCGACAACCCGCTCGCCGGCTTCAAGGCATACCGCGACGCCAACGCCGCGCGCGGCAACCTGAAGGACGGCAGCCCGTTCCCGCCATATACCCCGGCCGACGAAATCATCAGCCCGCTGATCAAGGGCGTGGGCAACACCATGCCGGATGGCGGGTTCCTGCAGGCACTGAAAGACGACATTGCCGCAGGCCTTCTGCCGCAGGTGTCGTGGATCGTCGCACCGGCCACGTACTCCGAGCACCCCGGGCCGTCGAGCCCGGTGCAGGGCGCGTGGTACACGCAGGAAGTGCTCAACGCGCTCACCGCCAACCCGGCCGTGTGGAGCAAGACCGTGCTCTTCATCAACTTTGATGAGAACGACGGCTTCTTCGACCACGTGCCGCCGCCCGCCGCCCCGGCGTATGACAACGGCGTGCTGGCCGGCAAATCTACGGTCAGCACCGCCGGCGAATATCACACCGACCAACACCCGTACGGCCCCGGCCCGCGCGTGCCGATGTACATCGTCTCGCCGTGGAGCCGCGGCGGCTGGGTCAACTCGCAGGCGTTCGACCACACCTCGGTGCTGCGCTTCCTGGAGCTGCGCTTCAACGTCAAGGAGACCAACATCAGCGCGTACCGCCGCGCGGTGCTGGGCGACCTGACCAGCGCCTTCAACTTCGTCAACCCGAACAACGAAACGCTGCCTACCCTGCCCAGCCGCGACAAAGCCACCGCCGATTCGATCCGCACGGCGCAGGGGTTGAAGCCGCAGGTGCCCGTGCCCTCGGTGACCGCGCAGCAAATGCCCGTGCAGGCTACCGGTACGCGCCCCTCGCGCGCCCTGCCATACGAGCTGCACGTCAGCGCCCGTGAAGACGCCACCAACCGCGCGCTGCGCCTGATCTTCAGCAACACCGGCACAGCCGCCGCCGTCTTCCACGTGTACGACCGCCTGCACCTGGACCGTGTGCCCCGCCGCTACGCCGTCGAGCCCGGCAAGATGCTCGACGACACGTGGGATGTGTTCAGCGCCGACAACGGCAAGTACGACCTGTGGGTGCTCGGCCCCAACGGCTTCCACCGCGCATTCGCGGGCGATGCGAGCGCCGTGTCGGCAGCGGGTTCGAGCGCACCGGAAATCCGCGTGTGCTACGACCTGGCCAACGCCGAGGTCTACGTGACGATGATGAACACCGGCACCGCCGGCTGCACCTTCACCGTCAAGCCCAACGCGTACCGCGCCGACGGCCCGTGGACATTCGACATCCCGGCAGGCAAGCAGCTCGACCAGCACTGGCCGATCGCGCGCCAGGGCAACTGGTACGACTTCACGGTGACGGTGCCGCAGGGGGGCTTTACGCGGCGCTTTGCCGGGCGCATGGAAACCGGCAAGGACGGTGTGTCCGACCCGGCCATGGGCACCTGAGGCGTTTAACCAGAAGGAGAACGCAGAGAGGAGAACGCGAGCAACCGGTACCCATACCGGCATGAGATTGAATTTTGTGAATTGAGGCTAGCACCCAACTATGCGCGCCTAGCATGCGGCTTCCCGATGACGAGATGGAGCCGTGACTCATGTCACAAGCCAATCGAGATGGTGTTCGTGTTGTCCCCTCCCCCGTACAACTGGCTGCGGTACTGGTGTCCATGGCTCGGATGTGGCGGGTACCGGGCTCAAGCAGATCTGGACAGGTCAGGATACGCGCAGGCTGGGTTCGGAGCGGCGTTGTCGTGCAGCGTTAGAACGTGCGCTGATATGGAAACAGCGCCGTGTCGAACCCGCCAAGGGCACGCAGATGCGCCCAGTCGAAGCGCGGCCCCGGATCGGTCTTGCGGCCGGGCGCGATGTCGGAATGCCCGGCAATCGCCGCAATCGGATACGCCACACAGATCGCCCGCACGAGTGCTGCCGTGGTGGCGTACTGCTCAGGCGTGAAAGGCAGGTCGTCCGTACCCTCGATCTCAATGCCGACCGAGAAATCGTTGCAGCGCGTGCGGCCGAAAAACTCCGATGCGCCGGCATGCCACGCACGCGCATCGCACGGCGCAAACTGCACGCACTCGCCCGTGCGGCGGATGAAGAAATGCGCCGACACGCGCACGCCGCGCAACTGGTCGAAGTACGGGTGCGCGTCGCAGTCGAGCGTGTTGGTGAAGAAGTCGAGCACAGCGTCCGTGCCGAAGTCAGCTTCGGACTGCGCGGGCGGCAGGCTGATGTTGTGCAGCACGATCAGGTCAATCGGCATGCCGTCGGGCCGCACGTCGATGTTCGGTGACGGATGACGGCGCACGCCGCCCACCCAGCCGTCGGCATTGACATGCAGCGCCGGCGGCTTAGACATCGCCGTTCACGCCGTTGCCAGCCGCTTCACCCAAACCGCCGACCGTTTCAATATCGCGTGGATCACGAATGCCCAACTGCTGCATCCGATAGCGCAACTGGCGAAACGACAAGCCGAGCAGCTTGGCCGCTGCCGTGCGGTTGAAACCGGTCTGGTCCAGCGCGGCCAGGATCACGTTGCGCTCGACCGATTCCAGATAGGCGGGCAGGTCGATCGGCAACGTGACGCTCGGCAGCGCCGGCTCTGCCGGTGGCGCGGCCGGGGCGGGCTCCGCAGGCTGCGCCATCGGCTGCGGCATCCCCATCGGGCCAGGCACGGGTGCTGGCATGTAGACAGCATCTGGCCACGCCGTCATCGGCGGCGGCGCCATGGGGTGGTTAGCGGCTGCAGCAGCCTGCGCTTCGCGCGTGCGATGGAACAGCGGCGAGCGCTCGATCTCGGCACCCAGCGCGCCCAGGTCATCCACATCAATCGATTCGCCTTCGGCAAACGCGTACGCGCGCTCCAGCAGGTTCTCCAGCTCGCGCACGTTGCCAGGGAACGGATAGGCGCAGAGTTGCTGCAGCGCCGGGCGCGTCAGCCGCTTGGGCCGCGGATCGCCGTAGCGGCTGGCGAGTTGCTCAAGCAGCACGCCAGCCAGCACGGGCACGTCTTCGGCGCGCTCGCGCAGCGTGGGCATGCGCAGCTCCAGCACGTTCAGGCGGTAGAACAAGTCTTCGCGGAAACGGCCGGCAGCCACCAGACGCGCGAGGTTCTGGTGGCTCGCGCACACCACGCGCACGTCGACCGGCTCTTCGCGGCTTTCGCCGATCTTGCGCACGCGGCGCTCTTGCAACGCGCGCAGCAATTTCACCTGCATCGTGAGCGGCAAGTCAGCCACTTCGTCGAGCATGAGCGTGCCGCCGTTGGCCGCCTGGAAGAAGCCCTGGCGATCGCCATCTGCGCCAGTGAAGGCCCCCTTCACGTAGCCGAAAAACTCGGCCTCCATCAGGTTCTCGGGAATCGCGCCGCAGTTGACGGCCACGAAGGGTCGCGATGCGCGCGCAGACAGGGCATGAACAGCGCGTGCCGCACGCTCCTTGCCGCTGCCCGATTCGCCGCTGATCACCACCGGCGCCATGCTGCGCGCCAGACGCATCAGCGAGCGGCGCACTTCCTGCATCGCCGCAGAGTGGCCGGGCAACAGGTCGTTGGTACGCTCGGCCAAGTCAGCATTGCCGGGATCAGGATCGCGTTGCTGGCGGCCCAGCGCGTTGAGCACCAGGCTGCGCAGTTGGTCGAGCGAGAGCGGCTTGGCGATGTAGTCAAACGCACCGGCCTTGAGCGCTTCCACCGCGTTCTCGGCGCTGCCGTAGGCGGTGATGACGGCCACGGGAGTGCGGTCGGCCGTGGCCGAAAGCTGGCGCACAAGTTCAATGCCCAGGCCATCGCCCAGGCGCATGTCGGTCAGCACGAGTGCAAAGCGCTGGCGCGATAGCGCCTCGCGCGCCTCAGCCAGGCTGCTTGCGAGTACGACGTCATGCCCCATCCGGCGCAGAGAAATTTCCAGCAGCTCGCGCAGGTCGGCCTCGTCATCGACGACGAGAATGGGTTCGCGAACGATGGCGGCTTTGGACATGGATCAGCAGAAGGTCGGCAGAAATTCTCGGCCCGCGGATCATTCCGCAGTCAGCACAGCAGGTTGGTCAAACATCAAGGTGATGATGAAGGCGCGGCGCGGCAATGTGTCGCGCGCCTCCATGGTCAACGCTCCGGTGCGATCGAGCAAGGATTCCAGAGCAATGGCGCCGTAACGGATCTGCGCGTCGTTGGCGCTACACAACTCACGCGCCATATAAAGGCCCAGGCCGGTGCCTTGGGCGTCATTCGTGAAGAACGGCTCGAACAGGCTGCGCTGCTGCTCGGTAGGCACTTCGGGGCCGTCGTTCCAGATGACGAGTTCGGCATGCGTCTCGTCCAGCGCGTAAGCGGCCAGTTGGATCGAGCCCGGCACGCGGCGGCAATAGCGCAACGCGTTGTCGAGCATGTTGCCCACCACTTGCTGCAACTGCGCGGGGTCGAACAGCACAGGCGTGTTCAGGTCCACCGCCACGCGCACAAGGTTGGGGTTGATCTCGGTCGCCTCGCCAGCGCGGCGCAAGGCTTCAGCGCGCCAACGCTCAACCACTTCCGGCAGCACTTGTGCAAGCTGCACACGCACGCGTTCGCCGCGCGGGCGGCGCGAGAGCATTAGCACGTCGGCAACCACCTGGTCGAGCCGGCGCACGTTGTCGCGAATGATGCGCAGCAGGCGTGTCTCCACTCCCGCGCTTTCGGGGCGCACATGCGTGCCACCATCGTGGCCGTCGCCCGGATCGTCCAGCAGTTCAGCCGCCTGGCTGATCGCGGCCAGCGGGTTGCGGATCTGGTGCGCAACACTGGCCACCAGCCGCCCCATCGAGGCCAACTTTTCCTGCTGCGCTTGCTCCGCCACGCGCTCCCAGCTTTCCACGTGGACCAGCACGGTGTCGTGCAGCTCGTGGCGCAGAAATGCTTCGTCATCCACCGACCAGCCCTGCGTGATGGCCTCGGACGACGGAATGCGCGGACGCATGTCGCCGCCCTCACTCAGCAGGCTCAGGCCAATCGAACTGACGAGGCTGTCCATATAGACGCTGCGCAGATTGGCCAGGCTCGGCAGGATAAAGCGCAGGCGCAGGCGTGCGCTCAACATGGCGCGGCCAGTCCGCCCGCCCGAGGCGATGGGCAGCAGATCGAGGATGCGGGGGACATCGTCATCGCCGGTGCCGTCGGCGGGGCGGCTCTTGCGGCGCAGCCACTGGCGCAGCGTTTCGAGCAGCGGGCGCAGATGCGGCACGTCCTTCAGATCGAACAACATCGCGCCGCTGCCAACAAACGCACTTTGCGGCACACCCAGCAGCATGGCCGCCGCCGGATTGGCGGCAACGACGCGGCCATCGGCGCGCACCAGCATCACGCCATCCTGCATGTCATAGACCATGAGGCGGTTGACCAACTGCTGCAGGCGCAACTCGCGCTCGCGCGCCATGGTCAGGCGCTCCTGCGCAATCTGGCGGTGCGACAGGCCGTACATCATCGACGCAGCCATCATGTAGACGAGGCCGTACAGCCCTGCCGACGCCAGCCCCGGTGCGATCACGCCGTCGCTCACCATCTGCAGGAACGGATCAGCCAGCACCACGATCGACGCCACCGCCGCCGTGAACAGTGCAAACAGCAGGCTGGTGAGCGCGCCCGCGGCCAGCACAGGCATCAGCAACACCATCGCCACACTGGCCGACAGGCGCGAAAGCGTGGCGTACGCCAGCCCCAGGAACAGCAGATCGAGCACCACATCCAGCCGCACGCGGAACTGGAACCGCGTGCGCCACCAGCCGGCGGCAGCCAGGATCAGCAGGGCCATCGCCAGATAGGGCAGCGTCAGGCTGAGCAGCGCATCGCTATTGGCCAGCCCGCCCGGGTCGTTGTGCTCGCGCGGCACCATCACGAACAGCAACAGAACCAGCGCCACGGCTGCGCGGCTGAAGGCGAAATAGCGCAGCAGGCGCCACTGGAATTCAGGCGGATCAGGCTCCAGCCAGACAGAACGGAGTGCGCGCCAGGCGTTCAGGCGCGAGAGCAGGCTGCGCGCGGCAGATGGCGTTGCCTGCGCGGCACCCGACGCGTCTGGCGTCATGCGTTGCCTCGGTCAGCGTGCTCGGGGCAGCGGTAGCGGCCGCCGGGCAGCGCGATCATGCCGGTGCGTGGCGCGTGTACGCCGCACACGGCACATTGCTCGATCGGTTGGGAGGCCTGAGGCTCAGGTGCACGCCGGGCCGTACCCTGCCCGTGCGAGGACGTCTGGCCCGGCCCCGAAGCGCGGGACGAACGCGTCCCCTGGCGGCTCAACCACCACCAGCCGGCGAGCAGCATCAGGATCAGCAGGACAGGACGAGACATGGAAAACAGACAAAGACAGTAACAGCGCAGGCACTAAAAAAACGCGCTAGGCGCGATGGAGGATGACTTCGAGCACGAAGCGGCTGCCCACGTACGCCAGCAGCAGAATCGCAAAGGCTGCCATCACCCAGCGCAGCGCTACACGGCCGCGCCAGCCGCGGAAACGGCGGCCAATCAGAATGCCGCCGAACATCGCCCACGACAGCACCGCAAAAATGTTCTTGTGATCGAAATGGAAGGCGCTGTGGAATAACTGCTCGGAGAACAGCACGCCCGACGCGATCGTCAGCGTCAGCAGCACAAAGCCCGCGCCAATGAGGCGGAACAGCAGTTTCTCAAGCGTGAGCAGCGGTGGCAGCAGATCCAGCCAGCGGCTGAACCAGCCCGCCTCGGCGGGGCGGTTGATGGTGTGCAGGCGGCGCTCGGCGGCCAGCATCAAAATCGCGTGGAACGCCGCCAGCGTGAATAGACCATAAGCGACGTTCGCGATGGCAAAGTGCAGCTTGAACAGCGGGCTGGCGGCATAGCCGAGTATCTGCGTGCCAGGGAAGGCCAAGGGCAGCAGGCTCCCGACCAGCGCCACCGGCATCACCAGCAAGCCCAGCCCAGCCAGCGAGAAGAACAGGCTTTCGATCCAGAAGATGCCCACGCCCAGCCACAGCATGGCCGACAGCGCATAGGCAAAGCCAAACACCATGGCGCTGGCAGGGAAAATGGTCTCGTGCAGCAGGAACCCATGCGCGGCCAGCGCGGCCAGCAAAGCCCAGCGCCACCAGCCCGGGACGGTATCGGCGGCAGCCGGAGGCGGCGGAACGAGCACCGTGGCACCTGATGGCTGGCCACCTGCCGCCATGGCTCCCGCGACGGCCGGGGCACCCAGCCCGCCGCGTCGCGCCCACGCTACCGAAGCGAGGATGCCGTAGAGAAGCGCTGTCAGCGCATACAGTACAATTGCCATTTACACAGTTTACCGCAGCGCACCCCTGTTTTGGCGGGGCCCGCTCCCGCCGGCGTCATCCGACGGCAACGCAACATGCGCGCATTTGACGCATTCCTAGCCGGTGCAAGCCAAGTGCGTGCCGGTCTCTTTTTCCATCCTGCCCCCAATTCCGGATCCTTGTCACTGTCATGCTGGATAACCTGACCCAACGGCTCGCGCGCGTGGTCAAGACCATGCGCGGCGAAGCGCGCCTGACCGAAGCCAACACCGCCGAGATGCTGCGCGAAGTCCGCCTGGCGCTGCTCGAAGCCGACGTGGCGCTGCCAGTCGTGCGCGAGTTCATTGCCCGCGTCAAGGAAAAGGCGCTCGGCGAAGACGTCATCACAAGCCTCTCGCCGGGCCAGGCGCTGGTCGGCATCGTGCAGCGCGAGCTGACGGCCATCATCGGCGGCCAGGAAGCACTGGAAGGCGTCGGCAGCAACATCATGGGCGGCCGCGCAGCAGAGCTGAACCTCAACGTCACGCCGCCCGCGATCATCCTGATGGCCGGTCTGCAGGGCGCGGGCAAGACCACCACGGTCGGCAAGCTCGCCAAGTGGCTCAAAGAAAACAAAAAGAAAAAAGTGCTGACGGTGTCGTGCGACGTGTATCGCCCCGCCGCCATCGCGCAGTTGAAGACGGTGTCCGAACAGGTCGGCGCCGATTTCTTCCCCTCGCAGCCCGATCAGAAGCCGGTGGACATTGCCGCCGCTGCGCTGGACTGGGCCAAGAAGCACTACCACGACGTGTTGATCGTCGATACGGCCGGCCGTCTCGGTATCGACGAGGCGATGATGCAGGAGATCGCCGCGCTGCACGCCAAGCTCAAGCCGGCTGAAACGCTGTTCGTGGTCGACGCGATGCTCGGTCAGGATGCCGTCAACACCGCCAAGGCCTTTAATGACACGCTGCCGCTGACCGGTGTGGTGTTGACCAAGCTCGATGGCGATGCGCGCGGTGGTGCGGCGTTGTCGGTGCGTCACATCACGGGCAAGCCGATCAAGTTCGTTGGCGTGGCCGAAAAACTCGACGGGCTGGAGCCGTTCTACCCCGACCGCATGGCCCAGCGCATTCTGGGCATGGGCGACATTCTCGCGCTGGTGGAAGAAGCCCAGCGCGGTGTCGACATGGAAGAGGCGCAAAAGCTTGCCGCCAAGATCAAGAAGACCGGCGGCTTTGACCTGGAAGACTTCAAGGCGCAGATCGGCCAGATGAAGAAGATGGGCGGCCTGGGCGGCCTGATGGACAAGCTGCCCGCGCAGTTCGCCCAGCAGGCCCAGGGCGCCAACATGGATCAGGCCGAAAAGCAGGTCCGCCGCATGGAAGGCATCATCAATAGCATGACGGCAGCCGAGCGCGCCAAGCCCGAACTGATCAAGGCGAGCCGCAAGCGCCGCATTGCTGCGGGTGCAGGCGTGCAGGTGCAGGAAGTCAACCGCCTGCTCAACCAGTTCGAGCAGATGCAATCCATGATGAAAAAGCTCAAGGGCGGCGGCATGATGAAGATGATGCGCGCCATGGGCGGCATGAAAGGTGGCATGAAGGGGTTGTTGGGCGGCCGTTGAGCGGGCTACCCTTCCCCCCGAACGGCCCGAACGGCCCGAGCGCCCCGATCGATTTAAACCGAACCGTTTCACCCAACTGACACGATGCTGAGCGCAGAACAGGCCCGCGAACTCTGGGCCAACTCCGAAGAAATCGTCAGCGAAGACGCCGTGCGCGGCTCGCTGGACCGCATGGCTGAACAGATCACCGAGAAGATCGGCGACACCTTCCCGATGGTGCTGTCCGTGATGGGCGGTGCGGCCGTCTTCACCGGCATGCTACTGCCCAAGCTGGCCTTCCCGCTGGAGTTCGACTACATCCACCTCTCGCGCTACAACAACAAGACGGTGGGCGGCGAGATGCAGTGGCGCGTGGCGCCGCGCGAGTCCGTCAAGGGCCGCACAGTGCTGGTGCTCGACGACATTCTCGACGAAGGCGAGACGATGGCCGCCATCCGTTCGCGCATCATCGACATGGGCGCCGCCGAGTTCTACTCCGCTGTGCTGTGCGAAAAGACGCTCGCCAAGTCCAAGCCGCTGTATCCGGATTTCTGCGGCTTCAACGTGCCGGACCGCTACGTCTTCGGCTGCGGCATGGACGCCAAGGGCTACTGGCGCAACCTGCCGACCATCCGCGCGCTGAAGAACACCTGACGCAGCGCAGGCGCAACAAAATGGGCGACTCAACGGTCGCCCTTTTTGTTGTCTGGGTGATGCACTTAGAGTTGGTGTGCGAAGGTGCGTATCCCCTTGAGCAGCATCTCCACCGAGATCGCCACCAGGATCAGCCCCATCAGCCGCTCAAACGCCATCACCGTGCGCTCGCCCACCAGACGCTGAATGCGCGTGGCGCCAAGCAGCACCACGGTGCTCACTGCCATGGTCACACACAACGAGCCGACCCACGTCCACATGCGCCCAGGTGCCTGCGACACCAGCAGCATCACAGTCGCCATCGCCGACGGCCCAGCGATGGCGGGAATCGCCAGCGGCACGATAAACGGCTCGCCTGTCGGCTGCGCATCCGTGGCGCCCTCGCGCGGGAAGATCATACGCAGCGCAATCAGGAACAGCACGATACCGCCCGCAATCTGCAGCGACATGTCGGTCAGGCTCATCATGCGCAAGAAGCTCTCGCCGAAAAACATGAAGACGAGCAGCAGCACGAACGCAATGCCGACCTCGCGCAGCACGACGCGGTTGCGGCGCTCTGGCGCCACCGGCCGCAGCGCCGAGATGAAGATAGGAATGTTGCCGAGCGGATCGGTGATCAGCACCAGCAGGACAGTCGCGGAGAGGAACGTGTATTCCATCGCCTGGCGTCGATCAGGCGCCGCGACGGTAGGGGCGTTCACGCAGCCATTTGGTGGCGATCCACTTCTCGCCACGTTCGACCGGCAGGCCAGCATGCAGCGTGTTTTCGTCCAGCGAGCCATCGGGCCGCTTGTAGACGAAGAAGACCGCGTTGCCCTTGACCGGCGCCACTTCCAGCCCAAGCTTCGGAAAACCCGTCGCGCCACCGGCCTGCACGCTGTTCAGGTAAATGACCATGGTTGCCACGCGCTGGCCGCCGACTTCAAGCTGGCGTGCCTCGCCGCTGCGCCCCGGGTTGAAGAAATCGAAATGCGGCTGGTATTCGCCGCCGGGCTGGTAGTTCAGCACCTGGAAGCCTTCGCCGTGCTCGACCGGCACACCCACGGCCTGCGCGATGCGCGCCTCGATCTTGGCGATCAGCGGATGCTCACCCACCTGGAACATCCCGCCCTGGCTGGTGCGCGCCGAGATCAGGTTTTCTTCGCCCGTATCGGGGTTCACCACGGGCGAGCGCTTGAGGCGGTTGCGCCCGATCGCAATCAGCTCGTCACACTCTTCGTCTGACAGGAAGTGTTGAAACAGTACGATGCGCGGCGTCTCGATCGCAAACAAGATGGGAATGTCGCCATCGGCGGTATGCACCGCGTTGCTGTTCTCGACCGCTTCGTCGGCAACGGGCGCGGGCGTCTGGGCCACGGCCGGGGCCGGTGCGCGGGCGGCAAGCGCCGCCTCGACGACGCGGCGAGCGAAGGGGCGGTCATAGCCGGATTGCACCATCGAAGCCACCAGCGATTCGGCTTCGAAGCCTTCGTTCACGTGACGCTGCAGCCAGTCGCGCAGCGCGTCAGACATGGTCGCGTACGGTTGGGTGGTGGACATGCGGGATCGGGAAGACACGGGCGAGCGAGAAATGGCCCTATTGTAGGCCGACCGACCGCCGACCGAAGATCACGAACCGCCAGCGATGCGTAGCGGCGAGAACGGATTGCGCGCCGGCACTTCCGGCAACGCCTTGACACGCGGGGCACGCGAGGCAGCCGCAGCAGGCTCGGCCGGAACCGGCGCCGACACTGTCATCGCGCTCGACTCCTGATACTGCCAGCGCTTCCACGCCGCCAACACCGCATTCGGATACTGTGGCTGGCCCCGGCTACCGTTGTAGCGGCCCAGCGCCAGATACAGATTGCCGCCTTCCATGTCGAGGTAATGACGCAGGATCGTGCAGCCGTAGCGCAGGTTACTTTGCAAATGGAAGAGCTTGCGGGCGTCGTTGTCGCCAATGCTGCGCGTCCAGAACGGCATCACCTGCATCAGGCCCATCGCGCCCGCGCTGCTGATGGCGTATTTACGGAACCCGGACTCCACCTGGATCAAGCCCAGCACCAGCGCCGGGTCCAGCCCCGCGCGCTTGGCTTCGTAGTATGCCGTTTCGATCAGCTCCACGCGTACCGACGCCTGCGCAATCTTGCCCGACATGCGCACCGACATCTCGGCCAGCCAGCGCAGGTAGCCGAGTTGCTCGTCGTTGCTGGCAAACACCGGGCGCAGCGGACGGCTGTCGGCCACGGCGGCAGACAGCGCGCTGCGTACCGAGTCCGCCAGGTATTCCTCTTTCTGGGCGCCCGCCCACGCCGCCTGCATGCCCGCGAGCAACGTCCCTGCGCACAGCGCAGCGGCCATCAGGCGGGCAGAGAACAAGCGGCGCATGCGGTTCGGCTCCTTTACTGCGCGAGACGCGCCTTCAGCGTGGCCAGCACATCGGCCGGCGCCACGGCGGTGGCGGCCTCATCGCGGCGGCCCTGGAATTCCAGCTTGCCTTCCTTCAGGCCGCGGTCGCCCACCACCACACGGAACGGCACGCCGATCAGTTCCCAGTCGGCGAACATCGCGCCGGGGCGCTCGCCGCGGTCGTCCAGCATCACGTCGATGCCGGCGGCAACCAGCTCGGCGTGCAGACGATCGGCTTCCTCGCGCACAGCATCAGAACGGTCGTAACCCACCGGGCAGATCACCACCTGGAACGGCGCAATCGACGCCGGCCAGATGATCCCGCGCGCATCGTAGTTCTGCTCAATGGCTGCGCCCAGAATCCGCGTGATGCCAATGCCATAGCAGCCCATCACCATCGGCTGGGTCTTGCCGTTTTCGTCGAGGAACGTGGCGTTCATCGCTTCCGAATACTTCGTGCCGAGCATGAAGACGTGGCCGACTTCGATACCGCGGCAGATCGCCAGCGTGCCCTTGCCGTCCGGCGAGGCGTCGCCCGCCACCACGTTGCGCAGGTCGTAGACCTCGGGCTCGGGCAGATCGCGCCCCCAGTTGGCGCCGGTGTAGTGGTAATCCTCTTCGTTGGCGCCGACGACGAAGTCGCTCATGGCAGCCACCGTGCGATCCGCCACCACCTTGACCGGCAGCTTCGTGCCGATCGGGCCCAGGTAGCCGGGGCGCGTGCCGAACGCGCGCAGGATTTCGCCTTCGGTGGCAAAACGGAACTCGGCCAGGCCCGGCACCTTCGATGCCTTAACCTCGTTGAGCTCGTGATCGCCGCGCAGCAGCAGCAGCCAGATCTGGGGCTCGGCGCCGTCGACTTCCGTCGCCAGCACGATCGACTTGATCGTGCGCTGCAGCGGAATTGCCAACTGCGCAGCCACGGCCTCGCACTTGGCGCGGCCCGGCGTATGTGTCTTGGTGAGCGCCTCAGCAGCGGCACCGCGCGGCGCAGCCGGTGCGATGGCCTCAGCGGCCTCGATGTTGGCAGCGTAGTCCGAATCCGGGCAGTAGATGATGGCGTCTTCGCCCGTATCCGCGATCACATGGAACTCATGCGAGCCCGACCCGCCGATAGCGCCGTTGTCGGCCGCCACCGCCCGGAACTGCAGACCGAAACGCTGGAAGATGCGCGTGTAGGCGTCGTACATCTTCTGGTACGAGACCTTCAGGCCTTCGGCGTCGCGGTCGAAGGAGTACGCGTCCTTCATGGTGAACTCGCGGCCGCGCATGATGCCGAAGCGCGGACGGCGCTCGTCGCGGAACTTGGTCTGGATCTGGTAGAAGTTGATCGGCAACTGCTTGTACGAGCGGATCTCGGTGCGGGCGATGTCCGTCACCACTTCTTCCGACGTCGGCTGGACGACAAAGTCGCGCTCATGACGATCCTTGAAGCGCAGCAGTTCGTCGCCCATCTTGTCCCAGCGGCCAGTTTCCTGCCACAACTCGGCCGGCTGCACCACCGGCATCAGCACTTCCACCGCGCCGGCGGCGTTCATTTCTTCGCGCACGATCTGCTCGACCTTGCGGATCACACGCAGCCCCACGGGCATATACGTATAGAGGCCCGCGCCAAGCTTCTTGATCATGCCGGCACGCATCATCAACTTGTGCGAGACGATCTCCGCGTCGGCGGGCGCTTCCTTGAGCGTGGAAATGAAGAATTGGGACGCTTTCATGCGACTGACAATAAGGGATGGCGCGACCATGCAAAGCCGCGAGAACAAGGGCAAAAGCCACCGGAATCAGGAGATGGAACGAGGCGCTTCACGCACATTTACGCGGTCTGCGCCCCTCCCTCAGGAGGCGCGAGTGAGCGGCAACATTTCGGCTTCTGTGACAGCCGAGCGACGGGCCGCTCTATAATCGGCGTAATTCTAAAGTATTCGAGGTGCAGTCATGCTCGATCGTGAAGGCTTCCGCCCGAACGTCGGCATCATCCTCATCAACGCAAGAAACGAGGTGTTCTGGGGCAAGCGCATTGGCGAGCACTCCTGGCAGTTTCCACAAGGCGGCATCAAGTACGGCGAAACGCCCGAACAAGCGATGTTCCGCGAACTGCACGAAGAAGTCGGCCTGTTGCCAGAACACGTCCGGATCGTCGGTCGCACGCGCGACTGGCTGCGGTATGAGGTGCCGGACAAGTTCATCCGCCGCGAAATACGCGGCCACTATCGGGGCCAGAAACAGATCTGGTTCCTGTTGCGCATGGTCGGTCGCGACTGCGACATCCAGCTGCGCGCCACCGAGCATCCGGAGTTCGATGCGTGGCGGTGGAGCCAGTACTGGGTGCCGCTCGAGGCCGTCATCGAGTTCAAGCGCGAGGTGTATCAGCTGGCGCTGTCGGAGCTTTCGCGCTTCGTGCAGCGGCAGACTCGTGCGCCGCTCTCGCCCTACGGGCGCGGTGGGCAGCACCGCGAGCGCGATGGACGCGATGGCCGCGAGGGCCGTGAACGCCCCGGCGGCCAAGGCGGCCTGACCGAACAGCACGCCCAGCAGACACTGACCGTTACGACCACGACGGTCATCGTCGAAACGGTGAGCGTGTCTGCGCCAGCCACCTCTTCTCCCAACCCTGACGACACGTCTCCCAAGGACAATTCGTGAATCTGATGACGACGACACGTGGAGCGCGATGCGCTCTCGTGCCGCTCGCGCTGGCGGCTGCGCTGGCGTTGACGGCATGTGGCCACGCCCCCACCGGCAACCTCGAAGACAAGCTGTTGATGGACCCGTTCAACGACAAGCCCTTCAAGGAAGACGCCGTCACCTTCCCGGCTCCGCCGGTTGATCGTGATGCCGTGCCATTCGATGTGGGCGGGCGCAATGAATCACCGCTGCGCTTTGCCATCGATCCGAAATCGGTGTCGATCGGCAAGGACAACGTGGTGCGCTACACCGTGCTGATCACCAGCAAGACCGGCGCGCGCAACGTCAACTACGAGGGCCTGCGCTGCGACACCGCAGAACGACGCATTTATGCGACGCTGCGCAACGACACCAACCAGTGGATTGGTAACCGCGCGGTCGACATGAACGAAACCGCGAATGCTGAATCCGCCAGCATGAACGCCTACAAGCCTGCCACCGATTGGCGGCGGGTTGGCAATGGCGGCCCGACGGACTACGCCTCAGCGTTGATGCGCAACTACTTCTGCGACGTGCGCTCGGTGGCAGGAGATGGGAAGGCTTCTACGCTGGTGCGGCGATTGGGGGAAAGTGGGCGGTATTTCGGGCCCTGAAGACGTCAGACGAAGCCAAAAAGGCCAACTTCCGCGGGAGGTTGGCCTTTTGTCTTTTGAGGTGCCCGGCTGGCAAATCAAAGCAGCACCAGGTTATCCCGGTGCACCAACTCGGCAGCGCTGACGTAGCCCAGCACGCTTTCGATTTCGGAAGACGCCTTCCGCGCAATCAACCGGGCCTCGGCCGACGAATAATTCGTCAGCCCGCGCGCAACCTCACGCCCGGCCGCATCCACGCAGGAAATCACTTCGCCGCGTGCAAACTCGCCCTGCACTTCCGTTACGCCAATCGGCAGCAATGACTTGCCGCCCGCGGTGAGCTTCTCCACCGCACCCGCATCCAGCACCACGCGGCCACGCAATTGCAGATGATCGATCATCCACTGCTTGCGCGCCGCCATCCGCCCTGTCGGCGCACGCAGTTGCGTGCCGATGGCCTCGCCGCTGGCCAGCCGCGCGAGTACGTCACCCTCACGGCCAGAAGCGATGATGGTGTGGGCGCCCGATTTGGCCGCACGCTTGGCCGCCAGAATCTTGGTCAGCATGCCGCCCTTGCCGATACTCGAACCCGCGCCGCCGGCCATTTGTTCCAGGTCGGGTGTGCCTGCCTGAGCTTCGTCGACGAAGCGGGCGTTCGGGTCCTTGCGCGGGTCGGCCGTGTACAGACCGCGCTGATCGGTCAGGATGATCAGTGCATCGCCTTCGATCAGGTTGGTGACGAGCGCGCCCAGCGTGTCGTTGTCGCCGAACTTGATCTCATCGGTGACGACCGTGTCGTTCTCGTTGATGATTGGCACCACACCCAGGCTCAGCAGCGTGAGCAGCGTGGAGCGCGCATTGAGGTAGCGCTCACGGTCGGCCAAATCGCCGTGCGTCAGCAGCACCTGCGCCGTACGGATGCTGTGCCGCGCAAATTCAGATTCGTACACCTGCGCCAACCCCATCTGTCCGACGGCGGCGGCGGCCTGCAACTCGTGAATTTCCTTCGGGCGCTTGGCCCACCCCAGCCGCTGCATGCCCTCGGCGATGGCGCCGGAGCTGACAAGCACGACCTCCTTGCCCGCCGCTCGTAACGCCGCAATTTGCGCGGCCCAGCGTGCAATGGCGGCCTGGTCGAGGCCGCGGCCATCGTTGGTAACCAGGCTAGAACCGACCTTGACGACAAGGCGGCGCGCATCGGCAATCAGCGAATGCAGGGCCATGGTGGGCGTGTCTCCGAAGGATGTTTTGTGTGAGTTATGCGTTGGTGCTGTCGTCGTGGTCGACGTTGTGCAGTGTCGGATCCAGGCGCAGGTCGGGCGCGGCCGCTGCTGCGTCCTCTTCGGCACGCAGCTCGTCGAGGTATTCCTGGATCGCGTGGACCAGCGCCTGCGTGCCGTCGTGTGTCAGCGCAGAAATGCGGTGCACCGGGCCTTTCCACTTGAAGCGCTTCACGAAATCTTTCACGCGCGCTTCGCGTTCGTCCTCGGGCACCATGTCCAGCTTGTTCAGCACCAGCCAGCGCGGCTTGTCGAACAGTTCGGCATCATATTTCTTCAGTTCACCGACAATGGCGCGGGCTTCGGCCACGGGGTCAACGCTCTCGTCAAACGGGGCCAAGTCCACAACGTGCAGCAGCACACGCGTGCGCTGCAGGTGGCGCAGGAACTGGTGGCCCAGGCCCGCGCCTTCGGCCGCGCCCTCGATCAGGCCCGGAATATCCGCCACCACGAACGACTTCGACGGCCCCGTGCGCACCACGCCCAAATTCGGGTGCAGCGTCGTAAACGGATAGTCGGCAATTTTCGGACGCGCGTTGGAAATCGCAGTGATCAGCGTCGACTTGCCGGCGTTCGGCATGCCGAGCAGGCCTACGTCGGCCAGCACTTTCAACTCGAGGCGCAGGTTGCGGCGTTCGCCAGCCTTGCCGTCGGTTTTCTGGCGCGGTGCGCGATTGGTACTGGACTTGAAGTGGATGTTGCCCCAGCCGCCCTCGCCGCCTTGCGCCAGACACAGCCTTTGGCCATCGAGCGTCAGATCGGCGATCAACTCTTCTGTGTCGGCATCGTAGATGGCGGTGCCCACTGGCATGCGCAGAGTGATGTCGTCGCCCGCAGCACCGTAGCAGTCGGCACCGCGGCCGTTTTCGCCGTTGCGCGCGAGGTGCTTCTTGGCGAAGCGGTAGTCGATCAGGGTGTTGACGTTGCGGTCTGCAACGGCCCAAACGCTGCCGCCGCGCCCACCGTCGCCACCGTCCGGGCCGCCGAACGGGACGAATTTCTCGCGGCGCATCGAAGCGCTACCGTTGCCGCCGTCACCAGCGATCACTTCAATCCGGGCTTCGTCGATGAACTTCATGGAGGTCTCCGCCCGTGCGGCGTGCGCACGGCAGGTAAAAAGTATTGGCGCAGTTGCGCCATCGCTAACAGAACGCGCCTGGAACATCGTAGCGCCCAGGATCAGGCATCGCGTTTTGTTAGCGGCCAGAAACGAAAAAGCCCCGCACGGGTGCGGGGCCTTTCTACTACAAGGCTGAATCAGGCCGCCGGAACGACGTCGACGAACTGCTTCTTGCCTTCGCCGCGGTTGGCGAACTTCACGTGGCCATCGACCAGCGCGAAGAGGGTGTGGTCCTTGCCCATGCCCACGTTCACGCCTGCGTGCGTGCGGGTGCCGCGTTGGCGAACGATGATGCCGCCAGCGTTGATGGCTTGGCCGCCGTACACCTTCACGCCCAGGCGCTTCGACTCGGAATCGCGGCCGTTCCGTGTGGAACCGCCGCCTTTTTTCTGTGCCATGACTAAACTCCTATCCGGTTACGTAGACGACGCAGCCTTAGGCCACGATCGAGTCGATACGCAACTCGGTGTAATTTTGACGATGCCCCTGGTGCTTTTGGTAGTGCTTACGACGGCGCATCTTGAAGATTTTCACCTTGTCGTGACGACCGTGGGAGATGACGGTGGCTTTGACGGCAGCCCCGCTCACCAGTGGCGCGCCAACCTTGAGTTGGTCGCCGGCGCCCACTGCGAGCACCTGGTCAAGCGTGATTTCTGCGCCAACGTCCGCCGGTATCTGTTCTACTTTCAGTTTTTCGCCAGCAGCAACCTTGTATTGCTTACCGCCGGTTTTTACGACCGCGTACATTGTCGGACCTCTTTAAAGAACTAAAACGTGACTCTCGCGCCACTCGCCACCTACCTGCGCAGGCAGCGGACACAGAGAACTCGCAATAATACAAGAAAAACCCAAGCAAATCAAAGACTAATGCCCCATGCGCGCGTCGGGCCCGCACAACAGCCTGCGACGCCACTTCGCTGCGGCCGACGCCCCGGGCAAACCCCGTGCTTGCTCTATAATCTCGCGGTTTTTGCGCCGCATCGATCGCGCGCATGCCAACCATTCGCCACCGCATTCCGCTGGAACCTGCCTTGACCCAGACCTCCGCCTCCGTCCTGCTCGCCCCCGTCGCTGAAGACATGCGCGCCGTCGATGCCGTGATCCGACGCCGTCTCGGCTCGGAGGTGGTACTGATCAACCAGATCGGCGAATACATCATCAGCGCCGGCGGTAAGCGCCTGCGTCCGGTGATCCTGCTGCTTGTGGCGAACGCGCTGGGCTACAAGGGCGAGTACCACCACGAGCTGGCTGCCGTGGTCGAGTTCATCCACACCGCCACGCTGCTGCACGACGACGTGGTGGATGAATCCGACCTGCGCCGTGGCCGCAAAACCGCCAATGCCGTGTTCGGCAACGCTGCGAGCGTGCTGGTAGGCGATTTCCTGTATTCACGCGCTTTCCAGATGATGGTGCAGGCCGATAGCATGCGCATCATGCAGATCCTGGCCGACGCCACGAACGTCATCTCGGAGGGCGAGGTTCTGCAACTGCTGAACATGCACGACCCCGAGGTAACGGAAGAGCGCTACCTGCAGGTGATCCGCTACAAGACCGCCAAACTGTTCGAGGCTGCTGCGCAGATCGGCGCCGTACTCTCGGGCGCGGACGCAGCCACCGAAGAGGCCGCCGCCGAATACGGCCGCCGCATCGGCACCGCATTCCAGATCGTCGACGACCTGCTTGACTACACCGCCACGGCCGACCAGATGGGCAAGAACGCCGGCGACGACCTGCGCGAAGGCAAGCCGACGCTGCCGCTCATTTATCTGCTGTCGAACGGCACGGAAGAACAGCGCGCGCTGGTGCGCCAGGCGATCGAGCAAGGCGGCACCGAACATTTCGACGCGATCTTCGCGGCCATTCAGGCATCAGGGGCGCTGGAATACACGCGCCAGGCCGCAGAGCGCGAAGCCGCTGCCGCCGAAACCGCGGCAAACGCATTACCCCCTTCCCTTTTCCGCCAGACGCTGATAGACTTGTGTGCTTTCTCGCTGCAACGTCAGTCTTGACGCAACAATGAGATTTCGGGGTGTAGCTTAGCCTGGTAGAGCGCTACGTTCGGGACGTAGAGGCCGGAGGTTCGAATCCTCTCACCCCGACCAGATACCATCGCCCGGAATGCCGCGACAGTCCTCCAAAAGGAAGACAGTCAAGGCGTTCCGGGCGATTTCATTTTAAGGTCGAGGCAATCCGCTGTGTTAATCGAGCACGATTCACACATGCCAATCTCACTGCCTATCCGCGTGTAAGTTCGGTGTGCAGCATCGTCAGCACGACGGGGCCGGATACTCCCACTGGTTAGTGAACGAATTGAAATTCGGCTGCACGGTAACGTGTATCTTGCAGCCGTTCTGATAGGTAAGGATGCAATCGCCATTGGCGCAACGCGATTGGCAGACCACGCGCGTAGAGTGCGGGCGACAACTCTCATTGACCACGACCTTTTCGGGGCTCTTCTTACGGAATCCCGC
Organism: Ralstonia sp. SET104; assembly: GCF_003851545.1. GTDB lineage: Bacteria > Pseudomonadota > Gammaproteobacteria > Burkholderiales > Burkholderiaceae > Ralstonia. The sequence goes on along the minus strand of NZ_BHVX01000018.1, from coordinate 61,840 downwards.
AAAATCCTCCCAATTTGTAATGCCTTCAGATTGACAGCTTTTATAGGTGCTCGCGCATCGATCGTACGCAGCATCGACGGCCTCTTGCAGGTCTGCATACCCTGTCGTCCAGGCACAACCACCATCTCCGCACGTCGCAGCGCCGTATCCTGGCCCTTTGCCTCTCGTCACCACCACGCATTTCTTCGCCAAGTTCGGATAACCACTCCGCCGGGCGGATTCTTGGCACCCCTCCAGCGCGCGATGATCCGCCGCCTTTTGTGTATCAAAATCGTAGGCGCTGTGAAAAGTCTCTTTCGCTTGTCCGTCAACCATTGCAATGGCCGAGTAAGCGAAGCTTTCTCCTGAAAGAAACGCTAGAACGATTGAACACACAGCCAAGTGGATCAACTTTGTCATATCAATGGGCCTTCGCTCGCAGCGTGTAGTCACCGGTATTGATTGCCACACCATTATTCTTCGGCTTCATATCCGAACCGAGCTCGTCACCTGTATTGGCATCAAAGCGGCCGCGCTCATATTTGGCGGCGCAGTCTCGATAAGCAGGGGCATCGCCCTTGCACAGAACCTGCGTGAGTAGATAAGCAGCGTCGTCGTTCGTTTTGGCGACCACGAGATCACCGGTCGTCCCCAACATGAATGACCCAAAGGTGGATGCAAAGTCGCCATCAAACCTGCGGGGAACCAGCGCGGGGTGGCGAGAGTTCATCACACCCGGAATTGAGAACGTCTCTACAGTTGTCCAGCCGCGCACTTGCGCCACGAAGTCATCCTCGGAAAGTGCCGGTGGCTTTCCTGGATGCCACATCTCAGCACCCTTGAGATAGCCCTTTTTGTAACCCTTGCGCAGCGTTTCCTCGTCTGCCTCTCTCAGCGGCCCGAGGGTCCCGACCATGATGACCCCAGGCTTGATATCACCGTCAAGCGCGCCCTCCGCAGCCGCTTTAGCCGCATGCGTTTTCGCGCTGCTTTCCAGTTGTGTACGAACTTGGTCAGCCCGCTCCTGGCTGGGCGCCCCTCCCGTTCCAACACGCACACCATCGCGAGTCACGGCACAACCTGTCAACGCCGACTGAATTCTGACCCGCCTTCCGGCGAATCGCCGAAGTAAATCTGACCCACCCGGGTCCTGTGTCACGCGGCTGCTTTCGCGCTTGCCCGCGTGGGTGTTTGCCCTGCCTTGCGCTTGTCCTTGAGCCGGTAGCTCTCGCCGCTGATTTGCACGATGTGTGCGTGATGCAAGAGCCTGTCGAGCATGGCTGCCGTCAGCGTTTGGTCGTCGGCGAAGGCCGTGGCCCACTGCGTGAACGGCAGGTTGCTCGTCAACACGATGGCGCCACGCTCATAGCGCTTGGCGACGACGTTGAAGAACAGGTCAGCCTCTTCACGGCCGAACGGCAGGTAGCCGATTTCGTCGATGACGAGCAACCTCGGCCCGATGACTGCGCGGTTGAAGAACTCCCGCAAGCGGTTCTGTTGGCGCGCCGTCGCCAGTTGCATCATCAGGTCAGCGGCCGTGATGAAGCGCGTCTTGATGCCAGCCTGCGTCGCGCGGTAGGCCAGCGCACTGGCGATGTGCGTCTTGCCGACGCCAGACGGTCCAAGCAGCACGACGTTCTCGGCCCGCTCGATGAACGCGAGGCTGGCCAGCTCCTGTATCTGTGCACGCGGAGCGCCGCTGGCGAAACCGAAGTCGTATTGCTCCAGCGTCTTGATGTTTGGCAGCGAGGCGAGCTTCGTGAGCGTCTGGCGCTTGCGCTCTTCGCGCGCACCGAGTTCGGCCTGCAGCAGTTGCTCCAGGAAGTCGGCCAGGCTCGCGTCAGTCGTCGCAGCGTGCTGCGCGAGTGCTCCCCAATCGCTGGCGATGCGGTCGAGCTTCAGTTGCGCGCAGAGTCCGTCAATCCGTTCATGCTGCAGATTCATGCGGCAGCCTCCAGCAACGCGTCGTACACGGCCAGCGGATGCTGCAGGCTCTCGCGTGGCAGCACACGGTGCAGCTTCGAGACCACGGGCATGGGCATCGACGTTGGCGCGGGCAAGGGCAGCAGCGCTGCCTGCTCCGCTGGCAGCCTCGCGGCCGGCCGCTCATGCGTGGTGGCGTGCACGCGCACGTTGGCGACTTCCGCAAGCCACCGGCCAATGCGTGCATTGGCGGCGTCGACGTCCAGCTTCAGCCCCGCCTGTTTGAGCGTGGCCGCCAGCGGCACCACGAAACTCTCCTTCAGATAGCGGTTGAAGCGCTCGACCTTGCCCTTGGTCTTGGCCCGATAGGGTTGGCACACCTTCGGCGTGAAGCCGTAGGTCTCAGCCAGAGCGAGCAACTGCATGTTCCATCGATGCTCGCCAACGCCAAACGCATCACGTTCAACAACCACGGACTTCGCGTTATCGAACAGCACCTGCTAGGGCGTGCCACCGAAATAGATGAACGCTTCGCACAGGCATTCGCACAACGTCGTGGCGTCCTCGCCGGCGGTGAAGCGCACGAAACTCGCCCGGCTGTATCCCAGCGTCGCCACCAGCGCCAGCAGCGGCGCGCGGCCACGCCGGATGACGGTGAAGTCGGCTTGCATCTGCTTGCCAGGAGGGGTCTCGAAGCGCACCACCGGCTCGGCTGCCACACGCTTATGCGGCGCCAGGAATGCCTTGAGCTGGCTGATGCCACCTTCGTAGCCGGCCTCCTGCAGTTCCCGCAGCAGCACCGTTGCCGGAATCCAGTGTGGCCGAGCGGCGGCGACACGCTCGAGCAGATAGCCCTTGAACGGCTCGAGCTTGGTTGGGCGTGGCTGGCGCTCCTTGTAACGGCCGGCCTGCCCGTCGCGCAGATAGCGCCGCACCGTATTGCGCGATAGACCCGTTTGCCGCGCTATCTCCCGTACCGCCGTACCCCGTCTTGCCAATACCTTGATTTCCACTGCTTGCTCCTGAGTCAGCATCGGCGGCAAAAGCCGCCATCCTCTCCCAGGTGGGTCAGGTTTACTTCGGCGGGTGGGTCAGTTTTACATCGGCGCTAACAACAACCAGCAAATGCGCTCGATACCGCCAGCACCACAATGGCAATCTTGTTCATCCTTTCCTCTATCGAGTAACTTGTCGCAGATAAATTCTCGCGATTCTTTTAATAGACAATTCTGGCAAGCGGGATATTCGTAGACACCACCTTAAGCGAAGCCCATCCCCGATAGGTTACGGAAATTTATGCAGTTACCTAATCCCTGCTGAAGCGGGGTTTCCATCATCGATCGCACTCGATAGGTCACACGCCAACAAATTCATTATCGATTCATAAAATCGATCAAAAGGAAGCCCTTGCAACACGGAACTGCGCCAGAGTCGACCGAAGTGGTTCTAACAGTTCTACAAAACAGGCTACCCGGACATTGGAGCCGCGATTAACGGCAGACGATCGCGGCTCTAGACCCCACTCACGTTGGGTCTACGCTTGCCTCCTCAGTCAATAGAATCTGATTGCGGACGCACGACGAAATAATCTGACGGGGCCCATATAACGCCTCGTTCGGGATTAGATTCAATATCTCGCCATTCGCTTTTATCGAACGCTGATTTTTAATGGCGATCGATCGCAATACCATGCAGCACACAGGCATCAAGACGGAATTGAAGATCGCGCAGCGCCGAGCACCGCTACACCCTCTGGCGATGAGCGCGAAGACCGCTCGCCATTGAAACCATCGGCCAGCAGATCGACAGCGGTACAGATGCCATCCAAGCAAAGCATTGCCAGCAAGAAACTCTTAACCCACCAAAACGACACAATAAGATGAAGAACCCTGCTCGTATCGCCGTTACCGTCGCGCTTTTGGCAAGCGTCGGCGCGACATCTCTGCTTGCTGGATGTGCTGCCACACAAGTGGCGATTGCCAAGCACGATTTAGACGTTCAGACGAAGATGTCGGACACAATCTTCCTGGATCCGACTGCTGAGGCCAAACGCACGGTTTTTGTCCAAGTCCGCAATACGTCCGATCGACCCGATTTTGATATCGCGGGCGACGTCACCAGCGCGATCACAGCGAAAGGCTACCGGGTCGTAAACGATCCAGACACTGCCCAGTTCATCCTGCAAGCCAACGTCCTGCAGGTTGGGCGCGTCGCACCCTCGGCAGCCCAGGGCGCGTTCGGCAGCTATGGCTCGGCCCTCTCCACCGGCTTGATGAGCGCAGGGGCGGTCGCTGCCGTCGGCGGCAACGGCCGAGGCGTGCTTGGCGCCGGTATTCTTGCGGGTCTCGCTGACACAATCGCAAGTGCGGCCGTTAAAGACGTGTACTTCACCGCAGTGACCGACGTTCAAATCAAGGAACGGCAACACGCTGGCGTCAGCAGCCACGAGAGCAGCCAACACCAAATCCGTCAGGGGAGAAGCGGCGGTACAACCGTAACCTACAAGGAAGAGACGAATTTTCGTACTTATCAGACCCGCGTCATGAGCGTGGCCAACAAGGTCAATCTCGAGTTTACCGAGGCCGCACCGCCGCTGCGTAGCGGGCTGGTTCGCGTTATCTCCGGTGTGTTCTGACTGACGCCTTATTCACTATCTGCGATGTGCACCCCTCACCCCTTGTAGACCATCGTGTCGGCAAGGGGTGTAACTCGTGGGTGCGACGTGCAAAGTATCAGCGTGGGTAGTAGGCATGGCCCTATTTCTGGGAGTTGTGATGATGGCGAACCATCTCACCCGCAACGAGCAGGTCGCTGCTATCGCGCCGAGGGGAACCGTTGCCCAGGAGCCGGGACAGCAAACGCCGCCGCCCCCAAAACGATGTCTGCCACACCGTAAGCACTGCCAGCCCGCGCGATAGTCTTATTGCCAGCAGCACACTCAACCAACGTGCGGTCTCAAAGTGCGGCAAACCGATCCGTTTGCCGCACCTTCGCGCCACAGCACCAGTCGGTATCCGCCGTACCCGCCCGCCCTACAAGTGGCACACCCCGTCGATATAGGCCTTGCGCCAGCGCGTGATATTCACGCGCTCAAACAGCTCAGCCAGGGTGTATGGATCCTGGGCAATGAACTGCTCCGCCTCGGCGCGCGTGGCGACGTCCACAATGTAGACGCCGCCGCCAGCGTTGCTGCCGTCGTCGTTGAGCTTGGCACCACAGGCAAGTAACACCTTTCGGTGCTGCTCCAAGAAAGCCAGATGCCTGTCGCGCACGGCCAGCCGGAGCTCTGCAGTACCGGGCTTATCAAATGTCTCGATGAAGAACGCCATGTTGCCTCGCCTAGTTGGCTACCAGCGCGGAAGGATGCTGGGCCAGCGGAGTTACGCGGATCGCCATAAACGGAAACAGCGGCAAGGCACTCAGTAGCGCATGCAATGCGTCGTTCGACTCCACATCGAACACACTGTAGTTGGCGTACTCCCCAGCAACGCGCCAGAGATGCCGCCACTGGCCCTCTCGCTGCAGTTGCTGCGAGAACGCTTTCTCCTGGGCTTTGAGGGCCTCTGCTCGTTCGGGGGCCACGTCAGTCGGAATATTCACCTGCATGTGGACGAGATAAAGCATCAGCGGGTCTCCATCTTCAGATCAGTTCCATACCAGCACGGCGACCGTGTACACGATGCCGATCCAGAACATCATGATGACCGTGTAGCCCATGATGTCCTTGAGCTTGAGCTTGGATAGCGCCAAGGCGGGCAGCAGCCAGAAGGGTTGCACGAGGTCATTCCAGGCATTGCCGAGCATCACTGCCATGGCGGTGTGCGGGACTGATGCTCCGATAGCCTTTGCTGCATCGACCATGAAGGGGCCCTGGATAACCCAGTGCCCGCCGGCCGAGGGCGCGAAGAAGTTGATGACAAACGAACTGACGAGCCCCCAGAAAGGCAGCGATTCGGCGCTGGCGATCTTCACGAATCCGTGCGAAAAGGTTTCCACCAGGCCTGACGAAGCCATTACGGCCATGATGCCCGCGTAGAAGGGGTACTGCAGGATGATGCCGCCAATCGTGCGAATGCCCTCGTTCAGTTTTTCCACGTAGCGGATCGGCGTACCAAGCAACAGGATCCCAAGGAACAGGATGATGAAGTTGATCAGGTTCAGATCCATCGATCCGCCGGCCCGGAAGTGCAGCACGACATAGGCAATGCCGATGATGCCGATCAGCCCGCTAAGCACGCGGCTGTGGTTGAGGCGGTTTGCGAGCGTGTTGCCCTCGTCGATGTCGAGCGCGACGGCGGCGGCGGCCTGCCCCTCGGCATCGCGCGCAATTTCCTTGACGGGCTGGCCGGGTTTCGGGTGCAGCCATGCATTGAGCAACGGCAGGGTGATCAGCACCACCAGGCTGGTCACCAACATCACCGGAGAGAAGATGGTCTGCGACAGCGGAACTACGCCCATCTGCGCTTCCAGCGGGTGGCCCTTGGTGGAGATCAGCACCGGGATACTGGCCGACAACCCGAGCCCATACAGCGTGAACCCGCTATAGGCCGACGCGATGATCAGCGGATAGTGCACGCCCCGCACGCGCAGTGCGAGCTTGCGCGCGACGATGCCGCCGATCACCAAGCCGAACCCCCAGTTCAGGTAACTGCCGATACCGCCGACGAGGGTGGCGACAATCACCGCGGCGCGCGGGTTGTCGACACGCGCCACGACGCGGTCGAGCAGGCGTTCGGTGAGCGGGGCGGTGGCCAGCACGTAACCCATGGCCAGGATCACGGCCATCTGCGTGGTGAATGCCAACAGCGACCAAAATCCCTTACCCCAGCCCAATACCAGCGCAGTGACGGCCTGGCCCTGAACCAGCACCGCCAGCACCATGGTCAGCAGCGTCAGGCCGAGTGCAAAAACGAACGGATCCGGCAAATACTTGCGCATCAGTTCAGTGAAGAATGCAGTGAGTTTCTGCATAACGTTTCCTCCAGTCGTTGTTGTTATGGGGTGCGCAATGTCAGACGCCTGCAACACCCACGGTCATGCCGCCGCAGACGTACAAGACCTGGCCTGTCACGAAGCCACTGCGCGCATCAAGCAAGTAGGCCGCAGCGTGTGCCACATCGTCTGGCATCCCGATGCGCTTGACCGGTATAGCGTCGACGATGGCCTGAGTGCGCGGAGCATCCGGCGGGTTGGCTCGGTCGAACAGTTCGGTACGAATCGGTCCCGGGCCGATAGCGTTGGCGGTAATACCCAGACGCCCCAGCTCGAGTGCCCACACCCGCGTCATGCCCAGCAGCGCGGCCTTGGTAGCCGCATAAGCGGTGCGCAGTTCCTTGCCCAGTGCCGCGCGCGATGACATGTTCACGATGCGTCCGAAACCCGCTGCGCGCATGCCGGGCAGCAGCGCCTGCATGCACTGCTGCGCACAGCGCACGTTCAGCGCCCAGGCACGCTCGAGCTCTTCCAGCGTCTGGTGCTCGGCGTCGGCTGGCATCACCACGCCAACGTTATTCACCAGCCGTGTGATAGGCCCGCCTTCCAGCGCCTGCGACAGGGCGAGCGCGGTCTGCCGCACGTCGCTCAGATCAGCGATCAGACCGTCGCCTGTCCGGTCGATCACGACCACCTCGTAGCCTTCGTCGAGACAGCGGCGCGCGCAAGCGGCCCCAATGCCGGCGGCGCCGCCGGTAATCAAAACACGTTCTTTGGGCATCACTACGGGAGCAAATGGAAAGACATCAGCGGGTATCAAACGGTGGCCACGGGCGTGACCGGAGAACCCATCGCGCCGGGCAAGCGCAGCGGTGGAGCGGTGAGCATGAAGCGCGAGCGGCCGTGTGCGCGCAGCCATTCGGCCAGTTCGCGCAAGTACCACAGCTCGCCCAACGGCAGGCCCAGCTTGAACAGGCAGTGGTGGTGCAGCGGCAGCAACGGGTGCGGGCCCGGCGTATCCGGTTTGCGCGCCGGGTAGCGCTCCACCGCGTAGTTGTCGGCCGCAAGCGCAGCGATGCCCGAATCGGTCAACCATTGCAGCAGGCGTTCGTCGCGGCCGTCGAGCGCGCTGCATTGGCTGTTGAGCACTGCTTCGTCGGGCTGGCGGTTCATCTCCAGCACCAATTCAGCAAACCCCGTGCGCAAAAGCAGGATGTCTCCGTTCTCAATCTCGACACAGTCGGCCTCAATCACGCGCATCAGATCGTCGTAACCGATAGTGCGGTACTCGCGCCCATGGTGTGCCACCAGATCGATCAGCACGCCGCGCCCCTGCACTCCCTTGACTGCCAGATTCTCGATGCCCAGTGCTTGCGCGCGGCTGTTCTCGCAGCCGCACGGATGGGGCGTGAACTGGGCGTCCTCGGCATATTCCATCGGGCCGAGAATGTCAGCATGCGCACGGTAGCCGTTGTAATAGACGCTTTCTGGTATGCCGTCTGCGTTGGCATCGAAGCGCGCGCCCACGTGTGCGAGCGCATCCCACTGCGTTGAGTATTGCAGTGACAGCAGCACCTGATCGTCACTGACCACGTCCGTTGCGCCCTGCGCGAGTCGGCCGAATGGAAAGTTCACGTAAGGCAAGCCGTCGCGCACGGTCGGGCGCAGGACTGGAGGATGGCGACGCACATTGAGCTTGTTCTCGCCGGGGTAATCGAGCGGCAGCGACAGCGCGAAGCTCAGTCCCTCACGGATCTCACGCGCGCCAGCCAACACCTGCTGCGGGCCGATCAGGTTGAGCCGGCCAAGCTGATCATCTTCGCCAAAATCACCCCAGTTGGAGCCTTCCGGCCGTTGCTTCCAACGCATCCACTTTCTCCAAGTCGAGAGGCGCAATGCCCCTGTGGCAGCCGTCTGTTCAGCCGCCCGCGAGCAGCGACGGTGGAATCTGTCCGTAGGCGTCGAGCAGTGCCTTGACGGCGCTCTCTTCATGACGGAGCAGGCGCGCCTTCGGCCCACCGATGACGAGCGCGAACGGCTCTCCGTGGATCAGGAAGCCACGCGCGAGGCCGGCTACGTCCTCCACGTTCTCACCCGTGGAGCGGTGCCAGCCGCGCTCCAGCCCCTGCTCCACCTCCTTCTCCAGCATGGCCCGCTCGATGGTGGAGCCATCGGTGGCGGGTGGCAGGGGTTCGCAACTGTCGAGCAGCTTGCGGCGGGCATCGGCCCCGAGCGTGCCCAGCAGCGCCTTGCCGGCCGCGCTGGCATGCACATACATGAAGCCGCCCGGCTCGTCGCTGTAGCGGATCTTCTGGCGCGACTCCACGACGTCCAGATAGACGACGCGATTACCGGCCAGGGATGCCAGCGCGGCGGTCTCACCGGTGGCGTCGCGCAGCGCGCCGAGCAGCGGCTGGAAAGCCAGCGTCAGCGGATCTGCGCTGCAGATGTCGCGCGCCACGTGGAGCAGCCGCTGCGTGGGGTAGTACCCCGCCTTGACGCCCGGTGCGTACAGATAACCCTTGGCGACCATCGTGCGCAGCAACGCATGGCAGCTTGAGAGGGGGATCTCGGTTCGGCGCGCGATCTCGCTGTAGATCATCGGTTGGCGGACTTCCGCAAACAGGTTGATCACGTCGAACACGCGGGTAGCAGTTTTCACATCCATGAGAACATTATCGGCATGCCGATAAATGGGTGACAAGGGGTCTAGGGTAAATCCGGAGGCTCACTGAGGCGCGAAAAGCGACACCACCTCGGGCACCATCGGCGCCCGCGCCGGCGCAGAAGCAACAAACCCCTCTGTTATAGTGGGCACTTCGCCGCCCTTCCTCTCCCGCCTTGGACTCTTGGCCGCTCTGGGCACAAATCGGCGCCGTTGCGCTGCTGCTGTGCTGCTCCGCCTTCTTCTCGATTTCTGAAACCGCGATGATGGCGCTCAACCGCCATCGCCTGCGCCATCTTGCCAAGTCCAACGTCTCGGGCGCGCGCAATACGCAGCAACTGCTCGGCCAGACCGACAAACTGCTCTCGCTTATCCTGATCGGCAACAACCTGATCAACACCGCCGTGCCGGTGCTGATCACTACCCTGGCGATCCACTACTTCGGCAACAACGGCACCACGCTGTCCATTGCCACGGCCATTGTCGCGTTTCTCATCATCGTGTTTGCCGAGATCGCCCCGAAGATCGTGGGTGCGACTTACCCTGAACGCGTGGCGTTTCCGGCCAGCTTCATCATCGGGCCGTTGTTGAAGATCTCGACGCCGCTGGTGGCGGTGGTCAACGCCTTTGCCATGGGCGTGCTGCGGCTGGTGCGCATCAACACGCGCAAGGCGCCTGAGCAACGGATGTCCACCGAGGAGCTGCGCACGCTGGTGCTGGAGTCCGGCAACTTCATCCCGCATAAACACCGCAGCATCCTGCTCAATCTGTTCGACCTCGACGCCATCACCGTGGACGATGTGATGACGCCGCGCGCGCGGGTGGAATCGCTCGATCTGTCGCGTCCGATCGAAGAGGTCATCCAGCAGTTGGAGACCTGCTATCACAACAAGCTGCCTGTATTCGAGCTGGACAGCGACCAGGTGATCGGCATTTTGCACGTGCGCAAAGCGTTGTCGCTGCTGGGGCACACCGAACTCACGCACGACGATTTCCGCAACCTGCTGGCCGAACCGTATTTCGTGCCGAGCGGCACCCCCGTCTTCCGCCAACTACAGTATTTCCAGGAGAACCGCCGCCGCATCGGCCTGATCGTCAATGAATACGGCGACATGCTGGGGCTGGTGACGCTCGAAGACATCATCGAAGAGATGATCGGCGAATTCACCACCACGCTGCCCCATGCCGGCAAGCAGGCCTGGAACAAGGAAGGCACTTATCTTGCGGATGCGGGGATGTCGCTGCGCGATCTGAACCGGCGCCTGGGCCTGAGTCTGCCAACCGACGGCCCGAAAACGCTCAACGGGCTCGTACTGGAAGTGTTGGAAGAGATTCCCGAAGCGACGGTCAGCGTGAAGATTGCAGGATGCGTGCTCGATATTGTGCAGATGGACAGCCAATCGATCCGTACGGTGCGGCTGCATCAGCCGAGACAGGCCAAGCGCAGTTGAGGCCACACTCAAGGTCGAGGGCTTCAGTTGAGGCGGTTTTCTGCCGATGTGGCACAAATGCAAGCTGCGCGTTGCTGGATTCCGATGTGCGCTTTACAAATGCAGGGACGGTCGGCAAACTGCCCCGGTTCCGGGCACCACCCCCCACGAATGGGTGGGGTACCGGCTGCAAAACATAAAACAACTCGCCTCGGGGGGCGGGCGCACGCTGGAGGCGGTGGGGCCAGGCGCGCGCTGAAATGGTCAGTCAGACGGACACATGACACTCGGACTCGCTCTAGCGCAGAGCCGGCGGATCGCGCCGACGTTACTCACCCAGCTCGAACAGAGCGCGCGTGAAAAACGCACGCAGCTGATCGACGAATTGGTGGGCAGCGGGATCATGAGTGCGCACGATCTGGCCGTGTTCGTGGCCGGCAAATACCAGATGCCGCTGCTGGACCTGGCCCAGTACAAGCTCGACACCGTGCCGGCCGTGCTGTCGGCCAACAAGCATTTCGCCCAGTTACGCCTGCTGCCACTGGGCCGCCGCGACAACCGCTTGATCCTCGCCACGTCCGACCCGAGCGACCCGAAGCCGATCGACGAGCTGCGTCAGAAAATGAACGTGGCGATCGAAACGGTCATCGTCGAGCACGACAAGCTGGTACGCCAACTGAGCCTCGCCAACGAGGCGCCGGCCGAGATCAAGTCGCTCTTCCCCAAGCAGGAGGCGGCGCAAATCGAGTACGACGCAGGCGCCGCCGCCGCCGCGCGCCGTACCACCGCCGACGGCATCGACGATGCCCCCGTGGTGCGCTTCCTGCAGAAGCTCTTTACCGAAGCCCTGCTGCGCGGCGCGTCGGACTTGCATTTCGAGCCATTTGAAACGTTTTACCGCGTGCGCTTTCGCATCGACGGCATCCTGGCGCAGGTCGCGCAACCACCGCTGGATATCCGCGACAAGATCGCCACCCGCATCAAGGTGCTCTCGCGCCTGGACATCTCGGAAAAGCGCGTGCCGCAGGACGGCCGCATGAAGCTGCTCATCACCGTCCCGAAAGACCGGAAAGACAAAGACAACAAAGAGACGATCGAGCGCGCCATCGACTTCCGGGTGTCGACGCTGCCGACGCTGTTCGGCGAGAAGATCGTGATCCGGATTCTGGAGTCGTCCACCGAGCGGCTCGACATCGATCAGCTCGGCTACGAGCCCGAGCAAAAGCAGTTGCTGCTCGACGTGATCAAACGGCCATACGGCATGGTGCTGGTGACCGGCCCGACCGGTTCGGGCAAAACGGTGTCGCTGTACACCTTCCTGAACAAGCTGAACCAGGGCGATATCAATATTTCCACGGCCGAAGACCCGGCGGAAATCCAGTTGCCCGGCATCAACCAGGTCAACGTGAACGACAAGGCAGGGCTGACTTTCGCCGCGGCGCTCAAGTCATTCCTGCGGCAGGATCCGGACATCATCATGGTGGGTGAAATCCGGGATCTGGAAACGGCGGACATTTCCATCAAGGCCGCGCAGACCGGCCACCTGGTGTTCTCCACGCTGCACACCAACGATGCGCCGACCACGTTGACACGCCTGATGAACATGGGCGTGGCGCCGTTCAACATCGCGTCGTCGGTGCTGATGATTACGGCGCAGCGTCTGGCGCGCCGGTTGTGCAAGGAATGCAAGAAGCCGGGCCCGCTGCCCAAGGAAACCCTGCTTGACGCAGGCTTCACCGAGGCCGATCTCGACGGCTCGTGGCAGCCGTATCACCCGGTCGGCTGCGAGACCTGCAACGGCAGCGGCTACAAGGGCCGGGCTGGTATTTACCAGGTCATGCCAATCACTGAGGCGATCCAGGAAATCATCCTCACGCACGGCACGGCGCTGCAGATTGCCGAGCAAGCGCGCAAAGACGGCGTGTTGTCACTGCGCGAGTCGGGCTTGCGGAAAGTGAAGCAGGGGCTGACTTCCCTTGAGGAAGTTCTGGCCACAACGAACCAATAACCTTCTCGATCAATCGTTCCCATACCGGGGGGTAGGAACCAACCATGGCCACACGAGCACCTGCCGCAAACCGCGCGGCCGCCGCGCCGGCGCGTAAGACCGCCAGCCAGAAGGCACCCACGCAGTACATCTTCGAGTGGGAAGGCAAGGACCGCAAAGGCAAGATCTTCAAGGGCGAGATGCGCGCCGAGAGCATCACCGAGGTGAATGCCATTCTGCGCAAGCAAGGCCTGTCGATCACCAAGTCCAAGCGCCGCCGTGCCGCCCGCGGCAAGAAGATCACGCAAAAGGACGTGGCGTACTTCACGCGCCAGCTCTCGACCATGTTGAAGGCCGGCGTGCCGCTGCTGCAGTCGATCGACATCATCGCGAAAGGCCACGCCAACCCGAACTTCACGCAACTGCTGACAGAAATCCGAGTCGACATCGAGTCGGGCAGCAGCATGGCGGCCGCGTTCCGTCGCCAGCCGAAATACTTCGACACGCTGTACTGCAACCTGATCGACGCCGGCGAACAGGGCGGTATTCTCGATGCGCTGCTCGAGCGCCTGTCGCTTTACATGGAGAAGTCGATCGCGCTGAAGGCGCAGATCAAGTCGGCCATGATCTACCCGATCTCGGTGCTGACGGTGGCCTTTCTAGTGACGGTGGTGCTGATGATTTTCGTGGTGCCGTCGTTCAAGAGCGTGTTCTCCAGCTTTGGCGCCACGCTCCCGGCCCCGACGCTGGTCGTGATGAGCATCTCCGATTTTTTTGTACAGTGGTGGTACATCATCGTCTTCGCCCCCATCATTGGCATCACGCTCTTCATCCGGGCGTTCAAGCGTTCGGAGAACGTGCAACGCTCTACGCACCGATGGATCCTGCGGATGCCGATCTTCGGCAGCATCATCCGCAAGGCAACCATCGCCCGCTGGACGCGCACGCTGGCCACCATGTTTGCGGCCGGCACGCCGCTGGTGGAATCGATGGAATCGGTGGCGGGTGCGGCCGGCAACTGGGTCTATCACGATGCCACTCTGGATATCCAGCAATCCGTGCGCATCGGTACCAGCCTGACCAATGCCATGCAGGCCACTCACGTGTTCGACAACATGGTCCTGCAGATGACGCAGATCGGTGAAGAATCCGGTGCCTTGGACAACATGCTGCTGAAGGTGGCCGAGTTCTATGAGCAGGAGGTCGATGACGCCGTGGCCAACATCTCGACGCTGATCGAGCCCCTCATCATCGTGATTCTTGGCGTGCTGATTGGTGGCATGGTGGTGGCGATGTATCTGCCAATCTTCAAGCTGGGTCAGGTGGTCTGATGCCCGAGTTGTTCGTCATTCCCACGCTGGCGCAGCTGCCAGCGTGGTTTGTCATTGCGATAGGCGGACTGGTTGGCCTGCTCGTCGGCAGCTTCCTCAACGTGGTGATTCACCGCCTGCCGCGCATGATCGAGCGCGAGGAAGCCAACTACATCGCCGAGCTGCGCGAAGAACCGCTGCCCCACCCCGACGCATACAACCTGGTCGTGCCGCGCTCGGCGTGCCCGTCGTGCGGCCATCAGATCAAAGCGATCGAAAATATCCCCGTGTTGAGCTGGCTTGCGCTGCGCGGCCGGTGCAGTGCCTGCAAAACGTCGATCTCGTGGCGCTACCCGGCGGTGGAACTGGTGACGGGCCTGTTGACTGCGGCTTGCCTGTGGCACTTCGGCCCGACGTGGGTAGCCGTGGCCTCGGCAGTGCTGCTGTGGTTCCTGATCGCAGGCACGATGATCGACGCCGATACGCAACTGCTGCCCGACGCCATCACCCAGCCGCTACTGTGGCTCGGGCTGGGCGTAAACTTGTTCGGCATGTTCACGCACTTGCACGACGCGGTGATCGGCGCGATGGCGGGCTACCTCTTCCTGTGGTCGATCTACTGGGCCTACAAGCTGCTGCGCGGCCGCGAAGGTATGGGCTACGGCGACTTCAAGCTGATGGCCGCGCTCGGCGCATGGTTCGGCTGGCAAGCACTGCCGTTGCTGGTGCTGCTGTCGTCGGTGGTCGGGCTGGTGTTCGGGCTCGTGCGCATTGCACGCGGCGCGAAGAGTGAATCGCCGTTTTCGTTCGGGCCGTTTATTGCCGGCGCCGGCGTCATCGCGCTGCTGGCTGGTCCACAGTTGATCATGATGACGGGGCTTGGCCCCCTGCTTGCGCCGTAAAGGCGTTGCCAGCATGCGCGTAATCGGTCTGACCGGCGGCATCGGCAGCGGCAAAAGCTACGTGGCGGACCGACTCGCCGAGCGCGGTGCCGCAATTGTCGACACCGATGCCATCGCCCACGAAATCACCGCGCCGGGCGGCGCCGCCATCCCCAGGCTGGTCGAAACCTTCGGCGCCGGCATCCTGCGTGCCGATGGCGCCATGGATCGCGATGCCATGCGCGCCCTTGCTTTCTCCGATGCCACTGCCAAAACGCGGCTGGAGCAAATCACGCATCCGCTCATTCGCGAGATCGCGCTGTCGCGCGGCGCCGCCGCGCAGGCGTCGGGCGCGCATCCGTATCTCGTCTACGTCGTCCCCCTGTTGGTGGAATCCCTCGCCGGGCATCAGAGCTGGCGCAAGCTGGTTGACCGCATCCTGGTAATCGACTGCCCGGTTCAGACGCAGATCGCCCGCGTGATGGCTCGCAACGGCCTGCCACGCGCACAAGTGGAAGCCATCATCGCGCGCCAAGCTTCACGCGAAGCCCGGCTGGCCGCCGCTGACGACGTCATCGACAACAGTGGCACGCTAGCCGACCTCCTGCCGCAGATCGACCGTCTGGACCCAACCTACCGGTCGAACTGAAACGGCCTGAAAGCGATCGCCACAGCCCTTTGCATTGTGATGAACGAGGGTCTCGCATAGAATGCGGGCAGATGTGCGACACGATGCTCGTGTCCGAATGACCCACGTTACGGGTTGGACCGTGTAAACGTCATGGGAGGTTGGTCTCCTTGTCGGCGTTTCTCGGACCCATCTCGCAGCGGATGCAACGCTGCCAATTGGCCGTATGGACCCAAGCCATACAAATGAAGACGGAGGCCGGACTTTTGTCCAGGCATCCGCATTGCAATAACCCAATCACCATTGGGTTCCGCCACGTTAGCGGCTTCATCTCCGCTAACCAAGCGGGATGAATGTTTGCAATTCCTGGCCCGCGGGCCAGGAGTCGCCATGGAAGCACGAGCGCCAGCTCTGTGCGTTATTGTTCAATCGGTTCAATCCCACACGGGACCACCGATAGTGAACCTGTCATACGACTGACAGTAGCCTAGGGAGACATGCGCCACTGGTAACGGTGGGGTCTGAAGCTCTCCTGACAATGTAGCCCCCGCAAGGGTGTCATCCCGCCGCGAGGCGGAACGACAGAGACTCTGAGCAGCAACGGGGTCAAGGAGCTAGGCTGGCTGGTATCTGGGCAATGTAAGTGAACTACTGATAAACACCGTCAGCATTAAGGTGCCAAAGCTGCTGTTAGGCATTAACCAAAATGGTGTGCGGTTGGCTATCCCGGTATCTGCTCGGGGTACGTCGTCAACGAACCGCCGGTGAAGAGGTAGGCCCTAACCCAGTCGTGTAACGCGCAGGGAACGTGGTAAGCCCGTATGGCTGCCCGAGTGCTGTTGGCTCGGGCAGGCGAACCGCAAGGAACGCTGTTGGCTGTGCGGGTATGGGAGGTTGGAGAAAGCGAATGCTGGGCTGTAATGGTCCGGATAGGGGTTGGAACATCACCCCACGCGAAAGCGGGCAGACTTCCAACTGGTCTTTCGTCGCAAGACGGCTGACAGAAACTCGTGAATTGAAATTTCTTCCCTTGAGGGGCAACTCGTCCCTCAGAGGGCATGTTGTCTCTTGCTGTCGGGGAAGGTCCTCAACATAGGAGAGCAGCATGGAAGAATTGATCTGTGAAGATCAATCTGCGCTTTCCGGCGCACCGCAAAGCTGGACGACCATTCAATGGCGTCGAGTCGAGCGAAACGTCCGGGCAATGCAGATTCGAATTGCGAAGGCAACACAGGAAGGGGATTGGCGCCGGGTGAAAGCCCTGCAACGGTCCTTGACCCGCTCGTTCAGCGCGAAAGCGCTGGCAGTAAGACGAGTGACGGAGAACCAAGGCAAGCGAACGGCAGGCGTCGATCGCGAACTGTGGGACTCGCCTGAAGTCCGGTGGAAAGCCATCGGGCGGTTGAAACGCCGAGGGTATCGGCCCCTGCCGTTGCGGCGGGTCTATATCCCCAAGGCCAATGGGAAGGAGCGCCCACTAGGCATTCCGACCATGTTGGATCGAGCCATGCAGGCCCTATACCTGCTGGCGCTGGAACCGGTGTCCGAAGGGACTAGCGATCCGAACTCGTATGGGTTCCGGATCAATCGCTCCACTGCGGATGCCATGTCACAGCTATTCGTCTCCTTGTCCAAAAAGGCTTCGTCCCAATGGGTACTGGAGGCGGATATCAAAGGCTGTTTTGACCATATCAGCCACGACTGGCTGGAGCGCAATGTCCCGATGGACAAAGCAATCTTGCGGAAGTGGCTGAAGGCTGGCGTGGTATTTCAGGGCCAGTTTCAGGCGACCGAGGCTGGAACGCCGCAGGGAGGCATCATTTCCCCGACATTGGCGAACGTGGCGTTGAATGGTCTGGAAAGCCAACTGCTCGCGCATCTACAGGCGAAGCTGGGGGTGGTCAAGGCCAAGAAGCTGAAAGTGAATGTGGTGCGATATGCGGATGATTTCGTGATCACCGGTAGTACGCCGGAAGTCCTGGAAAGCGAGATCAAACCGTGGGTGGAGCAGTTCCTCGCTGTACGAGGGCTGTCCCTTTCCATGGAGAAAACGCGGATCGTCAACATCGCGGAAGGCTTCGACTTCCTCGGGTGGAATTTCCGGAAGTACTCGGGAAAACTGCTCATCAAGCCGAGCAGGAAGAATGTGCAAACGTTCTACCGCAAGGTCAAGGAGGTCATCAGTGCCAACAAAACGGTGAAGCAGGAGGATCTAATCCGATTGCTGAACCCGATGCTACGGGGTTGGGCGCGATATCACAGCCCCGTGGTAGCCAAGGCGACGTTCAACCGTCTAGAGCACGATATTTTCTGGGCTCTGCGGCAATGGGCCAAGCGCCGCCACCCAAACAAATCCGCTGAATGGGTACGGAAGAAGTATTTCCCCCCGGCGGACGGACGAGGTTGGGTTTTCGGAACCACGGTCGCGGACAGCGACAGCAAGCGGTGGATGGAGTTGTACTCGCTCGCGAGGACACCCATCGAACGCCACAAGAAGATCAAGGGAGATTACAACCCCTTCGATCCAGCGCAGGAAATGTATGGCGAGTCCTTGCGTCAGGGGCGACTGCTGCAAAGCATGTCGCACCGGAAGCAGTGGATCAGGCTGTATGTCGACCAGCGGGGCTTGTGTGCGCTGTGTCAGTGCAAGATGACCAAGGAAACGGGATGGCATGACCACCATATCGAGTACCGTGTACACGGTGGCTCGGACGCCCTAGGAAATCGCGTGCTGCTGCACCCGAACTGCCATGCCCAAGTGCATGCCAGCGGTATCAATGTTGTGAAACCGGCCCTATAATCGGGGCTTTGTAACGGCTTGAGCCGTATGCGGGGAAACTCGCACGTACGGTTCTTAGGGGGGGATGGGTCAGTGATGACCTGTCCCTACCCTCCCGCAGCCCAAAAGGGCTTCGCGCCAGTCGAATGCCATCCAAACGGGCACCCAAGTTTTGATCCTGTACGAATATCCCTTCAACGAACGCATTCGGACGCTGCTGCGCCTCGAAGACCTGTTCGAGCGGCTGGATTTTTTTCTCGTGCAGGAGCACCCTCTGCAGCACCATGTGGCGCTGACCACGCTGTTTGAGGTGGTCGACGTAGCCGGCCGCGCCGACCTCAAATCCGACCTGCTCAAAGAACTCGATCGCCAGCGCCAAACGCTCAACGCGCTGCGCGCCAATCCGCAGATCGACCAGGACGCGCTCGACGCCGTCATCAGCGAGCTGGAAACGGCTTCGGGCAACCTCACCGCTACGCACGGCAAGGCTGGTCAGCTCATCGCCGATAACGAGTGGCTGACGAGCATCCGCAGCCGCGCCATCATCCCCGGTGGTACGTGTGAGTTTGATCTGCCGGCATATTTTGCGTGGCAGCATCACCCGGCCGAGCGCCGCCGCGCCGACATCATTAAATGGGCTCAGCCCCTGGTGCCGCTGCGCGACGCCACGATGATCGTGCTGCGTCTGTTGCGCGAATCAGGCCAGAGTGGCAAGGTGATTGCTAATGCTGGTGGCTATCAGCAAATGCTGTCGGGCCGCGTGTACCAGCTGATGCAGGTGCGCCTCGATGAATCGGCGCTGGGGTTCATTCCCGAGATCAGCGCCAACAAGTACATGCTCTGGGTGCGCTTCACCCAGCAGGATGGCGACCTGCGACCCAAGCCAGTCGACGCGGATATCCCGTTCCAGCTGAAGCTCTGTAACTTTTGAGCCGCGCCATGAATGTGAAGACCGTCAAATGCCCAAGCTGCGGCAAACCGGTGCCTTGGGTGCCCGAGAGCCGCTATCGCCCCTTCTGCTCCGAGCGCTGCAAGCAGATCGACCTCGGCGCCTGGGCCGCCGAGCAGTACACCATCCCCGTGGTCGAGGAAGACGACCTGCCCGACGCACCCGGCAGCGATACGAGCGGCAAGCTCAACTAGCCGTCGCTTCTTCGCGCATCCATTCGAAGACCGGCAGTGTCGCGGGCAGCACCGGATCGACGTTGATCGGCAGCGTCTGCCAGGCGAAATCCTGGCCCTCCAGCGCGCGCAGCGTGCCTTCCCACGCCGTAACTTTGCAAAAATGCAGCCGCACATAGGCGTGCGGATAATCGTGCTCGATGGTGCGCCAAGGCACGCACGTGCGCAGCGTCACATCCAGCTCTTCCTTCAGCTCGCGCATGAGCGCCGCCTCCACCGATTCGCCAGCTTCCAGCTTGCCGCCGGGGAATTCCCAGTAGCCCGCGTACGGCTTGCCTTCGGGGCGCTGCGCTAATAGAAACCGGCCGTCCGGCTGCACCAGGACACCCACGGCCACCTCGGTGATCTTGCGGCCGTCGGGCGTGTGCGTTGGCGGCACTTGCGTCAGGTTGTCAGTCGACATGCTGCCGCCCATGCTTGCCGCCCCAATCGCGGGCGAACTGCCATGCCACCCGTCCCGAGCGAGAGCCGCGCTCCAGCGCCCACACCAGCGCGTCGCCACGTGCGGCAGCGATGTCCTCGTCGCTGCAACCGAAATGCCTCAGCCAGTGGCCGACGATGGTCAGGTATTCATCCTGCTTGGGCGGGTAGAACGACAGCCACAGCCCGAAGCGCTCCGACAACGAGATCTTCTCTTCCACCACCTCGCCCGGATGGATTTCGCCATCAGGCATGTGCTGGTAGGTCTCGTTGTCCTTCATGTACTCCGGCAGCAGATGGCGCCGGTTGGACGTGGCGTAGATCAGCACGTTGTCCGACTGCGTCGCCACCGAGCCGTCCAGCGCAGATTTCAGCGCCTTGTAGCCCGATTCGCCCTCTTCGAATGAGAGGTCATCGCAGAAAATCGCGAAGCGCTCCGGGCGTGCGGAAAGCCGTTCAACGATGTCACCCAGATCAGCCAGATCGTCTTTATCGACTTCGACCAAGCGCAGGCCGTCCTTCACGAATTCGTTCAGGCACGCCTTGATGAGCGATGACTTGCCCGTGCCACGCGCGCCCGTCAGCAGCACGTTATTGGCCGGCAACTGGCGCACGAACTGGCGCGTATTGGCGACGATGGCGTCTTTCTGCCGCTCAATATTGTGCAGATCGCTCAGATGGATCGGCGGCAGTTGCCGGATCGGCGCCAGATAGCCGATGTTGCCGAACAGGCTCTGGCGCTTGCGCCAGCGGAAGGCAACGGCCTCTTTCCAATCGGATTCGGTCAGTTCAGGGGGCAGCCACTGCTCGAGCCGCCCCAGAAAGCGATCGAGCCGTGCGGAGAGATCGGACGAATTGGACGAATTGGACGACATGGGCGGCGACGCTCCGCTTACGAGCGGTAATCCGCGTTGATCGACACGTAGTCGTGCGAGAAGTCGCACGTCCACACCATGGCGGTGGCGTCGCCGCGGCCGAGCGCAATGCGCACGGTGATCTCAGCCTGCTTCATCACGCGCTGGCCGTCTTCTTCGCGGTATTCGGGGTTACGGCCGCCGTCACGGGCGACCCAGACGTCGTCGAGCCACAGGTTGACGCCGTTCACGTCGAGGTCTGTTACGCCGGCATAACCGACGGCGGCCAGGATGCGGCCCAGGTTGGGGTCCGACGCGTAGAACGCGGTCTTGACCAGCGGCGACTGCGCAACCGCATAAGCGATCTGGCGGCACTCATCCACATTGCGACCACCTTCCACCTGGATGGCCATGAACTTGGTGGCGCCCTCGCCGTCGCGCACGATCTTCTGCGCGAGGTCTTGTGCGAGGCCCGTCAGCGCGTCGCGCAGCGCGGCGTAGTCGGGGTGCGATTCGGAATCGATGCGCGGCGTGCCCGCACGGCCCGTAGCGATGATGACGAACGAGTCGTTGGTCGACGTATCACCGTCCACCGTTACGCTGTTGAATGAATGATCCGCTGCATAGCGCACGAGGCCTTGCAGCACGGCTTCGTCCACATTGGCGTCGGTGGCGATAAAGCCAAGCATCGTCGCCATGTTCGGGCGGATCATGCCCGCGCCCTTGCTGATGCCCGACATGCGCACCGTCTTGCCCGACAGCGCGCACGTGGCGGACGCAGCCTTGGGCACGGTGTCGGTGGTCATGATCGCCTCGGCGGCGGCCAGCCAGTTGTCGGGCTTGGCATTGGCTTGGGCAGCCGGCAGTCCGGCGATGATGCGATCGACCGGCAGCGGCTCCAGAATCACGCCCGTCGAAAACGGCAGCACCTGCTGCGCCGACACGCCCAGCAGCTTGGCGACCGCATCGCACGTCTGGCGCGCATGTGCGAGACCCGGCGCGCCCGTACCGGCGTTTGCGTTGCCCGTGTTCACGACGATGGCGCGCGCGCCCTGGCCGCTCGCCAGATGCTCACGGCACACCTGCACCGGTGCGGCACAGAAGCGGTTCTGCGTGAACACGCCGGCCACGCTCGAACCCTCGGCGATACGGACCAGCAACACGTCCTTGCGATTGGCCTTGCGGACACTAGCCTCAGCCCAACCGAGGTCCACGCCGTCGATCGGCAACAGGGAGTCAGCGGCGGGCGCGACGAGATTCACAGCCATGAAGCACACCTTTCAAATGAGGATGCCCGCATTGCGGGCATCGTGAATCAACAGAAAACGAGGCTAAGCAGCGTCAGGCCAGCTTGCCGTGGCACTGCTTGTACTTCTTGCCCGAACCGCACGGGCATGGGTCATTGCGGCCGACCTTGGGCACTTCACCCGCCAATGCCGCCGCAGCGGATGCGGCTGCCGAACGATGCGCCGGCGTGGCAGGGGTCGCACCGTGGATCTCGGCATCGCCTGCAGCCACTTCGGCCAGCTCGCTGAACTCGTCGTGCTTGTACTGCAGGTTGGTGAGCGCAGACAGGTCTTCTTCGATCTGCTCCGAAGCCTGCTCCAGCTCTTCCTGCGACTGGATGCGCACCGTGAACACAATCCGCGTGACTTCGTTGCGGATGGTGTCGAGCAAGCGGCCGAACAGTTCGAACGACTCGCGTTTGTATTCCTGCTTCGGATCCTTCTGCGCATAGCCACGCAGGTGGATGCCCTGGCGCAGCATGTCCAGCGCGGCCAGGTGTTCGCGCCAGTGCGTGTCAAGGCTTTGCAGCATCACCGAACGCTCGAAGCCGGCAAACGACTCGCGGCCCACCTGCGCCACCTTGCCTTCGTACACGGCTTCGGCGGCGTCCAGCACCATCTTGAGCAGGTCTTCGTCTTCAATCGACTGCGCGTCTTCCAGCGTCTTCACCAGCGGCTGGTCGACACCCCAATCGTAGCGCAGGGTCTTTTCCAGGCCAGCGACGTCCCACTGCTCTTCCATGGTCTCGGCCGGCACGTAGGTACGGAACAGCTCGGTGAACACGGATTCGCGCAGATTCTTGACCAGATCGCCCACATCCTGCGCTTCGAGAATCTCGTTACGCAGCTTGTAGAGTTCCTTGCGCTGATCGTTGGAGACGTCGTCGTACTGCAGCAGCTGCTTGCGGATGTCAAAGTTGCGGCCTTCGACCTTGCGCTGCGCCGATTCGATCGAGCGGGTGACGATACCGGCTTCGATCGGCTCGCCTTCGGGCATCTTCAGGCGGTCCATGATGGCGCGCACACGATCGCCCGCGAAGATGCGCAACAACTGGTCGTCCAGCGACAGGTAAAAGCGCGACGAACCAGGATCGCCTTGGCGGCCCGCGCGGCCGCGCAACTGGTTGTCGATCCGGCGCGACTCGTGGCGCTCGGTACCGACGATGTGCAGACCGCCCGCGGCCTTCACCTGCTCGTGCAGCGATTGCCATTCGTCCTGCAGCGTCTTCACGCGCGAGGCCTTCTCTTCGTCAGAGAGCGAATCATCAGCCATCACAAAGCCGGATTGCTTCTCCACGTTGCCGCCCAGCACGATGTCGGTACCGCGACCGGCCATGTTGGTGGCGATGGTGATCATCTTGGGACGGCCGGCCTGCGCGATGATCTCGGCCTCGCGCTCGTGCTGCTTGGCGTTGAGCACCTGGTGCGGCAGCTTGGCCGCATTCATCAGATTCGAGAGGAGCTCGGAGTTTTCAATGGAGGTCGTGCCCACCAGCACCGGCTGGCCGCGCTCGTAGCAATCGCGAATGTCACGAATGACGGCGTCGTAACGCTCCTTCGAGGTCTTGTAGATCTGATCCTGCAAGTCCTTGCGCTGCGGCGTGCGGTTGGTCGGGATCACCACGGTTTCCAGGCCGTAGATTTCCTGGAATTCGTACGCTTCCGTATCCGCCGTACCGGTCATGCCCGACAGCTTGTTGTACATGCGGAAGTAGTTCTGGAACGTGATGGTCGCCAGCGTCTGGTTTTCCTGCTGGATCTGCACGCCCTCCTTAGCTTCCACGGCCTGGTGCAGACCATCGGACCAGCGGCGGCCGCTCATCAGACGGCCGGTGAATTCATCGACGATCACCACCTCACCGTTCTGTACCACGTAGTGCTGGTCACGGAAGAACAGGCTGTGCGCGCGCAGGGCGGCATACAGATGGTGCATCAGCGTGATGTTCTGCGGTGCGTAGAGCGATTCGCCCTCGCCGATCAAGCCCGCCTTCAGCAGAATCTCTTCAGCCTTTTCGTGGCCCGATTCGGTCAGGTAGACCTGGTGCGATTTTTCGTCGACGTAGTAATCGCCAGGCTTCTCAACGCCCGTGCCGTCGGACTTCTCTTCGCCGATCTGGCGCGTGAGCTGCGCCGGGATGCCGTTCATGCGACGGTACAGATCGGTGTGGTCTTCAGCCTGGCCGGAGATGATCAGCGGGGTACGCGCTTCATCGATCAGGATCGAGTCCACCTCATCAACAATGGCGTAGTTCAGCGGACGCTGCACGCGCTGACCGGCGTCGTACACCATGTTGTCGCGCAGGTAATCGAAGCCGAACTCGTTGTTGGTGCCGTAGGTGATGTCCGACGCGTAGGCGGTCTGCTTCTGGTCATGGTCCATCGTGGTCAGGTTGACCCCTACCGACAGGCCCAGCCAGTTGTACAGGCGGCCCATCCACTCGGCATCACGCTGCGCGAGGTAGTCGTTGACCGTCACCACGTGCACGCCCTGGCCGGAGATGGCGTTCAGGTACACCGCCAGCGTGGCTGTCAGCGTCTTGCCCTCGCCGGTACGCATTTCGGCGATCTTGCCATCGTGCAACACCATGCCCCCGACGAGCTGCACGTCGAAGTGCCGCATCTTCATCACGCGCTTGCTGGCCTCGCGGCACACGGCAAACGCTTCGGGCAGCAGCGCGTCGAGCGTCTCTCCCTTGGCAAAGCGTTGGCGGAATTCCTCGGTCTTGGCCTGCAGTTCGGCATCGGAAAGCGCCTCGAACTTCGGTTCGAGCACATTGATCTGCGCCACCTTGCGGCGGTACTGTTTGATCAGCCGTTCATTACGGCTGCCGAAAATCTTCTTGAGAAGGCCCGTGATCATCGATGGCTAGGGCCGGCGAGCCACCCGGAAGACGCTTCGCACAACATGGCGAAACACAGGCGGCGCAATGGCCCGAATAGGGTTGGCGCAAAGGCGGGAGTTTAGCATGTGCAAAACACGCGCTTGATGGCAGCAGCCCAGCCGGATGTGGCAGGAACGCCGCACTTTGACACGACACCGAGACCCATCCGGGCGGCCGCGTACTCACGCTGAATTGGGGACGGGCGCCCCCGATTGCAACCCAGGCCAGCTCAATGGCCGGCAGCCGCCATGCTCTTGCCGATATCGGCCGCCGCAACCTTGGGGAGCAGCGCCTTGTCGGCCGCCATCTTGGGCTGACCAGCATTCTCCAGGAAGGCCACCGGATTCTGCGGGACGTCGTTGACATGCACCTCGAAGTGCAGATGCGACCCCGTAGCACGGCCGGTGCGGCCGATCAGTGCAATGCGCTGACCCGCCTTGACGATGTCACCGATCTTGACGAAGACCTTGGATGCGTGTGCGTAGCGCGTCTTCAGGCCGTTACCGTGGTCGATATCGACCATGTTGCCGTAATCGCTGCGGTATTCGCTGGCCACCACCACGCCGCCGGCGGCCGCCACGATGGGGGTGCCGACCGGCCCGACGAAGTCCACGCCGTCATGCTGCGTACGCCGGCCGGTGAATGGATCGATCCGGGCGCCAAACCCCGATGAGTCGTAGCCCGTGGCGACGGGGCGCACGGTCGGCATCATCTTGGCGTGGATTTGACGGTCCATCAGCGTACTTTCCAGCACGCTGAGGTAATCGTTGCGCTGATCGGCCGAGCGCGTCAGGCGACTCAGCTCGGACTCGATCTCCGGCATCGACATCGGCCGCGAGAACGCACCCTCCGGGCCGCCCCGGCCCGGCTGTGACTTGAAGTCGAACTCACGCGGCGGCACGCCGGCCAAGCCCGACACGCGAGCGCCCAGCGCATCCAGGCGGGCGATCTGCGCCTGCATTTCGCCGATGCGCGCGGCCATCAGGCTGAGGTTTTCTCGGGTGACACGCTGGTCCGCGCCAGCAACCGCTGAAGCAGCCGCGCCCGGCAGCAGCCCTTGCTTGGCCGCCAACCACGTTCCGCCCACGGACAGGGCCGCCACGGTCAGCAGCGCCGCGCCGATGGACACGAAGACGCCGCGTCGTGACAGGTGCGTTGCGCCGGCCTTGCGCGGATGAATCAGGATGATCTGCATCGCTCGTTTTCCGGACAAAAAAGCTGCCCACCGGCACGAAAGCGCGATGAAGCACCCTACAATGCCGGCATGCGAATCTTTGTTCATCCCGCTCTCAAAACACCTGTGGCAAAACCCGTCCAGGACTGGCTGTCGGGTGCCGGTTCGGTCGGCCCGCTGATGCAGGCGGCCAGGCAATTGGCGTCGTTGGAAGCGGAGGTGTTGTCGCTGTTGCCGCCCGGCTTGGGCGGCGGTGTGGCGATCGGTGGCATCAAGAACGATGCACGCGACAGCCGGGAAGCGACTCTGGTGTTGCTCGCCGCACATAGTGCGGCTGCGGCGCGCTTACGGCAGGTGGTACCCACCTTGCTGGAGCGTCTGCAGCGCCGGGGATCGCAGATTACCGCAATTCGCGTACGGGTACAACCGCAGGGCGGTAACGACAGTTTGTGGCCACAAGAGACCGAAAAGCCGCCTAAACGCGCCAGAATGACGGCAGTTGGGCTCAACAGCTTAGCCGCGCTCGCCAACGAACTGCCCGATTCGCCACTTCGCCAGGCCTTGGCCGAAATGGTCGGGCGACATATCGCACCCAAATGAAAAGCGCCCCGCAGGGCGCTTTCTTCATGCGGACAACCGCGTCAGCCGATCACGAAAACGCCGGTTGCAACTGCGGCAAGAACGCGCGTGGCGCATCTTCCACCTTGTCGAACGTCACGATTTCATAAGCCGTTTCGTCCGCCAGCAATGCGCGCAACAGCGCGTTGTTCAGGCCGTGCCCCGACTTGTGCGCCGTGTACGCGGCAATCAGCGGATGGCCAACCACATACAGATCGCCAATCGCGTCAAGGATCTTGTGGCGGACGAACTCATCGCCGTAGCGCAGTTCGTCGTTGTTCAGGATGCGATGCTCGTCCAGCACGATGGCATTGTCGAGGCTGCCGCCGCGCGCCAGCCCGACTTCGCGCAGCATCTCAACTTCATGCGCAAAACCGAAGGTGCGTGCGCGGGCAATTTCGCGCGTGTAGCTGGTGTCGGCAAAGTCGATCTCGAACGTCTGGCCGGTCTTGTCGACGGCCGGATGACGGAACTCGATCGTGAACGACAGCTTGAAGCCGAAGTACGGGTCCAGCCGGGCGAGCTTGTCGCCTTCGCGGATCTCCACCGGTTTGGTTACGCGGATGAAGCGCTTGGCTGCACCCTGCTCTTCGAT
The DNA here is from genome assembly GCF_003851545.1 of Ralstonia sp. SET104. GTDB lineage: Bacteria > Pseudomonadota > Gammaproteobacteria > Burkholderiales > Burkholderiaceae > Ralstonia. The sequence goes on along the minus strand of NZ_BHVX01000018.1, from coordinate 34,315 downwards.
ACCGGCCGATTGCAGGAGGAACACGAACGAGGCCGCGCTGCCGTCCATGATGGGGATTTCTTCCGCATCGACATCCACATAGAGGTTGTCGATCCCAAGGCCGGCGCAGGCGGACATCAGATGTTCGACGGTCGATACGCGAGCGCCGTCCTTCTGCAGCACAGAAGCCAGACGCGTGTCGCCAATGGCGCTGGCGGTGGCGGGAATCTCGACGGCCGGGTTGAGGTCGACGCGCGTGAAAACAATGCCGGTGCCTGCGGCTGCCGGGCGCAACGTCAACGTCACCTTACGGCCCGAGTGCAACCCGATGCCGACGGTCTTGACGAGGGACTTGATGGTGCGTTGTTTCAACATGGCCGCCCTCAACTCACGAAATTTCTATGATTGTTTTTATCTATGCGGCTCGCATAGGTGATAACCCTAAGCATACCATTTTCACGCCCCTGCCTTCAAAACGACTTTTGTATCGGGATGTTAGGGGTGCCCGCGCCCTGCTCAACCTTAGTGCACGCAGATTCGGCGCCACCGTCTCGTCAGCCTTGAGGTGAGGCGGGACAGCAGGCGGTACTCCGCCATTTGGGGGAGTTTTGGCGTGGCGTCAGAGTATCGCCAGGATCGATTCAGCACTGCTGACAGCGAACTGTCCGGGCGCTTCCACTTGTAGCACTGTTACCACACCACGCTTCACGACCATCGCGTAACGCTGCGAGCGCACGCCCATGCCGCGCTTCGAGAGATCTTGGTCGAGACCGAGCTTGCTGGTGAACTCCGCGCTGCCATCGCCCAGCATACGGATTTTGTCGCCGGTGCCCTGAGTGCGGGCCCAGGCGCCCATAACGAAGGCGTCATTGACGGACACGCACCAGATTTCGTCAACGCCCTTGGCGCGCAGCGCATCGTAGTTCGCCACGTAGCCGGGCACGTGGCGCGCCGAGCAGGTCGGCGTGAACGCACCGGGCAGACCGAAAATGACGATTGTCTTGCCTTCGGCCAGATGCGAAACCGAGAAAGCGTTGGGGCCGAGCGCGCAGCCGTCCTTTTGCACCTCAAAGAACTCGTAGAGCGTTGCGTCGGGAAGCGGTTGACCAGGCTGGATCATGATCGTGAGGGAGACGGTGCGCGGATATCGCGATCATAGAACCTTGCAAGCGACCGCGCAGCAGGTTCTCAAAAAACGAGACCGCCCGCATGAAGTCATCACGCGGGCGGTCTTGGGAGACAACGTCATCAGGCTGCTTGGGTTGCAAGGCATCGCACGCGGCACGACGAATGGACACACCCGCCGGGCGGGATGAACCCTTCCGGGGAGGCGGCCAGAGGCCAGCCTGCCCGGCGGCAACGACTGTGTCCTATTCCGTCGCGAACTGTCGCGCTGTCGACTGGCGAGCGGTAGGCCATCACACAACGACGGTCACGGGAGGGGAGCCGTGAACCGCGCGCGGCGTGCGGAACCGCAGGCAGTCGGACGTGCGAGTGCTTATCGACCCAACGCGAGCCCGATCAGTCCGCCTGCTTGCGCAGGAAAGCCGGAATGTCATACGTGTCGACGCCCTTCTCTTGCAGTGCTGCCACGTGAGCCGATGCCGATTCACGCGAGCTGCGCCACACGGCCGGGGTATCGAAGTTGCTGTAGTCCGGTGCGGCCGCCATCGAGTGGCTGGCGCCACCGCCAAAGGCCACCGGCTGATTGTCGGTACCGGTCTTCAGCAGCGTCATCGTCTGCTGCTGTTGTTGCTTGTTGCGGGCAGCACGGCCCAGGCCCGTGGCAACCACGGTCACGCGCAGAGCGTCGCCCATGGCATCGTCATAGACCGTACCGAAGATGACGGTGGCATCTTCCGCGGCATAGCTGCGGATGGTGTTCATCACTTCCTTGGTCTCGGACAGCTTGAGCGAACGGCTGGCCGTGATGTTGACCAGCACGCCGCGTGCGCCCGACAGGTCCACGCCTTCCAGCAGCGGGCTGGCAACAGCCTGTTCGGCGGCCAGACGCGCACGGTCGACGCCAGACACGGTAGCCGTGCCCATCATCGCCTTGCCCTGCTCGCCCATCACGGTCTTCACGTCTTCAAAATCGACGTTCACCAGGCCATCAACGTTGATGATTTCCGCGATGCCGGCCACGGCGTTGTGCAGCACGTCGTCGGCGCACTGGAAGCACTTGTCCATCTCGGCGTCGTCGCCCATGACTTCAAAGAGCTTTTCGTTCAGCACGACGATCAGCGAATCGACATTGCCTTCGAGGTCGTTGGCGCCATGCTCGCCAACCTTCGAGCGGCGTGCGCCTTCGAAGTCGAACGGCTTGGAGACCACGCCCACGGTCAGGATGCCCATTTCCTTGGCAACCTGCGCGACCACAGGCGCTGCGCCCGTACCCGTGCCGCCACCCATGCCGGCGGTAATGAAGACCATGTGCGCGCCGCGCAATGCGTCGGCGATCTGCTCACGGGCCTCTTCTGCGCAGTGCTTGCCCACTTCCGGCTTGGCGCCAGCGCCCAGGCCGGTGCTGCCGAGCTGCAGCACGCGCGATGCGGTCGAGCGCTTGAGCGCTTGCGCATCGGTGTTCATGCAGATGAATTCCACGCCTTGTACGCCGCGGTTGATCATGTGCTGCACGGCGTTGCCGCCCGCACCACCGACGCCGACCACCTTGATGATGGTGCCGTCCTGCATTTCCGTTTCAATCATGTCGAAGTCCATCATTGCCTCCAGAAGTGATCAGTCCCAGACGATGCAGCCTCCCCGCCGCAACTCCTGGTTCCTGAACAAAAAACATCAAAACAAAAAACTCAACTTGCTCCCGTTTGTGGACACATCGGGGAGCACATCGCCAACGCCCGGCACACACGTGCCTAGAAATTGCCGATGAACCATTCCTTCATGCGCGTCCAGATCTGCTTGGCCGAGCCGGACTGCACCACCACCTTGCGGCCACGCACGCGCTGCACGCGACCTTCCTGCAGCAAGCCCATCACTGTGGCGTAACGCGGGCTCTTTACCACCTCGTGCAGGTTGCCGCGGTACTCGGGCACGCCCACTCGCACGGGCTTGAGGAACATGTCTTCACCCAGCTCGACCATCCCCGGCATCATTGCGGTACCGCCAGTGAGGACCACGCCGCTGGAGAGCAGTTCCTCATAACCGGATTCGCGCACCACCTGGTGCACGAGCGAGAACAGCTCTTCCACGCGCGGCTCGATCACAGCAGCCAGCGCCTGACGGCTCAATGTGCGCGGGCCACGGTCGCCCACGCCCGGCACGTCGATCATCTCGTCCGGATCGGCCAGCACCTGCTTGGCGATGCCGTACTGGATCTTGATGTCTTCAGCGTCCGGCGTCGGCGTGCGCAGGGCCATGGCAACGTCGTTGGTGATCTGGTCGCCAGCGATCGGGATCACGGCCGTATGGCGGATCGCACCTTCGCTGAAGATGGCGATGTCGGTCGTGCCGCTGCCGATATCGACCAGCACCACGCCGAGCTCCTTTTCGTCTTCGGTCAGCACGGCCAGGCTTGACGCCAGCGGCTGCAGGATCAGGTCATGCACTTCCAGGCCGCAGCGGCGCACGCACTTGACGATGTTCTGCGCCGCGCTCACCGCGCCGGTCACGATGTGCACCTTCACTTCCAGGCGGATGCCGCTCATGCCGATCGGCTCGCGCACGTCTTCCTGGCCGTCGATGATGAATTCCTGCGTGAGGATGTGCAGGATCTGTTGATCGGTCGGGATGTTGACGGCCTTGGCCGTCTCGATCACGCGTGCGACATCGGTGGAAGTGACTTCCTTGTCCTTGATCGCCACCATGCCGCTCGAATTGAAGCTGCGGATATGGCTGCCAGCGATACCCGTGAAGACCTCGCTGATCTTGCAGTCGGCCATCAGCTCCGCTTCTTCGAGCGCTTTCTGGATCGACTGGACGGTCGCCTCGATGTTGACGACCACGCCTTTCTTAAGCCCCTTCGATTCGGTCTGGCCCATGCCGATGACCTCGTAGGCCCCGTCAGGGCGCAGCTCGGCCACTACCGCCACCACCTTGGAGGTGCCGATATCCAGCCCGACCAGAAGATCCTTGTATTCCTTGCTCATCGCGTTTTCTCTGTGCTTCGCGTTGCTTTGTTGTTGGCCGCTGCATTTGCTTTCGGCTTTGCAGTATTGCCGGTGCTGGGCAACTTGCCCCCCTTGGCCAGCACCGCAGCCTGCGCATCGGTCAGGAAGCGCACACCCGCCGCGCGAACCGCGAACCCGTTGGGGTAACGCAGATCGGCGTATTCAATCTGACCGCCCCAGCGCTTCGTCACCTCGGGCCACGCGCGCACAAAGCGGCGGGCACGCGCGGCCAGCGCGGTGCGGTCATCGTCATTCAGGTCGCGGCCCAGCTCGATGACCGTGCCGTTGGACAACCGCGCGCGCCAGGCGTAGCGGTCGGTCAACGTCACGCTCAGCGGCTCCACGTTCATCGGCTTGAACCATTCGGTCATGGTCTCCAGCTTGTCGACCACGTCCTGCTCGGTGCCTTCGGGACCGGCCAGCGCAACTAGGTCGGTGTCGTCTTCGGCTTCGGCCAGGTTGGCCACGAAGACTTCGCCATACGTGTTGACCAGCTTGCCGGACTCATTGCCGCCCCAGGTGCCCAGCGCTTCGTGTTCCTGCACTTCCACAAGCAGCCCGTTGGGCCACACACGGCGCACACTTGCACGCCGCACCCACGGAACCGACTCGAACGCCTGACGCGCATCGTCCAGATTCAGTGAGAAAAAATTGCCGCGCAGCTTGGCCAGCGCGTTGGCGCGCAGGCTTGGCGCATTCACGTGGCGCAATTCATTGCCGGCCATCGGCATCACACGCACCTGCTGCAACTGAAACATCGGACGCTGCATCAGCCAGACCGCCCCCACGCCCAAGCCACCAAGCGCGAGCAGCGCATACAGCGCACTCGCGACGGCGTTGAGGAGACGGGTGTTGTGCCACATAACGTTGTGCTGTCCGGTTTGGCTTACTCGGGTTTCCAATCGGTGCTGGCGTGCAGCTCCAGCGATGCGGATGCCGCCAGTTGCAACACGAAATCCTCATAGCTGATGCCGGCGGCGCGCGCGCCCATCGGCACCAGCGAATGGCCGGTCATGCCCGGCGACGTGTTCATCTCCAGCAGGAATGGTGCGTTGTCGGACTTGCGCAGCATGATGTCGGCGCGCCCCCAGCCGCGGCAACCCAAGCCGCGATACGCCTGCACCACCAGCGCCTGCACGCGCGCGGCCACATCGGCGGCAATCGGCGCCGGGCACTCGTAGCGCGTGTCGTCGGTGAAGTATTTGTTCTGGTAGTCGTAGTTGGCCTGCGGCGCGACGATGCGGATGAGCGGCAGCGCGGTAGCACTTTCGCCTTCGCCGATGATCGGGCAGGTCAGCTCGTCGCCTTCGATGAACTGTTCGGCCATCACATCGCGGTCCAGGCGCGCAGCCTTTTCATAAGCGGCAGGCAACTCGGCGGCGCTTGTCACTTTGGTCAGACCGATCGACGATCCTTCGCGCGCCGGCTTGACGATCAATGGCAGTCCCAGGCGGTCGGCCACGGCTTGCCAGTCGGCATCGGCGTGCAGCATCACGAAGTCGGGCGTCGGCAGACCGTGGGTCTGCCATTGGCGCTTGGTGGCCTCTTTGTCCATTGCCAGCGCAGACGCGAGTACGCCACTGCCAGTGTACGGAATGCCGAATTGCTCGAGCAGGCCCTGGATCGTGCCGTCTTCACCAAAGCGGCCGTGCAGCGAGATCACTACGCGGTCAAACCCTTGCCTGGCCAGATCGGCGACGGCTTGCAGGCCCGGGTCGAACGGATGTGCATCGACACCGCGTGCGCGCAGCGCGGCCAAGACGCCGTTGCCAGACATCAGCGAGATTTCGCGCTCGGCAGAGCGGCCGCCCATGAGCACGCCCACCTTGCCGAGAGACTTCGGATCAATCGTCGGATTCGGAACAAACGGACCGGTCGTCATGCTGCGGCGCCTCCGTTCAGATCCACCACGTTTGCAGTGCGCGCCTCAGCCTGCAACGCAACCACCTGACCCGGCACTTGCCCGATCGACCCTGCACCCATGGTGATGACCACGTCGCCGTCCTGCGCCACATCCAGAATCGCTTGCGGCATGTCTTCAATCTGCTCAACGAATACCGGCTCGATCTTGTTGGCCACGCGCAGCGCGCGCGTGAGTGCACGGCCGTCGGCCGCCACGATGGGCGGTTCGCCGGCGGCATACACCTCGGCCAGCAGCAGCGCATCTACGGTGCCAAGCACCTTAACGAAATCTTCAAAGCAATCGCGCGTGCGCGTAAAGCGGTGCGGCTGGAACGACAGCACAAGGCGGCGATCCGGAAATGCCCCGCGCGCAGCGGCCAGCGTGGCGGCCATCTCGACCGGGTGATGGCCGTAGTCGTCGATGAGCGTGAAGCGGCCATGGCCGTCAACGGTCGGTACTTCACCGTAGCGCTGGAAGCGGCGACCCACGCCATTGAACTCGGCCAGCGCCTTGACGATGGCCTCATCCGGCACTTCCAGTTCGGTGGCGATGGCGATGGCGGCCAGCGCGTTCTGCACGTTGTGCAGGCCCGGCAGGTTCAGCGTGATCGACAGCGGCGGCTCGGCATGGCCGTTGAGCTGGCGGATGACGGTGAATTCCATGCGGCCGTCCACGGCACGCGGGTTGACGGCGCGCACCTGCGCATCCTCGGCAAAGCCGTAACGCACCACCGGCTTGGACACGAACGGCAGGATCTCGCGCACGTTCGGGTCATCCACGCACAACACGGCGATACCGTAGAACGGCAGGCGCTGCGTGAATTCAATAAAGGCTTGCTTCAGGCGCGCGAAGTCGTGCCCGTAGGTGTCCATGTGATCGGCGTCGATATTGGTGATGACTTCGATCACGGGGAACAGATTAAGGAACGACGCGTCGGATTCGTCCGCCTCGGCGACGATGAAATCGCCCGTGCCCAGCCGCGCGTTGGCGCCGGCGGAGTTGAGGCGGCCGCCGATCACGAAGGTCGGATCCAGGCCGCCTTCAGCCAGCACGGAGGCGACCAGGCTGGTCGTCGTCGTTTTGCCATGCGTGCCGGCAATAGCGATGCCTTGCTTCAGGCGCATCAGCTCGGCCAGCATCACCGCACGCGGCACGACAGGGATGCGCTTGGCACGCGCAGCCAGCACTTCCGGGTTGTCGCCGCGCACGGCGGTGGAAACCACCACGGCATTGGCGCCGATCACATGTTCCGGCGCGTGACCCTGCATGACCGTGGCGCCCAGCGAGATCAGGCGCTGCGTTGCCGCGCTCTGCCCCAAATCCGAGCCCGTCACGCGGTAGCCCAGATTCAACAGCACTTCTGCGATGCCGCTCATGCCAGCGCCGCCGATGCCTACAAAATGGATGTTCTTGACGATGTGCTTCATATCGATTCGATTCCCTATGCCCGTGCCACCGCTACACACACGTCGGCGACACGCTCGGCCGCTTCTGGCCTTGCCTGCTCGCGTGCTTTAGCCGCCATATCGGCCAGTTGCGCACGCGTCAGGGACGCGAGTGTATCTGCCAACGATGCCGGACCCAGTTCCCGCTGCGACACCAACAGCGCCGCGCCACGCTCGGACAAAAAGCGCGCGTTGGTGGTCTGGTGATCGTCCACGGCATGGGGGAACGGCACGAACAGCGCCGCGACACCCGCCGCGGCCACTTCTGAAACGGTCATTGCGCCCGAGCGGCAGATCACCAGATCGGCGTGCGCGTACGCGGCCGCCATGTCATCGATGAAGGGCACGGGTTGCGCGTGGGCGTCATCAATGCCGGCGGCGGCGTAGTTGGCGCGCAGCGTGTCGATCTGCTTGGCGCCTGCCTGATGGATGACGATCGGGCGCGTATCAGCCGGCAGCAATGCCAGCGCCTTGGGCACCACATCGTTGAGCGCCGCTGCACCCAGACTGCCGCCCACGACCAGCACGCGCAGCGGCCCCGTGCGCTCGGCGTAGCGCGCTTGCGGAGAAGCCAGCGTCGCCAGATCAGCGCGGATCGGGTTACCGACCCACTCAGCGCCCGACAGCGCATTCGGAAACGCGCACAGCACGCGATCCGCCACGCGCGCGAGCACGCGGTTGGCGAGACCGGCAATCGAATTCTGTTCGTGCAGCACCAGCGGGCGGCCCAGCAAGACGCTCATCATGCCGCCGGGGAAAGTGATATAGCCGCCCATGCCCAGCACCACATTCGGACGCACGCGGCGCACCACGCCGAGGCTCTGCCAAAACGCGCGCAGCAGGTTGAGCGGCAGCAGGAACTTGGTGGCAAGGCCCTTGCCACGCAGGCCGCCAAACTGCACAGATTCCATCGGGAAGCCGTGCTTTGGCACGAGCTGGCCTTCCATGCCGCTCGCGTTGCCGAGCCACACCACCTTCCAGCCGCGCGCGGCCAGCAGCTTGGCCACCGACAGCGCAGGGAAGATGTGGCCGCCCGTACCACCGGCCATGACGAGAAGGGTGCGCGGCGGCGTACCGGCCGTCATACCTTGCCCCCACGCATCAACACGCGGTTTTCATAGTCAATACGCAGCAGCAATGCCAGTGCCACGCAGTTCATCAGGATGCCCGAGCCACCGTAGCTGACCATCGGCAGCGTCAGGCCCTTGGTCGGCAGCAAGCCGAGGTTCACACCCATGTTGATGAAGGCCTGCCAGCCAATCCAGATGCCCAGCCCCTTTGCGACCAGGCCGGCGAACGTGCGATCGAGTTGCAGCGCAGTGCGGCCGATCTCAAACGAGCGGCGCACCATCCAATAGAACAGCAGGATGACGATCAGCACGCCGACAAAGCCGAGCTCCTCGCCGATCACGGCCAGGATGAAATCGGTATGGGCTTCGGGCAGGTAGTGCAGTTTTTCGATGCTGCCGCCCAGGCCAACGCCGGTCCACTCACCGCGGCCAAAGGCAATGAGCGAGTGCGTGAGCTGATACGCCTTGCCTTGCGCGTATTCCTCTTGCCACGGATTCAGGTACGCGAAGATCCGCTCGCGCCGCCAGGGCGACGCCACGATCAGCAGCGAGAACGTCGACACCGCCGTCAGCACCAGCCCGCCAAACAGCTTGCCGTTCACGCCACCCAGGAACAGGATGCCCATGGCCACGGCCGCGATCACCAGGAACGCGCCCATGTCCGGCTCCAGCAGCAGAAGCGAGCCGACAAATGCCACCGCCACGCCCATCGGCAGAAAGCCCTTGCGCACGCTCTGCATCCAATCCTGCTTGCGTACGGTGTAGTTGGCCGCGTAGAGCACCACCGCCAGCTTCATCAGTTCGGAAGGCTGGAAGTTCATGACGCCCAGCGGCAGCCAGCGCCGCGCACCGTTCACGCCCTTGCCTACGTGTGGGACCAACACGATGATCAGCAACACCAGCGCGATGATAAAAAGCTTGGGCGCGTACTTGTCCCAGAACTTGACCGGAATCTGGAATGCGACGATGGCGCCGATCAACCCGATCATCAGCGAGAAAATGTGCCGCACCAGAAAGTGGCCGTTGCTGTAGTTCGCGTACTTGGGCGAATCCGGCAGCGCGATCGACGCCGAATACACCATCACCAGCCCGAGGCCGAGCAGCACGATCGTCACCCACATCAGCGGCTGGTCGTACTCCATCATCTTGGAGCGCGTGGGCTTGACGCCCGAAACGGCATCGCGCAGACCATCCCATGCGTTGCCGATGGTCGCGCCAATGAAGCCGCTGCGTTTGATCTGGGCGTCGCTCATAGCATCACTCCCCGGTCTGCCGCGAGTGCCGATACGGCTTCGTGGAATACCTGTGCACGGTGCTCGTAATTGCGGAACATGTCGAAGCTCGCGCACGCCGGCGACAGCAGCACGGCATCGCCCGGTTGGGCGCGATCGGCAGCTTCCTGCACAGCCGCTTCCAACGTCGGGGCATCCACCAGCGTGACGCCCGTGTTGATCAGCGCCTCGCGAATCAGGGGCGCATCGCGGCCGATCAACACCACGGCGCGCGCATACTGCGCAACCGGCCCGGCCAGCGGCGAGAAATCCTGCCCCTTGCCTTCGCCACCGGCGATCAGCACCACGTGCTTGGACAGCCCGGAGAGTGCCGCCACCGTCGCGCCGACGTTGGTGCCCTTGCTGTCGTCAAAGAATTCGAGATCGTCAAACGCGGCGATCAGCTCGACGCGGTGAGGCTCGCCGGCGTAGTCGCGCAGGCCGTGCAGCAGGGCGCTCACCGGCAAGCCGATCGCACGGCACAGTGCCAGCGCGGCCATGGCGTTGGTGGCGTTGTGCAAGCCGCGGATGCGCAGCGCGTCTGCAGGCATCAGACGCTTGAGGCGCACCGGCACAGGCGCGGCAGGCGTGGTGTCACCTTTCTTGCGGCGTGTGGGCTTGGGGCTTTCGTCTTCGTCGGCTTCGGCCAGCGCGATCCACGGCATGCCACCATGCATGCCACCGTCATGCAGCAGGCCGAGTGCGTCGGGCGTGCCCGGCTCGTCGATGCCGAAGGTGACGTCACCGCCCTTGCTGGCGAAGGCCATTACGCCGGTGTCCTGGCGATTCAGCACGCGCACGGTGTTTGCACCGAAGATGCGCCCCTTGGCGGCGGCATAGGCATCCATCGTGCCGTGCCAGTCGAGGTGATCCTGCGTGATGTTCAGGATGGTCGCGGCGTCGGCGTCCAGCGTGTGCGTGGTTTCGAGCTGGAAGCTGGAAAGCTCCAGCACCCAGACGTCCGGCAGCGTGCCCGCGTCAATGCATTCAGTCAGTTTGTCCAGCGCCGACGGACTGATATTGCCCGCCACACCGACGGTCTTGCCGGCACGCTCCGCCAGGGCACCCGTGAGTGCCGTGGTGGTCGTCTTGCCGTTGGTGCCAGTGATGGCCAGCACTCGCGGCACGTAGCCCTGTGCAGCCTTGAGACCAGCCAACGCGCGGGCAAACAATTCGATCTCGCCCCACACCGGTACGCCACGCTCGTTAGCGGCGTTCAGCAGCGCAGCGACATTGGCATCCAGCGGCGACAGGCCGGGGCTGATCGCCACCAGCGTCACACCGTCCAGCAGCGATACGGCAAACGGGCCGCTCACGAATTCGGCATCCGGCACGTGCGCACGCAGCGCCGGCAGGTTGGCCGGTGTCTCGCGCGTATCGGCCACGCGCACGCGCGCGCCGTGACGCGCACACCAGCGCGCCATCGCCAGACCGGATTCACCCAGACCGAGCACAAGCACGAACGGCGCATCGAACTCGCCGAACATGCGCGGGTCCTGCACGGTTTCGGCGGCGGGCATCGGCTCGGCGGAGTCGAACGTTGCGGCAACGGCCTCGCCCACCGACTCCGGCAGCGTTGCCATATCGTCGTCCTCGGGTGCGATGGGTTCGGTCATGTCGGTCATGTCGGTGCTCACCGCAGCTTCAGGGTCGACAGGCCGATCAGCACCAGCATCATGGTGATGACCCAGAAGCGCACCACCACCTGCGTCTCTTTCCAGCCGGACAGTTCGAAATGGTGATGCAGCGGCGCCATACGGAACAAACGCCTACCCTCGCCATAACGCTTCTTGGTGAACTTGAACCACGTCACCTGCAGCATCACCGAGACGGTCTCGGCCACGAAGATGCCGCCCATGATGAACAGCACGATTTCCTGGCGGACGATAACGGCGATGGTGCCGAGCGCGCCGCCCAGCGCCAGCGCGCCGACGTCCCCCATGAACACCTGCGCCGGATGCGCGTTGAACCACAGGAAAGCGAGGCCCGCCCCGGCCATCGCCGAGCAGAAGATCAGCAGCTCACCCGCGCCCGGAATGTGCGGGAACAGCAGGTACTTGCTGTAGACAGCGCTGCCCATCACGTAAGCAAAGATGCCCAGCGCGCTGCCCACCAGCACCACCGGCATGATGACGAGGCCATCGAGGCCATCCGTCAGATTCACCGCGTTGCTGGAGCCGACGATCACGAGGTACGTGAGGATGATGAAACCGAACACGCCCAGCGGGTAGCTGATCTCTTTGAAGAACGGCACGATCAGGTGCGACTTGGCCGGCAGGCTCAGTGAGAAGCCACTGCGCACCCAGTCCATGAACAGCTCGAGCACGCGCATGTTGCTCGTCTCGGACACCGAAAACGCCAGATATGCCGCGGCAAACAGACCGATCACGGTCTGCCAGAAAAACTTCTCGCGCGAAGACATGCCCTTCGGATCACGGTGCACAACCTTGCGGTAGTCATCCACCCAGCCGATTGCGCCGTAGCCCAGCGTGACCAGCAGCACGATCCAGATGAAGCGGTTGCCCCAATCCGCCCACAGCAGTGTGGACACCGCAATACCGATGAGCACCAGCACGCCGCCCATGGTGGGCGTGCCGGCTTTGACCAAGTGCGTTTGCGGACCATAGCTGCGCACAGCCTGGCCGACTTTCAGCTCCGTCAGACGACGGATCACAAACGGCCCGAACCCGAGGCCGATCACCAGCGCCGTGAGGGATGCCATCACGGCCCGGAACGTCAGATAGTTGAAAACGCGCAGGAAGCCGTAGTCGTTCTGCAGCCATTGCGCCAATGCCAATAACATGGGTTCTTGCTTCCCTTAATGCTTCTGTTGTGTGGAAGATCCGGCCGGCGCCTGTGTTGCAACGTGTGCAGCCGGGTCTTTCAAGACCAGCGCTTCAACAATGCGTTCCATCCGCATGAAGCGCGAGCCCTTCACCAATACCGTCGCGGCCGGCGCAATGGCTGGCACGCCGTGTTCAATCAGGTCTTCGGCAGACGCGAAATGCTGCGCGCCCGTGCCGAAAGCGTCCACTGTGTGACGTGCAAGCTCGCCGGTTGCCAATACCGCATCGATGCCGTGCTCGCGCGCATAGGCGCCGATCTCTTCATGGAATGCCGGACCCTGCGAGCCCACTTCGCCCATGTCACCCAACACCAGCCAGCGCGGCGCCGGCAGCGTGGCGAGCGCATCGATGGCCGCGCGCATCGAATCCGGATTCGCGTTGTACGTGTCGTCAATGACAAGGCCGCCATGTGCACCCGGCTTGCGTTGCAACCGGCCCTTGACCGGCGCGAAGTTGCCCAGCGCTTGCGCAATCACCTCCGGCGTGACACCGGCAGCCAGCGCGCATGCCGTCGCGGCCAATGCATTGCGGGCGTTGTGCACACCCAGCAGCGGCAGCGTGATGACGAAGCGCTGACCCGGTGCCTGCACGTCGATACGTTGGCCGTCGGCGGTGTCCGCCACGGTGCCCGTCACGGCACCAGCCTCGATACCGAAATCGAGCACGCGGCGCGAACCCGCTGCCGCTTGCCACACCGGCGCATATTCGCCACCGTTGGCCGCATCGCGCGGGAACACCGCCACGCCATCGGCCGGGAGCGCGGCCAACACGGCGGCATGCTCTTGCGCCACGGCTTGCACGCTGACCATGAATTCCTGGTGCTCGCGCTGCGCGTTGTTGATCATCGCCACGGTCGGCTGGGCGATGGTGGCCAGCACGGCCGTCTCGCCGGGGTGGTTCATGCCGAGTTCGAGCACGGCCAGCTTGTGCTGCGCGTTCAGGCGGAACAGCGTGAGCGGCAAGCCGATGTCGTTGTTGAAGTTGCCCGCGGTCGCCAGGCGGGCGTCTTCACCCACGGCCTGCGCGAAGATCGCCGAGATCATCTCTTTGACCGTGGTCTTGCCGTTGCTGCCCGTCACCGCCACCACCGGAATCGGGAACTGGCGGCGCCAGCCGGCGGCGAGTTGGCCGAGCCCAATGCGCGTATCGGCAACAGTCAGCACGGCCACGCTGGACACATCCAGTGTGGCGGCCGGCGCGCGCGACACCAGCACGGCGGCAGCGCCGCGTGCCACCACTTCAGGCAGAAAATCATGCGCGTCAAAGCGCTCGCCAATCAACGCGACGAACAGGTCGCCCGGCTGCACGGCGCGGCTGTCGGTGGTGACGCGCAGAATAGCCGCGTCGGGGCCAGCCAGACAGGTGCCGGCCATCCAGGCAGCGGCATCGCTGGCATGCATCATCACGGTCGGGGCGCTCATGCGTTCACCCCGCGGGCCGCTAGCGCCAGGCGCACATGCTCCTGATCGGAGAACGGGCGCTTGCGGCCAGCAATCTCCTGCGTCGATTCATGCCCCTTGCCGGCCACGACGATCACGTCACGCGCATCGGCGTGGCGCACCGCGTGCAGGATGGCAGCGGCACGGTCTTCGATCTGCGCAGCGGCACGCGGGTTGTCCATGCCGTCGGCAATCTCATCGAGGATGTGCTGCGGATCTTCGCTGCGCGGGTTGTCAGAAGTCAGCACCACGTGCGGCGCCAGGCGTTCGGCGATGGCACCCATCTGCGGACGCTTGCCGGGGTCGCGATCGCCGCCGCAGCCAAACACGGCCCACAGCTTGCCGCCGCGCGCTTCGGTCGTCGGTGCGAGTGCGCGCAGGGTCTGCTCCAGCGCGTCGGGCGTGTGGGCGTAGTCGACCACGACCAGCGGGCCATCCTCGCCGCCAAAGCGCTCCATGCGGCCACTCACGGGTTGTAGCTTTTCCAGGCGGGCAGTGGCGTCCTGCCACGGCACGCCGGCCGCCAGCAGCGCGCCCAGCACACTCAGAAGATTCGATACGTTGAACCGGCCAACGGTGGGCGCATGCACGGTCGCATGGCCGAAGCTGCCATCCACGTCGAACGTCGTGCCGGTGCGATGTGCGCGCACGTTGGTGGCACGCAGCCATTGCTTGGCGCCGTGTTGCGCAGCCGCTTCGCCGTCGATGCCGTATTCGATGGCTTCGACATCGGCGCGGGCATTCTGCAACAGGCGCACACCCGCTACGTCGTCGCGGTTGATGACGGCAGCACGAAGGCCCGGCCAACCGAACAGGCGCGCCTTGGCGAGTTCGTACTCGGCCATCGTGCCGTGATAGTCGAGGTGATCCTGCGTGAGGTTCGTGAAGACGGCAATGTCGAAACGTGTGCCGTCCACACGGCCTTGCTCCAGGCCGTGCGACGACACTTCCATGGCGATGGCGCGGGCCCCTGCGCGGTGCAGGTCGGCGAGGCTGTGCTGGAGCTGGATGGCGTCTGGCGTAGTGAAACCGGTAGGCGCCAGCGCATCGACAAACCCGGTGCCGAGTGTACCCACCACTGCGCAGCGCTCCCCCTGCATGGACAACGCCTGAGCAATCCACTGCGAACACGATGTCTTGCCGTTGGTGCCCGTCACGCCAATCACACGCAGCGCTTCCGGGCCCGGCACGCCATACCATTGCGCGGCCAGAGGGCCGGCCAACTCGGCCAGCCCGTCCACCGCCAGGATGCGCACCGGCGCGTCAGACGGCATCGCGTAGCCATGCGCTTCGGCCAGCACGGCGGAAGCGCCCGCCTCGATGGCCTGCGGAATATGCGGACGACCATCGCCATGCTGACGCACATTGCCGAGCACGTAGGCGGCGAACACATCGCCAGTCTTGAGCTTGCGGGTATCGCTCGTCAGATCGGCGCTGGCGGGCACCTGGGCGCGCAGCCAATCGAGCACCGGCGCAAGGCGCGCCGCGATGGTCGGGCGATCAGAGGTGGGCCTGGCTGTCATTGCAGGCCCCCTACCGGCTCTTCCGGCACGTCCGGGGTCATCACAAGCTGGCGCACCGGCGAATCCGGCGGGACGTTCAACGCGCGCAGCGTGCCGCCCACGATCTGAGAAAACACGGGGCCGGCCGCCCCGCCGCCGTAGCGGTTACCTACCGTGGGCTCGTCCACGCTCACCGCCACAATAATGCGTGGGTTCGACATCGGTGCCAGACCAATAAACGAGGCGCGATACTTCGAGCGGTCATAGCCGCGTCCGGTGTGCTTCCAGGCCGTGCCGGTCTTGCCGCCCACGCGATAGCCCATCACTTGAGCCTGGGGCGCGGTGCCACCAGGTGCGGTCACCGTCTCCAGCATCTGACGCACCTGCCGTGACACCTCGGGCGAGATCACGCGCTCGCCCTGTGGCGGCTGGCCATTGGTGCGGTACATCGTGATCGGGATCAGCTCGCCATCGTGCGCGAAGATCGTGTACGCATGTGCAATCTGGAACAGTGACACCGACAGACCGTAGCCGTATGACATGGTTGCCTGTTCGATGCGGCGCCACTTGTTGGCCGGCCGCAGCCGCCCCGCCACCGCGCCTGGAAAACCAATCTTCGGCGCCTGCCCCAAGCCAACGCTGGTGAACATGTCCCACATTTCCTGTGGCTTGAGCATCATCGCGATCTTGGTCGTGCCGATGTTGCTGGAGTGCTGGATCACCTGCGCAACTGTCAGCGTGCCGTAGTTGCCTGTATCGGAAATGGTCGCGCCTTCAAAGCTGTACCTGCCGTTGGTCTGCACCAGCGTGGTAGGCGTCACACGCTTGAGCTGCAGCGCCAGACTGATGGTGATCGGCTTCATCATCGAGCCGGGCTCGAAGGTGTCGGTCAGCACGCGGTTGCGCAGTTGCTCGCCCGACAGGCGGCTGCGGTCGTTGGGGTTGTAGGTCGGGTAGTTGGCCAGTGCCAGCACCTCACCGGTCTGAGCATCCAGCACGATGGCACTGGCAGCCTTGGCGCGGGTGCGGTCAATGGCAGCCTTGAGTTCATTGAAGGTCAGGTATTGGATCTTGGCGTCAATCGACAGCGTCTGGTCATGTCCATCACGCGGCGCCTTGAGAACGCCCACGTCTTCCACCACGCGGCCCAGGCGGTCTTTGATCACCTGACGCTGACCGGCCGCCCCCGCGAGATCGGACTCGCGCGCCAGCTCCATGCCTTCCTGGCCCTTGTCCTCGACATTGGTAAAGCCGACGATGTGCGCCATCGCCTCCCCTTCCGGGTAGAAGCGCTTGTACTCACGCGTCTGATAGATGCCCTCGATCTTCAGCGCCGCGATCTGGTCCGCCACCTCAGGCAGCACCTGGCGCTTGAGGTAGACGAAGCCCTTGTCTTCGCCCAGCTTGGTCGCCAGCTCCTTGTTATTCATGCCGAGCAGCTTGGCGAGCTTCTTCATCTCCTCGCCGGGCACGTTGTTGGGCACGTCTTCGGGCACCGCCCAGATTGCCTTGACCGGCAGGCTGGTCGCCAGCACCAATCCATTGCGATCCAGAATCTTGCCGCGCGTGGCCGGCAACTCCAGCGTGCGCTGGAAACGCTTCTTGCCTTCAGCCTCGTAGAAGCGGTTGCCCGGACCTTGAATCCACAGCGCCCGGCCGATCAACGCCAGGAATGCGGCAAACATCAGGAAGACGACCAGTTTCGAGCGCCACATCGGCAGGCGCAGGCCCAGCACCGGGCTGGCGGAGAACTGGCCCAGGCGCGCGCGCGCCGTGGTGCCGTTGGATTTGCGTGCGCCGCTCATGGCCGTACTCCGGAAGCCGTGGGCGCGCTGGCCGCAGCGGAGGAAGCCCCGGAGGACGCCCCAACTGCCGGCACATCGGCAAACCCCTGCAGATACTGCGTCCGCCCCGCCTGCGCGGGCGACATCTTCAATTGCTTGCTCGCGATATCGGCAATGCGAGCACTCTTGCCGAGCGCGCTCTGCTCATATTGCAGACGCGACCAGTCGGTATTGAGTTGTTTTTCTTCCGCCTGCGCCCGATCGAGCGAGACAAACAGCTGACGCGCCTGATGCTGTGCGTTGACCAGCGACAGTGCACACAGCACCAGCGCAGTCAGCAGGAACATGTTCAGGCGGTTCATGGCGTCTGGGGCTCCGTCAACTCAGCAACGCTCGGCGACGCGCATGATGGCCGAGCGCGCACGTGGGTTGGCCGACACCTCGGCCTCCGACGGCTTCACACGGCCCAGCAGGCGCAGTTGCGGCACCGGCAGTTCATGCGCACGCAGCGGCGCCCGACGCAGCTCCGGCGCGGCGGATTGCTCCGGGCGCGCCAGGGCCTGCATGAAGCGCTTGACGATGCGATCTTCCAGCGAATGGAAGCTGATCACGACGAGGCGTCCCCCTTGTTCCAGACGTTCAAAGGCGGCCTTCAGACCGGTTTCGAGGTCCGCAAGCTCTTGATTGACGTGAATCCGTAAAGCTTGAAAGGTGCGGGTCGCAGGGTCTTGACCCTTCTCGCGTGTTTTGACGGCTTGCGCCACGAGCGCGGCAAGCTCGGATGTGCGATCGAGAGGACCTCGATCCCCGGATTGGCCCCGGCGAGCAACAATCGCCTTTGCAATCTGTACAGCAAACCGTTCTTCCCCATAGTCCCGTATCACCCTCGCAATGTCGCGCTCATCAGCCTCGGCCAGCCATTGGGCTGCGGTGATGCCGCGCGTGGTGTCCATCCGCATGTCGAGCGGGCCATCCATCCGGAACGAGAAGCCACGTGCGCCTTCGTCGATCTGCGGCGAGCTGATGCCCAGATCGAGCAGCACGCCAGCCACCCGTTCAATGCCGCGCGCGCTCAGGCACTGAGCCATCTGCGCGAAGCTGTCATGCTCAATAGCGAAGCGGGCATCCTCTACGGTGCCCGCTTCGGTGATTGCTGCCGGGTCCTTGTCGAAGGCGACGAGTCTGCCGCCGGGCCCCAGCCGTTCCAGGATGCGCCGGCTGTGCCCGCCTCTCCCGAAGGTTCCATCGATATAGATGCCGTCGTCTCGCCAAATGAGCGCGTCGACCGCTTCGTCTAAGAGCACCGTTTGATGGCGCAGTCCCGTACTGGCTTGGGTTGTCATCTCGCGTCATCAAAAGGAGAAATTCTTGAGGGCGTCGGGCATGCCTTGCGCCATGGCGGCCTGCTCCTTCGCGGTGTACGTGGCGGCGTCCCAGACTTCAAAGTGACTACCCATGCCGAGCAGCATCACGTCGCGCTCAAGGGCGGCCGCGGTGCGCAGTTCAGGGGTGATGAGGACGCGGCCTGCGGTATCGAGTTCAACATCGGCGGCGCTGCCCAGGAAAATACGTTTCCACCAGTGTGCTTCCATCGGCAGCGCGGCAATGCGCTCGCGAAAGCGTTCCCACTCGGGGCGCGGAAACAGCATGAGGCAACCGTCCGGGTGCTTGGTCACAGTCACCCGGCCCTCGGCCTGCAGCTGGAGCGCTTCACGGTGCCGCGACGGAATGGACATCCGCCCTTTGGCATCCAGCGTCAGCGCCGACGCACCCTGGAACACGTTGGTTTCTCTCTCCGTGTGGCGATTCGATCGCCACTCACCTTGCCGTCAACTGGCCTGCAAACGGCCTCTTTGAACCACAAAACTACACTTTCTGACACTGTTTCCCACTTTAGAGGAACGACTTTAGGTGGTCAAGGCTTGCGGAGGCCTGCGAGACGGAAAATTTGCAATCAGAACAATGACTTAGCGCACACCCCCTGAGGAGCCAAGTCACTTTTCCCAATCAAATGAAGGAGATAGCGTGGTTTATGTAGAAACCACGTGAGAGAACGGCGCACGACAGCACTCGCGGCGCGAGGGCACAGACCGCTGGCGGCAAAGCTCAGGCGAATGGAGGAGCGGGCGGTACGTCGTCGGGCCGTCGGGCGACGGCACTGGGTCGTCAGATGCGGTAGGCGGCCGTAGTCATGACGCGCGACGCGGCGCGCATGGCTTGGCGAATGGGCTCCGGGAGATCAATGCCGCCGGCCTGGCGCGCGTTGTCGCCATGGCGGATTTCGTCGTCGCGCATTTGGGCAACGATGGCGCGCGAGCGGGTGTCCTGTTCGGGCAGTTTGTCGAGATGGCCGTCGAGATGGTGCTCAACCTGACGCTCGGTCTCGGCAACGAAGCCGAGGCTGATCTTATCGCCCAGGCGGCCAGCAACCGCACCGATGGCGAAGGCGCCGGCATACCAGAGCGGGTTGAGCAGGCTCGGGCGGTCGCTCAATTCCTGCAGGCGCTGGGCGCACCAGGCGAGGTGGTCCTCTTCTTCGCGCGCGGCTTCGTCGAGCTGGGCGCGGATGGCGGGGTCCCGCGCAAACAGTGCTTGCCCCTGATACAGGGCTTGGGCACAGACCTCACCGACATGGTTCACGCGCATCAGGCCGGCTGCGTGGCGACGGTCGGCCTCGGAAAGTTTGGTCGCGTTGTCTGCCGCGCCCGCGGAGGCAGCGGAGGCAATCACGGCATCAGCGGGGTTCGGTCGGCTGGCGCGCGTGACGCCAGCCACCGCGCGCAGAGCGCGATCGAATTCGGGGAGGAAACGGTCGAGCATGAGTAGGGGCGCCGCCGGCAATGGCGTGCGGCGCAATCGTCATTGTAAGGCCGAGGCCGGATGGCGCCTTGCGTCCGATCAGAACCGGGCCGACCAAACACTACTGTACGGGATAACCCTGTTGGGGCGCGAATCGCATCTAAAACCGCAAAGAATCGACCGCACCTATGCCCGATCTATTCCAAATTCTGAAACAGCATGTTGCCGGGATCAGACAGCAAACGCGCGTTTACGAACATTCGTTCGCAAATTTCGACCGAGCCCAGGAGTGCATTGCTACATTAGTCAGCGACTTCGTTTGAAAGTCGTGGGGCAGGAAGACAAGAACGGAGGGTCTGCCTGCCACTGAACTCAATAAATAAAGATCTGGAGACCGACCGATGAAAAAATCGCTGCTGGCATTGGCAGTGCTGGGCACGTTCGCAGGTGTTGCGCAGGCTCAGTCGAGTGTGACGCTGTATGGCGTGGTCGACGCGAACGTCGAATACGTCAACCATGAGCAGAGCGTAACGGCGGCAGGCGTCGCTATTCCAGGCAGCAGCGGTTCGCGCCTTGCGATGCAGGCAGGCGGCCTGTCTTCCAACCGTTGGGGCCTGCGCGGTATCGAGGACATCGGCGGCGGGCTCAAGAGCCTGTTCGTGCTGGAATCGGGCTTCGCCATGGACACCGGCACGCTGCAGCAAGGTGGCCGCCTGTTCGGCCGGCAAGCGTTTGTGGGCTTGCAGGGCAACTGGGGCAAGATCACGCTGGGTCGCCAGTACACGACGATCTTCGACATGATGGCGAACTTCTCGCCGAGCGGTTACGCCACGCAGTGGGAGCCGGTGGTCGGCCTGCTGGGCGCGAACTTCCGCGAAGACAATATGATCAAGTACGGCGCCGCCTTCGGTCCGGTAACGGTCGAGGCTCACTGGATGTTTGGCGAGCGCGCAGGCAGCAACACGGCCAACTCCGGCTACGGCGCTGGTGCCAACTACTTTGCCGGTCCGTTCGGTTTGGGCGTGGCGTATGACGAAGTGAAGGTGCTGACGGCTGCGGAAGCGCTGGGCTTGTCCGGCGGCAACGACTATGCCCGCGACAAGCGTGCCGCCATTGCGGCCAGCTACACCATGGGGCCGGTCAAGGTGATGGGCGGCTACCGCTACGGCAACACCGAAGCGCCGTCGAGCGGCGCCGCTGCGGCCCTGACGCCGCACCGCGACGACCTCTACTGGCTGGGCGTGAACTACCAGGCCACCCCGGCACTGGGCCTGACGCTGTCGTACTACTACGACAACATCAAGGAAGCGACCATCGGCGGCGCTACGGTCAACCCCCGCAAGCCGCAGCAGTGGAACTTCATTGCCGACTACAACTTCTCGAAGCGCACCGACGTGTATCTGACGGCCGCATACGCTCGCAACGCTTCGCTGAACTGGGACTCGATCGGCTACGTGACCAACCCGGCAACGGGCGCGCAGACGTCGGTGGGCTACCTGCCGGCCGCATCGCAGACGTACTTCATCACGCCGAACTCGGATAACCAAGTGGGCGTGGCAGTGGGTGTGCGCCACAAGTTCTGACGCGCACTTGGTTTTTGCCCGCCGCCCCTCTCCTTGGCGGGCGCAGGAAGGCACCTTCGGGTGCCTTTTTGCATGGTCGCGCGTTATGCTCCGGCGATCCGCCTGGCGCGTCGCGGGCGGCCTTGCCTCTATAACGACAACAACGAAACCTCCACGGGAGCCCTGCATGTCCGCTTCGACTTTGCCAACCATGGCGCCCTCCGCCCCCGATGCGGCCGCCGAAACCAGCCGCTCGCGCATCATCTTTGCGAGCTTTATCGGCACGGCCATCGAGTTCTACGATTTCTACGTCTACGCCACGGCTGCGGCGCTGGTGATCGGGCCGGTGTTCTTCCCGCACGGCTCAGCCACCGCACAGGCGTTGTCGGCGTTCGTTACGTTCGGCATTGCCTTCATTGCGCGGCCGATCGGCTCGTTCCTGTTCGGTCACTTTGGTGATCGCATCGGGCGCAAGTCAACGCTGGTGGCGTCGCTGCTGGTAATGGGCATCTCAACCACGCTGATCGGGCTGGTGCCGGGGTATGACAGCATCGGCACCCTCGCGCCGATCCTCTTGTGTGTGCTGCGCTTTGGCCAGGGTATCGGCCTGGGCGGCGAGTGGGGCGGGGCGGCGCTGTTGGCCACCGAGAATGCCCCGGCGGGCAAGCGCGGGGGGTTCGGTATGTTTCCGCAGCTGGGCCCGTCAGTGGGTTTCCTGGCTTCGAACGGGCTGTTCTTTGGATTGGCGATTGCGCTGTCGGATGAACAATTCCGCAGTTGGGGCTGGCGCGTGCCGTTCCTGGTGAGCGCGGTGCTGGTGGCGCTGGGCTTGTACGTGCGATTGAAGATCGCCGAGACGCCGGCCTTCCAGGCTGCCATCGATCGGCAGGAGCGCGTGAAGGTGCCCGTGGCGGAACTGCTGGCCCGCCACTGGTGGCCGACGCTGCTGGGCGCCCTGGCGATGGTGGTCTGCTACACGCTGTTCTACATCTCGACGGTGTTTTCGCTGTCGTATGGCGTGAGCACACTGCACTTCTCCCGCCCCAGCTTCCTGGGGCTGCTGTGCCTGGCCGTGGTGTTCATGGGGCTGGCGACACCGCTCTCGGCATGGGCGTCCGACCGCTTCGGGCGCAAGCCGGTGCTGATCGCCGGCATCATCGCGGCCATTCTGTCGGGCTTCACGATGGCACCGCTGCTGGGCAGCGGACAGACGCCGCTGGTGGCGCTGTTCCTCATCATCGAACTGTTCCTGATGGGTGTGACCTTCGCGCCGATGGGCGCGCTGCTGCCAGAGCTGTTCCCGACCAACGTGCGCTACACCGGCGCGGGTGTGTCGTACAACCTGGGCGGCATTCTCGGTGCATCGATTGCGCCGTATATCGCGCAGAAACTGGCCGAGCAAGGTGGCCTGAGTTGGGTGGGCATGTACGTGTCAGCCGCTGCGGTGGTCAGCCTGATCGGCGTGCTCTGCATGCGCGAGACGCGCGACGCGAGTTTGATGTAATCCCCACCACGTTGAGGGCCGCCGCATGCGGGTATTGGCCTGCGGGGCGCTTAATCCCAGGAATGGGAGCCTGAGCGCCCACGTTTGATGTCGCTACGCGCGCGCTTGCCGTCCAGCCGGCGGATCTTGGAAGCGCGCGTGGGCTTGGTGGCAATCCGCGACTTGGGCACCGACAGCCCAGACGCGATAAATGCGGCCAGACGTTCGCGTGCGTCCTCGCGGTTGCGGTCTTGGGTGCGGAACCGCTGCGCGTCGATCACGAACACGCCGCCATCGGTCAAACGGCGGTCGCGCTTTGCCAGCAGGCGGGCGCGCACCGCCTCCGGCAAAGACGGCGAGCGGGCGATGTCAAAACGCAGCTCCACCGCCGTCGAGACCTTGTTGATGTTCTGCCCGCCCGCCCCACTCGCACGCACGAAACGCTCGACCAGCTCCGATTCCGGGATGGACAAATGCGGCGTGATTTTGAGGGCGGGATCGGGCATGGCGGGATTGTAGAAGACGGTGCTGTTTCGGGCCGGGCGGGTTGAGACATCACGGCGCACCGCGACCAAGCCGTTCGATCACATGTAAGAATGAAGCCCTTGCATTCGTCCAAGCCTACACCCGTGTTTCCCTGGAGTTCCGCGCATGTATCACGGAGAACGTTTCAATGGCTTCAGCCACCTGGCGGGTGCCATTCTCGCCGCCGCCGGCATGGCGGTGCTGGTGACATCCTCGGCGCTGCATCACGATGGCTGGAAGGTGATCAGTTCGGTGGTCTACGGCACCACGCTGGTTCTGCTCTACACCATCTCGACGCTGTATCACAGCCTGCGCGGCCGGGCCAAAGCCATCTTTCAGCGGCTGGACTATTGCGCCATCTACCTGCTGATCGCCGGCAGCTATACGCCGTTTGCGTTGGTGACGCTGCGCGGCCCGTGGGGCTGGACGCTGTTCGGCGTGAACTGGGCGCTGGCCGCCATCGGCATTGCGCAAGAACTCTGGATCGGCCGCCGCACACGCGTGTTCTCGCTGTTGATCTACGTGGTGATGGGTTGGCTGGTGCTGATTGCCATGGGGCCGCTGGCGGCCGCGTTGGCCGCGCCGGGCCTGTGGTGGCTGGTGGCAGGCGGTGCGCTCTATACCGTGGGCATCAGCTTCTTTCTCTTTGACGAGCGTGTTCGGCACTTCCACGGCATCTGGCACTTGTTTGTGCTGGCAGGGAGTGCGTGTCAGTTCATCAGCATCCTGCTGTACGTTGGTTGACGTTGGCCGATCGACATACGGGAACATCGAAATCTGCCCACCCCTGCTACGCGAGCACATCGACGACAGCGTCGGTCTGCTATTGCGGGAACTTCAGAATGTGCCGATTGGGTTCGCGCAAATACGCTGCCGTAATACCCCCTTTTGATACCGCGAAGGGGAACGTATGGCCGACACAAGAAACGGTTATGACCGTTGGAAGGATGGCATCGACAAAACGCTGAACAACCCAGCCTGGAATCAGTACGACTGCGAAATCATCTTGGCAGTCAACGAGTTCAACCGACACCTTTCCGGGCAAGGTGGATTTCTCACGCTGGATTGGAAAATCATCAAAGCGATGATCTGGGTGGAATCCGGCTAGCTTGCGTGACTGAACTCAACGGCCGGCGCGCTCAACAACTCAACCAGACTGCTGAGCACATGCCAGCGCGATAACCCTCCAAAGAAAAAACCGCGACAAATCGCGGTTTTTTCTTTGCGGCTGCGCAGACTCACGCCCGCTTCTTCATCGCCTCATCCCGCAGCTCACGGCGCAGGATCTTGCCGACGTTCGTCTTCGGCAGTTCATTGCGGAACTCGATGAACTTCGGGCGCTTGTAGCCGGTGAGCTGCTCTTTACAGAACGCCTGCAGCTTCTGCTCGGTAAGTGTCGGGTCGCGGCGCACCACAAAGAGCTTCACCACCTCGCCGGAGTGCACGTCGGGCACGCCCACAGCGGCCACTTCCAGCACGCCAGGACACATCGCAACCACGCCTTCGATCTCGTTGGGGTACACGTTAAAACCCGACACCAGGATCATGTCCTTCTTGCGGTCGACGATCTTGGTGTAGCCGCGCTCATCCATCACACCCACGTCGCCGGTCTTGAAGAAGCCGTCGGCGTACATGACCTTAGCGGTCTCATCCGGGCGCTTCCAGTAGCCGGCCATGACCTGCGGGCCGCGGATGCAGATCTCGCCCGGCTGGCCGATTGGCTGATCGCGGCCTTCGTCGTCGCGGATGGCGATTTCCGTACCCGGAATCGGCAGGCCAACCGTGCCCGAAAACTTATCTGTATTGGTCGGGTTGCAGATGGCCGACGGCGAAGTTTCCGACAGGCCATAGCCTTCGATGATCGGGCAGCCCGTGACTTCCAGCCACTTCTTGGCCACCGCTTCCTGCACCGCCATGCCACCACCGTTGGCCACGCGCAGGTTGGAGCAATCGACACTCTTGAACTCGGGGTTGTTCAGCAGCGCGTTGTACAGCGTGTTCACGGCCGGGAACATGTGGAAGCGGTACTGCTTGAGCACCTTGATAAAGCCCGGAATATCGCGCGGGTTCGGGATCAGCACCGCCAGCCCGCCCTTGCGCATCGACAGCAGGCAGCACACCGTCAGCGCGAAGATGTGATACAGCGGCAGCGCGGTGATGGTGATGATCTCTTCATCGGCAGCCAGCATGCGGCCGTCGCGGCCGGGCTTGACGAGCGCCGGATTCATCCACGCTTCCGATTGCAGCACATTGGCGACGATATTCCGATGCAGCAGCGTCGCGCCCTTGGACACGCCGGTCGTGCCGCCCGTGTATTGCAGGAAGGCCACGTCGTCCGGGCCGACAGAGGTCGGCTTGAGCGTTTGCTTGGCGCCTTCTTCCAGCGCGGTATTGAAGCGGATGCAGCTGGGCAGCTCCCACGCCGGCACCATCTTCTTGACGCTGCGCACGACGAAGTTGACCAGCATGCCCTTGAGGCCGCCGAGCATGTCGCCCATGCTGGCCACCACGATGTGCTTGACCGGCGTGCTGGGCAACACCTGCTGCAACGTCGTGGCGAAGTTCTCCAGGATGATGATGGCTTCAGCGCCGCTGTCCTTGAGCTGGTGTTCCAGTTCGCGCGGTGTGTAGAGCGGGTTGACGTTGACAACCACATAGCCGGCGCGCAGCACCGCCGCCAGCGCCACCGGGTACTGCAGCACGTTCGGCATCATCAGCGCAACGCGGGCGCCGGGCGCCAGGCCGCGCGACTGAAGCCACGCTGCCAGTTGACGCGAGAGCGTATCGAGCTCGCCGTAGGTCAGCACCTTGCCCATGCATTCAAACGCACGACGGTTGCGGTTCTTCTGGAAAGAATCCTCAAGCAGATGGGCGAGCGATCGATACTGCGACGCATCGATCTCGGCCGGCACCCCGGCGGGGTACTGCTTCAGCCACGGCTTGTCCATGGGTGTGTCTCCTGGCAATTGTCGATTTTTTCGAATGGTCGTTCGATTTTTTCCGCATCGTACGCGGATGCTTGTGTCAAAACAATAACTTAGACAGTTCCCTCAGCCGGTCGACCATGCTTGAAGCCGCGGCAAAAAACCGCTGCTGGCATCACTTTTGCACGGCTTGGCCATCCATCTTGGCCACCGCCGCAGACGCCAGCAATCGCAGCGCTGCCTCACGTTGCGATTTGGATTCGCGCGCCATGGCTTTGACGTCGGCATAGAAGCGCGTCCAATCGCCACCATCGCGGTAATAGAGCGCCGTGAACGCAGGCACCCATTCCAGATAGCTCGCCACCGCCCCCAGATGCGCGTTCGACAGCGGCTGCGCGAACCAGCGATCGTAGCCGGTGTAGCCGCCCCAGCTTGCCTTGAGCTTGGCGTAATCCGTCTGCAGGCTCGCAAAGATGGCGCGTTTTCCGGCGCGCTTCTCATCGTCCGACACCGGGCTCGCGTACAGCGCTTCGAGCCGGTTGCGGTACGCCAGCAGCAGGGCGCGGAATTGTACGCGGCGGGCGTCGTAGGTGGCGTATTCCGCGCGGATTTCCGGGGTGGCTGCATCTGCCAGCCAGCGCTCAACGCCAATCGTCTCGACCGTGGTGGCAAAGGATTCGTTGAAGGCCGTATCGCCCTTGGCGTAGACCACCTGGTGCGCCAACTCATGAAAAATCAGGCGCGCCAGCTCGCCTTCGGGCAGGCCGACGAAGGTGTTGAGCAGCGGATCGTCGAAATAGCCCAGTGTGGAATACGCAGGAATGCCGGCCACATCCACGTCCAAGCCTTGCGCGCGCAAGGCATCGGCGTAGGCCATGGCGGCGTTGCGGTTGTAGTAGCCCCGATAGGTTACGCAGCCGACCACCAGGAAGCACCATTCCTTGAGCTTGACCGACAACTCCGGCGCGGCAAATACGTTCCACACCGCAAACGGACGCTTAAGGTTGGCGTAGACACGATAGCTGCCGTTATCGGGCAAGCCCAGATCGCGCGAGGCATAAATACGGATGCTGCGCGCATCCTCCAGGCGCTTGGCAAGCTTGTCGTTGTGGGTCTGGCGCGCATTGTCAATCGCTTGATCGATCGACTCGCGCTGCGACATCAGTGAGAGGTGCCCGGTGACCGACTGGTAGTAATAGCCGACCGTATCGCAGCCGGCCAGCAACACCGAACCGGCCAGCAACAGCCCTGCGCCCCACGCGCGAACGCCACGCATCGCGGCCTCGTCAGGCTGCCTGCGCCAACGGCGCGACCTCGACCAGGCAATCGTAGAAGGTGGGCGCGCGGCCCATGTCGGTCAGGCGCTGGCTGGTCAGCTCGTTGGCGTTGGTGCCGTCGGGCGCAAGCTTCTTCCACCAGATCGACAGGCCGACGACCACGCCGCGCCGCGCGCGATCCGTCACGCGGGCGCGCGCCTGCATGGTGCCGCGGTCATTGAAGACGCGGACCAGCTCGCCGTCGGTCACGCCGCGCGGCAAAGCATCGTCGGGATGGATATCGAGGTGCGGTTCGCCTTCGGTGTTGCGCAAACTGTCGACATTGACGAAGGTGGAGTTGAGAAAGTTGCGCGCTGGCGGCGAAATCATCGACAGCGGATAGCGCTTGGCCAGCTCCGGCGTGCTGAGGGCCGACTCGTGCGGCGGCACGTAGCCTGGCAGCGGATCGAGCCCGTCTTTCGCCATCTGTTCGGAATAGAACTCGCAGCGGCCGGACGGCGTGCGATAGCCGCCGCGGGCCAGCGGCGCAGCCGGGTGCGCCAGCTTTTGCCAGCCCTGGCGCTTGAGCGTGGCCCAGTCGATGTGCGCAGCGGCCGGGTCATCGCGGCGCACGGCCTGAGCGGCGATGTCGTCGTCGGAATCGGCGAAGCACGCATCGGCAAAGCCCATACGGTGTGCAAGGCGGCGGAAGATCTCGGTGTTCGGCAACGACTGGCCCATCGGCGCGATGGCCGCGTTATTGGCCAGCACGTACGTGTGGCCGTAGGCCTTGTGCACGTCGACATGTTCGAGCTGCGTGGTGGCTGGCAGCACGATATCGGCATAGTCGGCGGTGTCGGTCTGGAAGTGTTCCAGCACCACGGTGAAGAGGTCTTCGCGCGCAAAGCCGGCGGCAACCTTGCGCGAGTCGGGCGCCACGGCCACGGGGTTGCTGTTGTAGACGATCACCGCCTCGATTTTGGGGCCAAACGCCGCGTCGCCCGGATGTAAAAGCGCATCGCCGATGGTGCTCATGTTGATGGCGCGCGGCAGTGCTGGCTCGCCGTTGGGCCCGCGCGGCAGCAGGTCCGGCCGCTGCAACTTGGCGCTGTCGATCGGGAAAAAGCCGGAAGTCGACAGTTGCAGGCCGCCGGCCGCATCACGCCACGCGCCCACCAGCGACGGCAAGCACGCCACGGCGCGCACGCCCTGCCCGCCGCCGTGCGCGCGCTGCATGCCGTAGTTCAGGCGAATGGCCACCGGCTGCTTGTCGCGCACGACTGTCGTGCCATACAGCTTGGCAAGCCACTCGATGTCCGCCGCCGCCACACCACACAGCGTGGACGCATACTCCGGCGTGTATTGCTGCGCCCGTTCACGCAACGCATCGAAACCGAGTGTGTGATTGGCGATGTAATCGTGGTCGAGCAGGCCATCACGGATCAGCACGTGGATCATCGCCAGCGCGAGCGCCGCATCGGTACCGGGGCGCACGGCCAGATGGTGATGGCACTTCTCAGCGGTAAGAGAACGGTACGGATCGATGGCGATCAGCGTAGCGCCGCGCCGCTTGGCTTCCTGCGCGCGCGTCCAGAAATGCAGGTTCGAGGCGATCGGGTTGCCGCCCCAGATCAGGATCAGCTTGGCGTCCTGCACATGCTCGATGTCCATGCCCAGGCTCGCACCATACGTATAGCGCAGCGCCGTTGCGCCGGCCGACGCGCAGATGGTGCGATCCAGCAACGACGCACCCAGCTTGTGGAAGAAACGCGCAGCCATGCTTTCGCCCTGCACCAAGCCCATGGTGCCGGCATAGCTATACGGGAGGATGCCTTCGGGGTTGCGCTGCGCAATGTTGCCCAAGCGCGTGGCGATGAGGTCGATGGCTTCGTCCCACGAGATCGGCGCGAACTTGCCCTCGCCCTTGGCGCCCACGCGCTTCATCGGCGTCAGCAGGCGGTTCGGGTGATACGTGCGCTCCGCGTAGCGGTTGACCTTGGTGCACAGCACGCCGGCCGTCGTCGGGTGGTCCGGGTCGCCCTGTACGCGTGTGGCACGGCCGTCTTCCACGGTGACAAGCAAGGCGCAGGTGTCGGGGCAATCGTGCGGGCAGGCGGCACGGATGACTTGGGTGGACATCAGGGACTCCGGAATGGGGTCGCAGCCGGTGCATCAACACCGCCGCGATGATCCGGAAATTGTATCGCGCCGCCCCGGTTTATCAGGGCGCGCGCGACAGCGTGTGCCGATGTGCGCCCGCCATCACGGTCACATGCGGGTATTTACCCTGTATCGGCCCGCTTCCATGTCTCAAAAACGCGCAGAATGGCGGCAATCGCCTCGATTGTGTTTGCCTGGTAAGCCTGTTTAGCTATGATGCCGGGCAATTCAGATGAACTCTTCGGGGGGAGAGCAATGCAATCACGCAATATCTCGAGGCTACTGACGATGTTCGCAGCGGCCGTCATCGGGGCGACCGCAGGCAGCGCGCGGGCGGAAACTGGTGTTACGGCCGACACCATCGTGATCGGCCAATCCGCGCCGATGAGCGGCCCCGCCGCACAGCTCGGCCAGCAGATGAACCGTGGCGCCAAGCTGTACTTCAATGCCATTAACGCAGCGGGCGGCATCAACGGCCGCAAGATCGAGCTGAAGGTGCTCGACGATTTCTACGAGCCCGACGCTGCGGGGCGCAACACCAAGACACTGATCGACGACACGAAGGTCTTCGCCCTGTTCGGCTACGTCGGCACGCCGACCAGTCTGGCCGCGCTGAAGATCGCCAACCCGGCAGGCGTACCGTTCTTTGCACCCTACTCGGGCGCGATGGCGCTGCGCGAGCCTTTCGCGCGCAACGTCTTCCACGTGCGCGCGAGCTACAACGACGAAACCGCCGCCATCGTCCAGCAGATTCATACGACTGGCCTCAAGCGCATTGCTGTGCTCTACAACGACGACGCCTATGGCAAGGCCGGCCTGGATGGCGTGCAACGCGCGCTGAAGCTGCATGCAAACCAGGGCGTGTCGCTAGCGGCGCAAGCCAGCGTGGTGCGCAACACCACCGACGTGAAGGACGCGATCGGCACCGTGCTCGCGCAGAAGCCGGACGCCATCGTCATCATCAGCGCGTACCAAACCGTGGCGGCGCTGGTGAAGGGCGCGCAGGAACAGGGCTACGCTGGCCAGTTCTACAACGTGTCATTCGTCGGCACCAAGGCGCTGGCCAATACGCTGGGCAAGGCCGGCGGCGGCGTGATCATCTCGCAGGTGATGCCGTATCCGTATAGCGGCGCATCGCCGCTGGTGCGCGACTACCAAAAGCTGCTCAAGTCCGATGGCATCACCGATTTCGACTACGGCAGCATCGAGGGCTACATCGCCGCACGCGTGTTCGTCGAGGGGCTCAAGCGCGCCGGCCGCGACCTCACGCGCGAGAAGCTGATCACCGCGCTGGAATCGATAGGCAACTACGATCTTGGCGGC
This sequence comes from Ralstonia sp. SET104, assembly GCF_003851545.1. GTDB lineage: Bacteria > Pseudomonadota > Gammaproteobacteria > Burkholderiales > Burkholderiaceae > Ralstonia. The sequence continues at coordinate 2,917 of NZ_BHVX01000018.1, read as the reverse complement.
TTCAACGTGAACTTCTCGCCGTCCAACCATGTGGGCTCAAAGTTCGTTGAGATGACGATCATCAGCTCGAGCGGCCAGGTAATTCGCTGAACGCGCATCGCCGTCGCAAGAAACCGGGCGCGTGCCCGGTTTTTTTTCGCTCAAGCCGGCTGCGACTGCGGCTGCCGTTGTGCGAGTCGCCGCATGAAAGCTTCGCACTGCGCAATCTGCGCGAGTTCGATGTACTCATTGGGCTTGTGCGCCTGCTCGATATTGCCGGGCCCACACACCACTGTCGGAATGCCCGCGCGCGAGAACAGCCCCGCCTCCGTGCCGTAGTCGACCTTACCGACGGCGCCTCGACTATCGGCCAGCGTCACCAATTCGTGCGACGGCGCAATCGACAGACCCGGCGTGTTGGCCTTGATGGCGAAGCTGATGTCGGCGTCGGCAGAAATCTCGCGCATCTGCGGCAGCAGCACATGCTGCGCATAACGCTCGACCTCACCGAACAACCAATCCGGGTCGGTGCCCGGCAAATAGCGGAAATCGAAGGTGAACTCACAATCGCGCGGCACTACGTTGGTGGCAATGCCGCCCTTAATGGTGCCCGTGTTCAGCGTCGTGTGCGGTACGACAAAAGCGGCGTCGCGCGCCTCTTGCGCCGCCAGACGCGCGGCCAGCGATCGAATATGCGCGATCAGCAGCGCCGCGAATTCGATCGCATTCACACCCTGCGGCGTCAGCGCGGAATGCGCTTCCTTGCCCCGCACGCAGCAACGATATTCGCGCTTGCCCTTGTGCGCGATGATGGCACGCATCGACGTGGGCTCACCGACGATGCAACCCGCAGGCTGAATGCCGCTTGCCTCCAGATCACGCAGCAGACTGCGCACGCCCACGCAGCCGATCTCTTCGTCGTACGACAGCGAGAGATGGAAACTGGCATCACCCTGCGCCGCCATAAACGCGGGCACATTGGCAAGCGCCACGGCAATGAAGCCCTTCATGTCGGCGGTGCCGCGCCCATACAGTCGGCCATCGCGAATATGTGCATCAAACGGGTTCGTGTCCCACGGCTGACCATCCACCGGCACCACATCGGTATGCCCCGACAGCACCAGCCCCGGCTTACGCCCCGGCGACAGCGTCGCAAACAGATTTGCCTTGCCACCCGTTGCGTCGTACGTCAGGCGGCAGTCCGCGCCCTGCGCACGCAAGCGATCCCGCACCCACTCGATCAGGCCGAGATTGGAATTCCGGCTGACGGTATCAAACGCCACCAGCGTGCGGATCAGTTGCAGAACTTCGTCGGAAGGTTTCGATGCAGCAGCGATGGCGTCGGCAGACATGGTTGGGCTCGGGTCGTTCACGTAGCGCTCAAAAAACCACAGCGGGAGACCTGATTTCGGCACACGGTCAATTGGCGAACGTCCAGTGTAGGCGTTTCGGCCACTCGTCTTGGTCTGCGTACACGGGCACACAAGCCGCAGCGTGAAGAATCCATACGAAACTGCATGGCCGAATCAAGCAATTGGTTGATGGCGGGTCGGAAATCGCCCTTCGGCGTATGATCGAATGTGATTCCGAACTTTCAGCCAGAACACGAGTATTCCATGAAGCTGATTCCAGAAATCCAAGCCGCACAGCCCGAAATCCAGGCGCTGCGACGCGACATCCACGCGCATCCCGAACTTTGCTTCGAAGAACAGCGCACCTCCGATCTGGTCGCCGCCAAGCTCGCCGAGTGGGGCATCGAAGTGCATCGCGGCTTGGGCAAGACCGGTCTTGTCGGCGTCATCCGCAACGGAGAAGGCAAGAGCATCGGCCTGCGCGCGGACATGGATGCCCTGCCGCTGGCCGAGGCAAACCAGTTCGACCATCGCTCCAAACACGAGGGCAAGATGCACGCGTGTGGCCACGACGGCCATACGGCAATGCTGCTCGGCGCGGCACACTACTTGGCCAAGCACCGTAACTTCAGCGGCACGGTGAACTTGATCTTCCAACCGGCCGAAGAAGGCGGCGGCGGCGCGCGCGAGATGATCAAGGATGGCCTGTTCGAGCGCTTCCCAAGCGACGCCGTCTTCGGTCTGCACAACTGGCCGGGCGTGCCGGTCGGCGCATTCGGTACGCGCGCTGGCGCTTTGATGGCGTCAAGCAACGAGTTCCGCATCACGATCAAGGGCAAGGGCGCGCACGCTGCATTGCCGCACAACGGCAACGATCCGGTGTTCGTCGGCGCGCTGGTAGTATCGGCGCTGCAAGGCATCATCACGCGCAACAAGCGCCCGATCGACACTGCCGTCCTGTCCGTCACGCAGTTCCACGCCGGCGACGCAACCAACATCATCCCGAACGAAGCGTGGATCGGCGGCACGGTGCGCACGTTCTCCACCGAAGTCCTCGACCTGATCGAGCGTCGCATGGAGGAGGTCTCCAAAGGGATTGCCACCGCATACGATTGCACGGTCGACTTCGCCTTCCATCGCAACTACCCGCCGACGGTCAACACGGAAAATGAAACGCAGTTCGCTGCGGCCATCATGCGCGAACTCGTCGGCGCGGATAACGTTGACGCCAATATCGACCCGACGATGGGCGCCGAGGATTTCTCGTTCATGCTGATAGAGAAGCCTGGATGCTTTGCCTTCATTGGCAACGGCGACGGCGACCACCGCGAACAAGGTCATGGCCTCGGGCCGTGCATGCTGCACAATCCAAGCTACGACTTCAATGACGAGTTACTGCCATTGGGCGCGACATACTGGGTTCGCTTGGTGGAAAAATTCCTGGCACGTAGCTAGTCAGCTCACTCGTGTATAAAAGCAAAAAGCCTCCATTCGGAGGCTTTTGTTTGTAAGCGAGTACGGAGGCGCCGGCGATCCGTGACTGGTTGGTACAGTGCTGTGGGGTGAGGAGCAGTAAAGCAAACACC
>NZ_BHVX01000017.1 GCF_003851545.1 Ralstonia sp. SET104 | reverse complement strand
ATACAGAACTCAGCCCTGTCAGGCCTAGCCTTACGAACCGTCCAACTTTACGGGGTCAGTTCATTTAGCGGGCTTTTTCTTTGGGCGCGCTGCGAAATCAGCCGAGCAGCAGCTTGATGTCGTGCGCGATCGGCTCGGGGCCTTGGCCGTGCTTGATGAACAGGCGCAGGTTGCCCTTCGGATCAAACATATAGCTGCCGGCGGTGTGATCCATCGTGTAGTTGTCGGGCGAGCTGCCCGGCACCTTGCTATAGAACACCTTGAAGTCAGACGCGACCTTCTTGAGTTCGGCTTCGTTAGCGGGGCGCAGGCCGATGAAGCGCGGGTCGAACGCGGGCACATACTTGGCCAGCAGGTCTTGCGTATCGCGCTCGGGGTCGACGGTGACGAACAGCACCTGCACCCGGTCTGCATCCTTGCCGAGGGCGTCCATCACGGCGCGCAGTTCGGCCAGCGTGGTCGGGCAAACATCCGGGCAATGGGTGTAGCCGAAGAACATCACCACGACCTTGCCGCGGAAGTCCGCCAGCGTGCGCTGCTTGCCGGTGTGATCAGTCAGGGAGAAATCGGTGCCAAAGCTCTTGGAGCCGGTGATGTCGAGGTTCTTGAAGGCGGGCTTGTCGCTGCACGCCGTCAGCGCCAGCAGGGCGGCCGCCAGCATGGCGAACAGCGCGGCGCGGAAGTGTCGGAAAGAGAGCATGGTCGTCGTGTTGAAAGCAGGCCGCCTAGGGTAACGCCAACCGCGCGCCAACCACACGTGCTTGCCGGCGGCCTTGTGCGTCACAGCGCCGCGCTTTGCGTGAGCGCGGGGCCGAACTTGAAGTAGTGATCCACCAGCAGCGCGGCAAAGAGGATCGACAGATAGATGATCGAGTAGCGGAAAGTCTTCTGCGCCAGCGCGTCGGAGTACTTGCGGTACATGCGCCACGCATACGCGAGGAAGCCGAAGCCGAGCACCAGCGCCGTCGCCAAGTAGATGTAGCCGCTCATGCTGTACACAAAGGGCAGGATGGTCGCGGCGATCATGATGAGCGTGTACAGCAGGATATGCAGCAGCGTGTATTTCTCGCCGTGCGTGATCGGCAGCATCGGCAGGCCGGTCTTGGCGTAATCAGCGCGGCGGTACAGCGCGAGCGCCCAGAAATGGGGCGGCGTCCAGGTGAAGATGATCAGCACGAGGATCCACGCTTCGGCCGGCACGCTGTTGGCGACGGCTGCCCAGCCCAGCGCGGGCGGCATCGCGCCCGACAGGCCGCCGATCACGATGTTCTGCGGCGTGGCCGGCTTGAGCAGCAGCGTGTAGATGATCGCGTAGCCGATGAAAGTGGCGAAGGTCAGCCACATCGTCAGATCGTTGGCGAAGACATGCAGCGTCCACATGCCCGCGCCGCCCAGCACCAAGGAGAACAGCAGGATCTGCCGCGTGCCCAGCTCGCCGCTGGCCGAGGGGCGCCAAGCTGTGCGGCGCATCATTGCGTCAATCTTGCGCTCGACCAGGCAGTTGATGGCGAAGGCCGCGCCGGCAAACAGCCAGATACCGACCGCGCCACCAATCAGCACCGGCCACGGCACCATGCCCGGCGTGGCCAGGAACATGCCGATCACGGCGCAGAACACGGCGAGCTGCGTGACGCGAGGCTTGGTCAGCGCTGCGTATTGCGATGCGGTGTGTCGCCAGCCAGGAAGTTGAGTGGAAGTCGTTGGGGTTGCCACGGTATTCATAGAAAACGGTCAGACGGCATTCAAACGACGGCAGCCGCCACAGGCATCGGCGCACGCGCTTGCGCGAGCCCGATCAGGTAATGCAGACGCACCATCAGCAACAGCAGCACTGCTGCCCCGCCGTTATGCGCCACGGCAGCCAGCAATGGCCATCCCAGCACGATATTCGACAAGCCGGTCGAAAGCTGCACAGCCAGCAAGACAAGCAGGACAGTCCCGACACGGCCAATGCCAGCCACACGCCGGGCACGCACGCCCACCCATGCCAGATAGCTCAGCACGAGTACCGCAAACACGCGATGCGTCCAGTGGATGGCGACAAGCGCGTCGTGCGAGATGAAATCGCCGCCGGCGGTCTTGCCAAGCTGGCGCCAAAACGTGAAGCCGTGCGCGAAATCCATCGGTGGGACCCACTGACCATTGCACAGCGGGAAATCAGTACAGGCTAGCACCGCGTAGTTGGTGCTGACCCAGCCTCCCAGCGCAATCTGCACGACGAGCAGCACCAGGCCGATGGCCGCTGGCAAGCGCAGCGACGCGCCACGCTCATCAACCACGCGCGGCACGTCGTTCTTGCTGCCCAGCCAGATCAACGATGCCAGCAGCGACATGCCGAGCAGCAGGTGCGTCACCACAATGGCCGGCTGGAGCTTGAGCGTGACCGTCCACGCGCCGAATGCGCCCTGCACGCACACCAGCGCCAGCACCGCCGTCGCATACCACGGTGATTGCTTGAGCTCGCGGCGCTTGACCCACGCCAACACCACCAGCGTGATGATCAGCACGCCCAGCGCGAGCGCGAAATAACGGTGCGTCATCTCGATCCAGGCCTTCATCCACGTGACCGGGCCGTTTGGCATGGCGGCCTGCGCGGCGTGGATGTCATCGCTTGCGTGGAACGGGTTGGACGTGCCATAGCAGCCAGGCCAGTCCGGACAACCGAGGCCCGAGTCGGTCAGGCGCGTGAAGCTGCCGAACATGATCAGGTCCAGCGTCAGGAATGCCGTGATCCACACCAGTTTGCGGTATTTGTTGCGATCCCCTTTGACCAGCACGTAGCACAGCGGAATCAGCGCGATCAGGATGCCAATGGAAGCGAGTTGCAGCAGCATGGCCTATCCGATGCGCGAATACTTCAGCAGCCGCGTCATGTCAGCGCGCACCTTCTTCGGGTCCGGGTCTTTCGGGAACTGCATCATCAGGTTGCCGAGCGGGTCGATCAGGAAGAGGTGGTCGGCGGGCGGCGTCTTGCCATCGCCCAGCCAGTTCCTCGGCAGATCGGCCGCGCGCAGGAAACGCACGGCGCCGTAGTCGTCGTTGTAGGCCTTGATCAGGCGCGGGTCGATTTCACCGCGATCGGTCACAAGCCACAATGGGACGATGCGGTCGCGGTCCGGGCCCTGACCGATACGCAGCTGGCGCATGGTGAAGAGCTTGCGCGCGCAGTTGTCGTCGCAGGCGCTGCCGTCCACCGAAACCATCAGCCATTTGCCCTTGAGGCTGGCCAGCGGCACTTCAGCGCCGTGCTCGTCCTGCACCATCAAGCTGGTCGGGATGGGGCGCTGCGGATCGACCAGCGCGCCATATGCCGCCTTGCCGCCAGCCGGCGTGAAGACATAGTACGCAAGGTACGACGCGATCACCGGCGAGGCGCACACCAGCAGCAGGAACAGCATCATCAAGCGACCCCGGCGCGTGCGTGCGTCGATGCGCGGGTCTTCGGACGCCTCCAGTGTGCCGGGCCTATCGGACGTAGGAGGTGCGGATTCCTGATTCACCATGTGATTTCCAATACATTCAGCTGCGGCACTAAGCCGCAATGCGAGTTCGTGTTCAAGCGGGCCCAGACGTGCCTGTCAAGCGGCTCAAGTGACGATAGCGCCGCACACCATAAACGACCATCAGCCCAAGCACTGCCGCCGCCATCGCAAACCACTGGAATGCGTAGCCGTAGTTGCGGTCGGCGCCCAAGTCTGCGCGCGGCCAATCGCGCGCCAGGCCGTCCTGCGCATCAGATTGCTGCTCGACCACGAACGGTTGGAGCGGCACGCCGATTTCGCGCGAGAACGCGTCGAGGTCGATATTCTGCCTAAGTCGCTGGCCGACATCATCTGCGCCCTCCTTTCGACCCAGACTGAAGACGCGGCTCGCGTGTGGCACCGCCATCCCTTCAACCTGCACTTCTCCAGCGGGGGTGGTGTATGGCGCGATGCGCGTGCGGTCCACCGGATCGCGCGGCAGCCAGCCCCTGTTGACCAGCGCAGCACGTCCGCCCGCCCCTTCCAGTATCAGCGGGATCAGCACCTCGAAACCGGGTTGGGAGATTCCGTTCGTGACATGCGGGCGATTCTCCAGCAGCACCGTGTGCGCCACATCGAACGTGCCCCGCAGCAGCACTGGCCGGTACATCACCGAATCTGCCATCACCGGCTGTGCGGTGATGCGCTGGGCGGGCGCGTTCTCCAGCGCCACGATGCGCGCCTGCCGTTCAATGCGCTCATGCGCACGCGAAAGCTGCCAGCGCCCCAACGAGCACGTGAGCGCGATCAGCGCCACACCTGCCAACATCGGCACCGGCGCGAACCACTGGCGCATCGGCACACGCACGGTCATTGCGCAGCCTCGGTGAGATAATGCTCGGCACGCATTTCCAACCCTTCATTGCCCAACCCGCAGCCCTCCATGCGCATCGTCGTTGCCATTGCGTTTCTGCTGATCCTCGGCAGCCTTGCCTCCGCGCTGTTCTTCCTGATGCGTGACAAGGGACACAGCAACCGCACCGTCCGCTCCTTGATGTTCCGCGTCGGCTTTTCGATTGCGCTGTTCATCTTCATCCTGGTCGCGAACCGGCTGGGGTGGATTCACAGTACAGGCATCCGCTTCGGCCAATAGTCGCGCACATCACCGGCATCAGAAAAACGAAAACGCCGCAGCGGTATCCCGTCTGCGGCATTTCTTTCTTTACCTGAAACCGGTTCACGATCCGTGGTGAGCGGCTCGAGGTTGGTTTGAGAAGCCAGCCTTACAGGTGTACGGCAAGCATTACAGAACCAAGATCGGGCCGCGCAGCCGGATCTTGGGCCGGTTTTACAGCCAGTACACCACGACGTACAGGCCCAGCCACACCACATCCACAAAGTGCCAGTACCAGGCGGCGCCTTCAAACGCGAAATGATGCTCCGGCGTGAAGTGGCCCTTGATCACGCGGCCCAGCACCACCGACAGCATGATCGCGCCCATCGTCACGTGAAAGCCGTGGAAGCCCGTCAGCAAGAAGAACGTTGAGCCATAGATACCCGAGGTCAGCTTCAGGTTCAGTTCGTGATAGGCGTGAATGTATTCGAACGCCTGGAAACCCATGAACGTGAAGCCCAGGAGGATCGTCAGCAGCAGGCCCTGGATGACCTGCGCGCGCTTGCCTTCACGCAGCGCATGGTGTGCCCAGGTGAGCGTCACACCGGAGGTCAGCAGCAGCGCCGTGTTGATGGTCGGGATCGGCCACGGGCCCATCGTCGTGAACGGTGACACCGTGCCGGCCGGGCCGGCGTTCGGCCACAGCGCGTTGAAATCGGGCCACAGCAGCTTGTTGTTCAGATCCCCCAGCCACGGCATGGCGATGGTGCGGGCATAGAACAGCGCGCCGAAGAATGCCGCGAAGAACATCACTTCCGAGAAGATGAACCAGCTCATCGACCAGCGGAACGAGGCATCCACGCGGTCGCCATACTTGCCGGTCTCGGATTCGGAGATGGCGTCGGCAAACCATGCGCGCAGCACGAACAGGAACCACAGCAGGCCGATCAGGAACGTCCACGGCGCCCACGGCTGCGCATTCACCCACGCAGCGGCGCTGAGCAGCACGATCAGCAGGCCGAGGCTCGCCGTAATCGGATGCCGCGACGGCCCGGGCACGAAGTAGTACGGAGCGTTCGCTCGATTCGCACTCATCTCTTTTTCTCCAGCTCTATTTTTTTAGGAATCCACTCGATGTTGCCCGGCCCATGCTGCGCAAGCCGTCTCCTCAACCTTCAACTGACAACCGCACGGACAATCAGCAGCAGCACAAGAATGAATAGCGCCGTCGCCAGCAGGCCCGCAATGATCACGTGGACGGGATTGAGCTGCGCCATGTCACGGTCATGATCGCGCCCCTTGCGCACACCGAAGAAGGACCAGAACACCGCCTTCATCGTCTGTGCGAATGATGCGCGCCGCTTGGTCGCTTCTTTCAGTTCGTCCACGTTTTTACCTCCTCCTTCACGTTCCCTTGCCCGGCATCGCCGGCGCAATGGCCGACGGCGCGTGGATTTCAAAGAAAGTGTAGGACAAGGTGATCGTCTTCACGTCCTTGGGAAGATCCGGATCAATCACAAACACCACCGGCATCTCGCGTGATTCATTGGCCGTCAGCGTCTGCTGCTTGAAACAGAAACACTCGATCTTCTTGAAGAACTCGGTTGCCTGCTTGGGCGCGTAACTCGGGATGGCCTGCGCCTCCACCGTACGCCCCTCCTTGTTCACCACTTCGTAGACGATCTGGTTGATCTCGCCGGGGTGCACATCCATGCTGTTCTTGACCGGGCGGAAGCGAAACGGCCCTTGGCTGTTCGAGTCGAACTCGACCGTGATCGTGCGCGTCTTGTCGACCTGCGAGTTGCGCAGCGCGCCGCCATCTTCATCACGCGTGTTCAACACGTTAATGTTCGTGAGCTCGCAGATCTTCTTGTACAGCGGCACCATCGCGTAGCCAAAGCCGAACATGATCACAACCACGACGGCCAGCTTGGCAAGCATGGAACGGTTCAGGCCGCGCTCCAGGGCTTTGTCGTTTTGGGTCGGGTCCGGCTGCGCCGGTGTCTGGCTCATAGGGGTCTCGCGAAATCTCGGTTCAGCGATCAGCGCGTCGCTTGCCCGGCTAGCCGCCGAACACCACGCGCTTGAAAATCACACCCAGAAAAAAAACCAACGCGACGGTGCCAAGGATGAGACCCAGGCGACGGTTGGCAGCGCGTTGCTCGGGCGTTGGGCTTTTTTCTGAGTTCGACATCGTTGTCCGGAGGATCGCGGGGCCGGCAGTGACCAGCCCCGCGAAACCTGCATTACTTCACGTGCGGCGGTTCTTCAAAGGTGTGGAACGGCGCCGGCGACGGCACGGTCCACTCCAGGCCCTCCGCGCCATCCCATGGTTTGTCGGCGGCCTTCTCGCCACCGCGGTACGAGGGCAGCACCACGAAGAAGAAGAAATACACCTGCATCAGGCCGAAACCCAGCGCACCGATCGACGCGATTGCGTTGAAGTCGGCAAACTGCTGCGGGTAATCCGCATAGCGGCGCGGCATGCCGGCCAGCCCCAGGAAGTGCATCGGGAAGAACGTGAGGTTGAAGGTGATCATCGAACCCCAGAAGTGGATCTTGCCGCGCGTCTCGCTGTACATGTAGCCCGACCACTTGGGGCCCCAGTAATAAAAGCCCGCGAACAGCGCGAACAGCGAACCGGCCACCAGCACGTAATGGAAGTGCGCCACCACGTAGTAGGTGTCCTGCAGCTGGATGTCGATCGGGGCCACGGCCAGGATCAGGCCCGTGAAGCCGCCCACCGTGAACACAAAGATGAAGCCGATCGCAAACAACATGGGCGTCTCGAACGTCATCGAGCCGCGCCACATCGTGGCCACCCAGTTAAAGATCTTCACGCCGGTCGGCACTGCAATCAGCATCGTCGCGTACATGAAGAAGAGCTGGCCGGTGACGGGCATGCCAGTCGTGAACATGTGGTGCGCCCACACGATGAACGACAGGATGGCGATTGAGGCCGTTGCGTACACCATCGAGCTGTAGCCGAACAGCGGCTTGCGCGCGAAGGCCGGCACGATCTGGCTGACGATGCCGAACGCCGGCAAGATCATGATGTACACCTCCGGGTGCCCGAAGAACCAGAAGATGTGCTGGTACATCACCGGGTCACCGCCGCCGGCGGCCGAGAAAAAGCTCGTGCCGAAGTGGCGGTCGGTCAGCACCATGGTGATCGCGCCTGCCAGCACCGGCATCACCGCAATCAGCAGATACGCCGTGATCAGCCACGTCCAGCAGAACATCGGCATCTTCATCAGCGTCATACCGGGAGCGCGCATGTTCAGGATGGTCACGATGATGTTGATCGCGCCCATGATCGACGAGGCGCCCATGATGTGGATCGCGAAGATCGCCATGTCCATGCCCGGGCCCATCTGCACCGACAACGGTGCATAGAGCGTCCAGCCCGCAGCCGTGGCGCCGCCCGGCGCGAAGAACGAGCCCACCAGCAGCAGCGCTGCAGGCGGCAACAGCCAGAAGCTGAAGTTGTTCATCCGCGCGAACGCCATGTCGGAGGCGCCCACCTGCAACGGGATCATCCAGTTGGCGAAGCCCACGAACGCCGGCATGATCGCGCCGAACACCATGATCAGGCCGTGCAGCGTGGTGAACTGGTTGAACAGTTCCGGATGGAAGAACTGCAGGCCGGGCTGGAACAGCTCAAGGCGGATCAGCAAGGCCAGCGTGCCGCCCGAGAGCAGCATCATGAACGAGAACAGCAGGTACAGCGTACCGATGTCCTTGTGGTTGGTCGCAAACAGCCACCGGCGCCAGCCGTGCGGATGGTCGTGCGCGTGGTCGTCTCCATGACCGTGCGCGTGATCTTGCGGGTGCGTAACAGCGGTGCTCATCAAAGAACTCCTTGGATTCGGTTCCTTACGCAGATGATCGGCAGACGATCAATCAGCCAGCGCTGCGGTCTTGGGCCGCAGTCACTTGTTGGGACGCCACCTTACCGGCGGATTCAGTTGCAGCGGTCTTGGCGCCGCCGCCTTCAGGCATCTTGCCGCCGCGCGCATCCTTCACTTGCGTCGGCTGCAGCAGGTCACCGGTATGGTTGCCCCAGTGGTTGCGCTCGTAAGTGATAACGGAAGCGATTTCGACATCATTCAGTGCCGAAGCCCACGGCGGCATTGCGCCCTTGCCGTGCAGCACGATGCCAACATGGTCGGCCAGCGGGCCATTGGCGATCTTCGAGCCATCGAGCGCCGGGAACGGGCCGCCGCCTTTGCCGTTGGGCTGGTGGCAGACCGCGCAGTTGGCGGTGTAGACCTTCTCGCCGCGCGACTTGAGTTCTTCCAGCGTGTACGTCTTATTCGGATCATCGGCCTTGGCAGCCAACTCCTTCTTCTTGCCGTCGACCCACTTGGTGTAGTCGTCTTGCGAGACCACGCGCACGACGATCGGCATGAAGGCGTGTTCCTTGCCGCACAGTTCAGCGCACTGGCCGCGATACACGCCAACCTTCTCAGCCTTGAACCACGCGTCGCGCACGAAGCCCGGAATCGCATCCTGCTTCACGCCAAACGCCGGGATCATCCACGAGTGGATCACGTCGTTGGCGGTAGTGACGATGCGCACCTTGCGATTGACCGGCACGACCAGCTCGTTGTCGACCTCGACCAGGTACGTGTTGCTCTTGGGCGCCTGGTTGTTGATCTGGTCGCGCGGGGTGGTGAGCGTGGAAAGGAACGAGATGCCCTCGCCTTCGCCCTTCAGGTAGTCGTAACCCCACTTCCACTGGTAGCCGGTGGCCTTGATGGTGAGGTCAGAATTGGTGGTGTCCTTCATCGCGACCACGGCACGCGTGGCCGGCAGCGCCATCCCGATCACGATCAGGAACGGCACGATGGTCCAGATGATTTCGACCGTGGTGCTTTCGTGGAACGTCGCCGGCTTGTGGCCGACCGACTTACGGTGCTTGAAAATGGAGTAGAACATCACCCCGAATACACCGATGAAGATCACGATACAGATGATCAGCATCATCCAGTGCAGCCAATGGATCTCGGCGGCGATCTTGGTGACCGGGGGCGCGAGATTGAGCTGCCGCACTGCGGGGCCGCCCGGCATGTCTTCCACTGCCAGGGCCGTTTGACTGAGGGCGAGGAGAGAACCTGCCGCCAGCAAACTTGCCAATGTCTTATTCAACATTTTCATTTTTTATCTACCCAATTGACAGATTCCACTCTGCCCCGGTGCGCGGCTCATGAGACCTGGGTTGGTTGCCCGTGTCCCAAACACCGGGAAAGCTCGTCCGCAAGCTTGCGCCGTCTGGCGCTCACCTGCTGGATCACGAGCACGCCACATCTTCCAGCCAGACGTGCCCGTAATCGGAGGCGTGGCGGGCATAGTACAGCAATGCCCATCCGAGAATCGCGACCTCCAGCCCTTCAAAAGGCAACACCAATCACGCACCTTGCCAGGCAGGAAACGAAGCGATTGCGGACGGGAGAATGACGACCAAGGGGTGGGCCAGCCAATCTGGCAGGTTGAAAGCGAGCAGTTTCTTCGCTTCATGAGCCAGTTTTTGCGCGGCGATTCCGAGATAGTGGAGGCGCCGCATGCTGGGTGGAGCGCGGTATCAACGCAACATTTGCAATGTCGTGCATTGAACCACTCCTGCCTCGGATGCATACCCGAACGGTTCGCCCGTGGCAAAAAACGGGATAGGCCTTTGGGGGACTGCTGCGACAAACTGGCGCATTATATGGCCGCGATTGACCCCAAACAAGGTAAAGCGCCTTTATGCAAGTCCCGGCTTGACAAGGCGCAGCCAATACCGTTTCCGCATTAAACACGTTTCAGGCGCGCGGTTTGCGACCGATTTGATCGATCGGAATCATCGCCCTTCCCTGCTCGTCCAGCGACTGCCGCTGGGCCGGCGCGAGCTTCCAGGCGTGGCCGTAAACGATTTCGAAGGTGAGCGGAATCAGGCCATCGGGATTGCGTTGCGCATCGAGTGCGTCGAATAGCCGCTGGCGCCAGCGCGGCGTGTGCAGGCCGGCGCCGGCGAGGCTGCGGCCCGCCTCATCCGCCAGGCCAGCCATGCCGCCGAGCAGGTGCACATCCGCCAGCAACGCCTGCGGCGTCTCATAGGTAATGGTGAGCTGCTCCATGTCCATGACGGGCGTGGACCAGCGGCTGTGCACAAGCATGTCGCCAATGTCATGCATATCAACGAAGCGCAGCGTGTGGATGCCCCCGTCGATGCCGGTCAGGGCGCTGCGCAGCTCACGCAAGGTGTCGGGGCCGAACAGGCTGAACATCAGCAGACCGCCTTCGGAGGTGATGCGGTGCCACTCCGGGAAGATCGCGTGCGGCGCTGGGTCCCAATGCAGCGCCAGATTTGACCACAGCAGGTCAAACGCCGCGTCGGCAAACGGCAACGCGCGAAAATCCGCCTGAGCGAAATCGAAGACGGGACGCTTCTTCAGCAGTCGACCGAGCCAGCCGGCGTCGGTGCGCTGCGGGTCGAGCTTCTGCGCCTGCGCCAGCATGGCGGACGACCAGTCTACGCCGCAGATCTGCGCGTCCGGATACTGCGCGCGCAGCACCGCGAGGCCTTGCCCCAGGCCACACCCGAGGTCCAGCGCGCGCACGGGCGTTGCCTTGATATAGGACAGCCGGTCTTGCATGCGGCTGCCCACCTCGCGCAGCAGGAAATCCGCGTCGGCAAAACGCGCGGCGCGGCGATCGAAGGCGCGCCGCAAGGCGGCAGGACGGGCAAGAGCGGGATCGGACATCAACAAGACGGGGCAGGACACGGCGGCTGCCAAGTATACCGGCCTGCAGTTTGAGGCGCCGTCCGATAGCGGAATAGCCGCAAATCAGCTTGGATAACGGCTTTTTTCATGCGCAAACACGCGTTATCTGTATGGTTTGGCGCCGGCCTGCGTCATCTGCTGCCGTGCGCTTGCGCCCTGTGCGGCGCGGTTCAGCGCGAACTGGTATGCGCCGGCTACACAAGCGATCTGGCCCCGCTGCTGCACAAGCGGCGCTGCGTCCAGTGCGCCATTGCGCTGGAGGCGCGGCACGCCGCCCGGCATTGCCGCACCTGTCTGGCCGGCGCGCCGGACTTTGACACGACCGTTGTGATTGCGGACTACGGCTGGCCGCTCGATCACCTTGTCACCGGATTGAAATTTCGGGCGCAGTTACCGCTGGCGGCCTGGCTGGCGGAACAGTTGAGCAACGCACTCGCCGCCGCGCCCGGCGACTTGCCGGACGTGCTGCTGCCCGTGCCGCTCTCGCCCGCACGCCTGCGCTCACGCGGCTACAACCAGGCATGGGAACTTGCCCGCCGAATGGAGCGCCAGTTGGGCATTCCCGCTCACGCCAACGCTCTGCGCCGTGTGCGAGACAATCCCGCCCAAGCCACGCTGGACCGCGCCGAACGATTGGGCAACCTGCATGGCGCGTTCGCCGTCGTCGAGCGTGCCCGTATTGCGGGTCGCCACATCGGCGTCGTGGACGATGTGATGACCACCGGCGCAACCCTGGGCGAGATCGCCACGCAACTCAAACGCGCGGGCGCCATCCGCGTCACCAACGTTGTTGCCTTGCGCACGCCCTGATTACGTGCTTGTGCGACATTGTGTCGCGCCGATTATGCGAAGCTGTGGCGGGGTGACAACCCTTCCCAATGTGGATAAGCTCGCCGCCGAAATTCCTCCTGCCGCCCGATCATGTTCAACGTCGTCCTCGTCGAACCAGAAATCCCGCCCAATACGGGCAATGTGATCCGGCTGTGTGCCAACACGGGCGCGCAGCTGCATCTGATTGAACCGTTGGGTTTTCCGCTCGAAGATGCGCGCATGCGCCGCGCAGGGCTCGACTATCACGAGTACGCGACGATGCGCGTGCATGCTGATTGGGATGCCTTCCTGCACGATGCGCGGCCCGATCCCACGCGCATGTTCGCGCTCACCACGCGCGGCTCAACGCCTTTTGCCAGCATGGCGTTTCAGCCGGGCGACTGGTTTGTGTTCGGTTCGGAAACGCGCGGGTTGTCGGAAGCCCGGCGGGAATGGTTTCCCCCCTCGCAGCGCATTCGCCTGCCGATGCGACCCGATAACCGCAGCCTGAATCTGTCGAACACCGTGGCGGTGGTGGTGTTTGAAGCGTGGCGGCAGAACGGGTTCGCGGGCGGCGCCTGACTCAGACGCCTCCTTGATTGCGGCGCAACCTAACGTGCCGATTCCGCTTTGGCGTCGCGCTGCAGCAGGCGCTCGACCGCTTTCGCCACGGCAAGCCCGTCAAACAGGACTTCGCAGACAGTAAAGGTGATGGGCATGTCCACGCCCTTGGCGCGCGCCAACGCAGCCACGGCTCGAGCGCAGCGCACGCCTTCTGCGACATGACCCAGGCTGTGCAGGATGTCGTCGAGCGCGCGGCCTTGGGCCAGTTGCATCCCGACGGCGCGGTTGCGGGACAGATCGCCCGTGGCGGTCAGCAGCAAATCGCCCATGCCGGTCAGCCCCATGAATGTTTCCGGCCGGCCCCCAAGCGCCAGCCCCAGACGCGTCATCTCGGCCAGCCCGCGCGTCACCAATGCCGCGCGCGCGTTCAAGCCCAAGCCCAGGCCATCCGCCGCACCCGTCGCGATGGCCAGCACGTTCTTCACCGCACCGCCCACTTCCACGCCGACGAGGTCGTCGCTCGCATACACGCGCATCGCGTGATGATGGAAGCCGCGCTGCGTGCGCTTGCACAGCGCTTCGCTGGTCGATGCTACCGTCATGGCGCATGGCAAACCCTGCGCGACCTCCTTGGCGAAACTCGGGCCCGACAGCACACCGACGGCGAGGTCGTTGCGCCCCGTTTCTTTCAGCACGTCGGCAACGATGGCGTGCGGCAGCGCACTGGTTTCGGGGTCGAACCCCTTGCACAGCCAGATCACGTTGCGCACACCGCGGTGTGCGGCAATCGCGCGTGCAAGGTCGGCCAACCCGGCAACGGGCGAAGCGATGACGGCAAGCCCCTCATCTCCAGCCGCATGATCGAGCGCGGCTTGCAAGTCGGCAGAAAAATGCAGCGACGCCCGCAGCGCAATGCCCGGCAGATACGGCGCATTGATGTGCGTGGCGGCCATCTGCGCGACGAGCTTGGCGTCACGCCCCCACAGCACGACGTCGTGCGATTGCGCGGCATGGCTGGCCAGGGCAGTGCCCCAGGCGCCGGCACCCAGAACGGAAATTCGCATGCGCGTGTTCAACATCGGTCAGACAAAAAAATGCCCGCGCAAGCGTGCGGCTGGCGCGGGCTTCTGGCGCAGTGCGCCTCGTACTTAATGGGTGGCCTTCGAGCCGTCCGGCATTACCAGACCAGCGTTGCCACCAGCTTGCGCTTCTTCCATGGCGGCAGCCAGGCGCTGCTCGTACAGGGCCTGGAAGTTGATCTCGGCCAGGTGGATCGGCTGGAAACCGGCGCGGCCGATCGTATCGGCGATGTTCGAACGCAGGTACGGGTACACGATGGTCGGGCAGGCGATGCCCAACAGCGGGTCCATCTGCTCGGCCGGCACGTTGCGGATGTCGAAGATGCCCGCTTGCTTGGCTTCCACCAGGAACGCGACCTTTTCTTGCACCTTGGTCGTCACCGTACCAATGACGGTCACCTCAAACACGCCTTCGGCGAGTTGCGAAGCGGCTACGTCGACCTGCACCTCCACGGACGGCTGTTCCTGCTCGAGGAAGATGTGCGGCGAGTTCGGCTGCTCCAGCGACAGATCCTTCAGATAGACGCGC
This sequence comes from Ralstonia sp. SET104, assembly GCF_003851545.1. Classification (GTDB taxonomy): domain Bacteria; phylum Pseudomonadota; class Gammaproteobacteria; order Burkholderiales; family Burkholderiaceae; genus Ralstonia. The sequence continues at coordinate 80,401 of NZ_BHVX01000017.1, read as the reverse complement.
TGAATGTTGAAGAACGGCTGGCCATCCTGGCCCGGTTGCTGCTGTTGCTGATCGCTCATGACTCGCCTTCAAATGGGATGTGGTCTGTGCTTGGCGGAAGCGTCCGCCGCGCAAGACGCGTATGGTACATGACCAAATAGTGCCCGCTATAAGACCAGGCCCAAAAGTACAACGCCCGGTCAAAACCGGGCGTTTTCGTGTGGCGCGCAGATCGCCGGATCAGGCAGCGAGCAGCTGCACCAGCCCGCCTTCGCGGTCCAGCGCAGACAGATCATCAAAGCCGCCGATATGGCGCTCGTCAATGTAGATCTGCGGCACGGTGCGGCGGTTCGTGCGCGTCATCATCTCTTCACGCTTACCGGGTTCGCGGTCGATCAGGATCTTCTCGATCTGCTCGACACCGCGCTGCTTCAGGAGTCGTTCCGCTGCCACGCAATAGGGGCAGACGGTGGTGCTGTACATGACCACGTGCGCCATATTTCCAACCTCGTTTCTTTATTTCACAACCGGAAGGCCTGCTTGTTGCCAGGCGGCCAATCCGCCCTCGAGCGAATAGACCTCACTGTAACCGGCCTGCTTCAGGACTGCTTGGGCGCGCCCAGCGCGTTGACCGGTCTGGCATACGAGAATAATCGGGGTCTCTTTGTTCTTTGCAAGGCCCGAGGCTTTGCCCTCAAGCTCGCCAAGCGGCGCATGCTTGGCTTGCGGCAGGTGGCCCGCAGCGTATTCACCGCTTTCGCGCACATCCACCACCACCGCGTTGCGGCGATTGATCAGTTGGGTGGCCGCCGGGGCACTCACCTTGGCCCCGCCGCCGCCTGCGATGCGGCGCTGGATGGGCGCCCAGAGCAGCAGCAGGCCCGAGACGATGGCGACGGCAAGCAGTGCAAGGTTGTTGTAATCGGCGAAAAACTTCACGGTATCGATTTCCTGGGATAAGTCGGGCGGGCCTGGTGGGCAACCATCAGCCGAACGGTTCGGGAGGCCCACGAGGGTACACAATTCGCGCGGCATTATAAAATAGTCGGTTTCAGCGTCCGCACGATGACGTACGACACGTCGCCGCAACCGGCCGCGAGCAGGTTTTCTTACTTCTCATCATGGCAGTCATGCATAAGCTCGTCCTCATCCGCCACGGCGAATCGACGTGGAATCTGGAAAACCGCTTCACCGGCTGGGTCGACGTCGACCTGACCGATACGGGCGTCGCCCAGGCCCGCCAAGGCGGCCGCCTGCTGCGCGAAGCCGGCTTCACGTTCGATCTGGCCTACACCTCGGTGCTCAAGCGCGCGATCCGCACGCTGTGGCACGTGCAGGACGAAATGGACCTGATGTGGATTCCGACCCGCAACGAATGGCGCCTGAATGAACGCCACTATGGCGCGCTGTCGGGTCTGAACAAGGCCGAGACCGCAGCCAAGTTTGGCGACGAGCAGGTCCTGGTCTGGCGCCGCAGCTACGACACGCCGCCCCCCGCCCTCGAGCCGGGCGCCGACAACGACGCCTTCGGTAACCCGCGCTACGCAGGCCTGTCGCGCGAGCAGGTGCCCCTGACTGAATGCCTGAAAGACACCGTGGCGCGCGTGCTGCCGCTGTGGGAAGAGTCGATTGCGCCAGCCATCAAGAGCGGCCAGCGCGTGGTGATCGCCGCGCACGGCAACAGCATCCGCGCCCTGGTGAAGTACCTGGACGGCATTTCCGACGCCGATATCGTGGGTCTGAATATCCCCAATGGCACGCCGCTTGTGTATGAGCTGGACGCTAACCTCAAGCCGATCCGCCATTACTACCTGGGCGACCAGGAAGCGATTGCCGCATCGCTCGCGGCGGTGGCCAGCCAAGGCAAGTCGAAATAAACCGTAACGAGGCGTTTGGCACTCCAACGCCTTTATACTGTCGAAGCCTGTAGCCCGGGATGTGCGCGAGCCGTCCCGGGCCATGTTTATCTACTGTTCCCACGTCCACGCTCGACACATGCGAACCTCGCTCAAGAACATCAGCTTGATCGCCATCGGCCTCGTCACCGGGGTTCTGGCGACGCTCCAGCTCTCCGCCACCGCGCAGAACGCGACGGTCGGGCCGCTCCCGCTGGAGAAGCTCAGGCTCATGGCCGACATCTTTGGCCAGATCAAGCGCGAATATGTCGAGCCGGTGGACGACGACAAGCTGCTGACCGAAGCTATCAAGGGCATGGTCGCCAGCCTCGACCCGCATTCGGCCTATCTCGACAAGAAGGACTTCCAGGAACTGCAGGAAGGCACCCAGGGCCGCTTCGCCGGTCTGGGCATCGAGATCTCGCAGGAAGAAGGCCTGGTCAAGGTGATCAACCCGATTGAAGACACACCCGCCTTCCGGGCCGGCGTGCAGCCGGGCGATCTGATCACCCGCATCGACGACAAACCCGTGCGCGGCATGCCGCTGGAGCAGGCCGTCAAGCGCATGCGCGGCGCGCCGGGCACCAAGGTCACGCTCACCATCTACCGCAAGAAGGAAGAGCGCACCTTCCCGCTGACGATCACGCGTGCGGAAATCCAGGTGCAGTCGGTCAAGGCCAAGATGCTGGACAACGGCATCGCGTGGGTGCGCATCACCAGCTTTCAGGAACGCACCGTGCCGGACTTGGCCAAGAGGCTCAATGACCTGGCAAAACAGGACGGCCACCTCAAGGGCGTGATCCTGGATCTGCGTAACAACGGTGGTGGCGTGCTGCAAGCCGCCGTGGGCGTGTCGGCCGCATTCCTGCCGCCGGATGTGACGGTGGTCTCGACCAACGGCCAGGTGCCGGATGCCAAGCGCACGTACAAGACAACCTTCGCCAACTACCGTTTGAGCAACTTCGACTCCGATCCGCTGGTCGGCCTGGACCCCGAGTTCAAGACCGTGCCGATCATCGTGCTGACCAACGCCTACACAGCATCGGCATCGGAAATTGTGGCCGGCGCGCTGCAGGATCATCACCGCGCCAAGACGATGGGCAAGACAACCTTCGGCAAGGGCTCGGTGCAGACGGTGCGTCCGCTGTCCAACGACACCGGCATCAAGCTGACCATCGCGTACTACTACACGCCGTCGGGCAAATCGATTCAAGCCAAGGGCATCCGCCCGGATATTCCGGTTGATCAGAACCCTGACGGCGACCCGGACGACGCGCTGATCACCCGCGAAATCGATACCGAGCGCCACCTGCACAACAAGCAGGAATCGGAAGAAGCCGAGATGACCGAGCGCGAGAAGCGCCGCGTGGAAGAGCTGCGTCGCCTGGAGGAAGAAAACGCCAAGAAGACGCCGGAGCAGCGCGAGAAGGAGCGGAACAAAAAGCCGATCGAATTCGGTTCGGCCGAAGATTTCATGCTGCAGCAAGCTGTTGCCGATCTGAAGGGGCAGCCGGTCAAGCGCTCGAAGTCGGTGCTGGAAGCCGCGGCTGCCGCGGTGCCGGACAAGGCGGTGAAGTCGCCGGCGGCCAAGGAATCGAGCGCCCCGGCCAAGCTGCCCAAGGGCAAGATCGCCCCGGCTTCCGAGCCGGCCGCACCGAAACCCAATGTTCCGGCCAGCGGCGTGCAACCCGCACCGGAACCCACCGGCGCCCGTTAAGACACCTGCCGGCAAACGCTGGCAAACTTATGAGGCCGTGCACTGCACGGCCTTTTTCATTGCAACACCATGAACGACGACCAACTGCTGCGCTACTCCCGCCATATCCTGCTCGACGAGATCGGCATCGAGGGGCAGACACGCCTGCTTGAAAGCCATGCATTGGTCATCGGCGCGGGCGGGCTCGGCGCTGCGGCCCTGCCCTATCTGGCGGCGGCAGGTGTCGGCACGCTCACCATCGTCGACGACGACACGGTAGACCTGACCAACCTGCAGCGCCAGATCATCCACACCACGGAGTCGGTCGGGCAGCCGAAAGTGGCATCGGCATACGCGGCCATCGCGCGGCTGAACCCCGAGGTGCAGGTCAATGCCGTGCAACGTCGGATGGATGCGGATGGCCTCGGCGCGCTGCTCGATGGCGTGAGCGTGGTGCTGGATTGCTCCGACAACTTCGCCACGCGCCAGTCCGCCAACCTCGCCTGCGTGCGTGCGGGTGTGCCGCTGGTGTCGGGCGCTGCCATCCGCTTCGATGGGCAGATCAGCGTGTTTGACAGCCGTGCCGGCGGCCCCTGTTATGCGTGCCTGTTCTCACCTGACGAACCCGCGCCCGACATAGCCTGCGCGACGATGGGCGTGTTCTCGCCATTGGTGGGCATGGTGGGCACGGTGCAGGCCGCCGAGGCACTCAAGCTGATTGCCGGTGTAGGCCGCTCGCTTGCTGGGCGCCTGCTGATGCTCGACGGTCTGTCAATGGAATGGACGACGATGCGCATCGCACGCCAGCCCTCATGCCCCGTCTGCGGCGGCGCTCACTGAATCGCCGGAATGCGCGCAACAAAAAAGGAGGCCAAGGCCTCCTTCTTTTTTTCCGACTGACGAGGCTTACTCGCCCTCAGGCTCCATCTGCGATTGCAGGTAGTTCTGAATGCCAACCTTGTCGATCAGTTCAAGCTGCGTTTCCAGCCAGTCGATGTGCTCTTCGGTGTCATCCAGAATGTCGACCAGAATCTCACGGCTGACGTAGTCCTTGACTGATTCACAGTAAGCGATGCCTTCGACCACGGTACCGTGTGCGGCGCGCTCGAGCTTCAGGTCGCACTCAAGGATTTCCTTCGTATCCTGGCCGATGAAAATCTTGCCGAGATCCTGGAGGTTAGGCAGGCCGTCGAGCATCAGGATGCGCTCGATCAGGCGATCGGCGTGCTTCATCTCGCCGATCGACTCCTTGTATTCGTGGTCCCCAATGCGCTTGAGCCCCCAGTGGCCGTACATGCGCGCGTGGAGGAAATACTGGTTGATGGCGGTCAGCTCATTCTTGAGCTGCGCGTTCAGATATTGGATGACCTTCTTATCGCCTTTCATTCTTGGGCTCCTGCGGGTGATGGACGCACGCAAACGTCCGTTCAAGGCGAGCCCTGTGCCTGACCAGCAAGCAACAAATGCCACCGAGGCTTAATGCCCGGGCGGCAATTCGCGGCGACAGAGAAAGAAGGGAAATCAGGCAGCCAGTGCCCCGGCAGCAACGGCCTGGTCATTGGCGACGGGCTCGTCGCGATGCTCGATTATGGCATGCGTGCTGGCGCGGCCCAACACCTGATCGACGGGGATGCAGCTCACTGCTTCGGCCAGCACCTGCTTGGCGCAGTCCCGGCACTGTCCGCAGCATGTACCCACGCCGAGCGTTTCGGCGAGCTCGTCCATCGTCGACACGCCCAGACGGGCGGCGCCATGGATTTCGCGGTCGGTCACTTGATTGCAGATGCAGACGTACACGGGGCTTCCTCCGCTGCGCTCCGAACGCGCAGTGAAACCAGAATAACAGAGAATGGTAATGAGAACAATTCTTGTTCTACTCCATTTCGCGGGGAGGGTCATGCAAGTGCACGCGCGCCGTCTTTTTATCAAAAGACGTGCAATTTCAATCACTTAACTAAGGAATCGCCCGAGAGAAGCGACGCGCCGGCGCGACAGTCGATGTGGCCGGCGCTTTAGGAACGCACTGTTCAGGCCCGCGCCAGCGCGTCGAGCGCGTCTTCGACTTCAGCGGGCTCACAGGCGTGCAAAAGACGATCGGCCTCACGCATCAGCCGCGAGCGGTCCGACCGCAGGATCTGTTGCTTGACGCTCAGCAGTTGCGACGGATGCATCGAGAACTCGGTGAGACCCATGCCGAGCAGCAAGCGCGTCATGGTGGCGTCGCCGGCCATCTCGCCGCACACCGACACCGGTTTGCCTGCCTGGTGCCCTTCGCGGATGGTGCGTGCGATGAGCTGCAGCACCGCCGGATGCAGCGGGTCGTACAGGTGTGCGACCGCATTGTCAGCGCGGTCGATGGCGAGCGTGTACTGGATGAGATCGTTCGTACCGATCGACAGGAAATCCATGCGGCGCAGGAACACCGGCAGGATCAGCACGGCCGCCGGAATCTCGATCATGGCACCGACTTTGATGCTCGGATCGTAGGCCACGCCCTCGGCGTCGAGCGAGGCTTTGGCGCGTGCCAGCAACTCGAGCGTCTGGTCGATCTCGCGCGCGTGCGCAAGCATCGGCACGAGAATCTTGATAGGCCCAAACGCCGATGCTCGCAGCAGCGCGCGCAACTGCGTGAGGAACATCGCCGGCTCCGACAGCGACCAGCGGATTGCGCGCAAGCCCAGAGCCGGGTTGGGCGCGGTCTCGAACACATCGTCGCGGATGTCCAGCGGCTTGTCTGCGCCGATGTCGATCGTGCGGATCGTGACGGGCAGACCCATCATCGATTCAACGGCGGTTCGGTACGCGCGGAACTGTTCTTCCTCGTCCGGCAGCGCGCCGCGCCGGTTCATGAAGAGGAATTCGGAGCGAAACAGGCCCACGCCCACGGCACCGGCTTTGACCGCAGCGACCGCATCTTCCGGCATTTCAATGTTTGCCTGCAGATCGATCTGCGTGCCATCGAGCGTGACGGTGGGTGTGTGGCGCAGGCGTTCGAGACGCTTTTTCTGCAGCTCGCCCTCGCTGCGGCGGTGGCGGTATTCCTCGAGGATGGACGTGCTCGGATCAACGATCACGATGCCGTTATCGCCATCGATGACGATGATGTCGTCCTGGCGGATCAACGTGCTGGCGTTGTGCACGCCCACGGCCGCCGGAATGTCGAGGCTGCGCGCCACGATGGCGGTGTGCGAGGTGCGCCCGCCCAGGTCGGTCACGAAGCCGGCGAAGGTCTGGCCCCGGAATTGCAGCATGTCGGCCGGCGCAATGTCGTGCGCCACGACGATCATGCCAGCGTCCGGATCGCAGCCGACTGCCACTGGCGCGGGCGCCAACGCTGGCGCGCCAGCCAGCACCTTCAGAATGCGCTCGACGACCTGCTCGATGTCGGCTTTGCGCTCGCGCAGGTATTCATCTTCAATCTCGCCAAACTGGCGGATCAGCTCTTCAAGCTGCGTGGTGAGCGCCCATTCTGCGTTGTAGCGGCGCTGGCGAATCAGCGTCTCCGGCACCTGCGAGAGCAACGCGTCGTCCAGGATCATCGCGTGCACGTCGAGAAAAGCGCCCATCTCTTCGGGCACATCGGTTGGCAGGTCGCGCTTGAGTGCAGCCAGTTCAGCGCGCACGGTGGCGCGGGCGCTGCGCAGGCGCTCGACCTCGGCGTCGAGCTTGTCTTCATCAACCAGGTAGTGCGACACATCGAGCGCCGCACGCGCCAGCATGTGGGCACGGCCGATGGAGACACCGCGCGAAACCGGAATACCGTGCAGGGTAAAAGGCATAGAGCGCTGGACGGAGCGGCGTTGAAGTGAGTGCGTCGGGCGGGTTATTCGCCTTCGCCGAAGCGGTCGTTGATGAGCGCGACGAGATCATCCATGGCGTCGTGCTCGTCGGGGCCTTCGATCTCCAGCGTGACGGTGGAGCCGATGCCCGCGGCCAGCATCATCACACCCATGATGCTCTTGGCGTCGACCTGACGGCCGTTGCGCGACATCTTGATCTGGCTGTCGAACTTGCTGGCGAGCTGCGTGAGTTTGGCGGAAGCGCGGGCATGCAGCCCGAGCTTATTGATGATGGTGATATCCCTCTGCAGCATATTTGTCCGGATGGTTGGCAACCTGGTTCTGAACGGCTGTCGAGCCGACCTGCAGTACGCCTTGCGCGCCGCCGGCCAGGGCCTTTGCGGCAAGTTGTTCGAGTTTTTCAGAGCGATAACAGATAGCGCGCACGAGCATCGGCAGGTTCACGCCGGCCAGCACGCGTACCCGGCCCGGATCGGCCAGGCGCGAAGCGATGTTGGCGGGCGTCGCCCCAAAGATGTCGGTCAGCACCAGCGCGCCGTTGCCCTCGACGAGTTCGGCGAGCTTGTCGCGCGCCTGGGCCAGCACGGCAGCCGGGTCGGCATCGGGCAGGACGTCGATTGCATCCAGCCGTTCAGGCTGGCCGCAATACACGTGTGCAGCGCAATCGCGCAGTGCGCTGGCCAACGGCGCATGAGCGATGATCAGAATCCCTGCCATGATCGAAAAGCGAATCGGTATAAGCCCGATTGTATCAGGGGCATTTGTGGCAATCATGCGCCCACGTAGCGAATCTCCCCCTTGTGGAGGACCCTCAGCAGAGGGGCTACCTGCGCACCTCAGGCCGGCTTGCGCCCCAATGCGCTGGTCTTACCCGCTGCGCGCTCCAATGCGTCGATGAACATCCCGGCCACGTTAAAGCCCGTCTGCTGCGTGATTTCCTGAAAGCAGGTCGGGCTGGTGACGTTGACTTCGGTAAGGTAATCCCCAATGACATCCAGGCCGACCAGCAGCAGGCCACGCTGCGACAGCACCGGCGCAAGTGCATGCGCAATCACCTGATCGCGCTCGGACAACGGCTGCGCCTTGCCCGTACCGCCGGCAGCCAAATTGCCGCGCACCTCGCCGGCCATCGGAATGCGTGCCAGCGAATGCGGCACCGGCGATCCGCCGATCAGCAGGATGCGCTTGTCGCCCTCGCGGATGGCAGGGATGTACTGCTGCGCCATGATCGTGCGTGCGCCGTTGTTGGTCAGCGATTCGATGACCGCACCGAGGTTCATGCCATCCGGCCCGACGCGGAAGATGCCCGCGCCACCCATGCCGTCAAGCGGCTTGAAGATGACGTCGCCCTGCTCGGCGTGGAATTCACGCAGGCGCTTGGCATCGCGTGACACAACGGTCGGCACCGTGAACTCACGGAACTGTGCGATGGCCAGCTTCTCGGAGTGATCCCGAATAGCCTGCGGCTTGTTGAACACGCGTGCGCCTTGCCGCTCGGCGATCTCCAACAGCCACGTGCTGGTGACGTACTCCATGTCGAACGGCGGGTCCTTGCGCATCAGCACGGCATCAAAGCCGGTGAGCGGCAGCAGGCGTGCATCGCCGGCGCGGTACCAGTCGTGCTCATCGTCTTCCTTGCCGGTCAGGGCAATGGGCATGGCGACGGTTTCCACCACGTTGTTCGCCAACGTGAGTTGCGACTGCAGACACGTGTAGATGGCGTAACCGCGCGCCGCCGCCTCGCGCATCATCGCGAAGGTGGAATCCTTGTAGATCTTGAACGTCGACAGTGGATCGACGATGAACAGGATGCGCATAGCGATTCCTCTACAGCGTGGTACGACTGATCAGATCAGCGGGTTCGGGTCGGTCTTCTCGAGTTCGAGCGACGCGGCCAGCAGGGCCAGGCGCGCCACCACGCCATACATGTAGAAACGGTTCGGCTCGCCGGCGCCCGGCTTGGCGTGGCTGTCCGGCAGCGAGTTCGATGCAAACGGCAGCGGCACGAAATGCATACCTGGCGCATTGAGATTCTCGTCTACGCCGCGGCCCGTGTGAACCCGGTAAAAGCCGCCCACCACGTAGCGGTCAATCATATAGACGACGGGCTCGGCCACGGCTTCGTTGATCTTTTCAAAGGTGTGCACGCCTTCCTGCACAATCACCTCGGAGACCTCCAAGCCTTCCTTGACCACGCTCATCTTGTTGCGCTCCTTCCGGTTCAGGCCTTTGACCTCGGAAGGATCGCGCACCGTCATCACACCCATGCCGTAGGTGCCGGCGTCAGCCTTGACCACCACGTATGGGGTCTCATTCACGCCGTATTCCTTGTACTTTTTGGCGGTCTTCTTGAGCACAGTCTCAACCGCATGGGCGAGTTCGTCCTCGCCGGCGCGCTCGTGGAAGTCCAGGCCACTGCACTTGGTGAAGTACGGGTTGACCATCCACGGGTCAATGTCGATCAGTTTGGCGAACTTCTTGGCCACCTCGTCGTAGGCGGCAAAGTGGTTCGTCTTGCGGCGCTGCGACCAGCCCGCGTGCAGCGGCGGCAGCAGGTATTGCTCGTTGATGTTCTCGAGGATGGGCGGCACACCGGCTGACAGATCGTTGTTCAGCAGGATCGAGCAGGGGTCGAAATCCTCCATGCCCAGGCGACGGCCCTTGGTGCCGATACGCTTGAGCGGTTCGACCACAAGGCGCTGGCCGTCGGGCAAATCGATCGGTGTCGGCTCAGTGATGTCTTCGGAGAGTGATCCAAGTCGCACATTCAAGCCAGCCTGGCGCATGATCTGCGACAGGCGCGCCACGTTCTGCAGATAGAACATGTTGCGTGTATGGCGTTCGGGAATCAGCAGGAGGTTCTTGGCGTCGGGGCAGATTTTCTCGATGGCGGCCATGGCGGCTTGGACGGCCAACGGCAGCATCTCGGGCGCCAGGTTGTTGAAGCCCCCCGGGAACAGATTCGTGTCGACCGGCGCCAGCTTGAAGCCGGCGTTGCGCAAATCGACCGAACAATAGAACGGCGGCGTGTGTTCTTGCCACTCCAGGCGGAACCAGCGTTCGATGGCGGGCGTGGCGTCAAGAATCTTCTGCTCGAGCTCCAGCAGCGGCCCGTTCAGCGCGGTGATCAAGTGCGGAACCATACCCTTCCTATTGATGTTATTTATCGCCCACTCCGATTGTAGAGGAACAGGCAATAGCTTGCAGACAGCATGCCGACAGTGGCGGCCTATTGATATGCGGTCTGTAGGCGGTTTCGCAAGGGAAGGTGTGCGGCGGCGCACAAAGCCACACAAAAATAGCGGACAAAAAAAAGCGCGGGGCTGCCGCGCTTGGGGAATAGCCTGACAGATACGGGGAGCGTTCTGCAGGTGGAGGAAACCACGTCTGCAATGTAAGCGCCTGCATAACGAGAGGCAATTGAAGGTTTTTTACATCGGAATTAAGCCTCCCCCGGCTCAGGGGCGGCGCTGGGCGGGCGCTTGACCGGTTGAAATCGGCCGCCAACAAAAAACCCGGCGCGCGGCCGGGTCTTTTGCGGGATACGACAGGCAATCAGTCTTCGTAGGCGGTTTCGCCGTGGGATGTGATGTCCAGACCTTCGCGCTCCTCTTCTTCCGGCACGCGCAGGCCGATGACGGCATCGACGATCTTGTACGAAATGAACGCCACCACTGCGGACCAGATAACCGTGGTCGCCACGCCCTGGAACTGGATCCACAGTTGGCCGCCGATCGAGTAGCCGTCGGCCACCTTGTTGGTGACGTAATCGTAAATGCCGGTGCCGCCCAGGCTCGGCGCGGCAAACACACCGGTCATCAACGCGCCAAAGATACCGCCGACACCGTGGACGCCGAACACGTCGAGCGTGTCGTCCATGCCCAGCATGCGCTTGAGGCCGTTCACGCCCCACAGGCACAGCAGGCCAGCGAGCGCACCCAGCACGATCGAACCCATCGGGCCGACAAAACCGGCAGCCGGGGTGATGGCCACCAGGCCAGCCACGGCGCCCGATGCGGCACCGAGCATCGACGGCTTGCTCTTGCCGAACCATTCACCAAAGCTCCACGACAGCACGGCGGCGGCCGTGGCCAGCAGCGTGTTCACGAAAGCCAGCGCGGCGCTGCCGTTGGCTTCCAGAGCCGACCCGGCGTTAAAGCCGAACCAGCCGAACCACAGCAGCGCGGCACCCACCATCGTCAGCGTCAGGCTATGCGGCTTGAGTGCTTCACGGCCAAAGCCGATGCGCTTGCCGAACAGGAAGGCGCCCACCAGACCCGCCACGGCGGCGTTGATGTGCACCACGGTACCGCCCGCAAAATCCAGCGCACCCTTCTGGAACAGCCAGCCAGACTTGGCCGTCATCAGCTCAGCCGCCTTGGCATCGGTAAAGCCATCCGGACCCGGCCAGAACCAGACCATGTGGGCGATCGGCAGGTAGCTGAAGGTGAACCACAGCACCACGAACAGCAGCACCGCCGAGAACTTTGCGCGCTCGGCGAAGGCGCCGATGATCAGCGCGCAGGTAATCGCCGCAAACGCGCCCTGGAACGCGAAGTACGCGTATTCCGGCACCACCACGCCCTTGCTGAAGGTGGCGGCTACCGAGTCCGGCGTCAGGCCCTTCAGGAACAGGCGATCAAGCCCGCCGAAGAACGCGTTGCCCTCGGTGAATGCAAAGCTGTAGCCGTAGATGGCCCACAGGATGGTGATGAGCGAGAAGATGCCCATGCACTGCATCAGCACCGACAGCATGTTCTTCTTGCGCACCAGGCCGCCATAGAACAATGCGAGGCCCGGTAGCGTCATCAGAATGACAAACGCTGTGGAGACGAGCAGCCAAGCCGTGTCACCCTTGTTGGGCACGGGCGCAGCAGCGGCCGGAGCGGCAGCCGCAGCAGCGGCTGGCTCGGAAGCAGCGGCCGGAGCGGCGGCTGGCTCGGAGGCGGCAGCCGCAGCAACCGGCGCCGAAGCCTCGGCCGCCGGCTTGTCCTGTGCGGCGGCTGGCGCCGACATCACGGCGCCCGCAAGCACCGCAACGACGGCCCCAGCCGTCAGGAATCGTGTGAACCAGGTTTTCATGTTTTGACCTCTTCCTTGGCAGATTGGGGCTTATAGGGCGTCGCTGCCGGTCTCGCCGGTGCGGATGCGGATGACTTGTTCAACGTCGGCCACGAAGATCTTGCCGTCGCCGATCTTGCCGGTGCGCGCCGATTTTTCGATCGCCTCGACGGCGCGCTCGACCACGTCGTCGGGCACGGCCACTTCGATCTTCACTTTAGGCAGGAAGTCGACGATGTACTCTGCGCCGCGATACAGCTCGGTGTGACCTTTCTGGCGTCCGAAGCCTTTGACCTCGGTGACGGTAATGCCCGACACGCCCACTTCGGACAACGCCTCGCGGACCTCGTCGAGCTTGAACGGCTTGATGACGGCCATGATGAGTTTCATGCTGATTGCTCCTCAATCGGCGGCACCGGAGCACCGCCGCGCATCGTTATTGGAAAGTCTTGGTGACCGACAGCAGGGCCGTGGCCTTGCCCATGTAGTTGCCGCGCGTGTTGGTGTAGAACGCGCGCGAAGCGTTCGTATCGATGTAGGCCAGCGACGCCGCCCAGCCGTTGCCAAAGTCTTTCGTCACACCGACCTTCCAGTCGGCATACGAGGCGCGCACGGTCTGATGCGGCACTTGCTGGTAGCCGGCATGCAGGTTCAGCGTCAGGCCCCAGAAGCCGGTGTCAAAGTTGCCCGACAGGTCAAAGTACTGGCTGTGGTGCGAATCCGGCGTGCCGAACAGGTTCGAGGTCGCGTGCGAGTACTTGAACGTGACCGGGCCGTAGCCGATCTGCGCGTAGCCTTCGGTGGTGTGCGGACGCGTGAAACCGTTCGGGTAGTTGCCCGGATAGTAGTACTGCAGCACACCCACATCGATGGGCACATCCTTGATGATCTCGGTCTTGTAGCCGCCGTAGAAGTCCATCTCGATCGGCGCGGAGACATTCGAGTTCGAATCGCTCAGCCAGCTGATCGACGAGTTCCAGTTGCCAATGTAGAAGCCTTCAGGCAACACGCCACCCGGGATGGCGTAGTCAAAGCCGCCCTGGATGGCTGGCTTGTTGTTGGTCTGCATGATGCCGCGGTAGCGGTATTGGCTGGCCAGCGTGACGTTGGCTGTGAGTGCGGCCGGCGCTGGCGCGGGTGCGGCGGCCGGTGCATCGGCGGCCGGCGCGGTCTGCGCGATGGCGGATTGGCTCACACCGGCAACGGCACCGGTCAGCAGCACCAGACTGGCTGCGTACGCAAACTTCTTCATAACGGCTCTCCCCCTTTAGAAAGTCGCAACAGCAGTGGAAAAAAATTCGCACTGGTTCTGCAACTGTCATGCCAGGTGGGAGTCGCCAGATTCGGGGGAGCCCTCAAGCGAGACGCCGCGCTACGCCCACCGGGGAAACCGCAGAAAATTGGGGACGGATCGCGCCAAGCAACGCGCTCTGCCCGCCAAGGGTTGCCACGGGCGGCTTCGCACGCCACCCGCCGATACCGTCATGGCGCGATAAAAACCATGTGATAGAGTGATTTCAGCCCCATGCCATGGCCTGCAGGGCCGGGCGCAGAAACTGCGGCGACTGGCTCTGTCCCCGATTGCGTGGCGCCGCCAATGTCGCATCGCAGCGAGATTTGACGCAAGGCGTGCCGCTCAAGCCGCTCAACCGGTACCATCGCGGCCGGCAGCACCGAAACCACGCGCCAGATCCAGCCCGTCGCACCACGGCACAGCAAATCCACGCACAGTTGAGGTGCATGCACCGGCTTGGCGCAGACAGCACGACCCACGGAGCAAACAACATGAAACCGACCGATCTCTTTTCTGACTTCCAGAACCGCGTGAGCGAAGCGTTGCGCAACTCCCCGGCGGCCGACATCGAGAAAAACGTGCGCGCGATGATGACCCAGGGCTTCTCCAAGCTCGATCTGGTTACGCGCGAGGAATTCGACGTCCAATCGCAAGTACTGGCGCGCACGCGTGCCCGCTTGGAAGAACTCGAAACGCGCGTGGCAGCGCTGGAAGCGCAACTCAAGTCGACCGCTCCCGCAGACCAGTAACCCATCGCCCGGTGTTGCGGCGGACGCGCATCTTTGCTGAATCTGTGCCGACCGCCGCACCCTTGCTGCGGCGCACAGCGAAAAGATCAATGCGCCGCCTTGTTGCGGCTGGCGAACTGATCTAGAACGTCCTTAAGACGCACGCGCAACCGCGCTTGAGGAGAAGATCATGCAGCATCGCCTCTACTTCCTGATGCCGGACGTCGCCAGCGCCCGGCGCGTGATGAACGACCTCCTGCTGGCGCGCATCACTGAGCGCAACATCCATTTCGTTTCCAGGCCCGGCGTCGATCTCACCGGGCTGCACGAAGCCAACATCCTCCAGACTTCCGACATCGTCCACGCTACCCAGAACGGGTTGGTGATTGGCGGTGGTGCGGGCGTGCTGGCGGGCATCGTGGCGGCGATCTTTCCGGTGATCGGCGAAGGGCCGCAGTGGGGCATGGTCGGCATTACTACCGTGGTTGGCGCGCTGTTTGGCGCCTGGGCCTCAAGCATGATCGGCAGTTCGGTGCCGAACAGCCGCCTCAAACCGTTCAAGCAGGCAGTGGAGGATGGGCAGATCCTGCTGATGGTGGATGTGCCGCGCTCGCGTGTGAAAGAGGTACGCGCGCTGCTGCAGAAGACGCACCCCGAAGGCCATTTCAGCGGCGAAGACACGGCGATGCCGGCCTTTCCCTGAACCGATCCACCGACCACAAAACCGAAGCCTTGCGCTTCGGTTTTTTTTGCGCACGCGCGGCGCAAGCATGATCGATTCGCTACCTCGCTTTCATTTTCATTCCCGCTCCGCCATCGCATTACGCGGCAAAAAAACCACAGACCGGAAGGGGATCGGAAGGCGCCCCGTTGCGCCAGCGCACGCGCAAACCTTTGTTGTGGCGAGCACACCCCCTGCTGAAATGTGAAAAACGCGCTAGGGAAGAGTCACCTCTCCAAGCGCCATCTCTGTCAAAAACGCGCCCCGGCGCGCCGCTACTGTCCGGCCATCGCAATCACGCCCAGCGGGCGACCGATCGAGCGCGCCCATCGGTTTGGGCCGCGCGTCAGGAGAAAACGCATGACAGAAAAACAATCCCCGGAATACTTCCGCACGCGCCGACGGCTGATCGGCGCAGCCGCGGCCACGCTGGCAGGCGCAGGACTGTCTGCCTGCGGCGGTGGCGGGGCAGACGGCACGGGCAACAGCAGCAACAGTAGCGGGCCGGCCAATGCAACGCCGTCGCCCACGCCGGCTCCGGCACCCGCCTCGTCACCATTGGTCGCACCGGTCTTGCCGGACCCGCAGCAGGCGGGCATCGACCATGTGGTGCTGGTCGTCATGGAGAACCGCTCGTTCGACCATTATTTCGGCTGGCTGCCCGGTGCCGCCGGCAAGCAGGCCGGCCTGCAATTCACCGACGCGTTCGGCAATGTGCAGAACACGTTCCGCCTCGCAACCGACCCGAAATACGGCTTCCAGGGCTGCGGCTTTGCCGACCCCGACCACAGCTACGAAGGCGGCCGCACCCAACTGAACGGCGGCAAGATGGACGGCTGGCTGCGCACTGCCGACACCAACAAGACCCCCGGCGACCTGTTCCCAATCGGCTACTACCTTGCCGAAGACCTGTCGTTCTTCGGGCCCGCCGCGCAGCACTGGACCGTCTGCGACCAGTACCACTGCGGCATCCTGGCCGAGACCTATCCGAACCGCTTCTACCTGATGTGCGGCGAGACCGATCGCCTGCACAACTCAAACGCCACCTGCCAGTTGCCAACCATCTTCGACCGCTGCGCAGAGAAAGGCGTCTCCGCCAACTACTACTTCAGCGACGTGCCGTTCACAGCGCTGTTCGGCAACAAGTACCTCGGCATCTCCAAGCCGTTCGGGAGCTTCCTCACCGACGCCGCCGCCGGCACGCTGCCCGCGTTCTCCTATGTCGACCCGCGCTTCACCGGCGAGAACCCGCAAGGCATCTCCGCAGACGACCATCCGAACTCCGACATCCGCAACGGGCAAGCCTTCCTGAATCAGATCTACGACGCGGTACGCAACGGCCCAGGCTGGCAGAAAACGCTGCTGGTGATCACCTATGACGAATGGGGCGGTTTTTTCGACCACGTGCCGCCGTTCAAGCGGCCGGTTTCGGCAGCCGAAACGCTGCTGGGCAACGACGGTTATGTCGGCTTTCGCGTGCCGATGGTGCTGGTCGGGCCGCGCGTGCGGCGCGGGCATGTCAGCCACTGGCCGCTCGATCCCAGCTCGATTCACGCGCTCCTGGCGTGGCGCTTTGGCCTGAATAGTCTGGGCGCGCGTGGCGGGCTGCGGGACACGAATTCGATTGCCTACGCGCTCGATTTCAACTCGCCGCCGAACCTCACTGCGCCAGCCATCAGCGTGCCGCAAGGGCCGTTCGGCGGGCTGTGTCCCGGCTCCGTGACCGGCAGCGTCCCAGGCGTGCCCGGCGTACCCGGCGTGGGCGAACTGCGCACGATTGCCAGCGCGCTGGGCTTTCCTCTTCCCTGATCCATCGCACCTATCATGCAACGCTTCCTTTCTGACCGGCTGTCTGCCTGCCTGCTGGCCGCTGCCCTCATCTTCCTGCTGTCGGCTTGCGGCGGCGGCGGGTCTGCCGACAGTGGCATGCCCACCTCCTCTGCCGCAACAACGCCCGCCCCTGCCACACAGCCGGTGCAAGCGCCGGCCACGCCGGCATCCAGACAGATCGGCCACGTGTTTGTGATCGTGCTGGAAAACAAGGGCTACGTGCAGACCTTCGGTGCTGGCAGCCAGGCACCGTATCTTGCCAACACGCTCACGGCCCAGGGCGCGCTGCTCACGCAGTACTACGGCACCGGCCACAACAGCAACGACAACTACCTGACCATGATCAGCGGCCAGGCACCCAACGTGCAGACGCAGGCGGACTGCCAGATCTATACGGACTGGCTGGGCACCACCACCCCGGACACAAACGGCCAGGTGACCGGCAGCGGCTGCGTGTATCCGCCGGCGGTCCTGACGGTGGCCAACCAACTGGCCGCCAAGGGGCTCAGTTGGCGCGGCTACATGGAGGACATGGGCAACGATCTGACCCGCGACGGCAGCGCCACCTGTGCACACCCGGCGCTGAACGCCAAGGACGGCACGCAGACGGCCACCGCCACCGACGGCTACGCGACGCGGCATAACCCGTTCGTGTACTTCCACGCGATCATTGACAACGCCGCCGATTGCAACAGCCATGTCGTGCGCCTGGACAACCTGGCCACCGACCTCGCCAGCGCGTCCAGCACCCCGGCGTTCTCCTTCATCGTGCCGAACCTGTGCAACGACGGCCACGACGACCCGACCTGCGCCGACGGCAAGACCGCCGGGGGCCTGCCCGCCATCGACCGCTTTCTGCAGGCATGGGTGCCGCAGATCACCAACTCGCCCGCGTTCCGCAAGGACGGACTGCTGATCATCACCTTCGATGAAGCGGAGACCAACGACAGCACCGCCTGCTGCGGCGAGCCCACCGGCCCGAACACGCCGGCCCCAGGCTTGAACGGCCCCGGCGGCGGGCGTATTGGCGCGGTGCTACTCTCGCCCGCCATCCAGCCGGGCACCGTCAGCAACACGCCGTACAACCACTACGCAATGCTCAAGAGCGTCGAAGACATCTTCGGGCTGACGCATCTCGGCTATGCGGGCATGACCGGGCTGCAAGGCTTCGGCGCCGACGTGTACACGGGCTGGCATTGACACTTCGGGCAGGACCGACGATTCGCCGCCCGCACCGCGCGAATCGTCAAATTTGGCTGCAGGCTGGTACGACGGCGCAACACGGCTGGCACAGTGGCGGGCTTCGCCACCGCTACGCACTGTCACGCCATGCCACAGCTCACTGCCCCTTGCCCCACTCATGAACGCACCTGGGGGGCCGCGCGATGAGCCTGGCCGTCCTGCGTTCGCGCGCACTGTCGGGCATCGATGCGCCCGCCGTGTCGGTAGAAGTGCATCTGGCGAACGGGTTGCCATCGTTCACCATCGTTGGGCTCCCAGACACCGAGGTGAAGGAAAGCAAGGATCGCGTGCGCGCGGCCATCCAGAACAGCCGCTTCGAATTTCCGGCGCGGCGCATCACCGTCAACCTCGCACCGGCGGATCTGCCGAAGGAATCCGGGCGCTTCGACCTGGCCATTGCGCTGGGCATCCTCGCCGCCAGCCGGCAGATTCCGCACACGCACCTGGACGCGCACGAGTTTGCCGGTGAGCTGTCGCTGTCCGGCGACTTGCGGCCGATCCGCGGTGCGCTGGCGATGGCGTATGCGCTGTCACGCAATCCCGCGTCTGCTGACGGCGAAGCGTCCCTCGCCCGCGCCTTCGTCCTGCCCGCCGAAAACGCCGCCGAGGCTGCGCTCGTGACCGGCACCAAGGTGCTGCCCGCGCGCACGCTCATCGAGGTGTGCGACCACCTCAGCGCGCCCGACCGCAAGCTCGCACCCGCATTACCCGCGCCGGTGGATGCCGATGTCCGCTATCCCGACCTGGCCGACGTGCGGGGCCAGCCGCAGGCACGGCGTGCGTTGGAGGTGGCGGCTGCGGGCGGCCATTCGATGCTGATGATCGGCCCGCCCGGCACCGGCAAGTCGATGCTCGCGCAGCGCTTTCCCGGCCTGCTGCCCGACATGAGTGACGACGAAGCGCTCTCCGCCGCCGCCGTGATCAGCCTGACCACGCGCGGCTTTGATGCGCGGCGCTGGAAGGTGCGGCCGTTTCGCGCGCCGCATCACACCGCATCAGCCGTGGCGATGGTCGGTGGTGGTAATACACCGAGGCCGGGCGAAATCTCGCTCGCGCATCAAGGTGTGCTCTTCCTGGACGAATTGCCCGAGTTCGAACGCCGCGTGCTCGAAGTCCTGCGCGAACCGCTGGAGACCGGCCACATCACCATCTCGCGCGCCGCGCACCAGACCGACTTTCCGGCCAGCTTCCAGTTGATTGCCGCGATGAACCCGTGCCCGTGCGGCTATCGCGGCCATCCGTTGCGCGCGTGCCGTTGCACGCCGGATCAGGTCGAGCGGTATCAGGCGCGCATCTCCGGCCCGCTGCTCGATCGCATTGACGTACAGATCGAGGTGCCGACGCCCTCGCAGGAAGAATTGCTCGACGGCCCGCCCGGCGAGCCGACCGTGAACGTGGCCGAACGCGTGTCCGCTGCACATGCGCGGCAGATCGCGCGGCAAGGCAAGCGCAACGCGCTGCTGGCGGGCCACGAGATCGACCTCCATTGCGCCCGCACCGATGCCGCCGATGGCCTGTTGCGCCATGCGATGACGCGCTTCTCGTGGTCTGCCCGGGCCTATGCACGCGTGCTCAAGCTCGCCCGCACCATCGCCGATCTGGCGGGCGACACGCAGATCGACGCCGCACACGTGGGCGAGGCGATCCAGTATCGGCGTGGCGTAAAAGCGGATTAACTGATCAGGCGGTCTGCCGCTTCACAAAAAACAGCGCCGCACCAATGCTCATCAACATGCCGCCAAAGAAGCGGCTCTGCCAGCGCAGTGCGCGCGGGTTGCGGAACAGGCGCTGCGCGCGCGAAGCCAGCAGCGCATAGCCGTGCATGACGATCAGGTCGACAAACACCATCGTCGCCGCCAGGATGCCAAGCTGCGAGAGCAGCGGCTTGGCCGGGTCGATGAACTGCGGCAGCACGGCCACCATAAACAAGATGCCCTTCGGGTTCGTCAGGTTGGTCAGCAGACCGACCAGGAAACGACGGCGCGCACCACTGCCCGGCACTTTCACAGGTTCGCCCTCAGCGGGCTTGGCGATCTGGATGGGCGTACGCCACTGCACGATGCCCAGATAGATCAGGTACATCGCACCGACGATCTTGATGGCCGTAAAGGCGTGCTCCGAGGCAATCAGCAACGCGCCCAGCCCGGCGCCAGCAATAAACAGGATCACGACGATGCCCAGCTCCAGCCCGGCGATCGTGACCGACGTGCGGCGCACACCATGCGTCAGGCCGTGGCTCATGCACAAGATGGCGCCCGACCCCGGCGAAATGGCGATCACCCAGGCGGCCAGAAAAAACGCCAGCCAGACTTGCAACGTCATGATGGTTCCCCGTGATTTGGTGAGTTGTGTGGCGGTAAAGCAGAAGGCGACGATTGTGCACCGCCTGCGGCCAGTGCGCTTGCGCCCGCTCTGGGCCGTCGAAGCCTAGTAGGGGTGAAAGCTGGCGAGAAACTGGTCAACCTGTTCCTGCTGGCGCGCGTCGCGCGCGGCATCGCCCGATTCCAGCACGACAGCCTGGTAGGCCCGCTTGCCCGTGGCGACCACACGGGCGGTCAGCCGGCGCGGTGCAGGGTCATCTCCGCCAACGCCCTGGGCGATTAATTCCACCGCCGGTAATGACAATGGCGGTTGCGCAGCAGTTTGCACGGCGATATCGCGCGCGGTCACATTGCCCTTCAGGTTGGCCGACAGGCCGTTGCGCAGCGCCTGCACGGCGCGCTGGCGCCAGACTGGATCATCTGCAGGCAGCTCCACCACGCCGATGGCGAACAGCGTGCTGTCGACGCTGGCGGCTTGCATCATCATCGGCATGCGCTGGCCATTGATGGCGATGGGGCGGGCTTCGGCGGTGGGCTTGGCGGGGTAGTCCACAGCGTAAGCACCTTCGTTGGAATGGACCGTGCGCCAATCGTACTTGGGCGCGCAGGCCATCAGCAGTGCACACGCCGCCACGCCCAACCCCATCCGCCAGCCTGCCGTTGCCATGACTGCCACATCGCCTCCTGTAGGTTGTCGGCCCGCATCTCGGTCCGCTTCTGAGCCGCCTATTATCGGACAGAGGACAGAGATATCCGCTCTCCGCTCTTCAACTTCCAGAACCCGGCCATGCCACCCCCGACCGTCACCTTGCACGCCTTACGTGCCGACATCACCACGCTCGACTGCGACGCCATCGTCAACGCGGCCAACAGTTCGCTGCTGGGCGGAGGAGGCGTAGACGGTGCCATCCATCGCGCGGCCGGGCCGGAGTTGCTTGAGGCGTGCCGGGCACTCCATGGCTGCCGCACCGGGGAAGCCAAACTCACGCTGGGCTTTCGCCTGCCAGCGCGCCATGTCATCCACACTGTTGGGCCGATCTGGCGCGGCGGCCGGCAGGACGAGGCGGCGTTACTGGCCGCGTGCTACCGCAACAGCCTCGAACTGGCGCGCCAGCACGGCCTGCGCAGCATCGCGTTTCCATGCATCAGCACCGGGGTATACGGCTTCCCGCCGCAACTGGCCACGCCGATTGCCGTGCGTGCGGCGCGCGAGCATGGTGCAAACCTGGACACCATCACTTTCTGCTGTTTTTCCGCCGCTGACCTGGTCTTGTACGAAGCGGCCCTCACCAACAATAAGTGATGCAAGCATCGCGCTATGGACGGATTGTCGCGGCGGGCATGCGGCGCTGGCATAGCAGGCCTACAATAGAACTTTGTCTTTCCCTTTCGGACCCGTTGCCGACATGGCCTCGACCCTGACTTCCCCCGCAGCCGCAACACCCGCTACCGCCACGTCCGGCGGCCGCCGCTGGCTGCTGCCCGTAATCGTGCTGGTAGTGGCCGTGGCCGGCTGGTTCGGCTGGCGTGCGTTCTTGCCATCGCAACAGGTACCCGCCGCAACCTTCACGCTGCTTGATGGGCAAAAGCTCTCCACGCAAGACCTGAAGGGCAAGGTCTACCTCGTCAACTTCTGGGCAACGAGCTGCGCCACGTGCATCAAGGAAATGCCCAACATGGTCCAGACGTACAACAAGTACAAGGGCGAAGGCTTGGAATACGTGGCCGTCGCGATGAGCTACGACGCGCCGATGTACGTGATGAACTTCAGCCAGACACGCCAGTTGCCGTTCAAGGTGGCGATGGACGCCGACGGCTCCGCCGCCAAGGCCTTCGGTGACGTGCAGCTCACGCCAACCACCTTCCTCGTCGACCGCGATGGGCGCATCCTCAAGCGCTACGTAGGCGAGCCCGAGTGGTCGTCGTTCGACGCGCTGCTCAAACAGACGCTGGGCAAGCAGGCCTGAGCGACTCATTCCCCATCCAAACAAAGCGCCCGGCACCAACCGGGTGTTTTTGTTTTCGGACGACGCCTGTTCCACACTGAGTTCACGCTGGCCTGCTGCAATGCCGGCTCGTGAACAAACTGCTGGATGGAGCAAGCGCATGGCCAATCACTACTGCATGTTCAAAGGCAAGCTGAAGTTCGGCGTGCCGTATCTGGAGGGCTACAACGGCAATCCGCACTACGCGATCGTGGCGCAAGCGCCGGATGGCTCTGAGTTTGTCGTGCTTGCCAACGTGAAATCCGATTCGAGCATGCCGGGTGCTGGCGCTGCGGGTTACCACGTGCTGTATCAATGGACGACAGATCTGCAGTTGCCGATCACCAGTGCCCTTGCGGCGCTCGCACCCGGCTTGCACCAGAGCGATTTCCCGCGCTTGGACTATGTGCGTGATGCGGGGCTGGCCGACTTCCCGAACATGCGGCCAATCGCGCTCGATACAGCAACGGAGCACAACGACATCAACGCGCTTGTCGACGACATGCTGATGCTGGATCGCACCGCCGCGCCGATCGACTACATCTACCACGGCAGCTCAGGCGACGATGACCGCAAGGGCTGGCCGCCACGCAGCGATGTCACCGTGTACGGTTTCGGTTACCTGTTCGAGCCGCAGCAGGATGGTCTGCACGAAACGCACATGAACCAGGGCAACCCGGTCGTGCACACGCAGGGTGTTAAAGACCATTCACGTGAGAACGGCACGCATCAGGACGGCGCGGTCATCGTGGAAATCGACGGCAAGTTTCAGGCGCTGCTGATTGCGTTCCAGACGCAGCGAATTCCAACGGACGAACGTGGGTATCCGGTGGCAGACGCCCATCCCATCCTCGGTTAAGCGCCAAAGAAAAACGCCTGGCCGCTGCCAGGTGTTTGCGCATTACAGGCCGTACCGCTTGATCTTGTCGTACAGCGTCGCGCGCCCTACCTGCAGAATATCCGCCGCCTGGTGCACCGAGCCGCCTGTGCGCGCCAGCGTTTCGGCAATCACCGTACGCTCGTAGCGCTCAACGCGCTCCTTGAGCGGCATGCCGTCTTCCGACGCATCGGGCACAACCGGCGTGCGGCCGACACCGAGTACGAGGCGGTCTGCCGCGTTGCGCAGTTCGCGCACGTTGCCGGGCCAGCTCGATTGCATCAGCTCGTGGCGCTGACGCTCGGCCAGCATCGGCAGCGGACGCTGATAGCGCACAGCGGCCTCGAGCAGGAAGTGCTCGAACAACGGGATGATGTCTTCGCGGCGCTCGCGCAGCGGCGGCAGGTCAATGGCAACGACGTTCAGGCGGTAGTACAGATCACGCCGGAAACCGCCCGCGTCGATCAACGCTTCCATGTCGCCCTTGGCGGCCGCGACGATCCGCACATCGATGCGCACCGACGTGTTTGAGCCCAGGCGCTCCAGCGCGCCTTCCTGCAACACGCGCAACAGCTTGACCTGCAGCGCAATCGGCATGCTCTCGATTTCGTCGAGGAACAGCGTGCCGCCGGATGCGTGCTCCAGCTTGCCGATGCGCCGCTTGCCCGCACCCGTGAAGGCGCCCGCTTCGTGGCCAAACATCTCGCTTTCAAAGATCTGTTCGGGCACCGCACCGCAATTGAGCGCGATGAACGGCTTGTCGTGGCGTGGCGAGAGCATGTGCAGACTGCGTGCCACAAGCTCCTTGCCCGTGCCGGTTTCACCATTGATGAGTACCGGCGCATCGGTGGTTGCAACGTTCTCGATCAGCGCACGCACCGCGCCCATCGCGGGTGAGCGCCCGATGATGCGCGTGCCCGCCGCCGGGCCGGCCAGCTCGCGGCGCAGCGCGCGGTTTTCCAGCTCCAGCGCGCGGCGCTCTACGGCACGGCGCACGGTCTCGGTCAGGCGCTCGGCGGGGAACGGCTTCTCAATGAAGTCGAACGCGCCGTCGCGCATCGCCTGCACGGCCATGGTGATGTCGCCATGACCCGTCACAAGCACCACGGGAATCCCCGTGCCGTACGACTGGCAGTGCGCGAGCACGTCCAGGCCGCTGGCGCCCGGCAAGCGCAGATCGCTCACGACCACGCCGGGGAAATTGGCGTCGATCTTGCCGACGGCTTCTTCGGCGCTGCCAAACGCCTGCACGTTGAAGCCGGCCAACTCCAGGCTTTGCGCGGTGGCCTGGCGCACAGGCGGGTCGTCTTCAATGAAAAGAACGTTCAAGCCTTCGGACATGGTTCGTATCTGTGTGGAAAACGGATCAGGTGGACGCCGCGGAGGTGACTTCGGCGCGCAGCAATGTCAGCGTAAATTGCGCCCCGCCGCCCGGCATGTTCGCCGCCGACAGCGAGCCCCCAAAGTCGCGCGCGATGCTGGTAGAGATTGCCAGCCCGAGGCCCAGCCCCTGGCCGATCTCTTTGGTGGTGAAGAACGGCTCGAACAGGTGCGGCATGGCGTCGGGCGGAATGCCGGGGCCGTTGTCGCGCACGGCGATGCTGAGTTGCGACGAGGCGCCGTCTGCGGGGCCGATGTCGATGTCGATGCGACCCGAGAGTGCGCTCCCGTTGGTGCTAATGGCATCGAGTGCGTTGCCAACGAGATTAATCAGCACCTGCTCGAGCTTCAGTTCATCGGCACGCACAATGGCTTCAACCTCGGGAATGCGCCAGCGCAACTCCAATCGCACATCGCCCAGGCGCGGACGCAGCAGCGCCAGCGTGTGATCCAGCGCCACGCGCACCTGCACATCCACCACCTTGCGGCGCGAACGGCCCGCAAACAGCTTGAGCTGCGCGGTGATCTTGCCCATGCGCTCGGTCAGGTCGGCAATCGCCTGCAGGTTGTCGGTGGCCGCACCGTGCTGACCGCGTTCGAGCAGGATGCGCGTGTTGTCGGAGAACGTGCGTAATGCGGCCAGTGGCTGGTTAAGTTCGTGCGTGATACCGGCAGCCATCTGGCCGAGCGCGGCGAGCTTGCTGGCCTGCACGAGTTCGTCCTGCGTGGCGCGCAGTTCAGCCTCGGCGCGCGAGCGGTCGACAATCTCATGCTGAAGCTGCTCATTGGTCGCCATCAGGTCGGCGGTGCGGTCTTCGACGCGGCGCTCGAGCTGGTCATAGGCGGTTTCGAGCATTCGGCGGCTGCGCAGCATTTCCATCATGCGCAAGCGGCGCTGGCGCCAGTAGAACAGCAGCAGACACGCAAACGCAAAGGCAAACGCCGCTGCCACGGTAGCGCTGCGCGCGGCGCTCATCACCGGGTCAACGGGGGTGAGGTACATCAACGTCCAGTCGGGTTCGACCAGATCGCGCGAGACCTGCAGATAACGCGTAGCGTTCGTGCGATCGCCCACGCGGATGAGCTCGGCGCCTTCCGGCAATTGACCGGTCAATCGCAGAAAGGCCGGCGTCTCGGGTTGCAGCGGCAGCGGCGTGATGTGCTTGCGGAAATATTGGCGCGTCGCTTTCAACTGCGCCTGCAGCCTGGGCGTGAGCGGCTCGACGGTGCGGTACTGCCAAGCGGGTACAGACGACAGGAAGATCACGCCGTTCTCGTCGGCCACCATCACGGGTTCGGATGCGTCGTGGCTCGCGCGGCCGAACCATTCGAGGTTGAGCTTGACGACTGTCACGCCGATCACGCGCCCATCCTGCATGACGGGCTGCGAGATGTAATAGCCCGGCTCTTCGCGCGTGATGCCGATGCCGTAGAAGCGCCCGACGTGGCCGTCCGCTGCCTGCTGGAAATACGGCCGGAACCGGTATTCTGCGCCGACAAAGCTGTCGGGCTGGTTGTAGTTGGATGCGGCCAGCGCCTTGCCGCTCGGGGCGATCACGTAGGTGGCGGTGGCGTGGGCGCGGTCGTTGACTTCACGCAGATAGCGGTTGGCGCGCTCGACGTTGGCGGGCGTCGGATCCGCCAGCAGATCGTGGATGAACGGATGCAGCGCCACCAGTGCCGGCAGGTATTCGTAGCGGTCGAGCGTGCTCTTGAGGTTGGCGGCATAGCGGTCGACACGTGCGCCGGCGGCCTGCTGCGCCTGCGCGAGCCCCCGGTTCCAGGCCACCACAAACGTGGCGGCGCATACCACGGCCATCACCGCCACGAGCCCGGCCGCCACCAGCCACCAGAACCCGCGTCGCGAGCCGGAGGCGCTGGAGAACGGGAAATCGGGATCGGACATCGGCTGGAAGTGGACGGCGGTGAGTGTCACCTTGCCTTCCGGGGCCGTCGTGCCGAGTTGCTTCACGAGGAAACGCCTCAAAAAGAAGCGGGGCCGTCCGGAAGGACTGGCTCCGCGATCATACGCTTTCCAAATTTGTTCACGATCGAACTGCGCAGCCCGACCTTGGTCTTGTCGCGCCGCCCGGAACCATCCAAGGCTGCACCACCCGTGCGCTATACTTCAACGGTCACGCAAACAACGTGACCCTGGATTGGCGTCCAGGATTGTCACAGGCGGGCAACCGCCGTTTGGCGGTTTTTTTACGCCCGTTCATCAAGCGCCTCTGCGGTCGGGCCTTGGTGAGGGAGCGCTTGCGCTCGCCGGTTGCCTGTGACGCCGGAACGCCAACCTTGCCTTGTGCCCGGCCACCCGATTGGCGTCGGGGGCGGGTATGTCAATCCTGTCACAGGAGGCCGCCACGATGCGCCATGCCCCTGCTCACCCCGAGCAAACGCCGTCACCAATCCACAAGACACACGCCACGATCAACCGCGAACGCGCATCGCTTGAACAGCAACGCGCCGATCTAGTGCGCGCGCTCGTGGCGGCTGAACAATCAGCGATGAGATCTCCGCCCGGCTCACAGGAACAAGGCAAGGCCAGGGCTCGCGTGACACGCCTGCAACAGGCATTGCGGCTGATCAAAGGGCGGCTCGGCATTGCCAGACAGCATCGCGACCTTGGCGACCTTCTGATCCAGATATGCAAGGAGCGCACGACCCGCTGCGAGTGGCAACGCATCGTCGCCGAGGCGCAGCGGCGTTATGAGGCGCAGGAGTAAACCGGTTTGATACGGCGGCGCACTCATCTGTACGCCGCCGCACCGGTCAAACCGCCGGGGTCGCCGGCACGTTCTCGCTGCGCTTGCCCGACATCACCTGGGCCAGCTTGCTGCGATCCAGCTCGCGTTCCCACGCCGAGATCACCACGCACGCCACACCGTTGCCGGTGATGTTGGTCAGGGCGCGGCACTCGCTCATGAAGCGGTCGATACCCAGGATCAGCACCATACCTGCCACCGGAATGTCCGGCACCACGGCCAGCGTGGCAGCCAGCGTGATGAAGCCCGCACCGGTGATGCCCGAAGCGCCCTTGGACGTCAGCATGGCGACGGCCAGGATGGTCAGTTGCTGGGTCCAGGTCAGCTCAATGTTCAGCGCCTGCGAGATGAAGATCACCGCCATCGTCATATAGATGTTGGTGCCGTCCAGGTTGAACGAGTAGCCGGTCGGCACAACCAGGCCCACCACCGACTTCGAGCAGCCCAGCTTCTCCATCTTCTCCATCAGGTGCGGCAGCGCCGATTCCGATGAGCTCGTGCCCAGCACGATCAGCAACTCTTCCTTGATGTACGCCACAAAACGGAAGATGTTGAAGCCCGTCAGCTTGGCAATGGTGCCGAGCACCACCACCACGAAGATGATGGCCGTCAGGTAGAACGTGCCGACCAGCTTGAGCAGCGGCACCAGCGAGATCACACCGTACTTGCCGATGGTGAAGGCCATCGCCCCGAAGGCACCGATCGGGGCCACGCGCGTGATGATGTGCACGATGCGGAAGAACACGTGCGCGATCTGGTCGATGAAGTCCGTCACGACCTGCGCGCGGCTACCCATGGCAGACAGCGCACCGCCAAACAACAGCGCGATCAGCAGGATCTGCAGGATGTCGCCCTTGGCAAAAGCCTCCACGACCGTGCTCGGGATGATGTTCAGCAGGAAGTCCACCGTGCTGGCCGAGTGCGCCTTGGCGGCGTATTGGGCGACGGCCTTGGCGTCGATGGTGTTCACATCAACGTTAAAGCCCGAGCCCGGGTTGAAGATGTGGCCCGCAGCCAGACCGATGATCAGCGCGAAAGTCGAGACGACCTCGAAGTAGAGCAGCGCCTTGCCGCCCACGCGGCCCACCTTCTTCATGTCGCGCATGCCGGCAATGCCGGAGACGACCGTACAGAAGATGATCGGCCCGATCACCATCTTGATCAGTTGGATGAAGCCATCGCCCAGCGGCTTCATCTGCACGGCCAGCTTGGGCGAGTAATGACCCAGCAGCACACCGATGACGATGGCGGCCAGCACCTGCACGTACAGGATTTTGTAGAACGGTTTTTTCATGTCTTCCTCGAGTGTCACAGACCGGCCGTGCGCTCGATTGCTCGCCCGGTCCGACCCGCCCTGGTGTGGTCTCTCTCCTGCCTCGATGCGCCAACGCTTCCGGCGTTTCCCGCAGCAGGTCGCTCCTTATTGCAAGGGCTATGCCAGTGTTAATTTTCCTTGCGGGCACCCGCCAACCCTTGTGCCAGCTTGGTGTGCTTACGATGGCACCCGGCCTATCCGTCGTCAATCCCGGAATCAGCGCTCGCCGGTGTCCAGACATTCGGAAAACATGCTGCAACGCAGCATGGCACCGTTGTTTCGCGCCCGCATTCAGAAGGAGGGGGCCCATCGGGGCCGTATAATGCCGGCTCGTTACGCAAATCCACATGCGTGCACGACGCCAGGAAGCCATTCACGCCCTGCCCGCGCACCGCATCACAGCCCGCGCCGCACCGCGCAGCCCGCCCATGAGCAGCCACTACCAGCACCACGTTTTCTTCTGCCTGAACGAACGCGAGGACGGCTCGCGCTGCTGTGCCGATTTTGGCGCCAAGGCCATGCAGGAATACGCCAAGAAGCGCTGCAAAGAACTCGGCATCAACGGCGAAGGCCGCGTACGTATCAACAAGGCAGGCTGCCTGGACCGCTGCGAACTCGGTCCGGTCATGGTGGTCTACCCCGAGGCTGTCTGGTACACCTTTGTCGACAAGGAAGACATCGACGAGATCATCCAGAGCCATCTGATTGAAGGCAAACCAGTCGAACGGCTGATGGTCGACCGTCCTGCCAACGCGTGAGCCAGCGCTTTACTGCATCTGCTTTTCCATGAACGTTCATACCGAAGAACGCCTGATTCCCGGCCCGGTCGGGCAGATCGACCTCTCGATTGATCTGCCGGACACCGCCCCGCGCGGCCTGGCGCTGATCGGCCATCCGCATCCGCTGTTTGGCGGCACCAAGGACAACAAGGTCGCGCAGACGTTGGCACGCACCTTCGTCGGCCTCGGCTATGCGACGGTGCGCCTGAACTTCCGCGGCGTGGGCAAGACCGAAGGCACGCACGATAACGGCATTGGCGAGCAAGACGACATGCTGGCCGTGATCGACTGGATGCGTGCGCAGACGGCGTGGTCCGCCAACGTGGCCACGCTGCCGTTGGCGCTGGGCGGTTTCTCGTTCGGCAGCTTTGTGGTGTCGCAGGTGGCGCGCCGCCTGGCCGAAGCCGGCAAACCCGCCGAGCGCCTGGCGCTGGTTGGCACGGCCACTTCGCGCTGGGATGTGGCACCTGTACCGGCCGATACCATCATCATCCACGGCGAGCAGGATGACACCGTGCCGCTCATCGACGTGCTCAACTGGGCGCGGCCGCAGGAGCTGCCCGTGATCGTCATCCCGGGCGCCGATCATTTCTTCCACCGCAAGCTGCACCTGATCAAGCAGCTCATTACCGGCGCCTGGGCGCCACAGCCGTAACACTGACCCGTTGATTTTCCGGACGCCACGCCTCCCCCCGCTTTTTTCTGGGCATGTGGCGTCATTGAACTCCAAGCAGACCGCAGGACCCGACATGCAGACCCGCTTCGCCCATTTCACGCCCCTCGCCTTCCAATCCGCCGCCGCTACCGTTGTGGCTGCCGCCGTGCTCGTCACGGCGCTGCCCGCAGCGGCGCAACCCGTGCCCGCGCCGCAAGTCGCGGCCCGCTCGTGGATGCTGACCGACGTGACAAGCGGACAGGTGCTTGGCGGCTCCAACATGGACGAGCGCATCGAGCCCGCCTCGCTCACCAAGCTGATGACGGCCTACCTGGTCTTCGAAGCCGTGCGCGACGGCAAGCTCAAGTACGACCAGATGATCACGCCCACCGAGACCGTGCGCGCCGTCAAGACCGACGAGTCGCGCATGTTCCTGCAAGCGGGCAAGCCCGCCTCGGTGCGCGAGATGACACAAGGGCTGATCATCCAGTCGGGCAACGACGCGGCACTTGTGCTCGCCGAAGCCGTGGGCGGCACCGAGACCAACTTCGTGATGCTGATGAACCGCGAAGCCGAACGCCTGGGCATGAAGAACACGCACTTCATGAACGCGGCTGGCCTGCCCGATCCAAACCACTACTCCACCGCACGTGATCTTTCGATCCTGACGGCGGCGCTGATCAAGAATTTCCCGCAGGACTACAAGTTCTACTCGCAGAAGGAATTCACCTATAACAACATCAAGCAGCCCAACCGCAACCGCCTGCTGTGGCTTGATCCGACCGTCGATGGCGGCAAGACGGGCCACACCAAGTCGGCCGGCTACTGCCTCGTCACATCGGCCAACCGCCCGCTGCCGGACGTGCCGGGCGCAAGCCGCCGCCTGCTGTCGGTCATCGTCGGCACCAAAAGCGACGCCATCCGCACGCAGGAAAGCCTGAAGGTCCTGAACTATGGCTACCAGTTCTTCGACACGGTGCGCCTGTATCAGGCCAAGGAAGCGTTGCAGACGCCCGATGTGTACAAGGGTCAGGCCAAGAGCGTGAAGCTGGGCGTGCTGGAAGAGAAGTGGATCACCGTGCCCAAGGGCGCCGGCTCCCGCCTGAAGCCGGTGCTTGAGCGCCGCGACCCGCTGATCGCCCCGATCGCGCAAGGCCAGCAGCTGGGCACGGTCAAGGTGATGGATGGCTCGACCGTGGTGTCGGAATTTCCTGTGGTGGCGCTGGAAGGCGTGCCCGAGGCCGGCTTTGTCGGCCGCACGATCGACGCGGTCAAGCTGTGGTTTAAAAAGAAGTAATCGCCCTCATTTACTTCGACATGACCTCCTCTCACACATCCCCGCCGGGCCACATCCCGCCCGAACAGTCGCTCATTGAGTACCCGAGCGATTTCCCCATCAAGGTGATGGGGCCGATGCACGACGACTTTGCCCAGACCATTGTCGAGGTCGTCCGCCTGCACGATCCGGAGTTCCACGAGGGACGCCTGGAAAAACGCCCGTCTTCCAGCGGCAACTATCTGGGTCTGACGGTGATCGTGCGTGCGACGAGCCGCGAACAGCTCGACGCGCTGTACCAGGCGCTGACAAGCCATCCGATGGTCAAGATCGTGCTGTAACGCACTGCTGCGCGACCAAGCAAACGCTCCGGTTCTGCCGGGGCGTTTTGTCTTGTACGACGCCAAGCCTCAGCCCTTGGGCACGTGCCCCAGACAGATCGTGTTGTCGTTCATCAGCCCCGCCAGTTTGAGCCTGAAGGCTGCGATCTCGGGCAGCAGCCACGTGCGGAACGCCTGCATCTTGGGTGTCTGCAGCACGCTGTGCGGGCACACGAAGTAGTAGTTCCACGGGCAGGGGATCGTCGTCTCGAACAGGCGTACCACGCGACCGGTCAGCAGGTCATTGAAGGCCAGCGTCGGGCGGATCAGCGCAATGCCCTGTCCGGCCGCCGCCGCCTGTAACAGCAGCGACGAATCCTGGAACATCAGCCCGCCGCGCGGCTCGACAAACCCCTCCACGCCGGCCGCATCAAACCACGGTTTCCACGCCTCGCCCTCGCTGCGCAGCAGGGTCATGCCGGCCATCTCGGCCAGCGTGCGCGGCAGGCGCCCGCCATTGAACGACGGACTGCAGATCGGGAAAAATACGTCGTCCAGCAGCTTTTCCACGTACAGGCCCGGATAGTTGCCCGACCCCATACGCAGCGCCACGTCCATCTCTTCACGCGCAAAGTCGACCAACGCAGGACTGGAGAACAGCTCCACCTCCAGCTCGGGATGGCGCTCGATGAAGGTACCGATATGCGGTGTCAGCCAGCGCGCCGCAAACGATGGCATTGTGCTGATAGCCAGACGGTTGTCGCGGTTGCCGGCGCGCAACTGGTGCGTGGCCTGGGCAATCTGATCGAGCGCCTCGCGCACCCGATCGGCATAGGCACGGCCCGCGTGCGTAAGCATGACGCGCTTGCCGCGCCGCTCGAACAGCGGCACCCCCAACTCCTCTTCCAGTGTGCGCATCTGGTGGCTGACGGCGCCGTGCGTGACAAACAACTCCGTCGCCGCACGCGAAAAACTCTCATAGCGGGCCGCCGCCTCGAACACCCGTAGCGCGCCAAGTGAAGGCAAGCGCATGGGTTCGCGGATTTCGGTCATCTTTCCCTCCGGATTTTCGTGGCGCTGTGCGCTTTCTTATGTGAACTGCACTATCAAGAAGCGCAATATATATCGTTTGGTACAAGGCAACCAAGCGCCTAGACTTCCTTCAACGGCAAGGCCCCGTCCCATTGCCGTGAAGGAGCCGATCATGAAAGCTGTACTAACAAAAATTGTATTCACTCTGCAGCCCGGCGAAGTCATGGCATTGCGCATGCCGGCCAACCAGAATCTGCGCGTCGAAGAAGCCTACGGGCACGACGTATGGATCACGCATGAGAACAAAGCCGGCGACGAATGGCTGCATGCGGGCGGCAGCGTTGCCGTCAAGCGCGGCGAGGAAATCGTCGTTTCGGTGGACCCGAAAGCCCTCGGCCCCGTCGCACTGGCCGTGGAAGCCACCGACGGCCACTTGCCGCGCAAACCGTGGCACGTCACGAATGGCTGGCGCCATACGCTCGCAGCGCTCGGCTGGAACGAGCACGCCGATACGCCCGTCGTAGCCGCCTGAGTCCCAAACCCGTTCCAGCCTCCTTTTGCGGCACCTGTCGCAAAAGCCCGATGCCGACGCCGATGCCTCTCATCGCGTCGGCATCGTTTTTTTTGGCCCGACCCTGCGAGCAAAGCGGGCAAAGGCGCCGGGCGGCTTGGGCGGCGCTGCGCTACACTCGCGGGCATGATTCCGATTGACATCGTCGAACGCGGTTTGCAGGACTATGCAGCCTGCTTCGACGCGATGCAGACGTTCACCGCTCAGCGCGGTCCCGACACCCCCGACACAATCTGGCTGGTCGAACACCCGCCGGTGTTCACGCTCGGGCTGGCCGGCGATCCGGCGCATCTGTTGGCGCCCGGCAACATTCCCCTGGTGAAAGTCGACCGTGGCGGACAGATCACTTATCACGGCCCCGGCCAAGTCGTTGCCTACCTTTTGCTGGATCTGCGCCGCCGCGGGCTGTTCGTCAAGGCGCTGGTTGACGCCATCGAGGCGGCCGTCATCGAGACGCTCGCCACGTATAATGTCGCCTCCGAACGCAAGGCTGGCGCCCCCGGCATCTACCTGTCGAGCGGGCCGCATGCTGGCGCCAAGATCGCCGCGCTAGGGCTGAAGATCCGTAACGGCTGCAGCTATCACGGCGTGAGCCTGAATCTGGCGATGGACCTGTCGCCCTTCACGCAGATCAATCCGTGTGGCTACGCCGGCCTGGAGACCGTCGACATGGTGACCGCCGGCGCCCGTGATGCGTCCGGGCAGGCGGTCGATGCGACCGACTGGCACACCGTTTCCCGCGTACTGGCCGATGCGCTGGTCGCCCAATTGCAACAACGCGCGCAAGCGCAACCCGCCGAGGCCGCTTTCAGCTAGCGACTGGCAAGCAGGACTGACAAGCGTGTGTCACAAGCGCACGCGGAGAACACGATGACCGATTCCGCCACTGGCGCCGCAGTTGACGCCTCCTCTGCCACAACCTTGTCGAACGAACCGTACGACGCCACCCGCAAGCAGAAGTCGCTCGACAAGACCGCGCGCATCCCCATCAAGATCGTGCCGGCTGAGAAGCTCAAGAAGCCGGACTGGATTCGCGTGCGCGCCGCCACCGGCAACTCGCGGTTCTATGAGATCAAGGACATCCTGCGCGCCAACAACCTCGTGACGGTGTGCGAAGAGGCAAGCTGCCCGAATATCGGTGAATGCTTCGGCAAGGGCACGGCCACATTCATGATCATGGGCGACAAGTGCACGCGCCGTTGCCCGTTCTGCGACGTCGGCCACGGCCGCCCCGACCCGCTCGACGTGAACGAGCCGGAGAACCTGGCCAAGACCATCGCCCAGCTCAAGCTCAACTACGTAGTCATCACCAGCGTCGACCGCGACGATCTGCGTGACGGCGGTGCCCAGCATTACGTCGATTGCATCTCCCGCACGCGCGCACTGTCGCCCGCCACGCGCATCGAAGTGCTGGTGCCGGACTTCCGCGGCCGCCTGGAGAAAGCGCTGGACATCCTTCAGGAATGCCCGCCCGACGTGATGAACCACAACCTCGAAACCGTGCCGCGCCTGTACAAGCAGGCCCGCCCGGGTGCGGACTACGCGCATTCACTCAAGCTGCTGAAGGATTTCAAGGCCCGCAACCCGAACGTGCCGACCAAATCCGGCCTGATGGTCGGCCTGGGCGAGACGGACGAGGAAATCCTGGAAGTCATGCGCGACATGCGCGAGCACGACATCGACATGTTGACCATCGGCCAGTATCTGGCTCCGTCGGGTCACCATCTGCCGGTGCTGCGCTACGTGCACCCGGACACTTTCAAGATGTTCGAAGAGAAGGCCTACGAAATGGGCTTCACGCACGCCGCCGTGGGCGCGATGGTGCGCAGCTCGTACCACGCCGATCAGCAAGCACACGAAGCCGGCGTGGTCTGATCGAACAGCGAAAACGCCGCACAAGCAAAAAGGGCCTTGGGTTTAACCTCAAGGCCCTTTTGCTTTGGTGCGGCTTGATCCGGCGCGCAGATCAGGCACGTGAAGCGGCATTCGTCGGATAGGTGGCATCACCGTTCCACGACAGATAGCCGTAGGTGTCAGCCTGACGGTCGGCACCTTGCGTATAGACGTCGTACTTGGCGGCGGCGCCGTCGGTGTACGGATCGGCCTTGGCCAGTGCACCGTCGGTGTACGGGTCAGCCTTGCCGACGGCACCTTGAGTGTACGGGTCGAAGCGGTCGTTCTTCCACGACAGATAGCCGTAGGTATCGGCTTGGCGATCCGCGCCTTGGGTGTAGACGTCGAACTTGGCGGCGGCGCCCTGGGTGTACGGATCAGCCTGGGTCACGGCCTGACCGTTGGTGTACGGCTCTTGAGCCTGCGCGGCGGCCGCCGGAGAGGCCGACAACAGTGCTGCAGAAGCAGAAACAGCGGCCACGGTGGCCAGGAAGATACGACGGGAGAATGCGGTGTTCATGATCGGCTCCTTATTTGCCTGGATGTTCGGTTGCGCTCAGTTCGTTGCGCTTGAGACCAGAATAGATCGTTGCCTCACATGGATAAATGTTAATTACGCGAAAAAACTGTTCTCTGCATATCAACAATCAGTCACTGAACGATTCAGTCGTTTCAAAATGTGTGTCAATCGCCACATAAAGGCGTCTTGCGTGACGGCGCTTGGCTTCACACCGCAACGACGATCCTGCCGAACTGCGGGTTCGATTCCAGGTAATGGTGGGGATCTACGATCGGGTCCAGCGCAAATACGCGGTCAATGACCGGCGTGAGCGCACCCGAGGCCAGCATGGGAAACAACGGGAACAGGGTCGCTCCAGTGCTCAGTGCGCCGTGCTCAATGAGGATGCCGTCTTCCGCCAGCGTCTCTGCAAGCTGCTGCAAGACGCAGCCGGCAATCGGATCCGCCAGTCCAACGCTGCCCGATGTGCTGGCAATCGCGGGGATCGTCGGGTTGAGCGCACTCGCGCTGTATCAGGCGCGCGCGTATACAAAGCAAAGCAGCCCTGACGCAGAGCGTCGAGCCATGAAAACGGCCCGCCGGCAGACTACGCCAGCGGGCCGTTTTTGCTCGGGTACGACTTACGCGCTCAGTGCCGGATCAGACGCGCTGACGCGACCGGTCTCAACGTGGCCGGCGAGGCGGCGCTCGAAACCGGCATCGGTACTGGCCGTGACGCTCAGGTCGTACCAGGCGTGCTGGCCGCGCAGGTCCAGGTACACCGAGGCATCGTCACCGCCACGCACTTCACGCTGAACGCTCTCGCCCGTGTAGGCGCTCTTGATCGTGAAGACGGTGGGCACGCGGCCGTGGTTGATGAGGCGCAACTGCAGGTTGCCGTTGGCAACGTCATAGCCTTCCTTCACCTCCAACGCGCGGCCGTGCGGACGCAGCAGGCCCGACAACGTGAGCTTGCCGACAAAGCGGCGCAGGAAGCCATTCGGGCCGTGCACCGTGAAGTCGTACGCGCCCCCGGCGTTCACGCTCACCTTGTCCGACAGGCGCTTGCCCGCCTCCACCGTGTAGGTGCGCGGTGCGTCCGCGCTGCCTGCGGTGTAGACGATGAAGGCGGCGCCCAGGTCTCCGGTGTTCACGAAATCGAGCTCGAACTTGCCGGCGGCTTCGTCCTGACGGCCACGCACGAACAGTTCGTACGGCAGCGCACGCGACGGACGCATACCGCTCTCTTGCTTCGGCACCGCCTGCACCAGCGGCGGCAGCGGCACGTAGCTGGCGTGACGCAGTTTGTCCTTCGGCACGTAGGCTGTGGTGCTCGGCAGCGTGGGCACGACCTCGTTGGGCGTGGCGAAGTTGAACGCCGATGTCAGATCGCCGCACACCGCGCGACGCCACTTCGAGATGTTCGGCGACTTGACGTTGTGCGTGCGCTTAAAACGCTGCTCGATGAAGCGGATGATTGATGTGTGATCGAACGTTTCCGAGCACACGAAACCGCCCTTGGACCACGGCGACACCACCAGCATCGGCACGCGCTGGCCCAGGCCGTAGCTGCCGGCGCCGTAGGTGCTGTTGCCCGGGAAGTATTCGCCCGTGGTGTCGACCGTCGACAGCCCATTGCTGCCCGACGATGCGAACGGCGGCACAAGGTGATCGAAGAAGCCGTCGTTCTCGTCGTAGGTGACGAACACGGCGGTCTTGCTCCACACCTCCGGGTTGGAGGTCAGAATCTGCAGGACCTGGTCGATGTACCAAGCGCCATAGTTGGCTGGCCAGTTCGGGTGCTCGGAGAACGCCTCCGGCGCGGCGATCCACGACACCTGCGGCAGCGTGCCGTTCTGCACATCGCGCTTCAGGATGTCGAAGTAGCCGTCGCCGGCTGATACGTTGGTGCCGGTGCGCGCCTTGTCGTACAGCGGGGTGCCGGGCTGCGCGTTCTGATACTGCTTGAAGTACAGCAGCGCGTTGTCGCCGTAGTTGCCGATGTAGGCATCGCTCGTCCAGCCCCAGGAGCCATTCGCATCGAGACCCGTGCCGATGTCCTGATAGATCTTCCACGAGATGCCAGCCGCCTCGAGCACCTCGGGATACGTCGACCAGCCGTAACCGGCTTCGGCGTTATCGATCACGGGGCCGCCACCGACGTTGTCGTTGCCGACATAGCCCGTCCACATGTAGTAGCGGTTCGGGTCGGTCGAGGTGGGCGTGGAGCAGTGGTAGGCGTCGCAGATGGTAAAGGCATCGGCCAGCGCGTAGTGGAACGGAATGTCCTGACGCGTGAGATACGCCATCGTCGTGGTGCCCTTGTGCGGGACCCAGCCATCGTAGCGGCCGCCGTTGACGGCGGCGTGCGTGTCGTTCCAGCCGTGCGGCAGGTCTTGCAGGAACTGCATGCCGAGGTCCGGCGCGCTCGGGCGAAACGGCAGCACTTCGCCTGCGCCCGCTGCAACCGGCTGATGCCACACGCTCTTGCCGGTGGGCAGCGTGACAGTGCGCGTATCACCGTACCCGCGCACGCCCTTGAGCGTGCCGAAGTAGTGGTCGAACGAGCGATTTTCCTGCATGAGGATCACGATGTGCTGCACGTCCTCGATATTGCGATGCGCGTTATGGGCGGGAATCGCCAGCGCCTGACGAATGCCTTCGGGCACCGCGCCCATGGCTGCAGATGCAGCAGCCATCTGAACGGTGGAACGGAGAAAACCACGGCGGCTCTTGGAGGTCATGTTCTCTACCTGTCTGTGTTTGTGCTTTGGGGGGTTGGGGGGGGAACAACACGGGGCAGCACCGGACTGACGGAAACAGGGTCAGTCGACGGTATGCATCACGGGTGGCGCCAGACCGTTCTGCACAGCAGCGGCCTGGGTAGAAGACGGCGAGGATGGAGATGGAGATAACGGAGAAGCCGGCGCCCGCACCACTGCAGGCACATGCGGATCAGCCGCATTGCAGCCGTTCAGCGCAAGCACGAACATCGCCACGAGGAGAATGGCGGCGTGAAACGGCAGTCGACTGGCAGCGTGGCGCCTACACATGGATGGCCTCCTGTGACAGGCCAATGCAAGCGGCGCCCGTCAGCAATCAGGGGCTAAGGTAGAAAGAATTCGTGTCGGGCGCGTGACGCTGCAGTACGCGGTGGCTGTTTGCACTGCGCTCACACTCTGAGGCCATTTTGTTGCAAATGAGACGAATTCTCATTTACACTGCAGCGCACCAAATCGTGGTGCGGCGGGGCGTTCAGTCTGATTGACTGGTGCTTCTGCGCTCACATACCGACAACAATTACCCTGTCCTCTGCGGCCCGCGACCCAAGTGTGCTGCATTGTCCGCCTGCGTGCCGACGCATCAGCGGCCCCTACATCAGATCCCTGTGCTGCAAGGTCGAGCCCCCGCTCGCCTGCACATGCCCATGCCCTGTAGGAGCCCTCGTGCAACGTCAAGCTGATTCCGCCGTAGAAACATCCGCCAACGCGTCCCTTGCCGCCACGGCCGGCACCCTGTCGATCGACGCGATTCTTGCGCTGGCCGAAGCCGGTGTCGATGCCAACCATTGGTCTGCCGCGCGGCAGATGGCACGCCGCCGCGTGCTATCGCGCCTGCTGCAGGCGCTGTTTCGCGAAGCGCTGCTCGACCCCGGCCAGTTGATTGCCGACACCCGCCCCGATGTGACGCTGCTGCCGATTTGGCAACAGCGGGTGCTGTTGCGTTTCACCAGCTTGCAACCAGGTGCGCTGGGCAGTTGGACGCTGACGGGTGACGTCACCGTGCTCGCGCATGACGAACCGCCCAGGCCAGTTGAGCGCCCCTCCGCCCTGCTCCATTGGCTCACGCCAATCCTGCACACGCGCGACGACAGTGGTCAGCATCTGGCCGCCATCGCGCGCTTGTCAGCGGAACTCGATAACAGCCAGGACAACGACATGCTGTGCCAAGCGTATCGGCTTGCGTGGGGCGAGCGCCTCGCCACCGAGCACCGCGCAGCAGCATCGCAAGACGCATTGGCTCACCTGGTGGGCGACGGCACGCCGCACGCCCTGGCCCGCACCGAGCAATGGGGCACGGGCGGCCACCCGTGGCATCCGGCCTACAAGACGCGGTTGGGACTCACACCAGCGCAGGTGATTACGCTATCACCGGAATTTGAGGCCGACGTGCCGATCGGTCTGGCGGCCGTGGCCGCGCACCGTCTGCAGGTCACGACGATCAATGGCGCACAGCCCTATGCGGCCTGGTTTGCTGCGACCTTTCCCGAAGCGATGGCCGCGTTCCGCAAGGCATTGCTGGCACGCCAGCTCGCCCCCGAGGCGTGGCTGCCGCTGCCGGTGCACCCATGGCAGCGCGAAGCGACACTCGGCACGACCTTCGCCGCCGAATTTGCCGCTGGGGAATTGATCATCCTGCCCGGGATCACCATCACCGCGCAGCCGACCATGTCGTTCCGCACCGTAGCCGCTACGGACGCTCCAGGCGGCCCGATGCTCAAATTGCCCGTGAGCATGCGGCTGACCAGCGTGGAACGCACCGTATCGCCCAAGTCCGCTGTGATGGGACCGCGTGTGAGCGCGCTGCTGGAGGGCATCCTCGCCTCCGACGCGGCGCTGGCCAACGTGCTGTCCATTGTGCCCGAGCGCCATGGCATGTATCTGGCCGGCACCGACGACGAACGCGCCCGCCACCTCTCGATGATCGTGCGCGACAGCCCGACCACGCGCATTGCCAACAACGCGCGGTTGTTGCCCGTCGGCGCGCTATTCACGCCGGACTTCACTGCCGACATGACGCAGGCGGGCGCGCCTATGCTGCTTGACACAGTGCTTGCGCGCCAGGGCGGCGGCTCCCGGCCCGAACGCGCCGCCCGCTTCTTCGACGCTTACCTGCGCGTGGCGATTCCGGCCGTCGTCGGGCTGTACCTGCGCTACGGCATTGCACTGGAGGCACATCAGCAGAACACCTTCG
This sequence comes from Ralstonia sp. SET104, assembly GCF_003851545.1. GTDB lineage: Bacteria > Pseudomonadota > Gammaproteobacteria > Burkholderiales > Burkholderiaceae > Ralstonia. Next base: position 39,510 of record NZ_BHVX01000017.1, on the reverse strand, counting down.
TCGTCATCGACGCGGCCGGCATGCCGCAACGGCTGGTGGTGCGCGACTTTGGCGACGTGAAGATCGCGTTGCCGGCGCTGCAAGCACAGGGCTTCTCCATCGAGCCGTTCCGCGCCGGGCACACGACGTATCCCGACCGCGACATCCCGCGCAAGAAACTGATCCATGCCTTCCTGCTGTGTCACATCGGCGAACTCGCGCTCGCGCTATTTCCCGAAGACGACAGCGTGACAGGCCGGCGCCAGTGGCGCGACGCCATGCACGACGTGTTCGAACAGCAGCGGACTGCGCTGGATACCGATGCATGGGCGCACGAGCGCAACATGCTCCTCGAAGCGCCGTGGACCTTCAAGACCTTCGTTCGCATGCGCTTGCGCGATCAATCCGACGACATGCACGCCACGTTGCCCAACCCGTTAGCGACGGTGCCGGCATGACCGGCGCAACAAGCGCGCACGCGTGGCGCGGGGCAATCCGCTGGCTGCTCGTCATCCAGGCGCTATCGATGGGTGCGATGGAAATGACGGGGCCGTTCTGGCCACTGTTCCTGCGTGATCTGACGCCCATCCCGCACGTGCCGTTTGCGTGGGTTGCCAGCGCGGCGTACTTTGCGCCCATGGCTGCCACGCTGCTGACGGCGCCCTGGTGGGGCCGTCTGGCCGACCGCACTGGCGCTAAGCCGATGATCCTGCGGGCGCTGGTCGCGCTGGCAGCGTCGCAGTTGTGGACGGCCTATGCCGATTCGGCGGCCAGCGTACTGCTGGCGCGCACGGTGCAGGGTGGGCTGGCAGGCTTCCTGGCGGCCGCGCAGATCTATGCGATGCGCGTGGCGCCGGCCGACGCACGCCGTCGCGTTTTTGCCGATCTGCAAACCGTGACTGCGTGCGGCAGCCTCATGGCACCGCCCATCGGGGCGTGGCTGGTCAGCTCGATGGGCTTCCGGCTGACCAACACCGCAGGCGCGGTCGTCATCCTGGCGTGCATTCCACTGGCAATGCTGTTCTTGCCGTCGATCAAACCGGCGCCCCGCCCCGCATCAGCGGCGCCGCGCTCGTCCACCAAAGCGGTTGCCGGTACGCCGCTGGGCGGACTGGTCATCGGCCTGCTGCTTGGCACAGTGGCAGTGCAGGCAGCGCGCATCATGCCGCAGGGCTTTCTTGCACCGTACGTCACCGAGACATTGCATGGTTCGGTCATGCTGGCAGGCCTTGCTTACAGCGCTACGGCGGCCACGCTGGCGCTGTCGGCGCGCTGGTGGGCGAAGCGCCTCTCCGGGCTATCGACGCAGTCGACGCTGGGCCGCATCTGCGCCTTGACCGCCGCATGTGGGCTCATTGCGCTGTGGCAAGGCTATGCGCAGGGGGAGGTGGGCTTCATTGCCGCGCGGCTGGCGTGGGGACTTTGCCTGGGTGGGCTGCTGCCAGTGCTCAACAGCCTGGTCGCAGAGGTCAGCCCGCAAGATCGACAGGGCTTTGTGCTGGGGTTGTGCAGCAGCGCAGCCAAGGGTGGCGCGCTTATTGGTCTGAGCGTGGCGGCGGTTTCCACGGGACTGTTCGGTTGGCGGGCGGGCTTTGTCGCCATGGCAGCGGTGTATGGCGCGGCGCTCCTGGCGTTACTGGTTGTGCGACGGGCAGCCTCGCCGCCGGGCGTTTCACCGGTCGCGCAGGCTCAGCGGGCCTGACGTCCGGCGCGTCGTTGCAGTTGCGTCTGCTCGGCACGCCAGGCGAGGTAGCCGAGGCCCAGAAACGGCCACAGCCAGCCGATCCACTGCGACAGGCTGTTGAAATGGACGAAGCGCCCCAGCCGCCAGCTCTGCGCCGACACCCACGAATACGGGCTCGGCGGCAGCACGTTGGACAGGATGATCAGCGCGATCAGCAGCGTCATCGCCAGCGCGCCGCGCAGCCAGCGCGGCAGGCGCACCAGCAGCACCAGCACCAGCGAGCCGACGACCAACCCGAAGCGCGCGCCGGACGACAGCCAATCCCACGCGCCGCCCAGCGGAAACTGCAACACCGTCGCCCCCGCCTTCACCAGCAGCGCGCCTGCCAGCAATGCCACCAGCAGGCGCAGCACGGGCGCGCCACGGCGCATGGCCACGGTGGCCAGCAGCCCCGTGCCGATCCAACTGCAGGCGGTGATGAGCGCTTCCAGCAATTCCTGGCGCTGCAGAGCTTCCGGGTGTGCCGTCAGCTTGTCGTGCCAGTCGAACAACTCGGGAAACCAGCCGCTGACGAGGTTGACCACAAACGCATCCGGCGACGGATCGAGCAGGATGCTGCGGATCACCCCGCCCATGCTGAAAAGGAATTCCTGCGGAAAAATCTGCGCAAACGGCCACACCAGCAGCAACAGAATTGCAAAGGTGGCATGTGGCTCGAACCAGCGGCGGCGCAGGCGACGCAGCCCGCCTCGATCAATCAGCCGCGCAGCAAACGGCACCATGAGGACGCCGCCCAGCAACGCGCCCAGCGTGTTGGTCGCCAGATCGACGTTGGAGGAGACGCGCGTGGGCAGATAGGTCTGGATCGCCTCCATGGCGCCCGATAGCAGCAGCCCGGCCAGCAGCGCGACGAGCACCGCCCGCCAGCCCGTGATGCGCGGATGCAGCGCCAGTACCGTCAGCATGCCCAGCGGCATGTAGCCCCACACGTTGGTGAGTATGTCGAAGCCGGTGTTGTAACGCGGCAGCGGCGCCGTCAGGAAGGCAAATGGCGACACACCGGTGTCCGTCCAGCCCGCAAACGGGTACAGGCTTGCGTAGATGACCAGCAGCACAAACCACCCGAGCCCGGCGCGTGCAAGCGGCGAGTGGCGATGCGCGGTGAGTGCGGCGGGTTGCGAGTGGAAGTCCGTCACCGGAAGGAGCAGCAATCTAAAAGGAGGAGCGGACGTGCTCGGAAGAAGCCGCCCATGATAGCGTCCGATGCCGCGCGCCACGGATGGTTCCTCCATCCGGTCGATGGATTAGCGCCGGCGCGTGCCAAATGCGGCGCCTGGGGTTGCTGGGGTTGCTGGGGTTGCCGATGCCCCCGAAGCCCCCAGTGGCAAGCCCGCCACCCAGTCGAGCACCTCCCCGATGGCCTGGTCCGACGCCCGCGTCAGTGCCGCCACACCCCCTGCCGCATCAGGGCTGGGTGCGGGCGCATCCGCCTGCACCACGCGCTGATCGATCACGCCGCGCGCGAGTGACACCGTCGCCCGCAGCCGCACCACGCCGCGGCTGGCTTCGGGCCGGTCGAACACCTGCGAGAAATCGACCAGTTCAACGCGCAGGCTGGGCACATCGGGCGTGGGGTAGCCGACGACGTGGCCGCGCGCGGCCGCCGCGTTGCGCAGGCGTGCATCGAACAGATTCACGGGCGATTCCACCCAGCGGCTATTGGCATACGCATCGGTGCGCTGGCTTTGCGCATAGGCGAGACGGTAGTAGATGGCGTTGCCGTCCATCCAGCCGGGGCCGGCCACGTCGGCCACGCGCAAGGCAGTCGGCAGGCGGGCGCCGGCGGTGGCGGCCGGGGCGAGCCCAAAATCGTACAGGGCAGTCGGCGCGACAGGGGCGCTGGAGCAAGCCGCCAAGAGCGACAGCACCGCCACCGCAAACAGCGCAGGCGCACGTTCGAACACAGCAGACAACATCGGCATGGAATCTCCTCAAGGCTGGCGGGCTGCGGGCGCGGTGAAGCCGGTCTCACCGGGGCCGGGCACACCGGGTGCGGGGCCAAACAGCACGCTCTGCGGCCGGGCGTTGAAATCGGTCACGGCGTGATCGAAGCCACGAACAGCCTGGCGGGCTTCGCGTGCGAAGCCGTTGAGCTGTGGCAGCGTTTCGTAAGTCAGCACATTGGCGGCGGATTGCATCGACTGCGTGGCCGCGGTCAGGTCCGTCCCGGCGCCGGCCAGCGTGCCCATCAGCGGCCCCTTCGGATCAGCCAGCGATTGCGTCAGGTTGCGCGTGGCCACCAGCGTGGAATCAAGGTTGTCGGCAATTTGGGGCAGGCGGCGCATGGTCGGCTCGGCCTGCTGCGCGAGCGTGCTGTAAGCGTCCATCGTCTTCTGGAACGATTGCAGCGACGCCGTGATCTGCAGGCGGTGTTCGTCGTCAAACATGATCGACAGCGAATTCAACGTCTGATCCAGCTTGGAGAGCATCTGGTCGCCGCGCTTGTCCAGCTCGTCAAGGAAGCCGGCTTCCATACGGATGCGCGCGGGGTTCTTGTCCGACGTGGCCAGGTGCATGGGGTTCGGCACGCGCTTGCTGCCGCCGCTGGCCTGATCGAAGCCGCGATCGTCGAGCTGCACGTAGGCGAGGCCCGTCACGCCTTGATAAGCGAGCCGGCCATATGTGGTGGTGGTGATGGGCGCGTCCTTATCGACAAGCACGCGCACCACGATCTGCCCCGGCACCTTGTCGTCAAAGCGGATGCTGTCGACCTTGCCGACGTCCAGGCCGCGGTATTTCACGGCGGCCTGCGGGTTCAGCCCGTTGACGGTCGAAAGCGTGACCACCTCGTACGGCACGCGCACGGTCTGGTCGCGGTTGAACCACATCACCGCCAGCCCGATGAAGATCACCAGCCCGATCGTGAACAGCCCGGCCAGGAATGCGTGGGCTTTGTTTTCCATCAATCCTCCTGCACTGCAAGCGTGGCGGCCGCCACTGCCTCGATCATCTGCGGGCCCAGAGCCATCAGGGCCCGTTTGCCCCGCTCACCCAGGAAGTACTCCTTGATGAACGGATGATCGATCTGAATGATCTGCTCCAGCGGCTTGGCCGCCACGACCTTGCGATCTGCCAGCACGGCAATGCGGTCGGACAGCGCCACCAGGGTGTCCAGATCGTGCGTCACCATCACCACGGTCAAGCCCAGCTCCTGGCGCAACTCGCGGATGAGCGCGACGTAATCGTCCGAGGCGCGCGGGTCCAGCCCGGCGGTTGGCTCATCAAGGAACACAAGCTCCGGCTCCAGCGACAACGCGCGCGCCAGCGCCACGCGCTTGATCATGCCGCCAGACAGGTCCGACGGCATCTTGTCGGCATCGGTGGACTTGAGCCCGACCATCTGCAGCTTGAGCATCGCCACCCGCTGGACAAACGCATCGGGCAGCGTACGCAACTCGCGCATCGGCAAGGCCACGTTGTCGATCACGGAGAGCGCCGAGAACAGCGCGCCGTGCTGGAACTGCATGCCCCAGCGGTTGCGCATCGACTGCAGATCGTTGCCAACCTGGCAGGTCAGCTCTTCGCCAAAGATGTGAATCGTGCCCGAGGTCGGCTTCTCCAGCCCGACCACCTGGCGCAGCAGCGTGGTCTTGCCGCTGCCCGAGCCACCGACGATGGAAAGCACCTCGCCGCGAAACACATCCAGATCGATGCTGTCGAGCACCGTCACCTTGCCGTAGCGCTTGGTGACGTTGCGCACTTCGATCACGCGTTCGCGCGCGGGCGTGATCGCCTCCGACGGCGCCCCGGCGTGCTCGAAATGCGGATGACGGGGCCGCGTCATATTCCGACGTCCTTGAAGAGGATGGCGAACACCGCGTCAGCCAGGATCACGATCGTGATTGCCACCACCACCGAAGTGGTCGTGCCTTCGCCCAGGCTCTGGGTGTTGGGCTGGATGCGCAAGCCGAAGTGGCACGCCACCAGCGCAATCAGCATGCCAAACACCACGCCCTTGCCGATACCGAGCCACAGATTGGCCACCGGCACCGCATCGGGCAGCGAGGTGATGAAATACGTCGGGCTGATGTCGAGTTGAAACTTGGCCGCCAGAATGCCGCCACCCAGAGCGAGCAGATCCGTCCAGGCCACCAGCAGCGGCATGGCGATTGCGAGCGCAATCACCTTGGGCAGGATCAGCCGGAAACCGTGCGAGATACCCATCACGCGCATCGCATCGAGTTCTTCCGTCACCCGCATCACCCCGATCTGTGCGGTGATGGCCGAGCCCGATCGCCCAGCTACCAGGATGGCCGCCAGCACCGGCCCCAGCTCGCGGATGATGGCCATCCCCAAAATGTTGACGATGAAGATGCTGGCCCCGAACACGCGTAACTGGTTGGCCGACAGATAGCTCAACACAATGCCAATCAGAAAGCCCACCAGCGCCGTGATGCCGAGCGCCTTGTAACCCGTGCTGTAGATGTTGGCGGAAATCTCACGCCACGGGCCGCGATGCGGCGCACGCAGGAACCTGCCGAAATCAAACACGAGTTGGCCGACCATGGCGATGCCGTTGCGGGCGTGGTCGAAGAAATCGAGCATGCCTTCGCCCAGGATCGCCACCGGGTTGATGCGCGGCGCCAGGTGCTGCTTCCAGCCGCCGGGGTCGAGCCTGGCAACGCGGTCGATCATGCGGCGCTGGTCGGGGCGGGCGTCGAGGTGCTCGGGCCATTGATTGCCCCAGGCGCGCCAGAGCAGTTGGGCGCCAAAGTGGTCGATGCGGCCGACTTCGGTCAGGCACCACGCGTTGGCATTGTCCAGCCCCGCACGAATCTGCTGGCGCGCGCCGCGCACGCCAGCGCGTTCGGCCAGGGCAAGCGTGGTCCAGTCGCCGGAGAGAAAGGCGACGGAGCGTCCATCGACAACGCGCACCTCAAGCTGCGGTGTACGGCAGGTGATCAAACGGTTCTCCGTAAGCGGTGATGCCGGATATCGGTCGAATTGTAGCCAACGCGCCGCCAAACACTGCCACACTGTGAGGCCCGCGCCCCTTTTAGGCCGCTTGAAACAAGCGCTGGGCCCCTGTTTGCCGCCCCGCTCGTACAATGCGCGCATTCTTAGCGCGAACCTGATCGCCCGCTTTTATGTCTTTTGCCGAACCCTCCGCGCGCTGGCGCCTGGCGCGCGAGCGCATCCAGCCCAGCGGCCCGGCTGCCGGCTGGCCCGTCGATGTGGTCGAGGCCACCGGCTCCACCAACGCCGATCTGATGGCCGCCGTGCGCAATGCCGCCTGGCCTGACAACGCGCCGACTCCCGCCTGGCCTGACGCCGCGCCCCTGCTGGGCGCACGCGTACTGGCCGCCCAGCACCAGACCGCCGGACGCGGCCGCCGGGGTCGCCCATGGAGCGGCGACCACGGCCTCACCTTCTCGATCGCCTGTGCCTTTGCTGGCGAACCAGTACTGCTCGGCGGCCTGAGTCTGGCCGTCGGTGTGGCCGTGGCCGATGCCGTGGCCGGATACGCACAAGCCCGTGGCGGCAGCGCGCACGCCCTCAGCCTCAAATGGCCCAACGATGTGCAGATTGCGGGGCGCAAGCTGGCCGGCATCCTGGTCGAGACCGTGCGGACCGCGCCCGGCCGAACCTGGGCTGTCATCGGCATCGGCCTGAATCTGGAACGACCGCATGAGCTGGAGACCACCTTGGGCCGCAGCCTGTCGGGCGTGGAAGAACTGGTGGATGCGCCGGAGCCGAACGCCGTGTTCTCAGCGCTGCTCACGTCGCTGGGGGAACACCTGCAGCGCTTCGGCACACAGGGCCTGGCGCCCTTCGTCGCACCGTTTGCCGCCCGCGACGCCTTTGCCGGCGAACGCGTGCGCCTGTGGCAAGACGGCACCGTGGTGCTCGAAGGCGTGGCGCACGGCATCGACGCACAAGGCCGCCTGGCGATCGAATCGGGCGGACGGGTGCAGTGGATCCACAGCGGTGAGGTTTCGCTGCGCAGTGCAGACGCGGAGCAACCATGACGCGCCTGAAGGCCTCCCCCGCGCACGCGGCCCCCGCCCGCCCGTTGTTGCTGATCGACGCCGGTAACACACGCATCAAATGGGCGTGGATCGCCGGTGGCGCCGATGCCGAACTCGCCCTGCCCGAAGAGCCGGGCGGCACATCGTGGCAGCACGCCGGCGCGCGAGCGCATGATCGATTGGCGGAGCTGGTGGAAGATTGGCGCGATTGCCACGCTCGCGGCGTCGCCCCGCCCGAGGTGTGGATCAGCGCGGTGGCCGGCCCGGCACTGCGCGATGCGCTCACCGCACGCATCGCCCGCGTATTCGACGGCGCGCGCGTATGCATTGCGGCATCGGAAGATGCCACCGCCGGCCTGCGCAATGGATATCGCGACCCCACGCAGTTGGGCACCGACCGGTGGGTCGGCGCGGTCGGCGCGCACCATCTGTGGCCCGACACCGCGCTGCTGCTGGTGACGGCAGGCACCGCCACCACACTCGACATCGTCACGCCCGACGGGTTGTTTGCCGGCGGCCTGATCCTGCCCGGCCTCACGCTGATGATGCGTTCGCTGTCACGCAACACGGCGCAGTTGCCCGAAGTGGATGCCAGCCACCTGAGCGCAGATGATGTAGTCGCGCCGCCTTGGGCCGACAACACGCAGGATGCCATCGCGCTGGGCTGCGTCATCGCCCAGGCGGGCGCGATTGCGCAAACGTGGATGGCGCTGCAGAAGCAACATCCCGGCCCGGCACGCTGCGTGCTGAGCGGCGGGGCGCGCGCGGCGCTCGGGCCGCATCTGCGCATGCCGTTCCAGATGCACGATAATCTCGTGCTGCTCGGCCTGCAGGTGCTGGCGCGCGCGCACCGGAACGGCGCCGCGACGCTGGCCTAAACGCAGTCGACCGGGTTGCTTCCGTCTTACGTTCTACCGTTGTTGCTGTCGCCGTGTTCCTGCATTCCGAGCCACCGTCCGAATCCACGTCCGTTCGCACCATGACGCTTCGTCTCGCCCTGCTGCTTCTGCTGCTCGTCAACGGCGTTCTGCTCGCGGCCAATACTGGCGTGTTTGGGCCAGAGGTGTCGAAGGCCTGGTTCGAGAGCGAGCGCGAGCCGGATCGCATGCGCCGCCAAATCCGCACCGAAGAGATCCGCATACTCGAACCGGCGCCGGCATCATCGCCGGCCGTACCCAGACCAGCGCCAGGATCGGCACCGGAATCAGCCCGTGCTGCATCCGGCGCGCAGGCCAGCGTCGAACGCACGGCCCTGAGCGCCGCCGACACAATCGCCAACAAAGGCAGTTGCACCGAACTCGGCGGCCTGACCGAAGCGCAGGCCACACGCGGCCTCGACCAGATCAAGCAACTGGCCGGCGTGCAGGTTGAGCGCGTCACGCGCCAGGAAGACAACCGCTGGTGGGTCCACATGCCGGCCCGCGACACGCGCGACGATGCCGAGCGCAAGGTAGCCGAGCTCAAGCGCCGCAACGTGGCCGACTCGGCCATCGTGCAGGAAGGTAATACGTTTGTGGTGTCGCTGGGCCTGTTCCGCGACAAGGAGCGTGCGCAGCAGCTTCTGGACGAACTGCGCGCCAAGGACGTGCGCACCGCCGTGGTAACGCAAACGCGCCGGCTCGGCTCGCAGACGACGCTGCGTGTGACTGCCACCGCCGATGCGGCCTCGGGCGTTGCGACACAATTGGCCGCCCTCAAGAAGACACTCGGCGCCGAAGACCTGCACGCTTGCGCGGCGGTCACGGCAGCACGCTAACCACGCAGGATCAGGACGTCGCGCGCACGCGCTTGAGCAGCGCCGTCGTCGAGCGGTCGTGCTCGAATGGAATCGCCAGCGCTGTGCCGCCCCAGCCGCGTACGACGCGCGTTTCTTCGAGCGCATCGATGTCGTAGTCGCCGCCCTTGACGTAGATGTCGGGGCGCACGCGTTGGATCAGCTCGACCGGCGTGCGCTCGGCAAACAGCACCACCAGACTCACCGCTTCAAGCGCGGCCAGAACGGCCAAGCGATCGTCCTGCGTGTTGAGTGGGCGATCGTCGCCCTTGCCCAGCATGCGCACCGACGCATCGGTGTTCACACCCACCACAAGTGAAGCCCCCAAGGCACGCGCCTGCGCCAGGTATGTCGCGTGACCGCGATGCAGGATGTCGAACACGCCGTTGGTAAACACCAGCGGACGCGGCAAGGCACGCACGCGGGCTTGCACATCGGCGGAGTCGCAGATCTTCTGTTCAAAGGCGGGCGCGGGCTGGCGAGCGGTCATGGCGGAAACGAAATCGGAGTGGAAAACAAAACGGCCCATCGAATCGATGGGCCGCTCACTGCCAGTGGCAAGGATCAGGCAGCTTGTTCGGCCGAGCCGAGCAGACGAGCGTTGAGTTCCTTGCGGTAGCGGTTCAGGTCTTGCACGGTTTCAAAAGTGCGCTCGAACAGCAGACCCATGTTGTGCAGGATGCGCTCGATGACCTTCTTTTCCCAGCCGGCGTCGAACTTGATCTGCTCGTCCAGCCAGTGCTCCAGCCAATCCGGGTTCGGCAAGCGCGACTGCACCGTGTCTTGCGGGAACAGCGCCTTGTTCACGTGCAGGTTGGTCGGGTGCAGCGGCTTTTCGGTGCGGCGGGCCGAAGCCATCAGCACGCCGATCTTGGCGAATGCGCTGCGGGCGTTGTCGCCAAACGTGCCCAGGTACTTCTTCATGTAGCGCAGATAGGCGCCGCCGTGGCGGGCTTCGTCCTGCGACAGGTGCTTGTAGATCGCCTTGATGACCGGCTCGGTGTGCCATTCGGAGGCGCGGCGGTACCAGTGGTTCAGGCGGATTTCGCCGCAGAAGTGCAGCATCAGCGTTTCCAGCGGCGGGGCCGGATCGAACTCGAAGCGCACGTTGTGCAGCTCTTCTTCTGTCGGCACGAGGTCCGGGCGGAAGCGGCGCAGATATTCCATCAGCACCAGCGAGTGCTTCTGCTCTTCAAAGAACCACACGCTCATGAACGCCGAAAAATCGGAGTCGTGGCGATTGTCACGCAGGAACATCTCGGTGGCCGGCAGGGCGGACCACTCGGTGATGGCATTCATCTTGATGGTCTGCGCTTGCGCGTCGGTCAGTAGCGACGCATCGAACGTGTCCCACGGAATATCCTTTTCCATATTCCAGCGGACCGCTTCCAACGACTTGAACAATTCGGGATAGAGCATGGTAAGCCTTTGAATTTGCAGGCGGATTCTAGCAGACATGCTTGACCGGCCCCGGTTTTTCATGGTTGCCGCGACAAAGTTCCGTGTCTGCCCGTTTCCTCGTGACAACAGGCCTGCCGGTGCCACAACTGCAACGTGGCTTGGCGACCCCCTCGTGCGCAATGCTGGTGCGCGTTGTCTGCGCGTTGTCTCGCGGTACGCCGCGATGTGATCGTCGGCACGCTGGCCGCCGTCTTTTGTGTGGGATCGGGCCCGCCGCCCGGCGAAGTCTTCAGTATAGGAAGCGCTGCAAACCGTGCGGCGAATCGCGTGCAATGCATGCCGCACATTTCGCAGGGCGCGGCCCCGCAGCGTTATACCCTAGACTGAAGACAAACCTCGGCTCGCCAGCTGAGTGCCCGCTTTTGGAGATTCGCCATGTCGTTTTCTGCCATCGTTTTCACGCGTCGCTCGCGTCTGCAGTTGCACGCGTCGGGCGTTCTGCGTCGGCACCATTTGCTGATGATCGCTATTGCGATTGCCATTGCCATCATCGCGTTGCTGCTGCCACGCACAGGCCACGCTGCCGCGCCCACTGCACACATGCCGGCTGTAACGGGCACTTGCCCCGCCAGCCTGAATTTTCGCGTCAAGCGCCTGCAGGATGATGCGCCGCAAGACCTTTGCCAGTACGCCGGGCGCGTCGTGCTGGTGGTCAACACCGCCAGCTATTGCGGCTACACGCATCAATACGAAGGGCTGGAAGCGCTGTACGCGAAGTACCGTGACAAGGGCCTGACCGTGCTCGGTTTTCCGTCCAACGACTTTCAGCAGGAGCCCGGCAACAGCAAGCAGATCGCCGACTTTTGCTACAACACGTACGGCGTGAAATTCCCAATGTTCTCGAAGACGGCGGTGGTGGGCGCGGGTGCGTCACCACTGTATTCGTGGCTGGCGACGCAGACGGGCCAGCCGCCCAAGTGGAACTTCCATAAATACCTGCTGGACCGCACCGGCCGTGTGGCAGCGGTGTTCCCGAGCAGCATCGAGCCGAACGACCCGACACTCATCAAGCGCATTGATGCACTGCTGGCTGAACCTTCGACACAATCGTCGCGCTGATTACGCAGCGCGCATCGTGTCCGGAATCACGCCGTACAGGAACGCGGCCAGCTCATCGCGGCGGGCTTGTACATCGCGCTCGCCCAGGTCGATCAACTCCTGCGTGAACTCGGGTTCAAACAGCAGGTAGCTCGCGAATGCCGCGCCGCGTGCTTCGGTACCGCCCAAGGGCTTGAGCAACGCCCGCACAGTGCCCGGCAGGCGCTGCACGTGGCGCGAGGCCATCAGTTCGATGCGCTCGGACGGCGCCATCACCAGCACTTCGATCTTGCGCCAGCCATCGCGCGCGTCGGCAATCTCGGGGTTGCGGGCCACCATGGCGTTGACGTGCTGCAGCCGCTCAATATCCGCCGAGAGCCCGTCAAGAAAGATACTCGCCAGCGCCTGCCCGGCAATCTGCGCAAGTGACGGATAGCCCGATGCCGGCACCGTGTCGTACCAGCCCGGCTGCGAGCGCGATGCAGCACCGACCACCAGAATGCGATTCGCGCCCAGATGAATGGCCGGGCTCAATGGCGACATCTGGCGCATCGTGCCGTCGCCGAACCATTCGTCGTTGCCTTCAAGCTGTACCGGCTCGGCCGGAAACACGAACGGGATGCTCGACGACGCCAGCATGTGCGACACGCCGATCTCGTCCGACACCGCAATCCGCTGCGAACGCCGCCACGGCAGCACGAGGTGCGGCGACTGATAAAACGTGACGTGGCGCCCGGTGGTGTACGACAGCGCCGTGATGGCGAGCGCGCGCAACGCGCCCGCATCGAAGGCGGCCTGCACCTGCTGGCCATCGTGCTGAGATTCCAGCAGTTCGCGCAGCGGCGTGTTGTCGAACAGTGCGCGCGGTGTGTGGCCGGTCATCCAGCCGAACGCCAGTGCGGTCAGCCAGCGCGCGCCGCTGGAACCCACGCGGCCGACGTCCGTGCGATAGACGCGATCGGCATGCAGGCCGCCCCAAAGCTGCGTGAGCGCCTCGGTGGCAAGCGTGAAATCCTGTGCGCCGCGGGCCAGACCCAAACTGTTGATCGCCCCCGCCGAGGTGCCGCAGATAACGTCGAACGGCGTACGTGCCACATCCGGCGCATAGTCGCGCGCCAACCGTGCGATGCCGCGCAGCACACCCACCTGATAGGCGGCACGCGCGCCGCCGCCCATCATCAATAGCGCCGTACAGTCTGTCGACATCGATCAAGGCGTGTCGTTGGCGGGCTTGCGCGGCGCTGACTTCGCCGGCGCTTTTTTGGCAGCCGCCTTCTTGGTGGCCGGCTTGGCCGTGCTGCCTGCTGATGCCTTGGCGGCCGGCTTCGGTGCCGGCTTGGCGGCAGCGCGCTTCGGTTTGGCCGGTGCCGTCTTTTCTTCAATGTCTTCCGGCGCGGCATCCAGCCCTTCTGCACCCGGCGCGCCACCAAACCCTGGGAACCCGCTCGGGAAACCCGGCATCAGGTTCTGCGGCATCGGCATGGCAGCGGCAGCGGAACTGGCGATCTGGTTGAACTGCTGCTGCAGCATGTTCCACCAAGGCGCAGGGTCCAGTGCGGCGGCGGCGGCGCGTGCGGCTGCCTGGGCCTGCGCAGCGGCCTGCGCCTGAGCGTTCTCGGCGCGGGCTTCGGCTTGGTCGTCGTCGGTATCTTCTGCTGCTTCGGCTTCGTCTTCGGGCGGCGGTTCGGCGGCAGTGTGCGGCCAGGCAGGCTTGGATCCTTCGTCAGGCTTGGAGGCGGCCGGTGTCAGGCCATCAAACGCGGACTTCATGGCATCCGGCGTCAGCGCGGAGCCGAAGGTCTGCAAGGCCACCAGCGTCGCGCGCTGCACTTCCAGGCCCTGGATGGCGGTGCGCAGCAGGCTGGCGTTCAGTTGCAGCCAACTCTCCACGGCGCGCAGGTCGTGAATGCGCTTGTCGATTTCCTCGAGGTCCATCGGCGGCGCGGCAAAACTGGCCACATTGGGCAGGGCACCGCCGGCCATCCCCGCAAAGCCGCCGCCCCACAGCTTGCGCAGAAAATCAAAACCGCCTTCGGCAAAATTGGGCATCTGGGTAAACATGGTGTCTCCTACAAATCGGTCTTGGGTCGGGCGCGCTCGCGTGTCTGCAATCAGGTGCCGTTGAACGTGGGCGGACGCTTCTGGCGCAGGCTCGCAATGCCTTCGCGCACATCCGGGCCGGCAAAGCCCACGAATTCCAGCGCCAGCGATGTATCAAAACTCGGGCCCGCCAGGCGCAGCCAGTTATTCAGCGCGTACTTGGTCCAGCGGATGGCCGTTTGCGAACCGGCTGCCAGACGCTCGGCAACCTCGAACGCGCGGTTGACGAGCTCCGATTCCGGCACCGCCAGCGAGACCAGGCCGATGCGCTCGGCTTCTTCCCCGGTCATGGATTCGCACAGCAGCAGGTAGTACTTGGCGCGAGCCATGCCGCACAGCAGCGGCCAGACAATCGCCGCGTGGTCGCCTGCCGCCACACCCAGGCGCGTGTGGCCGTCGACGATGCGTGCATCCTTGGCGGCGATGGAAATATCGGCCAGCAATCCGGCCACCAGCCCCGCGCCCACGGCCGGGCCGTGCATGGCGCTGACGATGGGCTTGTCGCAGTTGATGACGTTGTAGACGAGGTCGCGCGCCTCGTGCCAGACGCGCGTGCGCACGTCGAAGTCTTCAGCCATCTGTTCGACGAGGTGCAGATCACCGCCAGCCGAGAAGCCCTTGCCCTCGCCGCGGATGAGTGCGACGCGCACCGAGGGCTCGGCGGACACATCGCGCCAGATCTCCGCCAGTTCACGGTGCAGGCCGGCATCGGCAGTGGACAGCTTGCGATTGGCCGACTGCGCCGCCCCCATCACGATTTCGAGGATGGGGCCGTGCTGCACGAGCGTCAGCGCCTGGTAGCGGGCAAAGCGGGGGGCGAGCGAGGTCATGGCGTCTGAGGTTATGGGTCAAGCATAGCGGATGAGATCGGGCGTGCAACGCAGGATGTGCCCCACGGTCACTTCGCGGTATCGGCCAAGTGCCATTGGCTCCGGCGGATCTGCGCCATCACACGGGCGCGCTGGTCCAGCCCCACGTGGTCTTGCGGGCTCATGCTGACCACGCCGGTGCTGGTGGGCAGGTCGCGCACCTGCTCCAGTGCATCACGCAAGGCTTCCCGAAAGGCTGGTGTGCCGGGCCTGGCACGCTTGAGCGCCACCGGCGCCGCGCGCTGCAACAGCAGGCCAATGTCACCCGTATAGGCCGCGAAAATCGACACGCTGCCCTTGCCGAAGGCCGCCTCGTAGCGCCGCGCGAAATCCAGCGCCTGTTTCTTTGCTGGGTTGGTGTCGGGCAGTTCGGCAGCGACCATCACAGGGCCGGTCGGCACGTAAGCGCCTTCGCAATCCTTGCCGCACAGCTTGACGAAATCGTTGTTGGAAACGCCGTGGTTGAAATAGATCTTGCCGATATAGCCGCGCTCGGCCAGCGCGCGGGCTGGCAGCGCCGCAGGCGTGCCGGAGCCCCCAACCACCACCGCGTCGGGCTTGTTGGCCAGCAGGCGCAGCACCTGCGCGGTCACGCTGTTGTCGGTAGGCGAAAAACGTTCGGTATCGGTAATGCGAATGTGCTTGAGGTCGGCAAATCGCTGCACCTCCGCCAGGAAGGCCTCGCCCAGCGCGTTGGCAAAGCCGATGTAGGCGATGGTCTTCACGCCGTGCGCTGCTGCGTGCTCGGCAATGAGCGACGCCATGTGCGAGTCCGAATGCGGCGTCTTGAAGATCCAGCGGCGCCGCGCATCCATCGGCTCTATCAGCCGGGCGGATGAGGCCAGCGAGATCACCGGCGTCTTGCCCTCGGCCGCCGCGTCGATCATCGCCAGCGTATTTGGCGTGGTGGAAGAGCCGACGATGACATCCACGTTGGACTCGCTCATCAGCTTGCGCGTGTTGGTGACAGCGCGCGTGGTGTCGGACGCATCGTCCAGCACGATCACATCGACCCGCTCGCCACCGATCTCGCGCGGCCACAGCGTGGTGGCGTTCTTCTCGGGCTGCCCCAGCGAGGCCTGCGGCCCGGTGGCCGACACCGTGACCCCGATGCGAATATCCGCCAGCGCGGCGGAAGACAGCAAAGCCAGACCAACCAGTACGCCAGCACGTCGCTGCATGGGGGGTTTCCTCCCGTGGTTTGGCAAAGAGCGTAGCGGTTTTGCGGCGGTTTGGCGATGCGGGGCGACCCAGCTTCGCCAGAATTCAGGCGGCGAGCGCGGTGATACCGGCCCGCGGCAACGCATCTTCGGTCAGCGCGCGCATCGATTCGAGCACGGCCGCTTGCGGCATCAACCCGAAGTTATGTAGCGCCATCACGTGATCGACGCCCATGTCGGACAGCCGCGCGAGCTTCTCGGCCACCGCGTCGGGTGTACCGAACAACGACAGGCCGCTGGCCAGCACATCGTCGTACGTTTGCCGGCGCGCATAGAGCCGCGTGGCGACGTACAGGTCGAACGGCGCAGCAGCAGTTGCACGCACGGCGGCTTCGGTCGGGCCCACATGCGTGTGCAGCGCGACGGCCGCCATGCCGCGCGTGTCGGCAATGCCCGCTTCTGCCAAGCCGCGCCGGTAGTCGTCCATCAGTGTGCGGATGTCGTCAAAGCGCTCCACCGAGGCATACGGCACGAACAGCATGCGACGCCCCTGCCGGCCGATGTGATACGCCGCCTCGCGCCGCAGGATCGCCACGTGGATTGGCACCCGGGCCTGCACCGGCTGCACGTTCAGGCGCACGTCGCGCAACGCGTGGAACCGGCCTTCGTAATGCACGCGTTCACCGGAAAGCAAACGTTCGACCAGCATCAGCGCTTCGTCAAAGCGCTCGCGCTTGAGGGCGGGGTCAACGTCGTAGCCCTCGAACTCGTGCTTGAGATAGCCAGAGCCCACGCCAAGCGAAAGCCGCCCGCCCGAGAGCGCATCGACCATCGCGTAGTTCTCGGCCACGGTGGCCGGGTGGTGGAAAGTCAGGATCGAAATGGCCGTGCCCAGCCGCAGCCGCTGTGTCTGTGCAGCCAGGTGCGAGAGAAAGACCGCCGGATTGGGTACGGCGCCGTATTCATGAAAGTGATGCTCGGCGACCCAAAAGGTGTCGTAGCCGAGCGCCTCTGCGTGGCGGGCCTGAGCGATGACGTCTGCGTAGAGTTGCGGCAGACTGCGGGGCCGGTCGGGATAGTGGTCCTGCACGGAAAAGATCGACAGCTTCATGGCGTCTCCGGGTTCTCGGTGTCCAGTGTCTTTTCCAGCGCGCAAGGCCGCCGCGCCGGTTGTATCTTTTTGCGTAACGCGTATCTTATAAAGCGACACCCGAGACTTCAAGATGCCCATCGACGACAGCCTGCCGCCGGACGAACCGCCTGCCCAACTGAGCGCGGAAGACACCACCCCCGAACGCACGAGCGCCGGCATCCAATCCGCCGAGATCGCGCTGACCGTGCTTTCGGCGATGGCGCACGCGGGTGGCGCGCACGCCGTCTCCGAATTGGGCCGGCAGCTCGGCATGCCGCGCGCGAAAGTGCACCGCTACCTCGTGTCGCTGGAACGCATGGGCTTTGTGGAGCAGGATCCCGCCTCCGCCCGCTATCGGCTGGGCGCGCAGGCGCTGCAGGTGGGGCTGTCGGCGTTGTCCGATGTGGACTTTGTGCGCGAAGGCAGCAACCTGCTGCCCAAGCTGGCCGAGCGGCTGAACGAGAGCGTGTTCCTGTCGATCTGGACAACGCGCGGTCCGGTCATCGTGCGCTGGGAAGACGGTGGTCGGCCGGTGGCTGTGAATGTGCGGGTGGGCTCGGTCATGCCGCTGCTGAATTCGGCCACGGGTCAGGCGTGCGCTGCGTGGATGCCCGAAATCCAGATCGTCTCGCTCATCGACCGCGAACTGCGCGGCCCCGGCGCCGGCAAGGCCGGCCTGACCGACTGGCTGAACTGCCGCGCGCGCTGGCAGGCGGTCCGCCAGGAAGGCGTGGCGCGCATCGGCGGGACACTGGTGCACGGCATCGACTCCGTGGCCGTGCCGGTGCTGGATGCGCAGGGCAGGCTGGCAGGCGCGATTACGGCGCTGGGGCTGTCCAGCGTGTTCGATTCCAGCCTGGAGGGGCCTGCCTCGCGGCTGCTGCGCGAGGCGGGGCGAACGCTGTCGCTGCGCCTGGGGTATCACGGGCAGGCGCTGGCAGGGGGTGCTGCGGCACCCAAGCGCGGGCGCCGCCAGAGGCCCGCACCCGAATCCGCGTAAGTCTTACGCTTGCGTGCCCGGCGCGACGACTTCCTGGTCGATCGCCCCGAAAATCGACACGCCGTTCGCGTCGAACATCTCGATCTTCACCGTATCGCCGTAGCGCATGTATTCGGTGGTGGGCGCGCCGGATTCGATGGTCTCCAGCATGCGTTTCTCGGCAATGCACGCGTACCCCTTGCTGCGGTCCACGTTGGAGATCGTGCCCGAACCGACGATGCTGCCCGCACGCACGTTGCGCGTCTTGCAGATATGCGCAATCAGTTGGCCGAAGTCGAACACCATATCGGTGCCGCACTCGGGCTGGCCAACCTTTTTGTTGTTCCAGCGCACGGTCATCGGCAGATGCACCTTGCGCTCGCGCCAGGCGTCGCCCAACTCGTCGGGCGTGATGGCCACGGGCGAAAACGCCGTCGCCGGCTTGCTCTGGAAGAAGCCGAACCCTTTGCCCAACTCCGCCGGAATCAGGTTGCGCAGCGATACATCGTTGGCCAGCACGATCAGGCGGATGCCATCGGCGGCGGCGGCGGCATCGCTGCCCATCGGCACGTCGCCGGTGATGACGGCCACTTCGGCCTCGAAGTCGATGCCGAATGCTTCACTGCGGCAGACGATGGGGTCATGCGCACCGGCCAGGTCATCCGAGCCGCCCTGGTACATCAACGGGTCGGTCCAGAACTCGGGGGGCATCTCGGCGCCACGGGCGCGGCGCACCAACTCGACATGGTTCACATACGCTGAGCCGTCGGCCCACTGGTAGGCGCGCGGCAGCGGCGCCATGCAGTTGGCTGCGTCGAACGCAAACGGGTGACGCGCACGGCCCGCGTTGAGCTGGTCGTAAAGATCCTGCAGTTGCGGCGCGTGGAATGCCCAGTCGTCCAGCGCGCGCTGCAGCGTGCCGGCGATGTGCGTGGCGAAGTGAGCGGTCTTCAGGTCGCGCGAGACCACGGCCAACTGGCCGTCGCGCGAGCCATCCTTGAGGGTGGCGAGTTTCATGTGCGTTGTGTGGAAAAAGGCTGCGCGGATGGTACACCTTGCATCAGCTAAACTGGCCCGAACTGATCCATCCCCCATCACCATGTCTTCGCTGCCCGCTGACACTGATCTCGATCTGGAGTCCGATGCCGATGGCGAGCTGGATGCGCCAGCCCGCTCGGGCATCCAGTCCATCGAAGTCGGCTTTCGGCTGCTGGAAGTGCTCACGCATGCCAACGGCCCGATGATGTTGCGCGACCTGGCGCGTGCCGCACCCATGAACCCCGCCAAGGCGCACCGTTATCTGGTGAGCTTTGCACGCCTGGGGCTCGTCACGCAGACGCCTGAAGGCCACTACGACCTGGGCCCCTTTGCGCTGGAAATGGGCCTGGTGAGCCTGAACCGGCAAGACCCGATGCGCCGCGCCCGGCCCGCCGCTGCCGCACTGCGCGACGAGATCGATCACACCATCGGCCTGGCCGTGTGGGGTAACCAGGGGCCGGCCATCGTCCACTGGGAAGAGGCCAGCCACCCCGTGACAGTCAGCCTGCGCCTGGGCGACGTGATGCCGATGCTGAACTCGGCCACCGGCCGCGTGTTCGGTGCCTACTTGCCGCGGGCGCAGACGCTCTTGTTCATCGAGCGCGAACTCGACCGCGTTGCGGCCAAGGGGGATATCCCCGGCGCCGAGAACCCCGAGCTGCCACAAACGCTCGAAGCCTACGACGCCATCTGCGCCGATGTCCGTCTGCGTGGCGCCTCGCGCATCCACGGCGGCGTGCTGCCCGGCATCAACGCGATGTCGCTGCCGGTATTCGACGCCAACGGCCAGTTGTGCCTCGTGCTGATCGCCCTGGGCGCGCAAAGCACTTTCGACACCACTTGGAGCAGCCCGCTGGAGCGGCGCTTGCGGCTGGCCGCACAACAGCTTTCCTCCGATCTTGGATACGTTGCACCCACCCCGCCCCAATCCTGACGAACGAAATACCGACCGCGCGCAAACTCGCCTGCGTGGTATTGGTCGCTTTCGTCGGCTCAGCCGATTCGGGCTCGTGCTGCTGGCCGTGCTCGTACTCCACGTCATCGCCGTCGTGTGGATTGCGCGCAGCCATCAGGTGACGTGGCCACCCGCGCCGGAGCAGATCATCCCCGCGCTGCTGCTCCAACCCGCACCGGTCCAGCCTACGCCACCCCCGGCCACCGCGCCAAAACCACGGGCCGTCTCGCCGCATCCGCATCCTCGGGCGGCACCCGCCCCGGCGCTGGCGCCGACCCCGTCTGCGCCTGACCTGGCAACCATGGACCCCTCCGAGTTCAACAGCGCCGGCGCTCAAGCCTCGGCCGATACCGGCGTGATTACCGATCTCAGCGGCGAAGGCCCCAGCGTGCCGCCTGCGCCGCCCGGCGATGGCTTCTCGCTGCCGCCATCGGCCACGCTGCGGTACGCCACCTACGTCAACGGCGTACGCAACGAGGACGGTGTGATCCGCTGGGCAACCGATGGCAAAACTTACACGCTCGCCGTTGAAATTCCGCTGCCATTGTTCTTCGGCACGCTCGCTTTCCGCAGCGCCGGGACCATCGGCGCGTATGGCCTGACCCCCGCTCGCTATGAAGAAGTGCGCGGGCGCAGACAACCCGACGTGACGACCTTCCACTACGCCGTCGATCGTGCCCTTGCCTCAGGCGTTCAGAGCGCACCCACCGTCACTTTCACGCGCACACCTGCCGTGCTGCCACTGCCTGAAGGCACGCAGGATCGCTTCAGCGTCTTCCTGCAATTGACGGGATTGGCGCGTGGCGGACCCAAGCGCATCGCCAGCCCCGGCCTGACGCTGGAATTCCCGATCGCCGATACCGACAGCGTGGAGGTCGCCCGCGTTCAGCACGTCGGCGAAGAGACCATCGACACCCCGAACGGCACGATTCGTGCGCAACACTTCATACGGCTGCCGCGCCGTGCAGATGACAAACGGCGCGTAGAAATCTGGCTGTCCGCCGACCACGGTTGGCTGCCAGTACGCCTGCGCCAGACCGAGCCCAACGGCATGCAGTTCGACCTGGTCTACCAGTCCCAGGAAGGAGGCTGACCATGAACGCCAACGCCCTCCCCAACACCGGCGCAGTGCGCGCCAACGGCATCGACATCCATTACCGCATCGACGGTGCTGATGGCGCGTGGGTCGTGCTTGCGCATGCGCTTGGCGTGGATCACCAGCTATGGGACGGCATCGCCCAGCGCTTGGCGACCCGCTACCGCGTCCTGCGCTACGACGCGCGCGGCCACGGCAAAACCAGCGCCCCCCACGGCGCCTACACGCTGTTCCAGATGGCCGACGATGTGGCCGGCCTGCTCGATGCACTGTCGATTGAACGGGCGCATTTCGTCGGCCTGTCGATGGGCGGCATGGTCGGGCAGGTGCTGGGCGTGCGGCACGCGCAGCGGCTGCTCTCGCTCGCCCTCTGCGACACCGTGTGCCACACGCCGATTTCAGCGCACGCCATGTGGGACGAACGCATCGGCCAGGTCCAAGCGCACGGCATGAGCGGCATCGTCGAACCTACGATGCAGCGCTGGCTGACCACACCGTTTCGCGAAGCCCATCCCGACGCTGTTGAACGCATCCGCGAGTTGCTGCGTGCCACGCCGCCGCACGGCTATGTGGGTGCCTGCACCGCCATCAAGGCGCTCGACACGCGCAATTCGCTCGCGCGCATCGCCTGCCCAACGCTTGTCGTGACCGGCGAACACGACACCGGCGCCCCGGTGGAAGTGGCGCGCGAGATCACCGCGCACATTCCCGACGCGCGTTTGAAAGTGATTCCGCACGCAGCCCACCTGTCCCCCATCGAACAGGAGGAGGTCTTCCTCACCGATCTGGATGAGTTCCTCGGGCACGCAGGATGCGGGAGTCAATGTGACACGCCATGAAACCTGCTTGCCCTGCCGATAGTTGCAAGCGCCCCGCACACGGCACGTCGTCTACCCGTCGAATGGCGGAAGGCGGCTTGCTTCTTTCGATGCAGGAACGGAAAGGTCTTGTTACGCGATCACAACGCACGTCACACATTTCGCCTCGCATTTGCGAACTTTGTGGCCAATCATGAAGCCCAAGGAACAGATGGGGCAGAGCGATCATGAGGCGGGAGTTGATCGGCCCTTGAAGTCATGATCGTGGGCCCCATCTACCCGGTGCAGCAGTAGAGCAGTCCCCACAACAGCAAGACGATTGACGCCTCGGAGGTGCACCATGCAAATGATCTACAACAGCGACAACTACTGTGTTGTCGAGTTCGGTGTAGACGGCCAACACGCCATGCTGGCAGCGGGCGGCTACGAGATCGTGGACAAGAACCTCAAGCGTGAAATTTTCCTCGGCGGCGAGCTGGCCGAGCACTTCCGCGAGGACGTGAAAAAGCTGATCGCCAGCGAACCCACGGTCGAAGAAGTCGACGACTTCCTTGGCAAATTCGATACGGTGATGACGCAGCCGGTCACGATGCACTGAAGTGCCGCGCGGGCAAAGCTGCCCGCCAGACGGATCAACAAGAAACGCCCGGAGCGTGGCGCCGCCGGGCGTTTTTTCATGTGTCGATCAACTATCGCGCCGATAGTTTTGGCCTAGCACTGCTCCCACGGCAGGCCAGCATGGCGCCAGCCATTGAGCGTGTTGCGATGGCGCGTGCCGTCCAGGTCGCCCTCGAAACCGTGGCGCACGACGTAGACGTCACGAAAACCGGCTTCTTCCAGAGCATGCGCGGCCGCCGCCGAGCGATTGCCGCTGCGACAGATCAGCACGATCGGCCGTTCAATGCCGTGGCCGGTCAGCTTGCGCACCGTCGGCACGAATTCCGGGTTCACCTCCCAGTGCGGGCCGTCGTTCCAGGAGACGTGATGGGCGCCGGCCGGATGACCGACAAACAGGTGTTCCATTTCGCTGCGACAGTCGACAAAAAGCGCGGCGGGCGTGCGTTGCAGGAAAGCGTGGGCGTCGGTCGGATCAAGCAGTTGCATGGCGGGCGTCAGCGCGGGGCGAATGGCGTGATGTGGATTATAGGAGCGCGATTGCCCAAAACGGCGGCAAGTCATTGATGCGACTGGTAAAATTCCGCCTCGGCCGTCAATCCTGCCGCAAATTTTGAATATCTGACCGGCTGCCGCACCTCGGAGTCTCCTCATGACCGCGCCCCTGCCCTACACCCGTGCCGCCAACCTGCCCGCGCTGCTGCGCGAGCGCATCCTCATCCTGGACGGCGCGATGGGCACCATGATCCAGCGCTACAAGCTGAACGAGGCGCAATACCGCGGCGAGCGCTTTGCCGACCACCCGATCGACGTGAAGGGCAACAACGAGTTGCTGGTGCTCACGCGTCCCGAGGTCATCCGTGAGATCCACGAGCAGTATTTGGCCGCCGGTGCGGACCTGATCGAAACCAACACCTTCGGCGCGACGACCATCGCGCAGGAAGACTACAAAATGGCCGACCTGGCCTACGAGATGAACGTGGTGGCCGCCCGCCTTGCGCGCGAGGCCTGCGACAAATACAGCACGCCCGAGAAGCCGCGCTTCGTGGCCGGCGCCTTCGGCCCCACGCCCAAGACCGCCAGCATCTCGCCCGATGTGAACGACCCCGGCGCGCGCAACGTCAGCTTCGACCTGCTGCGCGATGCGTACTACGAGCAAGGCAAGGCGCTGCTCGAAGGCGGCGCGGATGTGTTCCTGGTCGAAACCATTTTCGACACGCTCAACGCCAAGGCCGCGCTGTTCGCCATCGACCAGCTCTTTGAAGACACCGGCGAGCGCGTGCCCGTGATGATCTCCGGCACCGTGACGGATGCCTCGGGCCGCATCCTTTCGGGCCAGACGGTTGAGGCCTTCTGGAACAGCCTGCGCCACGCCAAGCCGATCACCTTCGGTCTGAACTGCGCGCTGGGCGCGGCGCTGATGCGCCCGTACATTGCCGAGTTGGCGAAGATTTGCGACACCGCCGTCTCGTGCTACCCGAACGCTGGCCTGCCCAACCCGATGAGCGACACCGGCTTTGACGAGACGCCCGAAGTCACCTCCAGCCTGGTCGACGAATTTGCCGGCGCCGGTCTGGTGAATCTGGTGGGCGGCTGCTGCGGCACCACGCCCGAGCACATCAAGGCGATTGCTGACCGCGTTGCCAACCGCAAGCCGCGCGCTTGGCCGGGCCAGTACAAAGAAGCCGCCTGAGCCCTGACAGAACGCCCGCACACTGCCGTCCCCATTTGCATCAGAAGATCATGACCGACCACCCCATGCGCCTCTCTGGCCTCGAACCGTTCAACATCGGCGAGAGCACGCTGTTCGTCAACGTTGGGGAACGCACCAACGTCACCGGGTCCAAGGCGTTCGCGCGCATGATCCTGAACAGCCAGTTCGACGAGGCACTGGCCGTGGCGCGCCAGCAGGTCGAAAACGGCGCGCAGGTCATCGACATCAACATGGATGAGGCGATGCTCGATTCCAAGGCAGCGATGGTGCGCTTCCTGAATCTGATTGCATCGGAGCCCGATATCGCGCGCGTGCCGATCATGATCGACTCGTCCAAGTGGGACGTGATCGAGGCGGGCCTGAAGTGCGTGCAGGGCAAGGCGATCGTGAACTCGATCTCGCTCAAGGAAGGCGAGGAACAATTCGCCCACCACGCGAAGCTGATCAAGCGCTATGGCGCCGCCGCCGTGGTGATGGCGTTCGACGAGCAAGGTCAGGCCGACACGTACCAGCGCAAGACCGAAATCTGCAAGCGCAGCTATGACTTCCTGGTGAACGAAGTCGGCTTTGCGCCGGAAGACATCATCTTCGATCCGAACATCTTCGCGGTGGCCACCGGCATCGAAGAGCACAACAACTACGCGGTCGACTTCATTGAAGCGACGCGCTGGATCAAAGAGAACCTGCCGTATGCCAAGGTCAGCGGCGGCGTGTCGAACGTGTCGTTCTCGTTCCGCGGCAACGACGTGGTGCGCGAGGCGATCCACACCGTGTTCCTGTACTACGCGATCCAAGCGGGCATGGACATGGGCATCGTCAATGCGGGCCAGCTCGGTGTGTACGAGAACCTCGACCCCGAACTGCGCGACCGCGTGGAAGACGTGGTGCTCAACCGCCGCCCCGATGCCACCGACCGCTTGCTCGAAATTGCCGACCGCTACAAGGGCGGCGGCACGAAGCGTGAAGAAAACCTCGCCTGGCGCCAGGAGCCGGTGGAAAAACGCCTCGCCCACGCGCTCGTGCATGGCATCAACGACTACGTGGTCGAAGACACCGAAGAAGTCCGCCAGAAAATCTTCGCAGCCGGCGGCCGTCCGATCCAGGTGATCGAGGGCCCGCTGATGGACGGCATGAACATCGTGGGTGACCTGTTCGGCGCCGGGAAGATGTTTCTGCCGCAGGTGGTGAAGTCCGCCCGCGTGATGAAGCAAGCGGTGGCGCACCTGATTCCGTTCATCGAAGAAGAAAAGCGCCAGATTGCAGCCGCCGGCGGCGACGTGCGCTCGCGCGGCAAGATCGTCATCGCCACGGTCAAGGGTGATGTGCACGACATCGGCAAAAACATCGTCACCGTCGTGCTCCAGTGCAACAACTTTGAAGTGGTCAACATGGGCGTGATGGTCCCGTGCAACGAGATTCTGGCCAAGGCCAAGGTCGAGGGCGCGGACATCATCGGCCTGTCGGGCCTGATCACGCCGTCGCTCGAAGAGATGGCGTACGTGGCCTCCGAGATGCAGCGCGACGAATACTTCCGCGTGAAAAAGATCCCGCTGCTGATTGGCGGCGCGACCACGAGCCGCGTGCACACCGCCGTGAAGATCGCGCCCAATTACGAGGGCCCGGTGGTGTATGTGCCCGACGCGTCGCGCTCGGTGAGTGTGGCGTCGAGCCTGCTGTCGGATGAAGGCGCTGCGCGCTACGTTGAAGAGCTGCATGCGGATTACGACCGCATCCGCACTCAGCACGCCAACAAGAAGGCGCAGCCGATGGTGTCGCTGGCCGCCGCGCGCGCCAACAAGACCAAGATCGACTGGTCCAACTACACGCCGCCCAAGCCCAAGTTCATCGGCCGCCGCGTGTTCCGCAATTACGACCTGAACGAACTTGCGCAGTACATCGACTGGGGCCCGTTCTTCCAGACGTGGGATCTGGCCGGCAAATTTCCGGACATCCTCAACGACGAGATCGTGGGCGAATCGGCCCGCCGCGTGTTCTCCGACGGCAAGAGCATGCTCGCGCGCCTGATCGCCGGACGTTGGCTGACGGCCAACGGCGTGATCGCGCTGCTGCCCGCCAACACCGTCAACGACGACGACATCGAGATCTATACCGACGAATCGCGCTCCGAAGTTGCGCTCACGTGGCGCAACATCCGCCAGCAGAGCGAGCGCCCGATCATTGACGGCGTGATGCGCCCGAACCGCTGCCTGGCGGACTTTGTCGCGCCCAAGAGCACCGGCATTGCCGATTACATCGGCCTGTTTGCCGTCACTGGCGGCATCGGGGTGGAAAAGCGCGAGAAGCAGTTCGAGGCCGACAACGACGACTACAGCGCGATCATGCTCAAGGCCCTGGCCGACCGCTTTGCCGAAGCCTTTGCCGAATGCCTGCACACCCGCGTGCGCCGCGACCTGTGGGGCTACGCGCCGGATGAAACCCTCGACAACGACGCGCTCATCCGCGAAGAGTACAAAGGCATCCGCCCCGCGCCGGGCTACCCGGCCTGCCCGGAGCACACCGTCAAGCGCGACATGTTCCGCGTGCTCGACGCGCAGGAGATCGGTATGAACCTGACCGACGCACTGGCCATGACGCCAGCCGCTTCCGTGTCGGGCTTCTACCTGTCGCACCCGGACAGCACGTACTTCACGCTGGGCAAGATCGGCCAGGATCAGGTAGACGATATGGTCGCCCGCAGCGGTGAAGACCGCGCCTTTGTTGAACGCGCCCTCGCCCCGAATCTCTGATTCTGTGACAAGACGTTTAAGACATAGTGTGTACCGCACTGTGTCTTGCGTCCGCAAACCGTTATCAGCATTGGCTCTGCCGGCGTTTCAAGAGGGGCGATCCTTACATTACAAAGGCTTACACCCCCTAACAGTCGTAACCGGAAGGGCTCCCTAGACTGAAGCCTCACTCACCACACATCGAGTGATGCCGCGACGAATTCCTCGCGTGGCCGTTCAGAACGAAAGGAGTCTCTCCATGAACAAGCTGCTGATCTCCCTGTCCGCCATCGCCATCGCTGCTGCTTCGGCCTACGCCAATGCACAAACCCCGTCGGTCGGCGCATCGCTGCAAACCAACGGCACGGCTGCCGTCGCACCGGCGCAGGGCAACGCAGGCGCTGGTGTAGGCCTGAAGGCCGATACTGGCGCAATTACGGGCGCCAAACTGGACACCGAGTCCGCCAAGAGCCAACTGAACAGCAAGGCCGAGCACGGCACCAAGGCCGCCCACGAACACAAGGCCAAGGCCGAAGCCGGCATCGACAAGACCGCCGACAAAGTCGGCAAGTCGGTGGGCAAGACGGAAAAGTCGGCAGAGAAGTCGGGCAAGGCTGCCAAGGCTGACACCGCCGCTGGCCTCAGCGCCGACGCCAGCATGAACGGCACGGCCACCACGCAAAGCAAGTAACACCTCACGCCTGAGCGCCGGGTCTCGCCCGGTGCACTCTGGCCATCACGGGGCGGACATCTTCCGCCCCGTTTTCTTTTGTCCTGCGCACTCAGGCACGCCATTTGCGCTCTGTTGGCACTCACCAACATGTTGATAAAAGCGCACATCTGCGAGGCTTCCCATGGAAACCCACCCAACAACGCCTGACACCAGCACGAGAGGTGCCGGTTTCGCACCACAGTCCGATACAATCGCTGTCGTACCGAACCAACAAGCGCAGCGCGCGGACAGCCCGCTCAGCGCGCCCATAAGGAGCAGCATGATTCGCGTCCTGATTGCGGATGATCACGAGATCGTCCGCGCCGGTCTTCGGCAGTTCCTGTCCGAAGAGCGGGACATCGAAGTCGCGGGGGAAGCGGCCAGCGGGGAAGAGGTGATGGAGCAACTTCGCACCGGCGCCTTTGACGTGGTGGTGCTGGACATCTCCATGCCCGATCGCAACGGCATCGACACCCTCAAGCTGGCGCGCCAGCGCCATCCGGATCTGCCGGTGCTGATCCTGTCCACCTTTCCCGAGGATCAGTACGCCATCAACCTGATCCGCGCGGGCGCATCGGGCTATCTGACCAAGGAAAGTGCGCCGGATGAACTGGTGAAAGCCATTCGTACGGTGTCGCAAGGCCGTCGCTATGTCAGCCCGACCGTGGCAGAACTGCTGATTGGCGGCCTGGAAAAGCCGACCGACCAGCCGCTGCACCAAACGCTGTCCAAACGGGAGTTTCAAATCTTCTGCAAGCTCGCACGCGGACAATCGGTGTCGATCATCGCTGAAGAGCTGTTCCTGAGCGTCAAAACGGTCAGCACGTATCGCACGCGGATTCTGGAAAAAATGGGCATGAAATCCAATGCCGATCTCACGTATTACGCCATCAAAAACGGCTTGGTTGAGTAACACCCGGTGGGGCGCCAAAACCCCTCCGGCGCGCCGCAAACCCAGCTGCCATGTAGGACAACGCCCGATACCACCCCGGCAACCCGCTGGCTAACATCAACCCATGCTGGATCAAGCCGTCACCCTCTCCACCCGAGGCCTGCGCGTCCTCCTGATTGAGGATTCCCCCGTGCTTCGCGGCATGGTGCTGGAATACCTCAAGGCCTCCGCCTTCGTGGCGACGGTCGAATGGGCGGACACTGAAGATTTGGCGCTGAGCCTACTCGAACAGGGCCTCTATGACGTCGTGATCGTTGACCTGCAATTGCGGCAGGGCAATGGCTTCAAGGTCCTTCAAACGTTGCGTGATCAAGCGTCGCCCAGCGTGCGCATCGTCTACACCAACCACGCGCAGGTGCCGACTTATCGGCAGCGCTGCTTTGAAGCCGGCGCCAACTATTTCTTCGACAAGTCGCTCGAACTCGACAAGGTGTTCGAAGTGATCGAAGAGCGCGCCGGCGTGGGCCGCCCCCGCCAGCAAGCCGCGCGGCATTTCCACCCCTGAGATTTTTCGCGCCTGCCGCGCCCTCTGTCGTGCTGCGGGCCCAACGTCATTTCTCACCCCCAAGGAGCGTTTGATGAAGACCTTGTGTGCCGCACTTGCACTGACGTGCGTTTTCCTGGCTGGCTGCAACACCATGGCCGGTGCCGGCAAGGACCTCCAGACTGGGGGGCAGAAGCTGGAGAACTCGGCCGACAACGCCAAGCAGAAGATGTAACGCCAGCGTCAGCTACACCGGCATCAAAAACAAAAGCCCCGCGATGGGGCTTTTTGTTTGGGCGGTGACATCGCAATGGCGGCTTACACCGCCGCGCCACCGTGGCCCGGCGCGGGCGTGATACCGCCGGTCAGCGCCCGCATGCCCGACGGTTCGTCTGCGCCAGCATGGTCGAACACGGCATCGTTCGGGGGCAGCTCGACGATGATCGTCACGCCGCCGCCAGGCACGGAATCGATGACGAGCGTGCCGCCCAGCGCAATAGCGCGCTGCTCCATGCCCAGCAGGCCGTGATGACCCACCATGCGGCGCCGCTCAATGTCGGCAGGGAAACCGCGGCCGTTGTCACGCACACGCAGGCGCACGCCCTCTTCACTCACATCGAGCGCCACCGACACCGTGGTCGCATGCGCGTACTTTGAAGCGTTGGTGAGCGATTCCTGCACGATGCGATACAGCGCGATGGCCGCATCATCGGTCAGCTTGGGCATGTCATCGGGCAGGCTCACCTCGGTATGCCAGCCGTTGCGCGTGCCGACGTCGTCTGTCAATTGCGAGAGCGCCTCCACCAGGCCAAGGTTGAGCAGGATCGTGGGGCGCAGGTCTTCGATCAGGCGGCGCTTGATCTGGATACCCTGATCGACGTGGGCCATTACGCGCGTGATCTTCTCGCTGACGGCCGGCTCGCTGGCGTGGATGCGTGAGCGCAGCCAGTGCAGATCCATCTTGGTGGCCGTGAGGATGGCGCCCAGCTCGTCGTGCAGCTCGCGCGCGAGGCGCGTCTTTTCGTCTTCGGTCACGCGCTGCAAGTGGGCGGCCAAGTCGGACAACTGCCGCGTGCGCTCACGCACCATGCGATCGAGCTTCTGGCTTTCTTCTTCCGCCATGTCGCGCTCACGCTCCGTCACGGCGAGGCGCTTGGCATGCTGCATGCCAAGCACCACCAGCAAAATGATGTTGACCGCCGTGATGAGCGCAATGCCGTAGCGCGACAGTGCCAGATCGCGCTCGGCGTGCTCAAGGCTGCGGGCCACGGTGGCAATCTCGCGCTGGCGCAGGCGGTCCAAACCTTGCCGCACGGCTTCCATGGAAGCCTTGCCGAAATCGGTACGCACCAAATCGAGCGCCACTTCAAGATCACGCTTGCCGTAGATCAGCGTGAGTTCCATCTCAGTGAGCTTGCGACTGACCTGCAGCGCCGTTTCCGAGAACAGCTTGAGCGCGTCCGGATCGTTGGCGTAGTGGTCGCGGATCTCCGCCATCAGCGCGTGGATATGCGGGATGGCCTTGTTGTACGGATCAAGGTATTCGTCTTTGCCCGTGAGCAGGAAACCGCGCTGCCCTGCCTCGGCGTTGACCAGCTCGGCGAGCAGTTCATTGATGGCGGTTTCAGCCTGCTGCGACTGGATCACCTGCCGGTAGCCCTGGCTCAGGCGGATGTTGCCCGTCTCCGAGGCAATCAGCACCCCGAGCGTCAGCAGAATGCCGCCTGCGAGCAGCAGAGTGGAGCGCAAGGATGACCGCATGGCATGCAGACCCATAGGAAACGCGTCAGCCCGCTCGACGCGGCGCGCGTTGCGATTGTGTTTTTTTGGCACTTGGCATGATACCCCGTGGGCGCCCCTGGCGACACTTGGGACACACCCCCGCTTCAGGCACGTTGTGTGCGTCGGTGTACGCCAGCAGGGCACTTGCACGGGCGCAAGGCCGCGCGAGCGTCCTGTCTCCCAACCATCCGACTTGGAGACGACAACATGCTGAAATGGGCATTGATCTTCGCCATCATTTCTTTGGTGGCCGGCGTGCTGGGCTTTACCGGCATTGCCGCAGGAGCGGCGGGCATCGCCAAGGTCCTGTTCTTCATCTTTGTGGTGCTGTTCGTACTGTTCCTCGTGCTGGGCGTCACGGTCTTTAAGGCCGTCGATTAGCACAGGCAGTTTCGGCGGGAGCGCGGCCCGTGTCTTGCTACGTGACTTGGCAGACGGTGCGCTTTCGCACGAGCCGAAATGGCATCCAAACCACCCGCGCCGCCGGTGTGTGCTTCCCGCGGCGCCACCGCGTCACAACGATAGGGAACTTCACCATGTCACTCTTTGCCAGCCAACGCGTCCGCAGCCGAATTGATGATGTTAATGACCGCGCGCACCGCGCCATGGACAGCGCCAGCGACGCTGTGGACCACGCCCGCCACGCTGCGCGCCCCGCCGTGGAAGACGTGCAGAGCCTGCTGCGCTCGCTCGAAAACGCCATTCATACCCTGACCGACGAGGGCAGCGCAGAAGCCAACCGCGCCAGCCGTACGTTGCATGCGCGCGCAGACCAACTGCGCCGCGCCACCGAAGACCGCGCCCATCAGGCCCGCGAACGCATGGACTGGGCGCTTGATCGCACCGAAGAAACCATTACGGGGGCGCCGTTCAAATCGGTGGGCGTGGCCGTGGTGATTGGCGCGGCGATCGGGCTGGTCGTGGCGCTGGCCGGCGGCGGCAGCCGGCGCGACGCCAGCGAATGAACCCACCCCACGCCAATCCACCCCGCAGGAGCCTTCATATGAGCCGGACCAACGTCGCCGCCGCCCCGCCCGCGGAAAGCGGCTTCCTCACCGACATCAAAACTTTGCGCGAACGTGCCCGCAAGCACATCGAGGCAGGCGCGGTGACCGAAGACTACAAAGCTGATCGAGAAACCGTGCTGCGGCTGCTGAACGAGGCGCTGGCCACGGAACTGATCTGCGTGCTGCGCTACCGGCGCCACCACTTCATGGCCAAGGGCATCAATGCCGAACCCATCGCCGCAGAATTTCTGGTGCACGCCAATGAAGAGCAGCAGCATGCCGACAGCATCGCCACGCGCATCGTGCAACTGGGCGGCGAGCCCAACTTCAACCCCGAAGGGCTATCCACGCGCAGCCATTCGGAATACGTGGAAGCCAACGGCCTGGTCGACATGATCAAAGAGAACCTGGTGGCCGAGCGCATCGCCATCGACAGCTACCTGGAGATGGTCCGCTACATCGGGGACCGAGACCCCACCACGCGGCGCGTGCTGGAAGAGATTCTGGCCGTGGAGGAAGAACACGCGGACGAGCTGTCTGACATGCTGCACGACCAATAACGCAATTGCAAAGACAGGCCACCGGCACGACATACCAGCACCCGCGCCAGCCCCCCTCCCCGCTCCCGGCCCTTGTGGCCGGATGCCCGGACCACCCTTGAGGTGCCCGGGCATTTTTTTTATTGGAGCACGCTGACTGAGCGGGGCGTGAACAGGTTCTCGTGCGGTCAGACGGTCAGACGGTCAGACGCCCCAGAGTACGCTGGATTTTTCGACCAGCGATTCTTCCAGCATGTGCAGCAACGGGTACGCTCGCTGACCGAGATGCGGCGGTTCTTCCTCGCTGTCGTCATCTTCCTTGAGGGTCAGCTCGGCCACCTTGATGTGTGCCTGGTGCGTGTCGTCCTTGATGGCGCGCTTGAGCCGGTCGATAGCGTGGGGCATTTCTTCGGGCGTGATGACACCGCGCTCGCCCAGCGTCTTGCCAATCACGCCCAACAGCACCATGGCGAGATCCTTCTGCATCGAGAACTTTTGCGAAGCGTGCGAAGTAAAGGTGATCATGATTTCCTGGTTTCCCTTGGTTGGGTGGGGGCCGCAGATTGCCATGACTGGGGGCGGATACCTCTGAGACCGCGGCTCACCTGATAAAATTTCGTACTTTTCCCCGAACAACGCAACTGGCCGCGCCAGAACTGGATTTCAATCCATTTCAGCACTGCCGGCGTCATGGTTTCTTATGCTGCCCTCCCACAAACAGACGATCGCCCAATTGTTGTCCGACGCCGTCGGCACCCTGCTACCCCAGGGCCACGCTCGACCGGAGATCGTCCTGGAGCGCCCCAAGCAGGCCGCGCACGGCGACATCGCCTGCAACGTCGCGCTGCAGCTCGCCAAGCCCCTGGGCACCAACCCGCGCGAGCTGGCCGGCAAGATCGCCGATGCCATCCGCGCCGATGCTCGCGGCCAGCGCCTGGTTTCCGCCGTGGAAATCGCCGGCCCTGGCTTCATCAACCTGCGCCTGTCGGCCGCCGCGCGGGCCGACGTGATTGCCGCCGTGTTTGCCGAGGGCGATCGCTATGGCGCCGCCAACGCCCATGACGGCGCCCCGGTGCTGGTGGAATTCGTCTCCGCCAACCCGACCGGGCCGCTGCACGTGGGCCACGGCCGCCAAGCGGCGCTGGGCGATGCGTTGGCCAGCCTGCTGGACTGGCAAGGCCACAAGGTGCACCGCGAGTTCTACTACAACGACGCCGGCGTGCAGATCCACAACCTCGCGGTCTCCGTGCAGGCCCGCGCGCGCGGCTTCAAACCCGGTGACGCCAACTGGCCCGAAGCCGCCTACAACGGCGACTACATCGCCGACATCGCCGCCGATTACCTGGCCGGCAAGACCGTGCGCGCTTCCGACGGCGAACCCGTGACGGGCGCCGGCGACGTGGAAAATATCGAAGCCATCCGCCGCTTTGCCGTCACGTACCTGCGCAACGAGCAGGACATCGACCTGCAGGCGTTCGGCGTGAAATTCGATCGCTATTACCTGGAATCATCCCTCTACACCGAGGGCAAGGTGCAGCACACGGTAGACGCGCTCGTTGCCGCAGGCAAGACCTATGAACAGGAAGGCGCGCTGTGGCTGCGCACGACCGATGACGGCGACGACAAGGACCGCGTCATGCGCAAGTCCGACGGCGCCTACACCTACTTCGTGCCCGACGTGGCGTACCACACCACCAAATGGGGGCGCGGCTTCACGCAGGTCATCAACGTGCAGGGCAGCGACCACCACGGCACCATCGCCCGCGTGCGCGCCGGTCTGCAAGGTTTGAACATCGGCATTCCCAAGGGCTATCCCGACTACGTTCTGCACAAGATGGTCACGGTGATGAAGGACGGCGCCGAGGTGAAGATCTCCAAGCGCGCGGGCTCCTACGTGACCGTGCGCGACCTGATCGAATGGTCCAACGGCGACGCTGAGAGCGAATCCGGCGTCGACACCATCCGCGCCTGCGTGGAAGCCGGTGAACCGAACTGGCCGTCGCATTTCACGCGCGGGCGCGATGCGGTGCGCTTCTTCCTGTTGTCGCGCAAGGCCGATACCGAGTTCGTTTTTGACGTGGATCTGGCGCTGAAGCAAAACGACGAGAACCCGGTGTACTACGTGCAGTACGCCCACGCGCGCATCTGCTCGGTGTTCGAGCGCGCAGGCGTTGATGCTGCCTCGCTGGCGGATGCCGATCTGGCTGCGGTCACCGGCGCGGACGTCAGCCCGCAGGCAACGGCCCTGGTGCAGCGTCTGGCGGCCTTCCCCGACATGCTGGCCGACGCCGCGCGCGAACTGGCCCCGCACGCCGTGGCCTTCTACCTGCGCGATCTGGCGGGCGATTTCCACGCGTTCTACAACGCCGATCGCGTGCTTGTTGACGACGAGGCCGTCAAGCGTGCCCGCCTGGCGCTGCTGGCCGCCACACGTCAGGTGCTGCGCAACGGGTTGGCGGTGATCGGCGTATCAGCGCCACAGAAGATGTAAGAGCGTACGACTTGGCATCGCACGGCGCTCTTATAATCGGGCGCTGACAGTGTCTTATTCCGCAAATGCCTTTGCTATGAAATCACCCAGTTGCCCGCCATGCGTCGTTGTTCGCCGTTGCCATAGCCCCAGCTATGGCGCCTCCTCTCGCCTAGCCTGACAGTCAACTGGGCAATTTCATGACGCAAAACATGCACGGAACAGGACACAGAAGGATCGACATGGCACGCAATACGCAATCTTCCCGTGTCCGCTCGCAAAGGGGCGGCACGTTTCTGGGTCTGGTGCTTGGCCTGATCGTCGGTTTGGCGATCGCCGTGGTGGTGGCGGTGTACATCACCAAGGCGCCGGTGCCGTTCGTCTCGCGCAACGGCGCCCAGCCCAAGCCGACCGAAGCAGGCAACGTGGTCAACACGCTGCCGACGCCGGCGCAACCCGCACCGCAAGCCAGCGCCCCGCAGGCCGCTGACCCGAACGCACCGCTGTGGAGCCGCTCGCCAGCCAAGCCCGTCGACCAGGCTGCCGAGCAGAACAACCCGCCGCCGGGCATTACCATCCATCCGGCCCAACCGGGTTCGAACCCGCAAGCAGCGAGCACCCCGGCGGCCAAGCCGCCCAAGCCGCCGGTCACCGCCAACAACGAGAAGCCGGTCGCAGACCCGATCGCCGAAATCGCCCGCCAGGATGCCGCCAAGACGGGCTATTTCCTGCAAGTTGGTGCTTACAAATCGGCCGAAGATGCCGATCGCCAGAAGGGCAATCTGGCCATGCAGGGCTTCGAGGCCAAGGTGACGCAGCGTGAAGTGAACGGCGCCACCATGTATCGGGTGCGCCTGGGGCCGTTCAACTCGCTGGACGATATGACCGCCGTGCGCACCCGCCTGCAGGCCAGCGGGGTGGAATCGTCGGTCATCCGCTTTGCCCGCCAGTAATGTGAAGTCATGCAGCCCGCTTGAACCCGGCGGGCTGTGATCGGTCAGAAACCTGAGATTCAGTTACGCTGACACCCGCCCCGGATTGCTCAGACCTCAATTTCACTGGTTTTCCAGCCAGGTTTGCCCAACTCGTCGTCTAATTCGTCGTCCATCCACCCATGAAAAAACTCGCTGCCTTCCTGATTGCACTGGCCACCGGCGCCGGCCTCTTGATGACTGCGCCGGCCAACGCTGCGCCCACCGCCGGCAAGGAATACAAAGTGCTGCAAACGCCGCAGCCGGTGCCTGCGGGCAAGATCGAAGTGACGGAGTTCTTCTGGTACGGCTGCCCGCACTGCTACGACTTTGAAAACACCTGGACGGGCTGGGTGGCCAAGCAAGGCAAGGATGTGGTGATCAAGCGCGTGCCGGTGGCCTTCAATGCCAAGCTGGAGCCGCATACCCGCATCTACTACACGCTGGAAGCGCTGGGCAAGCTCGACGCCAAGGACGCCAGCGGCAAGACGCTGCATGACCGCGTGTTTGATCAACTGCACAAGAACTACCGCTCGATGTCGGAACTGGACGACATTGCCAAGTTCATGGCAGCCAACGGCGTGGACGAAAAGCAGTTCCGCGACACCTACAACTCGTTCAGCGTGAACGCCAATACCAAACGCGCCGCGCAACTGGCTGATCAGTACAAGATCGAAGGTGTGCCGACCGTGGTGGTGCAGGGCAAGTACACCACCTCGCCGGCGGACGCAGGCAGCAATGCGGGCGCAGCCCAGACGCTGGACTACCTCGTCGACCAGGTGCGCAACCGCAAGATGTGACGGATTGCCGCGTTGCCGGGCACGCGCCCGGACGTGACACCGCCATCGACGCCCGCCCCTGTGCGGGCGTTTTTTGTGCGTCGGCTTTCTTCACACCCACAGGACATCGACATGAGCCAGACCGTCTTCATTACCGGCGCCTCCAGCGGGATCGGCCAAGCGCTGGCACGTCAGTACGCAGCCCAGGGCGCCACGCTCGGGCTGGTGGCGCGGCGTGTCGACGTGCTCCATGCATTTGTGCAGACGCTGCCGGCCGGCATCCAAGCGCACTGCCATTGCTACGCCGCCGATGTGCGCAGCGCTGAATCCGTGCGCGAGGCAGCCAATGCCTTCATCGCCGCGGCCGGCCTGCCCGACGTGGTGATCGCCAACGCCGGCATTTCAGTCGGCACCGATCTGCGCGAACCCGGGGATCTGAAAGCCTTTGCCGCTGTGATGGACACCAATTGGATGCGCGTGCTCCACACGTTCCAGCCGTTCGTCGTGCCGATGCTGGCTCGCGCCAAGCCGGGGCAGCCGGGCGGCACGCTGGTCGGTATTGCCAGCGTGGCGGGCGTGCGCGGGCTGCCCGGTGCAGCGGCATACAGCGCCTCCAAATCGGCAGTGATCAAGCTGATGGAAAGCCTGCGCGTGGAGTTTGGCCAGCTTGGCCTGCGCGTGGTGACGATCGCCCCCGGCTACATTCGCACGCCGATGACTGAACACAATCCATATCCGATGCCCTTCCTGATGCCGGTGGACCGCTTCGCGCAGAAGGCCGTGAATGCCATCGACCGCGGCGCGCGCTTCACCGTACTGCCGTGGCAGATGGGCATCGTCGCCAAGCTGCTGCATGTGCTGCCGCGCGGGCTCTATGACATGGCGTTTGCGCGCGCCCGACGCAAACCCCGCAACCCCGAGATTTCGTAATGACGTACACCGATGCGCTAGGTCTTGCGCACGCCCCTGTCGACACCACGCCGCGCATCGCCAGCCTGGTGCCATCGATTACTGACCTGCTGTTCTCGCTCGACCTGGGCGACCAGCTTGTTGCCCGCACCGGCTTCTGCATCCACCCGCGCGAGGCAGTGCGCAACGTGCCCAAGGTGGGCGGCACCAAGACCGTCAAGCTGGACAAACTGCGCGAGCTGGCGCCCACGCACGTCATCGTCAACATTGACGAAAACACGCGCCCGACCGTCGACAAGCTGCGCGAGTTCATCCCCAACATCATCGTCACGCACCCGTGCGCACCGGAAGACAACCTGGCGCTGTACCAGTTGCTGGGCGGCATCTTCCGCCGCGAGGCGCAGGCGCAGAAGCTGTCCGATGCGCTCAAGCAGGAGCTTGAGGCATTGCGCGGCCGCCACTTCCTGCCGCATCGCGTGCTGTACGCCATCTGGCAAGACCCGTGGATGACGGTATCGCGCGACACATACATCTCGCGCATGCTCAAGCTCGTCAATTGCCACACGTGGCCGGAAGGCCCGGCGCCCGTGCAATGCGGCACCGAGAAGAGCGGTGCGAGTGGTGACTGTGCCCGCCCTAACCGGCCTGACACGCGCTACCCAACATTTCGCTGGAGCGGCGAGGTGGTCCGCAGCATCGACTGCGTGTTGCTTTCCACCGAGCCCTACAGCTTTGCCGAAGAGCACGTGGACGCGTTGGAAAAGCAGATCGGCAAGCCGGTCTATCTGGTGAATGGCGAGATGGTGTCGTGGTACGGCAGCCGCGCGATCGAGGGCGTGCGGTATCTGGGGCAGTTTGCGAAGACGCTGCGCTAAACGCCAATCGCGCCATGGCGGGCATCCCCGGCCCGTCTCCGAGGACGCGTCTTGCTGTGGTTACTGGCGTTCGCCAGCCCGCTCTACGGCGGTGAGCACGGTGAGCACGTCCCACGTTTCTGGGTTGATCTGACAGCCCTCCAGCACCATCGACACAAACGCGCCGATGCCATCCAGAAAGCCCCGCCGATATTCCGGTGGATGGATGTTGGTGTAGGCCAGCTCCCAACGCAGTGCATCTGCCCGGAAGCAACGAGGCATGCGCAAGGCCAGTGCGCCCGTCAGGTAAATGCGGTGTTTGGCTGCGGTCATTGATCGCCTCCTGATCGGCTGAAACGGGGGCGATGCGTGGGCGGGGACGGATAAGACGTGATTCTCCGCGCCATCTGCTTGGTAGACAAAGACCTCTCGGAGATAGATGAAAGGCCCGTCTTTCGTCGCTAAACGAGGGAGGCGGGCCCGACGATGGGGTTAGCGATCCGGCTCTCCGAGAAAACCGGTAGACCCGAAGGTCTCCCCACCCGGCCCGCCATAGAAAGCGCGCGAGTGTGCCAAGGCCTGCCGCTTATACGGCGACCTCATCGGAGAGTTACGGATCGCTAAACCCGTGCTGCCGTTGTTGCGGCAGCGGGTGAATGATAACGACGAGGATGCGCGTCGGATTCCGATTCTCAGGAGCCGCCCTCCGGCACCGTTGGTAATCACACAGTGCCAAGCCGCATCACTCAAGCGCCGTAGACGAAAAAAAAGCCGCCTCTTGTGAAGGCGGCCTTTTCATTGGTGCAGGCCGCAGGTGGCCGACCGGGGTTAGTGGTACGACACCGTAAAGGTGGCCGAACCATCCAGCGGCACGCTGTTGATCA
>NZ_BHVX01000016.1 GCF_003851545.1 Ralstonia sp. SET104 | reverse complement strand
CGTTATTGGAACGGGATTGTACCCCCGGCCGAAAGTTATCCACAAAGGATAAGTCTGTGGATAACCTGTGGAGCTGCTGTGAGTACCGGTGGACAACCGATTTTTCCCATTGGCCGCAAACCCAATTCCCGCAAGGTTTTGCGCAGAGCACACCAAGCCGCACAAGGCACTGGGGACAACTCATCACGGGGTGGATTATCGGCGCCGGACTTACGTTATCCCCAGTCAGTCATGCTTGACAGATGCGGAAAATGCCGCTTAAATGTCGGGTTCTGCGATGCGCAGCAGGGGAGCGCACGCTTGTTCGTGTCAGATGCGGGGCGAGGAACACTTCGTCGCGACTGATCCGGCTTAGGCCCGATGCTCTCGGTGCCCGATGTTCCGGTGACACCCTAGACCTGAACAACACAGCGCACGGCGGTCTGCGTGGGCGATTTCTCTGACTGAATCGACACCAGGCCGCGGGGGCAGCCCTAGGCCCGGCGCGTGCGGCGATGTCCGCACCACCCATTAACAAGAGAGTGCATCATGAAGCGTACTTATC
This sequence comes from Ralstonia sp. SET104, assembly GCF_003851545.1. GTDB lineage: Bacteria > Pseudomonadota > Gammaproteobacteria > Burkholderiales > Burkholderiaceae > Ralstonia. The sequence continues at coordinate 106,879 of NZ_BHVX01000016.1, read as the reverse complement.
AACCTTCCGTTACCCGTCGCAAGCGCACCCACGGTTTCCGTGTCCGCATGAAGACCCGTGGTGGCCGTGCCGTGCTGAACGCACGCCGCGCCAAGGGCCGTAAGCGCCTGGCCATCTAAAGACGGCCGCGCCGAGGGTGGCGGCTCATGGCCGTTGCCTATGGCTGTCGCGGCACACTGGCGATGGGCTTGCACGCCTACCCCAAGGCCGCAAGGCTGACAAAAACGGATGAGTTTTCATCCGTTTTTGCTTTGCGGCCGGTCCGGCGTAGTCGTCACTTCGTGCTGTATGTGCGGGCCAACGGGCATCCGCAAGCCCGCTTGGGCGTGGTGATCGGCAAGAAATTTGCCAAGCGCGCCGTCGAGCGCAATCTCATCAAGCGTCAGTGCCGCGAGTTGTTCCGCCTGCGGCAACCCTTGTTGGGCGGGCGCGACGTGCTGATCCGCCTGCAAGCCAAGTTTCCGCGCCAGGACGTGCCCACTGTGGCCGCCTTCAAGCGCATCTGCCGCGAGGAGCTGGTTCATCTCTTTGAGATTGCCACGCGCCCGCTGCCGGCACCGCCTGCCGCCGCTCCTTCCCAGTCCGCCGCTGGGAGCACGCCATGACGCGCGTGCTGCTGTTTCTGTTGCGCATCTACAAAGTGGCGTTCAGCCCGTTTGTGGGCGCGCAATGCCGTTTCCTTCCGACCTGTTCCGACTACGCGCGCGACGCCGTACTCACGCACGGGCCGGGTTACGGCAGTTATCTTGCGGCAAAACGTCTATGCCGCTGCCATCCGTTCGCACAAGGCGGGTATGATCCTGTGCCGCCCGCCGCTGGCGACGCTGTGCCCCGCTCCACCGATCCCGCATCGACCGACGCGACCGCAGCTGACTCCCAGCCTGCGCGGCCGTCGATTCACCTTCCCAGACCGTAATCCGACATGGATATCAAACGCACCATTCTCTGGGTGATCTTCTCGCTGGCGGTTGTCCTGCTGTTCGACAACTGGCAACGCGCGAATGGCCACCAGTCGATGTTCTTCCCGACGCCGCAAACGGCCACGACCACGGCCGCCGCACCGGGCAGCACACCCGCAGGCGATGTGCCGAGCAGCAGCGCCTCCACGCCGGCAGTTGCTGGGGCGCAAGCCGCCCCGGCCACAGGCGCCGCTTCGCAGGCACCGGCTTCGGAAAAGATCGTCATCTCGACCGACCTGCTGCGCGCCACCATCGACACCAACGGCGCCAGCGTCACCAAGCTCGAACTGCTCAACCAGAAGGACCACGACGGCAACCCGATGGTGCTGTTCGACCGCAGCGTTGAGCGCACCTACCTGGCGCGCTCGGGCATCATCGGCGGCGATTTCCCCAACCACACGACGGCGTTCACGGCATCAAGCGGCCCGCGTGATCTGGGCACGGGCAACGACGTCTCCATCACGCTGACGGCTGACAAGGGCGGCGCCAAGCTGGCCAAGACGTACGTCTTCAAGCGCGGCAGCTACGTGATCGACACGCGCTTTGACGTGACCAACGACGGCACCGCGCCGATCAACCCGACGCTGTACATGGAACTGGCCCGCGACGGCGGTGCGATTGAGCAATCGCGCTTCTACAGCACCTTCACCGGCCCGGCCGTGTACACCGACGGTGACAAGTTCCACAAGATCACCTTCGCCGATATCGACAAGGGCAAGGCGCACGTTCCGGCCGCGACCGACAGCGGCTGGGTAGCGATGGTGCAGCATTACTTCGCGTCGGCCTGGATTCCGGCCGACAACGCCCGCCGCGAGTACTACGTCAACCGCGTGGACACCAACTTCTATCGCATCGGCATCCAAGAGCCGCTGGGCACGGTCGCGCCAGGCGCCAGTGTGTCGACCACGGCACGCCTGTTCGCCGGCCCGCAGCAAGCGCGCATGCTTGAGGCCATCACCCCGGGCCTGGATCTGGTCAAGGACTATGGCTGGCTGACCATCGTCGCCAAGCCGCTGTTCTGGTTGCTCGAAAAGATCCATGCGCTGCTGGGCAACTGGGGCTGGTCGATCGTGGCGCTTACGGTGCTGATCAAGCTGGTGTTCTTCCCGCTGTCGGCCACGAGCTACCGTTCGATGGCCAAGATGAAGGACCTGCAGCCGCGCATGACGGCCATCCGCGAACGCCACAAGGGCGATCCGCAGAAGATGAACCAGGAGATGATGACGCTGTACCGCACCGAGAAGGTCAATCCCCTCGGCGGCTGTCTGCCGATCGTGATCCAGATCCCGGTGTTCATGGCGCTGTACTGGGCGCTGCTGTCGTCGGTCGAAATGCGCGGCGCGCCGTGGATCGGCTGGGTGCACGATCTGTCCACGCCTGACCCGTTCTACATTCTGCCGGTGCTGATGGCCGTGTCGATGTTCGTGCAGACCAAGCTGAACCCGACCCCGCCGGACCCGGTGCAGGCCAAGGTGATGATGTTCATGCCAATCGCGTTCTCGGTGATGTTCTTCTTCTTCCCGGCCGGCCTCGTGCTGTACTGGGTCGTGAACAACTGCCTGTCGATCGCGCAGCAATGGTCGATCAACCGCATGCTGGGCACCAACAAGAAGGCGGCTCCCGCCAAGTAAGGCGAACGCGCTTCAGCAGAAAGGGCACCTCCGGGTGTAATGCCGTTCAGTTAAGACCTGAACGGCATTTTTGTTTTTAGGGCTTGGAGTTGTAAACAGATGATCAACAGCGTGCCGCTGGATGGTTCGGCCACCTTTACGGTGTCGTACCACTAACCCCGGTGGGCCACCTGCGGCCTGCACCAATGAAAAGGCCGCCTTCACAAGAGGCGGCCTTTTTCCGTATACGCCGCTGGAATGTCGCGGCGTGGCACTGCGTTTTGCTTAATAGCGTGATGCTCCGGAGCCGCCATTCGCCAAACAAGCATGCGACATGGCAATGCCCGGGTTAGCCGGCAAACCCATAGTCGTACTCCACCTTGGCAATGCGCAGGTGGTACGACGCATACCACTGCTCACGCCCCATCTTCTGCGCGGCCAGGTGCTCGCTCTGGTTCTTCCATTCGCGAATGGCCTCCAGCGACGACCAGTACGACACGGTGATGCCTGGTCGCCCCTGGTCGCCGGCCAGCTCATCACGCACGGATTCGATACCGAGGAAGCCCGGCATATCGCGCGCCAGTTCCACCATGCGATCGGCCATCGCACCGTAGCCGTTGTCTCCATCGGTGCGCGTGGACGAGAAAATCACCGCGTAGTAGGGCGCCGGAGGTGTCTGCGCCGGAAACGGCAGAATGGCGGCGCTGTCGTCGAGAACGTCGTGCTGGTCAGCCATGTCGGGGGTCCGGAGTGGGTAACGTGGGTTGTTCAGTTTATGCGGCCGCGTGAAAACGGACGATGTCATCGGCGCTGGTCTCGCGCACCAGTTCGCCGCGATGCCACAGCGCATGCAGGTGCGCCAGCGCCTCGCCCATCGCAAACGTCATCTGATGCACATCAAACTGGCGCTTGAAGATGACGTTGACGATGTCGCGTGCGGATTGCGGTGCGGCCTTGCACGCGGCCAGCGTTTCAGCCAGCCGATCCGCATGGTGGTCACGCAGTTGCTGAATGCGCGTATGCAGCCCGCGGAACGGCCGCCCGTGCGACGGCAAGATCAGCACGTCTGCGGGCAGCGGCTCGTACTTGCCCAGCGAATCGAGATACAGCGTGAGCGAATCCGCCTCGGGCTCCAGGTCGAACACGCTCGCGTTGGTGGAGATGCGCGGCAAGACCATGTCGCCGGAAATGAGCACGTTGGCGTCTTCACTGTAGAGGGCGACGTGCTCGGGTGCGTGGCCAAAGCCGGTGATGACGCGCCAGTTGTGCTGACCGATGGTGATGACGTTGCCGTCCATCACGCGGCGATACTGGCTGGGCACGCCCGGCACGAGCGTGCTGTAGTAGTCCTTGCGATTGCGGATGCCTTCGATGGAGGCCGGATCCGTCAGACCATGGCGCTCGAAATGGCGCGCGGCAAATTCACCGCCGGCATTCGACGCACCGGTGCCGCCCACCAGCATGCGTGCGAAGGCGTAGTCGCCCAGGCTCATCCACAGGCGCACGTTCCAGCGTTTTTGATCGCCACCCTCGCACAGCCAGTTCGACAAGCCAACGTGATCCGGGTGGCAATGCGTGACCAGCACGCGCAGCACCGGCAGACCATCGAGGTGATTCGCGAAGATGGTTTCCCAGTAGCCGCGAATGGCTTCGTGGTTGATGCCGCAATCGATGATCGTCCAGCCGTCTTGCCCGTCCTGGTGATCGCGCAGCAGCCAGAGGTTGATGTGATCGAGTGCAAACGGCAGCGGCATGCGCAGCCAATAGATGCCGGGGGCGACTTCAAACCGCGTGCCGCCTTCGGGAAGCGTGTCGCCAAAGGGATAGTCGAGTTGGTGTTCGAGCGCGTTCATGAGGGTGTGGTCTCGGTCGCCGCCTTGATAGCAGTCATCGGGCGGTCTCTGCGATTGCGGTTTGGCGCCATTGACGCTAACGTAAACGTCAATTCGCCGCCGGTCTTCCATCTTAAGCGAAAACTTAATGGCGCTGCCCGGCGTGCTTCCGCCATCACTGGATTTTCCGCCGTATGCCTGCCTCCACCCTGTCTGCCACCGCTGCGCTTGCTACCGATCTCGAATCGGGCGACGCCGGCGACCAAGCCGACGCCAGCTACACCATTACCGATCTTGCACGCGAATTCGACATCACGCCGCGCGCCATCCGCTTCTACGAAGACCAGGGCCTGCTGGCGCCGGATCGCCAGGGGCCGGGCGGACGCCGCCGCGTGTATTCCGCCGGCGAGCGCACGCGCTTGAAGTTGACCTTGCGCGGCAAGCGGCTCGGGCTGTCGCTGGGCGAGATCAAGGAAATCCTCGATCTGTACGAGTCGCCGCGCGATACGGTGCCGCAGCTGGAGCGCTTTCTGGCGTCCCTGGCGCAGCACCGCGCCGTGCTCACCCAGCAACTGGACGACCTGAACGCTCAACTGGCCGAAATCGACCAGCACGAGCGCCAGTGCCGTCGCCTGCTGGAAGACGCTCAGGCAGGCACCGCCAAACAGCGCCCCACGCGACGCAAGACCGCCTGATTCCGCAAATCTACGTAATGGTCGATTATTGACGTTTACGTAAACGTCAATACAATACGCAACACCTCGTAGCACCCTCCCGGCACCGGTGTGCCCGGCACAAGCGATGCACACCTCACAACGCCACCACTGACCCAGAGACACGCGCGGCCGGATTTTTTCTCTGCACGCGCCCAAGGAGACCCACCATGATTGACCTGCCCGGCCTGAAATTCGACTTGGGCGAAGACATCGAGATGCTGCGTTCGGCCGTGCGCGACTGGGCGCAGGGCGAGCTGGCACCGCGCGCAGGCGAGATCGACCGCACCGACCAGTTCCCGATGGACGCCTGGCGCAAGATGGGTGATCTGGGCGTGCTCGGCATCACGGTGGCCGAGGAATATGGCGGCGCCAACATGGGCTACCTGGCGCACATGATCGCCATGGAAGAGATCAGCCGCGCCTCGGCATCGGTCGGCCTGTCGTATGGCGCGCACTCGAACCTGTGCGTGAACCAGATCCACCGCAACGGCACCGCAGCCCAGAAGGCCAAGTACTTGCCCAAGCTGGTGTCGGGCGAATGGGTGGGCGCGCTGGCGATGAGCGAGCCGAATGCCGGGTCGGACGTCGTCAGCATGAAGCTGCGCGCCGAACTCAAGGGCGACCGCTACGTGCTCAACGGCACCAAGATGTGGATCACCAACGGCCCCGACTGCGACGTGCTGGTCGTCTACGCCAAGACCGAGCCCGAGCTGGGCGCGCGCGGCATGACCGCCTTCCTCGTCGAAAAAGGCATGAAGGGCTTCTCTGTGGCGCAAAAGCTGGACAAGCTCGGCATGCGCGGCTCGCACACGGGGGAGTTGGTGTTCGACAACGTGGAAGTGCCGGTGGAGAACATCCTCGGCCAGGAAAACGGCGGCACCAAGGTGCTGATGAGCGGGCTGGACTACGAGCGCGCCGTGCTCTCCGGCGGCCCGATCGGCATCATGCAGGCGTGCATGGACGTGGTCACGCCGTACATCCACGACCGCAAGCAGTTCGGCCAGAGCATTGGTGAGTTCCAGCTCATCCAGGGCAAGATGGCCGACATGTACACCACGCTGCAGGCGTGCCGCGCGTACCTCTACACGGTCGGCAAGAACCTCGATTCGCTGGGCCGCGACCACGTGCGCCAAGTGCGCAAGGACTGCGCCGGCGTGATTCTCTATACCGCCGAGAAGGCTACGTGGATGGCTGGCGAAGCCATCCAGATTCTGGGGGGCAACGGCTACATCAACGAATTCCCGGTCGGCCGTCTGTGGCGCGACGCCAAGCTGTATGAAATTGGCGCCGGCACGTCGGAAATCCGCCGCATGCTGATCGGGCGGGAGCTGTACGCAGAAACGATGTAAGGCGGGCGTCAGGGCGCCGATGGCATGGAGCCATCGGCCAAACGGATAAGGAGGCGCAACGGTTTCAGGACGCGAACACGGCTGCGGAGGCCATACAATCTAGGTCTCCGTGGTTTGCTGGTTTTGTCGCTTTTCCGCCCTCCCCCGCGCACACGCCATGTCCCATTTTCCCAAGCTCCTCTCTTCGCAGATCGCCTTTGACGTCGCCCGCACGATGCTAGACGGCTTTGACAAGCACTACCGCTTGTTCCGCGAGGTGAGCGTGCAGGCCAAGGCCGCATTCGAGACCGGAGACTGGGCGGGCCTGCAGCAACTGCAGCGCGACCGCATCGCCTACTACGACGAACGCGTGCGTGAAGCGTCGGTCATCCTGGAAGACGAATACGACGCCGAGAACATCAATGACGAGATCTGGCGCCAGATCAAGCTTCACTTCATCGGGCTGCTGACCAATCATCACCAGCCGGAGTGCGCCGAGACCTTCTTCAACTCGGTGTGCACGCGCATCCTGCACCGCTCGTACTTCAACAACGATTTCATCTTCGTGCGCCCGGCCATCTCGACGGAATACATCGAGAACGAAGAGTCGCCCACCAAACCGACGTACCGCGCTTACTATCCCGGCTCGCGCGAGGGCCTGGGCAGTTGCTTCGAGCGCATCGTCCACAACTTCCAGCTCAACGCGCCGTTTGAAGACCTGGAGCGCGATATCGGCTACATCGTGCGCGCGGTGGGTGAGCACTTCGGCGATTTCCGCATCGCGCCGAATTTCCAGATCCACGTGCTGTCGTCGCTGTTCTTCCGCAACAAGGCGGCGTACATCATCGGGCGCGTGATCAACGGCGACAAGACGTTCCCGCTGGCCGTGCCGATTCTGCGCAATGCCGTGGGCCAGCTCACGCTCGACACGGTGCTGCTGCGGCAGGAGCAGTTGCTGATCCTGTTCTCGTTCACGCATTCGTACTTCATGGTGGACATGGAAATTCCGTCCGCCTACGTGACCTTTCTGCGTGACCTGATGCCACGCAAGCCGCGCGCCGAGATCTACACCTCGCTCGGTCTGCAGAAGCAGGGCAAGAACCTGTTCTACCGCGACTTTCTGCATCACCAGCAGCATTCGTCAGACAAGTTCATCATCGCGCCCGGCATCAAGGGCCTGGTGATGCTGGTGTTCACGCTGCCCTCGTACCCGTACGTCTTCAAGGTCATCAAGGACTACTTCCCGCCGCCGAAGGAAACCACGCGCGAGCTGATCAAGAGCAAGTACCAGCTCGTGAAGCGCCACGACCGCGTGGGCCGCATGGCCGATACGCTGGAGTACTCCGACGTCGCGTTCCCGCTCTCGCGCTTCGATGAAGAGCTCATCAAGGAGCTGGAGAAGCACGCGCCTTCGATGGTGGAGTACCAGCGCGCCGAAGACGGCAGCGAAGAGATCGTCATCCGCCACGTCTACATCGAGCGCCGCATGACGCCGCTGAACATCTGGCTGCACGAAGGCACCGACGCGCAGGTCGAGCACGGCATCATCGAATACGGCAACGCCATCAAGGAACTCATCGCCGCGAACATCTTCCCCGGCGACATGCTCTACAAGAACTTTGGCGTGACGCGCCACGGCCGCGTGGTCTTCTACGACTACGACGAGATCGAATACCTCACCGATTGCAACGTCCGCACCGTGCCGCAGCCGCGCACGGAAGAGGAGGAAATGTCGGGCGAGGTCTGGTACAGCGTCGGCCCGCACGACATTTTTCCTGAAACGTACCGCACGTTCCTGCTGGGTGACCCGCGCGTGCGCGAGGCTTTCCTCAAGCACCATGCGGACTTCTTCGAAGCCTCCATGTGGCAGGGATACAAGGAGCGTCTGCTCTCGGGGCAGATGCACGATTTTTATGCGTATGACGCAGCCGAGCGCTTCGTCAATCGCTACGGCACCACGGCGCCTGACAACGCAGCGCAAGACAGCACGACGCTGCAGCGCGCCGCCGCTTAACCAGCTCAACACGACAGAAAACCATGCCACATCGCATCAAAGAACTGTTTGAAAACAACCGCAAGTGGGTCGAGCGCGTCAACGCGGAAGACCCGGCTTTCTTCTCCAACCTTGCCAACCAGCAGAACCCCGAGTACCTGTGGATCGGCTGCTCGGACTCGCGCGTGCCGGCCAACCAGATCATCGGGTTGCCACCGGGCGAAGTGTTCGTCCACCGCAACATCGCCAACGTGGTGGTGCACTCGGATCTGAACTGCCTGTCGGTGCTGCAGTTTGCGGTGGAAGTGCTAAAGATCCGGCACATCACGGTGGTTGGCCACTATGGCTGTTCGGGCGTGAAGGCTGCGTTGACCAAGCAGCGCTTCGGTCTGGCGGACAACTGGATTCGTCACGTGCGTGACGTGGCCGAGCAGCACGAAACGTATCTCGGCACGGTGATCCGCGAGCAGGATCAGCATGACCGGCTGTGTGAGCTGAACGTGATCCACCAGGTGAACAACGTGTGCCTGACGACGATCGTGCAGGACGCCTGGGATCGTGGGCAGCCACTGACGATTCATGGATGGATTTACGGCGTGAAGGACGGGATGCTGCGCAACCTGGGCATGGCGGTGAATTCCAATGAGGAATTGCATGCTCAGCTTGCTGATGCCTGGTTGAACTATGGCAAGGAAGGGAGTGCGCCTACGCCGGTTGGGTTTTGATTTTGTTGCCTAGGGAAGGGCTTTGGCTTTGTGCTTTTAGTCCATCCCTTGTTTCACCCCCTGCCGGGGGCAAGAGGGAGATGGGCCAGCAAGGCCCACCCAAAGCAAGAGACACGCAAGCGCTGCACCACAAGTGCAGAACATGTCGACAGCACACCAGGAGATCACCATGTCCGACCGCATTGTCATCGCCTCAGCCGCCCGCACCCCCATGGGCGCCTTCCAGGGCGAACTCGCCAGCCTCACGGCTCCGCAACTCGGCGCCGCTGCGATCCGCGCGGCAGTCGAGCGTGCCGGCCTGAAACCCGAGCAGATCGAAGAAGTCATCATGGGCTGCGTGCTGCCCGCGGGCCAGGGCCAAGCCCCGGCGCGCCAGGCAGCGTTGGGCGCCGGCCTGCCGCTGTCGGTCGGCTGCACCACGGTCAACAAGATGTGCGGTTCGGGCATGCGCGCAGCGATGAATGCATACGACGCGCTGCTCGCGGGTTCAGTGGATGTGGTGGTGGCCGGTGGCATGGAAAGCATGACCAACGCGCCATACCTGATCCCGAAAGGCCGCGGTGGTTACCGCATCGGCCACGGCATGATCTACGACCACATGATGCTCGACGGCCTGGAAGACGCGTATGACAAGGGCCGCGCCATGGGCACCTTCGGCGAGGACTGCGCCGAGAAGTACAACTTCACGCGCGAAGCACAAGACCACTTCGCGATGACCTCCGTGCGCCGCGCGCAGGAAGCCACCGAATCCGGCGCATTCCGTTGGGAGATCACCCCCGTCACCGTGTCGGGCAAAACTGGCGACACCATCATCGACACCGATGAAGGCCCGCGCCGCATCAAGGTGGACAAGATCCCGTCGCTCAAGCCCGCGTTCAAGAAAGACGGCACGGTGACGGCCGCATCGTCTTCGTCGATCAACGACGGCGCGGCGGCGCTGGTGATGATGCGCGAGTCCACCGCGAAGCAACTCGGCATCACGCCGCTGGCGGTGATGCTGGGCCACACCACGCACGCGCAGGCGCCAGGCTGGTTCACCACCGCGCCGGTCACGGCCATCGAAAAGCTGTTCAAGAAGCTCGACTGGAACAGCAACAACGTCGATCTGTTCGAGATCAACGAGGCCTTTGCCGTGGTGCCGATGGCGGCCATGCACGACCTGCACATTCCGCACGAGAAGGTGAACGTGAACGGCGGCGCGTGTGCGCTGGGCCATCCGATCGGTGCATCGGGCGCGCGCGTGATCGCGACGCTGCTGGGCGCGCTGCAGCACCGCGGTGGCAAGCGCGGCGTGGCAAGCCTGTGCATCGGCGGCGGCGAGGCCACGGCTGTCGGCATCGAACTCTACTGAACGGAAAGGCCTGTACGACGATGACGATAGCGAACACAACATCGCGCCGCACGCGCACCGCACTCATTCTGGGTGCGTCGCGCGGCATCGGCCTGGAAACTGTCAAGCAATACCGTGCCGATGGCTGGCGCGTGATCGCCACCGCGCGCTCGCAAGAGGCCGCCCAGGCGTTGCAGGCACTGGGCGCCGAAACGCACGTGCTGGACCTGACCGACACCAACGCCGTCGCCGGCCTCGCCTGGAAGCTCGATGGCGAGGCGCTGGACGTGGCGATCTACGTGGCGGGCATCTACGGCCCGCGCACGCAGGGCGCCACGCCCGTCAGCCAGGCCGACTTTGATGCCGTGATGCACACCAACGTGTGGGCACCGATGGGCGTGCTGCCCGCCGTACTGCCGATGGTAGAAGCCGGCCATCATGGTGCCGGGGGCGCCGACGAGCCCGGCGGCGTGCTGGCCGTCATCTCCAGCCGCATGGGCAGCATTGGCGAGATGGGCGGCAACGGCGGGTGGCTGTATCGCGCCAGCAAAGCGGCGGTGAATGCCGTGCTGCGCGGGGTGTCGATCGATGCCAAAAACGCCACGTGCCTGACCTTCCACCCCGGCTGGGTGCAGACCGACATGGGCGGCGCCGACGCGGCCATCACGCCGCAGGAAAGCGTGGCCGGCATTCGCCGCGTGATTGCCAGCGCCACGCGCGCCGACAACGGCGGGTTCCGCAACTACGACGGCAGCCGAATCGAATGGTAAGTCAGTGCATGGAGAGGCCGGAACAATGTTGCTGACCCCCGAACAAGAGATGATCCGCGACGCCATCCGCACCTTTGTGCGCGAGGCGATCGTGCCGCACGCCGCCGCGTGGGACCGCGATGCCACGTTCCCGAAAGACGTGCACCGCCAGCTCGGCGAGTTGGGCGCGTATGGCGTGGCCGTGCCGGAAGCACTCGGCGGCGCCGGGTTGGATTACCTCTCGCTCGCGCTGATCCTGGAAGAAATTGCCGCGGGCGACGGCGGCACCTCCACCGTGATCAGCGTGAACAACTGCCCGGTGTGCAGCATGCTGATGGCGTTTGCGAACGACGCGCAAAAGCAGCAGTGGCTCGTGCCGCTGGCGCGCGGCGAGATGCTGGGTGCGTTCTGCTTGACCGAGCCGCATGTCGGCTCCGATGCATCGGCACTGCGCACAACAGCCACGCGAGATGGCGGCCACTGGGTGCTCAACGGCGTGAAGCAGTTCATCACCAGCGGCAAACATGCTGACGTGGCGATCGTCATGGCCGTGACGGACAAGGCCGCGGGCAAGCGCGGCATCAGCGCATTCCTGGTGCCGACCAACACGCCGGGCTACATCGTCGCGCGGCTGGAGGACAAGCTCGGCCAGCATTCGTCCGACACGGCGCAGATCGTGTTTGAAGACTGCCGCATCCCCGCCGATTGCCTGCTGGGCGACGAAGGCGCGGGCTACAAGATGGCGTTGTCGGGGCTGGAAGGCGGGCGCATCGGCATTGCCGCGCAAAGCGTGGGCATGGCACGTGCAGCCTTTGAAGCCGCGCTGGCCTATGCCAAGGAGCGCGAGAGTTTCGGCCAGCCGTTGTTTGCACACCAGGCCGTGCAGTTCCGCCTGGCGGAGATGGCCACGCGCGTGGACGTGGCGCGGCAGATGGTCTGGCACGCCGCCAGCCTGAAAGACGCGGGGCTGCCGTGTCTGAAAGAGGCGGCCATGGCCAAGCTCAACGCCAGCGAGATGGCCGAGCGCGTGTGCTCCGACGCCATCCAGGTCTTCGGCGGCTACGGCTATGTGAACGACTTTCCGGTCGAGCGCATCTACCGCGACGTGCGCGTGTGCCAGATCTACGAAGGCACCAGCGACATTCAGAAGATCCTGATCGCCCGCGCACTCGGATGACCATTCTGTAGGCATTTTTGGGCAAGCCGCAGCACAACAAGGGGGGAGCACATCATGAACGGGGCCATCGATTTCTACTTCGACTTCTCATCGCCGTACGGCTACTTCGCCAGCACGCGCGTGGAAGAACTCGCCAAGCAGTACAACCGGGCAACGGCCTGGCACCCGATCTTGCTGGGGGTCGTGTTCAAGACCACCGGCGGCTCCCCATTGCCGCAAGTGCCGCTCAAGGGCGACTACGCATGGCGTGACTTCGAGCGCACCGCGCGCTTTAACGGCATCGAATACCGCAAGCCGACGCATTTCCCGCTGCCCACGCAATACGCCGCACGTGCCACGCTGTGGGTGCACGACCACCACGGCGGCGACCGCGCGATTGACTTCGCGCGTGCGCTCTACCGCGCGCTGTTTGTCGACGACATCAACATCGGTGAGCCGACCGAGGTGATGAAGATTGCCGACGCGATGGGCATCGACGGCGCAGCGCTCAATAGCGGCGCGAGCAGCCAGCAGATCAAGGATCAGCTCAAGGCCGAGATCGACTTGGCAATGTCGCGCGGCGTGTTCGGCTCGCCATACGTGATCGTCGACGGCGAAGCGTTCTGGGGTTTCGATCGTTTTGACCAGATCGAAGCGTTGCTGCGCGATGGACGCATATAAGAACGCATCTAAGGACGCACAAGCCCACATCCACGGCGGCGGCCGATGTACGAGCCGCCGCTGACGAACCAACAACAACGACAGCATGACCGCAGTGACTTCCTCTGTTTCGAACCACCCGCGCTTTGACGCGATCCTCTTCGATTGCGACGGCGTGCTGGTCGACAGCGAACCTCTCGTCAACCGCCTGATCTGGGAGATGCTGACCGAGCTTGGCATCAGCATCAGCCAGGAAGAGTCGATCAAGCGCTTTCTGGGCAAAGCCATCCGCGAAGAACTGGATGCGATTGCCGAGATGCGCGGCGCGCCGCTGCCGCCGAACTGGCTATCCACCTTTCACTCGCGCCGCAACATGCTGCTCGAAGCCGAAGTGGAAGCCGTGCCGCATATCGCGCACGCCATTGACGTGCTCTCCAGGCTGGGGCTGCCGATGGCCGTAGCCTCCGGCGCCGATCGCACAAAGGTGGAACTGCAACTCAACCGCACTGGATTGATCGAGCACTTCCAGCCGACGGATGTGCGCATCTTTTCGGCCACCGAGGTCGAGCGCAGCAAGCCCGCGCCCGATGTGTATCTGCTGGCGGCCAGCAGCCTGGGCGTATCGCCGTCGCGTTGCCTGGTAATTGAAGACAGCCCCACGGGCGTGACCGCCGGGCACGCGGCCGGCATGACGGTGCTGGCCTACGCCGGCCGCAATGCACCGGGCCCGCTGATTGCCGCCGGTGCCACGCGCACCTTTACCGACATGCGCGAACTGCCGGAGCTGCTGGCCTGATGTCAGCCGCCCAAGCCAAGCCCATCGGCCCGACCGACGCCAGCCCGGAAGTTTGCCCGTGCGGCGGTGGCGCCTACGCGCGCTGCTGCGGCCCGTTCCACGCGGGCGACGCGATGCCGCCCACGGCCGAGCAACTCATGCGCTCGCGCTACAGCGCCTATGTGCTGGGCGACACGGCGTATCTGCGTGCCACGTGGCACCCATCCACCTGCCCCGCCGATCTGGAAACCCGCGAGGCAGATGCCGCAACCACACGCTGGCTCGGCCTGGACGTGAAACGCCATGTGCCACAGGACGCCACGCATGCGACGGTGGAATTTGTCGCGCGCTACAAGGTGGGCGGCCGCGCGCATCGCCTGCATGAAACCAGCCGCTTCGTCCGCCTGGACGCCAGCGGCGCTGAATCCGCCGAAGGCCGTTGGCACTACGTCGACGGCACCTTCCCTGACTGAACCGCACCGACCTTCCTGCACTGCTGCCATGCCGACGCTAGACACCAAGCTGAACCCCCGTGCCGAAGACTTCAAGGCCAACGCCGATGCCATGCGCGCCCTCGTTGCCGACCTGCGCGACAAGGTCGCCCGCATCGCCCAGGGCGGCGGGGACGACGCCCGCGCCAAGCACCTCGCGCGCGGCAAGCTGCTGCCGCGCGATCGCGTGCAGCAACTGCTCGACCCCGGCACCCCGTTCCTGGAGTTCTCGCAACTGGCGGCGACCGGCATGTACGACGACGCGGCACCGGGCGCCGGCATCATCACCGGCATTGGGCGCATCTCGGGGCAGGAATGCGTGATCGTCTGCAATGACGCGACCGTCAAGGGCGGTACGTATTACCCGATGACGGTGAAAAAGCACCTGCGAGCGCAGGAGATCGCCGAGCAGAACCACCTGCCCTGCGTCTACCTGGTCGACTCGGGCGGCGCCAACCTGCCGAACCAGGACGACGTCTTTCCAGACCGTGATCACTTCGGCCGCATTTTCTACAACCAGGCGAACCTGTCGTCCAAGGGCATTCCGCAGATCGCGGTGGTGATGGGCTCGTGCACGGCCGGCGGTGCGTATGTGCCGGCCATGAGTGATGAATCGATCATCGTCAAGGAACAGGGCACGATCTTCCTGGCCGGCCCGCCGCTGGTGAAGGCCGCCACCGGTGAGGTGGTGAGCGCCGAAGACCTGGGCGGCGCCGATGTGCATACGCGCCTGTCTGGCGTGGCGGACTACTTCGCCAACAACGACGCGCACGCGCTGGCGCAAGCGCGCAGCATCGTCGCGCACCTGAACCGCCGCAAGCCCGAGCAGGTGCAGATTCACGCGCCGGTCGAGCCGCGCTTCCCGGCCGAAGAACTCTATGGCGTGATCCCGACCGACACACGCAAGCCGTTCGACGTGCGCGAAGTCATTGCCCGCATCGTCGATGATTCCGCCTTTGACGAATTCAAGGCGCGCTACGGCACCACGCTGGTCTGCGGCTTTGCGCGCATCTGGGGTTACCCGGTCGGCATCATCGCCAACAACGGCATTCTGTTTTCGGAAGCCGCACTCAAGGGCGCGCACTTCATCGAGCTGTGCTGCCAGCGCAAGATTCCGCTGGTGTTCCTGCAGAACATCACCGGCTTCATGGTCGGCCGAAAATACGAGAACGAAGGCATCGCCAAGAACGGCGCCAAGATGGTGACGGCGGTGGCCACGGCGCAGGTGCCAAAGTTCACGGTCATCATCGGCGGCTCGTTTGGCGCGGGCAACTACGGCATGTGCGGGCGGGCGTATTCGCCGCGCTTCCTGTGGATGTGGCCGAACGCGCGCATCTCGGTGATGGGCGGCGAGCAGGCCGCAAGCGTGCTCGCCACCGTGCGCCGTGATGGCATCGAAGCCCGCGGCGGCCAGTGGAGCGCGGATGAAGAAGCCGCCTTCAAGGCGCCGATCCGCGACCAATACGAACGCCAGGGCCACCCGTACTACGCCAGCGCACGCCTGTGGGACGACGGCGTGATCGACCCGGCCGACACGCGCAGCGTGCTGGGCCTGGGGCTGTCGGCCAGCCTGAACGCGCCGATTGGCGACATGAACTTCGGCGTGTTCCGCATGTAAGCGGGCCACCCATCGAATAAGGAATTTGCAGTGAACAGCAACACCGCGCAAACGTGGCGCAGCGCCTGGGCAGCCGTTGGCTGCGCGCTGCTGCCGCTGTTGCTGCTGACGGCCGCGCATGCGCAGGATAAGCCGGCCAACCCGTCGACGAGTCCGCCGGGCGTCAGCGAAACGGTGGTGGAAGTGCCCAAGTCTGCGGGCATCTTCACCATCAAGCTGGAGACCACCATCTACAAGCCGACCGGTGACGGCCCCTTCCCGCTGATCGTGCTCAACCACGGCAAGTCGCGCGGCAATGCAGCCTTCCAGCCGCGCGCCCGCTACAGCGAGCAGGCGGCGGCACTGGTCGCGCGTGGCTACGTGGTGGCCATCCCGATGCGCCAGGGCTTCTCCAAGTCGGGCGGCGCCTATATCGGCAGCGGCTGCAATGTGGAATCGAACGGCCTCATCCAGGCCGAAGACGTAGTGGCCGCGCTCGACTACCTGACCGCGCAGCCGTATGTGGACCGCAACCACATCGTCGTCATGGGCCAATCACATGGCGGCCTGACCACGATGGCCTTCGGCACGGTGGGCTACCCCGGCGTGCGGGGCCTGATCAACTTCGCGGGCGGCCTGCGCAACGACACCTGCGTCGCCTGGGAAAGCAACCTTGTGCACGCCTTCGAGGCGTATGGCCGCCAGTCGCGCTATCCGTCGCTCTGGTTCTATGGCGACAACGACAGCTATTGGCCCAAGCCGATGCCCGAGAAGATGTTTGCCGCCTACACGAGCGCGGGAGGCAAGGCGCAACTGGTGGACTACGGCAACTTCAAGAGCGACTCGCACGGCATGTTTGCCAACCACGCGGGGCTTGCCATCTGGCTGCCAAAGGTGGATGCCTTCCTGCGCGAACTCGGTTTGCCCGCAAGCCCGGTCAGCCCCGTACAAGCGGGCGCCGCCTCTGAAGCCGCCGGCCCCGACGACCCCGACGGCCCCAAGGCCGACACCCACAAGGACACCGAATGAACGCCTTCGAAACGCTCGCCTTCAGCCAGCGCGGCGCCGTCGCCACGCTCACGCTCAACCGGCCCGACGTGCGCAACGCCTTTAACGAAACCGTCATTGCTGAGCTGACCGGCGCGTTCCGCGCGCTGGCAGATGAGCCCGGCGTGCGCGCCATCGTTCTGTCCGGCAACGGCCCCGCCTTTTGCGCCGGTGCCGACCTGAACTGGATGAAGAAGATGGCCGGCTACTCCGACGACGAGAACCGCGCCGACGCCCTGCGCCTAGCCGAGATGCTGCGCGCCATCTACACCTGCCCCAAACCCGTGATCGCACGCGTGCAAGGCGACACGTATGCGGGCGGCGTCGGGCTGGTCGCTGCATGTGACATCGTTGTCGCCGCCGACACGGCCAACTTCTGCCTGTCGGAAGCCAAGCTCGGGCTGATTCCGGCCACCATCAGCCCGTACGTGATCCGCGCATTGGGCGAGCAAGCGTCGCGCCGCTACTTCATCACCGCCGAGCGTTTCTCTGCTGCCGAAGCGCATCGCCTGGGCCTGGTGCATGAATTGGTGAGCCCGGACGCGCTCGACGCCAAGGTGGGCGACATCACCGCCGCGCTCGTCGCCAACAGCCCGAACGCCGTACGCGAGAGCAAGCGGCTCGTGCGCGAAGTGTCCGGCGCCGCCGTCAATGACGCGCTGCTGGCCGACACCGCAGAACGCATCGCCGCCATTCGCGCCTCGGAAGAAGGCCGCGAAGGCGTGCAAAGTTTCCTGGGCAAGCGCAAGCCAAACTGGCTGCTGCCGGCCTGATCCACATAACTACAGACATCACGAATCACTTGAAGGAAGTCCTCATGCAACACACGCCGCTCAACTTCGTTCCGAACGCCGCCAAGGTGCCCGTCACGCCAGGTCAATCGCCCGACGCGCGCTGGAGCCGCGAAGCCATCGAAGCGCTGTTCGCGCTGCCATTCAATGACTTGCTGTTCCAGGCGCAGCAGGTGCATCGCGCCAACTTTGATGCGAACGCGGTGCAGCTCTCCACACTGCTGTCCATCAAGACCGGTGGCTGCCCGGAGGATTGCTCGTACTGCCCGCAATCGGCGCGCTATGACACCGGCGTGGAAGCCGAGAAGCTGATGCCGATCGACGCCGTGCTTGAAGCCGCCGCGCGTGCCAAGCAAAACGGCGCCAGCCGCTTCTGCATGGGCGCGGCCTGGCGCAACCCGAAGCCGCATCAGCTCGATGCCGTGGCCGACATGGTGCGCGGCGTCAAGGCGATGGGGCTGGAGACGTGCGTCACGCTGGGCATGCTCAAGCAGGAACAGGCCACGCAACTGAAAGATGCGGGGCTGGACTACTACAACCACAACCTCGATACCGCACCCGAGTTCTACGGCGAGATCATCACCACGCGCACGTACCAGGATCGGCTCGACACCCTCGAGCACGTGCGTGATGCGGGCATCAATGTGTGTTGCGGCGGCATCGTTGGCCTGGGCGAATCGGTGCATGAGCGTGCGGGCCTGATCGCCGAGCTGGCGAACATGGAACCGTATCCGGATTCGGTGCCGATCAACAACCTGGTGAAGGTGGAAGGCACGCCGCTGGCCGGCAATGAAGCACTCGACCCGTTCGATTTTGTGCGCACGATTGCCGTGGCGCGGATCACGATGCCCCGCGCGATGGTGCGGCTCTCCGCTGGCCGTGAGGCGATGGACGATGCGCTGCAGGCGCTGTGCTTTATGGCGGGGGCGAACTCGATCTTCTATGGCGAGAAGCTGTTGACCACCGAGAACCCAGAGGCGGATGCGGACCGCAAGCTGCTGGCGCGATTGGGGATGCGGGTTGAGGTGCAGGATCACATGCATCAAAGCGCTGATGCTGGGCACTCGCATTCTTCGCATTGCCATATCGACATTACGCCTGCTGACTGAAGCGGTTGGTTTGGGGATGGTTTTTTGTTGGCGGTCCATCCCTTGTTTCATCCCCTGCCGGGGCTGACTCACTTTCTTTGTCTTGCCAAAGAAAGTAAGCAAAGAAAGGCGCGCCCGAGATGGCGAAAGACTCCTTGAATTTCTGTCGCAGGGAGGGGAAGGGAAAAACTCGCTGCGCTCAAACAGTTTCCCTTCCTTTTTCCTCCCTGCAACAGAAATTCAAGGCGCCATCAAGGGCAAGGTACGGCCACACCATCGATGCACCACCGCAGTAGTAAGTACAAGCAAGACGTAAAGCGAAGCAACACACAGCAACACACCGCAACACACAAGAGCCTGACGGGGCACGCAGACCAACGGTTTGGCCGTTGACGTTCCTGCCCTAGATGGCGCCTTGAATTTTTGTAAGCGGGCGGAAGAAAGATGGGGAACTGTTTGAGCGCAGCGAGTTTTCCCCATCTCCGCCCGGTTACGAAAATTCAAGGAAGGTGTCGCCATCTTGGGCGCGCCTTTCTTTGCTTACTTTCTTTGGCAAGACAAAGAAAGTGAGTCAGCCCCGGCAGGGGATGAAACAAGGGATGCACCACAAGTGCAAAAAATCGCCGAAGGACTGCCTGGAGACACACACCAAATGATCACCAAACTCCTCATCGCCAACCGAGGCGAAATCGCCTGCCGAGTCGCTGCCACCTGCCGCAAGCTGGGCATTCGCACGGTGGCCGTATATTCCGACGCCGACGCCAACGCCCGCCACGTCGCGGCCTGTGACGAAGCGATCCGCATCGGCGAGCCCGCCGCCCGCGACAGCTACCTCCGTGCCGAGCGCATTCTCGAAGCCGCACGCGCCACAGGCGCCCAAGCCGTCCACCCAGGCTACGGTTTCCTCTCCGAGAACGAAGCGTTCGCAAAAGCCTGCGCAGAAGCCGGCATCATCTTCGTTGGCCCGCCCGCCTCGGCCATCGAGGCCATGGGCAGCAAAAGCGCCGCCAAGGCGCTGATGGAAAAAGCCGGCGTGCCGCTCGTACCCGGCTACCACGGCGACAACCAGGACGCCGCCTTCTTGCGCACGCAGGCCGACCGCATCGGCTACCCCGTGCTCATCAAGGCCAGCGCTGGCGGCGGCGGCAAGGGCATGCGCGTGGTGGAGTCGGGCGATGCATTTGAAGCCTCGCTGGCCTCCGTCAAGCGTGAAGCCTCGTCCAGCTTTGGCGATGACCGCGTGCTGATCGAGAAGTACCTCACGCGCCCGCGCCATATCGAAATTCAGGTCTTCGCCGACAGCTTTGGCGATGCCGTCTACCTGTTCGAGCGCGATTGCTCCGTGCAGCGCCGTCACCAGAAGGTGCTGGAAGAAGCCCCCGCGCCCGGCATGACGCTGGACCGCCGCCGTGCGATGGGCGAAGCCGCCGTGGCTGCGGCCCGCGCTGTCGGCTACGTCGGTGCAGGCACGGTCGAGTTCATCGTCGATGAAGACGGCACGTTCTACTTCATGGAGATGAACACGCGCCTGCAGGTCGAACACCCCGTCACTGAAATGATCACGGGCGAAGACCTTGTCGAATGGCAATTGCGCGTGGCCTCCGGCGAGCCGCTGCCGCGTGCGCAGGACGAACTGCACATCCACGGCCACGCGTTGGAAGCGCGCATCTACGCCGAGAACCCGGACCGCGACTTCCTGCCCTCCATCGGCACGCTGAAGGTGCTGCGCACGCCAGCGGCGGTGGAGTTCACCGTCGGCGCGCAGGCCAATGGCGAACCCGCTGCCGTGCGCATCGACGCCGGTGTGCGCGAGGGCGATGCCATCAGCCCCTACTACGACCCGATGATCGCCAAGCTGATCGTCTGGGGCCGCGACCGCGAAGAAGCCCTCGCGCGCATGCTGCAGGCGCTGGGCAGCTTCCACTTGGTGGGGCTGTCGTCCAACGTGGCATTCCTGCGCCGCCTCGTGGCATCCAAGCCGTTTGCCACGGCGGATCTGGATACGGGCCTGATCGCCCGCAACCACAACACGCTGTTCCCCGCTGCGCCGGAGGTCCCGCAAGACGCCATCGCCCTGGCGGTGGCCGCGCTGCTGGCCCGCGAGGCGCGCAGCCTGCGCACGGACACGCGCGACCCGCATTCGCCGTGGGCGCGCGGCAGCGGGTGGCGCCTGAACGGCGCGGCCGAACGCACGCTGCGCTTCACGCAGGGCGATCAAGCCATCGACGCCACCCTCGTCTACGGCCGCGAGGGCTCGCGCCTGAAGACCAGCGGCAGCGAAGCCCCGTTCACCTCGCAGCGCCACGGCGAGACCTTTACCGTCTCGCTCGGCTCGCACAAGGCGACTGGCCACGTGCATGCCGATGGCGACGCCTTTCACGTCTTCACCGGCGGCGCGCACTGGATGCTGGAGCGCTACGACCCGCTCGCCCACGCTGGCGAAGCCGACGACGAAGGCGGCAAGCTGACCGCGCCGATGCCGGGCAAGGTCATCGCCGTGCTCGCCACGCCGGGGCAGAGCGTCACCAAGGGCGCGCCGCTGGTCGTCATGGAAGCCATGAAGATGGAGCACACGCTCACCGCCCCGGCCGATGGCGTGGTCGAGTCAGTGCTGTATGGCGTGGGGGATCAGGTGACCGAGGGCGTGCAACTGCTGGCGTTCAAGCCGGCGGAGTGAGGCCAAAGCGGGCTGCCACGCCATTTGGCAGCCCCTGCTACACTGCTTGACGTATACGTCAACTACGAACCGCGAAGTCGCCCCAGATGCACATCCAGATCTACACGCCCGACGGCAAACCCCAACCCTGGCTCGATGGTTTTGCGCAGGCGCTGCCTGAGGCGCGGTTGTCGGTGTGGGAGCAAGGGGCCGCGCAGGACGCGGACTATGCCGTGGTCTGGCAACCGCCCGCCGACATGCTGCGCGGGCGCCGCGACTTGCGCGCAGTGTTCAACCTGGGCGCGGGCGTGGATGCCATCCTGGGCCTGCGCGCGCAATCGCCCGATGCGTTGCCCGATGGCCTGCCGATCGTGCGCCTGGACGACGCCGGAATGGCCGCGCAGATGGGCGAGTACGTCACGCATGCCGTGCTGCGCTTCTTCCGTCGGCTCGACGAATACGAACGCCAGCAGCAAGCCAGGATGTGGCGCTTCCTCAAACCGTTCAACCGCGATGATTTTGTTGTTGGCGTGCTGGGCTTGGGCGTGCTCGGCACGCACATCGCGAAGACGCTGGCCGGCTTCGGTTTTCCGGTGCGCGGGTGGAGCCGGTCGGCCAAAGCCATTGATGGTATCGACTGCCGCGCAGGTACCGATGCGCTACCGGATTTCCTGTCCGGCACGCGCGTGCTGGTGAACGTGCTGCCGCTCACCGCCGACACCGAGAACGTGATTGACGCCGCGCTGCTCAATCAGCTTGGCTCCGGCGCGTTCCTGATCAACGTGGCACGTGGCAAACATGTGGTGGAAGAGGATCTATTGGCCGCCGTGCGCAGCGGCCACATTGCCGGCGCGGCGCTCGACGTGTTCCGCCAGGAGCCGTTGCCCGCCGATCACCCTTTCTGGACCGAACCGCGCATCCACATCACGCCGCACATTTCGGCGCTGACGCTGCGCGAGGTGAGCATTGCCCAGATCGCGCGCAAGATCCGCGCGCTGGAAGCTGGCGAACCCATCGTCGGCATCGTCGATCTGCAACGAGGTTACTGAGATGAGCTATCCGCATTTCGTGAAGATGGTCGAAGTCGGCCCGCGCGATGGGCTGCAAAACGAGAAAGCGCCGGTCTCCACCGATACCAAGGTCGAGCTGGTGAACCGGCTGTCCGATGCTGGATTTGTGAACGTGGAAGCGGCCTCGTTCGTGTCACCCAAATGGGTGCCGGCAATGGCCGACGGCGCCGAGGTGATGGCGCGCATCCAGCGCCGGCCAGGCACGCTGTATTCGGTGCTCACGCCCAACATGAAGGGTTTTGAGGGCGCCGCTGCGGCAGGTGCAGATGAAGTCGTGATCTTCAGTGCAGCCAGCGAGGCGTTTGCGCAGAAGAACATCAACTGCTCGATTGCGGAATCGATTGAACGCTTCGCGCCGGTCGCCAAGGCGGCGAAGGATGCGGGCATCCGTGTGCGCGGGTCGATCTCGTGCTCGCTGGGCTGCCCGTATCAGGGCGAGGTGCCAGTGGCATCGGTGGTGGATGTAATTAAGCGCATGGCCGACCTCGGATGCGATGAGATTGACATTGCCGACACCATCGGCGTGGGCACCGCCGGGCGCGTGAAGACGGTGATGGAAGCCGCTGCGGCAACGTTCCCGATAGACCGCCTTTCCGGCCACTTCCACGACACGTACGGCCAGGCGCTGGCCAACATCCTTGCCAGCCTGGAAGTGGGCATCAACATCTTCCATGCATCGGTGGCGGGCCTGGGCGGCTGCCCTTACGCCAAGGGCGCAACCGGCAACGTTGCGACTGAAGACGTGCTGTACCTGCTGCACGGCCTGGGCATTCGCACCGGCATCGATCTGGACAAGGTGGTGCTGGCGGGTGATTTCATCTCGCAGGCCATTGGCCGCCCGACCGCCTCACGCGCGGGCCGTGCGCTGCTGCTCAAGCTGCAGGACCAGATCGCCCAAGCCTGCATCTGACCCATCACGAAGAACAACGATGACCGCGACCGATACGAACGCCCCCCTGCCTGAATCCGCTCAGCGCGTGGCCGACCACCTGCGCTCGCTCGGCTACGAAAAAGCCATCGTGATGCTGCCGGCCACCGGCAAGACCTCCGCCGAAGCCGCCGCCGGTCTGGGCTGCTCGGTGGCGGAGATCGCCAAGTCGATCATCTTTCGGCGCGCCGAAGACGACGTGCCGGTGCTGGTAATTGCCAGCGGCACCAACCGTGTTGACGAAACCAAGGTTTCTGCACACGTGGGCGCGCTCGCCAAGGCTGACGCCAAGTTCGTGCGCGAGAAAACCGGCTACGCCATCGGCGGCGTATGTCCGGTGGGCCATGCCGTCAAGCCCGTCATGCTGCTCGACCAGGATCTGTTCCAGTACGACAGCGTGTGGGCCGCTGCGGGGCATCCGCACGCGGTGTTCAACCTCACGCCCGCCGAACTGGAAGCGATGACCGGCGCCCCGGTAGCCGATATCGCCCAGCGCAATTGATCGGACGCTTATGGACGCCTGCACGCGTGCGCAACTGAAGCAATCGCTCGGCAAACTGCGCAACAGCCGCGCGCAGGCCGAGCGCGCACAGCCGGTCACCTCGCCGTGCATCAACGTGTGCAAGATGAACGAAGCGCGCGGCCTCTGCATCGGTTGCATGCGCACGATCGACGAAATCGCAGCGTGGTCCACCATGAGTGACGCCGCACGCCTGGCAGTCTGGAAGACCCTGCCCGAGCGCGCCTGCAACTGGCTCAACGACACTCCCTGCGCCTGACCACCTCATCGCCTGACCGCCTCATCGCCATGGCCGAACACGACATCAGCACCTTGCCCGCGCATCTACCCAATTCGATGCGCGTGTTCGAGCGCGGCTGGCTGTCGTCCAACAACATCCTCTTCTTTGACGATGAGGCGCACGGCGGTTGCGCGCTGGTCGACTCCGGCTATCTCACGCACGCACCGCAGACTGTCGCGCTGGTCCAGCATGCGCTCCAAGGCCAGCCGCTGCGCCGTCTGTTCAATACGCACCTGCACTCCGATCACTGCGGCGGCAACGCGGCGCTGCAAGCGCTCTACGGCTGCCGCACACGCGTGCCTGCTGCACAAATCGACGATGTGCGCCGCTGGGATACCGACGCCCTCAGCTACGGCCCCACCGGCCAGGAATGCGCGCGTTTCACGCTGCCCGGCAGCGATACCGACGCCGGTCTGGCCAACGGCATGACCGCGCGCCTGGGCGGCTTCGACTGGCAAGTCATCAGCGCGCCGGGGCATGACCCGAACGCGGTCATCCTCTACAGCCCCGATACGCGCGTGCTGATTTCCGCCGATGCGCTGTGGGAGCGCGGCTTTGGCGTGATCTTTCCCGAACTGGAAGGCGAGAGCGGTTTTGCCGAACAGCAGGCCATTCTCGAACGCATCGCGCAGCTCGATGCGCGCGTCGTGATTCCCGGACACGGCAGGCCCTTCACTGAAGTCAATGCCGCCATTGATGCATCGCTCGGACGGCTGGCGTATCTGCGGGCCGATCCGCAGCGCAATGCCCTGCACGCCATTCGCGTGCTGGTGAAGTTCAAGCTGCTGGAGCAACAGGCGCTCCCGCATCAGGCACTGGCCGCGTGGTTCGGGCAGACCTCCCTGATATCGCGCATGCAGGCGCACTTCTTTGCCAGCCAGTCGATGACGCAACTGCTGGATGCCGCCATCGCCGCGCTGGTCAAGGCGGGAGCCGCCACGGTTGAGCAGGGGCACATCCGCAACCGTGATTGACCTGCTGGCGCTGCAATGCAGCGATGCTTTTGCTCGCCAGGCATGCCGAAACCCGTAGCGCCCCACGCCCCAACTCACCCAACGCGCCCGAATGCGCCCGAATGCACCGATGCGGCGCCGCCCCGCAAGCCGTTTGGTCAATGAGGCCGGCAAACTTCCAAGTCGGCATCAGATTCATTAAGCGATACCGGCAAAGCGATTCGGCCAGTCTCACGCAAAGAACGCCTGCATCTCCTCCAACAACGCCTGCGGTGCCTCCTCCGGCACGTAGTGCCCGCACGGCACCGTGCCACCGCTCACGTTATCGGCCACCGCGCTCCACAACTCCAGCGGCCTGAAGCACCCCTGGATCACGCCGTGCTCGCCCCACAGCACACGCAGCGGCACGCTCACGCGTTTGCCGGCAGCACGGTCGGCGCGGTCGTGTTCGAGGTCGATGGTGGCGGCGGCACGGTAGTCCTCGCACATGGCGTGCACGCAGGCGGGTTCGCGCATGGCGGCGGCGTAGGTGGCCATGGCCTCGGGGGCGAACGGTTCAAGCCCCGCGTGGCGCAGGCCCATCAGCTTGCCGATGTAGAAGTCAGGCGTGGCGTTAATGAGCGTCTCGGGAAACGGCGACGGCTGGATGAGGAAAAACCAGTGCCAATAGGCCGACGCAAATGCCATGTCGGTGTGCTCGTACATGGCCAGCGTGGGGGCGATGTCGAGCAGCATGGCGCGCTCAACGTGTACGGGGTGATCAACGCACAGGCGGTGCGCCACACGTGCGCCGCGATCGTGCGCGCACAGCCGGAAGCGGCCGAAGCCGAGTGCGCGCATCACCTCCACCTGGTCCTGCGCCATGGTGCGTTTGCTGTATTCCGCGTGCCGGGCGCTGCCGCCCGGTTTGGACGAGGCGCCATAGCCACGCAAATCCGTGGCGACGACCGTGTAATCGCGCGCCAGCTCACGTGCAACCTTGTGCCAGATCACATGGCTTTGCGGATGACCGTGCAGCAACAGCAGTGGCGGCCCGCTGCCACCGATCACACCTGCAATCTCCACGCCGTTGGCCGTCTGGCGGAACGGGCGGAAGCCGGGGAACAGCGCAGCATCTGCGGCGGCGGTAGCGGCATCGATGGAAAGCGGCGTGGTCATGCAAGTCTCCGGCGGTGAGCGATGAGCGATGAGTGAAGTGATGCGCAACGAATGCCCAGCATGCTAGCGCAGAGCAGGCATGCGCGTTGCGGGGCAATCCCCTGCTGTTCTCTTCTCTCGATTTCTCTGACAAGGAGTCCGCCATGACCCCGTTGCATGACATGCGCATCGCCATCCTCGTCCACGACCTGTTCGAGCAGGCCGAACTGGCCAGCCCCAAGCAGGCGTTGGAAAGCGCCGGTGCCAACGTCAGCATAATTTCGCCCACGGGCCCCAGCGTGACGGGCCTGCACCACGCTGCCAAGGGCGACGCCTTCAAGGTGGATCTGCCGCTCGATCACGCCAAGCCCGACGATTTCGACGGCCTGGTGCTGCCCGGCGGCGTGTTCAATGCCGATGCGCTGCGCCTCGTGCCCGCCGCGCAGGCGTTTGTGCAAGCGTTTGAGCGGGCGCAAAAGCCGATCGCGGTGATCTGCCATGGGCCGTGGCTCATGGTGTCGGCCGGGCTGGTGCGTGGGCGCACGCTGACGAGCTGGCCGACGCTGCAGGATGACATCCGCAACGCCGGTGGCGTGTGGGTAGACCGCGAAGTGGTGACCGACCGCAACTGGGTCAGCAGCCGCAAACCCGATGATCTGCCCGCCTTCAACCGTGCCTTCATTGAACTGCTTGCGCAGCACGCTCATGTCTGAACCCGGTCGGCAGATCGCACACGGCGGGGTGCGGGATCGTTCCTATAATCGAACGATATGCTCTGCCCCTGCCGTATGTGCTTTGCCAATCCAGGAGATGCCATGCCCGCCGCCAAGCATTTGCCGCCCGCGCTGCAACACCTGACGCTGCCGGTGATCGGTTCGCCCATGTTCATCGTCAGTTACCCGGAGCTGGTGCTGGCGCAGTGCAAGGCCGGCATCGTCGGTGCGTTTCCGGCGCTCAACGCGCGCCCGGCCGAGGTGCTGGACGACTGGCTCACGCAGATCAACGAAGACCTGGCCGCATATCGGGCCGCACATCCCGATGACGTGGTTGGACCACTCGCGGTCAATCAGATCGTGCACCACTCAAACGCCCGACTGGAGCAGGACGTGGCCACGTGCGTCAAGCACAAGGTGCCGATCCTCATCACCTCGCTGCGCGCCCCGGTCAAAGAGATTCTGGATGCCGTGCACAGCTACGGCGGCATCGTGCTGCACGACGTGATCAACCTGCGCCACGCAGAAAAGGCGCTCGAAGCCGGTGTCGACGGGCTGATCCTGGTGGCTGCGGGCGCGGGCGGGCACGCCGGCACGCTGTCGCCCTTCGCGCTGGTGGGCGAAGTGCGGCGCATCTTTGACGGGCCGATCGCACTGTCGGGCGCTATTGCCACGGGGGATGCCATTCTTGCCGCGCAAGCCATGGGCGCGGACCTCGCCTACATCGGCACGCGCTTTATCGCCAGCCAGGAGGCGCACGCGGCCGAGCGCTACAAGACCGCCATCCTGCGTGCCGCCGCGTCAGACATCATCTACACCAACCTTTTCACCGGCGTGCACGGCAACTACATCCGCGAGAGCATCGAATTGGCCGGTCTTGACCCCGCCGCCCTGCCCGAGGCCGACAAATCGAAGATGAACTTTGGCGACGGCAGCTCGCGCGCCAAGGCCTGGAAAGACGTCTGGGGCGCCGGGCAAGGTGTCGGGCAGATTGCCGATCTGCCGCCCACGGCGGAAATCGTGGCGCGCCTGAAGGCCGAATATGACGCAGCCCGGTTGCGCCTCGCGCTGCACCTGCGCCTCTGAGGCCATACCTGCTCCAAACCGGCGAGTATGCCCTCCTGCTCTTCAATTGACTTGCGCGGGCCGCACTCCTACATTCCAAAGATTCAAGACACGACATGCGCGGAGCCACCGGATCGGCCACCACGCTACCGTATGCGCAAGCATCCTTGGGGGGATGTCCGACAGGCGTCTGTTTTCCTGTTGCGCGCACCGACGACAGAGGAGAACAAGATGACGCACTGCCCCGCGCCCGCGCGCCCGCTTACCAAGCTGGCGGCCGTGGCGCTGAGCGTGACGGCCTGGGCGCTTGCCCTGAGCCTGGCCGGCTGCTCCACCCAGAACGCCAGTACCACGGCCACGGCGCCCATCGAGCAACGCTTGCCACAGCCAAACGAAGCGCTCGTGCGCGCGGCCTATGTGTACGCGTTTCCGTTGATGATGACGGACGCTCTGCTGCAGACCACCTCTGCGCTGGCGCCCGCCGGCACGTTCATGCACCAGCGCACGCCGGAAGACGAAGCCCTGCCCACCGGCGTGCGCGCCCGTGTAGACGTGCTCGCCAGCAGCGCCTTCGTCGACTTGCGTAACGGCCCAGTCGTCCTGAGCCTGCCCGATGCCGGCCGCCGCCACATCTGGGTGGCGCTGCACGATGGGTGGAGCGACGTGTTTGAATCGCTCGGCAACCGCACCACTGGCGCACGCGCAGCGCACTACGCCATCACCCCGCCGGGCTGGGAGGGCACCCTGCCTGCCGGCGTCAAGCAGATTGCCGCGCCGACCAGCCTCGTCTGGGTAGTGGCCCGCACGCAGGTGGCGGGCCCGCGCGACCAGGCTGCCGCGCGCCGCGTGCAGGACCGCTACCGCATCACCCCGCTGGATGCTTTCGGCAAAACCGCCCTGCGCGAGCCCGAAGCCGAAGCCAAGGTGGACGCAGACAAGGCCACCGACCTCGACGTCAGCCTGGATGCCGCGCGCCGCCGCGTGACCGCGCTCGACGCCAACAGCTACTTCACGCGCTTTGCCGAACTGCTCAAGAGCAACCCGCCGCACGCGGCCGATTCCACGATGCTGCAGTCGCTGCGCGATTTGGGACTGGTGCCCGGCGCGCCCTTTGACGCCAAGGCCGTGAGCACCACCAACCTGAAGGTGCTGGAAGGCGGCGTGACCGCAGCGCGCGACACGCTGGCGCTGGCCGTTACCCAGCCGCCCCTTACACAGAACGGCTGGTTCATCCCGCGCATGATCGGCGCCTACGGGCTGGACTACGCACAGCGTGCCATCGTGGCATGGAACGGTGGCGGCACTGATTTGCCGCAGGACATGCTCATCGGCACCGCCAAAGCCGACGCCAACGGCATGGCACTGGACAGCACGCACCGCTACGTGCTGCATTTCGACCGCGACCAGCTCCCGCCCGCGAACGCAGGCTGGGCCATCGCCGCCCTGAGCCCCACCGGGCAATCGCGCCGCACGGTTGAACGCCGGAGCCTGCGCAACGTGCTGAGCGAGGCGGACCACCCACGCCTGAACCGCGACGGCTCGCTCGACATCCTGATCCAGCGCGCGCCGCCCAAGGGCATGCGCAACAATTGGCTGCCGCCGCCCACCGGCCCGTTCCTGTTGCGCCTGCAACTGACTTGGCCCAAGGAAGCGGCACTCGACGCGTCGTGGCTGCCGCCTGGCGTGCAGCGCCACGACGCAACACTGCAATAGCGCGATCAAGCCTCGGCCACGCGCACCACGAGCTTGCCGAGGTTGCGCCCGTCGAGGGGGCTGGCCAATCCGCCCCCTCTCAAATTGGACGTCGCCGCTTGCGCCTTGGCACTCAGATCGTCAGCGTGCCGCGGCCGATTTCGATCACGCGGCCGCCCACATGGATCGTGCCGTCGGCATCCACGCGCAGTGTCAGGTGGCAAGGCCGGCCGACTGCGGCGCCCTGCTCAACGCGATAGCTTGCCGGCAACGCATGGCCGGTCGCACGCAGCCAGCCGCCCAGATTGGCGCACGCCGAGCCGGTGCCTGGGTCTTCCCACAGGCCGGTGCCGTATTCGAAGAAGAAGCGCGACACCACCGGATCATTGCTGCCAGGCCGGGGCATGGTGAAGACGTACGCATTGCGGCCATCGTTGCGGCTGCGCGGCCAGGCATCAAATGCGGTCGCGTCCGGGCGGGCACGCTCCACATCGGCGCGCGTCTTGACCGGCACCATCAGTTGCTCGATCCCGGCGTCGACCCACAGCGGCGGGCCCGCCAGCGCATCCGTGTCCAACCCCAGCATCCCGGCGATGGCGGGATCGGCTTCGCGCGTATTCAGCGCCCCTGAGCGCGGCGGCACGAGCGACCACCCCTCGTCCTGCGCCGTGAGCGAGACGATGCCCGACTCGCAGCGCAGCGTCAGTTCATTGCCCGGGCCGTACAGCTCGCGCACCACCTGCGCGGTGCCCAGCGACGGGTGGCCGGCAAACGGCATCTCATAGTCGGGCGTGAAGATGCGCAAACGCGCCGTGGCGCCATCGCCATCGCCATCGTTACCCTCGCCGGGAAAGATAAAGGTGATCTCGGACAGGTTGAACTGGCGTCCGATGGCCTGCATGGTGGCGTCGTCCAGGCCGCGGCCGTCTTCAAAGACGGCGAGCTGGTTGCCACCAAAGGTGGTTTCGGCAAAAACGTTGAGCAGACGGAAGGCGTAGCGCGGCATGGCGGTGTCCGGTGTATCAGCAAGAAAAAAGCGGTGTGGCGATGCGTCATCATCAACGCAGGGCCACACCGCCTCCATGCACACTTGCAGACAGTTCACGCGAATCCGGCCTGACAGTTGGCGGACAGCGCAAATGCCGCGCCGTTACTTGCGATAGTCGTACACACCACGGCCGGTCTTGCGGCCCAGGTAGCCGGCGGCCACCATCTCGCGCATCAGCATGGCCGGGCGGTATTTCGGATCACCAAACTCGGTGTACAGCACTTCCATCACGGCCAGCATGGTGTCCAGGCCGATCATGTCGGCCAGTGCCAGCGGCCCGATCGGGTGGTTGCAGCCGAGCTTCATGCCTTCGTCAATCTCTTCCGGCGACGCCAGGCCCTCGCCCAGCACGCAGAACGCCTCGTTGATCATTGGGCACAGGATGCGGTTGACCACAAAGCCCGGGCTGTTCTTGACCGTGATTGGCGTCTTGCCGAGTTGATGCGCCAGCGCCTCAACCGCGGCGTGCGTGGCATCGCTCGTCTGCAGCCCGCGGATGACTTCCACCAGCGCCATCATCGGCACCGGGTTGAAGAAGTGCATGCCGATAAAGCGGCTGGCGTCCTGCAGCACGGCGGCCAGCTTGGTGATCGAGATGGACGACGTGTTCGACGCCACGATGGCGTGCGGCGCAGCAACGGCTTCGAGCTGCTTGAGAATCTTCACCTTCAGGTCGAAATTCTCGGTGGCGGCCTCGATCACAAGGTCGGCGCGCTTGAGGTCGTTGTACGAAGTTGAGCCCTGGATGCGCGCGAGCGCGGCGGCCTTGTCGGCTTCGGTCAGCTTTTCCTTCTTGATCAGGCGGTCCAGGCTGCTTGCCACGGTGGCGATGCCCTTTTGCACGGCAGCATCGCTGATATCCACCATCACCACATCCAGCCCGACCATGGCACATGCCTGTGCAATGCCGTTACCCATTGTTCCGGCACCAACGATGCCGACCGTTTGAATTGCCATGCTTCTTCCTTAAAGATTAAGAAAAGCGAACGACCGTTCGCATGCGTACGAGATTGTACTGGCCCGAAAAAACGCGCGCTGCGCGGGGCACCTCACATATTCCGCCGATACTGCCCCCCCACCTCAAACAGTGCATGCGTAATCTGCCCAAGCGAACACACCCGCACGGCGTCCATCAACACAGCGAACACGTTCTGATCTTCGATCACGGCACGCTGCAGGCGCTGCAACATGGCCGGTGCATGCGCGGCGTGGCGCGCATGAAAATCCTGCAAGCGCGCAAGCTGGCTCCGCTTCTCTTCCTCGCTGGAGCGCGCCAACTCAATGTGCGGCGGCACCGCGCTCTCAACCTCCGGATTGCGGAACGTGTTCACCCCAATGATCGGCAGCGAGCCATCATGCTTGCGCTGCTCATACAGCATCGACTCCTCCTGAATCTTGCCGCGCTGGTAGCCAGTCTCCATCGCCCCCAGCACGCCACCGCGCTCGGCAATACGCTCGAACTCCTGCAGCACGGCCTCCTCAACAAGATCCGTCAACTCGTCGATGATGAAACTGCCCTGATTCGGGTTCTCGCATTTCGCCAGCCCCCACTCGCGGTTGATGACGAGCTGGATGGCTAACGCGCGCCGCACAGATTCCGCCGTGGGCGTGGTGATGGCCTCGTCGTAGGCATTCGTGTGCAGGCTGTTGCAGTTGTCGTAGATGGCGATCAGCGCCTGCAGCGTGGTGCGGATGTCGTTGAAGGCAATCTCCTGCGCGTGCAGTGATCGGCCCGAGGTCTGCACGTGGTACTTCAGCTTCTGGCTGCGCTCATTCGCGCCGTACTTGGTCGCCATCGTCACCGCCCAGATGCGGCGGGCAACGCGGCCCAGCACGCTGTATTCCGGGTCCATGCCGTTGGAGAAGAAGAACGACAGATTGGGCGCGAAGTCATCAATGTGCATGCCGCGCGCGAGGTACGCCTCCACATAGGTAAAGCCATTGGCCAGCGTGAACGCAAGCTGCGAGATCGGGTTCGCGCCGGCCTCGGCAATGTGATAGCCCGAGATCGATACCGAGTAAAAGTTGCGCACCTGGTGGTGCACGAAATATTCCTGAATGTCGCCCATCACCTTGAGCGAAAACTCGGTCGAGAAGATGCAGGTGTTCTGCCCCTGATCCTCCTTGAGGATGTCGGCCTGCACCGTGCCGCGCACGTTCTGCAGCACCCACGCGCGGATCTTCGCCTCTTCGTCGGCGGTCGGCTCGCGGTGGTTGTCGGCGCGGAACCTGACGAGATTCTGGTCGATGGCGGTGTTCATGAACATCGCCAGAATGGTCGGTGCAGGGCCATTGATCGTCATGGAGACGGAGGTGGCAGGGCTGGTCAGGTCAAAGCCGTCATACAGCACCTCCATGTCGTCGAGCGTGGCGATCGACACGCCCGAGTTGCCGACCTTGCCATAGATGTCGGGGCGCACAGCCGGGTCTTCGCCATACAGCGTGACGGAGTCGAACGCCGTGGACAAGCGCTTGGCGTCCATGCCTTCAGAGACGAGCTTGAAGCGACGGTTGGTGCGAAAGGCATCGCCCTCGCCCGCGAACATGCGCGTCGGGTCTTCGTTCTCGCGTTTGAAGGCGAACACGCCGGCAGTGTACGGAAACGATCCCGGCACGTTCTCGCGCATCAGCCAGCGGAGCACTTCGCCGTCGTCTTCGTACGGCGGCAGCACGACCTTGCGGATGGTGGTGCCGGAAAGCGTGGTGTGCGTGAGCGCGGTGCGGATTTCCTTGTCGCGAATTTTGACGACGTATTCGTCGCCGGAATAGGCGCGGCGCAGGTCAGGCCACATGGCGAGCAGCTTGCGCTCGGTGGCGCCGAGTTGCGCGTCGCGTTCGGCCGCGAGCTTGTCGAGCGCGGACAGCGTGTGCACGCTTGTGCCAGCGGCTTCCAGCATGCGATGACTGGCCTGCAATTGCTGGCGCTCGCGAGCGACGCGGCTTTGCGCATCGACACGGCGGTGGTAGCCGCGCACGGTGTCTGCCAGCTCCGCAAGGTAGCGCACGCGGGCAGGCGGCACGATGGCGGCATGGCTGGTGGAGCATTTGCCGGCCGGGCGCGGCAACATCCGTTCGGTCAACGCCATGCCGCGCTCAGTCAGCCGATCGGCCAGCGCGTGATACAGCGCCGTCACGCCGTCGTCATTGAAGTGCGAGGCCTGCGTGCCGAACACCGGCATGTCTTCGGGCCGGGCGTGCCACTGCTCGCGGTTGCGCTGCACCTGCTTGGCCACATCGCGCCACGCATCCTGCGCGCCCTTGCGGTCGAACTTGTTGATCGCCACCAGATCGGCAAAGTCGAGCATGTCGATCTTCTCCAACTGGCTGGCGGCGCCAAACTCGGGCGTCATCACGTACAGCGACAGATCGACATGCGGCACGATGGCCGCATCGCCCTGACCGATGCCGGAGGTCTCCACGATGATGAGGTCGAAGCCTGCCGCGCCACATGCACGACAGGCGGCAATCGCATCGGGCAACGCCTCGGAAATCTCGCTGCTCGCCTCGCGCGTGGCCAGCGAGCGCACGAAGATGTTCGGATGGTTGATCGCGTTCATGCGGATGCGATCGCCCAGCAGCGCCCCGCCCGACTTGCGCCGCGAGGGGTCGATCGAGATGACGGCAATACGCAGTGTGTCTTGCTGATCGAGCCGGAAGCGGCGGATCAGCTCATCCGTGAGCGATGACTTGCCCGCGCCACCGGTGCCCGTGATGCCGAGCACCGGCGTGGAGTTGGTGGCCGCGGCCGCGTGCACCGCCGCGCGCAAGGCCGGATCGATGCGGCCCGATTCCAGCGCGGTAATCAGTTGCGCAAGCGCCCGGCGGTTACCGTTGGCAACGGGCTCCAGCGTGGCGGGCGCAAAGGTGGAGAGATCGATATCGCAGCGCTGCACCATGTCGGCAATCATGCCGACCAGGCCCATGCGCTGGCCGTCTTCGGGGCTGTAGATGCGCGCCACGCCGTAGTCCTGCAGCGCGCGGATCTCCGCCGGCACAATCACGCCGCCGCCGCCGCCGAACACCTGGATGTGTTCGCCGCCGCGCGCGCGCAGCGCGTCGATCATGTATTGGAAGTATTCAACGTGGCCACCCTGGTAGCTGGACACGGCAATGCCCTGCACGTCTTCCTGCAACGCGGCGTTGACCACCTCGTCCACCGAGCGGTTGTGCCCGAGGTGGATCACCTCGCAGCCCATGGATTGCAGGATGCGCCGCATGATGTTGATCGACGCGTCATGCCCATCGAACAGCGAGGCGGCCGTCACGAAGCGCACCTTGTTGCGCACCGGCGCGGGTTCGCTGGCAGGCGTCTGGGCGGCTGCGCGGGCTGCGGAAAGATCGGTCATGTCTCCACCTTGTCTGAGTGGCACCGGCCTTGGATGTGTTGTGCGCCGCACAGAGCGTGGCGTGCCGGTCAAGCGTCGAGCAGACAGTATTTTCGGGGTTGACGTAAACGTCAACCTCACCCCCAAAAGAGCGGGCTGATCCACGCTGCGCGCCCCGTGCGGCCATGCAATGCCCCCGCAGCCGGAGTTGTCCAGCGACAACCCGATGGTGTCCGCCGCACCGACCTGAAGCGTCAGCAAATTCTTATTTTTAGGACCGATCTGACGGAAACGTCAGCCCATCTCGCCCAACATTCCCACACACAAAACGACATAGGGAATCACGTCGGCCCCAAGCAAGGGCTTCGCGAGCGTTTGGCTCGGACGTGTTCGCGTGGATATGGCTACTTTTTCTTCTTTGACTGCAAAGCTTCGCGGCGCTGCCATTGGCGCAGCGCTTCTGGCGGGCGCATCGCCTGCCTTTGCCGATATCTTCGAACCCGGCGACGAGATCTCCGTTCAGGCCAGCATCTACAACATGCACTACAGCCGGGACGATCACTACATCAAGTATTCGCCGCTGGTGGGCGTCGAATGGCGCCGCGACAACGGCTGGCTGGTAGGCGCGGCGGCATTCCAGAACTCGTTCGGCCAGTTCTCGCAATTGGCGTACGGGGGGTACCTGTGGAACCTTGGCAGCACCAATTTCTACGGCAAGCTGACCGGCGGCATCCTGCACGGCTACAAGGGCGAGTACCAGAACAAGGTGCCGTTCAACTACAAGGGCTTCTCGCCGGGCATCCTGCCGGCGCTCGGTTACAAGGCCGGCCAGTTCCGTGGCGAAGTGCAGTTCTTCTGGACCAGCGGGTTCATGGTGACAGTGGGCTACTCGTTCAAATAGGCGCCTCTGCCGCCCGGCAGATTTGCGCAAATACTGCGCGACAGGGCTGCCCGATCTCGGTGCAACCCCCGGCTTGCACTCAGTCGATACAACTCGTTAGAGTCAAGTTTCGGCCAGAAACGGGTCCGAACGGGTCCGGCCAGAGGGGGTGCTCCATATGCCAAGCCGCGCCACGATGCGCAGGTGTCTGATCGCCATGCTGGCGTGGTCTGGCCACGCGCTGGCGTGGGACTACACGCCCGGCGCCATCCCGGGGCTGATCAGCGTGCTTGGTTTCCTGACGGTGCAAACGCAGGCGCTCGACCGCGCCATCCAGCGCTTTCCCTCTCAGCGCGAAGAGCTGATTCGCGCCCGCACGCAATTCGACAACACCTATCCGCAAGCGCTGGCCCGTACGCGCCGCCTGATCGCGGGCATTCCGCTGGCCGACGATGAGCGCCAATTGCTGATCGAGCGCGCGCTCGATATCCACCAGCCCAGCGTGACGACCGCCACCCAGACGGCCCAGACCGCGCATTCCCTGGCCGAGCGCGTGGCCGAACGCGCGCAAGGCAGCCAAGACCGCGCCACGCTGCAGACGTTGCTGGCGGTGGTCTACGATGACCGCCCCGCCGATGAGCTGGGCAGCCGCTTTACCCAGGCCGTGACGCTGTCTGACTGGCCGAACGCACGCGGCGCGAGCCTCGGGCTGCGGCTGCCGCTCTCGTGGGAGCGCGTGCCGCCCACCGCGCCGCGCAAGCCCGACCCGGCGCGGGTGGCGATCGGCGCGTGGGCCAACCAGGGCGGCTCGGGCCTGTCGCGCATCGAACTGATCGTGCGCCCCACCGAAGGCGACCCCGAAACCCTGCCCGACAGCCGCGAGCCCCGCTGGATGCGCGATGCCATCAAGCAAGCCGTAGCGGGCCCCTGCAGGCTGCTCGACTGGGGCACGCAATCGTTCGACGGACGCCCCGGCGTGTGGGCCAGCTACATTGGCGAATCGCCCGGCCCGCATATGTCGCGGGCCACGGGCAACACACTGGTCGGCAGCGTGTTCATGGTGCCGACTGACGGCGCACTGCTGATGCTCCACATGCAATCTCCCGCCACCTCGCCCGAGCAGGCCAGCGCCGTGCGCCTGCGGTATGAACCGCTGTGGAACACCGTGGCGACGTCGCTCAGTGTGTCGGGTGCCAAACCCTAGCCTTGCGTAACCACCGGTACGCACCCGGACGCACCGGCACCCACCTGCACGCACCATCACGGCGCATACGCCGCGCCGGACGCACCAAATTCAGGCAATCACGCACCGATTTCGGGCCGCGTCGCACGCGCCGCCCGGCAATGATCCCGCGCGCACGGCCATGGTGCGCCATATCACCTTTTTGCACACAGTTGGAACAGGAATTGCATCTGTCGGCGTCTTTTGCGTCATTTGTGGGCACACGTTGCACCCGGATGGCGCTGACCCTCAACCCGCACGACAACCGCAATGAACTCCATCAAAACCGGGGGCGACGCGCTCTTCATCCTGCTAGGCGCGATCATGGTGCTGGCCATGCATGCCGGCTTCGCGTTCCTTGAGCTGGGCACCGTCCGCAAGAAGAACCAGGTCAATGCGCTGGTCAAGATTCTGGTCGACTTTGCCGTATCGACCATCGCGTACTTTTTCATCGGCTATTCGGTGGCATACGGCGTCAACTTCTTTAGCGGCGCCGACGTGCTTGCGCAGCAGAACGGCTACGAGCTGGTGAAGTTCTTCTTCTTGTTGACCTTCGCGGCGGCCATCCCGGCCATCATCTCGGGTGGCATCGCCGAGCGCTCGCGCTTTGAGCCGCAACTGGCGGCGACCTTCGTGCTGGTCGGCTTGGTCTACCCGTTCTTTGAAGGCATTGCCTGGAACGAGCACTTCGGCATCCAGCACTGGCTGCAGGCCATGACAGGCGCGGAGTTCCACGACTTTGCGGGCTCGGTGGTCGTGCACGCGGTGGGCGGCTGGATTGCGTTGCCGGCCGTGTTGCTGCTGGGCGCGCGCCACGGCCGCTATAAGGACGACGGCCGCATCGCCGCGCACCCGCCGTCAAACATCCCGTTTCTGGCGGCCGGTGCCTGGGTGCTGGCGGTGGGCTGGTTCGGCTTTAACGTGATGAGCGCGCAGACGCTGGACAAGATGAGCGGCCTGGTTGCCATCAATTCGCTGATGGCCATGGTGGGCGGCACGCTCACGGCCTGGTGGATGGGCAAGAACGACCCAGGCTTTTCGTACAACGGCCCGCTCGCCGGCCTGGTGGCCGTGTGCGCCGGCTCCGACGTGATGCACCCGCTGGGCGCGCTGGCTGTCGGTGGTATTGCGGGCGTGCTGTTCGTGTGGATGTTCACGCGCGTACAAAACGTCTGGCGCATCGACGACGTGCTTGGCGTGTGGCCGCTGCACGGGCTGTGCGGCGCATGGGGCGGCATCGCGGCCGGCATCTTCGGCCTGAAGGCGCTGGGCGGCCTGGGCGGCGTGTCGTTCTGGGCGCAGGTGGCAGGCACGGCCGGCGGCATCGTCATCGCGCTCATCGGTGGCACGGTGGTGTATGGCGCGTTGCGCAAATTCGTCGGCTTGCGGCTGGACCGCGAAGCGGAGTTCATGGGTGCCGACCTGGCCATCCACCGCATCTCGTCCACGCCTGAATCAGAAACGCACTGGTAAGTCTGTCGATTGGGCACCGAGCGCGGCGCTTGCTACAGTGAAGAGCATGCCTTCGCCCAACTGCAGGAGTGCCGCATGCCCGATATCGATCCGAATCACCCCATCACCGTCGAGGCGAATCCGCACAGGGTGACGGTCACCTTCAACGGTTTCACCATCGCCGACACGCGCATGGCGCGCACGCTGCGCGAGGCGTCGTACCCGCCGGTGCAGTACATCCCGCGCGACGACGTGCAGATGAACCACCTGGAGCGCACGCAGCATCACACCCATTGCCCTTACAAGGGCGATGCGTCGTACTACACCATCGTGGCCGACAACGTGCGCGCCGAAAACGCCGTCTGGACCTACGAAAGCCCCAAGCCCGTTGCGCGGGAAGTCGGCAGTTATCTCGCGTTCTATCCGGACAAAGTGACGATCAAGGAGGAATGAGCGCCAGCGTGCGCCGCTGTCATTCAGGTGACATGCCGGCTGTGCATCATGCGCGCGTTCCTCTTCTCACGGATCCTCGTCCGTGAAAGTTCCGACCCCGGCACGGGATGCACCTGTAGCCGGGCATTTTTTTGCCCTTTCGCCCTAATGTCGTTCTCCCGGCGCGGTGCTATCCTCGACCGATCATGCTGGACTTCCGCACTTACGGCCTCGCCGCGCCATCGCACTCGCACGACTTCATGCAGGTTGTGATGCCCGCCCGCGGCATCCTGGAGATGGACGTGGACGGCCGCGGCGGCCGCGTCGATACGCACCACGCCGCGCTCATTCCCGCCGGTGCCACGCATGCGTTTGAAGCCACCGGCGCCAACCGCTTCATCGTGTTCGACATTCCTGGGCAAACCGTGGAGGCCCCCAGCCTGGGCGGCTTGGCCGACCGCGTGTTCTTCCCGCTCACACCCGGCCTGCGTGCGCTGACCGCCTGGCTGCAGGACGCGCCCATCGTCGATGCTATGCTGGCGAATGCGTGGTCGTCGCTGGCGCTGGCGACGCTGGCCGCGCATCCGGCCAACCATTCCACGCAGATTCACGCCCGCCCCGATACGCGCCCCGATACGCGCGCCGAACGGACATGGCACGCCATCGAACACCGCTATGCCGAACCGCTCACCATCGATGCGCTTGCCGCAGAAGCGGGCGTGAGCGCACGTCGCCTCGCCACGCTCTTCCGCGCCGCATACGGCACCACGCTGCACGCGCACTTGGCCGGGGTGCGGCTGCGTCATGCGCTGACGCTGCTTGAGACCACCGCCCTGCCCATTGCCGAAATTGCCGCGCGCACCGGCTACTACGACCAAAGCGCCCTCACACGCCACCTCAAGGCCGCACACGGCATCACGCCCGCCGCCGTCCGGCGCTAAGCGCCACGTCCCACGTCATTTCCGTTTTTGCCAAAGCGCAGCCGTCTTCACCAAGACGCGCTGCGCTCACCCGCGCAGAGTGCCGGTTCGATTGATCTTCCGGACCAGGCGCTCCATGGCTGTCAGCGATACCTCCACCGCAACACACCTCGCGCATACGCAGCACAACACGCAACGCGATCACCTCATGGGCCTGGGCTACGGCGTGGCCGCTGGTGCGCTGTGGGGCGTCATCTTTGTGGCACCGAAGATGCTGCCGCAGTTCTCGCCGCTGGCGCTCTCAGCGGCGCGGTATGTGCTGTATGGCGTGCTCTCGCTGATGATGGCGATGCCGGTGTGGCGTGCGCTGTGGCGCAAGACCACGCGGCGGGATTGGGCGACGCTGCTGCTGTTATCGCTGCCGGGCAACCTTCTCTATTACCTGTGCGTGGCCGGTGGCGTACAGCGCGCGGGCGTGGCGCCCGTGTCGCTTATCGTCGGGCTGCTGCCGGTCACGGTCACGCTGGCCGGTGCGGCAGAGCGCGGCAGCTTGCCCCTGCGCCGATTGGCACTGCCGTTGTTGATGGCCGTGGCGGGCGTGGTGTGCATTTACCTGGATGCGCCAGACATGCATTCGCACGCAGGCGGCAGTGCCTACCTTATCGGTCTGCTTATGGCAGCGGGCGCACTGGCATGCTGGACGGTGTATGCGGTGTGCAATGCGCGGTACTTGCGCACCCACCCGCAGTTCACAAGCCGGGAGTGGTCGTTGTTGACTGGAATTGCCACGGGGGCATTGTCATTGGCACTGGCCGTGCCAGCGTTTGTTGTGCCGGGGATGGCAACTGCCTCCGCGCAGCCTGCATCGGTTTGGGGGAGGTTTTGGTTGGTGAATGCAGGCGTGGCGCTGGGGGCATCTGTGCTGGGCAATAGCCTCTGGAATGCGGCCAGCCGCAAGCTGCCTTTGACGCTGTCGGGGCAGTTGATTGTGTTTGAGACGCTGTTTGCGTTGCTTTATGGATTTGTTTATGAGGGCCGGTTGCCTCATGGGCTTGAGGTGGTGGCTGCACTGTTGTTAGTGGGTGGGGTTGGGCTGGCTGCACGGCGGCATGTTTAGTTTTTCTTGGTTGTGATCCATCCTTGCCAAACCCAGCAAAACCTCAAAGTCCGCCGTTTGACGCCCAAAAATTTTCGTGGATAACTGTCAGCCCATCCAACAAAAAACGAGCCCACCATGACCCTCCACACCTGGCTGGCCTTCATCGGCGCCAGCAGCATCATCCTGCTCATTCCCGGCCCCACCATCCTGCTGGTGATCGGTGATTCGCTGGCCAACCGTGGCCGCTCGGCGTGGAGCACGGTCGCAGGCGTGGCGGCCGGTGACACAACGGCGATGGCGGTTTCGCTGGCCGGTGCAGGCGCCCTGC
This sequence comes from Ralstonia sp. SET104, assembly GCF_003851545.1. GTDB lineage: Bacteria > Pseudomonadota > Gammaproteobacteria > Burkholderiales > Burkholderiaceae > Ralstonia. The sequence continues at coordinate 65,312 of NZ_BHVX01000016.1, read as the reverse complement.
TCGCGGCGTCCGCCACCGCCTTTACGGCCCTGAAGCTCATCGGCGGCTCGTACCTCGTTTATCTGGGCATCAAGTCCATCCTCAGCGCCCGCCGCCTGCAGGGTGACATACAGCCGGGCACGCCCGAAGCCACGATCCCCGTGAAGCAAAAGTCCGCTGGCCGCCGCTTCCTGTCGGCCTGGACGGTCACGGCCCTGAACCCCAAGAGCATCGTCTTCTTCGTCGCCTTCGTGCCGCAGTTCATGTCGGCCGACCAGACCTTCCTCTCGCAGAGCGTGATCCTGCTGCCAACGTTCGTCATCCTGGCCTCCATCAATGCATCGATGTATGCACTGGCCGCCAAGCTGCTCGCCAAGCGCCTGACCAGCGTGGCCGCGCAGCGCCGCTTCGGCTACACGGGCGGCGCGGTGATGGTGGGCGCTGGCACGCTCACGCTCGGCATGCAGTCGGCCTGATCCGTTAAGCCGCACCCAGGACCCCCGATGCCCCGCAGCTACCTGCGCCCCGCCCCTGTTTCGTCGGGTGGCGCCCACGGCCACCACCGCGTTACCAACATCGAGCTGCTCTTCGATCTGGTGTTTGTGTTTGCGGTGACGCAGCTCTCGCACCTGTTGATTGGCAATTTCACGCTGGAGGGCGGCGCGCAGGCACTGCTGCTGATGCTGGCGGTGTGGTGGGTGTGGATCTTCACGTCGTGGGTCACCAACTGGCTTGACCCGGAAAAGCTCGCCATCCGCGTCCTGATGCTGGTGATGATGACGGCGGGGCTGCTGCTATCGGCGTCGCTGCCTCAGGCGTTTGGCTCGCGCGGGCTGGCGTTTGCGCTGGCCTATGTGTTCATGCAGTTCGGGCGCACGGTGTTCTTCCTGTGGGCCGTGCGCGGCGAATCCGTCAGCATGCGGCGCAACTTCCAGCGCATCGGTGCGTGGCTCGGCATCTCGGCCGTGCTGTGGCTGACTGGCGGGCTGATGGACGATTCCGTGCGCTGGGTCTGCTGGATCATCGCGTTGGCCATCGAATGGCTTGGGCCCTCGATGGGCTTCTACACGCCCGGCCTGGGCCGCTCGACCACCAACGACTGGAAAGTGGAAGGCGGCCACATGGCCGAGCGCTGCTCGCTGTTCATCCTCATCGCGCTGGGCGAGTCCGTTACGGTGACGGGCTCGACGTTTGCCGGGCTGGACTGGAGCGCCGCCAACATCGCAGCGATGGCGACGTCGTTTATCGGCAGCCTGGCGATGTGGTGGCTGTATTTCGACACCATCGCCGAGCGCGGCGCACACACCATATCGCACTCGGCAGACCCTGGGCGCCTCGCGCGGCTGGCCTATACCTACATTCACGTCGTGCTGGTGGCGGGCATCATCGTCGGGGCGGTGGCCGATGAGTTTGTGCTGGCGCACCCCGTGGGCCATGCACACGCGGGTGCGGCCTTGGCGGTGCTGGGCAGCGCGGGGCTCTACCTGCTCGGCAACCTGCTGTTCAAGTGGGCGATTTTCGGGCGGGTGCGGCCGGCGCATGTGGTGGGGCTGATTGTGCTTGGCGTGACTGGGCTGGTGGCAGGCGGGCTGCCGGCGCTGGCCGTCTCCGCGCTCGCGACGCTGGTGCTGTGCGGCACCGCCGCGTGGGAAGGCTATGCGCGCTCGTGCGAACTGCCCGAGCCTGCGCAGGCGCACGGGCGCTGAACCGCGGGCACCTGAAGTGGCTACCTGAAATTTCCCGATTCTGGCGATTACAAAAGGCCACTCGCACGCCTACGCTGTCATCCAACATGACAGAACACGAGGGCCCCACCATGATCGACCTCTACTACTGCGCCACGCCCAACGGCTTGAAGATGGCGCTGTTCTTTGCCGAAACCGGCCTGCCGCACCGCGTCATCCCCGTCGATATCAGCCGGGGGGCGCAGTTCAGGCCCGAATTCCTCGCCATCTCGCCCAACAATAAAATCCCGGCCATGGTCGACCACAACCCGGCTGACGGCACGGAACCCGTGGTGCTGTTCGAGTCGGGCGCCATGCTGCTCTACCTGGCCGAAAAGTCCGGCCAACTGATGCCCGCCAACCTGCACGGCCGCATGGAAGTGCTCAAGTGGCTGTTCTGGCAGGTGGGCGGCCTGGGCCCGATGGCCGGGCAGATCGGCCACTTCAACGTGTATGCGCCCGAGCGCGTGCCCTACGCCATCGACCGCTACACCAAAGAGACCAACCGCCTCTACGGCGTGCTCGACCGCCGCCTGGCCGATCGCGCCTACATTGCGGGCAACGATTACACCATCGCCGACATCGCAGCCTACCCGTGGATCGTGCCGCACGCCGGGCACGGCCAGAACCTCGATGATTTTCCGAACCTGCAGCGCTGGTTCGAGGCCGTTGGCGCACGCCCGGCCACCGAGCGCGCTTATGCGGGCGTCGAACGCGCCTACTCGCGCCGCCGTGAAGACATCTCCGACGACGAGCGCCGCGTGCTATTTGGCCAAACCGCCAGCGCCACCGCACGTTGAGCCACGCGGGGCCACACGCTCCGCCCCCGCATTTTCATTATTCCCGCCGTCCTCTTCTGACAGGAGTTGACCATGCCGGCATCGCTGTGGTGGTTGTGCCTGGGCGCGTTCGCCATCGGCACGGAAGGCTTCATGATCGCCGGCCTGCTGCCGGTGCTGGCCGCAGACCTGGGCGTGAGCGTGCCGGCAGCAGGGCAGCTCGTCACTGTGTTTGCTGTCACGTACGCCGTGGGGTCGCCCGTAATGGCGGCGCTGCTTGGCAACGTTGACCGGCGCCGCGTGCTGATTGGGGCGTTGGCCATCTTTGCGTGCGGCAATCTGGTGGCCGCCAGCGCGCACGGTTTCGGCCAGTTGATGGCGGCGCGCGTGCTGCTGGCACTCGCCGCCGGCGTGTTCCTGCCGACGGCCAATGCGGTGGCAACCTCGCTGGCGCCGCCTGCACGCAGCGGCACGGCGCTTGCCATCATCACGGGCGGCGGCACGGTGGCGGTAGCGCTCGGCGTGCCGCTGGGCGCGTGGATCGCGGCGCAGGGCGACTGGCGCTCGACGTTCGTGGCGTGCGGGGTGTTGTCGGCGCTGGCCACAGCGGGTCTGGCCTTCGGCCTGCCGCGCGCGCTGCCGCACAGTGTGACCACGCTGGCGCAGCGCCTGAGCGTCGCCCGCCGGCCCGGCATGCCGGGCGCACTGGCCGTGTCCGCGTTGTGGGCGGCAGGCGGCTTCACGTTCTACACGTACGTCGCGCCGTTCTTTGTACAAGGACTCGGCTTTGCACCGCAGCACGTTGGCATCGTGCTGTTCCTGGTCGGCAGCTTTGCGGCGCTGGGCACCGGTCTGGGCGGACGCATGACTGACCGTGCGGGCGTGGCGCGCGTGCTGGCCGTGAGCAGCGCGGGGATCGTGCTGGCGTTCTCGGTGCTGTCACTGTCAGCCCAGGTGCTTCATCGGACAACCTCGGGCGCGGTGGCGGGTGCCATCGCCATCGGGGCGGTCGTGCTGTGGGGCATGGCGGGCTGGGGCTTTGGCCCGGCGCAGGCAACACGGTTGATCCGCCTCGCGCCCGATGTGTCGCCGATCACGCTGTCGCTGCATGCGTCTGCGGTGTATGCGGGGATTGCGCTAGGGTCGAGCGTGGGTGCGCTGGCACTGGCCCATGGTGGACCGGGCATGCTCGGCTGGGCAGCAGCGGCCTGCCATGTGGTGGCGGTGGTGCTGTGGCGCAGCGGTGGCCGGCATGCGCCGGTAGAGGCAGACGAACCGGCAGCCACGTCGGTTGCCCATTGACCACCGGGTGCGGAACTTTATGCCTCGGGGTTCTGAACCCGGCGGTCGAGCAAAAACACCTCGTGCACCGGGCTTGGCGCACGACGCGCCAGCCTCAAACCCGCGCGGCCGGGGCGTCAGGACTGGCGTACCCCGCACGCCGGGCGCTGCGCCGATCCATATACGGCAACGCAAACATGACCAGCCCCGTGATCAGCAACAGCGCCAGCGGCAACAACGGCGCATAGGTCATCCACGCCGGTGGCGGCCCCCAGGTCATGGCGACAAAGTTGGCGACGACCGTCAGCGTGAAGGCCATCGACACCCAGCGGTGGAACTGGCGGATACCGTTGCGGGCGTTCACTTTGCGCCTCCAGCGGCCTGGATCATCTTCCAGCCGTTGCCGGCCGGGTCGCGGAACCCGGCATCGACACTGCCAAAGCGCTCGACCGGTTCCTGCGTGAACTCCACACCGCGCTCGCGCAGTTGCGCGTAGGTGGCGCGGCAGTCGGCCACGGTCAGCACCAGCGGCGGCATCGCACCCTTGGCGACCATGGCGCGCAGCGTCTGCGCGGTGGCTTCGTCGTGGATGGGCGGCCCCGGCTGAAACAGGCCAAGCTGGAACGACGGCTGCTCCGGATGCTGCACCGTCAGCCATCGGTACGGCCCGTTGCGCACGTCCGTATGCACGCGAAACCCGAGCTTGTCGACATAAAACGCCAGTGCCGCGTCCTGGTCGTCCACATACAGCCCGACAACGTTGATCCCTTGGCTCATCACCGCTCCTTTGTGTTGGTTGGTGATGGATTTGTACCCTCCGCCAGTTGGCGGCGCTTCTCCGAAACTGCTGTGATGAGGTCGGGCCGCTGCGCCGCCTTCAGCACGCAGGCGGGCACGCGGTCGAGCTGTTGCCATGGCGCGGCGGCCTGGGCCTGCCGGCGCAGCGCGCTGGGGCTCTGCCCGGTGATGTCCCGAAAGATGCGGCCGAAGGTGCCCAGACTTTCCCAGCCGGTGGCGTAAGCAATTTCGATGATGGGCAGGTCGGTATCGCGCAGCAAGGTGGTGGCCTGCTCGATACGGCGCGTGAGCAGGTAGCGGTGCGGCGGAATGCCGAAGGCCTGCTTGAACGAGCGCGCGAAATGCGCCTCCGACACGCCGCTCACCTCGGCCAGCCGCCGGACGGGCCACGCCTCGTGCGAGGCGGCGTCCATGCGGTCTTTAGCGCGAAGCAGGCGGCGCAGCAGCGCCGGGTCCTGCAGCGGGTCGATCGGTGCGCCCGGAGTGTCCGGAATGCCCGGAATGCCCGGAATGTCCGGCGCTTCCGATACCTCCGGTGCTGTCACTGCGCGGGCTCCGGCGCCCTTGCCGATGCGCGCGCCGGTTCCATGCCGCTCTGCTGCACCGTCGGCGCGGCCGCTGGCGAGGCCAGGTAGCGAATCAGCTCATGCGCCGCCTTCGGGTGCGCCGCCCCCACCGGAATGCCCGCCGAGAACACCGTCACCTTTTGCAGCGACTCAGGAATCTTGCCGACAAAGTCCACGCCCGGCACCGGCAGCAGTTCGCTCACCTGTTGAAAGCCGATCGCGTAGTCGCCCGTGGCCACCAGGCTGGCAACCGGCGTCTTCTCAATCTTGTGTGCCTTGCCGCGCATCTGGTCTTCAATGCCGAGGCGCTTGAACAGCGTGGTCTCGATATACACGCCGCTGGCGCTGTCGGAATACGCCACGGATTTGGCCTGCAGCAGCGTGTTGCGCAGGGCGTCCTCGGTGCTGATATCAGGCTTGGGTGCGCCCGCCCTGACCACCATGCCGATGCGCGATTCGGCCAGATCGACACGGCTGGCACGGTCGACGATGCCCTTCTGGATCAGCCCATTGAGCGCCTCGCCCACCATGATGAGCACGTCGGCCTGTTCGCCCCGCGCGAGGCGGTTGGGGATGGCCTCGGGCGATGCACCCATCGACGGCCCCCATGCGGTGACGAGCGTATTGCCGGTGGCGCGCTCAAACGCGGGTGCGAGGCTCTTGTAGGCAGCGGTGAAGCCGCCCGAGTTCATCACGCGCACTTCGTCCGCACGGGCGGCGGCGGGCAGAAAACCCACCGACAGCGCGCTGAGGGCAAGCGCGGTGAAACGGAGCAGGCGAGGCAGTGGCAGCATGGGATGTCTCCTGTGTGTGCTTTTTATGGAGCCGCCAGCTTACCGCGTGAATGCGTGAATGCGTGAATGCGGTACATGGAGGTACATGGCGCGCGCCTCGCGTGATGCGCGGTACGCATCGGCGTGCTGCCCGATGCGTACCTGAGTCAGCGATGCACGTTCAGGCGCGCTTGCATTCGCTGATGGCGCCGGCCAGCTTGCGCACGCCCTCCTCCACCTGAGCGAGCGACGAGGTGGCGTACGACAGACGCAGCGTCGAGCGGTCCGGGTCCGCCGGGTAGAACGCCGCGCCCGGCACGAAGGCCACGCCGCGTTCGATGGCGACCTTGGCCACGTCACCCGCGTTGCGGCCCGGCAGGCTGCCCCACAGGAACATGCCGCCGCGCGGGCGGTTGAAGGTCAACTCGGTTTCGGGCAGCAGTGCGCGCAGGCCGTCGGCCATGGCGTGGGCACGTTCGGCGTAGGCAGCGCGCGTGCGCGGCAGCACGGCGTCCAGACGATTGCTGCGCAGGTAAGCGGCGGCCGTGGCCTGTGCAAACGTGGAGGTGTGCGCGTCGGCAAACTGCTTGACCATCACCGCGTTGCCCAGCACCGGCTGCGAGGCGATCATCCAGCCCACGCGCAGGCCCGGCGCTACCACCTTCGACAGGCTGCCCAGGTAGATCACGCGGCCCTGGGCGCCATCGGTCTGCTGGCTGAGTGCATACAGCGACGGTGGCGGGGGAGCGTCGAAATACAGCTCGCCGTAGGGGTCGTCTTCCACCAGCAGCAGGTTGTGGCGCACGGCCACGTCCAGCAGGCGCTTGCGGCGCTCCAGGCTCATCAGCGCACCGCTCGGGTTGCCGAAGTTGGGAATCACATAGAGAAACTTGGGGCTTGATGCGGCACCCCCGGCGGCGAGCGTTTTTTCCAGGGCGTCAATGTCCAGGCCGTCTTCGTCGGTCGGCACGCCGGCCACCTTGGCACCGTACAGCTTGAACGCCTGGATGGCGGCGAGGAACGTGGGCGCTTCGGTCAGCACGATGTCGCCTTCGCCGATCAGCACCTTGCCCAGCAGGTCGAGCCCCTGCTGCGAGCCGGTGGTGACGAGGATGTCGGTGTTGGCGACGTTGGCGCCGCGCACCTTCATCAGCGCGACGATGGCCTCGCGCAGCGGCTCGAAGCCTTCGGTGGCACCGTACTGCAGCGCGCGGGCGGCATCGGTGGCAAGTGCGCTGTTGGCAGCGGCGCTCAGGCCTTCTACGTCAAACAGGGCGGAGTCAGGAAAGCCGCCGGCAAACGAGATCAGGCCCGGCTTGCCGAGCACCTTGAACAGCTCGCGGATGGCGGAGGTTTCAACGTTTTGCAGGCGGGGTGCCAGCAGCGATTGCAAGAATTCCATGGCGTGCGTGTCTCTGTAGTTCGAGTGCCCGCCACTTTACGTGATGTGCGCCGCCCGCGCATGCCAACACGGCGTCACAGCCGTGACTAAAATGCCGCCACCACACCAAGTAAAAACGGAGCACAGCATGGCCGTCCGACGCATCGTTGCGAACCTGCATGCCCCCGATCCGGCACGCGCGCGCGCCTTCTATGCCGAGCTGCTCGACCTGGAAGTGGTGATGGACCACGGCTGGATCATCACCTTTGCCGATACGGCCCACACGATGACGCCGCAAGTCAGCATTGCCAGCGAGGGCGGCAGCCACACGCCGGTGCCAGCGCTGTCGGTGGAAGTGGACAACGTGGATGCCGTGCATGCGCGCGCGCTGTTGCTCGGCCTGGAAATCGTCTACCCGCTCGTCAACGAGCCTTGGGGCGTGCGCCGCTTTTACGTGCGCGATCCGTTCGGCAACGTGGTCAACATCCTCGCGCACCGATAGCGCTGCAGCCAAGAAAAATGCCCGCATGCCGATGAGCGATGCGGGCGCAGATGTGACTAGCGATGCGTACTGTTGTGGGTGCGCTTGTCGTGGTGTGCGTCTTTGTCTTTGTCCTTGTCGACAACGCGCGTGATACCGCCCGTGGCGGGCGGATCACTGGCCGGGAAGGTGTCTTCCACCGCCTTTTCCACCAGTTCCTCACGCTTGTGTGCGTGCGGATGCTTCTCTTTCTTGCCCTTCTCCATGGCGCCCTCCTGTTTCAAGCGTGGCTGACGACACGCAAGCGAATGGCGTGCCTGAGCTGATCAATACTCCTCCCAGTACGGACGCGAGCCGTAGTACTCATGCACGGACTCGGCCCAGGTCGGGTCGGCCATCGTGGGCCAATGGTCCTTGTCGAAGCCGGGGGCGGCTTCAAGGCGGTCCTTGTCGGCATCGAGCACGAAGCACTTGCGGTCAATATCGAGCGACATGGCACTCCAGGGCACGGCGAAGAGCTTGTCGCCAATGCCCAGAAAGCCGCCCACCGACATCACTGCATAAGCGATGCGGCCGCGCTGCACGTCGAGCATGATGTCGGTGATCTTGCCGAGGTCGTCTCCGTTGAGGTTGACGACGCGATCGCCCTCCAGCGTGTCGGCCCCCATCAGCTCGGGGCCTGGGCCGGGTGAAGCGACATCGGCGCGCCCGATGATGCGCATGCGTACGCTGGTGGCGGTTCCAACTCCGGTGCCCGTGCCTAGCGTGCCGCCGGTTGTCGTGGTTTGCATAGCAGTTACCTCCCATCAATTGGCGTTCAGGATGATGTGCGACACGCCACGCATCTGCGCGGTATCTGTCGCACGCAATCACCCCTGTCAGCACGAAGCTTGCCTGCGGCCCGCCGCTTTCAGAAGCAGGCCCGCACGGCATGGCGCTTGCTCGACGGTACGGCGTATCTGAAACAGAAAACGCCTACCGGAGAGCCCCATGAACAAAGCTGAAATCCCTGTGGCGCAACGCGCCGTGCTGTCGATGCTGCTGGACGATCACCGCGAGGTGAAAAAGCTGTTCAAGGCGTTTGCGCAGGAGAAGGACAAAGGCGCTTGCGAGCAGATCGTGCGCGAGGCGTGTGAAAAGTTGACCGTGCACACGCAGCTTGAAGAACAGGTGTTCTACCCGTTTGTGCGAGACAACGGCGGCGAAGCATTCAAAGACCTTGTCGACGAAGCCGTGGTCGAGCACGCCACCGCCAAGGATCTGATCCAGCAGTTGGACGGCATGCACGCGGGCGACGATTTGTTCGCGGCCAGGTTCACCGTATTGGCCGAGTACGTCTCACACCACGTGGAAGAGGAAGAAACTGAACTCTTTCCCAAACTGATCCACCAGCACGTTGAGCTGACGCCGCTGCAAGCGCCCATGACCGCACGCAAGGAAGCGCTGCTGGCCGAGACCACCGCCTGATCACCTGATACCGGACACACCATGCAAGCCACCGTCTGCGACTTCCTTGTCGCCCGCCTGTATGACTGGGGCGTGCGGCGCATCTTTGGCTACCCTGGGGATGGCATCAACGGCATGTTCGGTGCGCTGCAGCGCGCCGGCGGCAAGATCGAGTTCGTGCAGGTGCGGCATGAAGAGATGGCTGCCTTCATGGCTTCGGCGCACGCCAAATTTACCGGTGAGCTGGGTGTGTGCATGGCAACCTCCGGGCCCGGCGCCGCGCACCTCATCACCGGGCTGTATGACGCGCGGCTCGACCACATGCCTGTGCTGGCGATTACCGGCCAGCAGGCGCGCACGGCGGTTGGCGGACACTATCAGCAGGAAGTGGACTTGGTGGCGATGTTCCGCGATGTGGCCGGCGCGTTTGTGCACCAGGCCAGCATGCCGGCGCAGGTGCGGCATCTGCTGGACCGCGCGGTGCGCATTGCCATCGGGCAGCGCCGCGTCACGGCACTGGTGTTGCCGAACGACTTGCAGGAAATGCCCTACACCGCGCCGGCGCACGCGCATGGCACGGTGCACTCGGGCGTGGGCTACAGCGCGCCGAGTGTGGTGCCGCAGGCTGCCGACCTGCAGCGCGCGGCGGAGATTCTCAACAGCGGCCGCAGGGTCGCCATGCTGGTGGGTGCGGGCGCGCTCGGGGCCAGCGCTGAAGTGGCGGCGGTGGCCGAAGCGCTGGGCGCGGGCGTCGCCAAAGCGCTGCTCGGCAAGGCCGTGCTGCCCGACGAGCTGCCCTACGTGACGGGCGCCATTGGCCTGCTGGGCACTGAGCCAAGCTGGGAACTGATGAACCACTGCGACACGCTGCTGATGGTCGGCTCCGGCTTCCCTTATGCGGAATTCCTGCCCAAGGAAGGCCAGGCGCGCGGCGTGCAGATCGACCTGGACCCAGGCATGCTCGGGCTGCGGTACCCGATGGAAGTCAACCTCGTTGGCGACAGCGCGCAGACGCTGCATGCGCTGCTGCCGCTGCTTCAGCGCAAGGCCGATCGCTACTGGCCCGACCGCGTTGCCCGCTGGAATGAAAGCTGGTGGAAGACGCTGGAAGACCGCGCGCTGCAACCGGCCTACCCCGTCAATCCGCAGCGTGTGTTCTGGGAGCTGTCACCCAGGCTGCCGCACAACGTGATCGTCACAAGCGATTCCGGCACATGTGCAAACTGGTATGCGCGCGATCTCAAGTTCAGGCCCGGCATGATGGGCTCGCTCTCGGGTGGGCTGGCATCAATGGGCGCGGCGGTGCCGTATGCCATTGCCGCCAAGTTTGCGCATCCCGATCGGCCCGTCATTGCACTCGTGGGCGACGGCGCCATGCAGATGAACAACATGGCCGAACTCATCACCGTGTCGAAATACTGGAAGCGCTGGAAGTCGCCCAAGTGGATCTGCATGGTGCTCAACAACCAGGATTTGAACGAAGTCACCTGGGAGCAGCGCGTGATGGAAGGCGACCCGAAATTCCCAGCCTCACAGGACATCCCCGACGTGCCGTATCACCGCTTTGCAGAGTTGATCGGCTTGAAAGGGATTTACATCGACAACCCCGACCAATTGGCCGGGGCGTGGGACGAAGCGCTCAACGCCGACCGCCCCGTCGTGCTGGAAGTGAAGACCGACCCCGACGTGCCGCCGCTGCCGCCGCACGTCACGCTGCAGCAGGCGCGCAACTTTGCGACGGCACTGGCGTATGGCGACCCGGATGCCAGCGGTGTGCTGAGGGGAACGGCGCGGCAGGTGTTGTCGGCGTTGTTCCCGGTGCACCAGGACAAGGAGTGAAGCGCAACCAGGTTTGTTCTGCCAGGTTGTTCTGCCAGGTTGTTCTGCCAGGTTGTTCTGCCAGGTTGTTCTGCCTGCGGGTCTGCGCACCCTTCGCGCAACGCATGTCAGGTTGTGCACGGTACGTGCGTCGGCATGGTTGGGGCACCGGAGACGGCGTGTGAGTAAAGAAACGGCATGATAATCGCCGGTCTTCGTGTCTTGATCGGCAGTGTTGGCTGCCGGCACGCACAGCGTGCCGCGCAACCCCGTGCCGACGCATCAAACCTCGGCGCCGCAGCTTGCGTACGTCTCGTCGTGATCGTGCTCGCGCAACGCCCCCGGAATCCCGGTGCCAGCCAAGCCGTCCGCCGCCAGCCACGCAGCCGTGGCCGCCGCCGCGCGGTCGATCAGCTCGCCACAGCGGGTGTAGTCGTAGGGGGAAATATCGAGCGGGCACAGCGGTGGCACCACGGCGATGGGCACCTGCCCCGCCCAGCGCTCCAAGTCTTGCACAAGCTGACGCGCCACCAGCAGCGACAGCGCATTCAGCGCGTGTTCGATGGCGCTGCGCGGGGCGCGGCGATCGGCACAGGCAAAACCGGCGGGCAGCACCACCACGCGTGTGGCACCGAGGCGGATGGCGGCAGAGATGGGCGTGTTGTTGGCGACGCCGCCGTCGATGAGCAGGCGATCACCGATGCGCACGGGCGGGAACACGCCCGGAATGGCTGCGCTGGCCAGCACCGCCGGCACGATGGGGCCGGAAGACAGGATGACTTCGGCGCCGGTGCGCATGTCGGTGGCCACCACGTGCAGCGGGAGCGTTGCGGCCTCCACCAGGGTCTGCGCAAAATGCCGTGTCAGCAGGCGCTGCAGGCCGGAGGCCTCCACCAGATGCTCACGGCGGCGACCCAGCATGCCGAACATGGCGCGCCACGACCACGGCATCACGTCGGCGCGGCGCACACTCCGCCATAACGCTTCCAGTTGCACCGTGCCGGCCGCATGCGGGTTACACGCAAAGAACGCTGCGTTGATGGCCCCGGCTGATGCACCAACCACCATGTCCGGCACCACGCCCGACGCCACCAGCTCACGCAGCATGCCGGCCTCGATGGCGCCAAGGCTGCCGCCACCGGCAAACACAAAAGCCGTTCGCTCTGCTCTGTCCATGATCCACGCTGCACCGCAGCAAGGGAGTCCGCTAAAGACGACTGGAACTAGAGTAGGTCTGGGCGGCGGTTGTGGCTAGTCGTGCCCCTGCGGCGAAGCTCAGCGGGCACGCTGCGCCGCGTCGGCCATCGGTTTCCAATGCAGAAAACCAAACAGCAAGGTCAGCAGCACGCTGTCGAGCAGCGGCCCTTTGTGCAGGGTGACCTTGCTGAAGCAGAACACCACCTCCAGCAGATGTGCGGCCAACAAAACGATCGCGACGATGCGCACCCAATAGATGACGTCCGGTGATATGGGCAACAGCGTCACATAACTGGCCACCGCCACGCCATACACGACGAGCAATAGCACCTTGTTGACGAAATAGAGCATGGGGCAGCCTCCGCAGGGTGGAATCAAAGTCCCGGCAGCATACAAGCGCCATGCGCGCTGCCCCCGCTTTAAACGCCCTGTGTAGAGGCCGGAAAGACAACGTGTTGCCGTCTTGAAACAGCGTACTGGACAGCGTCACAGCACATCACAGGCGCATTGCTATGCACATAGTGAAGCCGTGGCTTGCCCATCCCCTGAACGCACGAACGCTCCAATCCTGCCGGGTAGCTTGGGGCATCGCGTCGGTGTGAGCGACTACTAGCCGACCATGTGCAATACGCATGTCGGCGCCATCCATCGCGGCGTGGGGCGCAGCGATACACGCTGTTCGATGACCCACCTGTTTCAGCCCTGACACAAAATTCGCTCGCAGAAGCACCGCAATGTGTCTTGAGCCGCCGGAATCTTCCGTAGAAACAGACGTTTAATCGCCATGGCACGGATGTCGCTCTGCTCACCGCCCGGGAGGGGAGAGTCATGTCAACAGCCACCTTGCAGTGCCGTGCTCGGCGCGGGTCGACGATTGTCCAAAACATACTGGTCGCAGGCCTTATGGCCCTGTTCGCCAGCGCATCGGCGCTCGCTGAAGACGGCGACATCGTCGTGCAGCGTGACGTCACGCCGCGCGTCGCGTATCGCGGTGTCCCGACCGAGTCCCTGCCCGTACGAACGGCCATCAGTCCGTTTCCTACGCGCGCATTCAACGGATCCATCGGCTCTGTGATGTCTGCGCTCTCCGACGGAGAGCTCAGCACGTCGCACGCCTCCGCCGGTAGTTCGCTCTCCGGGTTGCAACGCCCCGTCCCTGCATCGCTGGGCGGACTGCAGCCGGGGCCTGGCGCGCTGGCGACCGGGACGGCAACAGGCGGTGCTGCGGTGGCCGGCGTGGGTGGCCAAGTGGTACAAGCCACCGCCGGAATCGCATCCCAAATCAGCGGAGCGCTGATGCCCTTGTCCCGTGGAGGTCAGCCATGAGGAGCTTCGGCGCACGCCACGCCTTGGTTGCCTTTGCCACGCTGCTTGCAGGGACAGTCTGGGCGCAGGGTCTGTCACCGTCAGCCGTGATGGATGGCGAGTTCGCACAGCACACCGCAGGCCGCATCTCTGTGAATCAGGCAGCGGGCACGAGTCACGCACAGGCGAACGTCGCAACCCTCTCGACCGACCAGGCAAACGTGGTGTCGTTGCAGAGCGTCGGCTCTGCGCAAGCGGGGCTTTCTGCTGCGAGCCAGATGTCCGGCGCCGCCTTCAACAGCGCGTCGGGAATCGTTTCCATCAACCAGACCAGCGGTACCGCTAATGCACAGGTCAACGTTGCAGCGATTGCACCCAACGTTTCCGTTATGCAAAAGCAGGTCCGTCATATCGAGCCACTCGCTGACAACGCACTGTCAGGCGTAGCGGCACAACAGGGTCGTCGTCAGGACACCTCACCGGCAACGGAGGGACGGCAAGACGCATCGATTGCATCGACCGCGTTGCGCAATACCTCCGGCGTCGTGCAGGTGAACCAGACGGCTGGAACGGGGAATGTCACGTCCAACACTTTTGTGCTCCGTCCCCCGGCGGGCACTCTTTTTTAACAGCGATAACGGAAGGGAGATTTTCACCATGAAAGCCAAACTGACTGCCATTGCCGTACTGGCCCTGCTTGCCACAGGTGCCGCCTATGCCCACGACCGTGACGATGGTCCGCGCTCTTCCGGCGCGGTCATCAGCAACGTGACCGAAATCAGCAACGACATCCACGTGCAGGGCTATGGCCTGGCACTCGGGCGGATTCCGTTCTCGTCAGAGTCGTCCGCCGTGGTGGATTCCACGCAAAGCAGCAGCAACAACAGCGTCGACCTCCGGCGCGGTGACAACAAGGCCACCGTCAACGACCAGGCTCTGCAGGGCGCCCAGGGTGCAGTGGGCCTGAACGTGGCGGCCGGTGCAGGCAACGCCCAATCCAACGATGTTGCGCTGGCGGCGGTGGATGCCGGCAAGGTGTTCGCTTCCGCCCAGGTCTTTAACAACCAGTCGGACCCGGGTGAGTCGCTCGCTATCGGCAACGCTGTCAATATGGCGTCGCTCAGCGGTAACGCACTCAAAGGCGCCAAGGGCACCATTGGCGTGAACATCGCTGCCGGCGCGGGCAACCTGCAAGAAAACGGCATGGCGGCTTCCACCAACAGCTCGGGCCACATCGCCAAGGCCACGGACTACAACAAGCAGGCCGCAGATAACAACTCGCTGCGACTGAACGGCTGCGACCCGACCAACGTTGCATCGTTGAGCGGTTCCGCACTGATGAACGCCATGGGCAACATTGGCGTGAACATCGCTGCCGGCGCGGGCAACCTGCAACACAACGGTCTGGCCATCGCCACGGCCAAGGCTGCGAACTGAGTCGTGTCAGCCCGGCCCCGTCGCCACAAGCGATGCGGGCTGGGCCAACACCAGGGAGGGGAGCCATGCGAGCGGTGCCGCTATCGAAGGGTGTCGTCGGACTGTGCCTGGTCTGCGGCTGCATGTGGACCGGGCCGGTGGCTTGCGCGGAAGACGGTGCAATCGACCTGCGCGCTGATAACGAGATGCCACTGAGAAAGCCGGTGAAGAGCATGGCGGAGCTGCGCTATCGCAACGTGATGCGCCAGCAGCAGGATTTCAGTTGTGGTGCCGCTGCAGTCGGCACGCTACTGCGCTACGGCTACGGCATAGACATCGATGAGCGCAACATCATCACTGACATGATGAAGGTGAGCGACCCAAAGCAGGTCGCCGAGCAAGGGTTCTCCATGCTCGACATGCGCAACTACGTGCAAACACTGAACTTTCGAGGCCGTGGCTACCGGGTCGACATGACGGCCCTTCGCGACCTCGCGATTCCGGTGATTGTTTTGCTGAACTTGAACGGGTACCAACATTTTGTGGTCGTCAAACGCGCTGCCCAGGGACGAGTGTTCATCGCCGACCCGGCTCTAGGCAATCGCATCATGCAGGAATGGGAATTCGCGCCTGCATGGAATGGCCTCGTATTCGCAATCGTCGGCGAGAAATCGGTGCAGGCTGACTCCGGATTGCTGCAGACCAACGCACCCTCTCTGCGCGCGCGTGAGAACGCAGCGTTCGGGGGAGGCGCTCTGCCCATCCAGATGGAGTTCGGGCCTGCCCGCTGGGACTTGTTCTGATGAAAACCAAAACACTCGCATGGATTGTGCCCCTGGCGTGCGCCGGCTGGTGTGCAGGCGCGGGTGCTGCACTGCCTGGCACATTTGACGCGACTGACGCCCATGACAGTGCAGCGCTGTTCCATTCCGGCACCGTCGTGGAACTCGCCGGAGATGATGAACTGGCGCAGCAACGAGGCAAGTACCTGGGGGCCAGCGTGGTCAGCGGATTCATGGTCGAAATGGCCACGCACTGGCGCAATGAGGCCGGGCAGGCGTCGGCACAAGCTCGGCTGCTGGCCACCGACCTGGCCGGCCATCGCCCGAACGCCGCTGCAAACACGCAAGCGTCGGTGCAGATGGGTGCGGGCTCACTTTCCGGAGTGACCCCAGCCGCGAGCGTGTCGGGCGGTATCGGTGTCCAGGTGAACGGTGTCGGCCAGGTGACCCAGGTAGCAGGTGCCAACAATCTGGCCAGCAATAGCACATCCATCTCGATACAAACCGCATCGTTGCCTACACTGCCTTCTGGCAGCGCTTCAGCGATGGCGGCGCAGAACGGTTTTGTCGCTCAGGCTCAAGCGGGCCTGGGCGGCGTGCAAGTTGCCGTCACCAGCCCAATGGGCGTGGCCTCTCAGGCCGTGACGCCGGGTACGGCAGGGGCGGCGGGGAGCGTCATGCAGGTGGCCCAGATGGCAGGCAACGCGCAAGTGATTGCCAATCAGTTGTCGATTCAGTTGCAAGTACAGACGATGTCGCGCCAGCAATTGGCGCAGATTGGGGTGGCGCAGGCATTGCAATCGGTTGCGGGCTTGCGGCGGTAGCCCGGCATCAAGATGGCCCGAAAACAACGTAGCGCAATACAAGACAGGTATAGAGCAATGGCGCGCAGCAATTGAGCTCGCGCGCCGCTACCGAGACGCTTCAGTCTCAACCTAGCTTTCCGGGGGGAAACATGGAACACCGGCGCACCGCAGTGGCGTGGGCAGTGGCATGTTGGTCGTTGCTTCCAGCAGCGGCCTGGGCGCAAACGGGAGATGAGTCATTCGACGCTCGGCTGGCCAGGTTGTCACGCATCATCGAGCGGCAACAAAAGGTCATCCAGGCGCTTGAGGAGCGCGTCTCAGACCTGGAACTCGTGCGTGTGCGAGGGCGTGGGGTAAGCGGTTCGAGCGGCAGTACGGCAGCGGCAACGGCAGGCGCGGGCACTTCGACAGCACAACCCTCAGGCGCACTGCTTGCGCAATCGACCAACGGCACCGCGCCAGCCTCCGAAAGCACGCCCGCGGGAAGAACCGACCCGAACGAAAAGCCGCGCATCCAGAGCAAAGACCTCGTTTTCCAGTCGGAGCACGCGCCGCTTTTCGAGCGACGTTTCACGCTCGACACAGGCATCAGCTACAGCTACTACGACCGCCGCAATCTGGCGCTCTCCGGCTTTTTGGCCCTGGATGCCATCTTCCTGGGGCAAATCAACCTGGTCCAGACCAAGGCCAACGTGACAACGTTTGACGTCACCGGCCGCTATGGCTTCAGCGATCGCCTGAGCGCAGATTTCACTGTGCCAACTGTGTACCGCTCCAGTACGTTCTTCAGCGGCGGAGCGGGAGGTGCATCCAGCACGGTGAGCGAGGCCGACAAATCCTCCGCCGGTCTAGGCGATGTGAGTGCCGGTCTCTACTATCAACTGGTCAAGGAATCGGCTGACTGGCCTGATATCGTGGGCAGCTTCCGCGTACGTGCGCCGACTGGACGCTCGCCCTTCGGCATCAAACTGATTCAGCCCGACGCCAATAACAACAACCTCATCGTCGAGCAGCAATTGCCCACCGGCAATGGCGTGTGGAGCGGCACGCTGGGCTTCTCGTTCCTGAAGACCTATGACCCGGTCGTTCTGTTTGCCAATGCGAGCTACACGTACTACCTGCCGCGCTCGTTCGGTGACATCTCTTCAACTGCTGGCGTGGTGCAGCCTGGCAAGGTCAAGCTTGGCGACACCATCACCCTTGGCGGCGGCCTGGCCCTGGCGCTCAACGACCGCACGGCGCTTACGATGGCGTATAGCACGGCCGTATCGGGCAATACGCGCATTACGCCAGATGGCGGCGCCCAGCAATCGGTGGTGGGCAGCAAAACCAACGTGGGTACGATGACTTTTGGCATCAGTCATGTGCTGACCAAGAACCTGTCGATCAGTGCCACTTTAGCAATGGGCCTAACGCCAGACGCCCCGAACTATGTGTTCTCGCTGCGCTTCCCGTACACGTGGTAGCCCGAGCGCCGGTGCAGCCGCAGGACAACTACCCGGCGTTCAACTCTCGCTGGATTCGGCCTCCTCCGCGTCAGGGGGCAATACGGCGGCCATGCCGCAGGTCCGAAGTTCGGCCTCGCGCGTGCGAACGTCGAGGTCGGATTGCGCATGGCGCACTGTATCGGCAGCGCCTGTACAAGAAGTCTGCGTGGCCAGGTAGCGACCAGGCCGATGGTTCAACGCAATGCTGAGGTTGAGCGCCACAGCCCCCACCAGCGAGGCCGCCAGCGCCATCGGGCTGATCACGACCAGCGAGGCCAGCACGATGCCCACATCCACCGCCATCTGCAGCTTGCCAGCGCGAATGCCGCACTTGTCCTGCAGATACAGCGCGACGATGTTGACACCGCCCAGGCTGGCCTGGTGCCGAAATAGGACGATGAAGCCCACGCCCATCAACGTGCCTCCAATGACGCCCGCATACAGCGGATTGAGCGACCCCAGCTGTACGAAATACGCGTGCACCTCGCTCAGCCACGACACCAGCGCCACCGCACAGAACGTCTTGAGCGTGAAGCGCCATCCCATGTGCCGCACAGCCAGGTAATAGAACGGCAGATTGATGGTGAAGAACACCACACCAAAGGGCAGCGATGTGGCGTAGTGGATCAGAAAGGCCAAGCCGGCCGTCCCGCCTGACAGCAAACCGCCCTGCTTGAACAGCGTGATGCCGAGCGACACGAAAAGCGTACCGGTAACGATGGCGAGCACGTCCTCAAGCAGGCTATGCCGGGTGACACCGGGGACATTGTCGGGGGCATTCATGGGGGCTCCTTACGGACACCGTGGACACGGCGCCGACTATGCCGCCGGTACGGCCGCCGGTTCTTTGATCCAAGCCAACCCCGCGTGAATCAGATCCCCCCGAGATGTAATGACCCCGCGAAACCTGCACAGGTTAAGCGGCTACCTGCGCGCGATTGACGTGCCATGCGAAATGCCGGGCAAGACAGCTTGTGCCATCGCCAGACACAAAAAAGCCGCTGTCAACAGCGGCTTTTTCATAACAAGCAGTGCTGCGCTTATTCCACCGTCACGGATTTAGCCAGGTTGCGCGGCTTATCTACGTCCGTGCCGCGCGCCAGGGCGGTGTGATACGCCAGCAACTGCAGCGGCACCACGTGCAGGATCGGCGAAAGCTGCCCGTAGTGCTCGGGCATGCGGATCACCTGAATGCCGTCGCTCGACTGGATGTGCGTATCGGCATCGGCAAACACGTACAGCTTGCCACCGCGCGCGCGCACTTCCTGGATGTTGGACTTGAGCTTTTCGAGCAGCGCGTCGTTCGGGGCCACCGTCACGACCGGCATCTCGTCTGTCACCAACGCCAGCGGGCCGTGCTTGAGCTCGCCGGCCGGGTAGGCCTCGGCATGGATGTACGAGATTTCCTTGAGCTTGAGCGCGCCCTCCAGGGCGATGGGGTAGTGCAGACCACGGCCCAGGAACAGCGCGTTCTCGCGGCGAGCGAACTCTTCCGACCACGCGATGATCTGCGGCTCCAGCGCCAGCACGGCGTTCAGCGCAGAGGGCAGGTGGCGCAAGTGGCGCAGCGCGTCTTCTTCCTGATCGGCGTTCAGATGGCCGCGCAGCTTGGCAAACGTCAGCGCCAGCATGTACAGCGCCGCCAACTGCGTCGTGAACGCCTTGGTGGAGGCCACACCGATCTCGGTACCGGCACGCGTGAGGAACTTGAGCTGCGTCTCACGCACCATGGCGCTGGTCGCCACGTTGCAGATGGCCAGCGTATGCGTGTGGCCCAGTTCGCGCGCGTGGCGCAGCGCGGCCAGCGTGTCAGCGGTTTCGCCCGATTGAGAGATCACGACGACCAGCGCGTTCGGATTGGGCACCGTCTCGCGGTAGCGGTATTCGCTGGCCACCTCCACCTGGGTCGGGATCTTGGCGACCGACTCCAGCCAGTACTTGGCCGTACAGCCCGAGTAATAGCTCGTGCCGCAGGCCAGGATCAGCACGCTGTCCACCTTGGGCAGCACCTGGGCCGCTTCGGGGCCGAACAGGTCGGGGCCGAAACCCTGCACGCCTTCGAGCGTGTCGCCCAGCGCGCGCGGCTGTTCGAAGATTTCCCTCTGCATGAAGTGGCGGAACGGCCCAAGTTCCACGGCGGCGGCGTAGGTGCCGACTTCCTTCACTTCACGCTCGACGATCTTGTCGTGTGCGTCAGCCACGGTGAAGCCGTCGCGGGTGAGTTCCACCACGTCGCCTTCTTCCAGATAGGCCATGCGGCTGGCGGTGCCGGCCACGGCCAGCGCATCGGAGGCGAGGAACGATTCGTTCTCGCCAATCGCCACCACCAGCGGGGAGCCTGCGCGCGCGCCGACCACCACGTCGGGGTTGTCGCGCGCGAACACGGCAATCGCGTAGGCGCCGTGCAGGCGCTTGACGGACGCACGCACTGAGGCAAACAGGTCGCCGCGCGTGGCGCTGCTCGGATACGTGTAGGCCTGGTGGATCAGGTGTGCGACGACTTCGGTGTCGGTCTGCGATTCAAAGCCGTAGCCGACGGCCTTGAGCTCTTCGCGCAGCGCTTCGTAGTTTTCGATGATGCCGTTGTGCACCAGGGCGATGGTGTCGCCCGAGAAGTGCGGGTGGGCATTCACCGTGTCCGGCCGGCCGTGCGTGGCCCAGCGTGTGTGGGCAATGCCGATAGCGCCGTCCAGGTGGCTCGTCTGTGCCTGGGTATCCAAATCCGCCACGCGCGACACGGTGCGCGCGCGCTCAAGCTGGCCATCGCGCTGCACGGCCACGCCGCACGAGTCATAGCCGCGGTATTCCAGGCGGCGCAGGCCTTCGATCAGGACGGGAACGATATTGCGCGTGGAAACCGCGCCAACGATACCGCACATGTTGATTTCTCCAGTTGGGGTGGGCGGCACTGTCAATGTGCGCCGCACTCGGTAATTCAGTATCGATGCTCGTGTGCCGAAGCGGCATCCGCTGTTTGGCGCAGGAGAAAGCCTGTCAGCCTTCCTTCTTCTGCTTGACCGGGCGCTGCCAATTTTGAATGGTGGTCTGACGCGCGCGCGAAACCGTCAGCATGCCCTCCGGCGCGTCCTTGGTCAGGGTGGTGCCGGCGCCCAGCGTCGCGCCCTTGCCCACGCGCACTGGCGCCACGAGCTGCGTATCAGAGCCGATGAAGGCGTCGTCTTCGATGATGGTGCGGAACTTGTTCGCGCCATCGTAGTTGCAGGTGATGGTGCCCGCGCCGATGTTCACGCGCGAGCCGACCGTGGCATCGCCCACATAGGCCAGGTGATTGGCCTTGCTGTGGGCCGCGATCTGGCTGTTCTTCACCTCGACAAAGTTGCCGATGTGCACGTCTTCAGCCAGTTCGGTGCCCGGGCGCAAGCGCGCGTACGGGCCGATGCGCGAGTCGGCACCCACCTTGGCTTGTTCGATATGGCAGAACGGCAGGATCTCGGCACCGGCTTCGATGGCCGCATCGCGGATCACCGCATTCGCACCGATGCGCACGCCGTCGGCCAGCGTGACGCTGCCTTCGAAGATGCAGTTGACGTCGATCACCACGTCGCGGCCGCACGTGAGCTTGCCGCGCACGTCGATGCGCGCCGGGTCGATCAGCGTGACGCCGTCTTCCAGCAGTTGCTGCGCGAGGTTGCGCTGGTGAATGCGCTCCAGCTCGGCCAGTTGCACCTTGCTGTTCACGCCCAGCGTTTCCCACTCGGCCAGCGGGTGCGCAGACGTGATGGGCACACCTTCGGCGGCGGCGCGTTCAATCACGTCGGTCAGGTAGTACTCGCCCTGCGCGTTGTCGTTGGACAGCGTGGCGAGCCAATTCTTGAGCTTGGCTGTCGGGCAAACCAGGATGCCGGTGTTGACCTCGTGAATGACAAGCTGCGTTTCGTTGGCATCTTTCTGCTCGACGATGCGGGTGATGCGGCCCGCGGCATCGCGCACGATGCGGCCATAGCCGGTTGGGTCGCACAGGTGCACGGTCAGCACGCCCAGGTGGTCGCGGCCGGCGGCACCCACCAGTGCGTCCAGCGTTTCGGCACGGGTGAGCGGCACATCACCGTAGAGCACAAGGGTGGGCACGCTTTCGTCGAGCTGGTCCACAGCCTGCATGACGGCGTGGCCGGTGCCAAGCTGCTTGTCTTGCGTGGCGAAGACGACGTCTGGCGCGCCAACCATCTCGCGCACCCGGTCGCCGCCGTGGCCCACCACCACCACCAGCCGCGTCGGCGACATGGACCGCGCAGTTTCAATGACGTGCGCCAGCAGCGGTTTGCCGGCCAGGGGGTGCAACACTTTCGGCAGGGCGGAGCGCATGCGTTTGCCCATGCCCGCAGCAAGGATGACGATATTCACAAGGAGGTTCCTAGAGTGACTCGAAGTGATAGCCTGCGATGGGACCGCCAAGCACGCTGATAGCCGCCCGGAACCCATCGCCCGCCATCTCCCCTCAGGATGGCCGGACCGCCTGCCAACCCTTCTGCGGGGCGCTTTGCGGCGTATAAGACACAGTAAAAAATTTTAACATGCGCCCTCCCCCCCAACTGAACCGGTCAAACGGTGGAATTGTTGCAGTTACGCCATTGCCGGGCCGGCTAGGCCGCTGGCTGGTCGTACTGGCGGCGGTCAGCTTGTTGGCGTGGCTGCCGGCCTGCAGCACCCTGAAATTGGGCTACCAGCAGGGCGCACGGCTCACGTATTGGTGGGTCGATGGGCAATTCGACCTGCAGGACGCCCAGGTTGGCCCCACCCGCGACGCGATCGGCCGCCTTTTTGCCTGGCACAGGCAGGATCAGCTACCGCGCATGGCGGCCGTGCTGCAGCGCGCACAAGATGAGTTGCAGCAGCCCGTGACCGCCCCGCAAATACGGGTGTATCAGGACGCCTTCCAGCAGTTCGGGCGCGCCGCGTTCGACCAGGCCAGGCCCGACATTGCCCGCCTGCTGCTGAGCACCACACCGGCGCAGCTCATGCACGTGCAGAACAAGCTGGACGAGAGCAACGCAAAATTCCGCCGCCGCTATCTGGGCGACACCCCCGACGAACGCCTGCGCGCCCGCATCAAGAAAGTCATGAAAGATGCACGGCTGATGTACGGCAATTTCTCGGCGGAGCAGGAAGAGGCCATCCGGGTGGCCATCACCCCGATGGTGGACAGCACCCCCGCCCGGTATGAAGAGCGCCTCGCCCGGCAGCGCCTCTGGCTGTCATTGATTGCGCGAGTGCAGCAGGAACACCCGGATGAAGCGACCGTCGCGCAGTGGCTCGCTGCCTATGCCGACCAGTGGCAGCACGCGCCCGGCGAGCGCGGCAACCAGCAACGCCTGCGCCGCGAGGCCGACACGGCCATGCTGGTGACCATCGCCAACCTGACCACGCCGCGCCAGAAACAGCACGCACGTGAGCGGCTGCAAGGCTGGATCGACGACGTGCGTGACCTGATGCGCGACGCCAGAGCGAGATAGCGTTAAGCGTTAGCCCACGGCTGGCGCGTCGGCGGGCTGATCGCCGGGCTTGCGCTCGAAGCGCACGAACTCAATGCGGTCGTCGTGCGAGCCGGCAAACACCAGCGGCGCCTGGTCGTAGGCGGTCTGGCCGAACAGCGCGTCTTCGCCGATCTTCGCCAGGCCCGTGGTCAGACCGTTGAAATCAAACAAATCGGTATCGGCCAGGTGCGACGGCACCACGTTCTGCAACGACGCGAAGATGTTGTCGATGCGGCCCGGCGTCTGGCGCTCCCATTCCAGCAGCATCTCCTTGACCTTCTTGCGCTGCAGGTTTTCCTGCGAGCCGCACAGGTTGCACGGGATGATGGGGAACTCCATCGCGCGGGCGTAGGAAGCGATTTCCTTCTCGGCGCAATAGGCCAGCGGGCGGATGACGATGTGCTCGCCGTTGTCAGTGGCCAGCTTGGGCGGCATCGACTTCATCTTGCCGCCGAAGAACATGTTCAGAAAGAACGTGTTGACGATGTCGTCGCGGTGATGCCCCAGCGCGATCTTGTTGGCGCCCAGCTCCTTGGCGGTGCGATAGATCACGCCGCGGCGCAGGCGCGAGCACAGCGAGCACGTGGTCTTGCCCTCGGGCACCTTCTCCTTGACGATCGAATAGGTGTCCGCCTCAACGATCACGTATTCCACGCCCAGCTTTTTCAGGTAATTGGGCAGCACCTCGGCCGGAAAACCGGGCTGCTTCTGATCGAGGTTCATGGCAATCAGCTTGAAGTCGACCGGCGCACGCTTTTGCAGCGCCATCAGCACCGACAGCATCGTGTATGAATCCTTGCCGCCGGACAGGCACACGAGGATGGTGTCGCCGTCTTCGATCATCTTGAAGTCGCCGATGGCGCGGCCGACCTGCGACTGCAGACGGGTTTCGAGGCGGTGGAAGTTATTGGAAAACGTCATGGCATATCGACCCCGCTGGCGCTGAATAATGGCCGAACGGGCGTCAAATCGTGAGGAAAATCAGCATTTTAGCGCGCGCGGGCCAGCGTCTGCAGGGCTGGCCGAACAGGCCTAGAATCGACTGCCTATCTTCTGCTCGATGGAAACGAACCCAATGACGACAGCAATGCGGATTCTGGTACTCGGGGCCGGCGGCACCGGCGGCTACTTTGGCGGACGGCTCACCCAAGCGGACGCGGACGTCACCTTTCTGGTGCGCCCCGCGCGCGCGGCACGGCTGCGCGAACACGGCCTGGAAATCCGCAGCCCGTTGGGCGACGTGCGCTTCCCCATCCAGGTCATCACCGCCGACGAGGCTGCCGGATGGACCCAAGGCGGCCACGCCGACCTCATCCTGCTGAGCTGCAAGGCCTATGACCTGGATGACGCCATCGCCGCGGTCCGCCCCGTGGTGGGCGAGCGCACGATGGTGCTGCCGTTGCTCAATGGGCTGGCGCATCTGGAACGGCTCGACGCCGCCTTTGGCGAATCCCGCGTGCTGGGCGGGCTGTGCCATATCAGCGCGGCCAGCGCACCGGATGGCGCCGTGCTGCACCTGAACCCGCTGCACTCCATCACGTTTGGCGAGCGCACCCCCAACGCGCCGCGTGAACGCACGCAAGCCATCAAGAACGTCTTCGCCACCGCGCAGTTCGACTCGGTGCTGGCCGAGAACGTCATGCAAGACATGTGGGAGAAGTTCGTCTTCATCACCTCGCTTGCCTCGATGACGTGCCTGATGCGCGCATCGGTGGGCGAGATTGTCGCCACCAATGAAGGCAAGGCATTGAATGAGGCAATGTTTGCCGCGTGTGAAGCCGTGTCGGCCGCGTCGGGGTATCCGATCCGCCAGCAGGCGCGCACGCGCGGGCTCGAGTTCCTCACCAAGGCGGGCTCGCCGATGACCGCGTCGATGCTGCGCGACCTGGAGAGCGGCGGCCGCGTGGAGGCCGACCAGATCGTTGGCGACATGCTGCGGCGCGGGCGGGCGCTGGGCGCGGAGGTGTCGCTGTTGCGCGTGGCGTATGCGCACTTGCAGGCGTATCAGCAGCGGTTGTTGCGGCCCGCTGTTGGCTGAGCAGACAACGACGCAAGCTGCGCTAATTCATCCCATCGGACACCAGCATCGCGGCATACGCCTCGTTGGCGTATTCCATGCACGTCCACAGGTATTCGGCCTGCCGGGGCGCATCCAGTTCTCGGAAGTGCTCCAGGCCATTGGAATGCAGCATGCCCAGCATCGCGCGCAGCTTCGAGAGTTTGTCGAAGAGTTCGCCATGCGCTTCCAGGCGTTGGGGATCAAGGGGTTGGGGATCTGACAAGCGGGTCATCGGGCTTTCCTTTCATCGGATAAAGGAACCGTGCCACGCCCTTGGGGGAAGGGGGTGGGCGAGCACAGGCAGGGTGGAAAACCGATAAGCAACAATCGGCACGGCCGAAGCCGTTCAAGCCTGGCTCGCCCAGAAAGACGAAGCCAAGCCATAGTGGTTGAGGACAAGCACCTATGCTCGGCACTTGCCCGTTGCTTACGAGGTTTCCACACCTCGATCACTTCCTCTATGGCACCGAAAGCGATGGTAGCCAGTGTAATGACCGCCGCTTCGTCAAAGCAAGGCCGCAACTATAAATCAGAATTTGCTGATGCCCGCGGGATACCGAGCCCCTTCAAACACCCCGAATATCAACGGTGCGTTGATCGCTTTTAGCAAAACGGTATGGGCGTCTACTACCACCCACCACCCAGCGCCTGCATCAACGCAGCGGAATCGAGCAGACGATCAGCGCGGCTCTGCACCTGCTGCAGCGTGGCTTGGTCGAGCTGGCGCTGCGCATCGAGCAGCGTGAGCGTGCTGATGCCACCGGCAGCGTGGCGGGCTTCGGCGGCGCGCAGTGTCTGCGTGGCCTGATCGGTTGCCAGTGCGCGCGCCTGCAGCGCTTGCGCATCGTTGTGCACAGCGTGCAGCGCGTCCGCCACCTCCTGCAAACCCTGCAGCACTGCCTGCTTGTAAGCCGCGCCCGCTGCGTCGTACGCGGCTTCGGCCTCGCGCTTGCGGGCGCGCAGTGTGCCGCCATGAAAGATCGGCTGCGTGAGCGAGGCACCCAGATTCCAGATGCTGGACCCGGCGCCAAGCAGGTTGCGAAACCCCGTCGCCTCCGAACCCAGCCCCGCCGACAACGTGATGCGCGGATACAGGTTGGCCGTGGCAACGCCCACATTGGCGCTGGCCGCGTGCCACACGGCCTCGGCCGCGCGAATGTCAGGCCGGCGCTGCGCCAGCGTAGACGGCAGCAACACCGGCAGCGGATCAGGCAAGTGCAGCGCATCGAGCGCGGGCAAGTCTGGCAGCCCCGCGCCCGGCTCGCGGCCCAGAAGCACAGACAACCGATGCCGCATCTGCGCGGCCTGCTGATTGAGCGGCGGCAGCGTGGCTTCAGTCTGCGCGAGCAGCGTGCGTTGCGACATCACATCCACCTGCGCGATGCCACCCGACGCGAAACGGCGCTCGGTGATATCAAGCTGCCTGCGCTGCTCGGCCACCAGCCGTTGCGTTGTGGCGATCTGCGCATCGAGCGCAGCGACGCGCACCACCGCCGTCACCACATTGCCCGCCAGCGACAGACGCGCCGCCTCCAGTTCATAGCGCTGCGTATCGACCTGCGCGCGCGATGCCTCCAACGCCCGGCGCACGCCGCCAAACAAATCCAGCGCATACGACACCGACAGCGAAGCGGAGTACAGCGTGAACGGCCCCGGCTTGGGCGTTTTGAAGCCGAACGCCTCCGGATTGATCTGCTGACGCACCGCCGACACACTGCCGTCCACCGAGGGCAGCGCATAGCCGAACTGCGCTTCGGCTTGCGCCTGCGCCTGACGCAAACGCGCCTCGGTCTGCACGACAGTGGGGCTCGCGCGCAGCGCTTCATCCACCAGCGCATCAAGCACGGGCGACTGGAACAGGTGCCACCAATCGGCCGGCACATTCGCATCTGCCAGATGCTGTGCTTCGCCACCCGGCATCGGGGCCGACACGGTTTCAGCAGGCAACGGCTGCGCGGAATACTTGGGCGCAATGGGTGCGGCCGGCGTCTTGAAGTCCGGCCCGACGGCGCAGCCGCCCATCAACAACGCGGCGACAGACACAACGCAACAACCCGCCAAAGCTCGCTTGAACGCCAACACACGTCCCCAGACGGTTTGGCCGTACCTTGCCCTAGATGGCGCCTTGAATTTTTGTAAGCGGGCGGAAAAAAGACGGGGAACTGTCTGAGCGCAGCGAGTTTTCCCCGTCTCCGCCCGGTTACGGAAATTCAAGGAGGGGTCGCCATCTTGGGCGCGCCTTTCTTTGCTTACCTTTCTTTGGCAAGACAAAGAAAGTAAGTCGGCCCCGGCAGGGGACGAAACAGGGGATGCACCATCACCGCCATCACCGAGAAACATCAGAAGCCTATGCATGGCCGCCACCTCAATCCAGCGTCTTGCGATAAAACCGCAGCGCAACCCCCAGCACCACGACCGTAAACACCATCAACGGCCAGATGCTGGGCCACAACTCAAACCAGCCGTTGCCCTTGAGCAGGATGCCGCGCGTGAGCCGGTTGAAATACGTCATCGGCAGCAGGTTGCCGATCACCTGCGCCCACTTGGGCATGCCCACGAATGGAAACATGAACCCCGAGAGCAGGATGTTCGGCAGGAAGTAGAAGAACGTAAGCTGCGTCGCCTGCAACTGGTTTTGCGCGAGCGAAGACAACGTGATGCCCACCGTCAGGCTCGCCACGATAAACAGCAGCGCCGACACATAGACCATCCACACACTGCCCACAAACGGTACACGGAAGACGTAGAACGCCATCAACAGGATGATGGTCACTTGCACCAGCCCGATGAAGATGTACGGCACGATCTTGCCCGTCATCACTTCCAGCGGATGCACCGGCGTGGCGAGCAGGTTTTCCATGGTGCCGCGCTCGCGTTCGCGCGTCATGGCCAGGCCCGTCATCATCACCATGGTCATCGTGAGGATGGTGCCCATCAGGCCGGGGATGATGTTGTACTGCGTGATGCCTTCGGGGTTGTAGAGCTTGTGGATGCGCACGTCGAACGGCGGCGCATTGTTTCCCGCACCACCCGCGAGCGGTGACAGCGCCCCCTTCATATCCTTGCTGACGACGCCCTGCACCAATTGCGAAAGCGAGGCAACGGCCAGCCCGGTGGCGGCAGGATCGGTGGCATCGGCCTCCACCAGCAGCGAGGGCTTTTCGCCACGCACCAGCTTGCGCGTGAAATCCGGCGGGATGGACACGACGAACTGGAGCTGCCCTTTCGCCAACGCCTCGCGCCCGGCAGCTTCGTCGGCAAGCGTGGTGGTCAGGTCAAAGTAGTCGGAGTTGCGCAGGCTGGCGAGGAAGCTGCGCGTGAACTCGCTCTGGTCGGCCGCAATCACCCCGGTCAGCAGGTGCTTCGGGTCAGCATTGATGGCAAAGCCGAACAGGAACAGCTGCATGATCGGGATGCCGATCATCATGGCGAACGTCACGCGGTCGCGGCGCAGTTGCAGGAATTCCTTGAGCACCACGCTCCACCAGCGCACGAACGAGAAGCGGTTGGCGTTGCGGTTGGCGTTGCCGTTGGTACTCATGACTGCGCCCCGTAGTTGTCAGACGAGCGCTTCATCATGTGAATGAACACGTCTTCGAGCCCGGTGTTGATCGGCTCGGCACGCATGCCGGAACCGCCGGTGAGCTTGCGCAGCGTGCCTTCCAGCGCCTGCGCGTCGGCACCGGTCACGTGCAGCACGGAGCCAAACGCGACGGTCTGGTCCACGCCCGGCTGCCCTTCGAGCCTGCGGCCCAGTTCAACCAGGTTGCCGCCCGAGACAGACCACGTCGACAGATGCTGGCTGTCGATCACCTCATCCGCCGTGCCTTGCGCGAGCAACTCGCCATAGGCGATATAGGCAAGCTTGTGGCAGCGCTCGGCCTCGTCCATGTAGTGCGTGCTGACGAGCACCGAGATGCCCTCCGCGGCCAGCCGGTGCAGCTCTTCCCAAAAATCGCGGCGCGCTTTCGGGTCGACACCGGCGGTGGGTTCGTCGAGCAGCAGCAGCTCGGGCTTGTGCAGCATGCACGCGGCCAGCGCCAGGCGTTGCTTCCAGCCTCCCGACAGCGCGCCCGCCAATTGCTTGGCGCGTGATGCCAGCCCGAGATGCTCAAGCGCGTGATCAACCACCTCGCGGCGGTTGGGCATCTCGTACAGGCGCGCGACGAAATCGAGGTTCTCGCGGATGGAAAGATCATCCCAGTACGAGAACCGCTGCGTCATGTAGCCGACGCGGCGCTTGATCTGCGCAGACTGCTTGAGGATGTCGTAGCCCAGGCACGTGCCGCTGCCGCTGTCGGGTGTAAGCAGGCCGCACATCATGCGGATCGACGTGGTCTTGCCGCTGCCGTTGGGCCCGAGAAAGCCGAAGATCTCGCCGCGCGCGACCCGCATGGAGAGCGCTTTGACGACGTGCTTGTCGCCAAAGTGCTTGTTCAGGCCATGCACGTCGATGGCGTAAGCACCGTTACCAGTGTGATGCTGGCTGTTGGTGCGGTTGGTGTTGTTGGTGCTGGCGGCGTTCATGGCAACGTCACCCCGACGGGTTGGCCGGGACGCAGCTTCGGGCCATCGGCGGCGGTGGGCCGCGCCTCCACCATGAAGACGAGCTTGTCGCGCGTGTTGTTGCTGTAGATCACGGGCGGCGTGTATTCGGCCTCGGCGGCGATGTAGGTGACGGTGGCGTTAATGTCGGCGGCGCAGCCATCGCAGTGAAGACGCGCGGCTTGCCCCGGCTTGAGCGCACCCACCACGCCTTGCGGCACGAAGAAGCGCACCTTTACGTTGGCCGGTGGCAGCATGCGCACCACCGGGCTGCCAGCACCGACCCATTCACCTTCGCGATACAGCGTGTCGAATACAAGCCCGCCCTGCGTGGCCTTCTGCGCCTTCTGATCGAGCCGCCATTGCGCCTGCGCCACCGCCGCGCGCGCGGCCTCCACCTGCGCCGATTGCGCGCGAATCTGATCATTGCGTGCGGGCAACTGCGCAATGCGCAACTGATTGGTCAGTTCACGCACGCGCTGCCTGTTGGTCTGCGCGCTTGAGCGACTGGTGTCGAGCTGCGATTGCGCGATGCCCCCCGCGCGGAACTGCGCCTCGTCACGCGCAAGCTGCGTGGCCGAGAGCTTGTCGGCTGCCACCGCCTGCGCCAGTTGTGCGCGCACTGCGTCCACTTCGGGCACGCGCTTGCCGATATTCAGATCAGCGAGCTGGGCTTGCGCACCCTGCAGTTGTGCGGCAGCCTGCTGGCGGGCCGCAGTCTCGTCCACCGATTCCAGCGCGAACAACGGCGCGCCAGCATTCACGGTCTGTCCACGCTGCACAGCCAGGTGTTCCAACCGCCCGCCCACGGGCGATGCCACGTAGACAAACTCCCCTTCCACATAGCCTTGGTAGGTGCGGTTGTCTTGCCTGGTGCAACCTGCCAAGACCCATGCTGCGGCGGCTACCGCCAACCACCCTGCCCTGCCGATGTACAACGCTTGCCGCATACCGCCCTCCGCCGGATTCGATTGATGCGCGATTGACGCGATTGACGCGATTGACACGATGAATGCCGTGTTGCCTACTTGCGCCCCTTGCCCTTTGGTCGCGGCTTCACCTTCTTGACGCGGCTCTCCTGAGGCACGGCAACCGCGCTGATGCCGTGCAGCAGCAACGCCGCCACGTGTTGGCCGATGGCGTCGGCGTCCACCTGATCTGCCAGCGGCAGGCGCCCCCACAGCGAGCGCGTCGCAAACGGCAGCATCGCCAAGCCGATCACTGACAGCATCACCAGCGACGGCTGCAACGCTGGGTTCACCGCTCCCGCGGCCTGAGCGCTGGCAATGCGATCAACCATCAACGTAGCGCGTTCCAGCGCAATGCGCGCAAACACGCGCTCGCGCAACTGCCCGCCTTCGCTGGCAATCTCGCGGATCCACAAGGTCGGAAACCACGGCGTGGCCGAAGCAGCGGCCACCATGCGCTGGGCCACGCCCGCCACCGTCTGCGGCAGATCCGGCAGATGGCCATCGTCGGCAAGGAGCATGAGCGCCGGCCCCGTTACCTGATCGATCAGTGGGCGGATGCGCGCTTCCACCACTGCATCAAGCAACTGGTCGCGCGTCTTGAAGTGGTAATGCACCATCGGCGCCGTCACACCGGCCTCTCGAGCGATGGCGGCAAGCGTGGTGGGGCCCACGCCATCTCGCGCGAACAGCGTGACGGCCATGTCGAGCAGGCGGTCACGCAGGTCGTCCTGCGTTGAGCCTTTGGGACGACCGGGACCGCGAGGGGAAGGGTTGCAGGTTGCCATGCCGCAAATATTAATTGTCGAATTAATTAATTTCAAGGCAATGGTGTGCCTGCCCCAACCCGCGTGGCGCCCAACGCAACGTCGGGCGGGTGCAATCCGTGTTCCAGGCCGTAGGAGATGTGGCGTATTGAGACGCGGGCTACGCCTTGGCTGCCGCCGCATCGAGCTGCGCGAGGCGCACGAGCAGGCGGTCCTGCGCCTCGCTCGGAAAGCTCGACGTGCGGCGCACCGCGAATACCGTGTTCAGGCAGCGCCGCGCCATGATCGGGCGTACCACCTGCAAGCGTGCGCGCTCCACCGCATCCTGAATGGCGTGCAGCGGCAGTACTGACCAGCCCATGCCAGCTTCCACAAGGGTGCTGACCTCTTCGATATCTGACACGTGATGCGCGCTCACCGTCGTCTCTGGCAGACGCCGGAACAGCGCCTTGAACCACAGGCCGTACACCGCATCCGACTCGTCGTAGGTAACAAAGGGCAGCGCCGCGCAATCCGCCAGCGTGCGCGGCGAACCGTGCTCGCGCAGTGCACGCGCGCTGCAGGCCAGCACGAATTCCTCGGTGTAGACCGCGTGGTGCTCGAACAAGCGTGAGGTGCGCGGCGTGTAGACGAAGCCGAGATCAGCACGGCCCGATTCCACGTGGCTGAAGACCTCGTCGTCGCTGCCGAATGCAAGTTCGAGGCGCACCTCATCGAGCAATGGCGCGTCCGATTCGGGCGACGGTGTCAGCAGCGCTGGCATCAGCACGTAGCGCCCGAAGCTGGAGCCACTCGCCAGCTTGAGCGACACGCGCTCCATCTCGCCGCTGTGCAGTGCGGCACGCAACTCGTCCAACCCTGCAAACGCATCGCGGCACCACGCGCGCACCGACGTGCCGGCACGCGTGAGCACGAGCTTGCGCCCCGACCGCTCGAACAGCGGCACGCCCAGCCACTGCTCCAACTGCCGCATCTGGTACGACAGCGCCGGTTGCGACACGGCCAGGCGGTCTGCCGCGCGCACGAAGCTGCCTTCGTTGGCAACGGTCAGAAAACTATGCAGATAGCGCAATGGCGAATGCGACATGAGCGAAAAAGTGATGCCTTAATCCATCAAATTTTTGGATCGAAAAACCAAAATCATTCGATTTGATTTCAAGTCTGTCAGATCGCACAATCCGCCGCAAGTGAACGACCCACGCAAACGGAGGCCATCATGACGACCGCAATGCAACATCCGAGCTATGCATTGGAAGACCGTTACGGCGCACGCAACTACGCGCCCTTGCCGGTCATGCTGGAACGCGGTGAAGGCGTGTGGCTGTTCGATACGGATGGCCGCCGCTATCTCGACATGATGTCGGCATACTCGGCCGTCAGCTTCGGGCACTCGCACCCCAAACTGGTTGCTGCACTGATGGAACAGGCACAGCGCCTGACGCTCACCTCACGCGCGTTCCACAACACCGAACTGGGCCCCTTCCTGGCCGACGTCTGCCGCATCACGCGCATGGACCGCGCACTGCCAATGAACACCGGCGCCGAAGCGGTCGAGACGGCCATCAAGGCTGCCCGCAAATGGGCGCGCGATGTAAAGGGCCTGGCGCCCGAGGCGGCCGAGATCATCGTCTTCGAGAACAATTTCCACGGCCGCACGACCACCATCGTCGGGTTCTCTTCGCATGATCAATATCGCTACGGGTTCGGCCCGTTCGCAGCAGGCTTCCGGCGCATTCCGTTTGGTGACGCCGATGCGCTGCGTGCAGCCATCGGGCCCAACACCGGCGCGATCCTGATGGAGCCCGTGCAGGGTGAGGGCGGCATTGTCGAGCCGCCGCCGGGCTACCTGAAACGCGCGCGTGAGCTCGCTACGCAGCACAACGTCCTGCTCGTCTGCGATGAGGTGCAAACCGGCCTGGGCCGAACCGGCGATGTGCTGGCGAGCTGGCATGAAGGCGTGGATGCCGATCTGGTGGTGCTGGGCAAGGCACTGGGCGGCGGCATGGTGCCCGTATCGGCCATCGCGGGGCGCGAGGCGGTCATCGGCGTATTCCACCCGGGTGATCATGGCTCCACGTTTGGCGGCAACCCGCTCGCAGCGCACATTGGGCGGGCGGCACTGGCCTTGCTGATCGAAGAACAACTGCCGCAGCGTGCCGCGCGCGTGGGGGCCGCGTTCATCAACGAACTGAAAACGCTCATCGGCCACGGCGTGCGGCAGGTGCGCGGACGCGGCCTGATGATCGGCCTGCAGCTTGACGCCGACATCGACGCCCACGACTTCGCTTTCGCGCTGGCAGAGCGCGGCGTGCTGACCAAGGACACCTACGGCAACGTGGTTCGCCTCACGCCGCCGCTGGTGATTGGCGAGGCCGAACTGGCGCTGGCGCTGGAAGCCATCCGCCAGACGCTGGCCGGTTGGCCGCGCCGCAAAGTGGCTTGAGTAAAACTGGCAAGGGGAGTGACATGACCATCATCGATCTGATTGGCGCGGCCATCGGCTGCGGAGCGCAAGACGACGGCTGCAAGGACGGCCCGCGTGCGCTGCTGCGAGCCGGTGCGTTGGCGCGATTGCAGACGCCGGACACACGGGGCACGCTCGTGCACGACATCGAACTGGCGATGTCAGCAGGGCACAGCCGTTCGGCCCGTCTGGCGGTGCTGCCGGGCGTGGCCGGTTTCTCGCGCGCGTTGGCCGATGCGACCGCGCGCAGCATGCACGAGGGGCACGTGCCGATCATCCTCGGCGGCGACCACTCGTGCGCGATCGGCACGTGGTCGGGCGCGGCCAACGCGCTGCGTCCGCACGGCCCGCTTGGCCTGATCTGGATCGACGCCCATCTCGACAGCCACACGCCGCAGACGAGCGATTCCGGTGCCATCCACGGCATGCCGCTGGCGGCGCTGCTCGGCCACGGCGCGCCGGCCCTCACGCAAGTCCGCGATGCATCGCCCAAGCTGCTGCCGCAGCACGTGGTGGTGATCGGTGCGCGCAGCTATGAGCCTGCCGAACGCGCGTTGCTGGAGCGACTTGGTGTGCGCGTGATCGACGCCGCGGAAGTGGCACGCAACGGCCTGCGCGCCGTCATGGCCGAAGCCATTCGGTTGGTCAAAACAGGCACGGCGGCCTTTGGCGTGACGCTGGATCTGGATGCCTTCGACCCCGCCGTCGCCCCGGGCGTGGGCACGCCGGAAACGGACGGGCTGACCGCGCAGGGCATGGCGCAGGCCCTGGCGACCTGCGCACGCGATGCGCGTTTTGCGGCGTTTGAACTGGTGGAATACAACCCGCGCCACGACCAGCACGACAGCCAAGGGAGCGGGATCACGGCGCGCCTGGCGCTCGACCTGCTGGGCAGCGTCGCGGGCGCGTTGCACGCCCAGCGCCGTGAGTATGCGACGGCGGCTTAGTCCTTGATACGAAACACCTCAACCCCTACCGACTCACAATCCGGATACACATCCGGCTTCTCCGTCGACACGCGCGCCGCCAGCACGTGCGGGTGCTTGAGCATGGCCGTCAGCACGTCATCGCACAGCGTCTCCTGCAAGTGGATATGCCCTTGCGCCATGCGCCGCGCCACCGTCTCGCGCATGAAGTCGTAGTCCACCACCTCGTGCAGCTTGTCTTCCGTCGGCGACGAATACTCCAGCGGCACGTACAACTCGATGTTGATCAGCACGCGCTGCTCGCCCTTCTTCTCGAAGTCGTGCACGCCGATGTTGATCTGCACCTCGTAGTTGCGCAAAAACATGCGACGGCAGTTCGACAGGCGCGGGTGGGATAGCAGAGAGAGCATGGGGCGTCCGGAGGGAAATTATTCAGTGAGGAACATCACGTCGCGGGCCAGCGGCATCAGGTGCTGGCCTCCATCGACGAACAGCGTGGTGCCGGTCACGGCGCGCGCGGTGGCGAGGTAGCACACCGCCTCGGCAATGTCTTCCGGTGTGGACGACTGGCCCAGCGGCGTCATCTGGTGCGCACGCGCAAACCCGCCTTGCGACTGGTCGCCCGACACCATCGTGATACCCGGCGCCACGCCCACCACGCGCAGTGTCGGTGCCAGAGCCTGTGCAAGCTGCATCGTGGCCGTGGACAGTGCCGCCTTCGACAGCGTGTACGACAGGAAATCGGGGTTCAGATTGTCCAGCTTCTGGTCCAGCAGGTTGATGACTACGCCGCGATGCTGCGCATCACCGGCTGTGAGCGCACGGTGCAGCTCGCGCGACAGCAGCAGCGGCGCCGCCACGTTGGTGCGCATGTGCGTGTCGAGCGACGCATAGCTGAAGCTGGTCGCCACGTCGTACTGGAACAGCGAGGCGTTGTTGACCAGGCAAGTGGGCGTACCCAGCGCGGCGGTGCAATCGGCGATCAGGCGGCCGGCGGCAGCTTCGTCTGACAGGTCGGCCTGCAGTACGGCGGCGCGCCGCCCCATGGCGGTGATCTCGGCGGCCACGGTGTCGGCCTCGGCGCGCGAGCGGTGGCAGTGCACGGCCACATCCCAGCCTTGGCGGGCCAGCGCCAGGGCGATCACGCGGCCCACGCGGCGGCCAGCGCCAGTGACAAGGGCCACCCGTGTCTGTACAGGCGGTTGTGGGTTCAGTTCAGTCGGCGTCTGCGCCATTGTTTACAATCCGGCGATGAGCAAAACTGTGAGTTTACCGCTTCCCAGCGAAGCGGCGCAGGCGCAATCCACGCGCCTGTTCGCCCTGATCGCCGACGCCATTGCGGCCGCTGGCGGCTGGCTTTCGTTCGACCGCTACATGGAACTGGCGCTCTACGCACCGGGCCTGGGCTACTACAGCGGCGGCGCGGCCAAGTTCGGCCGCCGCGTGGAAGACGGTGGCGACTTCATCACTGCACCCGAGTTGACACCGTTCTTCGGCCGCACCGTCGCACATCAGATCGCGCAGGTGCTGCAAACGCTGCCCGAGGGCCAGCGCCACGTGCTGGAATTCGGCGCCGGCACCGGCAAGCTGGCCGCCGACATCCTCACCGAACTGGATGCGATGGGGGTGCGGCCCGATAGCTACGGCATCGTCGAACTGTCTGGCGAATTGCGTCAGCGCCAGCAAGCGCGCCTGACGGCACTCGGCGCCACGCTTGGGTCCGACCTGGCCACCATTGCGCAATGGCACGACACGCTGCCCGCGCCTTTCACCGGCGTGATGCTCGGCAACGAAGTGCTCGATGCGATGCCTGTGTCGCTGTGGGCGCGGCGCGGCGGCGTGTGGCACCGGCGCGGCGTGGTGCTCGATGCAGAACTCGGCCTGCAATGGGAAGACCGCCTGGCCGATCCGTCCGAGCTTCCGGCCAAGCTGGCCGCGCTGCCCGGCACGCACGACATCGTCACCGAATCGCACGAGGCCGCCGAGGGCTTCATCCGCAGCACGGGCGCGGCGCTGGAGCGCGGCCTGCTGCTGCTGATCGACTACGGTTTCCCGGCGGCCGAGTACTACCACGCGCACCGCGCCAGCGGCACGTTGATGTGCCACTACCGCCAGCACGCGCATGATGACCCGTTCTGGCTGCCGGGCCTGCAAGACATCACGGCGCACGTCGATTTTTCGGGCATTGCCCAGGCAGGCCAGGAGGCCGGGCTGGAGCTGCTCGGCTACACGAGCCAGGCGCGCTTCCTCTTGAGCACGGGCGTGGGCGAACTGCTGATGACGCTCGACCCGTCCGATCCGATGCAGTTCCTGCCAGCGGCCAACGCCGTGCAAAAGCTGCTGTCGGAAGCAGAGATGGGCGAGCTGTTTAAGGCCATCGCGCTGGGCAAGGGCATTGACGCGGCGCTGCCGCTGGCCGGCTTTGGCGATGCCGACCGCTCGAACCGCTTGGGTTAGTCAGTCAGGCTGACGCGGCCTTGGCTTCCAGGGCACGTTCGTTCTGCTCGGCTTCGTAGCGGCCGATCGTGCCGCGCATCCACCACAGCACCACGAGGCCGGGCAACGCAAACGCCACAGTCATCAGATAGAAGGCGGGCCAGCCATAGGCTTCCACAAGGTAGCCCGAGGTTGGCCCGACGTACACGCGGCCAACGGAGGCCAGCGCCGAGAGCAACGCATACTGCGTCGCCGAGAACGACCGGTTGCACAGTGCCATCAGCAGTGCCACGAAGGCTGCCGTGCCCATGCCGCCGCAGAGGTTCTCGATGCCGATGGCCACGGCCATCGTCCACAGATGTTGCGGCGTGACGGCCAGCACCCAGTAGCCCAGGTTCGACACCGCCTGCAGCGCGCCGAAGAGCAGCAGCGCGCGCACAAGGCCCAGCCGCACCATCAGCGTGCCGCCATACAGCGCGCCGACGATGGTGGCCGCCAGCCCCAATGTCTTGTTGACGATGCCCACCTCGCCGGCCGAAAAGCCAACACCCCGGATCAGGAACGTGGTCGACAGGCTGCCCGCAAACGCATCGCCCAGCTTGTAGAACACGATCAGCGCCAGCAGCGCCCACGCGCCGCGGCGCGAGAAGAAATCCTGCAGCGGGCCAACCACCGCTTCCTGCAGGCTGCGCGGCGGGCGCGCCGACACCTCGGGCTCGGGCGACCACAGCGTGGTGAAGATGCCCAGCGCCATCAGCCCGGCCATTAGCAGGTACATGTTGCTCCAGCCCATCACGCGATCAGCCAGATACAGCGCCAAGCCGCCCGACACCAACATCGCCAACCGATAACCAAGCACCTTCACAGCCGCACCGACGCCGCGCTCGCTCGTATGCAGCACATCCGTGCTGTAGGCATCAAAGACGATGTCCTGCGACGCTGACAGAAACGCCACCAGCACCGCCAACCCGGCCAGCGCCCACAGCGCGGCGTGCGGCGGCGTGAAGGCCATGGCGGCAATCGACGCCACCAGCCCAGCCTGCGTGAGCACCAGCCAGCCACGGCGCCGGCCCATCAGCGGCGGTGTGAAGCGGTCCATCAGCGGCGCCCACAAAAACTTGAAGATGTACGCCTGGCCCACCAGGGAAAACAGCCCGATGGTGCGGATGTCCAGCCCCTCCACCGTCATCCACGCCTGCAGCGTGCCCGAGGTGAGCGCCAGCGGCAGGCCGGAAGCGAAGCCCAGCAGCAACATCGCACCGATGCGGCGGTTGCGGAAGATGTCGAGATAATCGTGGAAGGTCATGCGGCGGGCCGGAGGCGAAGGCGAATGCGGGTTGCCACGTAGCGTGGCGCGGTGCGTTGGCCGATATTATGTCGCACGGATCCGGCCCTTCACTCATATGCCCCGCGTAACACGCTCTCTGCTGACTGCTATCGGCCTCGCGCTGTCGACGGGGTCGATTGCCATGGACGGCCCGCTGCCCGTGCCCGCCGATGGCGTCAAGCTCGAAGCGCCAACCACCACTTCGCCCAATATCCGCCTGGTCATTCCGGCGGAGGAAATCGACAAGCGCGCGCTGGCCGAATACAAGGGAATCATCAACAACGCCGCGCACGAAGGCGCGCTGGCGCCCGATAACGTGCCGGACCTCATCCGTATCCGCGGCATCGTCAAGCGCCTCACCCCGCAGGCGCCGCGCTGGAACCCCGACGCCACGCACTGGCAGTGGGAGGTCAACCTGATCGGCTCGTCGCAAGTGAATGCGTTCTGCATGCCCGGCGGCAAGATCGCCGTGTTCTCAGGGCTGGTCGAGCAGTTCAAGCTGACGGATGACGAACTTGCCATGGCGCTCGGCCACGAGATCGCCCATGCGCTGCGCGAACATGCCCGCGCCCGCGCCGGCCAGCGCGAGATCACCAACCTGGGTGCCAACGTGGTCTCGCAGCTGTTCGGCTTCGGCAACCGGGGCGATACGGACTTAGGTGAGGGCGCCAAAATGCACCTGCTGTCGTTCTCGCGCGCGGAGGAAACCGAAGCCGACCTGATCGGCATGGACATCGCCTCACGTGCCGGTTACGATCCGCGCGCCGCGCTCACGCTGTGGCAGAAGATGGGCTCGATCGGCGGCGTGGAGCAGAAGCAGTTTCTATCGACGCACCCGTCGGGGCGCACGCGCATGGTCGTGCTGTCGCGCCATTTGCCCGAAACGCTCACGCTGTTTGCCGACGCCATGCATATGACCATGGCGAAACTGCCGGAGTATCGATCGAACATGCAATACCTTGGGGCTGCGCCCATCGACAATGGCGACGAGGCACCTATGCGACCGATGGTCCGGCGGTAGAAACAACCCCATAAGCAAACGGGTCGCGCGCCCGGCCATTCCTCTTTACGATGGTTCCTCTCGTACGCGTGGCGCGCCAACCTGGAGGAACCTGTGAGCCTGACCATCCTGTGTGTGCTGGTGATCGTGGCAGCGGTGTTTGCCGCACGCGGCCGGCGTCGTGCTGCGCGCGGGGTGGCAGTGGTCTGCGGTGCGCTGGTCATGGCAATCGGCTGCGGGCCGCTACCGGCGTGGTTGCTCGATTCGCTGGAAAAGCCGTTCGAGAACGAGCCACGCATCCAATGGGGCGCGCGCAATGCCATCGTGCTGCTGGGCGCAGGCACGTTCCGCGTGGGCGACTCGGTTGAGCCGGGGCTGTTCTCGTATCCGCGCCTGGTGGAGGCCACGCAGTTGTATCAGGCGTGCCGCAAGGCCGATGGCGATTGCAAGATCCTCGTCAGCGGCGGCGACGCGCGCCACCACGGCGCGGCCGAAGCCACGGTGTATCGCCGCGAACTCGTCGCGCTCGGTGTCGACAATGCCGACGTGCTCATAGAGCCCAAGAGCATGAACACGTGGCAGAACGCGCAGTTCTCGCGCGGGGTGCTCGCGCAATACGCGGCTGATCGCACAGTGCTGGTGTCGTCGGCCATCCACCTGCGGCGCAGCCTGCTGTACTTCGCGCATTTCGGCATGGCGCCGATTCCCGTACGCGCCGACGATCTGCAGGCCACCGCATCACCGCTGCCGATGGCGTACAACTTTGCGCTAGCGGATTTCGCGCTGCACGAGTGGATCGGCATTGCCCGCTATCACGTGTACAACGCGCTCGGCTGGAACCCGGCGCGCATCCACCCCGGCGACGCCTGATCCGAGCGCTCACCGCCGACGCATTCGAAGCGCCGCTCTAGTGCTTCCGGAGGGGAGCAAAAATCCGGCGCCGGCCTATACTTTGTGCATCGCAACATCCGGGCTTTGCAATGCGGCACCTCGGTCGTATTGATGCTCACCACCTGATCACCATTGGCAAGCGCGCTTGCCACCACCCGCCCACCGGGCGCGGCCATCCCTGACGGGAATCGCTGACGATTCCTGCGCCAGCAGCGGGCCTCTGCGATTGCATTTGCAGCACACCCGCCCCGCCAGCCGACACCTCAGAGCAAATCAACAATCAAGGGGAACCTCATGCCTCAAGTCACGGCAAGCAAGCTGCCGATCAAACTGCTCGCGTTCGTCTTCGGCGCCCTGGCGGCGCTGGTGATCGCGCGCACCTTCCTGCTGAACTGGCAGATCATTCCGCCCGGTTACACGGGCATCAAGATCAACCGGCTGGTCGATCGCGGCATCACGCATGAAAACGTCGTCACCGGATTCGTGTTCTACAACCCGATACAAACGGCGATCATCCAATACCCGACCTTCGTGCAGCGCGTGATTTGGACGCACGACCTGAACGAAGGCCATGCGCTCAATGAAGAGCTGACCTTCAACACCAAAGATGCCGTGCCCGTGAACGTGGACGTGGCCGTCTCGTACCAGCTCGACCGCGACAAGGTTCCAGCGTTCTACACCAACTTCCGCGCGGACCACATCGAGACCTTCACGCACGGCTACCTGCGCGACACGGCGCGCAACGTGATCGTCGCTATCGGCTCGGAATACAACTTTGACGATGTGAACGGCGGCAAGAAGGAAGAATTCGTCGCGCGATTGACCAAGGAACTCGACATCCGGCTCGCGCCGCTGGGCGTGTCGATCAAGCAGTTCGGTATCGTCGGTTCATTGCGCCCGCCGCGTGCGCTGCTCGACGCGGTGAGCGCGAAGACCAAAGCCATCCAGGACGCCATCCGCACCGAGAACGAAGTGCGCTCCGCGCAGGCAGAGGCCAAGAAGAAGGTGGCGATTGCCGAAGGTGAAGCCGCCGCCAACCACGCGCTGGCCTCGTCGCTGGATGACCGGCTGCTGGCGTGGGAACGCCTGAAGCTGGAGCGCGCCGCCATCGAGAAGTGGAACGGCGTGACGCCGACCGTGATGGCAGGCGGCAATGGCGGCGGCATGCTGTTCAACAT
Organism: Ralstonia sp. SET104; assembly: GCF_003851545.1. Taxonomy (GTDB): domain Bacteria; phylum Pseudomonadota; class Gammaproteobacteria; order Burkholderiales; family Burkholderiaceae; genus Ralstonia. The sequence goes on along the minus strand of NZ_BHVX01000016.1, from coordinate 23,240 downwards.
CCCCGCGACGGGGCAGAGCCACTAACGGTCAAGCCAATGCACCAAAGAAAAACGCGCCCAAGGCGCGTTTTTCGTTTCTGCTGTTTTGGCGATCAGCTTGCAAAACCCGGCGCGGCTTCGCGCACGGCGTGCTCGGCGCCTGCCGCGGGAATCGGCGCATCCACATGCAGGCTGGTCGCTTCATCCACGCCCAAGTGCACGTTCATGCATTGCACCGCCGCACCGGCTGCGCCCTTGCCCAGGTTGTCCAGGCGGGCGGTGACAACCATGCGCTCGTCCGAGCCGAACACGAACAGGTCGGCACGATTGGTGTCGTTGGCGCCCTGCACGTCGAAGAAGCCGTTGTCGAGCGTTGCCACGTTGTCGGCCGGGGCCACGCGGATGAACTGCTCGCCTTGGTAGTAATCAGCCAGCACCTTGGCTACATCCGCCGGGCTCACCTTGCGCGCCAGATGTTGCGGGTGCAGACCGATCGTCACGGCGAGGCCCTTGAGAAAGTTGCCTACCACCGGCGTGAAGATCGGCGACAGGCTCAGCTTGCTCTGCACGCGCATCTCGGGCAGATGCTTGTGCGCCAGCGCCAGCGCGTACGGGCGCGGGCTATCGAGCTTCGGGTTATTGGCCGCCAGGTAGTCGGCAATCATCGCCTTGCCGCCGCCGCTGTAGCCCGTGAGCGAGAACGCAGTGACCGGGTAATCGGCCGGGACGATGCCCGCTTCCACCAGCGGGCGCATCAGCAGCACAAACGCGCTGGCGTGGCAGCCCGGCACGGCGATGCGCTTGGAGGCACGCAGGCGCTCGCGCTGGCCGCGGGCCAGTTCCGGCAGGCCATAGACCCAATCGTCCGACGTGCGGAACGCGGTGCTGGCGTCAATGATGCAGGTGTTCGGGTTGTTGACCAGCGAGACAGCCTCGCGCGAGGCAACGTCGGGCAGGCACAGAAACGCGACATCGGCGGCATTCAGGAATTTGGCGCGCTCGGCCGAATCCTTGCGCTTGTCTTCGGCGATGCGCAGAAGCTCGATATCGTCGCGTTGCGACAGATAGTCGAGCAAGCGAAGGCCGGTGGTGCCTTCCTGACCGTCGACGAAAACCTTGCATGCCATGGTGATCTCGCTAAAAAAACTGTGGGCAAAACACAGCGCCAGCCTACGTTTTTGAATGAGCCTTGGCGCGTGAGTTTTGCATTGTAGCGGCTGCCACAGAAATTTCTGCGGCAGCGCAATAAAGTGATTTTTATGCCGCTTTACCAGTGCGGCTTGGTGTCGTAATCAATGATCAGCGGCGCATGGTCGCTGAACTTGATGTCCTTGAACACCGACGTGCGGCGCGCCGTGGCGGCAATGCCCGGCGTGGCGATCTGGTAATCGATCCGCCACCCGACGTTCTTCGCATACGCCTGGCCGCGGTTGCTCCACCACGTGTACTGCTCGGGGCGCTGGTCCAGCGTGCGGAACACGTCCACATAACCGACCTCGTCGAACAACTTGGTCAGCCATGCGCGCTCTTCGGGCAGGCAGCCGGAGTTCTTCTGGTTGCCCTTCCAGTTCTTGATGTCGATTTCCTTGTGGACGATGTTGACGTCGCCGCACAGCACGACCTCGCGGCCCTTTTCGTGGCGCAGGTCTTTCAGGTGCGCCATGAACAAGTCCATGAAGCGGAACTTGGCCTGCTGGCGCTCTTCGCCACTGGAGCCCGACGGCACGTAGACGGAAATGATCGACAGCTTGCCGTAGCGCGCCTCGACGTAACGGCCTTCGGCATCGAACTCGCCGTTATCGAAGCCGATGATGACCTCGTCCGGCTTGTGGCGCGTGTACAGGCCCGCGCCGCTGTAGCCCTTCTTCACCGCGTGCTGGAAGACGCCGTGATAGCCGTGCGGCGCGAGAAACTCGGGCGTCATGTCGTCTTGCGCGCATTTCAGCTCCTGCACGCAGACGAAATCGGCGTCCTGCTTGCCCATCCAATCGAAAAAGCCCTTGCTGGAGGCAGAGCGAACGCCGTTGAGGTTGGCGGAAATGATGCGTAACATGGCGGGACTTTTTTGCAGACCAGAGAAAAAAGATGAGCCAAAACAGCGAGTTGCGCCAATCCTTCATCCGCTTTGCGGTGGAAGCCGGCGTGCTGTCGTTCGGGGAATTCGTGACCAAGGCGGGGCGGACGTCGCCCTATTTCTTCAACGCCGGCAAGTTTGCAGACGGCGCACTGCTGGGCCAAGTCGCGCAATTCTATGCGAAAACCCTGCTGGACTCGGGCGTGGAATTCGACATGCTGTTCGGGCCCGCTTACAAGGGCATCACGCTGGCATCGGCCACCGCCGTGGCGCTGGCGGGCATGGGGCGCAATGTGGGCTTTGCGTACAACCGCAAGGAAGCGAAGGACCACGGCGAAGGCGGCAGCCTCGTCGGCGCCAAGCTGGGCGGGCGCGTAGTGATTGTGGATGACGTGATTTCTGCCGGTACCTCGGTGCGCGAGTCGGTAGAGCTGATTCGCGCCGCGGGTGCCACGCCTGCTGCCGTGCTGATCCTGATGGACCGGATGGAGCGCAGCGGCAATGCGGTGGATATCGGGGAGCGCTCTGCGGTGCAGGAGGTGCAGGCGCAGTATGGGATGCCCGTTGTGTCGATTGCCAATCTGGATGACTTGCTGGGGTACCTGGATGGGGCTGGCGATCCAGCGCTGGCGGGGTATCGGGATAAGGCTGCAGCCTATCGCGACAAATACGGCGTTAGCGCGATCTGATCCTTCTTATTGTTTTTGGTTTGAAGCCCCCGGTTGAGTGATCACCGGGGTTTTGTTTTTTGTTTGTTGGGTTTAGCCGTTATTTCGCGCCCGGCAGGGTACGAAAGGCGGATGGACCACGAGCAAAAAAAACCTTACTCAATCCTCATCGTCTCAAACGCCGGATTCCCCTCCGGATACTGAGGCTTCATCGCCTCAAACACCTGCAGCAAAACCTCCGCGACCATCACATTCCGATGCGTCTTGGAATCCGCAGGAACCACATACCAGGGGGCCTCCGGCGTCGCGGTGGCGTTGATGGCCGCCTCGTAGGCCTCCATGTAGCCATCCCAAAACTCGCGCTCTGCAATATCGGCCGGGTCGAACTTCCAGTGTTTGTGCGGATCGTCGATGCGTTCCTGCAGCCGCTTGCGCTGCTCGTCTTTCGACATGTGCAGGAAGCATTTGACGATGGTCGTGCCGGTATCGGCCAGCATCTGCTCGAACGCGTTGATGTGCCCGTAGCGGCGTTTGCATTCGGCCGCGTCGATGTCGCCATGCACACGCGTGATGAGTACGTCTTCGTAGTGGCTGCGGTTGAAGATGACGATTTCGCCGCGCGCCGGCGCTTGGGCGTGCACGCGCCAGAGGTAATCGTGTGCAAGTTCCTGCGGCGTCGGCGCCTTGAAACCAACTACGCGCAAACCGAGGGGGTCCATCGCGCGGAAGACACTGCGCACGGTACCGTCCTTGCCAGAGGTATCCATACCCTGCAGGATCACCAGCACCTTGCGCCGGTGCTCGGCATAAAACACATCCTGCAGCGCATCGAGCCTGGCAGATACCTCGGCCAGCCGCGCATTGTCATCCGCCTTGTTGCCGGTGGAGAACGGCTTGCTGGAGGCGTCCACCTTGGCAATCTTGAGCTTGTTGCTGCCGTCGAAACGATACTCGTCAATCAGGTTCTTGCCGTTCGTGCCCACGGGATCTCCTTGGTGTTCTGACGCATGCGGCAGCCCGCCGCCCGATGATCAATGCGCGGCGGCGTTCAGCTTGAGCGCATCCAGGTCCAGCGTCCCTTCAAAGACGGTCGTGGCGGGGCCGGTCATCATCACGGGCTGGCCGACGCCCGCCCAGGCGATGGTCAAGTCGCCGCCGTGCGTGGCCACCTTGACCGGCGAATCGATCAGGCCGCGGCGGATGCCCGCCACCACAGCCGCGCACGCACCGGTGCCGCAGGCGAGCGTCTCGCCCGCGCCGCGCTCGTACACGCGCAGGCGCACGGATTGACGATCGACGATCTGCATGAAGCCCGCATTCACGCGGCGCGGAAACACAGCGTGCGATTCGATCAACGGGCCGTCTTCCAGCACGGGGAAGGCCTCGGTGTCATCCACCACCTGCACGGCGTGCGGGTTGCCCATCGACACAGTGGACAGCCACTCTGTGCGGCCGTTGATCTGCAGCGCGTGCTGCGTGTCATCGCCCTCGACGCGCGTGGGCAGGCCTTCGGGCAGGAACGGCAGGCGCGCGGCCTCAAATACCGGCGCGCCCATGTCAACGCTCACCTGGCCATCGTCTTGCATCGTCAGCGTGGCAATGCCGTTCATGACCTCAACGCGCACGGTGCGCTTGGTCGTCAAACCGCGGTCGGTGACGAACTTGACGAAGCAGCGTGCGCCGTTGCCGCAGTGCTCTACCTCACCGCCGTCGTGATTGAAGATCCGGTAGCGGAAATCAACGTCGGGCCGCGTCGACCGCTCGACCAGCAGGAGCTGATCAGCCCCCACACCAAAGTGGCGATCCGCAATGGCGGCCCATTGCTCGGGCGTGAAGTCGATCGGGGTCTGGATGCCGTCGAGCACGACAAAGTCGTTGCCCGCGCCGTGCATCTTGGTGAAGTGCAGTTTCATGGCTGGCCGCACAGATGCGGCGATGAGCGTTCGGAAACACCCATTCTAAAGCGAGCCGGGCGGATGCGGCGGCCACTCAGTAGATGCCGGGCATGCCTTCTGGCCGGTGCTTGAAACGCTTGTGCACCCAGTAGTACTCGGTGATGCGCGGACGGATGGCGTCTTCAAAGAAGGCGTTCATGCGGCGCGTGTCGGCGGTCAGGTCACCGGTGGGGTAGTTCTCCCACGCGGGCAGGATGCGCAGTGCGTAGCCCTCGTAGTTGGGCAGGATCTCGGTGTACATCGGCACGACCTTGGCACCGGTCATCGACGCCATGCGCGGGATGGCGTTGAGCGTGAGCGCCGGCACGCCGAAGAACGGCACGAACTCCGAGTCGCGTTCACCGAAATCCATGTCGGAAATCAGTTGCAGCGCCTCGCCGCGCTTGATGGTGCGCATGATCTGGCGGATGTTCTCGTTGCGCGACACCATGGTCGCGCCAAAGCGGCTGCGCAGCGCCTTGATGGCATCGTCCAGCACCGGATTGGCCATGCGCGTGTAGAGCGAGCAACCGGCGTTGCCGACGTTCTTGCGCAGGTAGTCCGTGAGCGCCAGCGCGCCGATCTCCACGCCCGACAGGTGCAGCGTGACAAGGATGTGCGGCTGGCCGTGCAGCGCTGGCAGGTTGGCCTGGTCGTCGATCTTCACCACGCGGTTCAGGCGTTTTTCCGAGGCAAACCATGCAAACGAACGCTCAGCAAAGCTGCGGAAGACTTTGCGGAAGACTTCGTGCGCCATGGCTTCGCGCTCGGCGTCGGACTTCTCGGGAAAGCATGCCTTCAAGTTGGCCAGCACCACGCGGCGGCGGCCGTTGGGGATGCGGTACAGCAGCCCGCCCAGGCCCTCGCCAAAACGCGCGACGAAACCGTATGGCAGGAAAGACAGCAGCCACAGAAAGCCGAGTCCGAGATTGGCAGAGAAACGTTCCATAAAAGCGGCAGTGTCAGGTAGCGGGCGGAGCGTCCGCACCCTTCGGGTGCTTGTATCGGTTATAGCCCCAGAGATATTGCGTCGGCGCCAGCGCAATCAACTGTTCGATGGCGGCGTTGATGCGGGTGGCGGCCTGCGTTGCGTCTTCGGGCAGGTCGCCAATCTCATGCATGTGCAAGCGATACCCTGAGCCACGCGGCAGCCGCTCGGCGAACAACGCCACGATGGGCGCACCTGTAAGCCGATGCAAACGATGCACCAGCGTCATCGTATAGGCAGGCTTGCCGAAGAATGGCGCCCATACACCTTCACCACCGGTAGGCGTCTGGTCTGGCAGGATGCCGACGGCTTCACCACGCTTGAGTGCACGCACCAGCATGCGCACGCCGCGCGGGTCGGCCGGCGCCATGTGCATGTTCGGTCCCGTGCGCATGGTTTCGATCCAGGTGCGCAGGCTCTCCTTGCGCGGCGGCTTGAACAGCGACGTGACAGGATGCTCGCGCGCGTAGGCCTGCGGCAGCACCTCGAAACAACCTAAATGCGGTGTCAGAAAAATCAGCCCGCGCCCGTCGGCAAGCGCTCGTTCGACAGCCGGCCGGCAGACGTCGAACAGGTACGGAGCAACATCCGCCCCGTTCTTGCGCACCCAGAAGTACGGCATCTCGAACACCATGCGGCCGGCGGAACGCCCAGCCTCTTTGAGCATGGCGGGCGTGACATCAGGATAGGCGTGGCGGAAGTTGGCGATGAGCCGGTCGTGATAGCGGCCGGGCACCTTAGCGGCCAACGCCCCCAGCCAGCCGCCCAGCGCCTGCAGCACTGACAGGGGCAGGCGTGAAAACAGCCAGTAGAGGAAGGTCATGCGTGCGTACGCTGCAATGTGTTGGTCGCAGTCGACAGGGGAGCAGGGTCTTGACGGGCCTTGCTGCGGCCCCGAAAAGTGCCGCGTATAATAACGCGATTCGCCGACTTAACTGACAACTTGCGGGGCGAATCCTTGCTGGGCCTCAAACCTGAGTCCATCAATCAAGCAGGGTTGCTAAATTCCGCTAAAGCGTCGCCGGCCGTGGCTTAACGGATTGGCAACGTGATAGCCAATCTGGAGCTAACAGCCGTGTCAAACGACTTCCTCTTCACCTCGGAGTCGGTCTCCGAGGGCCATCCCGACAAGGTCGCCGACCAGATTTCCGACGCCATCCTCGATGCCATCCTGGCCGAGGACAAATATGCGCGCGTCGCAGCAGAAACGCTGTGCAACACCGGTCTGGTGGTGCTCGCGGGTGAAATCACCACGTCGGCCAATGTCGACTACATCCAGGTCGCGCGCGAAACCATCAAGCGCATCGGTTACGACAACACCGACTACGGCATCGACTACAAGGGCTGTGCCGTGCTCGTCGCTTACGACAAGCAATCGCCGGACATCGCCCAGGGCGTGGACCGCGCTTCGGATGATTACCTCAACCAGGGCGCCGGCGACCAGGGCCTGATGTTCGGCTACGCGTGCGATGAAACGCCCGAGCTGATGCCTTTCCCGATCTACTACGCACACCGCCTGGTCGAGCGCCAGTCGCAACTGCGCCGCGACGGCCGCCTGCCTTGGCTGCGCCCGGACGCCAAGTCGCAGGTGACGGTGCGCTATGTGAACGGCAAGCCGCACAGCGTAGACACCGTGGTGCTGTCGACGCAGCACGCACCGGAGATGTCGCAAGAGGCCATCCGCGAAGCCGTGATCGAAGAGATCATCAAGCCCGTGCTGCCCTCGCACATGCTGGCCGACACCAAGTACCTGGTGAACCCGACTGGCCGCTTCGTCATTGGCGGCCCGCAGGGTGATTGCGGCCTGACCGGGCGCAAGATCATCGTCGACACGTACGGCGGCGCGGCCCCGCACGGCGGTGGCGCGTTCTCGGGCAAAGACCCGTCCAAGGTCGACCGCTCGGCAGCCTACGCTGCACGCTACGTGGCAAAGAACGTGGTCGCCGCTGGCCTGGCACGCCAGTGCCAGGTGCAGGTGAGCTACGCGATTGGCGTGGCGCGCCCGATCAACATCACGGTGTACACGGAAGGCACGGGCGTGATCCCGGACGAGCAGATCGCCAAGCTCGTGCTGGAGCACTTCGACCTGCGCCCGAAAGGCATTGTGCAGATGCTCGACCTGCTGCGCCCGATCTACGCCAAGACGGCCGCGTATGGCCACTTCGGCCGCGAGGAGCCGGAGTTCAGCTGGGAAGCCACCGACAAGGCCCTGCTGCTGCGCGAAGCGGCTGGCCTGGCGGGCGAACCGGCCAAGGCGCTTGCCTGAGCCAGCGTTGGTGCCATCGCGCGTCAAAGAGAAACCGCCCTTCGGGGCGGTTTTTTGTTGGGCGTCTTGTTGGGCGTCTCAGTGCTGGGGCGTCGCGCGGAAACCGTACCACTTCGGCTTCGTGCCATAGCGCGTCCGGATACCCTCGCGCAGTTCGGCCGCCGAGGCGTATTGGAACAACCCTTCCTCGATATCGTAGAAAAGCAGCCGGCCCTCACGCGTATCCACCGCCATGGCGTGCGGACCATAGGAGATCCAATACACCCCCGGCGCGCTGAACGTGGTGCCCAGCAACGTGTCGAGCGAGACGTTCTTGCCCGCCGATGCACTGTTCAAGTTCAGATGCTCCAGCATCTGCTGTGCATCGGCGCCGCCCACAGCGTCGTCCCAGCGGTACTTCACCTGCAGGATGCCGGCGTGCAGTTTGGACGGGTCCGAATCCTTGGGTGCAATTGACGGGGCAAGCGCATTCTTGCACCAGACGGCGCTCGCGCCGGCGCACCAGCCTTCACGGCTTTCGATTTTGTTGTCGCCGGCTTGCCTTTGCAGGCTGGAATACTCGTTGTGAGATGCGAAGAGCTTTTGTTCTGCCATGATGTGGCCTCGTAATCCATCAGCGTGAAGCACCAGCACGGGTGCCGGTGCACCGCGAGGAACCGCCCCACGGCAAGCCTCACTCTAGGAACGCTGCCCCTGCGCCGATATGCAACGCATGTGCCCAACCACGCCCCTTGGCAGGCGGCACGGGCCAAAGCTCATGGCAAGCAACTGCGCAATTTCGGTCAGGCTCGGCAAGCCCGCCGGCGATACCGTGTCGACACCCAGGAGCCACGCATTGACCTTCGCCACCGACCGCTACCTCGCCCGCTTCCGTGCCGTGCTCGCGCACATCGACGCGCATCTGGAGGACGCGCTGGACGTGGACGGGCTGGCCGAGGTGGCCGCGTTTTCGAAGTACCACTTCCATCGCCAGTTCGCGTTGCTGTTCGGCATGAACATCCGGCGCTACGTGCAGTTGCTGCGCCTCAAACGCGCCGCGCACCAGTTGGCCTATCGCGACGATGCGCGCATCACCGACATCGCCCTGGCGTGCGGCTACGAAGGGCCGGAGGCATTTGCGCGGGCGTTCCGCAGGCAGGCGGGGCAGTCGCCATCGGCATTTCGGGCGGCACCGGTGTGGGCGACCTGGGCTGCCGATCTACAGGCGCTGCGCGCCCTCAGGAGCCAACACATGCCCATACAGCCGCAACACCAGTCCGTCGAGATCGTTGAACGCGAGGCCGTGCCCGTCGCGCTGATCGAACACCGGGGCGATCCGGCGCGCCTGGGCGAGACCATCCGCACCTTCATCGCCTGGCGACGCGAGCATCGGCTGCCCCCGAGCGTCTCGGCCACGTACAACGTCGTCTACGACAACCCCGATGATGTGCCGCCCGAAGCGTTTCGCATAGACCTCTGCGCCGCCACGCACGTGCCGGTTGCACCCAATGCCGCAGGCGTGACGGGCAGGACACTGGCGGGCGGCCGCTATGCCGTGCTGCGCCACACGGGCTCCGACGACACACTCGGCCAGAGCGTCGCCCACCTTTATGCCGATTGGCTGCCCGCCAGCGGCGAAGCGTTGCGCGACGCGCCGCTGCTGTTCCAGCGCATGCGCTTCTACCCCGATGTGCCCGAACACGAAGCCGTGACAGACATCCTGCTGCCGCTCAAGTAAGCGGCGGAGCGGCGGAGCGGCAACCCGGCGAGAGCGCTGGAGAAACGCAGCCGTCGCGGTACACACCATGAAGCGGATGTGACGCTTTGCTGGCAAATGCAAGCGCACCTCACACCGCTTTGGAGCACGCGCCGTCAGAACAGAGCAAACGGCGAGTTATGTCACGCCGTGATAGAATTCGCGCCTGCATTTTTTTGACTTTGGTGAAGCCTGGTCCGGGCAATCGCCGTCCGTCGACCATGTCCGTTTCATCTCTGCATCCCGCCCTGCGCCGCTGGCTCCACAGCTTCGTCCCTGCACCCGTCACGGTGCGCTGGAGCGAGCGCGTGCGCTCCGCCGTCGGCGCACTCGTCGGCATTCTCTTTATCGGCACGATCATGAAGATGGTGCCCGGTGCTTCCACGCAGATCCCGCTCCTGGTCGCGCCAATGGGCGCGTCTGCCGTGCTGCTGTTTGCGGTGCCGGCCAGCCCGCTTGCGCAGCCGTGGTCGATCCTTGGCGGCAATCTGGTGGCGGCCGCCGTGGGCGTGACGTTCGCGCTGCTGGTGGATGACCCAGTGATTGCGTCTGCGCTGGCCATCTCGGCGGCCATTGCCGGCATGTTTGCGCTGCGCTGCGTGCACCCGCCCTCGGGCGCGGTGGCGCTCACCGCCGTGATTGGCGGGCCGGCCGTGCATGCGCTGGGCTATCGCTTTGTGCTGGAGCCGATCCTGATCCAGTCAGCCCTGCTGCTGGTGGGCGCGCTGGTGTACCACGCGGCCACGGGCCACCGGTATCCGCACGCGCAGCGCCTGCCCGCTGCCGAGCGCCCGCCCACCGCGGCCGGTTTCACCCGCGCCGACATCGTGGCTGCACTGCGCCGCCAGAGCGAGCTGCTCGACATCGACCCCGAAGACATCGAAGCCGTGCTGCGGGAAATGCAGCTCCAGGCCTATACGCGCACCTTCCAGGCGCTCACCTGTGCGGACATCATGACGCGCCCGGTGGTGACAGTGATGGCCGGCACGTCGATCCCCCGTGCGTTGCAACTGCTGCGCCAGCACGGCTTCAAGGCGCTGCCGGTGGTGGATGACAGGTTGCGCGTGGTGGGCATCGTCACGCGCGCCGACTTGCTCGGCCTCGCGCCGGCGGATTTGCGCCAGACGCTGCGCCGCTGGTTCAGCATCGGTGCCCTCACACCACCACGCGTGGCCGATCACATGAAGACGCGCGTGCAGACCATCGCCGTCGGCGCGCCCATGTCCGATCTGGTGCCGATGTTTGCCAGCGCCGGTCACCACCATATTCCGGTGCTCGATGCCGATGGCCGCTTGGCCGGCATCGTCACCGAATCAGATCTGGTGGGCGGGCTGTACCGCCAGGCCAACATCGCGCCGCAGGTGGCCTGAACGGCAAGCGCAGCAATCAGGTCGCGTTGATGGGCGTCTCACGGAACACACCAAGCTGTTCCGCCGCCACCGAATACGCCACCAGACGCGGGTAATCCGCCGCCGGCACCCGGTCGGCCACCATCAACTGGATGAAGCCCCAGGCGACCGCCACCGACACGCCCGCCTGCGTGAGCTCACCCGCATCCACGGGTAGCGGCACTTCTTTCCATTCGGCCTCCAGCGCTTCCACGGCGGCCAGCAACTGGCTCTGGACGCGGTCGACCCACGGCCCGTGCACTTTCTCGGTCGGGCGCAGATTGTGTTCATAGACGATCTGCACCGCCTTCTCGCACGCGGCCAGCGCCAAGCCGATCACGCGCAGCGCGTGCTGGCGCTCGGCAATGGCGGCCGGCATCAGGCTGCGGCCCGCCAGCGTTTCTGCGTAATCGATGATGAGCGTGGAATCCATCAGCACCGTGCCGTCGTCGCACACCAGCGTGGGCGCCTTGACCACCGGGTTGATCTCACGAAACCGGTCGAAATGCCGGAACACCGACACCGATGCGTGCTCGAACGGCAGCCCGAGCAGCTTGAGCGAAATGGCCGTGCGGCGCACGTACGGGGAATCAAGCATGCCGATCAACTTCATGGAATCTCCTGAGTGGTGTGGGCGCGGTTTGGGTGCAGCGCGGGCACGGACGTTCATGATAGTCAGCCAGCGCAAACCGTGCCCGCGGTCAGGCCATCATCAGGCCCTCTTCACGCGCAGCGCGTCCGCTCAATCCAAAATAAAATCCTGCGCCCCCTTGGCACCGGCCAGACTCGGCTCGCCCATGATGTCGCGCACGGCATCTTCAATCATGGTGGACATCGCATTGAGCGCGAGGTCGTTGTCTTCCGTGCCAAACGGGTCTTCCAACTGCGAGGCGATGGCCTCGTGCGCCATGAAGGTGTACGCCACAAACACCGCAAACACCGGCGTGAAACTGCCGATGCTCTCTACCAGCCCGAACGGCAACGTCGCGCAGAAGAAGTACACCGTGCGGTGGATCATGACCGAGTACGCAAACGGCAACGGTGTGCTGGCAATGCGCTCGCACCCCCCGATGAGGTTCGACAGCTCGTTCAGGTTGCGGTCAAACGCCAGCGCGGCATACGGATCAAGCGCGCCGGATTGCGTGCGACGCTGCACCCATTCCCCCAGCCACAGCACGATGGCGATGGGCCGGTAGCGTGCGGCCATCACACGCTCGAGCAGCGGCGCGGGCAGACGGGCGGCCAGGTCATCACGCGCATCGGTGTGGCGCAATTGGTGGCGCAGCGCATGGGGCAGCGCGCCCAGCACCTGCGCGAACTCGCGCACATCGGCTTGCGCCACACCGCCGTTCGAGGCATCACCGCGCGGCAACGTCAGTGCCTGCCGCGTGAGCGAGCGCGAATCATTGAGCAACTGGCCCCAGAGCTTGCGCGCCTCCCAGTAGCGGTCGTAGCTCGCGTTGTTGCGAAAGCCCAGGAACACCGCCAGCGCAATGCCAACAAGCGAGAACGGCGTCGTGCTCAGATTGACGGTGAGCGGCAGCCAGTGCACATGCACTGCCATGGCCACCAGCGAGATACAGAAGATCAGGAACAGGCGCGGCAGAAGCTGCGGCAGAACGGAGCCGCGCCACGCGAGCAGCATGCGGAACCAGTGCAGGTGGGGGCGGACGACCATGGATTGCGCGCGGCGAAAGCTTGAGTGGCGCGATTATGGCAGACCGGCCCAAGTGCCCCGCCTGCGTGCGGTGTTGGTCTGACAGCAGTTGCAATGGGTCTGCTTCACCCGGCACGTATAGAAGGCAGAGACCGCCATCGGGCCAGCGCGCCCGTTGGGCAGTCAGGTGCTGCAGCACCGGCACCCCGCCCGTCGCGGGGAACCGTCTTGCTGTAGTTATTGGCTTTCACCAGCCCGCTCTATGGCGGAGATGCAACACACCGGAGCCTGCGCGACACAGGCCGCAGAACCGGGCCGCCGCGTGAGGGCAGGCCCGGAGCGAGCCAGCTACGCAGTTACCGCTTCATAGATATAGAGAACGGAGGTGTCGTCGTCAGGCATGAAGTAGCCGCGCACACCATTGGTGGTCAGTTCAAACGTGGTCGGATTGTTCGTCATCGCCCGCGCAGTCACCGGCGACCACAACTTGATAGGAACCTGATGAACGGCCAAGTTGGTCTCAAGATCGACAATCTCGAGGCCACCGAGGTTGAAAGGCACTGCCGACGAGTTGACCTTATATGAATTCAACCCGGTATAAAGCATTTCCTGATGACCGAGATATTTATTATCCTGGTAATCAATATAAAACTCGTGATTTATTCTCTTGAGTTCTGCTGGCGGTATTAGAGCGCTCGGGCTTGCCGTTTGCGAGTGGTTCAATTCAAATCGATAGAAACCGCGCGAACCCCAATTGACCGCATGCACTGAATTGTCGTCCGGGTTGCGCGAGCAGCCTCCGAGATGATCGGGGTACTCAAGAACCTTGACTGCTCTGAGTGACAGTGGATCGACACGATAGATGAACCCTCGGCTGTTCGGGCGATATTCCGCCGCCGGCACCCAGATGTTCTGACCGTCAAAATCGCAGCCACCTGGGTGATACACGCTTCCCTCGCCGATTGGCAGGTCAGCCAACAGGTTGCCGTTGAGATCGACCTTGAACAGGTGCCCTCGCCCCACACCGGTATCGCGGTCGTAGCCGTTCACGGGTTGCGGATACTTGACGGGCGCGACGATGATTTCGACCGACGATATGTAGTAGACACTGCCGATCCTCACCATCCCCTGCGGATGAAACGTCCTGAAGTTCATCGGCACTTCGCCTACCTTTGTCCAGGTCGTATTTCCGGTCAAGGTTTTCAGGCGCCGGCTCAGTTCGCTTTGCTGGCGACGATGCCCATGCTCATGCTCGCCCTCATTCCCCTGGTTTGCCGTTGATGCCGCGTTAGCTCGCGATACGCCCAAGGCGCCGGCGATTACCATTGAATTGCGCAAAAATTTGCGTCGATCGTCCATCCTGTACCTCCATATCGCGCTGTGAACACAGCAACCGGATGAGCCAACCGTAGTTCGACGCCGTTACAAAGCCATGACGCGTGCGATATGACCGTTCGCCGGTCGCAACTGCCGTCCGACGGCTGAGAGCAAATGGTGGATATCCGGTCCCGGTTGTACTCAACCCCAGCCAGGAATGAAACGCCGTTGCTGGCAACCCTCCGCAGCGCGGCGTCGGATGAGAGCCCTTCTTCATCGATAGCACGCCGAAGCAGGTCGAATTCCAGCGTGTTCCTGAACGCCGCCGAAATCATGGCGGCATCCGGGTCCAACTTGTCATGTTGCGCAACCGCATTTGGGTCAAAGCAGAAAAATCTGGTCCATTTATTGACCCTTAATATGCAGCCAGCCTTGATCGCACTGGACGCACTGGACGCACTGGACCAAGCAGCCTAGCAACGTGGCATAAAATGGGCACAAAAATTTACAGCCAATCCGGGGGGATTGCATGCTGCCCAATGTTGACGAAGGTGCCGCTGCGGCTGCCGATGCGCTACCAATCGAGATTCCCAGCTTCGTTGTTGGGAAGTCCTACAGCCGCCGAGAAGAGATCACCGGGAAATTTGGGGGAAGCGCCCAAAGCGGCATTGCGCCATCCCGGCAATCACCCGCGATCTTCCTATTCTTCGGCAACGGTGCGCAGCACGGCTACCACGACGCCTTTGATGCGTTCGGTTATCTGAGCTATGTCGGCGAAGGCCAGCTTGGTGACATGAAGATGACCAAGGGCAACCTCGCCGTCGCGTCACACGCAAAAGACGGGCGTGCGCTGCATGTCTTTGAAATGAAGGGCAAGGGCAAGCCCTGCGAGTACAAAGGGGAATACTCCTGTGACTCGCACTCTATCGAGCGAGGCCTGGACCGCAATGGATCGGAGCGCAACGTAATCGTGTTCCGGTTGATCCCTGTATCAAGTACGCTGCGACGCGAGCTCGACGATATGCCGGACGCAAACGACTCTGCGGCCACAGGCCAAGCAGGACAAAGCGATTTTCCGAAACTTAGGGAAGCCGCGATTGCGGCCTGTCAGCCAGGCACCCCCGTCCCGGACCCGAAAGAGACTGCTCGTATTGCGTACCAGCGCAGTGCGCAAGTGAAACGCTACGTGCTGGCGCGTGCGCAAGGACACTGCGAGCTCTGCGAAGAACCCGCGCCATTCAACCGCAAAAGCGACGGCACGCCATATCTCGAACCCCACCACATCAACCGCCTCTCCGACGGTGGTTTGGACCACCCGAAGTACGTTGGAGCCATCTGCCCCACGTGCCATCGGCTCATTCACTTCGGTGTGAACGGCCAACAGCGAAACGACGAGCTCCGAGGGCGGATTGCCGCCAAGGAAGCGGAGTTCGGCGGAGAAGACTCTCTGTAGTTGCTCCGGATACGCCCTCAGTTGAATAGCAGTGACCGATGCGTCGTGGTTTGAGACTCACGCACGGACCTCAAACACTCGATTTCGAAACTTTGTCCGCGGCACTGGGCTCTTTGACGGCCGGAGTCCGCGCCGTACGACTCGCATTCCGGTCTCAGACGGCCGACAAGTCGATAGTCTCAGGGCCGCCCTCCAGCGTTGAACATCCGAAATCGCCGAGGCGAAGCTCAAGCTCGGCTGTCAGACAATCGAAGTCGCCGGTCTGAGGTCAAAACTTTCGCCCTCAAACACTTGAATGCGCCGGTTTGAGATCCGCATTCCGCTTTCGGCGATTCGAGCTCGGAAACCGAACGGTCAAGTTCAGGACTTTGGCTCGCGTGATCGACAGTCTCAGCTTCGCTCTCCAGCCTTGAATATCGGAGCGCGACGGGACGATTTGCGCCAAACGCAGGCAATTCGCTTCTGTCAAAAGTGGTGTCCAGCCTTGCTATGGGGATTACGGCAGACCAATCTCACCCGGTCGCGTCGACCCGGCGCGATCTTGCCTACCCCAAGATAAGGATTGCAATGTCACAGAACCTGATTTCGCTTCAACTCAGCGCGAATGACCTGACTGCGGTGGACGCCGCGCTGAAGACACTGGAAGACAAGTTTGCTGGCCTGATTGATCTGTCGATCGAACAACGCAGCACGATCACGAAGATGGGCGACAAGTCCGAAGCGTTTTGCCGCAAAGCCGTGGAAGTACTGAGCAACAACCCGGGCGTACTCGCAGTGAACTACAACCTTGCAGAAGTCAAACGTGACCTAGCCGCCTTTGATACTCTGCGCCCTCGCCTGCTCCGCGTTGGAAAGCTCTACGAAAAAATGCAGGACTCGCAAATGGCGCTGGGTAGCGACTTGATGACGGCCTCGCTGGAAGGGTATGCCTTCCTGAAGGTGGCCGGCAAGGGCGAGGCGTTGGATACGGCCCGGGCGGCGTTGTCGGTGCGGTTTAGTCGGGGGCCGCGGAAGAAGGTGGAGGAAACTGCGCAGTAGCTTGATTGGTTGTTGATGATCTGAAGAAGCCGCCCTTGGGCGGCTTCTTCGTTTGACAGCGTGTCCTGTGCTTGCTTTTTGATGCGGAGCGCTCAAGCGCATAGCCTTCCGCATGGGTCAGTACAACGACGAACCGCTCAATCGTGTATGCAGTACCCAGCATTTTCATCGAGCCAACATAGAACAACAGCAAGACAAAGGCACCCGCATACCAAACTCCCGCGAATGCGCCGTTGCCGTAAACCTTCACCAATGCCACCAATGACGACACGGCGAGGGGGATGATTCCCACCTTGTCTAACGCGCCAATCATCAACCCAATTCTTGAGCGCATGTGCGCGCAGACAGACTGCAAATAGTCCTTAGCGAAAGCGATCTGCTTCTCGTCAAAGCGCTCGGCGATGCGCTTAGCGAGCACATAACGATTGCTCAAGCGTTTCGCCGCGCCGGAAAGCATTTCATGGTCAAACCGCTTGAGCTCTGCCCAAGTAGTTCTCGCACCTGAGAACGAGCAGATGACTGCACCAATCTCTCCAACAACCATCGCCCCTAATGCGAAGAAAACCAAAAAAGGCTGCTTCCACAGGTGGTCGTGGACAAGATATGCGCAGAAACCAATTGCCATCAGCGACAAGGAGAGACCGAGCCCCCACGTTTCCGCCCACGATGACTTTTCGTGGTCTTTGTCTGATTCTTGGAGTGCGTCGATGAGTAGCGCAATCGGCGTGTCCGCACTGAGCACGCTAGCTTGGTCGGTATTGGGCGAACGTATGTGGAGGTCTGCAAGCATCCTATTTGAGCGCAGTTGCCCACCTTCAAGGTGGTGGACAAAGCCTGCATAACGTGGATGGAAAATCCCCCCCTCAAAGAGGGGTCACTAGATAATGAAGAATAGGTACCCAACCAGAGCACCGCTCAAGAATGATCCGAGAAGGTCACCGCCGAAAAAAAACGCCGAGACTAAATCTCGGCGTTTTTCTCACAGAGGCTAGCCCTCAAACATCAATATTCCGCGCCACCAACGCATTCGTCTCAATAAAGTTCCGGCGCGGTTCCACGTCATCGCCCATCAGCGTGGTAAAGATCTGGTCCGCCGCAATGGCGTCTTCAATCTGCACACGCAGCAGGCGGCGCTGGGTGACGTCCATGGTGGTTTCCCACAGCTGCTCGGGGTTCATTTCGCCCAAGCCCTTGTAGCGCTGGCGGCTCACGCCGCGCTCGGCTTCGCTCAGAAGCCATGTCATGGCGGCGTGAAAGTCGGCAACGTTCTGCTCGCGCTGCTTGTCACCGGTGCCGCGGCGTACCTTTGCACCGTCGCCAATCAGGCCCTGGAAGGTGGCGGCGGTGCTTGACAGTGCGGCGTAGTCGGCGCCGGCCACAAAGTCGGCGTCGATGTGGGAGAGGCGCTGGTTGCCGTGCTGGCGGCGCACGACCATCACGCGGTACTTCTCGGTTTTTTCGTCGTACTGCATGAAGGCGTCTGCCGTGGCGCCGCCGTTGGCGCTGCTGGCGTTGCCTTGCATTTCCAGCAGGCGGGCCTTGAGGGCGCGGGCGCTGGCTTCTGCGGCGGCTTCGCTGGAGAGGTCCAGGGCCACGCCTTCGGCAATGGCGCGCAGGGCGTCTGCGTCAATCACGCGCGACAAGCGCTCGATCACGCCGCGGCTGAGCTGGTACTGGCGAGCGAGTTCGGCCAGGGCGTCGCCGGTAATCTCGCTCGTGTTGCCATCCTTGTCGGCACGCACGAGCACGGCGGTGTCCAGCGCCTGGCGCACGAGGTAGGCGGCCATTTCAACGTCGTCTTTGATGTAGCGCTCTTCCTTGCCGTGCTTGATTTTGTAGAGCGGCGGCTGGGCGATGTACACGTGGCCACGCTCGATAATCTCGGGCATCTGGCGGTAGAAGAACGTGAGCAGCAGCGTGCGGATGTGCGAGCCGTCGACGTCCGCGTCGGTCATGATGATGATGCGGTGGTAGCGCAGCTTGTCGAGGTTGTAGTCGTCTTTGCCAATGCCGGTGCCAAGGGCGGTGATGAGCGTGAGCACTTCCTGGCTGGAGAGCATCTTGTCAAAGCGTGCGCGCTCAACGTTCAGGATCTTGCCCTTGAGCGGCAGGATCGCCTGGAACTTGCGGTCGCGGCCTTGCTTGGCCGAGCCGCCTGCGGAGTCACCCTCGACGATGAAGAGTTCGGACTGTGCGGGGTCTTTCTCCTGGCAGTCGGCCAGCTTGCCGGGCAGGCCCATGCCGTCGAGCACGCCCTTGCGGCGCGTCATTTCGCGGGCTTTGCGGGCGGCTTCGCGCGCGCGGGCAGCTTCCACGATCTTGCCGCAGATGATCTTGGCGTCGACGGGCGTTTCCAGCAGGAAGTCGCCCAGCGCCTTGGCGACCACGTCTTCCACCGGCAAGCGCACTTCGGAAGAGACGAGCTTGTCCTTGGTCTGCGAGCTGAACTTGGGCTCCGGCACCTTGACCGACAGCACGCAGGTCAGGCCTTCGCGCATGTCGTCGCCCGAGGTTTCCACCTTGGCTTTCTTGGCGATCTCGTTGTCGACGATGTACTTGTTGATGACGCGCGTCATGGCGGCGCGCAGGCCCGTGAGGTGGGTGCCGCCGTCGCGCTGCGGGATGTTGTTGGTGAAGCAGAGCACTTGCTCGTTGAAGCCGTCGTTCCATTGCATCGACACTTCCACGCCCACGCCGTCTTTCTCGCCGGTGGCGAAGAAGATGGTCGGGTGCAGCACGCTCTTGTTCTTGTTGATGTACTCAACAAAGCCCTTCACGCCGCCCGAGAAGGCGAAGTCTTCTTCCTTGCCGGTGCGCTGGTCGGTGAGCTTGATGTGCACGCCGTTGTTCAGGAACGACAGCTCGCGGATGCGCTTGGAGAGGATCTCGTAGTGGTATTCGACGTTGGTGAAGATCTCTTCGTCGGCCAGGAAGTGCACTTCGGTGCCGCGCTTGTCGGTGGTGCCAGACACACGCAGCGGCGAGACCTCAACCATCTTGCCGTCCGGCGCTTCCATGGTTTCCAGCAGGCGGTTCTGCGGAATGCCGCGCGCGAAGTCGATGTGGTGGACCTTGCCGTCACGGCGGATGATCACTTTCAGCCATTTCGACAGGCCGTTCACACAAGACACGCCCACGCCGTGCAGGCCACCCGAGACTTTGTAGCTGTTCTGGTCAAACTTGCCGCCGGCGTGCAGCTCGGTCATGACGATTTCGGCGGCGCTGCGGCGGGGCTCGTGCTTGTCGTCAAACTTGATGCCGGTCGGGATGCCGCGGCCGTTGTCCACCACCGAGATGGAGTTGTCGGTGTGGATGGTGACCTGGATCTCGGTGCAATGGCCGGCCAATGCTTCGTCGATGGAGTTGTCGAGCACCTCGAACACGAGGTGGTGCAGGCCGGTGCCGTCGGACGTGTCGCCGATGTACATGCCCGGCCGCTTGCGTACCGCCTCCAGGCCTTCCAGGATCTGGATCGAGGCGGCGCCGTAGCTGCCGTCGGCGGGGGTGGATTGCGGTTTCTGCTCTTCGGTCATGTCGTTCTGCTCGCTGCCATGGGCACGGAAATACAGTTCTCAGCGCACACAGCGGGGTTGCTTAAAAACGGCGAAGGGGCGGATCGTTACGATCCAGCCCCTCGTCTTGCTCTGGGTGCAGCGGTGCGTCAAATGCGCATCGGCATGACGACGTACTTGAAGGTGTCGTCGTCGGGCAGGGTGATGAGCGCGCTCGAGTTGGAGTCGCCCAGGCTCACCTGCACCTTTTCGGCCTTGAGGTTGGCCAGCACGTCCAGCAGGTAGGTGACGTTGAAGCCGATATCCAGCGCATCGCCCTGGTAGTCGATTTCGAGTTCTTCCTGCGCCTCTTCCTGGTCAGCGTTGGTCGAGCTGATCTTCAGGACGTTGGTGTCGAGCATGCAGCGCACGCCCTTGAACTTGTCGGTGGTCAGGATGGCCGTACGTTGCAGTGCGCTTTGCAAGAACGTGCGGTCGATCGTGAAGCTGTTGCGGTAACCCTTCGGGATCACGCGCTGGAAATCCGGGAACTTGCCTTCGACCAGCTTGGAGATCAGCTCGATATTGCCGAAGGTGAACTTGACCTGGTTCGACGCCAGTTGCACCGAGACGGGATCGTCCACGTCTTCCAGCAGGCGTTGCAGCTCAAGAATGGTCTTGCGCGGGATGATGACTTCGTGGCGGCCACCGGCGCCTGCGGGTTGTTCGCCCGTTTCCACGCCGCAGTACGCCAGGCGGTGGCCGTCGGTGGCAACGGCCATGACTTGCTTGCCGTCCACCACCAGCAACATGCCGTTCAGGTAGTAGCGGATGTCCTGCTGGGCCATCGCAAAATGCACCATCGCCAGCAGGTGCTTGAGCGTCTTCTGCGGCAGCGTGATGCGCGCGCCGAAGTCGGTCGCCTCTGCCACCGTGGGGAATTCTTCGGCGGCCAGCGTCTGCAGCGCAAAGCGGCTCTTGCCGGATTGCACCGTCATGCGCTTGTCGTTGAGCGTGAGGGCGACTTCGCCGTCGGGCATCGCACGCAGGATGTCGACCAACTTGCGGGCGGCCACAGTGGTGGCCACATCGCCGGTGCCGGCGCCGCAATCGGCGTGCGTGGTGATCTGGATTTCGATGTCGGTGGACAGGAAGGAAACCCGTTCACCCTTCTTGGTGATGAGCAGATTGGCCAGGATGGGCAGCGTGTGTCGGCGTTCCACGATGCCGCTCACGATTTGCAGCGGACGCAGCAGGTTGTCTCGCGAGGTTTTGACCAATTGCATGAAGGCGATCCTTGGCTTGAGAGGTGACACCGCGCGCGCCCCAGTCCAGGCCACAAGGGCCGCTGCCAGCAGGAGCATTCGCGATTAACCCAAAGTTGTTGAAAATCAAGGGGTTAATCACAAATTATACCGCAAAAAAGGGGGCGCTGGATAGCGTCACGCGCGCGGCAAATGTGTCTATTGTGCATGAAAAGACGCCCGCATTGGAGCGGGCGTCTATGGAGGCTTGATTCAAGGCGAATGGCGTTGCCATGCGCTCTCGTGACCATCCTGCGGTCAACCCTTGAGCGTTTGCTCCAGCACGTGCAACTCGTGGTTGAGTTGGGCGTCTTTCGTGCGCTCGTCGGCGATCTTGCGCACGGCATGCAGCACGGTGGTGTGGTCGCGTCCGCCAAAGAGTTCGCCGATTTCCGGCAGGCTCTTCTGCGTGAGCTCTTTGGCCAGATACATGGCGATCTGGCGCGGGCGCGCGATGTTGGCCGGCCGCTTCTTGGAGTACATGTCGGCGACCTTGATGTTGTAGAAATCCGCGCAGGTCTTCTGGATGTTCTCCACCGAGATCTGGCGGTTCTGCACCGTCAGCAGGTCTTTCAGCGCCTCGCGCGTGACCTCGATCGTGATCTCTTTGCCGTGGAAGTTTGAGTACGCCAGGATCTTGCGCAGTGCGCCTTCCAGCTCACGCACGTTCGAGCGCAGATGCTTGGCCACGAAGAAGGCCACCTCTTCGGGCACGGTCACGTTCTCGGCCTGCGCCTTCTTCATCAGAATCGCAACGCGCATCTCCAGCTCGGGCGGCTCGATGGCTACCGTCAGCCCGGAGTCGAAGCGCGAGATCAAACGGTCGTCAATGCCGGTGATCTCCTTCGGATAGGTATCGCTGGTGATGATGACCTGCGCGCGGTTGGCGATCAGCGCCTCGAACGCGTAGAAGAATTCTTCCTGCGTGCGGTTCTTGCCCGAGAAGAACTGAATGTCATCGATCAGCAACAGATCAAGCGAGTGGTAGTAGCGCTTGAAATCATCAAACGCCTTGCGCTGGTAAGCCTTCACTACGTCAGAAACGTATTGTTCTGCGTGGATGTAGCGGATGCGCGCGCGCGGGTTCTCCATCAGCATGAAGTTGCCGATGGCGTGAATCAGGTGCGTCTTGCCCAGGCCCACGCCGCCGTACAGGTACAGCGGGTTGTACGACTTGCCCGGGTTGTTGGCGACCTGGATGGCGGCGGCACGCGCCAACTGGTTGGCCTTACCGGTGACGAAGTTGTCGAACGTGAGGATCTGGTTCAGGCGCGAGCGCTCGTGCACCGAGTCGTCCACGGGCGCCTGCGGCGGCGCGGCCGGACGCGCGACCACGGCGGGCGCTTGCGGCGGCACGCGGTACGACTGTGCACTGACCTCGGCGGCATCCATCACGGGCACGTCGATATCGGCGGCAACATGGCTGGCCGTAGCGAGCGCGGTTTCGCGGTACATCGACGGCGCTGGGCGCACGGTCGCGGCCTCATGCGCAACACCGCCGCCAGTCGACATGGCCTGCCGAGGTTGAATCGATAGCGCCCCCACAGGCTGCATCGGTACCGGTGCGAGCGCCGGCTGCAGGGCCGCCTGGCGCTGCCCGGCGGTCGGGTCGAGCACGAACTGCACGTCGACCGTCATCTCCCAGTAGTCGCACGCGAGCGACTGGATGCGGCCCGAGAACTGGCTCTTGACCCAGTCGAGCTTGAAACGGTTGGGCGCGGCTATCCGCAGCGTGCATGCCTGCTCGTCAAACGACAGCGGCGTCAGCGGCTTGATCCACGTCTTGAATTGTTGCGGCGTCAGCTCACTCTCGAGCTGGGCTGATGCCGCATGCCAGAAATCCTGCATCGTTATCGTTAGGTGTTTGGCCGGCGCCACATGCGTCTGACGACGTCCCCGGACGGGCCGACCGCCCAGGCTCTGGCACAGGCCAGAAACCGGGGGCTTT
>NZ_BHVX01000015.1 GCF_003851545.1 Ralstonia sp. SET104 | reverse complement strand
TGAGCTGCCCGAGAAGATCGTGCTGCGCCCGCTGCCGGGGCTGCCCGTGGTGCGCGACCTGATCGTCGACATGACGCAGTTCTTCAACCAGTACCACTCGATCAAGCCGTACCTGATCAACGACGAGCCGCCGCCCGAGAAGGAGCGTTTGCAGTCGCCGGAAGAGCGTGAAGAGCTCGACGGTCTGTACGAGTGCATTCTGTGTGCGAGCTGCTCGACGTCATGCCCGTCGTTCTGGTGGAACCCGGACAAGTTCGTCGGCCCGGCCGGTCTGCTGCAGGCTTACCGCTTCATCGCGGACAGCCGTGATCAGGCCACCAGCGAGCGTCTGGACAACCTGGAAGATCCGTACCGTCTGTTCCGCTGCCACACCATCATGAATTGCGTCGATGTCTGCCCGAAGGGTCTGAACCCGACCAAGGCCATCGGCAAGATCAAGGAACTGATGGTGCGTCGCGCGGTGTAAGCCGCGAGTCAGCGCACTTTGGCATTGTGTGTCGCCGGAGCGGTTTTTCCGGCGACACATTCTTCAGAAGCATGATTGCTGTGAATACTCCAACGTTCTCCCACCAGTCCGATCCGCACAAGCGCGCGCGTCTGCGCTGGCGTGCCCGGCGTGGCCTGCTGGAGAACGACATCATCGTCGAGCGCTTCTTCAACCGCTACGAGACGGAATTGTCGGATGACGACGTTGCCGCCCTCACGCAATTGTTCGAGCTACCCGACAACGACCTGATGGATCTCCTGCTTGCACGCAAGGAGCCGGAGGGCGAACTCGACGTGCCGCATATCCAGCGCGTCCTGACCTTGCTGCGCTCGGTCTGAGCCGGCGCGCGAGAGGTTGCCGCAAGACGAATCGGTTCAGCCGCCCCCCGGCCTGCGCCCCTCGATCCGTCTGGCGGGAGTCTCCCGACTTCATTTTTATAAACAGCAGAGAAGGAAACCGACATGACGCCGTCCGAAGTGAAAGCCACCCTATCATTTTCCGATGGCTCGCCCAGCGTAGAGCTGCCGATCTACAAGGGCACGGTTGGCCCGGACGTGATCGACATCCGCAAGCTGTACGGCCAGACGGGCAAGTTCACGTACGACCCCGGCTTCATGTCGACCGCGTCGTGCAATTCCAAGATCACCTACATCGATGGCGACAAGGGTGAGCTGCTGTACCGCGGCTACGCCATCGACGATCTGGCCAGCAAGTGCGATTTCATGGAAATCTGCTACCTGCTGCTGAAGGGCGAATTGCCCAACGCCAAGCAGAAGGCCGAGTTCGACAATGTCGTGACGAACCACACGATGGTGCACGAGCAGATGCAGTTCTTCCTGCGTGGCTTCCGTCGCGATGCGCACCCGATGGCCGTGCTGACGGGCCTGGTTGGCGCGATGAGCGCGTTCTACCCGGACGCCGCCAACATCAACGACCCGCGTGAGCGCGAAATCTCGCAGATCCGCCTGATCGCCAAGCTGCCGACGCTGGTGGCGATGGCCTATAAGTACAACATCGGGCAGCCGAGCATCTATCCGCAGAACGACCTGTCGTACACCGGCAACTTCATGCGCATGATGTTTGCCACCCCTTGCGAAGACTACAAGGTGAACCCGGTGCTGGAGCGTGCTCTGGACCGCATCTTCATCCTGCACGCAGACCACGAGCAGAACGCTTCGACTTCGACGGTGCGTCTGGCCGGTTCGTCGGGCACGAATCCGATCGCTGCCATCGCTGCCGGTATCGCCTGCCTGTGGGGCCCGGCGCACGGTGGTGCGAACGAAGCCGCACTGAATATGCTGGAAGAGATTGGTTCGGTGGACAAGGTTCCCGAGTTCATCAAGCAGGTCAAGGACAAGAACAGCGGTGTGCGCCTGATGGGCTTTGGCCACCGCGTGTACAAGAACTACGACCCGCGCGCCAAGCTGATGCGCGAAACCTGCCATGAAGTGCTGAACGAACTGGGCCTGCACAACGACCCGCTGTTCAAGCTCGCCATGGAGCTGGAAAAGATCGCGCTGGAAGACGAGTACTTCGTCAGCCGCAAGCTGTACCCGAACGTCGACTTCTACTCGGGTATCGTGCAGCGCGCGCTGGGCATCCCGTCGTCGATGTTCACGTGCATCTTCGCGCTGGCCCGCTCGGTGGGCTGGATTGCGCAGTGGGAAGAGATGATCACCGATCCGGAATACAAGATCGGCCGTCCGCGCCAGCTGTTCAACGGCGCCGCCACGCGCGAAGTGCCGCCGGTTGACAAGCGCTAAGCTGCAGCCAGGTAACACGCTGCACAGAAACCCCGCCTGGGCAACCGGCGGGGTTTTTTGTTGCCTCTTTGTTGTGGCAGATGCGCCCTCGCGAAATGGCGAAACCCCCTTTCGTCAGTCACGTCCGGTGCTCGATGTGCCGGGTGGCATAATCGATCACTCCCCACGAAACTGCTCGCGCAGCCGCCCCAAGTTCATATGGAGGGCGCGTTGTGCACGGATCGCATCATGGCCAAGACGCTCTACGACAAACTCTGGGACGATCACGTCGTTCATACCGAAGAGGACGGCACGACCGTGCTCTACATCGATCGCCAACTGCTGCACGAAGTAACGAGCCCGCAGGCGTTCGAGGGCCTGAAGATGGCGGAGCGTCCGGTTTGGCGCATCAGCGCCAATCTGGCCGTGTCCGACCACAACGTGCCGACCACCGACCGCTCGCACGGCATTGCCGATCCGGTGTCCAGGCTGCAGGTAGATACGCTCGATGCCAACTGCGACCGCTACGGCATCACGCAATTCAAAATGACCGACAAGCGTCAGGGCATCGTGCACGTGATCGGGCCGGAGCAGGGTGCGACGCTGCCGGGCATGACAGTGGTTTGCGGTGACTCGCACACCAGCACGCACGGTGCATTCGGCGCGCTGGCGCATGGCATCGGCACGTCTGAGGTCGAACACGTGCTGGCCACGCAGACGCTGCTTGCCAAGAAGAGCAAGAACATGCTCGTGAAGGTGGAAGGTACGCTGCCGCGTGGTTGCACAGCCAAGGACATCGTGCTCGCCATTATTGGCAAGATCGGTACGGCAGGCGGCACAGGCTACGCCATGGAATTCGGAGGCTCGGCCATCCGGGCGCTGTCGATGGAAGGCCGCATGACGGTGTGCAACATGGCGATCGAAGGCGGCGCACGCGCCGGTATGGTCGCCGTGGATGACGTCACGCTCGAATACATCAAGGGCCGTCCGTTCGCGCCGCAGGGTGTTGAGTGGGAGCAGGCCGTCGCTTACTGGCGCACGCTGCATTCGGATGAGGGTGCCCATTTCGACCACGTGGTCGAGCTGCGTGCCGAAGAGATCCGCCCGCAAGTGAGCTGGGGCACGTCGCCGGAAATGGTGGTCAGCATTGAAGACCGCGTGCCGGATCCCGACAAGGAAAAAGACCCGAACAAGCGCAACGCCATGGAGCGCGCGCTTGAATACATGGGCCTGCAGCCGAACGTTGCCATCAGTGATATCAACATTGACAAGGTCTTCATCGGCTCGTGCACCAACAGCCGCATCGAAGATATGCGCGCTGCGGCTTGGGTCGTGCAGAAGCTGGGCAAGCGCATTGCCTCCAACGTGAAGCTGGCGATGGTCGTGCCGGGCTCGGGGCTTGTGAAGGAGCAGGCCGAGCGTGAAGGGCTCGACAAGATCTTCAAGGCTGCGGGCTTTGAATGGCGCGAACCGGGTTGTTCGATGTGCCTGGCGATGAATGCTGACCGCCTTGACCCGGGCGAGCGCTGCGCGTCCACGTCCAACCGCAACTTCGAAGGCCGTCAGGGCGCGGGTGGCCGCACCCATTTGGTGAGCCCGGCAATGGCTGCCGCCGCGGCGCTGGAAGGCCACTTCGTCGACGTGCGCAAGCTCGCCTGAGCGGTAGGAAGGAGAACAACGATCATGGAACAATTCACCATCCACACCGGCCTCGTGGCCCCGCTCGACCGCGAGAACGTTGATACCGACGCCATCATCCCAAAGCAATTCCTCAAGTCGATCAAGCGCACGGGCTTCGGTCCGAACCTGTTCGACGAATGGCGCTACAAGGACGTGGGCGAGCCCGGTCAGGACAACAGCAAGCGTCCGCTGAACCCGGATTTCGTGCTGAACCAGCCGCGCTATAAAGGCGCATCGGTGCTGCTGGCGCGCAAGAACTTCGGTTGCGGAAGCTCGCGTGAGCACGCACCGTGGGCGCTTCAGCAGTACGGCTTCCGCGCGATCATCGCGCCGAGCTTTGCCGACATCTTCTTCAACAACTGCTTCAAGAACGGCCTGTTGCCGATCGTACTGACGGAGTCGCAAGTCGATCACCTGTTCAACGAGACGCAAGCCTTTGTCGGCTATCAGTTGACTGTCGACCTGGACAAGCAGGTTGTCGTCACGCCGAGTGGTACCGCATATCCGTTCGACATTACGGCGTTCCGCAAATACTGTCTGCTCAATGGCTTTGACGACATCGGCCTGACCCTGCGTTATGCCGATCAGATCAAAGCCTACGAAGCGCAGCGCCTGGCCAAAATGCCGTGGCTCGCACACAAGCTCGTCGGCTGAGCCCCGCTGTCTGATCCTCGAATCACAAGGAAAACGCATGACCAAGATTGCAGTGTTGCCGGGCGACGGCATTGGCAAGGAAATCGTGGCCGAGGCCGTCAAGGTGCTGAATGCGCTGGGCGAGTCATTCGAGATGGAATTCGCGCCCGTGGGTGGCGCTGGCTATGAAGCCAAGGGCCATCCGCTGCCGGAAGACACGCTCAAGCTTGCCAAGGAAGCCGACGCAATCCTGTTCGGCGCCGTGGGTGACTGGAAGTACGACACGCTGGCCCGCGAGCTGCGCCCGGAGCAGGCCATTCTCGGCCTGCGCAAGCATCTGCAACTGTTCGCCAACTTCCGTCCGGCGATCTGCTATCCGGAGCTGGCGGGGGCATCGAGCCTGAAGCCTGAAATCGTCGGTGGTCTCGACATCCTGATCGTGCGTGAACTGACCGGCGACATCTACTTCGGCCAGCCGCGCGGCGTGCGTGCCGCGCCGGACGGCCTGTTCGCCGGTGCGCGCGAGGGCTTTGACACCATGCGCTACGCCGAGCCGGAAATCCGCCGCATCGCGCACGTTGCCTTCCAGGCCGCGGCCAAGCGCGGCAAGAAGCTGTGCAGCGTCGACAAAGCCAACGTGCTCGAAACGTTCCAGTTCTGGAAGGACATCGTTACCGATGTGCACAAGGAATATCCGGAAGTCGAGCTGTCGCACATGTATGTCGACAATGCGGCCATGCAGCTCGTCAAGGCGCCGAGGAACTTCGACGTGATTGTCACCGGCAACATGTTCGGCGACATCCTCTCGGACGAGGCCGCTATGCTGACGGGCTCGATTGGCATGCTGCCCTCGGCGTCGCTTGATGCAAACAACAAGGGGCTGTACGAGCCGTCGCATGGTTCGGCACCGGACATCGCGGGCAAGGGCGTGGCCAACCCGTTGGCGACGATCCTGTCGGCGGCCATGATGCTGCGCTATTCGCTGGGCAAGGCTGAGCAGGCTGATCGCATCGAAAACGCCGTGAAGAAGGTGCTGGCCCAGGGCTACCGCACCGGCGACATCCTGACGCCGGGCTGCAAACAGGTCGGCACGGTGGAGATGGGCGAGGCGGTGTTGGCTGCGCTCTAAGCCGGACCATGCGTTGCGGTGCCATCACATACGGTGCCGCAGCGATGTTTTTTCGGCGGACGTATGTTGCAGCGCATTGTGCGTGCCGCCAAATCGTGTATATTTTTGCAGATGATCTCGACCGCGCTCCCCGTCTTCGTACTGGGCATTCTGGGCACCCTGGCACTCGCAGCCACGGGCACTGCCGCACGCGCGCGCGTTACGTCTGTCAAGATTGGCACGACCACCAAAATTATTACCAAAAAAACGATCTCGTAGATCGTCCGTCGTGTCCGCTCGCCTTCCCCGCACGGTCACGCCGGGCGGCCGAGGCGGGGAAAATCACTAAGGGTTCACATCATGAAGGTAGGTCTCGTCGGTTGGCGCGGCATGGTCGGCAGCGTGCTGATGCAGCGCATGCAGGAAGAAAAAGATTTCGACCTGATCGACACCGTGTTTTTCAGCACCAGCAACGCTGGCGGCAAGGCGCCCGCATTCGCCAAGACGGATGCGCCGCTGGCCGACGCCAACGACATCGAGGCACTCAAGGCCTGCGACACGATCATCACGTGTCAGGGCGGTGACTACACCACCGAAGTCTTCCCGAAGCTGCGCGCCGCCGGCTGGAACGGCTACTGGATCGACGCCGCTTCGACACTGCGTATGGAAAATGACGCCGTGATCGTGCTGGACCCGGTCAACCTGTCGCTCATCAAGAACGCGGTGGCGGCCGGCACCAAGAATTTCATCGGCGGCAATTGCACCAACTCCATCCTGCTGATGGGCGTGGGCGGCCTGTTCCGCGAAGGGCTGGTTGAATGGGTCAGTTCGATGACCTACCAGGCTGCTTCGGGCGGCGGCGCCAACCACATGCGCGAACTGCTCAAGGGCATGGGCGTGATCCATGGTGCGGTGGCTGATGAGCTGGCCAACCCGGCGTCCGCCATTCTGGACATCGACCGCAAGGTTGCCAAGACCATCCGCGAAGATGTGCCGACCGAATTCTTCCCGGCACCGCTGGCTGGTGGCCTGATCCCCTGGATCGACAAGCAGCTCGACAACGGCCAATCGAAGGAAGAGTGGAAGGGCCAAGCCGAGGTCAACAAGATTTTGGGCACGAAGCAGGATGCGGTGATCCCGGTCGACGGCCTGTGCGTGCGGATTGGCGCAATGCGCTGCCACAGCCTGGGCCTGACGCTCAAGCTCAAGCGCGACCTGCCGCTCGAAGAGATCGAGCAGATCATCCGCTCGGGCAACCCGTGGGTGAAGTGGGTGCCGAACGATCGCAGCATTACCGAGAAGGAACTGACCCCTGCGTCCATTACCGGTGGCCTGGAGATCGGTGTGGGCCGCGTGCGCAAGCTGAACATGGGGCCGGAGTACGTGAGCGCCTTCGTGATCGGCGATCAGCTTTTGTGGGGTGCTGCCGAGCCGCTGCGCCGTACGTTGCGCATCCTGCTGGGCAAGTGATTCGAACTTTGCTTTCGTTGTCGGGCCGGGCATTGGTGGCCGTCGTTGCGGCCTGACAACAGAAAGTGCGCTTTTTCCACCAACGCCGCGCGGCCTGCGCGGCGTTGTGCCATCTGGATGCCCACGGCTTGTAACGTTGGTACACAATAGCGGCCGGAACATTGTCCGCCCATTCGTGGGGTGGACGGGACGCGGGGAAAGGTTAGCGCCACATGGAAGCGCGCGCATTCCGGGGGGTACGTCGGGCGCTTCAGAATCTCGCCAATTGTGTCGTTTTCATAAAAATTGACGGCGGTTCTTATTCGGCACTTCACTTTTTGGGTGAACTTGCTGCGCTAACTTGTTGATGTTAAGTTCGTTTGCACATTAAAAGATAACGGAGTCGAAGGTGAGGGTGAGCCAATACCGCCGGAGAGAATCGTCCCATCGCAGTCCTCGCTGGTCGGCCGTCGCGTTTGCTGCGGCCAGCCTGCTGCTGATTCAGCCCGCGGCGCACGCGGCCGGTTTCGGCGCGCTGCACGTGCGTTCCAGCCTCGGCCAGCCGTTGCAGGCCGAAATCGATCTGACTGGCGTGACGCCCGAAGAGGCGCAAAACCTGGTCGCCAAGCTTGCTGCGCCGGATGCCTATTCGCGTGCCGGCTTGACCTATAACCCGATCGTTTCCTCGCTGCGCGCATCGCTGGAGCGCCAGTCGAATGGCAACTATGTCGTGCGCCTGCGTTCGACTCAGCCCGTCGCTGAGCCGTTTGTTGACGTTCTGGTTGACCTGAACTGGGCAAGCGGCCACGTTTCGCGCGCTTACACGTTCCTGCTGGACCCGGTTGGCTCCAGCAACTCCACACAGAATTTCGCGCCAACACCGGTGGTGCAGGCCACGGCGCCGGGCGCCGCTGAGCCGGCGTCAGCCGCTTCGGCTGCACAACCGCAAGCTGCGGCCCCGGCTGCTGCCGCGCCGGCACCGACGCGCCAGCCCCGCGCTGCTCGTCAGGCTGCACGTCCTCAGCAGGCCGCTCCTGCTGCCTCCGCCCCGGACGCCACGCCTGGTGGCTCGTACACCGTGCAGCGCGGCGATAGCCTCTACGACGTTGCGTCGACGGCTGCGCAAGGCCAGGATGCCGTGTCGCTCGACCAGATGCTGTTGGCGCTGTACCGCAACAATCCCAACGCTTTTATTGGCGGCAACATCAACCGGCTGCGTACCGGCTCGGTGCTGAAGGTGCCGTCGCAGGCTGAGGCGCAGAAGACGTCGGCACGCGAGGCGCGCCGCGAAGTGGTTGCGCAGACCTCCGGTTTTGCCGGCTACCGCAATCGCTTGGCAACCGCAGCGCAGGCCAATGCCGCCACCGATACCGACTCGGCCCGCCAGCAAAGCGGCAGCGTGTCGGCCCGCGTGCAGGATCAGGCTACGCCGGCTGCCAGCGGCCGCGATGAGCTGCGTCTGTCGAAGGCCGATCGCACCGGCAAGGCTGGCGCGGCACCGGTTCGCGATGAAGAGCTCGTCGCCAAGGAGCGCGCGCTCAAGGAGATGGAATCGCGTGTTGCACAGTTGGAGAAGAATCTCTCTGACATGCAGCGCCTGGTTGAACTGAAGAACGCCGAACTGGCCAAGGCAGCCAGCGCTGCCAAACCGGCTGCTGGTGCTGCACCGTCCACGGCCGCTCCCGCTGTGGCGGCGGCCAATGCGCCCGCACCGACGACTGCGGCGCCGTCTCCGGCCCCTGTTGCTGCTGCACCGGCGGAAACAGCCGCTGCTGCACCGGCTTCGTCCGCAACGGCTGCCGCGGCGGCTTCTGCACCGCAAGCCGCATCGGCGCCCGTGGCTGCGGCCTCGGCACCGCAAGCGGCTGCAAGCGCACCGGTGGGCGCTGCATCGGCTCCGGCCGCTGCGCCGAAGAAGGCGCCGGTGGTTGTGGTACCGCCGCCGGTCCAGGAGGAATCGTTCTTCTCGTCGCTGCTGGCTAACCCGATGGCCTTGGGTCTGGGCGGCCTGGTCGTTGCCCTGCTGGGTGGTCTGGTGGTGTATCGCCGTCGCCAGCAGAAGCCTGAGCAGGCACATGGCTTCCAGGACAGCCTGCTGTCGCAGGAAAGCACGGTGATGGCGGGTGCCAACTCGCTGTTCGGCGCGGCCGGCGGTCAGAGTGTTGACACTTCGCAGCACAGCGTGTTCGGTGCGGATTTCCGCATTGGTGGCGGCAACGAGAGCAATGAGGTTGACCCGATTGCCGAGGCCGATGTCTATATTGCCTACGGTCGTGATGTGCAGGCCGAAGAAATTCTGCGCGAGGCGCTGGAGCAACATCCGGAGCGCCAAGCCATTCGCCTGAAGTTGATGGAAATCTACGCCAATCGTCAGGACGCACATGGTTTCCAGACCATCGCTGAAGAGATGCTGGCGCAAGTCGGCGCTGCCTCGCCGGAATGGGCGGAGGCTGCCGCGATGGGCCGCAAGTTCGATCCGGCCAACCCGCTGTATCTGACGGTGCAGGGTGATGGACACCATCCGGGTGCCGAAGCGCATGCAGAACCGAGCCACGCTGGTGCCGCAGTTGCAGGCGCCGCTGCCCTGGCCGGTGTTGGTGCTGCGGTGGCCGCTGAAACCTTCAGCCCGACGGTGACCGGTCAAACCACCCGCCGCGGCGACGACTGGACCACGCTGTCGCCGGATATGGACCCGTCCGCCCCGTCGACCAAGGCACCGCAATTGGCAGATTTCGATCTGCCGCTGGAGTCGTTCCCGGCGCCGGCTGCAGGTGAGCCGATCACTGCGCCGGAAGTGGCATCGGACATCTTCAAGGTGCACGCCGAACCCCAGGCGGATCTGCCGCAGTTCAACGCGCACGCTGGCGAGGCTTACCAGCCCGTCGCCGCGCCGCCGCTGCATATGGATCTGTCGGATCTGTCGCTGGATCTGAATCCGACGCCGCCTTCCGCAGAAACGGCTGCCCCGGCAGCAGCAGCGGCCTCTGAGGAAGCCTTGCCGAGCTGGGCACAGCCGACCGACTTGTCTCAGGCCCCGATGCACTTCGAATCCGAGCCGCATCACGCTGAGCGCCACGGCGAGCACGCCGAAGTCGCCAACGACGAGCCGCAATCGGCCATCCGTCTGGATACCAACCTGCCGCACACGCTGTCCGGCGAGCACGGTGCCGACGGTGTGCGCGATCTGCAGATCAAGTTTGATCTGGCCAAGGCCTATATCGAGATTGGCGACAAGGAAGGCGCACGCGAGCTGCTGCAGGAAGTGCTGGACCTGGGCGATCCGTCGTTCCACGCCGAGGCGCAAGCCTTGATGCGCCAGATCGGCTGACGTACCGCGTTATACGCCATCGACAGCGCCGGCAGGGTGGTATCCTGCCGGCGTTTTTCTTTACGCATGAGGATTCACACGGCATGACGCGCATCGCGCTCGGCATCCAGTACGACGGTGCCGCGTTTTCGGGGTGGCAATCGCAGCCGCACGGCAACACCGTGCAAGACGCGCTGGAAGCAGCGCTGCGGCAGTTTGCCGGCGTGGCATTGCCGACCACGGTCGCTGGTCGCACCGATGCTGGCGTGCATGCGCTGGGACAGATCGTCCACCTTGACACCGATCTCGTGCGCGATCCGTTCTCGTGGGTACGTGGCACCAATGCTTTTCTACCGTCGACTGTGGCCGTGCGCTGGGCGCAGGCAATGCCAGAGGATTTCCACGCGCGTTTCTCCGCCCATCGCCGCACGTATTACTACGCGCTGACCTTCGGGCCGACGCGCGCGCCGCTGCTCGAAGGCAAAGCGGGTTATGTGACGCTGCCGCCCGACCAATCGCTTGACGTGGCAGCCATGCACGAGGCTGCTCAGGTGCTGGTGGGTGAGCACGATTTTTCTTCTTTCCGCGCGGCGGAATGCCAGGCTAAGTCGCCGGTCAAGACGATGTATTCGATGGAAGTGCGAGGCGAGGGCGAGTGGGTGTTCGTTCGCATTCGCGGCAGTGCCTTCCTGCATCACATGGTGCGCAACATCATGGGATGCCTGGTGGCGATTGGCCGAGGCCGCCAGCCGGCATCGTGGATGGCGGATGTGCTGGCTGCCCGTAGCCGCGTGGCCGCCGCGCCCACCTTCATGCCGGACGGGCTGTACTTGGCCGAGGTCGGCTATCCTGATGTCTTTCAATTGCCCGCATCCCCGGCATCGTCCAGTCTGTTTCGCGGCGTGTTTGCCGAGCACGCCGCGCTGTGAGCCGCTTATTTGCCATGTCGTTGCACCGTACCCGTATCAAGCTCTGTGGCCTGACCCAGCCGACCGACGTCGACCACGCCGTCGCGCTGGGCGCAGATGCCATCGGGCTGGTGTTCTACCCGCCCAGTCCCCGTTTTGTGACTGCCGAGCATGCCGCAGAACTGGCCCGCCGTGCCGGTCCATTCGTTACCATGACGGGCCTCTTCGTCAATGCCAGCGCGGATGATGTGGCGCGCGTGCTCGACCAAGTGCCGCTGACGCTGCTTCAGTTCCACGGCGATGAGCCGGCTGAGCTGTGCGCTGAGATCGCGGGGAAGGTGGGATTGCCCTGGCTGCGCGCCTTGCGTGTTCAGCCGGGGGCCGATTTGGTAGAATTCGCCGATCGGTTTGTCGCTGCCCAAGGCTTGCTGCTCGACGCGTTTGTTGAGGGCTATGGCGGTGGCGGCCACGTCTTCGACTGGACCCTGATTCCCCCGCAATGGCTCCCGCAATCGCCATCCTCGCCAACCACAAGCGCCGCTCCTCGGCTCGTTTTGAGTGGTGGGTTGAGCGCGCAAAACGTCGCTGGCGCGATTGAGCGCGTGCGGCCCTACGCTGTTGACGTAAGCAGCGGGATCGAGGCCGCACGGGGTGTGAAAGATCACGCCCGTATGACCGCATTCGTGCGTGCGGTCCGCGAGGCCGATGCAGCCCTGGGCGCATCGGTTCAGGCCTGAGCCGATCTGGCAGGTTTCTCGCGGAGCACGCCTTCCTGAATATCTCCGCTGATGGGTCTTCACCCTGACCTCGGCGGATGCCTCGAGAGATTGCCATGTACAACCTGCCCGACGCCCATGGCCACTTTGGCCCCTATGGCGGCACCTTCGTAGCGGAAACGCTGTCCCACGCGCTGGATGAATTGCGCGACGCCTATGCGCGCTACCAGCACGATCCCGAGTTCATCAAGGAATACGAGTACGAGCTGAAGCATTTCGTCGGCCGTCCGTCGCCCATCTATCACGCCCGCCGCCTGACCGAGCACTGCGGCGGCGCGCAGATATATCTCAAGCGCGAAGACCTGAACCACACCGGCGCGCACAAGGTGAACAACGTCATCGGCCAAGCGCTGCTGGCACGCCGCATGGGCAAGCCGCGCGTGATTGCTGAAACCGGCGCCGGCCAGCATGGCGTGGCCACTGCCACTATCGCTGCGCGCTACGGCATGGAATGTGTCGTCTACATGGGCAGCGAAGACGTGCGCCGCCAGGCGGCCAACGTCTACCGCATGAAGTTGCTGGGTGCGACCGTGGTGCCGGTGGAATCCGGTTCGCGCACGCTCAAAGACGCCCTCAACGAGGCGATGCGCGACTGGGTCACCAACGTGGCTGACACCTTCTACATCATCGGTACGGTGGCGGGGCCGCATCCGTATCCGATGATGGTGCGCGACTTCCAGGCCGTGATCGGCGAGGAATGCAAGGTGCAGATGCCCGAGATGGTTGGCCGCCAGCCGGATGCCGTGATCGCTTGCGTGGGCGGCGGCTCCAACGCTATGGGCATTTTCTATCCGTACATCGACCATGCGGACGTGAAGCTGATCGGTGTGGAAGCCGCGGGTGAGGGCATCGAGACGGGCCGCCACGCGGCATCGCTTACGGGCGGTTCGCCGGGCGTACTGCATGGCAACCGCACGTATTTGCTGCAGGATGAAGACGGCCAAATCATCGAGACGCATTCGATCTCGGCCGGTCTGGACTATCCGGGCGTCGGCCCAGAGCATGCCTGGCTGAAGGATGCCGGCCGCGCGGAATACGTCGGTATCACGGACAAGGAAGCGCTGCAGTCCTTCCATGACCTGTGCCGCATGGAGGGCATCATCCCCGCGCTGGAATCGAGCCACGCGCTGGCGTATGCCTGCAAGCTGGCGTCGACGCTGCCGAAGGACAAGATCCTGCTGGTGAACCTGTCGGGCCGCGGCGACAAGGACATGCACACCGTCGCCGAATTCTCCGGCATCAAAATCTAACGGCACTGCCACACGCATGACCGAGCGCGCCATTGACGGCATTTTCAACGAGGACTGCATTACCGGGGTCGGGCATCTGGCCGACGGCAGTGTGGACCTCGTCATCGCCGACCCGCCGTACGGGCTGGGCAAGGATTACGGCAACGACTCTGACAAGCTGTCGGGCGATGCCTACCTGGCCTGGTCTGAACGCTGGATCGATGCGGTGGTTCGCAAGCTGGCGCGCAACGGCTCCATGTACGTGTTCTGCACGTGGCAATACGCGCCGGAACTGTTCGTGATGCTCAAGCAGCGCCTGACGATGGTCAACGAGATCATCTGGGACCGCCGCGTGCCCAGCATGGGCGGCAGCACGCGCAAGTTCTCGTCGGTGCACGACAACATCGGCTTTTTTGCCGCATCGCGCGAGTACTACTTCGATGTCGACGCCGTGCGCATTCCGTACGACGCAGAGACCAAGAAGGCGCGCAGCCGCAAGCGTTTCGAGGGCAAGAAGTGGCTGGAAGTCGGCTACAACCCGAAGGACGTGTGGAGCGTGTCGCGCCTGCACCGGCAAGACCCGGAGCGCGCGGAGCACCCGACGCAGAAGCCGCTGGAGCTGGTGGAGCGCATGATTCTGGCGAGCTGCCCGCCGGGCGGCCTGGTGCTGGATCCGTTCCTGGGCAGCGGCACCACGGCTGCGGCGTGTGCGCGGCTTGGCCGCCGCTTCGCCGGCTTCGAGATCAACGCCGACTATTGCCGCGTGGCGCGCGAGCGGGTGGTTGCTGTGCATGCCGCTGCCGCCCACGCCCAACCGACTGAATCGCAGGCGCCTGAGACCATCAAGGTCGCCTGACACACTCATCCCTTTATGTCCCGCATCGCTCAAACTTTTTCGCAGTTGTCCGCACAGGGCCGCAAGGGCCTGATTCCGTTCATCACGGCGGGCGATCCGTATCCCGAGATGACCGTCGACCTGATGCACGCGCTGGTCAAAGGCGGTTCCAACGTCATTGAGCTGGGCGTGCCGTTCTCCGACCCGATGGCTGATGGCCCCGTTATTCAGCGTGCGTCCGAGCGCGCATTGGCCAACAAGGTTGGCCTGCGCACGGTGCTGGAGTATGTGCGTACCTTCCGCGCCACCGATTCGACGACGCCCGTGGTGCTGATGGGCTACGCCAATCCGATCGAGCGCATGGGCATTGAAGCCTTCGCCAAGGCCGCGTCCGAAGCGGGCGTGGACGGCGTGCTGGTGGTCGACTATCCGCCCGAAGAGTGCGAGGCCTTTGCCAAGACCATGCGCGCTGCCGGCATCGATCCGATCTTCCTGCTCGCGCCCACTTCCACCGAGGCGCGTATCGCGCAAATCGCCCGTGTGGCAAGCGGCTACATCTACTACGTGTCGCTCAAGGGCGTGACCGGTGCGGCAACCATCGACCTCGACGCCGTGGCGGCGCGCATCCCGCAAATCCGGCAGCACGCGCGGCTGCCAGTGGGTGTCGGTTTCGGCATCCGGGATGCGGCAACGGCACGTGCGATCAGCGGTGTGGCGGACGCAGTCGTTATCGGATCCCGCATTGTGCAATTGCTTGAAGAGGCACCTCGCGAACAAGCGGTACAATACTTGACTGATTTCATCGCAGAGATTCGCCAGGCGCTCGACGCCTGATCTCGGCGACACTGCATTCAAGGAGCACGCATGAGCTGGCTGGACAAACTGCTTCCGCCCAAGATCCAACAGACCGATCCGTCGCAACGCAAGGGCATCCCGGAAGGCCTGTGGGTCAAATGCCCGGCTTGCGAGTCGGTGCTGTACCGTACCGACGTCGAAGCCAATCTGCACGTCTGTCCGAAGTGCGATCACCACATGCGCATCGGCGCGCGTGCCCGTCTGGACGCACTGCTGGACGCTGAAGGTCGCTATGAGCTGGGCCAGGAGATCCTGCCGGTCGATGCGCTCAAGTTCAAGGACAGCAAAAAGTACCCTGATCGCATCAAGGCTGCCATGGATAACACGGGCGAGACCGACGCGATGGTCGTGCTAGGTGGCGCCATCCATGCGCTGCCCGTGGTGGTTGCCTGCTTCGAGTTCGAGTTCATGACCGGCTCGATGGGCTCGGTGGTGGGCGAGCGTTTCGCGCGCGGCGCGCAAATGGCACTGGAGCAGAAGGTGCCGTTTATCTGCGTGACGGCTTCGGGCGGTGCGCGCATGCAAGAAAGCCTGCTGTCACTGATGCAGATGGCCAAGACCACTGCGATGGTCCAGAAGCTGGCAGAGGCCAAGCTGCCGTTCATCAGCGTGCTGACTGATCCGACCACAGGCGGCGTGTCCGCCAGCTTTGCCTTCATGGGCGACGTGGTGATCGCTGAGCCCAAGGCAATGATCGGCTTTGCCGGCCCGCGCGTGATCGAGCAGACTGTGCGGGAAAAGCTGCCCGAAGGCTTCCAGCGCGCCGAGTTCCTGCTGCAAAAGGGCGCCATCGACATGATTGTCGACCGCCGCAACATGCGCCGAGAGATTGCCGAGCTTCTGGCGCTCTTGCAGAAGCAACCGGCCGACGCGCTGGCCTGATGCAGTACACCTGTTGAACCGAAGCGCGGGCGAGAGTCCGCGCTTCTTGTTTTTGCGCGGCCGGTTTCCCGGAGTCCGCGCCACCTATTTCGCATGCCTACATTCGACACGCTGCCCGACTGGCTGGCCCACCTGGAAACCGCACACCCGGTCGGCATCGACATGGGCCTGGCCCGCATCAGCCGCGTGCGCGACGCACTCGGGCTGGACCTTAACTCCGTCGTCGTCTTCACGGTGGGGGGCACCAACGGCAAGGGCTCGACCTGCGCGATGCTGGAGACGATCCTGTTGGCCGCCGGTTATAAGGTCGGTTGCCATACCTCGCCGCATCTGATCGATTTCAACGAACGCGCCCGCGTGAACGGCGAGATTGCCACCGACGCGATGCTGTTGCCGCACTTCGAGGCGGTAGAGCGGGCGCGTTGCAGCTTCCCGGAGCCCGTCAGCCTGACGTACTTCGAGTTCACCACGCTGGCGATCATGCATTTGTTTGCCAACGCGGGCCTCGACGCAGTGATATTGGAAGTTGGCCTGGGTGGCCGGCTGGATGCCGTCAATATTGTCGATACCGATTGCGCCATCATCACCAGTGTCGATCTCGATCACATGGCCTATCTCGGCGATACGCGCGAGGCGATCGGCTTTGAGAAGGCCGGCATCTTCCGCGCCGGCAAGCCGGCGATCTGCTCTGATCCTGTACCGCCCATCTCCCTGGTTAAGCAGGCGGAAACCGTTGGCGCCGACCTTTGGCTGATCGGTCGCGATTTTAACTTCCAGGGTGACAAGCAGCAGTGGGGCTTCAGCGGACGAGGACGCCGTTGGCCGAGTCTCGGCTATCCGGCGCTGCGCGGCGCGAATCAGTTACTGAACGCATCTGCCGCGTTGGCGGCGCTGGAGTCGGTGCGCGATCGGCTGCCGATTTCGGCGCAGGACGTGCGTCTGGGCTTGTCGCAGGTGGTATTGCCGGGGCGCTTCCAGGTGCTGCCGGGGCGCCCATCGGTTGTTCTGGACGTGGCGCATAACCCGCACGCGTCGGCGGCGCTCGGGCAGAACCTCGAAAACATGGGGTTCTTCCGCTACACCTATGCAGTATTTGGCGCGATGCAGGACAAGGACATCGTCGGCGTGCTTGGCCACATGCTCGACAAAATCGACCACTGGTGCCTGACTGATCTGCCGACACCGCGCGCTGCGAGCGCCGCCAGCCTGGAGAAAGCGCTGACCGATGCCGGCTTCCGCGCAGGCAAGGACGCGAGCGTGAATACATTCAGCGATCCCGCCACAGCCTACCGCAACGCCATGGAGCGGGCGACCGAGGATGATAGAATCGTTGTCTTCGGATCGTTCTACACCGTTGCCGGCGTGCTGGCGGAGCGCAAGCGTCGCGCGCACTAAACACGGGGCCCTCATGGGACTGTTTTCCATCTTCTCCTCCCGCAAG
The DNA here is from genome assembly GCF_003851545.1 of Ralstonia sp. SET104. GTDB lineage: Bacteria > Pseudomonadota > Gammaproteobacteria > Burkholderiales > Burkholderiaceae > Ralstonia. The sequence continues at coordinate 98,345 of NZ_BHVX01000015.1, read as the reverse complement.
AACGCTGAAGGCGAACGCTCGCGCGGCACGACAGCAAACTCCAGCAGCGCCGCCGATGTGGCTCGCGAAGCGGTGCGTGAATCCCGCGCATCGTCGAATACCCGCAGCCGTGCGGCCCGGCGCACAGACGATGACGGCGACGGCCTCGACCCCGAACTCCCGCAAAAGCAACGCGCCCGCCGCCGCCTGATTGGTGCAGTGGTATTGGTGGGCGCCGCTGTGATCGTGCTGCCCGTCGTGTTCGACGCCAAGCCGCGCCCCGTGACCGATGCGGTGGCCGTGCAGATTCAGGATCAGCCGATTGACCGCGGTGCCAAGGTGTCGACTGATGAACCGAAGGTTGCCAGCCGCCGTTCCGCATCGCGTGGGACGGGCGCCTCGGCTGACCAGGCGCAGGCGCTTGACCAGGGCGAAGAGGTTGTCGCCGGCAACGATGCGCCAGCTGCTGCTCCCTCGAACACGCCAACTGCCAAGCTGACAACACCGCCCAAGACGGTCGCCAGCCAGACGCCGCCAACCGAATCGAAGCCCGCCGCAAAGCCAGTCCAACCCGCCGCACAGCCCGCACAGCAAGCCGCTGCGCCGAGCACCGATGCCAACGGCGGCAAGTTTATTCTGCTGATTGGCGCTTTTGCTTCTGAGGATCGCGCCCGCAACTGGCTGGGCAAGCTCAAGAGCGAGAAAATTCCCGGCTACATTGAACACAAAAGGGTGCCTGAGAAGGGCGATCTGGCGCTGCTGCGTGCAGGCCCATTCAATGACCGTGCGTCGGCGGAAGCGGCGCAGAAGCGTGCCGAGCAGATCGGCCTGACGCCCAAACTCGTGCAGCAATAACGATGCGGCCCAACGTGCATTCAGCGCACATGTCAGGTTCGCTGATTCGCTGCGCCGGTCCCGGTCAAAGTCAACCCAAGCCGCTGCCCGATGCAACCGACTTTCTTTGACTACGGCGTGCTGTTCATCATCGTCACGTCGGCGCTGATCGGATTGTTTCGCGGACTGATTCGCGAGGTGCTGGCACTACTCGGATGGCTGTTTGCCGCGTGGGTGGCGTATTCGTTTTCGGGCGTGGCGGCGGGTTGGATGCCTGAGTCGCTGCCCGGCGGGCCGGTGGCACGCATGGTTCTCGGTTTCGTCCTACTGTTTATCGTGACGGTAATTGCAACGTCGCTGGTGGGCGCGCTGCTCTCGGCTGCGCTGTCGAGCGCGGGGCTCAAGCCGGCAGATCGCGGATTGGGGCTGGTGTTCGGGCTGGTGCGCGGCGGCGTGATCATCCTCGTGCTGATGACGGTGGCGGGTTTTACCAGCTTGCCCGAGCAACCGTTCTGGCGCGAGGCGATTACGCGGCCGTATGCGGAGCAGGCAGCACAAGCGGCCAAGCCGCTGTTGCCACCGGACGTCGCAAAGTACGTTCACTATTGAATCTGGAACTTCTGGCCACGAGCTGGATGATCTGGGAAGCTTTTCCGGCGCCCGCAACGGGTGTGGGCGCCACCAAATACGTTCTCGCTGGAGTTCGACATGTGCGGTATCGTTGGGGTGGTCTCAGCCACGCCCGTCAATCAGCTGATCTACGACAGCCTGTTGCTCCTGCAGCACCGGGGGCAGGACGCGGCAGGCATCGCCACTGCGTCAGGCAGTACTTTTCATATGCACAAGGCCAACGGCATGGTGCGTGACGTGTTCCGCACGCGCAATATGCGCGGCCTGCCCGGCACGAGCGGCATCGGCCAGGTGCGTTATCCGACTGCAGGCTCCTCTAGCGAAGAAGAAGCCCAGCCGTTCTACGTCAACGCGCCGTTCGGCATCGTGCTGGCACACAACGGCAACCTGACGAATTCCGATCAACTGCGCGAAGAGATGTTCCGGCGCGACCGTCGCCACATCAACACGCAGTCTGATTCGGAGGTGCTGCTTAACGTGCTGGCCGACGAGTTGCAACGCGCCAGCAACGACATTCCGCTGAACCGCGACTCCATCTTTACCGCCGTAGAAGGCTTGCACCGCCGCGTGCGCGGCTCGTATGCCATTGCTGCCGAGATTTCCGGCTACGGCGTGCTGGCTGTGCGCGACCCGTTCGGCATCCGTCCGCTGGCGCTGGGTAGCCAGGAAACGCCAGACGGCAGCATCGAATACATGGTGGCCTCGGAATCCGTGGCGCTGGAAGGCATCGGCTTCAAGTTCGAGCGCGACGTTGCGCCCGGCGAAGCGATTTTCATCGACCTGGAAGGCAAACTGCATACCAAGCAATGCGCCGCGAACCCGGTGCTCTCGCCGTGCATTTTTGAGTACGTGTATCTCGCACGTCCGGACTCTCGCATGGACGGCGTGTCGGTGTACGACGCGCGCCTGCGTATGGGCGATTATCTGGCCGAGAAGATCAAGCGCGAGGTGACCGACAAGATTGACGTGGTGATGCCGATTCCGGATTCGTCGCGTCCGGCCGCCATGCAGGTTGCCAACCACCTGGGCGTGCCATACCGCGAAGGCTTCTTCAAGAACCGCTACGTGGGGCGCACCTTCATCATGCCTGGACAGGCAGTGCGCAAGAAGTCCGTGCGTCAGAAGCTCAATGCCATGGCCATCGAGTTCAAGGGCAAGAACGTGCTGATCGTTGACGACTCCATCGTGCGCGGCACGACCTCGTCGGAGATCGTGCAGATGGCGCGCGACGCGGGTGCGAAGAAGGTGATCTTTGCTTCGGCTGCTCCGCCGGTGAAGTTCCCGAACGTATACGGCATCGACATGCCGACACGTGGCGAACTGGTGGCCTACGGCCGCACGCATGAAGAGATCGCCAAGATCATCGGCGCCGACCAGCTCGTGTACCAGGATGTGGAAGACATGAAGCGCGCCGTGCGTGACGTCAACCCGGCGCTCACGGATTTCGATGCGTCGTGCTTCGACGGCAAGTACGTGACGGGCGACATCGATGAGGCGTACCTCGATCGTCTGGAGACTGCGCGCAACAGTTCGGCCGCCAATGCCGATCGTGAGAACGCGCAGAACGATGACCCGCGTACGCAGTTGCACCTGCAGCGCTCTGCAGTGAACGAGTAAATCTGGACCGCAGCAAACGAAAAGCCCGTCATTGCGACGGGCTTTTTTGTTGGACGTTGGGGTTGCGTCTTACTTGAGCATGCGACGGCGCAACAGCCACAGGCACAGCAGCAGGGCGGCAACGGCGTACAGCAGCAGCACACCGAGGTGCAGCATGATGTTGTCTGGCGTGCGGCCAAGCATCAGCGGGCGGATCAGGTCGACGGCATGCGGCAGCGGTAGTACGCTCGTTGCGGCGCGCACGGGCGCCGGCAGTTGCGACAGTGGGAAGAACACGCCCGAAAGCAGCATCATCGGGGTGATCACCAGCGTTTGATAGAACATAAAGAAGTCGTAGTTGGGCGCGAGGGCCGTCATGTTCATTGCCAGGCAGGCAAAGGTGAAGCCGGTGAGCACGATGACGGGCAGAGCGAGCAGCGCTTGCGGCATCGACGCATACCCGAGCGCGCCAGCTACCAGCATGATCGCCAAGCCCGAGAGCACGGACTTGCTGGCAGCCCAGAGCAGCTCACCGAGCACCACATCGCCGAGGCTGAGCGGCGCGTACAGAATCGCTTCCCACGTACGCTGCACGTGCATGCGCGAGAACGCGGAATACATCGCCTCGAAACTCGCCGACATCATCGTGCTGGACGCCACCGTACCGGCGGCCAGGAACGCGATGTACGACACGCCGTCGACACGCCCGACCAGCAGGCCGAGACCGAGCCCAAGCCCGAACAGATAGATCATCGGGTCGGCCAGGTTGCCAGCCATCGACGGAATGGCCAGCTTGCGCCACACCATGAAGTTGCGCAGCCAGACGTACTGCCAGTTGCGGAAGTTGAGCGGCAGCAGCGGCTGCGGAAAGGCCCGCTGCTGCGTAGGGGGGAGTGCGGTTTCAGTGGACATTGGGGGTTCTCAGTCACGCATCTCGCGGCCGGTGAGGCGCAGGAACACATCTTCGAGATTTGCGGGGCGGTGCAGGTAGCGCAGGCCGGGCATGGTGTGCGTTTCTGCGTGCGCACGTAGTGCTGCGACCAACGGCTGCGGATCGCGTGCATAGCAGAAGAGGGTCTCACCGCTGGTCTCCACGCGGTCGGCCAACGGTGTCAGTAGCGTGCGCAGGGCGTTGAGGTCGTCGCCGTAGACCTCGACGACATCGCAGCCGATCTCGCGGACAATCAGCTCTTGCGGCTTGCCTTGCGCGATCTTGCGCCCATTGTCGATCACGCATAACTCGTCGCACAGGCGCTCGGCTTCTTCCATGAAGTGCGTGGTCAGCAGGATGGTTTTGCCGGCGGCCAGCAGCGAGCGCAGGCGTTCCCAGATCAGGTGGCGGGCCTGCGGATCGAGCCCGGTGGTGGGCTCGTCCATGACGAGGATGTCCGGATCGTTGATGAGCGCGCGCGCCACCGTCAGCCGGCGCTTCATGCCGCCCGAAAGCGCGCGGACCGGCGCATCGGCTTTCTGTTCGAGCCGCGCGAATTCCAGCAGGGTCGGAATGCGATCGCGGATGGTCGCGGATGACAGACCGAAGTAGCGCCCGAAAATGCGCAGGTTCTCTGAGACAGAGAAATCAGGATCGAGATTGTCGAACTGCGGCACCACGCCCACACGCATCCGTGCGCGGTGTGCGGCTTCGGGAACGGGCTCGTCGCACAGCCGGAGGCTGCCCGCATCGGGCATCGTCATGCCGAGCAGCATGCGCAGCGTGGTGGTCTTGCCGGCGCCGTTCGGGCCAAGCAAGCCGAAGCATTGGCCGCGGCGGACGCTGAAGCTCAGGTTATCGACGACGGTCTGGCCGCCGTACCGTTTGCACAGGCCTTCGACGCTCAGGATCGGTGTGCTGGCCACGCCAAAACCTTCTTGCTCGTATCGCACATTGCCTCCGTTGCAAAACGCCGATTATGCGCTGGCATCCGCATATGCGTATGAGGGGAATGTGCAATGGTATGGCGCGTTCTCAGGCAACAAAAAGGGCCAGACAACATGGTCTGGCCCCAGCTTGCAGAGCGCATTGCTGCGCGTGTGGCGGAAGTTACTTGGTGACGGCGTTACCGACCACGCCACCCAGAGCCGCACCGCCCAACGTGGCGCCCGGACCGCCCCAGATGGCCGCCCCGGCGACACCACCTGCGGCTGCGCCAAGCGCAGTATTACGCTGCTTTGGCGTCATGTCCGCGCATCCGCTGACGGATGCCAATGCGGCCGCCAGAATCAAGGATACGAAGGCACGCATAACAAACTCCTTTTGTCGTTTGTGTACCTCTATTGAAGACGATGTGCTCCGTTATGTGCAGGTCACGTTGCCTGAAAGGTTTGTCAGCCGATTCCCACACTTTCAGCACGGCTTCTGACGGCAAAGTTCCCGCACGTCATCAGGCCTTGGCAGGCTTTTCCTGGCGCTCGTATTTGAATTCCGGCAGTGCCTTGATGGCATCCTTGTTGGCGCCAGGCAGCACGATCTTGCCCTGGTCGTACTTGAACTGATTCACGGGGATGGCTACGTTATGACGGCCCACGCCCACGAAGCCGCCTGCGCCCACGATCGCAAACGACACGGCGTTTTCCGGTGTCACGATCAAGTCCTGCACATTGCCGACCTTCTCGTTGGCTTCGTTATAGACCGGTTTGCCGAGCACCTGCTTCTTCACGCTCACGCCCTTGATGATGGCATCGAGTTCAGTAACGGATACACCCAGCGCGGCATGGCCCGCGACTTGCGCGAAAACCTGCGGCGCGGCGGCAATGGAAGCGGTAGCGATCAGGGCAGCAGCGAAACGTTTCATCGTGACTCCGTGGTCTGGTGAAGGATGCGTTTCACTCTAATGCGCACATGGCTGGCGCCGCAGGCGAGGGTGTCCGAAACGCCTGTAGGACAAACGGGTGATGTCACGAAAATCGGCATCGCCCGCAACTACACTGAAGCGCCCGGCACATGCCGGACGTATTCACCGATCTCAACAAGGGAGAAACCGACATGATGACTCTGGAGCAACTCGGCGTTCTGCAACGATCACAGCTTGAAACCTGGATGGCTGTCACTGAAGAGGCGGTGAGCGGCGTTAATCGCCTGATTGGGCTCAATCTGCAGGCCATCAAAGCCGGTCTTGGCGAGACAGAACACTGTCTGTATGACGCCGCCGGCGCACAGGACGCGGGCGAATGGTGGAACGCGCAGGCGCGCTATCTGCAGCCGGCTGGCGAGCGTGTTTCCGGCTATACGCGCAACTTTGTTGAAATCGGCGTCGAGACGCAGAACGGCATTGCGCGCGCGTTGCATCGGCACGGCGACGAAGTGCGCCGCCAGTGGGGCTTTGTCGCAGAAAACCTGGTGGACGCCACACCTCCGGGCGCCGAGGCGGCCGTGAATTTCTTCAAGGCATCGGTCGGCCTGGAAGTCGCGGCCGTCGAGGCGGCAGAAGACGCAGCAGAAAACGCAGGTTCGAGCCGAATCCTGACCCCAAGTGATGTAGTCGCCAAGGATGGCACAGCACGCTGAGGCTCCTCTATACGGGTGAGATGCGTCGGCGTGGGCCGACAGTCATTTCGGCACAGTCCTACAAAACGGCGCGGGCGGACATTGATACTCCGCCCGTGCGCTCGTTTTTACACTTCCTGCATGCCTATCAACATGTAGGAGGTTGTCATGTCCTATCTCGTTGCGTGGCTCTTGGGTGTTCCCGCCTTTGTGTTGCTGGTGATCTGGCTGTTCGTGCATTGACACGGGGCTGGGCCCATTCAATACGAACCGGAGGACGCATGACTTTCCGAGACGACTGCAAAATCGAGGTATCTGCCTATGAACTCTCGCCGCAAGCGTGGCGCGCGGAAGTGAGCATCCTGCGCGTCAGCAACGGTGAGACCCTGTTAGCCCGCACGACCGTGCGCGAATCGGCGAACACGTACCGGAGCGCCGCCAGCGCCCTCGAGGCCGCGCGCACGTATGCAGAAGCGATGATCGCGTCCGGTCAGTTCGACTGCAGCCCTGCGTTGAACTGACTGGAGTTGATCGCCCGGCGATCTTTAGTACGATGTGGCGTTACGTTCTGTTACTAATTCGCCAGCGCCGTATCACCTGTGTCAACGGCCCTGAATACAATATAAATACCGTATTCAGCGCCGGCTACGGGTTCGCCCGGCGCCTCAAGCTGCAGGTGACGATGATGATTCGACGCAATGTGCTGTGGATTGCAGGTGCAGCGGCACTGGCCGTGCTGGCGGTGCCGCAAGTGGCGTCGGCGCACGTGAGTGTCGGCATCGGGTTTGGCGTGCCGGTGGCGCCTGTGTATGTGGCGCCCGCTCCTGTGTATTACCCGCCGCCTCCACCGGCGTATTACGTGCCGCCCCCGCCACCCCCCGCGTATTACGCCCCGGCGCCCGTATATTACGGTCCGCCGACGTATGGCCCGGCACCGGTGGTGGTGGGCGCTGGCTGGTACCGCTGGGGCCCGCGTTATCGCTGGTACGACGGCCGTTATTGGGGCCGGTGGCGCTAAACGGCGCGTTTGCCAGGAAAAAGGCTCCTTCGGGAGTCTTTTTCTTTGCCGGCACGCGCACGCTTGGCACGGCATCTGCGTCGATCTGGATGACGAGTAAGCGCGCAAGACCGCCGTGACGAAGGAGCGGCGCAGCGCAGAACTGGCGGCTCGCTTACCCAGTCGATATGACGTCCGCGCGAACCATGCGGGCACGTGTGCTGTGTGCTGCGTGGCAGCGCACACGGTGTTCGCAGTGTCATGACCGAAGGAGTCCTCATGCAAGTCACCACGCAACGCTTTGCAACGCGCACTCTGGTTGCAGCCGCAAGCGGCTTGGCCCTGGCGCTAGGCGCGGCGGTCGCGCACGCCGGCTCGATCGATCCTTATCACTCCATCTACAAGGTGAGCCGCGCTGATCCTTATACCGATGGGGCCAAGGTAAGCCGCGTCGATCCGTACACCGACGGCGCAAAGATGGGCCGCGCGGACCCATATACCGACGGCGCCTGCACCGATCGTCAGCCATAACGCAACTGTCATGCGGCAGCGGCAGAATCGCTGCCGCATCGCAACATCAAGCCCGGGCGATACCCGGGCTTTTTCTTTGTGCATCTCTCGAGCGCAGGCCGCGTGTTAGCGTTGGCTTGCAAGAACGCAAGAAACACAGGCGTACGGCGTATGGGCGACGCTACTTAAGCGCGGGAATGTATCGGCTCTTTTGCGTGATTAGTTCAGGATCATGTTGTGGAAGTGACCGATGCCGGTGGCATACTTTTGCCTGATCCGGGCTTTACACAGCCCTTGCGCCTTTTGCATTACAACCACTAAGGAGAACGTCAATGAAAACGAAACCGTGCCTGTGCCAGGACGATGTCACCAAGATTCTGGATGCTGCAGAGAAAGAAGCACACGCACACCAATGGAACGTGACGATTGCCGTGGTGGATGACGGCGGCCACCTGATGGGCCTGCGCCGCATGGACGGCTGCGCCACCATCTCGGCATATATCGCGCCGGAAAAGGCGCGTACGGCTGCGCTGGGCCGCCGTGAATCAAAGGTCTATGAAGACATCATCAACAACGGCCGCATCTCGTTCCTGTCGGCACCGCATCTGCAGGGCATGCTCGAAGGCGGCGTGCCGGTAATGGTGGAAGGCGTGTGTGCCGGTGCGGTGGGTGTGTCGGGCGTGAAGTCGTCCGAAGACGTGGTAATCGCCAAGGCGGGCATCGCCGCGGTGAACGTGATCTGCTGATACGCAGTCACATCAAGCGAATCAAAGTGAAGGGCGGGGCGGAGGTCGCGCCCTTTTTCTTTGGGCGCAGGGCGAGGGAAAAGAACGGCTTGGCTGGCGTTCGTCCGGCAGACGGGTCTGGTTGTCTGCCAACGCGAATTGACGATGGCTGGCTACGGCCGAATGTCTCCTGACAGAGACGTCCCCACAAAAGTCGGTACGTGTTGCGGTGCTGCGGTGTTACTTGGTCAGGATGAGTTTGCCGAAGCGTGTCACGCGCAGCGTGTAGATTGCGCCGTTGTGGCGGATAGCCACGGCATTCTGGCCGGCAAAGAGTTGTTCCGAGGTCATTACCCGCGTGTCGCCGATAGTGGCTGGCCCATCTTGAACGGCTTCGGATGCGGCAGGCGCGGTGGACGTCGTCATGGGCGCGGCATCCAGGCCGGCGGGGCGTTTGCGGGCCACGATGACGTGGCGACGGCGGGTCACGGTGCGTCCTGCATCTTGGTGTTCGGCAGCGTTCATGGCGATGTCCTGGCGGGCGGAAAAGCGTTGGCTGAGAGGGTGGCTGGCTATGCATTTCCAGCGAATGCCGAACAGATTAAATGAGAATCGTTATCATTACAAGCGCGACCTGACGATGTGCTGATCCATGCCTGGAAAACAAAAAACCGGGCGCGTGGCCCGGTTGTATTGAGGTGCTGCGGATCAGGTGTGGCCTGGCGCTTCGCGCAGCAGGCGCGTGCGCTGATCGGCCCGCTGGGCACGGTAGCGCTCGTAGTGGCGAAGGACGTCGGCGATGATTTCTTCGCCGCGCAGGTACTCGATGTCGTAGCCTTCGCGGCCGTCTTCAAAGAAGGTGATGGGCTCGTAGATGTGCATATTCTGGGGCTCGGCGGCCTGGCGCGGTGTGACCGCCGGCAATGGCTTGAGAACGATGCGCACGCCATAGACGAAATCACGGTATGAAGCATCGGGGATGGTCAGACGGACGTTGTCTTCAACCTCGCTGACATGCGCTTGGATGCCGCGCGCAGCGAGCTCGGCAACGACGTCGTTCATGGCGGGTCGCACGTGTTCAGCGAGGAAGGCGCGCACATCGGCCTGGGTGGCGGGGTGCACCATCTGCGCGAGACGGCGGCGCCAATGCTGCCCGCTCCAGAACGATGTTGCCGGCGCAAGCTTGCGCGAGTAGTGTGCGCGGTCGGCCGACATGCCGTGCCACAGGCCGTAGCACAGCAGCACCATGATGATGGCCACCGGTAACGCGGCCACCAGCGTCATTGCCTGCAACGCCTTGAGGCCGCCAGCCAGCATCAGGATGGCCGCCGTTGCGCCGAGCACCGCAGCCCAGAACAGCCGCTGCCACACCGGCGATTGCACAGCGCCGCGCGAGGCAATCGTGTCGATCACGAACGCGCCCGAATCGGCCGAGGTAACGAAGAACACGGCGATCAGCACAATGGCCAGCCATGACAGCGCCGTGGTGCCGGGGAAGAAATCGAAGAAGCGGAAGAGCAGCGCGTCTACGTTGGTGGCTGTCTGCGCGAGCTTGCCCATCGCCACGTGCGAATCGAGCCAGATGGCGCTGTTGCCGAACGCCGTCATCCACAGCAGATTGAACATGGTGGGCACGATCAAAACGCCGATCACGAACTGCCGCACCGTGCGCCCGCGCGAAATACGTGCAATGAACATCCCCACGAACGGCGACCACGACACCCACCACGCCCAGTATTGGATGGTCCAGCCGCTGAACCAGTCGGCCGAGTTGGCGGGCGTGTAAGTAAAGGTGCGGAACGACAGGTTGATGAGGTTCGAGATGTAGTTGCCGACGTTCTCGCTAAAGGCCTGCAGCAGGAACACTGTTGGGCCGGCGACGATGACGAAGGCGAGCAGCAGAAACGCCAGCGTGAGATTCAGCTCCGAAAGGCGCCGCACGCCATTGCCCAGGCCCGACGCAGCGGAGATGCCTGCAAGCACGACCACCACGCAGATCAACGCGACCCGAAACGCATCGGAATCAGTCTGCCAACCGCCCACTTGGTGCAGGCCAGCGCCGAGCTGCAGCACGCCGTAGCCCAATGTGGTTGCAATGCCAGCGACGGTGCCGATGAGTGCGAAGGCATCAACGCCATGGCCCAATGCGCCGTTGATACGCTCGCGCAAGAGCGGATACAAGCCCGAGCGCATCGTGAGCGGCAGGTTGTAGCGGAATGCGAAATACGCGAGCGCCAACCCCATCACGCCGTAGACGGCCCAGGCATGCAGGCCCCAATGGAAGAAGGTGGTGAGCATCGCTTCGCGCGCGGCCTGTGCAGTTTGCGGCGTGGCGGTCGGCGGCTGCAGGTAGTGCTGCATCGGCTCGCCGACGCCAAAGTACATCAGGCCGATGCCCATGCCGGCAGCGAAGAGCATGGCCGTCCAGGAAACGAAGCTGAATTCGGGTTCGGCTTCGTCGGGCCCCAAGCGGATGTCGCCGAAACGGCTGGCCGCCACGATGACGAGAAACACCAGAAACCCCGTGACCGCAAGCATGTAGAACCAGTCGAAATGTCCCGTTACCCATCGCTGCGCAATGCCGAAGACGTGGTCGGCCAGTTCGGGCTGGACGCTACACAGCACCAGCAGCAACACCAGCACACTGAGCGCCGGCACGACAACCTGCGGGACAAGCGTGGTGCGCGGTGTGGTGGCGGGGGAGGGCGGCGATTCAGCGGCGGAATTGGGCATGGGAAGGCGATGCTTTCGCAAGAGGATGGATGGTCACAAAGTACAGTCAGCGCTCTCCCAATGCAAATGCACGGCAGGCCCAGAAATGACGAACCCCCGTGCAAGGATGGGGGTTCCGGGGGGGGGCGCGGGGTGCCCGCGTTAATGCTGAGGCTCTGTCACGAAGCCGATGCGCGACAGGCCGCCGCGCTGGATGGTGGCCATCACCTGCGCCACACGCTCGTAGCGCACGTTGCGGTCAGCGCGCAGGTGCATCTCCGGCTGCGGTTGCTGTTGCGCGGCCTGAGCGATGTCGGCCTGCAGTGTGGCTTCGTCGACGGGCTGATTGTTCCAGAACACCTTGCCGTCTGCGTTGATCTCGACGTTCACGCTTTGCGGCTTGGCGTCGTCGGGTTTGTTGGACGCGCGCGGCAGGTCGATCTTCACCGCATGGTTGATCACCGGAATGGTGATGATGAAGATGATCAGCAGCACCAGCATGACGTCGACCAGCGGCGTCATGTTGATCTCGCTCATGACCTCGTCATCGTTGTCGAAGGATCCGAATGCCATGGCCCCTCCTTACTGCTGCTTGACCGCGGTCAGGCGCACGCCGGTGTCATCACGCGAGGCGCCCGGGCGCAGGCGCGCGCCGGTCACGAAGTAGGCGTGCAGGTCGTGCGCGAAGCGGTTGAGCTTGGCGATGATGGCTTTGTTGCCGCGCGTGAGCGCGTTGTAGCCGAGCACCGCCGGAATGGCGACGGCCAGACCAAAGGCCGTCATGATGAGCGACTCGCCTACGGGCCCGGCCACCTTGTCGATGGTTGGCACACCCACAGCACCGATGCCCAGCAGGGCGTGATAGATGCCCCACACCGTGCCGAACAGGCCGACGAACGGCGCGGTCGAGCCGACTGATGCCAGCACGGCCAGACCCGATTGCATCTGGCCGATGGACTCATCGATGGTGCTCTTGAGCGAGCGCGTGATCCAGTCGGAGATATCCATCACGTCGTGCAACTGCGGCTGGCTGGCGCGATGGTGCTGCGCAGCCTCGCGGCCGGTTTGCGCGAGCACGTGAAACGGGTTGTCTTTGGCGGAGCCCAGCGTCTGCATGGCGTGATCGAAATCATCGGAATGCCAGAAGCGCTTTTCTGCGCCTTGCGCCATCGACTTCAGGCGCACGATGTCCCACGCCTTGGTGAAGATGACGATCCAAGAAGCGAGCGACATGATGAGCAGCAGAATCGCCGTGGCGCGGGTGACGATATCGCCTTGTGTCCAGAGGTGAGAAAGACCGAGTTCCTGCATGGTAAATGTCCTGAATTGAGCGAAAGACTAAGCGAGAAGCGGAATCGAATTGGATCAGTTATCGAGCTTGAAGACGAACGGCTTGCTGGCCACCACGGGCACGGCGCGGCCGTTCTGCTTGTAGGGGCTGCACTTGATGGCGCGCGCGGCTTCGGTGGCGGCGCGATCCAGACGCGGTGAGCCAGACGACGACGTGATCGCCACGTTGGTGACTTCACCTGCCGTGCCGATGGAGATCTTGACCATGGTGCGGCCTTCCTCGCCCATCTTTTGCGACATGCTGGGATAGGCGAGCGGCGGTTCGCTGCATTGGATGTCGTTGATGCCGATGCTGATCGGGCCAGACGAAACCGGTGCCGGCGCGGGCGCAGGTTCTGGAGCCGGTGTTGGCGGCGTGGGCGGCGCGGCGGGCACCACGGGCGCGTTGTCTGACGGCGGCAGGGCGGGCGTCGGCATCGGCGTGGGCTTGTGCTGCGCGATCGGCTTGACGATGTTGACAGGCTTGGGCGCCTCTTGCTTGACCGGCTGCTGCTTGGGCGGCTCCGGCTGCTTGATGGGCTCAGGCGCGGCCGGAATGATGTGCGCCTGGATTTCCAGCGGTTCTTCGACAGTCGGGCGCGGAGCGATCAGGCCAAGCTGAATCAGCATCAGCACGCCCGCGTGCAGCAACAGCACGACCACCAGAATTTTGAGAGTACGAGGGTGAATCATCAACGACCGGAAATCGAAAGCAGAAAAAAGGAATGCGATGCGATGGTGGTGGGATGAGCAGCGAAAGCGGCGTAGCGTTAGCGCTTGCCGAAGACGATCAGTGAAACCCCAATGCTGATGAGCAGACTCAGGAGCAATTCCATGGCGCCTAGCGTTGAAGCCGGCGGGATCACCGTCGGGATGACAGGTATTGTAGGCCCGCAACTGCAACAGTGTTGCGACAACCGAACCCGGTTGGCGTTCAGCCTAGTGTGTCGATCAACGGAGTATAAACGATAATGATTCCCATTTGCGAATAAATGCCCTGTCTTTCGTGGGGTGGGGATCACATCCGGACGGCTGATGGCGAGAAATTGCCTGTGCAGGCGGTCGGTCATTCGGGGTACAGCGGGCGTGTAAGTTGCAACTACACGGGTCCACCCGGGGTACGCTGTGTGTGCAAACGCGCTAGGATGAAAAGCATTCAAACACGGTGTCCGGCCGGCCAACCGTGAAACGGGGAAGAAGGGGGCGACCATGGATGAAGCCAACCTCAACATGGACGACGCTGACGACGACGGCACGTTCGTCCCCACGGGCGGCAAGCAGCCCCAGGCACTGCTGTTGTCCTCGCTCGATTCCATGTGCGCGCAATTTGCGCTGCGCACGGTCTGCGCGATGGGCCTGCGGTTCAATCTGCGCACCAATATCAACGACATCCTGACCGTCTGCGCGCCGGAGTTGATCTGGCCGGTGACGGTGATTCAGCGCCTGCAGCGTTTCCTGTCTGCGCGCTGCGCCGACATGCCGGGCTGGCGCGCTGTCGGCAAGCTTGATCTGCCCACCTTTATGGACCGCCACGGCCAGTGGAGCAGCGCCTTCGATGAAAGCTCGCTGTTCTATTACCTCGACGAGTACGTCAAGCATCACGCGAAGGACATGTTCACCGTGTTTGGTGCCTCGTGTGACGCGCTGGGCGAGCGGCTTTCGACGGAGCGCGTGCTGCTGGTCGGCAACATCGACATGCTGGCGCGCGTGCTGGGCCTGCCCGCCCACGAACGGGCGCTGCTGCTGTTTGCGTCGCTGGTGAAATACAAGCGCGACCTGCGCGCCGTGATGGTCGACTGCAAGGTCGCGCACAGCCAGGAAGCGTTCCAATTACTTGCCAGCCTGGCCGGTGCGAGCACGGCGGATGTGGCTGCATCATTGCGGCCAGGTTCGCGGCTGGAGACGCTGGGGCTGATTGAGCCACCGCTGCCCGAGAACAGTGTCACTGACCTGGGCGACTTGATGCGCATCTCTGACCGCCTGCTGCACGTGCTGCTGGGCGACTACGCCAGCGAGGCGGACATGATGGCCGTCTTCACGCGCCCGGCGCCGCCGACCACGCTGTCGCAATCCGATTACCCGCACGTGGAAACCGATGCGCGCTACCTGACTGCGCTGTTGGAGAATGCCTCGCGGCAGCGTGCGGCAGGCGTGAACATTCTGCTGTACGGCGCGCCTGGTACCGGCAAGACGGAACTGGCACGCGTGCTGGCGCGCGACGCCGGCTGCGAGCTGTATGAAGTGGATTGCCTGGACAAGGACGGCAACAGCCTCACAGGCAAAGACCGCTACCGCTCGCTGCAGGTGTCGCAGGCGTTCCTGCGTGGGCGGCCCGGGGCGGTGTTGCTGTTCGATGAGGTGGAAGACGTGTTCCCCGGCCCGACGCGCGAGCTGATGAGCCTGTTTGGCCATGACGAGCCGCGCGGCTCCGTCAACGGCAAGGCGTGGGTTAATCAGACGCTCGAGCACAATCCGGTGCCCGTGATCTGGGTGTCGAACTCCATTCGCCAGATCGACCCGGCGTACTTGCGCCGCTTCCAGTTTCATCTCGAACTCAAGGTGCCACCGCCGACAGTGCGCGAGAGCATCATCCGCAAGCACCTGGAAGGGCTGGAGGTGTCCGACGCCTTTATGGCCAAGCTGGCGGCGCGCAAAACGCTGACGCCTGCGCAGATTGATTCCGCCGCACGCTTTGCGCGCCTGACGCAGGCAGCAATGGAAGAGCCCGCCGAATCGCTGATCGAGCGCCAGCTCAATCACGCCGATCAGGCCATGGGCGTGCGGCCCGACGTGCAGGCGCATCGCGTTGTGACCGAATACAAGCTGGACTACCTCAACCTGGAGACACGGTTTTCAGTCGAGCGCATCATCGAAGCGTTGCGCGCGCGGCGCCGCGGCACGCTGTGCTTTTATGGACCGCCGGGCACGGGCAAGACGGTGCTGGCCGAGCACATCGCAGTGCAACTCGACATGCCGTTGATGATTCGCCGAGCTTCGGACCTGATGAGCAAGTACGTCGGCGAAACCGAGCAGCAGATCGCTGCGATGTTCTCGCGCGCGGAGGAGGAACGTGCGCTGCTCTTGCTCGATGAGGCCGACAGCTTTATGCAGAGTCGCCAGGGGGCGGTGCGCAATTACGAGGTGTCGGAAGTCAACGAGATGCTGCAGGGCATGGAGCGCTTTGATGGCATTTTCATTTGCACGACCAACCTGTTCGATCGGATCGACGAGGCGGCGCTGCGGCGCTTTGCGTTCAAAATCCGCTTCAAGCCGCTGGTGCGTGCGCAGCGCGAACAGATGTTCATTGCCGAGGCGCTGGGCGGCAAGGCCGAGGCGCTCAAGCCCGTGTGGCGCGAGATGCTGGCCTCGCTCGACATGCTGACGCCCGGCGACTTCGCGGTGGTCAAACAGCAGGCTGTGCTGCTGGGCGAGATGCTTGACCCGGAAGCCTTCCTTGCGCAACTGCGGCAGGAACACTCCATCAAGCCCGAGTTGCGCGAGCGGCGCTCCATTGGGTTCACGCCGCGTTAAGCGCTTAACACACATCAAATGCGTGCAGACGCGGCTACGCTAACGTGGTCGGTTGGATAGAAGTTCAGCCGACCCGATGCCAACCATACCCACGCTGTTCTACGAACGCATGCCGCCAGCCGGCGTGGTGTTCGGCTGCCTGTTGCCCGTGCCGTGGGTTGGGGCGGCGGCTGGCCTTCTGCTGGCGCTGGGGCCGTCTGCGGGGGTACCTGATCGCTTTGCGCCGCTGTTGCTTGCATTGGTTCACGTGCTGGCGGTCGGCATGCTCTTGCCCGCGATGCTGGGCGCGTTGTTCCAGATGTTTCCCGTAGTGGCGGGCGTGCAGGTGCGTGGTGCGAAGTGGGTGTCGCCGTGGGTGGCGGTAACCTGCGTGGCAACGGTAGTTGCACTGGCAACGGGCTTCCTTGGCGGTGAGCCTCGGGCATTCGGGTTGGCTGCGTGGTTGGGCGCGCCGTTGCTGGCGGTGCCTGCGGTGTTGATCATCCTGGCGGGTACGCACGTCGCGCATCCGCGCAATGCACACGCAACCTTGCGCACGCTGCGCCGCATCGGCTGGGCGTTGCTGGCGACGCTGGCCAGCGGTGCGACGCTTGGCACGGCATTGGGCAGCGGGCGGTTTGCGCCATCGCTCGTGTTGCTGGATCTGCATGTCGGCTGGGGCCTCGGCGGCTGGCTGGCGACGCTGGTGGCGGGTGTGGCGTCGACCGTGCTGCCGATGTTCTGGCAAACAGGCCGTCTGCCGGACCGCTGGCATCGGCTGTTGCCGGGGTGGCTGTGGGCGCCGCTGTTGCTTGGAAGCGTACTCGGCAGCCTGAGCGGTTGGCTCGGTGCCGTGGTGCTGTGGCAGACGTGGGCCTGGCTGGCGCTGGCCGCATTGGCGGCCATTGGCGTGCGAGCGGTATGCAGCGCCCGTCGCCGGCACGATCCGGGCTGGCGATTGTGGCTGGCGGCCACCGTTGCGTGGCTGACGGTCGCCATGCTGGGCCTGGTCGCATCCTGGCTGCCGGCAGACTGGCCCATCGCATGGTGGATGGGCGTGCTTGCCCTCGTGGGCGGTGGCGTGCTGCCTGTCAATGCGATGCTCGGCAAGATCATCCCGTTTATGGTCTGGATGCACTTGCGCAGACGCGTGCCCCGGCACGTGCGGTTGCCGGCGATGCAAACGTTGATCGGCGAGCGGCAGCAGCACTGGCATGCGCGCCTGCTGCTGTTCGTGTTGCTGGCGTTGTTGCTGGTGCCGCTGCAGCCGGCACGGATGGCGGTGATCGCCGGCATGCTGTTCGCGCTGGCGCACGTGTGGCTGGGTGCGATGCTGTGCCGCGCGCTGCTGATCTTTCGCCGTGTCTCGCGAGCGTTCGCGCGCGATTGACGGAACGCAAAACCACATTGGCGGACAAGTCTCAGACTGACCGCCATGACACAGAACGTTTCCCCCATTGAACTGGTGGCGCCCGCCGGCAGCCTGGCCGCACTCAAGGCCGCCGTGGAGGCCGGGGCCGATACCGTCTACCTCGGCCTGAAGAACGCGACCAACGCGCGCAACTTCGCCGGCCTGAACTTTACCGAGAGCGACATCCGCGCCGGCGTCGAGTATGCGCACGGAAAAGGCCGCCAAGTGCTGTTTGCCATCAACACGTTTCCGCAGCCTGGCCGCGGCATTGAGTGGCGCATGGCCGTCGATGCCGCCTACATGCTGGGCGCCGATGCCGTGATCCTGGCCGACCCTGGGTTGATGGCCTATGCGCGCGAGCGCTATCCCGATCTGCGGCTGCATTTGTCTGTACAAGGCTCGGCCACGCATGCCGATGCCATTGAGCTGATGCGCGAGCAGTTTGGCATCCATCGCGCGGTGCTCCCGCGCGTGCTGACATTGACCGAAGTTGAACGCGTGATTCAGCAGACCTCGGTGCAGATCGAGGTGTTTGGCTTTGGCAGCCTGTGCGTAATGGCCGAAGGGCGGTGCCTGTTGTCGTCGTATGCCACCGGCGATTCGCCCAACAACAAGGGCGTGTGTTCGCCCGCGCATGCCGTGCGCTGGGTCGAGCGCGACGGCAGCCTGGATGCGCGCCTGAACCACATCCTGATTGATCAATATGCGCCGGGCGAACCGGCTGGCTATCCGACGCTGTGCAAGGGGCGCTTTCTGGTCGACGGCGAAGTCGACCATGTGCTGGAAGAACCCACGAGCCTCAATGCGCTGAGCTTGCTGCCCCGGTTGCTGGCCATGGGTGTGTCGGCGATCAAGATCGAGGGGCGTCAGCGCAGCCCGGCGTATGTGGCGCAAGTGGTGGCCACGTTGCGCGCGGCATTGGATGCCGCTCAGGCAGACCCGGCACGCTTCTCTGTCAAGCCCGATTGGCAAGCCGCGCTCGTGCGTCATGCGGAAGGCGCGCAGGTGACGCAAGGCGCGTTTGATCGGCCCTGGAAATAAAGACACACCATGTCCTACGAAATTTCACTTGGTCCGCTGCTGTACTACTGGCCGCGCTTACAGACGTTTGAGTTCTACGCAGAAGTCGCCGCCAGCCCTGTCGACATTGTTTATGTGGGTGAGACGGTCTGCAGCCGCCGCCACGAACTGCGCGCGGATGACTGGCTCGATATCGCGGCGATGCTGCGCGAGGCCGGTAAATCGGTTGTGCTGTCCACGCGCACGCTCATCGAAACCAGCGCCGAAGCGCAGGCGTTGCGCAAACAGTGCCAGCAGGGCGACTGGATGGTCGAGGCTGGCGAGCTCGGTGCTGTGCGATTGCTGGGCGGCCGGCCATTCGTTGCGGGGCCGCATTGCAATGCGTATCACGGTGCCACGTTGGCATGGCTGGCAGGGCTGGGCGCGGTACGCGCTGTCATGCCACTGGAAATGAGCCAGGCCACGTTGGCCGATCTGATGCGTGAGAAGCCCGCTGAGCTAGACATCGAAACCATGGTGTGGGGGCGCTTGCCGCTGGCGTTTTCTGCGCGTTGCTTTACGGCGCGGCACTTCCGGCTCAACAAGGACGACTGCGGTTTCCGCTGCATTGAGCACCCCGATGGCCTGGCGGTGCGCACGCGTGAAGGGCAGGAATTTCTAGCCATCAACGGTATCCAGACGCAATCGGGGCAGTGCCTGGACATTCTGGATCAGGCGCCCGCATTGTCTGCGCTGGGCGTGAAGGTGCTGCGCGTCAGTCCGCAATCGCGCGGCACGCTCGAGGCCGTGGCGGCGCTGGATGCCTTGCGCCTCGGCTTGCCCGTGCAAGAAGTGCAGCCGCCCGAAGGCATTGGCCGCTGCAATGGTTACTGGCACGGGCAATCCGGCATTGAATGGCTGGAGGTGCCGCAATGACGCGCTTGCGTCCACCCGAGGCGTTCGTTCGCATGGCGCGCCGCCTGCCGGTGCCGCTCACGTCCTTTCCGTTTGTGATCGGGCTCGATCTGGCCCGGCGCCTGTCGTGGCTGACGCCGCCTCCGGAGTTGGAAGGACGGCGCTTTGCCATCACCGTGGATGACCTCGGATTGCGCGCCTGCTTCGGCTGCCGCAGCGGCGCGTTCCACATGCTCTCGGCCTCCAGCCCTGAACCTGAACTGGAGTTGCGTGCGGGCGTAGGCGACTTTGTTGCGCTTGTTCGCGGTACGGCCGATGCAGACACACTGTTCTTCCAGCGCCGCCTCAAGATTGCGGGCGATACCGAACTTGGGCTGATCGTCAAGAACTGGCTCGATGCGGCCGCACGCCCCGCGTGGCTCGCGCGCTGGCAATCGCGGTAGAGAGGGCGCCATGTCTTCACGTGCGTTGCCGCTCGTCTATGCGTGCTCTGGCTGTTCCAGTGTGGCGCAGGCGGCCAACCGGTTGGCCGTCGATCTGGACCGCGCGGGCAGGGCAGAAATGTCGTGCATCAGCGGTGTGGGCGGCGGGGTGCGTGCGCTCGTCAAGACGGCGCGCAGCGGGCGGCCCATTCTTGCGCTCGATGGCTGTGCGCTGGCATGCGTCAAAGCGTGTCTGGCCTCGGCAGATGTTGTGCCGGATATCCATCTCGTGCTCAACCAGCTCGGCGCTAAAAAGCGCTATCACGCCGATTGCAGTGACGATGAGTTGAGCGCCGCCGCCGCGTTGGTGGATGACGCTGTCAACACGCTCCAGCGCCAGATCGACACTGCAGGCGATTGACTCGCCGCCACGGCTATCCCGCCATCAACTGGCGCTGCAATGCCGTGGTGTTCGGGATGATGACCTCGCGGCCCTCAACCAGAATCAACCCCTCCCGAATCAACTGCCGCAGCGCGCGTGAAAGCGTGGCCGGTGCCAGCCCCAACTTGGATGCGACCAGACTCTTGCTGCACGGGAACCGCGTGCGATCGAACTTGCGCGGCAACGAGAGCAGATACCCGATCAGCCGTTCGTTGGCGCTTTGCAGGTTGACGGTTTCGATGTCACACATCAGCGTGTGCAGCCGCTCAGACAGCCCTGTCAGCATCTGCCGCGCCAAGTACGGATGCACGTGCAGTGCGTCATCAATGGCGCGCTTGTCGATCCAGACGAGCAGGCTGTCTTCCATGGCTTGCGCGTCCGCCGCATGGGGCCGGTTCATGAACATGAAGGGCTCGCCAAAGCACTGGCCAGGCCCGAAGAATTCAATGACCTTGCATTGCCCGTGCGCGCCTGGCAATACGAGTTTGATGGCGCCGACCACCACGACGTAGAAGCCATCGGCACGGCTGCCGCGGCGGAATGCGAAGTCGTGCCGCGACACGCGCACTGCGCGGCTGTCGCGCGTGAGCACGGCCATGTCATCGTTGTCGAGGTTCTGGAACAGCGGGCTGTGCTTGAGCAGATCGCCGACATCGAGGGAAGCGAGGGTGTCGTGCATGGTGTCACCGGCAACAGAAAGAAGAAAAGCAGGCGGCCAATGCGTGCTGAGTGCCCTCGCTGGGCAGCGTGATGGCCGGGGTTCCGGGGGCACTTCGGTAGGCTTGTAGTGCGTAGTGTTTCACGCCGCGTTGGCTGAGGTTTTGCGCCAGCGCAAGGAGCTGCGGTTCTGGCAGCCAGTCGGGGTGCCACGTCGTGCGGCACTCGAATGTGCAGCCGCTTTGCAGCAGAAGATCCAGGCACGCATCGACCGGCGCAGCGCTGCCACGGCGGCCCGTGAGCGCGTCGTAACGCGGTGCGCTGGTCTTGATGTCGAGTCCCACCCAATCCACCAGCGGCAGCACTTGCGCCAGGCGCGCGGGGTAGATGCCGCCCGTGTGCAGGCCGATCTTGTAGCCGAGTGCGCGCACGTCGCGCATCAGTTGCGGCAGGAGCGGTTCGCTCAGCGGCTCGCCACCGGAAAACACGACGGCATCAAGCAGGCCCGCACGGCGCTGCAAGAACGCGAAGACGTCGTCCCAATCCAGCGTGCGCTCGCGCGTCTGCAGGTGCGGGTTGTGGCAGTAGTGGCAGCGCCACGGGCAGCCCGCCACGAATACCACCGCCGCAAGCTGCCCGGGCCAGTCGACGCTGGAAAACGGTGCCAGGCCGCCGATGGCCGGCGGCGGGCAGTGCGGTGGCTCAGCGGGCGCGGTCTTCAACAAAGAAGCGGCGTTCACGGAATTCCCCTTGCTTGCCGATGTTGAACGAGCTGACTGGCCGGTGATAGCCCATCACGCGGGTCCAGACTTCGCAGCGCGTGCGCTGGCTGTCGTCGAGTTGTGCGACGGATGCGGTGGTTTGGGTAAGTGTGCTCATGTGGATGCTCCTTCGTGATGAAGCGGGGTGGAAGAACCTGGGGTGTCTGCCGTTGTGCAACCACATTTGCTCTGAGGCTGCTGGGCCAGCAGTTCGGCATCGCACTTTGGACAGAACGCGTGATGACCAGACAGGTAGCCGTGTTTCGGGCAGATCGAAAACGTCGGGGTGATGGTGATGTACGGCAGGCGGAAGTTCGCCAGCGCGCGGCGCACGAGTTCCTTGCACGCCTGCGGCGATGAGATCGCCTCGTTCATATACAAATGCAGCACTGTGCCGCCCGTGTACTTGCTCTGCAGCGCCTCCTGGCGGGCCAGCGCTTCAAACGGGTCATCGGTGTAACCGACGGGCAACTGGCTGGAGTTGGTGTAGTACGGCTGCTCGGCCGTGCCGGCTTGCAGGATGCCCGGCCAGCGCTTGCGGTCTTCGCGGGCAAAGCGGTAAGTCGTGCCCTCGGCCGGCGTGGCCTCCAGGTTGTACAGATGGCCGGTGGCTTCCTGGAATTCCGTCATGCGCTGGCGCACGTGGTCGAGCAGGCGTACCGCCATGGTGTGGCCGAAGGGCGTGGTAATGTCATCAGCATCGCGCGTGAAGTTGCGCACCATCTCGTTGATGCCGTTCACGCCCAGCGTGCTGAAGTGGTTGCGCAGCGTGCCGAGGTAGCGGCGTGTGTACGGATAGAGCCCCTGGTCGATCAGCCGCTGCACGAACTTGCGCTTGACTTCCAGTACGTCGCGGCCCAAGGCGAGCAGCGTATCAAGCCGCGCCAGCAGTGCCGCTTCATCGCCCGCATACAGATGGCCCAGCCGCGCACAGTTGATGGTCACCACCCCAATCGACCCCGTTTGCTCGGCAGACCCAAACAACCCGTTACCGCGCTTGAGCAGCTCGCGCAGGTCGAGCTGCAGGCGGCAGCACATCGAGCGCACCATGTGCGGCTCCAGATCGGAGTTGAGGAAGTTCTGGAAGTAGGGCAGCCCGTAGCGGGCCGTCATCTCGAACAGCAGCGTGGTGTTTGGGTGCGCCCAATCGAAATCGGGCGTGATGTTGTAGGTCGGAATCGGGAATGTGAACGCGCGGTCCTTGGCATCGCCGGCCATCATGACCTCGATGTACGCGCGGTTGATCATGTCCATCTCGGGTTGGAGATCGCCGTAGGTGAAAGGCATCTCTTCGCCACCGATGTATGGAATCTGCTCGCGCAAGTCGGCGGGGCACGTCCAATCGAAGGTGAGGTTGGTGAACGGTGTTTGCGTGCCCCAGCGGCTAGGCACGTTCAGGTTGTAGATCAACTCCTGCATGGACTGCTTCACCGCTGCATACGACATGCCGTCGCGGCGGATGAACGGCGCCATGTACGTATCGAACGAGCTGAACGCCTGTGCGCCGGCCCATTCGTTCTGCAGCGTGCCGAGAAAGTTGACGATCTGCCCGATGGCCGCTGACATGTGGCGTGGCGGCGTCGCTTCCACCTTGCCCGGCACGCCGTTGAAGCCCTCCGTCAGCAACTGCCGCAACGACCACCCCGCGCAGTAGCCCGACAGCATGTCGAGATCGTGGATGTGGAGGTCACCTTCCCGGTGCGCCGTGCCGGCCTCGGGGCTGTAGACGTGCGAGAGCCAGTAGTTGGCGGTGACTTTGCCCGCCACGTTCAGGATGAGCCCGCCCAGGCTGTAGCCCTGATTGGCGTTGGCATTGACGCGCCAGTCGCGCTGCTCGAGGTACTCGTCCATCGTGCTCTCGACATCAACCAGCGTGTGCTTGAGCGATCGCAGCCGAGCGTGCTGCTCGCGATAGACGATGTAGGCGCGCGCGGTGCGCCAGTAGCCGGCATCCACCAGCACCTCTTCCACGCTGTTCTGGATGACTTCGATACCCGGGCAGGGCAGCGAGGCGAGATGCGCCACCACGCCCGAGGTCAGGCGCCGCGCTTCGGCAGTGTGGAATTCGCCAGTGGCGTGGCCCGCTGCAGCAATGGCCTGGTGGATCTTCTGTGCATCAAACGGCGCCAGTGAGCCGTCGCGCTTGGTGACTTGCCTGGTGACTTGTGTGCCCGTCATGGGGTACTCCATCTAGTGGTATGGAGTCAGACTAGCACTACATATTGTGGTCAACGAGCCTTAAAGACCTGGATTTTTGAATCGCTTGACCCCGGTCAACCGGGGCCGTGTACGCGGCAAAAAACGGGTCTCGTCTTCAGTCAACGATGAACAGCTTGGCGCCGCCTTTGGTGTATGACTGGTGCGCTTCAGCATCATCGCCAACTTGGTAGCTCATGCCGGGCGCGAGCGTGAACTTGCGGCCGTCTTCCAATGTGGTTTCCAGTTCGCCGTTCAGGCAGAACAAGATGTGGCCCTTCTTGCACCAGTGGTCAGCGAGGTAGCCGGGCGTGTACTCGACCATGCGCACGCGGATGCGGTTCGGCTCGTCACCAAAGGAGCGTGTGCGCCAGTAAGCCATGCCGGTCTCACCGGCGTGTTCGGTTGGTTCAACGGTGGACCAATCGGTCGTGCCGAAGGCGAAGGGTGCCATTTTCATTGCAGGGTTCCGGTGGGTGACGTGTAAGCCCATGATGGTAGCAACGGCTTGCGTGACGCAGGCATCGCATTCCATGTGCATGAGGCCGCGCTTGTTGGTACTCCCCGACGGCATTGCGTGCGGCTCAATAATCCGCCTCGCACCGCGTAATCCCAATGTCCATGCGGCATCGCAGCGAGGCGTCAACAGCGTCATATCAATGTATGCAGAAATTGCATGGTGCTATGCAACATCGACATAACGATCGCCGTGCGCTTCTCTAATATCGTCGCTTTTTATAAAGCGTGACGAACTTGGGCCGGCCTTTGGCCCCATGAGATCCGCGTCTCCGCGCGCCGTCCTTCCGGCCACGGGTATTCCTTGGAGAAAGTCTTGAACACCAAACGTCTGACCTCCCATATCGGACTGGCGATGCTGCTGGGCATTGCTGTCGGCTGGGGCTGCCACGAATACGCCAAGGACGCCGCGGCGGCCAAGGACATCGCTTCGTACTTCAGCATCATCACTGACATCTTCCTGCGCATGATCAAGATGATCATCGCGCCGCTGGTGTTCTCGACCCTGGTGACGGGGCTGGCGAGCATGAGCGGTGGCAATGCGGTCGGCCGCGTGGGTTTGCGCGCGATGATCTGGTTTGTGTGCGCATCGGCCACGTCGCTGGCGCTGGGCATGCTGCTGGTCAACTTCTTCCAGCCGGGCCTGCACTTGAACCTGGCGCTGCCTGATGTGTCGGCCACGTCGGGCCTGAAGACGGGCGACTTCACGCTCAAGGCCTTCATCACGCACGTCTTCCCGCGCAGCATTGTGGAGGCAATGGCCACCAACGAAATCCTGCAGATCCTGGTGTTCTCTTTGTTCTTCGGCGCCGCGCTGTCGACCATGAAGAACCCGATGGAAAGCGTGATCGGCCGTGGCCTGGAAGAGCTGACCAAGCTGATGTTCCGCATTACTGACTACGTGATGCGCTTCGCGCCGCTGGGCGTGTTTGCCGCCATGGCGGCCGCCATCACGGTGGAAGGCGTGGGCGTGCTGTGGACCTACGGCAAGCTGATCGGCGAGTTTTATCTGGGCCTCGCGCTGCTGTGGGCCATCCTGTTCTTCGTCGGCTATGTACTGCTGGGCCGTTCGTTGGGCCGCCTGCTGGGGCTGATTCGCGAGCCGACACTGCTGGCGTTTGCCACGGCGAGCAGCGAGTCCGCTTACCCGAAGACCATCGAAGCCCTGGACCGTTTTGGCGTGCCCAAGCGCATCTCCAGCTTCGTGCTGCCGCTGGGTTACTCGTTCAACCTTGATGGCTCGATGATGTATCAGGCGTTTGCGGTGCTGTTCATCGCGCAGGCCTACAACATCGAGATGGGCTTCACGCAGCAACTGACGCTGCTGCTGGTGCTGATGCTCACGAGCAAGGGCATGGCCGGTGTGGCGCGCGCTTCGCTGGTGGTGGTGGCGGCCACGCTGCCGATGTTCCACCTGCCGGAAGCGGGTTTGCTGCTGATCATCGGTATCGACCAATTCTTCGACATGGGCCGCACGGCCACCAACGTAATCGGCAACAGCCTGGCGACGGCCGTGGTGGCGAAGTACGAACCGGTGGGAGAAGAGGAGACGGAGGAAGCCGCCGAGCCCGCTGTACAGCCGAGCGCCGGCTGACGCCAGCAACGCAACGCGCCGCCCACTTCGGGCGGCGTTGTTGTATTCACGCTGGGAATTATTCGGGCTGAGAAGCGAGCGAGGCTTCGATGGATGTCATGGGTGCCTCGCCAATATCAACGCGCTGCGCCATTGGCGCTTCGCCCAGCAGCGCGGCTACCATGGCCTGCAGTGGGAGCACGTCGCCGGTGCTCATGAAGCACGGTGACGCGGCTTGCCCCGACGCCTGCAAGTGCGCGGTCGCCAGGGTGCGGCCCAGATGCCGCGCAACCGCGTGGCCGGTATCGACAAGCGTCAACCGATCGCCCGCAATCTCGCGGATGGCGTCTTCCAGAAAGGGGTAATGCGTGCAGCCGAGCACCAGCGTGTCGGCGTTCGCATCGAGCATCGGCTGCAGATAGGCCTGCAGCAGTTCCAGAACGGCGGGGGAGTGCGTATCGCCGCGTTCGATCAACGGGACGAGGCCGTAGCCGGGCTGGCTCAGCACTTTGCAATCGCCTGAGACGGCGGCCAGCAAACGCGCAAATTTTTCGCTGCGTAGCGTGCTTTCGGTGGCGAGCACACCTACTACACGGCTCTTTGACGTTGCCACCGCCGGCTTGAGGCCCGGCTCAACGCCAATTACCGGCACTGTCAGCTTTTCCCGCAATACATGCACCGCCTGTGCCGTGGCGGTATTGCACGCGATGACCAGCGCCTTGCAGCCCTGGCCGACCAGCCACTCGCACACGCGCAGTGTGCGATCGGCAATGTATTCGGGAGACTTTTCCCCATATGGGGCATGGCGGGAATCCGCCAGGTAGAGAAGCGATTCGGCCGGCAGTTCGGCGCGAATCGCGCGCAGGACGGAGAGCCCTCCGAGGCCGGAGTCGAACACTCCAACCGGTGCCTGCGCGCGTGTTGTCATGTCAGACGTTCAGCAAATCAGCCTGCTGCGACCGGAATCTTGCCGATCTTCGCCTGCCATTCCGCCGGGCCGGTCTTGTGGACAGACGTGCCGGAGCTGTCCACGGCCACGGTCACGGGCATGTCCTTCACGTCGAACTCGTAGATGGCTTCCATGCCCAGGTCTTCGAATGCAAGCACCTTGGAACCACGGATGGCCTTCGACACGAGGTACGCCGCACCACCCACGGCCATCAGGTAGGCCGATTTGTGCTTCTGGATGGATTCGATGGCAACCGGGCCGCGCTCGGCCTTGCCCACCATGGCGATCAGGCCCGTTTGGGCGAGCATCGTCTCGGTGAACTTGTCCATGCGCGTGGCGGTGGTCGGGCCGGCCGGGCCGACGACTTCATCGCGCACCGGGTCAACCGGGCCGACGTAGTAGATCACGCGGTTGGTGAAGTCGATCGGCAGTTTCTCGCCGCGGGCCAGCATGTCGGCGATGCGCTTGTGCGCGGCGTCGCGGCCGGTGAGCATCTTGCCGTTGAGCAGCAGCGTCTGGCCCGGCTTCCACGAGGCGACCTCTTCCGGCGTGAGCGTATTCAGATCAACGCGCTTCGACGTTTCCGTGTTCGGTGCCCATTCGACCTTCGGCCATTGCGACAGGTCTGGCGCTTCGAGCTTGGCAACGCCGCTGCCGTCCAGCGTGAAGTGCGCGTGGCGCGTGGCTGCGCAGTTCGGGATCATGGCGACCGGCAGGTTGGCCGCGTGGGTCGGGTAGTCGAGAATCTTGACGTCCAGCACGGTGGCCAGGCCGCCCAGGCCCTGCGCGCCGATACCCAGCGCGTTGACCTTCTCGTACAGCTCGATGCGCAGTTCTTCCGCGCGGTTGCTCGGGCCGCGGGCGATCAGGTCTTGAATGTCGATCGGCTCCATCAGGGCTTCCTTGGCCAGCAGCATGGCCTTTTCCGCCGTGCCGCCAATGCCGATGCCCAGCATGCCCGGCGGGCACCAGCCGGCGCCCATGGTCGGCACGGTCTTGAGCACCCAGTCGACGATCGAGTCGGACGGATTGAGCATCACGAATTTCGACTTGGCTTCCGAGCCACCGCCCTTGGCCGCGACGATCACATCCACCGTATCGCCCGGCACGATCGACATATTGATCACGGCCGGAGTGTTGTCTTTCGTGTTGGTGCGCTTGCCGGCGGGGTCTGCCAGCACGCTTGCGCGCAGCTTGTTGTCGACGTCGTTGTACGCACGGCGCACGCCTTCGTTGACCATGTCTTCCAGGCTCATGGTGGCGCCGTCCCAACGCACGTTCATGCCGACCTTCAGGAACACGGTGACGATGCCGGTGTCCTGGCAGATCGGGCGCTTGCCTTCTGCACACATGCGGCTGTTGGTCAGGATCTGCGCGATGGCGTCCTTGGCCGCGGGGCTCTGCTCCTGCTCATAGGCGCGGCCCAGAGCAGTGATGTAGTCCATCGGGTGGTAGTAGCTGATGTATTGCAGTGCGTCGGCGACGCTCTGGATGAGGTCTTCTTGACGAATGACGGTCATGGTGGGGGACCAACGTATAGGAATGAAAAGCCGGGGTGCGGCAGGGCGGGCTCAGCAATCGGCACACCCTGCCTGTGGCCTGGACGGCGGGCGCCGCAGGCTCAGAACAGCCTGAGATCATACACCCAATGTTGCGGGCGGATTGTCCGAGCGGATTGATCGGAATCGCTGGTCCGACAAGGCGGCGGTGTCAATGTGCGTCAACGGCCCCGCCGTGCGGATGCGCGTGCGAAACGATGCGATCCACCCACGCCATCACCAGCGCCGACACCAAGAACGCCACGTGAATCACGACCTGCCACAGAATCGTATGCGCGTCTTTCTGGGCCGCATCGATAAAAGTCTTGAGCAGGTGGATCGACGAAATGCTGATCAGCGCCATCGACAGCTTGACCTTCAGCACGCCGGCGTTGACGTGGTCCAGCCATTCGGGCTCGTCTTCGTGCCCCTCGATGCCGAGCTTTGACACGAAGATGTCGTACCCGCCGATGATCACCATAATCAGCAGATTGGAGATCATCACCACGTCGATCAGCCCGAGCACGGCCAGCATGATCCTGGTTTCGTCCATGTCGCCCAGGTGCGAAACCAGGTGCCACACCTCGATGACGAACAGGTACACATACGCTGCCTGGGCGATGATCAGCCCCAGGTAAAGCGGCAGTTGCAGCCAGCGGGAAAAGAAGATCAGACGCGGAATCGGGCGCAGTGGAGCGATGGGCGGCTTCATAAGGCGGAACGGGCGGGTGGACGAAAAAAACCGCGCGATTGTAACGTTCCGTGATTGCGAAATCGTTTACAGGAAAACGCTTGCGTTGCGCTTTACTCCTGGTCCAGCGACGGATCGAGCGGGTCTAATGGGTCAATCACCCGCCCACGCCGCACTGGCTTGCGTGGCCGTGCGGGCCAGCTCGCCGCCAGGATACCGGCCACCACGCACGCCAGCGCCACGCCGTGCGGCCAGCCCGGTGTTTCGCCCAGCGCGACAATGCCATACGTGGCGGCTGCAATCGGCAGCACCGAGGTGAACACGCCTGCCAAGTGCGCCGGCACATGCCGGATGCCCTTCATCCACAGCCAGAACGAGAAAATGCTGGCAGACAGCGCATACCAGAGCACCAGGCCCCAGATAGATAGCGGCACGCTCGACGCATCGAACGTGAGCAGCGGCACCAGCCCCAGCGGCAGCATCAAGAGGCCGCCAATCAAATGCGTGTACGCGCAGATCTCGATGGCGGGCAATGTTTGCGTCAGCCGCCGCGACAGGATCACGTAAATCGATTCGCACAATACCGCGCCCATCACCAGCGCGTTGCCCAGGAGTTCTTGCGAGGCATCGGCCGGCGCAGCCCCCGACGACTCGCCGCCGCGATAGGCATTGAGGATGGCCACGCCCGCCACCGCCAGCACCACCGATACCAGCGTGCGGCCGGACGGTTTCTCGCGCAGTACCAGCCACGAGAGCAGCGCCACCGCGGCTGGAATCGTGCTGGTGATGATGCCTGCAGCCAGCGCAGACGTGAGCTTCACGCCATTGAGCATCAGCAGCGTGAAACCGAACGTGCCGAACAATGCCTGGAGGAACAGGTTGGTCCATTCGCTCCGCGTCACGCGCCGCATGCGCGACGGCTTGTACCACGGCGCCATGCAAATGATGGCGATCAGAAAGCGCAGCAATGCAAACAGCATCACCGGTATGACGGCGACGATCGACTTACCGAAACCGACGTTGCTGCCGACCAATGCCATGGCAGCAATGAGGAAAAAGGCGTGGATGGGCACGATGACGAAATCAGGTGGAAACCGGCACGGGACGCGGCTCTCTGGCCGGTCATGCTGCATTGCGATGCGTGCCGTAACGTAAGGTGACGCATTATAGTAGTGCCCTTCGTGCCGGCTTGCGGTGCACAAATGCGTAAGGCTGGAGTCAGGTCACTCCCTTAGATTCGCCGCAAAACGACTACAGACATCGCTATCAGGAGACACCATGACTGGCATTGAATCTGTCCTGCAGGAAACGCGCGTGTTCGACCCGCCCGAATCCTTTGTCAAACAGGCAAACATTGCCGGCATGGATGCGTACCGTGCGCTGTGCGCCGAAGCCGAGCACGACTACGAAGGCTTCTGGGCACGTCTCGCACACGAGCATCTGCTGTGGCACAAGCCCTTCAGCAAGGTGCTGGATGAATCCAACGCACCGTTCTACAAGTGGTTTGAAGACGGCGAACTCAACGCCTCGTACAACTGCCTCGAACGCAACCTTGAGAACGGCAACGCCGACAAGGTCGCCATCATTTTCGAGACGGATGACGCCAAAGTCACGCGCATCACGTATCGCGAGCTTCACGCACGCGTCTGCCGCTTTGCCAACGGGTTGAAGGCGCTCGGCATTACGAAGGGCGATCGTGTGGTGATCTATATGCCGATGTCGGTCGAGGGCATCGTCGCCATGCAGGCCTGTGCGCGCATTGGTGCGACGCACTCGGTGGTGTTCGGGGGCTTTTCGGCCAAGTCTTTGCAGGAGCGCATTGTCGACGTGGGCGCCGTGGCGCTCATCACCGCCGACGAACAGATGCGCGGCGGCAAGGCGCTGCCGCTCAAGGCCATCGCCGATGAAGCGCTGGCCATGGAAGGCACCGGCGCCATCAAGCACGTGATCGTTTACCGCCGCACCAACGGCAACGTGAACTGGGTGGAAGGCCGTGACCGCGCAATGGACGAGGTCGAAGCCGGCCAGCCGGACACCTGCGAGGTCACGCCGGTGGGCGCCGAGCACCCACTGTTCATCCTCTACACCTCGGGTTCGACTGGCAAGCCGAAGGGCGTGCAGCACAGCACGGGTGGTTA
The DNA here is from genome assembly GCF_003851545.1 of Ralstonia sp. SET104. Lineage (GTDB taxonomy): Bacteria > Pseudomonadota > Gammaproteobacteria > Burkholderiales > Burkholderiaceae > Ralstonia. The sequence continues at coordinate 66,831 of NZ_BHVX01000015.1, read as the reverse complement.
CCTGCTGTGGACGCTGCTGACCATGCAGTGGACGTTCGACCTCAAGCCCGATGACGTCTTCTGGTGCACGGCCGACATCGGCTGGGTGACCGGCCACAGCTACATTGCCTATGGCCCGCTGGCCGCTGGCGCCACACAAGTCGTGTTTGAAGGCGTGCCGACGTACCCGAACGCCGGCCGCTTCTGGGACATGATCCAGCGCCACAAGGTCAGCACGTTCTACACCGCGCCGACGGCGATCCGCTCGCTCATCAAGGCGGCCGAAGCGGATGAAAAAATTCACCCGAAGCAGTACGACCTCTCCAGCCTGCGCCTGCTTGGCACCGTGGGCGAGCCGATCAACCCGGAAGCCTGGATGTGGTACCACACGAATGTTGGCGGGGGCCGTTGCCCGATCGTCGATACGTTCTGGCAGACCGAAACGGGCGGCCACATGATGACGCCACTGCCAGGTGCCACGCCGCTTGTGCCGGGCTCGTGCACGCTGCCGCTGCCGGGCATCATGGCTGCCATCGTCGATGAAACCGGGCACGACGTGCCGAACGGGCAGGGCGGCATCCTGGTCGTCAAGCGTCCGTGGCCGTCGATGATTCGCAACATCTGGGGCGACCCGGAGCGCTTCAAGAAGAGCTACTTCCCGGAAGAGCTGGGCGGCAATCTGTATCTGGCGGGCGATGGGTCCATCCGCGATAAGGACACGGGTTACTTCACCATCATGGGCCGCATTGATGACGTGCTGAACGTCTCGGGCCACCGCATGGGCACGATGGAAATCGAATCGGCCCTGGTGGCCAACCCGCTGGTGGCTGAAGCCGCTGTGGTGGGCCGCCCCGATGACATGACCGGCGAGGCCATCTGCGCGTTCGTGGTTCTCAAGCGTTCGCGCCCCGATGGCGACGAGGCCAAGCAGATCGCCACGGAACTGCGCAACTGGGTCGGCAAGGAGATCGGCCCGATCGCCAAGCCCAAAGACATCCGCTTTGGCGACAACCTGCCCAAGACGCGCTCGGGCAAGATCATGCGACGGCTGTTGCGCTCGCTGGCCAAGGGCGAGGACATCACGCAAGACACATCCACGCTGGAGAACCCGGCCATCCTCGACCAGTTGAAGGAAACCCGCTAACCGGTCGCGCTGGTCGCCAATCTTGGCCACTGACTCCCAACCAGACAGCCGCTTTCGCAAGCGGCTGTTTCTCTATTACGGGCTCTACACCGTAGGGCTGCTGCTCTTCATCGTGATGATGGGCGCGATCGAACGCGTGCGCGGGCCGGGCGTATGGCTCGGTTATGTGTTCCTGTTCGTCACGATTGCCATCTATGCGTGCATCGGGCTCATCTGCCGCACGGCTGATCTGACCGAGTACTACGTGGCCGGGCGCCGCGTGCCTGCGTTCTTCAACGGTATGGCCACCGCGGCCGATTGGATGAGCGCCGCCTCATTCATCGGCCTGTCGGGCATTGTGTTTGCCTCCGGCTACGAGGGCCTGGCCTATGTGATGGGCTGGACAGGCGGCTACTGCCTCGTCGCCTTCCTGCTGGCGCCGTACTTGCGCAAGTTCGGCGGCTATACGGTGCCGGATTTTCTTGCCAACCGCTACGGCAACGGGGAGCGTGGCGGCAGCTCTGTCGTGCGCGGCATCGCGGTGCTGGGTGCGACGCTGTGTTCGTTCGTCTACCTCGTCGCGCAGATCCAGGGTGTTGGGCTGGTGGTCACGCGCTTCATCGGCGTGGAGTTTTCGGTGGGCGTGTTCTTCGGGCTGGCGGGCATCCTGGTGTGTTCGTTCCTGGGTGGCATGCGCGCGGTCACGTGGACCCAGGTCGCGCAGTACATCATCATGATCGTGTCGTTCCTGGGCGTGGTGTCGATCATTGGCTGGTATCAGCATCACGATCCGGTGCCGCAGTTTTCAACCGGTCGCCTGCTGGAGCAGATCGAGAAACAGGAACAGCGCATCGCCCATGACCCCGCCGAGCAGCACGTGCGCGAGCATTTTCTGGACGAGGCGCGCGCGCTGCAGGAGCGCATCTCGCAGTTGCCGCAGTCGTTCGAAAACGCGCGCGAGGCGCTGAACACACAGCTCAAGCTGGCGCGTGAGCGCAATGCGCCGCTGCGCGAGATCAAGGTGCTGGAGCGCGCACGCGAGGAGTTTCCGCCCGATGCCGCCACGGCGTCGATTCTCTGGAACCAGGCGCGCGAAGATGCGCTGGCCCGTAGCCGGGTGGCACCGCCGTCTATTGAGCCGTTCCCATCGACATCGGAAAACGGGCGCGGTACAGAGCGGCTGAATTTCGTGCTGCTGGTGTTCTGCCTGATGGTGGGCACGGCGAGCCTGCCGCACATCCTCACGCGTTTTCACACCACGCCGTCGGTGCAGGAGACGCGCAACTCGGTCAGTTGGACGCTGTTCTTCGTGGTGCTGCTATATGTGTCGGCGCCGGCGCTGGCGGCGCTGGTCAAGCTCGACCTGCTGCAGCATCTGGTGGGGGCGCCGTTTGCTGACTTGCCGCAGTGGATCGTGCCGTGGCGCAAGGTCGATCCGCCGGTGTTTGCGCTGCACGACATCAACGGTGACGGCATCGTGCAATGGGCCGAGGTGATGATGCAGCCCGACATGGTCGTGCTGGCCGCACCCGAGATCGCCGGGCTGCCGTACGTGCTGTCTGGTTTGATTGCAGCCGGTGCGCTGGCGGCCGCGCTATCCACCGCCGATGGCCTGCTGCTGACCATCGCCAATGCGCTGTCGCACGACGTGTACTTCCACATGATTGACAACACGGCCAGCCATCAACGGCGTGTGACGAGCGCCAAGGTGGTGCTGCTGGGCGTGGCGTTGCTGGCGGCTTACGTGACGTCATTGAAGCCGGGCAACATCCTCTTCCTGGTGGGGGCGGCGTTTTCGCTGGCGGCGTCGTGCTTCTTTCCGGTGCTGGTGCTGGGCGTGTTCTGGCGGCGCACCAACCGCGCCGGAGCCATCGCGGGCATGCTGACCGGGCTGGCTGTGAGTGTGTACTACATCATCGCCAACTATCCGTTCTTCACGCGTATGACGGGCGCGCTGGGCCAGCCGTGGTTTGGCGTGGACCCGATTGCCTCGGGAGCGTTCGGCGTGCCGGCGGGGTTTGTGGTGGCGATTGTCGTAAGTCTGCTCACCAGACCGAACCGGCCGGTGATCGATAAGCTGGTCGGCTACATTCGCGAGCCGCTGTAAAAAAACCGGCCCCCGACGAGCCGGTAAAAGGCGGGGCCGAAGCGTGGGGGGCGCCGCCCCGAGGGCTAGCGCTCTCGCCAGCCTGCATGCTGGGCATCGTGGCGGGCATCGTGGCGAGGCGGCGCACTTAGTTGGGCGAGGGCAGAGGATTCGTCTGCGGCTTGTCGTTCGACAATGTCTGGATGGCCCGATCGAGCGGCGCCGCACTGACGCTGACTTCGCCTGCAAAGGGGCGGTCCACTGCCAGCACAAAGAAGAACGCCAGGCCCAGCGTGATGGCCCATACCGCCACCAGCGCCATGTGAAAACGCGTGGCCGGCAGTGCATAGAGCAGCAGCAACGACAGGCCGCTGGCGATCAGCATCACGCCCCAGAGCGTGCCGGGCATGGCAGCCTCAAGGTTCTGCAACCTTTTTTCGCGGTACTTCACCATCTCGTTGACGCGGGCGAGCACTTCGATCAACAGCACGCGCTCGCGGTCGTCGCGCGGGGTGATGCGGTTGGCCGTGGCGAACATGCGGTTGAATACTGTCTCCGTATCCGCATCAGGCTGGGCGTGCTGCTGCATGCTTGGCCATTCATCATGCACGACGTGTTCCAGATAGGCCACCAGCTCGCGCCGCGCCGTCGTGGCACTCGGGTGCGAGAACGCCGAGAGATCGCGAGCGAGTTCTGTGGCGCACGCGGCTTCAGCGGCCACGATGTCGGCGGCGGCCTGATACGCGCCCCATACCGAAATGGCCGAGAACGCCACCAGCAAGGAGTTGATGGTGGTGACGGCCGTCATCATGGCGATGGTCATGCTGCGCTGTTCGGCATCGAGCGTGATCGGAAAAAACCGGCGGAACAGTACGTAGCCACCCAATGCCAGAAACAGCGTTGCGAAGACGATGAGCGCACCCATCGCCCAAGCGGGGATGTTGTAGAGGAACAGCATGGGGTCACTCCTTGAATGGTCGGGTGGCGGGGGAAGAGGAGGCCGCCGGGTCGCTGGCGGCGAGCATGGCGCGTGTGAAATCCGCCAGGCGTTGGCGTATCGCTTCGGGCGAGGCGGTGCTGTCGAACGATTGCTGCAGGTCAATCAGGTTGGCAGCGAGTTCGCTTTGCCACTGCGTGCGCTCGCTGGCGGCGCGGGCGCGGTAGGTTTGCATGGCGGCGTCGGCATCGGCCGAGCGGTCGCCGCGCACCAGGGTTTCCAGCGCATCCACCAGCCGCTGCAGCAACCGGTGTACGGCGGTGGCCGAGAATCCGCCCAGCATCGCCAGCGCCGGCTTGCCGAAGTTGTGCATGCTGCCGCGGTCAAACAGCTGCGCAGGCAGCATCTCCACCAGGATCAGCCCGGCAATCACGCCGAGGATCAACCGTGCGCCGTACGAAGCGTCGTACTTCGGGTCGTAGGTGGAGGCGGCAACATAGCGATGCGCCTGAAACAGCGTGGCAAACGACGCCCCCAGCCCGGCGCAGAACAGCAGGAACAGCGTGTTCCATAGCAGGCGTGTGCCGTCAGATTGCAGGAAGCCCCGGTCGATGTTCGCGCTCGACACGTCGGGCGACATGCCGGTGGCAATCACCGCGATCAGGAAGGCGATGGCCGCGCTGGTCAGCAGCCGGATCAACGGCACGGGCCCAAGCCATGCGAATGGGTGATCGCTGCGATGCTGCGCGTCGAGCAGGGTGACGGCCTGCGGCGTGGCTGGCGCGATGGCCGCCGCGAGCTTGCGGTGGATGGCCGCCAACGCGTGGTGCGGCGTGGCACGTGCCGGCATCTGCCGATCGATCAGGTCGCCAAGCTGGGCGATCAGTTCTGGTGCGACTGGCAGCCCGTGGTGCAGGGCGTAGCGGGCCATGGCCTCGCATTCCTCACGAAGCTGTTCAGCAAGAGCCGGAATTGGATGCATGTGCGGCACCACACGCGGGCATAGCCAGTGCCCCAGGGCGTGCGGGATCATGCCGGACTCCCGCCATCGCACCGCATGGGTAGCACGGATGGCATGCGCGGCATGACAGCGCAGAACCGGCGGCACGGCAGGTGTGGTTGGCTCGCTTGCATGGTGGCCTTCGTCGGCAGGGTGGGCCGTGCGCGGCCCTGGCTTGCCCCGTTGGTTTTGTTGCACGGGGCAAATCCACTTTGCGTCGCACTTGCACGCCCGCCAATGCGGCGGAAGTCACGTACGACGGCCTAACGAAAGACACAGGACGGAAAGAGAAAGCGCCCGCGGCCTTTCGGCGGCGGGCGCAATGACAGCTCGGAGATAACGGCTACGACATGGATCGCTCTGCTCAGGCGTGCACGGCGTGCGGATCGACGCGGAAGAACGATACCGCTGCGTTGAGCTCCTGCCCCTGATCCTGCAGCGATTGCGATGCGGCTGCAGCCTCTTCCACCAGCGCTGCGTTGCGCTGCGTGACTTCATCCATTTGCGAGATCGCCTGGTTGACCTGCTCGATGCCGCGCTTCTGCTCGACCGACGCGGCGGCAATTTCTTCCATGATGTGCGTAACGCGGGCCACCGCCTGCGTGACTTCCGTCATCGTCACGCCCGCCTCACCCGCCAGCGTGGAGCCATCGTGAATGCGTTCCACCGACGAGGCGATCAGTTCCTTGATCTCTTTGGCCGCCGTTGACGAACGCTGCGCCAGGCTGCGCACCTCGCTGGCGACCACCGCAAAGCCGCGGCCCTGCTCACCTGCGCGTGCGGCTTCCACGGCGGCATTCAGCGCCAGGATGTTGGTCTGGAATGCGATGCCCTCGATGATGCCGGTGATATCGGCAATCTTGCTCGAACGCTCACTGATGTCTTGCATGGTCGACACGACCTGGCTCACGACCGTGCTGCCCTTGAGCGCCACTTCCGACGCGGTGGAGGCGAGCGTGGTGGCGTGCTGTGCGTTGTCGGCGTTCTGCTTGACGGTAGAAGTCAGCTCTTCCATGCTGGCGGCCGTTTCTTGCAGTGACGATGCCTGCGCTTCCGTGCGCTGGCTCAGGTCGGCATTGCCGGCGGCAATCTGCTTGGCGGCACCGGCGACGCTGCTGCTGCTGTCGCGCACTTTGTCAACGATCTCGGTCAGGCGGCCGTTCATGTCGCGCAGGGCGGAGAGCAGATGGCTCGTTTCGTCTTTGCCTTGCACGTTGATGCGGCTGCTCAGATCACCACGGGCCACCGTTCTGGCGACATCCACGGCAGTGCGGATCGGCTGCGTGATCGAGCGCGTGATGATCATGCCGGCCATCACCGCAAGCAGTACCGCGCCGATCGACAGACCGGCCAGCAGATTGCGCTGCATGCCGTACTGTGCCTCGTACGCCTGCATTAGCTGTTCCTGGCGCTCGTGCGTGTAAGTGGCATATGCATCGGTGGTCTTGATGAGCTTAGCCAGCAGCGGGCGGCATTCGTTGTCCATCTTCTGGATGGCCTCATCGCGCTTGCCGGCCAGTGCCAGCCCGACAATGTCGGTGGCCACGGGCCCGTACTGCGCTTCCACGCGGTTGATGTCTTCCACCAGCGTACGGGCGCGGTCGTTGGTGTCCCTGGCGCTCGCGATCATGTCGTTGAGCTGCTTGAGCTTGTTCTTCACATCGTCGTGCGCGCGAAAGACGTCAGCCTTTTCCAGTTCCAGGTCCTGTTGCGTGACCACGAGCACCAGGTTGCGCGCGGCAATAGCGCGGCGATCCACCGCCGTACGCACGTCGTTGGCGACGTCTGCGCGGGCGCTGATGCCGTGCACGTAGTTCAGGAATCCTTGAGTCGATTCGGACAGTGCCCGCAACGACATGCCCGACACCACGACAACGATGGCTGCCAGCACGCCAAAGCCTGTGGCGAGCTTGGCCTTGATGGTCATCCGGGAAAGGTTCACAGCGTCCTCCGGTTTGCAGACTGAATTGAGGCGTGGCCTCGCACCGGAGCGACTTGAGAAAGACGGTCGACGGCCACGTTGGTTATGTGCAAGGTGCTGCGTAGATGAGGTGAGATGAGAAAAATGCGGGTTCAGTCACAGCGAGACCGATTTGTCTCCGTTCGCTTTTCTGTCTCCTCAAGGGTTATCGGCATTGAAAAGAAAATTCTGAATAACATTCTTCATACGCGTTTTCACTTAATGCAATGGAGGGTGTGGCAATGGAGGGTGCGCGTGTTTCGCACGTGAAACCTCATTCGAAAGGGGGCGCGCTACAGGATTCCGTATCGTGAGACGGGTTATACGAGGTGCCGGTTGCCAACTTTTCTCTACCGTATTTGCGGTAAATGAAGTCAGGTATTTCTATTTTCTCTACGGGCTGTGCATTGCGTGGTTTTTCGCATGTATCTAGATAACTACATATTTTGGTTACGCGTAGTGTGCAAAGAAAACGGCCCGCCAGAGCGGGCCGTCAGACAACAGAGGAGCAGGGTGCCTGCTACAACGCGGTGGCGGGCACGACCGGCAGCACCACCTTGGATGGGTGGGCCGCATCGCTATAGATCGTCAGCACGCCGATCAGCGAGTTGAGCAGCGTGGGCAGCGGCGGCACGCCTTGGGGCAGGTTGCTCGCGCCCACGGCGACGCGCAACTTGTGGCCCTTGGCGACCAGTGCACTGGTCGGGAATACCTCGACGGGCACCATAACGGCTTCGCCAGGCACAAGCGCCTGCACGGAGCTGGGCGTGAAGGGGTGCCACGGTTGGATCGTCAGGCCGTTCATCGTGCGTGAACGGCTTGTGTCCAACGCGCGCAACGAGGCCGTCTGCAGACCGTCGGTGAGCGGCGTGACATTGCCTGCGGCATCCACGTCGTCAATGCGCACCGATACGCCGGCATCCAGCGCAGTCGTGGAGATCCATACGTCCGCTTCAATTGGCCCGTTGAGGTAGACATCAGCCGGCATGGGCGGCGTTTCGAACTTCACATCAGCGGCTTCAGCCAGGGTGTCGTCGGTCTGGCATGGCAGCGGGATGAAGCCAGTCAAACCGGCTGTCCATTGCGCCAAGCTGATCGAGCACGCGCCGTTCAGTGGCTGCTGGGCGACCTGATTGCTGGCTTCATTGGCCGCGGGCGCTGTGGCTGACAGACTCTTGTCGCCGCGCAGGAAGAGCTGCTGCGCCTGCACTTGGGGATGCGGCCAGTCGGTCGCCGTGGCGTAGTGGCCGTGGCCAGTCACGTATTGCGTGACGTTCGGCAGCGCATCGGCGTCCACATTCATGCCCTTTACATACTGGTCGAACCACTGCAACTGAATATGGTTCAGCGGCGGCACGCCATCGACCGGCAACCCGTTGCCCACCCCAGCCTGCAGATGCGTCCATGGGCCGATCAGCAGCTTGGCCGGCGCCTGCGTCTTGATGGCCTCGTAGGTGAGCGGTTCGCTGCGCTGGAAGAGATCGTGCAGGCCGCCCACCACGAACGTCGGCACCTTGATCTTGCCGTCGTTCTCCAGCGGCGAGCGCGTCGCCCAGAACGCGCCGTCATAGGCGGTGGCGGTTGTGCCGAGCAGCGCTTGCAGCATGGTCGGCAACTGGAATGTCGTTACCGCAGACACCAGGTGCTGCAGCACCGCCGGCAGACCGATGGTGGGGTCGGTCACCAGTGTCGGGTCGGTCAGGCTCAGCACCGACACCAGCCCGAACCACGCCGGGATGAACGTCAGATTGGTCTGCCCGCCAGTAAAGACGATGTCGCGGTACCCATCGCCAATCGGCACGATGGGGAAGGCCGCCTTGACCGCCGGATGGTTCTGCGCCGCCGTGATGACTGTTGTGATGCCAAGGTATGACACGCCGTACAGGCCGATGGCACCGTTGCTCCACGGCTGCTGCGTGACCCAGTCGACCACGTGGCCGTAGTCGCTCTGCTCGTCGGCGCCAAAGGCGTCCCACGTGCCTTGCGACTGGCCTGTGCCGCGCACGTCCACCACCACCGTCGCATAGCCGTGCTGGACGATGTACGGATCGGCCGCACCTAGCGCGGCGCCAATTGACGCTTCGTACTGTGCGTTGCCGCCGTTGTACGAGGTCTGCACCAGCACGGTCGGGAATGTACCGGCGACTGCGTTGCCCGAGGCGTCGGCCGGCAGCGTCACATACGCCGCGAGCTTCGTGCCGTCGGGCATCCTGATGTATTGCGTGGCCTGCCGTGCGACACCGGCGTAGAGCGCGGGCGGGTTGTAGTCGACCCACTTCGCGCCCGCATTGCTCGTGATGGATGTGCCCGGCAGCGCTGGCGTGGCACGTGTGCCGAGCGTGGTCCAGTTGGCGGCGGCAGGCCGTACCGGCTGCATTGGCTGCATCGTGGTGTTTGAATCGGTGGGTCTGCCGTAAGGGGTGGCGACAGTCGAGCCGCCATCGCCGCCGCAGCCCGACAGCGGAAGCGAAAGCGAAAGCGCCGCGCACAGTAGCGCCGACATCAGGATGCAGCTGTGCCGCATGCGTGGGTTGCCCATTTGCATGGGGTGTCTCCTCTTGAATGCTTTTGTTGTGTATGGGGGGAATGGCCGGCGGCGCCGAGGGTGGCGGCACCCGGCCGATCGCTGCCGGTCAGGAAGCGAAACAAGCGACGATGCCAGCGCAGAAGAGGGGTGGGTGACACGGCCGACCACGCGCCAGCGGGCTTGGGCGCACGGATAAAGCACCAAGCATGCCTGTCGACATGTCGCCCACAGGTGGCGCTGTACGGCGCGCTGTATGGCGATGTAGCAAGTGTGCCGGGGCGTGGAACGCAGCCCACGTTACGTAACGTTCCCCGTAACGGGCGGTCTGGCGCGGCGGTTTTCGGATGAGGATTTTGCACCCCACCAACGTAGGGGCGCTACCCGCCAACCCCCGCCCACAGGGCGTTTCAAACAGATCAAAACGACAACGCATGCATGCACATGACGCGCGGTGGGCGGCGCATTGGCATTGGCATGGACGTTGCAGAGTCAGGCTGGGCAGGCCCGGCACAGGGCGCCACGTACAGACAGCAAAACCAGCACAGACCGAAAGGGGGCCATCATGAATCGCACTATTCAAGACCTCGAGATTGCCGCAGCCATCGACTCAGACTTGCTGCGCCGCCGCGAGCAGTTTGCCGGTCAGCCTGCCGCGTGGCGGGTGTGGTCCGAAGCCGCGCACGTTGCCACACTGAACGAACGCGCACGGACCGCCTTTATCGAACACGTCGCCAATAGCCGCGGCGCCGATATCGCGTTGCGCCTGCTGCTCAAAGCACAGTCGATTCGCGATCAGGTTACGCAGACGCTGCTGATGGAGAAGACGCCAGCCACGCTCCATTGAGCTTCGAGAGGGATGCAGGCTGCGTAAGGCGAAGTGGGACTTGGCGCCTTCGATACGCTTGCATTGGGCTTGCTTGGCGCTTGCAAGGGAAAACGCCACAGTGCAACGTCGCCTGTTGCTGGCGGGCATTGACCGCGTTGAAGCACGCATCCCGCAGCCATGTCAGCTGTTTCTTGATCGCCTGCCCAACTTGTCGGGCGAATGACCAGCTATTACTCCCCCGCAATATGGGCAGCAAAGTGGGTTGCATCAGCGCAAAAAGAAAAAGCCCTGAAAAATCAGGGCTTTGTGTGCAATTCTGGCGGAGAGAAGGGGATTCGAACCCCTGATAGGCTATTAACCTATACACGCTTTCCAGGCGTGCGACTTCAACCACTCATCCATCTCTCCGGAAGCCCGCGATTGTAGCACACCGTGCAGGGCCGCCAAGCCCCCAGCGCTCGTGTTACACGCCAGCCTCCAGCACGATAAAACCAGAGGGGCGTCTCTCTTGCGGCGCGCAGGCGTTTGAACGTACGCTCTGCCGCACAAAAGTCACAAAAATAACGATATCCGGAGACCTTCACCCCATGGATTTGGACGTCAACCACAAGCCGGTCAGCGTTGATTGCGACCCGGCCACGCCCCTCTTGTGGGTGCTGCGTGATCACCTGAACCTGACCGGCACCAAGTTTGGCTGCGGCGTTGCGGCGTGCGGCGCATGCACGGTGCATGTAGACGGCGCGGCTGTGCGGTCCTGCGTGCTGCCTGTGGCAGCCGTGGCCGGCAAGCACATCACCACCATCGAGGGGCTGGCCGGTGGCGAAGGCAAGCGCCACGCGTTGCAGCAAGCCTGGGTGGACGAGCAGGTGCCCCAGTGCGGCTACTGCCAATCCGGCATGCTGATGGCTGCCGCTGATCTGCTGACCAAGAGCCCGGACCCGAGCGACGCCGACATCGACGCGGCCATGACCAACATTTGCCGCTGCGGCACGTATCCGCGCGTGCGTGTCGCCATCAAGCGCGCCGCCAAGGCACTGCGGGAGGGGCAGGCATGAACGCCAACGCGACGAAACTGCCGAAGGTGCGTTCGGGGCGCCGCCGTTTTTTGCTGGGCGCGCTTGGTATCGGGGGCGCACTTGTGGTGGGTTGGGGCGTGATGCCGCCGCGCAGCCGCCTGGGTGATCCGGCAATCTTTCCTGAACACAATGGCGAGATCGCGCTGAACGGCTGGATCAAGATCACGCCCGACGGCGACGTTGTGCTTGCCATGCCGCGCGTGGAAATGGGGCAGGGCATTCACACCGCGCTGTCGATGCTGGCGGCGGAAGAGCTGGATATTCCGCTCACGCGCGTGCGCATCGAAAGCTCGCCGGTAGAACGCATCTACGGCAACGTGGTCGCCATGGGTGACAGTTCGCTGCCGCTGCATCCCGATAGCGCTGACAAAACCTGGGCGCGCGCACTGCACTGGATCATGGCCAAGAGCGCGCGCGAGATCGGTCTCATCATCACGGGTGGCAGCAGCAGCACGGCCGATGGCTGGCAGCCTGTGCGCGAAGCTGCCGCCACGGCGCGTGCTGCGCTAGTGGAAGCGGCAGCACGCGAATGGAATGTGTCGGCTGCGCAAGTGAGCATCCGCGATGGCCAACTGATCGGCCCTGGCGGCAAACAGGCAACGTTTGGCAGCATGGCAAAGTCGGCGCGCGGCATTTCTGCGCCGTCCAGCGTTACGCTCAAACCGGCTTCGCAATACCAACTGATCGGCAAGCCGGCGCAGCGCAACGACTTGGCATCCAAGACGGATGGCAGCGCGCGCTTCTCTATCGACACACGTCTGCCCGGCATGCTGTATGCGGCCGTTGTGATGTGCCCGGTGTTTGGCGGCAAGCTCAAGTCGTTCCAGTCGAAAGCGGCACTTGGCATGCCAGGCGTGCGTTACGTGGTGCCCTTTGAAGGCGCTGCTGGTGGCGCACCCGGCGTGGCGGTGGTGGCTGACCACTACTGGCAGGCGCGTCAAGCTCTGGCAACAGTCGAGCCTGTGTGGGACAACGGCCCGCATGCCACGCTCGATTCTGTGGGCATCCGGCAGCAGCTCGTCAGCGCGCTGGACAGCGACAAGGGCGGATTCACCTATCGCTCGCTCGGTGACGGTTTGAAGGCGTTCAGTGAAGCCAATCAGGCCAACGGCGCCACCCTGGTTGAAGCCGAATACACCGCGCCGTATCTCGCGCATACCACAATGGAGCCGATCAACTGCACTGCGCAGGTGACGCAGGACGGTGTGCACCTCTGGGCGCCCACGCAGGTCGCCACGCTGGCGCAACTGGTGGCCGCACGCGCGGCAGGTGTGAGCGGCGACAAGGTTCGCATCGACATCCCGCTCATCGGCGGCGGTTTCGGGCGGCGGCTGGAGTCAGATTTCATCGGCCAAGCCGTGACCATCGCTACCAAGACCGAAGGCAAGCCGGTACAGGTCATCTGGTCGCGTGAAGAGGACGTTCGCCACGACTTCTACCGCCCACACGCGATTGCCCGGCTCAAGGCGCGGGTGGAGAACGGCAAGATCACGGCCATTGCCTCGCGCAGCGCCGGGCAATCGATTCTGGCGGGTGAGCTGGACCGCCTGTTCGGTGCGCCCTCGGCGGGTATCGATCGCTACACCGCGGAAGGGCTGTTCGACCTGCCGTACGAGATCGAGCACGAGCACATCGCGCACGTGGCGGTCGACTTGCCCGTTCCCGTGGGGTTCTGGCGCAGCGTCGGCCACTCATACAACGGCTTCTTCATGGAGGGCTTCCTCAACGACGTGGCGGCGGCGGCCAAGCTCGACCCGCTGGCGATGCGGCGTGACTTGCTGAAGGCGCATCCGCGCGAGCTGAAGGTGCTCGACACAGCAGCGCAGGCGGCAGGTTGGGGCCAACCGCTGGCACCGGCCCCAGATGGCGCACCGCGTGCGCGCGGTATTGCGCTGCACCCGAGCTTCGGCTCTGTGGTGGCGCAAGTGGTGGAGGTGTCGTTGAAGGACGGTAAGCCGCGCGTGCACCGCGTGGTGTGCGCGGTCGATTGCGGCACGGTGGTCAACCCGGGCATCGTTGCGCAGCAAATGGAAAGCGCAGTCATCTTTGGCCTGACGGCGGCGTTGTATGGGCGGATCGACATCAAGGACGGGCGGGTCGTGCAATCGAACTTCCCGGATTATCCGGCGCTGAAAATGGCCGAGGCGCCCCTCATCGAAACGCACATCGTGCCGAGCACGGCCGAGCCCACCGGTGTGGGCGAGATTGGCGTGCCACCGATCGCACCGGCCGTGGCGCATGCCGTGGCGCAGTTGACTGGCAAGCCTGTGCGGCAGTTGCCGATGGTGTGACGCCGCTTGCGTTGAAACAGAAAAACCGCAGGTTTGCGCCTGCGGTTTTTTCTTTTTTGCGGCGAGGCCACAACGCTCAGGCCGCGTCCGGAAACACCGGCTCACCCAGATTCAGCATCAGTCGATTCGCCCACGCAAAGATCGCCACGGCGTGGATCAGGTCAAGAATCTCCGCATCCGTCAGCCCTGCGGCTTTGAGTGGTTGCAGGTCTTCGCCACGCACGTCGCCGGGGTGCAGGGTCAGGTCGATCGAGAACAGCGCGATGGCCCGCTCGCGCGCATTTGTGCCCGCGATGTGCGGGTCTTCAAAGACCTGCTTGATCACGTCGTTACGCTTGGCAAGCTGCTCGAAGCGCTGCGCATGCACCGAAGCGCAGTACACGCAGCCGTTCACGCGCGATACCACCGTGCTGGCGAGTTCACGTTCGGCACGCGACAGGCCGCCCGGCGCGTACATGATCGCGTTGAACGCCGCCGAGCGCTGACGCAGGATCTCCGGCTGATGAACGAGAAAGCGGTAGTAGTCCGACGTCTTCGCCTTTGGGTGGCTCTCTTCCAGCACGGCGATCTGCTCGGGCGTGGCGCGGTCGAGGTCGATCACATCGAGCCACGCTTTCCATTCCAGCGATTCGTTGGTGAAGCCGTGGGCGCGGATGATCTCGGTCATGCTGCGGTTTCCGTGCGGGTGGTGGGGGTGGTGGGGGTGTTGGCACCGTTGAGTGCGTTCAGCGCGCGCAGGCCGACCGCCAGCCGCGTCTGATAAGACAGGAAGGCAATGAGCTGCGCGAGCGTGACAACGTCGGCAGTGGCAAGGCCCGCGGCGGGCAGGCGCAGCAGCGCTTCGCGGTCGCCTTCGATGGGGCGCTCGACGAGCGTGCGCGTGAAGGCGAGGATGGCGCGCAGGCGTGTGTCGGCCAGCGCGTCCGCGTCACCCTGGTCGACGGCTTGCAGGGCGCTGGCGTCAACCGGCGTGCCTGTCAGGCGTGCGCGGTAGTGTTCGGCCAGTTCGGGTGCGGGCGTCAGGCGGCAGGTATACAGCGCCACGAGCAGGCGTTCACCGAGTGTGAGACCGGGCAGCGCCGCGTCAAACAACGCGTCGTAGCTACCTTGTGTCGCCGTTGCGACCTTCTCGCGGGTGTGGCGCAGTGCGTGCGTGGCGCTGCCGTTGTTCAGGCCAGCGACCTGATCGACAACATCCTGTGCGGGCGTGAAATCCATCGATGAAAGGCTCCGGGAGTCGGGTACGGACGCGCCGCGCGCGGCCACCGCGCTGGCGAGGAAGCGTCGCACCGCGGCCCACGACTGGGCATCGGCGCGGGCATTGGCACGCGGCTCGCCGCCACCGGTGCTGATGCGGCCCGACACCGGGTGCGCATAGACGAGCTGCGTGGTTGGTATGTACGGGAAGACGATGGCGTGGCCCGCGCCTTCATAGTCGAAATGCTGCACGGGGTAGGGGTGGCGCACCTCGGCCAGCTTGGCGGTGACCATGCGCGAGTAATCGCCCGAGGGCCACGATCCGTCGTCGGTGGCAGAGAGCAGCAGCACCGGCCCACGCGCGCGTTCAATGCGGATGCGCGCACGCGCCACGGCATCGGCATCCTGCAGCGTGGTGCGGATGGCGCGTTCGTGCCGATGCGGCGCGGGGCCTTCGTCAAATGGCGCCCACGTGGCCGTGCGATTGCCTTCCCACAGATGCGGCAGCGGCTGGCCGCGATACAACCACGTCGGGCCCTCGCGGCCGACCGCAGGGGCGGCGGCGTTTTGTCCGCTGTGCACCACCGCGCCCGGCACATAGCCGATCACCGCAGATACTGCCTCGGGAAACGTCGCGCCCAACAGCAACGCTAGCTCTCCGCCGCGCGACTGGCCGCTCACGGCAACGAAGTCGTGCAGCGGTTGCACACGCTTTCGCAGCCACGCGAGGGCGCGTTCGAAATACTCCAGCGGCGTGTTGGAGATGTAATCCGACAGCCCCGGTGCCTTGAAGTACGCCAGTGCGAACGCCGCATAGCCGTGCGAGGCATACAGCGCTGCGCGCGGCTCGTTGATGCCGCCGCCCGAGCCATTGAGGATCAGCACGGCAGGGCGTGGGCCAGGGTGTGCATATGGGTCGGGCTGATACAGGGTGCCGACCAGGCCCTCCTCATTGTCCACCGCGCGCACCTCTTGGCGTGTCACCCCCGGTGCGGCCAGGCGCTGCACGAAACTCGCGTGGACCGACTCGCCATTGGCCGTGGCCGTGAGCGTGGTCGTCAGTGGCTCGGTCGCGGGTTGCGGAAAGACATCGCGCGCCTTGCCGTCTTCGGGGCGCTGGCTCCAGATCAGACCCATCGCGCTGACGCCGCCGTAGTCACCCGAGACGGGCGCATCACGGGTCAGATCGACGGTGCCCTGCGCATCGGCAACGAATGCGGCGCGCGCGTGCCAAAGTACGCCCGTATTTCTGTGACCGCCGCGACGCGTCTGCGAGACGATGCCGACCTGCGCGCCGGGCGCCAGCCCCGTCACGACAATCTGGCGGGATACGTCGATCAGATCATCTGCTGGCGTAACGCTGAGCGTGAATGCAGCCATGGCGGGCTTACTTGCCGTCTTTGGTGACCATCTGCGCGGCGGTGCGGTCGCTGGTCATCGGTGTCACCTTCAGGCCCTTCTTGGCGGCCCACACATTTTGGTAGTGGAAGAGCGGCATCACGCCCACGTCGTCCGATACCAGCTTGACCGAGTGGCGCAGAATGGCCGCGCGCTTCTCGACGTTGAATTCCTCGGTGGAGGCGTTCAGTGCGTTGTCCACCGCCGGGTTGCTGTAATGGCCCCAGTTGGAGGCGCCCAGGCCCTTCTTGGTGTCGACGGTGGCCAGCACGTTGACCAGCGCATAGCTCGCCTCGCCCGTGCCGTTGCCCCACGCCAGCATGCTCATCGCATACTCGTTTTTATTGGCGCGGCCCGAGTAGACCGACCAGGGCACCACCTCCACACGTGCCTTTACGCCGATGCGCGTCCAGAACTGCGCCACCGCCTGGGCCGTTTCCGGGCCTTGCGGGTAACGGTCGTTCGGCACGTGCATCACCAGGCTGAAGCCCTGCGGGAAACCGGCATCGGCCAGCAGCTTCTTGGCCTGCGCCGGGTCGTAGGCAATGTTCTTCACCTCAGGGTTGTAGCCGTAGGTGTCCGAAGGCATCCACTGGTTGGCGACGGTGGCGGCGCCTTGCAGGATGCGATCGACGATGGCCTTGCGGTCAATCGCCAGCGACAGCGCCTGGCGCACGCGCACATCCAGCAGTGGGTTGTTGGCCAGCGGCTTGCCATCGTTGTCGGTGATGTATTGGTTTGGTCCCTTGCGCAAGCTTGGCTGCAGCAGCATCACGCGCAGGCCAGGGTAGGCGAACACCTTCACGTTGGGTGATTGGCGCAGGCGTGCGAGGTCAGACACCGACACCTTGTCAATCACGTCCACTTCGCCCGAGAGCAGGTTGGCTGTGCGTGCAGCAGCGTTGTTGATGTAGCGGTAGTTGACCTTCTCCCAGAGTTGCTTGCTGCCCCAGTAGTTATCGTTGCGCGCCATCACCACGCGATCGCCGGGCACGTACGAGACGAATTTGTATGGGCCCGTGCCCACCACGGCGCGGCCGGCGTTGTAATCCTCCGTGGCGGCCTTTTCGCCCACGTGCTTGCTGACGATGTGCACGGAGGCGAGGTTCAGCGGCAGATCCGGGTTCGGGATGTTCGTCTTGATGACGAGCGTGAGCGGGTCGCGGGCCGAAACGGACTCCACCGTGCGCAGGTAGCCCGCGAACGTCGCCACGCTGCCCGGCACGCTGCGCGCGCGCTGGTACGAGAAGATGACATCATCCGCCGTGAACGGCTGGCCGTCGTGCCATTTCACGCCGGGGCGCAGCTTGAATTCCCACGTCTTCGGGTCCAGCGTCTTCCACGACAGCGCCAAGCCGGGCTGCAGCTTGTTCCACTTGTTTTCGACCAGCAGATCCCAGAAATGCACATCGACCGAGCGGTCACCTGCGTGGTTGTTCAGTTGCGGGTCGAGTGACGACAGGGGATCGGCAAAGGCGATGTTCAGCGTTTGTGCGCCAACCGAAGGTGTGGCCACTGCGGCGGCAGCAAACAAGGCAACAGCAAGCGACGAGGCTAGGAGGCGTTTCACGTGGGTTCCCTTTTCCCTTTTTTTTTAAATCGTTGGCTTATTGAACGTCGTTCAAATGACACGCACTGATGTGGTTGACCGCAATGCCGCGCAGCGTCGGCGTTTCGATCTTGCAGCGGGGCATGGCGTGCGGACAGCGCGGGTGGAAGTGGCAGCCGGTGGGCGGGTGCAGCGGGCTTGGCATCTCGCCCTGGATGGCCGTGAACGTCTTGTGCCGGGCTGACAGGCGCGGAATTTCCGCCAGCAGCGTCTGCGTGTACGGATGGTTCGGGCGGCGGAAAACTTCCTCGGCCGGCGCGGATTCCACCACGCGGCCCAGGTACATGATCACCACACGATCCGACAGGTGTTCCACCACGCCGAGGTCGTGGCTGATGAACAGGTAGGTCAGGTTGAGCTGCTCGCGCAGGTCCATGAACAGGTTCAGGATCTGCGCCTGGATCGACACATCCAGCGCCGCTACCGCTTCATCGCAGACAAGCATCGACGGCTGCACGGCCAGCGCACGCGCAATGCCGATGCGCTGCCGCTGGCCGCCGCTGAACTGATGCGGATAGCGATCGCGCAAAGCCGGGTCCAGGCCCGCGCGCTGCATCTGCGCGGCCACGTAATCGGCAAAGTTGGCGCGGTCCGTCAACCCATGCACACGCGCCGCCTCGCCGACGATCTCTTCCACGCGCAAGCGCGGGTTGAGGCTGGCGTATGGGTCCTGGAAGATCATCTGGATCTTCAGGCGGGCCGCGCGGGCTTCATCAGCAGAAAGCTGTTCGACCCTCTTGCCGTCCACGCGTACCTCACCCGCCGATGGCGGCATCAAGCCCGCTGCAATGCGGCCGAGCGTGGATTTGCCGCAGCCCGATTCTCCTACCAGGCCGACGACTTCACCGGGCTGGATGGCGAGATCGACGCCATCCACCGCGCGCACCACTGCGGGCGGGTGTGTCAGGCCTACGCGTTGCAACAGGCGGTCACCCGCGCCGCTCTTGCGATCGCCAAAGCGTTTGCTCACCTGCTTGAGTTCTACCAGTGGCGTACTCATGCGAGCTCCCGAGGGGAGGCTTGCAGCGCGCCCGGATGGAAGCAGCGGACGAGTCGACTTGGCACCGGTTGGGTGATTTCGGGGCGCACGCCGCAGGCTTCGGTCACACGTGGGCAGCGCGCTGCAAACGCGCAGCCCGCCGGCAGCGACAGCAGGTTCGGCGTCATGCCCGGAATCTGGCGCAGGCGCTGGCCGCGGCGGTTCTCGCTTGGCAGGCTTTCGATCAGGCCCATGGTGTACGGGTGCAGCGGGGCGTCGAGCACGGCATCCACGGGGCCGTGTTCAACAATGCGGCCGGCATACATCACGGCCACTTCATCGGCAAGGCCAGCCACGACAGACAGATCATGCGTGATCCAGATCAGCGCGGTGCCGTGCTGGCGCGCGAGCTTCTGCACCTCGGACAGAATCTGCGCCTGGATGGTCACGTCCAGTGCGGTAGTCGGCTCGTCGGCAATGATCAGGTCGGGCCGATGCAGCATCGCAATGGCAATCGCCACGCGCTGGCGCATGCCGCCGGAGAGCTGATGCGGATACGCGCGCAGCCGTTCTTCCGGGCTGGGAATGCCCATCAGGCCGAGCGTGTCGCGTGCATGTTCACGGGCTTGCTTGTGGCTCATGCTGCTGTGCGCGCGTACGGCCTCGGTCATCTGCGCGTCGATGCGCAGCACGGGGTTGAGCGTCATCATCGGGTCTTGAAAGACCATGGCGATGCGGTTGCCCTGCAGCTTGCGCAGTTCGCGCGGAGCGAGCTTGGTGAGGTCGCGGCCCTGGTAGATGATCTCGCCGCCGACCACGCGGCCAGGCGGATCCACCAGGCCCATGATCGAGAAACCGGTGACGGATTTGCCCGAGCCCGACTCGCCCACCAGCCCGAGGATGCGCCCGCGCGCCAGCGAGAACGATACGTCGTCCACCGCCGGCAGTACGCCTTCGCGCGTGAAGAAATGCGTGCGCAGGTTGCGCACTTCCAGCGTTGTGCTGCTTGTTGAAGCCGTGCCGGACGCACTCATCGTTGCGTCCTCGGGTTCAGCACTTCACGCAGGCGATCGCCCACGAGGTTGATGGCCACCAGCGCCGACAACAGCGCGATGCCCGGATAAAAACTGATCCAGTATTGGCCAGACAGCATGTATTGGTATCCGTTGGCAATCAGCAAGCCCAGCGAAGGCTCGGTAATCGGCACGCCCAGCCCCAGGAACGAAAGCGTTGCCTCAAGCGTGATGGCGCGCGCCACCTGCAGCGTGCCGACCACAATGAGCGGCGGCAGACAGTTTGGCAGGATGTGCTTGAGCGCGATGCGCCAGCCGGGCAGGGCGAGCGAGCGCGCGGCTTCCACATATTCGCGGCGGCGCTCGACCAGCGCCTGCCCGCGCACCGTGCGCGCGTAGTACGCCCACTCCAGCAGCACCAGCGTCAGCACGACATTGCTGATGCTCTTGCCGAGGTACGCGAGGATCATCATCGCCACCAGCACCGACGGGAACGACAGCAGCAGGTCGACCGTGCGCATGACGATGCTGTCGACGCGGCCGCCGGCGTATGCCGCAATCAACCCGAGCAGCGTGCCGATAACGGCGGCCACCGCAGCCGAGCCGATCCCCACGCCCAGGCTGATGCGCAGACCGTAAAGGATGCCGGAGTACAGATCACGCCCTTGGCCGTCGGTGCCGAGCCAATAGGTGAATGTGCCCGTGCCGTTGGGCGAGCCCGGCGGCAGGCGCGAATCCAGCACGTCGAGCTGCATCAGGTCGTACGGATTTTGCGGTGTGATCCAGGGCGCGGCCAGCGCAGCCAGTATCAGCACCACCACAACCAAGAGCCCCAAGACAGCAACCTTGGAAGCCAGGAAATCCGACAGCACGCGCCGCCAGGGCGATTGCTTGCGCGGTGCGCGTGCTGCACGCACCGTAGATTGCGAAGTCGTATTCATGCAGCCACCTTCGGGAACGTGCCGATCAATGTGCGCCGCTGGTGCCGGTGGCGGGCAGCATTCGCGGGCGCGCGCCTCCTGGCTGCGCGGGGCTTCTGCTTGCTGCTCATAACGCCCCCTGCGCGTTATCCGCCGCGCGCACGCGCGGGTCCAGCATCCGATACAGGATGTCAACGATCAGGTTGAGTGACACGAACAGGCACACCACGACGATGAGGTAGGAAACGATGACTGGGCGGTCCAGCGCGTTGATGCTGTCGAGAATCAGCTTGCCTGCACCGGGCCACGCAAAGATGCTCTCCGTCACCACCGCGAAGGCGATGGTCGAACCCAGTTCCAGCCCCAGCACCGTCACCAGCGGGATCAGCGTGTTGCGCAGCACGTGCGCCAGCACCACCCGCAGCGGCGACAAGCCCTTGGCGCGTGCGAACTTCACGAAGTCCTGCGGCAGCACCTCGCGCACACCGGCAGATGTGAGCCGCAGCACCAGCGACAGCTTGAACAGCGACAGGTTGACCGCCGGCAGCACGAGGTGCCGCAAGCCATCCACCGTCAGCCACGACCATTCGATGCCGAACACGCGTACCGTCTCGCCGCGCCCGCTGGCGGGCAGCCAGCCAAGGCTCACGCTGAACGCCATGATCAGCATCAGCCCGACCCAGAACGTCGGCAATGAGAAGCCCACCACGCTGCCAGTCATCAGCAGCCGCGACACCGGGTGCCGCGGATACAGCCCCGCGAACAACCCCAGCGGCACACCGATCACCACCGCGATGATCAGCGCTGAAAACGCCAGTTCCAGCGTGGCCGGCAGGCGTTGCAGGATGAGCAGGATGGCGGGCTCGTTGTAGACGAAGCTCTTGCCCAGATTGCCGTGCAGCGCGCCGTTCAGGAAGGCGAGGTATTGCTCCCATAGCGGTTTGTCCAGACCCAGCTCGGCGATGATGCGTGCGCGGTCGACCTGATCCACGTCCTGGCCGATCAGGATGTCGACGGGATTGCCGATGGCGTGCAAGCCAACAAAAACGATCACCGTCATCACCAGCACGACCAGCAGTGCCTGGCCGATGCGGCCTACTAGCCAACCGAACCAGCCCGTCATCGTGCGGCCTCCTGGCGCGGTGTGGCTTGCGCTTCTATGCCTGGCGGCGATGCAGGCGTCCATTCATCGCCGAAGATTTCCGGCTCGGCATAGGCCTGGATGGCAGCGTAGTGCGCGTCGATGTCTTCCTGATACAGCAGCCCGGCAATGCCTTGCGCCAAGCGCTTCGCGCCTTCGCTGATGGCGGGAATGTCGCCCGAGACGCTGCCGTGCGAGACCGACGCCGGGTAGCAGAAGCAATGCACGCGCGACAGGCCGGGGAGCGTGCCGGGCGTTTTCTCGCGAAATTCGAAGGCGTGGCCGAGGTCGGGTGAATCGGCGAGTTCCGCATCTTCCTCGCCGGGGCGCGGCGTATAGCGGTCGCGCCATTGGCGGATGTGCGGTGCCAGCGCACTGAACTCGGGGCGCGCAGCCCAATCGGTGCGAAAGCCCGTCGAGAAGATCAGGAAGTCCAACTGGAACACGCCCTTGGTGGTGGCCACATGCAGCACGTTGTCGTGTTCGTCCACGCCCAGGATGCCGCAGCCTAGGTTGAAGCGTGCGTTCGGGTGGCGCGACACGCGCAGCGTGCTGCCGCGCGGTGGCGGCACTTGCTCAACGTTGATGTAATGGCGGATGCGCCATTTCCACGCGTCGGGCAGATGCAGGTGGCCGTGCACGAGGCCCGGGCTGCCGGCACCCTTGCCCTTGTTCACGCGCGGCAGGTCAGGGCGGCGGATCAGCATGTCAACACTGGCGGCGCCGGCTTCCAGCGCCGTCGCGGCCGAGTCCATGGCCGATGCACCGGCGCCGATCACGCCCACGCGTTTGCCGGCCAGTGTGCCGTAATCCATCTCGTCGGATGAATGCGCCCACCAGCGACGCGGCAACTGGTGCGCAAAGTCCGGCACCGACGCACCGCCGAGTCCATCACGTCCGGTAGCCAGCACCACGCGGCGTGCAAACACGCGCTGGGTTGGCTGCCCCGGTGCGTCGATCAGCAATGCAACGGCGTCGTCCTCGCGCGGGTGGATCGTCTGCACGCAGTGGTCGTTGCGCACGTCGAGCTGCAGCACGCGTCGGTACCAGCGCAGGTAATCCATCCATTGCAGACGCGGGATCTTGTCGAGCACCTCCCACGCATCGGTGCCGAACTGCGCTTCAAACCACGCGCGAAACGTCAGCGCCGGAAGGCCAAGCGCAGGGCCGGTCAGTTGCTTGGGCGAGCGCAGCGTTTCCATGCGCGCCGTCGTCGCCCACGGGCCTTCGAAGCCAAACGGGGCGCGGTCGAACACCACCACGCCGATGCCCAGATGCCTGAGCGACGCCGCTGCCGCCAGGCCGGCCATGCCGCCACCAATGACGGCCACATCCAGCACGGGTTGGCCGTCTACCGTATGCGGCAGCGTCCAATTTTTTGCAGGGAGTTCAAGCCAGGACAGGTCTTGGTGCAAACGCGCTTCCAGCGCTGCGAGCCCAGTGACCTGCGGCGCATTGTCTTGTTGTGCAGCGGTCATGCGGACGCGCCTTCGGTTTCGTTGATGGGTTCGCCGTACAGCACCTGCAGCATGCTGGCATGGCGTGCCGGATCGTGCAGCTTGCAGTCCGGCAGCAGGCGCTGTGCCGCGCGAGAAAGCGCGTCGGTCAGCGAGAGCACCGCTGCCGACGGCCGCTTTGCCTCGGGGGTGATCACGCCAAAGAAGAAGGGGATATCGGCGTCGATCGGGCGCACGGCCACGCCGTCGATTGGCACGCCGTATGCCGTGACCGGCTCCAGCAACGCCACGCCCAGCCCCGCACGCACGGCAGTCAACGCATTGAGCGACGCATTGGTCTCGATGAGCGAGACGGGTTCCACGCCGGCTTTTGCCAACGCTTGGTCCAAGCGGCGGCGCAGGCGATACGGGTTGTGCATCGTGACGATGCGGCGCCCCGCGCAATCGGCCAATGCCACACGCTTGCCAACGGCCAGCGGGTCGCTCGTCTGCATGGCAGCCACGCACGCGGCCTCACCAATCCAATGCACCGTCACGCCGCGATGCTCCAGCGGCAGGCTGCTGAGGCCAAGGTCGGCGGCGCCGGTCAGCACCGCGTGCACGACCTGCTCGGGCGAGGCGCTGCGAATCTGCACGTGCTGCGCCAGTTCCGACTCGTCGGCCAGCGCAGCGGGCAGCAAGCCTGCCGCCAGTGCGGACGTGGCCGCCAGGCGCAGCGGCCGTGCCTCGCCGCGCGCGATTTCTTCGGCGCGGGCGCGGATCTGACGTACGCTGATCAGCGTATGCTCAACGTCTTCGTACAACAGGAAACCCTGCTCCGTGGGCGAGACGCGCGGCCCCGCGCGCGTGAACAGGGCATAGCCGATCTCGGCTTCCAGATCCTGGATGAGCCGGCTGATTGCGGGCTGCGAACGGCCCAGCAGCTTGCCCGCCGCAGTGACGCTGCCGGTCGACATGACCGCGGCAAACGCTTCGAGTTGTCGGAGTTCCATCAGCCTGATTGATCCCGGTCATGCATGTGACTTGTGCATTCTGGTAGAGGCAGTATGTGAATTCCAAATAGTATTTTCTTATGTACTCATGCGTTTGGCGCGGGCAACCCCTATTTCGTGCGGTGCAAAAATTGCCGCGGCAGGCTCCGCCGCAGCGCGTACCTGCCGCTATTTAACGAAGGTGCCGTTCGGGCCGATCACGGTCAACTCGACGTAGTTCGATCCTTTGCGCAGGTTCGGGCCATAGCGGACGTCCAGGCCGCCCAGGTCGATCGTGCCGGCGGACTCCAGCCCCGAGATAAAGCTGGCGCGCGTGGGCGACTTGCCTGCACGCTTGAGCCCTTCAACCAGCACGCGCGCGGCTGCGTAGCCTTCCATCATGGCGTACGACGGCGCGACGCCGGCCGACTTGGCGCTGGACGCCAGCTCCCGGCCCAGCAAAGAAGTGGAGCGCACCGGCGAGGGCATCACCTGCGAAATCACCACGCCGCGCCCCAGCGCGCCGAGCGACTTCGCAAAGGCCAGGCCGGCATTGTTGGACAGTGCCGCAATCTGCGTCACCGTGCCTTGCTTGTTGAGCGCTTCGATCATCGCGCGCGCTGTCGTGCCGGGGCAGGCCAGGATCACCGCCTGTGGCGCGAACTTGCCCACGTCAGCCGTGGCCTTGGCGATGTCCGGCTTCAGGCGATCGACGGTGAAGATGGTGTGCGCGTCGGCGGGCAGCTTTTTTGTCGCGTTGTTGAAACCGATTTCGGTGTCCTTGCCGAAGGTGTCATTCACGTTGACGAGTGCCAGGCGGCGCAGGCCCAGCGTGTCGAAGTAATGCACCAGCTCGGCAATCTCCGACTGGTATTTCGCGCGCACCACAAAGAGTAGCGGGTCGGGCTGATCGAAGAACGCCGAGGCGCCGGTTGAAGGCGCCACCACCGGCGCGCCCAGCGGGCGGGCCTCTGTCATGACCGCCTCGGTATTCGGCGTGCCGCGCGGCAGGAAGAGGGCGAAGACCTGCTTGTCCGTCAGCAGCGTATGCGCCTGCTTCTTGGAAGCGGTCGCGTCAAAGCCGTCGTCTTCAGAAATCAGCTCGATCCTGCGTCCGTTTACGCCACCGGCCCGGTTCACCGCATCGAGATAGAGATTGGCGCCTTGCGTCATCTCCTTGACCTGTTCGCCGGCAGGGCCGGTGAAGCCCGCAGTCTGGCCGATGACGATCTTGTTGTCGGTGATGCCCGGTTCAGCCATCGCTTGGCCAGGCGCCAGCAACAGCCCCGACAGCCACGCGCATACGATGGCGCCACGCAAAGCGGCGTTGCGACCTGTCATGTCTCTCCCTTCTTCTGGGTGGTTGTTTTGTCTGTGTGGCCGATACCGCAGCACGCACCGCAGCATCGGCCGAACGATGCTAGCCGAGAAGCCTTGCGCCGCCCCCTCCGGATTTCCCTGGGGCTGCAACATTGCCGCAACGCTTCACGCAGGTTCCGCGCAAAAAAAACCGCCGTGCGAGACGGCGGTATTGGCAGTAACCAGTGTGCAGATCAGTTGTTCTGCTTCGTGATCTTCGTACCTTCGACCGACGCACCGGCCATCAGGCCCGCATTGGTCAAGTTGAAGCCGATGATCGGCTGCTGCGCAGTGTTGGTATCCACGGCGCCGTTTGCGCCGATCTTCGCCAACGCCACGGTGGCATCCACGCCGGCCGTCCAGCCCTGGCTGTTCTGGAATTTCTGCAGCGCTTCGTCCGTCATGAACAGAATGATGAGTGCACGCGATTGCGCACCGGCCTGGAAGCCAACTGACGCCGAGGCGATGTTGTAGTAGCCCAGCGGCCGGCCGCCGCCCGTGCGCAGTACGCCTTCGCCATATTGGCCGCCCACCACAAAGCCGGCGTTGAGCACCGACGGGAACACCAGTACGCCCTTGGCGCGCCCAACCAGCTCACGTGAGCCGCTGGCCGTGGTGTACAGGCGCGAGAGCACCGAATCGGCCTGCGAGTTGGTGGTGGCGTGCTTGTTGGTCGACGACATCACGTCGGAGCCCTGCGCATTCGGGCTGGTGGTGGTACAGGCCGCAATCTGGGTGCCGAGCAGTGCGACGGCGGCAAGCGTTGCAGCAGTACGGCGGCTGATGAGGTTTTTTTTCATGGCGATCGATCTCACTGTCTCTGATGTTGACGAGGAACGCAGGCACGCGCGCGTCCCGGCTCTGACTCGATCCCATGCCATTGGCAGGGGTGTCGACCAAGATGGAGCAAGCGGCGTGCCCGCCATATCGCATGAGCGCCGGAGCGTTCAATTCCTGACATTAGGCGAGATTTGTGCCGGATGTGGCGCTTTTACCTCTCTGCTTTGTAAAAACGCAAGCCGACTGCAATGCGAGTCGCTTTTTTATACCCAACAAAAAACCGGCGCTTCAGGCCGGTTTTTGTGCGGGGCAGGTACAGCAGGGCGTGGGATCAGATCCAGACGATCAACGCTGCCACGCCAATGATCAGGCCGAACTTCACCACGTAGTAGACCTTGCGGTTCCACGCCTTGAAGCGGCGCCGGTACTGGCCCATCGCCCAGACGTAGCGGAACAGCTTGTTGATGCCGCCGGTCTGGTCGCCGTCATCGTTGGGCGAGCTGGCGGCGGTCATGACTTTGCGGCCGAGCCACTTGTTGATGCGCTGCGCCCAGCCGAATTTCATTGGGCGCTCGATGTCGCAGAAGAGGATCAGGCGGTCCTTGTCGGAGGCATTTTCAGCCCAGTGCAGGTAGGTCTCGTCAAAGACCACGCCCTGGCCGTCGCGCCAACTGTGGCGCTCGCCATCGACCTCAATAAAGCAGCGGTCGTCATTGGGTGTGGCAAGCCCCAGGTGATAGCGCAGCGAGCCGGCAAACGGGTCACGATGCGGGTTCAGTTTGCCGCCCGGCGGCAGCTCGGCAAACATTGCGGCCTTCACGCTGGGCAGATCACGCAGCAGCGCGACGGTCTGCGGGCAGAGCTGTTCGGCTGACGGGTGATGTGCCTCGTACCACTTCAGGTAGAAGCGCTTCCAGCCATTCTTGAAGAACGAGTTGAAGCCGGCGTCGTCGTTCTTCTCGGCGGCCTTGATCTTGCGCAGGTTGATGAGCGCCAGGCCTTCGTCACGAATCTGCGGCCACGCGGCCTGCAGTTTTTCCAGATCTGGAAAGCGCTCGACCGGCACATATGGCGTCTGCGGCACGCCCGAGAACGCATACATAAAGCAGTTGACCGGCGCGACCACGGCCGAGTGGTCGAACATCTGGCGCCAGAATTTCAGGCGCACCTTGCCGCGAAAGTGCACATACAGAATGGAGCCCAGATAGAGGGCCACGATAATCCACTTGATCAAGGCGATTTCCTTGCCGCGCGGAGGCGGTCAGCAATTGAGTGCTTGCGCTGGCAGCGCAATCCGGCATTTTACCCGTGGCGAGGCCGCCCCGGCGCGAAAGGCCGCCAACATTGCACCGTGGTTTTGTGACGCCACGTTACCGTTTGCGCCGTCTTTGCAATATGGAACCGCTGTGTTGAACTGTCGAAAAATGTGCGCCGCGTTCTACAATTCTGCTTTCGTCCGCCACGCAGCTTGGCTGAGGGCGATCACCGGAGGGAACGATGGACGTCAAAAAACGCGCCGAACAACCCAGCGAGATGCCGACCACCATCGGCATCGTGCCGGGCAATGCGGAATCGCTGGAAGCGTCCATCCGCCGTGCGCAGGAAGCACTGTCCGCGGTGTCCGCGCGGCTGGCCAGTCGGCCACCGGCATCGCGCCCGAAGCCGGCCGCAGAGCGTTTTGTTGAAACGGATAACACCATGTTGCCGTCCGAAGCGCGCGCCCTGGCCGAACGCTGCATCGCCGGCGAGGTACTTGAGCCGGCAGCTATGGCGCGGGCGTTTTCCGCGTTGCTGGGGCAGATCGATGGACTGGAAGCCGACCACGCCGGCCGGCGCCGCGTGCTGCGGCAATGGATGGTGAGCCAACTCACCTACAAGATGCTGTATCTGCACCACACCGGCCAGGATTCGACCGTACCGCCGCGGGCGTTGCGCGCGCAGAAAGAGCAAGTGAAGGCGCAGGTTTCGGCCCTGCTGGATGCGGGGCGCGCCTACGCCGATGTGCGCCTGACCGAGCTGCGATTTACCGAGGATCGCAGCGTCGGGGTTCAGGGCTGAACGATCAAGCGATCAATCCTCGTCGTCGTCCGGTTCGGAGTCGAGGAATTCACGGCGGGTGAGCCAGTCGGCGATGGCTTGGTCGCAGGCGCTCTTCAGCTTGGACTTGTTATCCACCTTGTCGAACAGCGTGAAGTTCATCAACGCCAGGCCCAGGTCTGTGATGTAAAACATCCGTTTCGGGTTGTCGAAGTGGACGATGCGGCCATCGATGTCGCCTTCGTCTTCCGGCTCGGCCGGTGCGTCTTCGAGTTCGACCACGCGACAGGTGAAGCGCGGTGCGCGGGTGTGCGTCAGATACTCAAATTCATCGTGCGACACTTCGCCGGACGGTGTGACGGCAATGGCGAAGCCCCAAATAAAGCGCGGGGTCGGCAGGTCCGACAGCTCGTCGATTTCATCCATCCTTGTTTCTCCAGTCTGATGACGGCTTGTATTAACGGCGTATTATCGCGCGGCCCGTGCCGCACGGAAAGCACAATGCAGGCCCGATATGATGAGGCGCTGATATGACAGACCCCCGCGTGCAGCGCATACGGGACGGCCTGGCCGCTCGGCAAGCGTTTAATGCCGACGCGCTGGTTCCGTGGATTGTTGCCGGCCAACGCGTTGGCTGGCTGAGTCACGAGCGCGCTTCGCTGCTTGCGCGCTGGCCGCAGTGGTTTGACGTGTCGGCGCACCGGGTCGATTTGCGCAATACCTTGGCCACTGAAGCCGAGCGCACCGCCGCGCTGACTGAAGTGATCGCGCGTCTGGCTGAAGACGGTCACGTGTGCGGCTGGCGCGACGAGCGTTTCGCCGTCAACACGGGCTGGGGCACACCCACGCTGGCGCTCATCGAACGCGCTGCTGCGCGTTTCTTCGGCATCCGCACGTATGCAGCGCACATGAACGGCCTGATCGACGGCGCTGATGAAGCTGGGCCGGCGCTCTGGCTGGCCCGCCGTGCCCAAACCAAACCGATCGACCCGGGCATGTGGGACAACCTCGTCGCCGGCGGCATTGGACATGGCTTCGATGCGCGCGGCGCGCTGGAGAAAGAGTGCTGGGAAGAGGCTGGTATTGGCGCCAGTTTGGCGGCCCGGTTGGTGCCGCGGGGCACGCTGGATGTGCTGCGCGAAGTGCCCGAAGGCATCCAGTGCGAAACGCTCTTCGCTTTCGACCTGACACTGCCCGCCAGCTTCGTCCCCGCCAATCAGGACGGTGAGGTGGCCGGCCACCTGCGCGCCAGCCCCGACGCGGCGCTTGATATCATGGCGGACTTCACGATGACGGTCGACGCCACGCTCGTCACCCTCGATGCCCTGGGGCGCCTGAATTCGTCCCATGCGCCGCAGCGGTTTGCGCCCGACAACAATACATAAAACGCTTCATGAGTCACTCCGGTTTCATTCTCACCCTGTCGTGCCCGGACCAGCCCGGCATTGTTCACGCCGTGTCCGGCCTGCTGTTTGAGCAGGGCTGCAATATTCTCGATTCGGACCAGTTTGGTGACGAATTCACGGGCCGCTTCTTCATGCGCGTGCATTTCGTGCCGCAGGGTCAGCCGCTCGACCTTGCTGCATTGCGCGACCGCTTTGCGCCCATCGGCGAGCGCTTCTCCATGCAGTGGGGCATGTTTGATGCCGCTGTCAAGCCGCGCGTGATGATCCTCGTCTCAAAGATCGGCCACTGCCTGAACGACCTGCTGTTCCGCGCCCGCGCCGGCCAACTGCCGATCGAGATCGCCGCCATCGTTTCGAACCACCGCGATTTTTACCAACTGGCCGCGTCGTACGACGTGCCGTTCATGCATCTGCCGCTGCTGCAGGGCACGGACGCGCAGAAGGCGCAGCAGGAAGCCCGCATCTGGGAAATTGCGCAGGAACAGCAGATCGATCTGGTCGTGCTCGCGCGCTACATGCAGATTCTTTCGGACGCCCTGTGCCGCAAGCTGGAAGGCCGTGCCATCAACATCCACCACTCGTTCCTGCCGAGCTTCAAGGGCGCCAAGCCTTACTATCAGGCGCATGAGCGCGGCGTGAAACTGATCGGTGCGACGGCGCACTACGTGACGGCTGACCTGGACGAAGGCCCGATCATCGAACAGGAAATCGAGCGCGTAGACCACAGCATGGACCCAGAGCAGCTCACCGCGGTCGGCCGCGACGTGGAATGTGTGGCGCTGGCCCGTGCCGTGAAATGGCATGCGGAACATCGCATTCTGCTCAACGGCCACAAGACCGTCGTCTTCAAGTAATGCAATCAGAGTAGGGGGCACGCGATGCGACAGATCATCCTGGATACGGAAACCACCGGCCTGAATGCCGCCACCGGCGACCGTGTGATCGAAATCGGCTGCGTGGAAATGGTCAACCGGCGCCTGACGGGCCGCAATCTGCATTTCTACTTCAACCCCGAGCGCGAGATCGACGCGGGCGCGATGGCAGTGCACGGCATCACCAACGAGTTCGTGGCCGACAAGCCGAAGTTTGCGGAGGTCGTGAATGAGATTCGCGACTACGTGCAGGGCGCCGAGGCAATCATTCACAACGCGGCGTTTGACTTGGGCTTTCTGGACATGGAATTCCAGCGCTTGGGGCTGCCGACATTCCGTGAGCATTTGTCTGGCCATATCGACACGCTGCGCGAGGCGCGCCAGATGTTCCCGGGCAAGCGCAACTCGCTGGATGCGCTGTGCGACCGGCTGGGCGTGAGCAATGCGCACCGTACGCTGCACGGCGCATTGCTGGATGCGGAACTGCTGGCCGAGGTGTACCTGGCCATGACGCGTGGCCAGAACACGCTGGTGATCGACATGCTGGAGTCGGGTGAGGGTGCATCGGCCCAAACTGTTGCCGTCGACCTGAGCGCGCTGCAGTTGCCGGTGCTGCTGGCCACTGAAGCCGAAGCCGACGCGCACGCAGGCGTGCTTAAAGAGATCGACAAGGCCAGCGGGGGCAAGACCGTCTGGACGCGCGAAGCCGTGGAAGCGCCGCCACCAGTTGCCTGATCAAAAAAAGTGCGGCCAAGGTATTTACACGGCAGTGTCTTTTCGACATAATCTCGTTTTCACCGCATTCGGGTGGTTAGCTCAGCGGTAGAGCACTGCCTTCACACGGCAGGGGTCACAGGTTCAATCCCTGTACCACCCACCAAACTGGCGAGCAATCGCTTAAAAGGCCCTCAGGCAGATGCCGAGGGCCTTTTTCTTTGTCTCTCGTACTTTCTTCGACTGCTTCAGTTGATCCTTTTGCACAAAAGCGACAACAGAGGTTGCCGCACGCTCCTCCCGCATCAAAGACGGATCGCAAAGATCCATATGCACCGAACAGACGGTTCGTGCACCAATCACGCAATTGGCCGTTGCGAGAACCAGCGGATATTGTCGGCGCACGCGGCTGTCAGCGCGAGGATCGGCACCGCTTTGTTGGCAGCCACCGCCGTACCCACATCGCACGAATCATTCATCTGAACGAGCGTGGGAACTCGCACGGACTGGTTACATACCAACCGGCAAGCACACGGATGTGGAATGCGCAGCGGCACGGGTATGGTTTCTGCT
Organism: Ralstonia sp. SET104; assembly: GCF_003851545.1. Lineage (GTDB taxonomy): Bacteria > Pseudomonadota > Gammaproteobacteria > Burkholderiales > Burkholderiaceae > Ralstonia. Next base: position 34,600 of record NZ_BHVX01000015.1, on the reverse strand, counting down.
GTGTCGCAATCGACTCGATGGCGTTGCGTGGATGTTGTGCTGCAGCGCAGATTCGTTGTTTAGTGAGAGCGTGCGGGTGGTTGAGCACGCGTGGACTGTGGCGAAGGTCGGCAGGCGCAGAGGGCGTTAGCACTGCAAGGCATCGAGCGCTAACGTACGCTGGAAGCGGGTTTTCGCGGATCGCTGTTTTCTTACGCGACGCTTGTGCAAACGGCTGATTGGTCTACAGTGGAATCACTACCGCACTTAACGCACGTCACAACTAACCTCTCGTCGGCAGCCATGTCGGGATGAGGAAGCGTCTACGGGGGAGATATGGATATTTTCCGCCACTACGCAACGCGTTTTGAAGCTCGCAAAGAGGACGAGTACAGCATCCAGGAGTACCTGGATATCTGCAAGAAGGACTCGACCGCCTATGCGACTGCCGCCGAGCGCATGCTCACAGCGATCGGTCAGCCAGAACTGGTGGACACCCACCATGATCCTCGGCTGTCGCGATTGTTCTTCAACAAGGTCATCAAGATCTACCCGGCTTTCCGGGAGTTCTACGGCATGGAAGACACGATCGAGCAGATCGTCTCCTTCTTCAAGCATGCCGCGCAGGGTCTTGAAGAACGCAAGCAGATCCTCTACCTGCTTGGGCCTCCGGGCGGCGGCAAATCTTCGCTTGCCGAGAAGTTGAAGGCGTTGATGGAGCAAATTCCCATCTACGCGCTCAAGGGCTCGCCCATTCACGAGTCCCCGCTCGGGCTGTTCTCACCCGACGAAGACGGCAAGATTCTGGAGGAAGACTACGGTATCCCGAAGCGCTATCTGAACTCGATTGCCTCGCCGTGGGCGGTCAAACGGTTGCATGAGTTCAATGGCGATATCACGCGTTTCCGGGTGGTGAAGCTGCATCCGTCGGTGCTGTCGCAGATTGCGATTTCCAAGACGGAGCCGGGCGACGAAAACAATCAGGACATTTCGTCGCTGGTGGGCAAGGTCGACATTCGCAAGCTGGAGGACTATCCGCAGGATGATCCGGATGCATATTCGTATTCGGGCGGGCTGTGCCTGGCCAACCGCGGCTTGCTTGAGTTCGTCGAGATGTTCAAGGCGCCGATCAAGGTGCTGCACCCGTTGCTGACGGCCACGCAGGAGGGCAACTACAAGGGCACGGAAGGCTTTGGTGCGATCCCGTTCGATGGCGTCATCCTCGCGCACTCGAACGAGGCGGAGTGGCAGAGCTTCAAGTCTGACCGCAACAACGAGGCTTTTCTCGACCGCATCTATATCGTCAAGGTGCCGTACTGCCTGCGCGTGTCGGACGAGGTGAAGATTTACGACAAGCTGCTGCGCAACAGTTCACTGGCAGCAGCACCGTGCGCGCCGAACACGCTGAAGATGATGGGCCAGTTTGCGGTACTCACACGCATCAAGGAGCCCGAGAATTCCAACATCTTCTCGAAGATGCGCGTGTACGACGGCGAGAGCCTGAAAGATGTCGACCCCAAAGCCAAGTCATATCAGGAGTACCGCGACTTTGCCGGCATCGACGAGGGCATGACTGGGCTGTCGACGCGCTTTGCGTTCAAGGTGTTGTCGAAGGTGTTCAACTTTGATGGAACGGAAGTGGCGGCCAATCCGGTGCACTTGCTGTACGTGCTTGAACAGCAGATCGAGCGCGAGCAGTTTCCGCCGGAGACGGAATCCAGGCTGATGTCCTACATCAAGGAATACCTCACGTCGCCATATGTGGAGTTCATTGGCAAGGAAATACAAACCTCTTACCTGGAGTCGTATTCCGAGTACGGGCAGAACATCTTCGACCGCTACGTGGTGTTTGCCGATCTGTGGATCCAGGATCAGGAATACCGTGATCCGAACACTGGCGAGATTCTTGATCGCGGTGCGTTGAACGACGAACTGGAGAAGGTGGAAAAACCGGCGGGCATTTCCAACCCGAAGGATTTCCGCAATGAGATCGTCAACTTCGTGCTGCGCGCGCGGGCCAAGAACGGAGGCAAGAACCCGGTCTGGACGAGTTACGAGAAGCTGCGCGCGGTGATCGAGAAACGGATGTTCTCAACCACGGAAGACTTGCTGCCTGTGATCTCGTTCAACGCCAAGTCTTCGCATGACGACAAGGAGAAGCATGAAAACTTCGTCAACCGTATGGTTGAGAAAGGCTATACGCAGAAGCAGGTGCGCTTGCTCGTAGAGTGGTACCTGCGCGTTAGGAAGTCGTCTTAAGGAGGGCAGGCGCGACCCGGCGGACCACTTCCAAACGAGGGCAGTCACATGGGCACGATCATCGATCGGCGGGAGAACGGTGGCGGCAAGAGCACCGTCAACAAGCAACGCTTCATCAAGCGTTACCGGGACCAGATCCGCCGTGCGGTGGCCAAGGCGGTGACCGGCCGCAAGATCATGGACATCGAGCAGAGCGGGCAGGTGTCCATTCCGGTCAAGGATATCTCCGAGCCCATGTTTCACCATGGCTCGGGCGGGCGCCGCGAGGGCGTTCACCCGGGCAACAAGGAGTTCATTCGCGGCGACAGCTTTGACCGCCCGCAGCAGGGCAGCGGCGGAACGGGCTCACAGGCCAGCGACTCGGGCGAAGGCGAAGACGATTTCATCTTCACACTCTCGCGCGAGGACTTCCTCAACTTCTTCTTTGAAGACATGGCGCTGCCAGACTTAGCCAAGCGCAGCCTGGCCAAGATCGCGGAGGTGCGCAAGGTGCGCGCCGGTTTTTCGCTCGACGGCACACCCTCCAACTTGTCGATTCTGCGCACGATGCGCAGCTCGCTCGGCCGCCGCATCGCTTTGTCCAGTCCGTATCAGCGTCGCTTGCGTGAGCTCGAGCGGGAGTACAACGAAGAACTGGAGAACGACGGCCCATACACCGCACGCGCGCAAGAGTTGATGAAGGAGATGCGCCATCTGCGTTCCTGCCTCGATCGCGTGCCGTTTATTGAAAAGCTCGACCTGCGCTACAACAATCGCGTGCTGCGCAAGCGCCCGCAGGCGCAGGCGGTGATGTTCTGCGTGATGGACGTGTCCGGCTCGATGGACGAATCGCGCAAGGATCTCGCCAAGCGTTTCTTCATGCTGCTCTATCTGTTTTTGAAGCGGAATTACGAGCGCATCGACGTCGTCTTCATCCGCCACCATACCGTGGCCAAAGAGGTGGACGAAGAGGACTTTTTCCACTCGCGTGAATCCGGCGGCACTGTCGTGTCGAGCGCACTCAAACTGATGGCGGAAGTGATGCAGGAGCGCTATCCGCCGAGCCAATGGAACATCTATTGCGCGCAGGCTTCGGACGGTGATAACTGGGCAGGGGACTCGGAACTCTGCGCCAAGCTGCTGCGCGAAACGATCCTGCCGCTGACGCAGTATTACGCCTATGTCGAGGTGGTCTCCACGGAGCCGCAGAACCTGTGGGAGGAGTATCTTACGTTGAAGGCTGGGCACGAGAACTTCGCGATGCAGCGCATCCTCAAGCCGGATGAGATCTATCCGGTGCTGCACGAACTGTTTCAGAAGCGTGCCGCCTGATCGCTGATCGGTGGCAGAGCGTGCCATGGCAAACACGCGACCTGTGACCCTGTGTGATGGACCAACGGGAACGAGCATGGCCTACCTATCTACGGGCTCGGAGTGGACCTTCGAGCTGATCAGGTGCTACGACCAAAGCATCGCCCGCATTGCTGCCAATTTCGGCCTGGACACTTATCCGAACCAGATCGAGATCATCACCGCAGAGCAAATGCTCGATGCTTATGCTTCGTCTGGCCTGCCGCTGGGCTACAACCACTGGTCGTACGGCAAGCATTTCCTCGCATCCGAGCGCGGCTACCAACGCGGCCTGATGGGGCTCGCTTACGAGATCGTCATCAACTCCAACCCCTGCATCGCCTATCTGATGGAGGAGAACACGATGCCGATGCAGGCGCTGACCATCGCGCACGCGTGCTACGGCCACAACTCCTTCTTCAAAGGCAATTACCTCTTCCGCACATGGACGAACGCCGACGCGATCGTCGACTACCTGCTCTTTGCCAAGAACTACGTGGCCGAGTGCGAGCAGCGTTACGGCGAGCAGGAGGTGGAGCTGTTGCTCGATTCGTGCCACGCACTGCAGAACTACGGCGTGGATCGGTACCGACGGCCCAAGAAGCTGTCGATCAATGAGGAACAGGCCCGCCAGACCGAACGGGAGAAATACCTGGAAGCGCAGGTGAACGACCTGTGGCGCACGCTGCCCACGCACCGTTCGCATGCGCTGGCAACCAGGGACGACACCCCCGAGCCCGATCCGCAATTTCCGCCTGAGCCGGAAGAGAACCTGCTGTACTTCATTGAGAAGAACGCGCCCAAATTGCAGCCGTGGCAACGAGAGATCGTGCGCATCGTGCGCAAGATCGCGCAGTACTTTTATCCGCAGCGGCAGACCAAGGTGATGAACGAGGGCTGGGCCACGTTCTGGCATTACACCATCCTGCACAAGCTGTACGACGAGAAGCTCGTCAACGATGCGTTCATGCTCGAACTGCTGCAGGCGCACACCAACGTGATCTATCAGCCGCCGTTCAACAGCCCCTACTACAGCGGCCTGAACCCGTACACGCTGGGTTTCCTGATGTTCCAGGACATCCGCCGCATCTGCGAATCGCCCGAAGAAGAGGACTACCGCTGGGCGCCCGAAATTGCCGGCAGCGATTGGCAGACGACGCTCGACTTTGCCATGCGCAACTTCAAGGACGAGAGCTTCCTGCTGCAGTTCCTTTCGCCGCGCGTGATCCGCGAGTTGAAGCTGTTCTCCGTGCTGGATGACGACCGTGATGCCAAGCTGCGCGTCACCGCGATCCACGACGATGACGGTTATCGCAAGATCCGCGAGTTGCTGGCAGGGCAGTACGACCTGTCAAACATCGAGCCCAATATCCAGGTGACGAACGTTGATGTGGGAGGCGATCGCTCAATGACGCTGCGTCACTTGCAAAGCAGCCGCCGGCCTCTGGGGCCCAACTACGAAGAGATGCTCCGGCACGTTGTGCGCCTGTGGGGCTTTACGTGCCGGCTGGAGGTGGTCTACGAAGATGGGCGACGCGAGATGAAGCACGAATGCAAGCCTGACTAGCACGTGTCTGCTTGCACAAGGCCAGCATTGCGCTGGCCTTTTTTGTCGGCATCAGACGTGAGTGTCGGCCATGGTGCCCATGGTGCCCATAGTTCAACTGCAACTACATGCCGAAGCGGAAGTGTCCGCTGCGTAGCACGATGTTGTGCGAGTCGGTCAGCTTGAACAGCGACCGCGCCATGTCTTCAATGGTGCCGCGATGCGATTCCATGGCTTGCAGCAGATCTTCCTGCCGCCACGAGCGCGCGCCGAAATGCTCTTCGAGCGCTTCGGCCGTCACCGCGTAGCAGGCGAAGATGCCGTCGACACTTGCGGTGCAGGTGAGGGTGAGATCCGCAGCGCAATAGCGTGGCGGGCTGGTGTGGAACTCGATGATTTCCATGGCCGGCCTCCATGAAAAAACGGCGATGCGCCGTGCGCCGCCTTTCAACCAGTGTATGGCGTAGTCGCGTGAATGCAATGTAGGCGGCTCGATGTTTTCACGGGACGATGGTGGCGCCTGGCCCGTGACGTCTGACAAAGCTGCCGGAAGTCACGGGCAAGCGCAGTGCGCGGCGCTATATCGCGCACATCTGCAGGCGGACGAGGCTCGCCCTGCAGCGTGAGAGCCAGAGCGCAGCCTCGGTGCGGTTGTTGACGCCAATTTGCCGGAACAAGGCGTACAGATGGTTTTTGATCGTGCCCTCCGCCACGTTCAGCACGCGGCAGATTTGCTTGTTGGATTTGCCTTCTGCAAGCAGTTGCAGCACCTCATGCTGTCGCGGTGTGAGACGGCGCCAGAGCTCGGCCGGGCTTTCTCCCGAGCTTTGACGCGGGTCGTCGGGGGAGAGATTGCTGATCGGTGGCAAGTAGACCGCACCCGAGGTGATGCGCTGCAGGGCTTCGAGCAGAATGTCGGCGGTGGCCTGCCGGTCGACCACTCCGGCGGCGCCAAAGCGCAGCGCATCGCCCACCACGTGCCGGCCAACGGCTTGCACGGTCAGCAAGACCGGCACTTCGGGCAGCGCCGCTTTCAACTCCGACAAACGCTGTCGCGCGTCGTCGTCTTGCGCGCTCCATTCCATCACGACGGCTCTCGGTTCAGCTTCCCTGCAAGCCGGTCCGATTTGCGTAGCGTAATGCGTATCGATAAACACACCCTGCGCGTCGAGTGCATTCAATACATTGGACACACCTGCCGCAAAAAGCGGCAAGCTATCGATTACAAGAATATTCATCGACCCCTCGTACTTCAGTTAATTATTTTCAGTGAAACTGATTGTTTTGTAGGGCGGGATCGATCCGGATGCATTGAAACCGAAGTTCAGTGCCGAAAGTCACGGGCAGCCTATTGATACGTTCTGGGCCACTGCTCCGTGGCCTTGGCTGGGACTTTTGAGGCATCGAACCGCGTAGAAAAAGCGCTTACTTTGGATTCCGGCGCACAGGCCTGTGCGTCCAAATAATTCAATGTGAGGAGTTTTAAATGGACACCGGATTTATCGGATCGGTTATCAATGCGCTGCCGATCGACAAGATGATCTCCGCGCCGCTGCAAGCCATGATCGCGGCGCAAACGTCAGCGGCAAAATCCTATGCAGATTTTCTGCTGCAGGTGTGTATTCAGAACGGCAAGGCGGTTGCCGTGCAGTTTGATTACGACGAAACCCTGGTCGATGAGCAGGGTGTGTCGCAGGGCACGATTCAGAAGACCATGCGTATTCCGCTGCTGTGCGCGGTTGTGCATCCGGTAATCGCCATCGAAGAAGGTACGATCGACTTCGAGCTGGAGATTTCGCAGTCGGAGAAATCGTCGTCCAGCACCGAGGCGGAAGGGTCGTTCCAGGCCAAGCTCGGCTGGGGGCCGTTCAGCGTGTCTGTGTCGGGCCGAGCCTCGCACAAGTCTGAACAGACGCGCAGCACCGATACGCGTGCCAAGTACTCGTTCCATACCCAGGTCAAGCGCCAGAACCCGCCGGAAGCACTGATGCGCGTGATGGAGTTCTTGACTGACGCGGCAACCAAACCGGTGGTCGTCAAGGGCAAGGAGAAGGACGTCAAGCCGCTGCCCGCCACGCCGACCGACGGCACGATGGTCGGCGAGAAGGTGCCGTCGGGTGGTAACGCACCAGCCCCGGCCCCTGCCAACCCCTAAGCAGCCAAGGCAATGAACGCCGGCCGGGCTCCCCACGGCCGGTGTCCTGATCGGTGCGCGCCTTGCCGCGCGCCGCCTGTTGATCTGATCGACCCGACCGACCCGACACCATGTTCAAACTCTTCAGCCGCCGCCGGCGTGATGACGACCGAGCGTCGTCAACGCCTGCCCCACCATCGGCGCCCGCCGTGAGGGTGCCGCCTGCATCAGCGCAGCCCGCAGCGCCTTCCGCAACAGCGCCGTTTCCTGAGGCCGCACCCGATGCGTCTCCGCCGTCGCCGCCCAATGCATCACCGCCTGGAAGCGGCGCGGGCGGCGGCAATCACAGCCACGATCATCCGGGCTTGAATGGCTTGACGCTCGACGACATCACGCGCGGCATGCAGCACGCCGCCGCTTCTGCCAACCAGATGCTTGCGCAGCAGTACACCGCGCTGCTCGATCAGTTCTTCGACGCGGATGACAGCGGCACGCTGGTCGCCCGCGAAGTGGAGCTTGCGCTCGACAGCCAACACCGGCTGGCGCTGCCGCTGGTGTCGCTGGCAATGCCGCGTGGCCTGGCGCTGGAGGAAATGACGGTGAACATGACCGTGCGCAGCGACATCGCCGAGACGCTGCCCGCGCACGGCGAGGGCACTGGCGGCGTTGGCCGATTCTACGTCTCGCTTGCACCGCATTCCAAGCGTGACACCGGCCGCGACAGCGAGCACATCGACATCGAGATGAAGTTCACCGCGCTGCCGCCGCCCGAGGCGGTGATGCGGCTGATTGACGAATACACGAATCGGCTGGTGCCAAGGCCTGTGCAGCCGCATGCCGCCGGCTCCGATGCAACCGGCACACCCCAGGAGAAGCGCGATGAGCACTGAGCACAACCCGCGCACCACCGGCGAGCAAGGCCTCGCCTTAATCAAGGAATCGGAAGGGCTGCGACTGTCGACGTATCTGGATGCCGTGGGCAAGCCGACCATCGGCTACGGCCACCTGATCCGCCCTGGCGAAACCTTCAAGGGGCCCATCTCGCAGCAGCAGGCGGAAGCGCTACTGCGCAAGGACTTGGCTGACACCGAGCAGGGCATCGCCAAAGCCGTGCGCGTGTCGATAACGCAGGGGCAGTTTGACGCGCTGGCGTCGTTCGTCTTCAACCTGGGGGCGGGGCGGCTGCGTTCGTCGACGCTGCTGCGCAAGCTCAACGCGGGCGACTACGCCGGCGCGGCCAACCAATTCCTGCTGTGGGACAAGGCTGGCGGCAAGCCGCTCAAGGGGCTGACGAAACGTCGGCAGGCCGAGCGCAAGTTGTTCCTGTCCTGATTCACAAGCACGTTACTTCAACGGAGAAGCTCGCATGCATACCGAACCGATGTCTGTGATTCCCACCACCCGCCCGCGCCGCCTGTATCGCGCACTGACATGGCTTGCCGCCGCAGCCATTGCGATTGGCATGTCTTACGCCCGCGCAGCCGACAATGCCGCACCCAGTTGCGCAGCAGAGGCTCAGCGCGTCCGCACCGAACTCGGAAACCAGGAGCTGCCGACTTTCAACGATCAAGCCGCGCGGTATCTGGCTGATACGTTGAATCAGCTCTACGCATACGGCACGCTGCCCAACCGGTACGTACCGGAGCGCCAGGCCAACTGGGAACCGGGCACTAACCGCCCCGCCATGATGCAGAAGCGCAGCATCGGTGGCGATTCATGGGCACAGGCTGGGCTGCTGCAGGCGGATATTGACGATGGCCTTTCGAAGCGCGGCCCGCTGCGGCTGATCTATGCGCAGGACGGCAAGCCGCAGTACGTCACCACCACCGCCGCCAATGCGCCGCAGATCCAGACGCAGCGCTGCGCGGGCAAGTGAGCGTGACCCTGGCCGCGTCAGGCGCCTGCCTGGCGCGCCATTTCGACGCCCTTGTTGGCCAGCGCATCCGCGCGCTCGTTGCCGGGGTGGCCGGCATGGCCCTTGACCCAGTGCCAGCTCACGTCATGCCCAATAACAAGTTCGTCGAGCGTGCGCCAGAGGTCGTCGTTCTTGACCGGCTTCTTGTCTGCGGTCTTCCAACCGCGCGCCTTCCAGCCGGCCAGCCATTCGCTGATGCCTTTCTGCACGTACTGCGAATCTGTGTACACCTGCACCCGGCACGGACGCTTGAGCGCGCGGAAGGCCTCGATTACCGCCATCAACTCCATGCGGTTGTTAGTGGTAAGCGCTTCGCCGCCGAAGAGCTCTTTTTCGTGGCTGCCCGAGACGAGCACGGTGCCCCAGCCGCCAAGGCCGGGGTTGCCCTTGCATGCGCCATCGGAATAAACGGTGACTTCCTGCATTAAGAAACGATGGGTGATCAGTGAGTGAAGCGGCCGCGCTCAGGCGCCCGATTTGCCGTCGCGCGCCGTGGCCGATGGCGCCTTGGTGGAGTGCGAGCCCGAAGGCGTTGCGACCGGAGTGCCGGCCGGTACCAGCCCCGGCGACTTGCGCGTCTTCCACGCCGGGCCCACCAGGCGCATGGTGCGCACGCGCTTGACAGCCTGCAGCATGTAGACCGCACCGAAGATCGGCCACCAGCGGTCGCCGGCCTTCTCCATGAAGGCAGTGCGCTGCAGCCATTTGTCCGAGCGATTGGGCGGGCAGTAGCAGCCGAAACGGCCGCGCACGATATCAAATCCGAGCAGCTTGAGCCAGTCTTTCAGGCGCGTGAACGCAATCATCTGGCTCTGCGCGGGCAGGAACGATTCCGTGCCCAGGCGTCGCATGCCCTGGCGCATGCCCCACAGGCTCAACGGATTGAAGCCCGTGATGATCAGCCGCCCCTCGGGCATCAGCACGCGCGCCACTTCGCGCAGCACTTCGTGCGGGTCGTCAGTAAATTCAAGCACGTGGGGCAGGGCGACGAGGTCGATGCTTTGCGAGGCGAAGGGCAACTCGTCGTAGCGGCAAATCACGCGCGGCGTGGCTTGGCGCTGCGGCGTATTGGCGTCGGATTGGCCGTCGCCCGTATCGGCGGGTTCAGCCGGATCGCCATCCATCGGGTCGAGTGTTTCGGTCGGGGCAGTGGGGTCGATGTCGTCCACCACGCGGGCGATCAGCGGGATGCGGTTCTCACGTAACGCGCCAAAACCAGGGTGGCCAAGCTGCAATGCGTGAAAGCCGAACATGTCAGCCACCGTGCGATCGAACTGGGCCTGCTCCCAGCGCAGGACGTATTGCCCGGGGGGCGAAGCCAGCCAGTGGTGCCAATCTATAATGCGACGATCGTTAGAGGAGTCGGACATGGTCCAGGGCGGTGTGCCGCGTAGTGGGGCGCTTGAGGTCGAGGCGATCGCTGCGTTTGCCGACAATTATATTTGGGCACTACACGATGGCCGTGTGGCTGCGGTCGTCGATCCAGGCGACGCGCAAGCGGTGCTGCGCTTCCTGAAGGAACGCGGGCTCGCGCTCGGTGCCATTGTAATCACACATCATCACGGCGATCACGTCGGCGGGGTGCGCGAACTGCTTGCGGCGTATCCGGAGAATCCCGAGGGTGCGCCGCTGCAGGTGATCGGCCCGGCGGGTGAATCGATTCCATGCCGCACGCACGCCGTGCGCGAAGGCGACGTCGTTACGCTCATGCAGCCAGCCGCCGTGTTCAGGGTGATCGATGTGCCCGGTCATACCAGCGGACACGTCGCTTATGTGGGGCACCTTCAGGGTAAAGCCGCATCGGCGAGCCTGTTTTGTGGCGATACACTCTTCGCCACCGGTTGCGGCCGGCTTTTTGAAGGGTCGCCTGCGCAGATGCGGGCGTCGCTGGCCAAGCTGGCGGCGCTGGCGCCCGATACGCGTGTCTATTGCGCGCATGAATACACTGCATCGAATGTGCGCTTTGCGCGTGCAGTCGAACCTGGCAACGCCGATCTGGCGGCCTGGGAGGATGAGGTAACGGCGTTGCGGGCCGAGGGCCGCTCGACTGTGCCCACCACCATTGGCCACGAGCTTGCGACCAACCCCTTCATGCGATCGGATGACGCCAATGTGACGCAGGCCGTGGCGCGCCATGCCGGTATTGATGACGCGGATCCGGTTACGGTATTCGCCGCGTTGCGCCAGTGGAAGAACGATTTCCGTTGAGAATGCTCGGCGCGTGGGCGATGACGAAGCCCGATGTGACGCATTCGGCAGGTGCAACGCCGGGTGAACGTGGGTTGACGCGGTTGGATGCGTTTCTTACTATCTGGGGCAATTTTTAGCCCTAACCCCTCAGAACTTGATGCGATCCGTGCGACTTCTTGCGGCAACTGTGCTCAGTCTGCTCCTCGCGGCCTGTGCTACGGCCCCCGGGCCGAATGCCGACACAGCCAGCACTGGCGCCTCCACTTTCGCCGGCCAGGCTTCTGCGCCGGTCGTCAATGTCGATCAGCAGGCCGTGGCTTCCCTGAAAGGGCCAGCCAAGGATCTTTGGGCGCGCATTCGCCAGGGTTTCTCCATGCCCGATCTGCAAAGCTCGGCCGTGGACGATCGTACCGACTGGTATGCGCAGCGCCCGGACGCCTTCCGCCGCATGGTGGATCGCTCCAATCGCTACCTGTATCACATCGTCGAAGAGCTGGAGCGGCGCAATATGCCCACCGAGCTGGCGCTACTGCCGTTCGTGGAAAGCGCGTTCAACCCGCAGGCTGTGTCGAGCGCCAAGGCCGCCGGGATGTGGCAGTTCATCCCGAGCACAGGCAAAACCTATAACCTCAAGCAGAACGTATTCCAGGACGAACGCCGCGATGTGCTGGCCTCGACCGACGCTGCGCTTGACTATCTTTCCAAGTTGCACGACCAGTTTGGCGACTGGCAACTTGCCCTGGCCGCCTACAACTGGGGCGAGGGCGCGGTCGCGCGGGCGATTGCGCGCAACCAGGCCGCGGGCCTGGCGACGGATTACGTCAACCTGAATATGCCCGCCGAGACGCGCATGTATGTGCCCAAGCTCCAAGCAGTGAAAAACATCATTGCCAACCCGGAGCGTTACGGCGTCACGTTGCCGGAGATCCCGAACCATCCATACTTTGTCACCGTCACCACTTCGCGTGACATTGATGTGACGCTGGCGGCCAAACTGGCCAACCTGCCGATGGACGAATTCAAGGCGTTGAATCCGTCGTTCAACCGGCCGGTCATCCTGGGGGCGTCGAACCCGCAGATCCTGCTGCCGTACGACAACGCGGAAACGTTCCAATACAACCTGAATACCTATCGTGGAGGTCTGTCCAGCTGGACGGCCGTGACGGTTGGCAATCGCGAACGTGTGGAAGCGTTGGCGGCACGCCTGAAGGTCGACCCCGACACCATTCGCGAGATCAATCGCATCCCGAAGGGCATGCGTCTGAAGGCCGGGTCCACCGTGGTGGTGCCCCGTGCCGACGGCGCCCAGGAAAACGCGCCCGACATCAGCCCCGAGCTGGCTGAGAACGCCACCATGGCGGTCGAGCCCGACATGCCGGACCTGAGAAAGGTGGTGGTGCGCGCGGGCAAGCGCGACACGGTTGCCGGCCTGTCGCGGCGCTACGGCGTGTCGGTCGCACAGATCCGGGCCTGGAATCAGTTGCCCGGCGACGCCATTCCCAAGGGCCGCAGCGTCGTGCTGATGCTGCCGCAAGCGAGCGGTGGCGGTCGCGGCGGACGTGTGCGCGTGATGCGCGTGTCAGCCACAACGTCGCGTGCCACCGCGGCAACCACACGCGTGCCGACCGCGAAGGTGGCCGGCAAACCCGTGGTCAAAGCTAAACCGGTGGCAGCCTCATCGACCTCGGTCAAGCGCAAGAAGCGCTAAGGCTGGCATGAGAAACGGCGTCCTGCGGGGCGCCGTTTTGTTTTGGGGCGGCGGTAAGACCTGCGTAAGTTGACGATCGCAAAGTAGTCGCATCGAGCACACCCAAGATTGAGCCGTCGCACACGATGGCCAGGAGACAACGTCATGCCCATGTCCGCCGCATACCGCGCGCTGTATCAGCGTTCCATTGACGATCCCGCTGGCTTTTGGGGTGAGCAGGCCCGGCGCGTCGAGTGGCAAACGCCGTATTCCGCTGTCCTTGATGATTCGCGCCTTCCGTTTGCGCGGTGGTTTGTGGGCGGGCGTATCAACCTGTGCCATAACGCCGTCGACCGGCATCTCGCCACGCGCGGCGAGCAGGTGGCGCTTGTGTATGTCTCCACCGAAACAGGGGTCGAGACCTCGTTCACGTATCGCCAGCTTTATCGCGAGGTGAACCGCATGGCCGCCAGCCTTCAGGCGCTGGGCGTCAAGCGCGGTGATCGCGTGCTGATCTATCTGCCGATGATTCCCGAGGCCGCATTCGCCATGCTGGCCTGTGCACGTATTGGGGCGATTCATTCGGTGGTGTTCGGGGGCTTCGCGTCCAACAGCCTCGCCACGCGCATCGACGACGCGACGCCACGCGTCATCATCAGCGCGGACGCGGGCTCGCGCGCTGGCAAGGTGGTGGCGTACAAGCCGCTGCTCGACGCGGCCATCGATTTAGCGGCGCACAAGCCCGAGCGCGTGCTGATGGTGAATCGCAATCTCGCGCCAGTGCAGCACGCCGCGCGTGATGCCGATTACGCAACGCTCGCCGCGCAGCACGCTGATGCCGATGTGCCGTGCGAATGGATGGAAGCGAGCGAGCCTTCGTACATCCTCTACACCTCGGGCACGACCGGCAAACCGAAAGGCGTGCAGCGCGACACCGGCGGCTATGCGGTGGCGTTGGCCGCGTCCGTGCCGCTCATCTTCGGCGCACAGGCCGGCGACACGATGTTTACGGCGTCGGATGTTGGCTGGGTGGTGGGGCACAGCTACATCGTCTATGCGCCGTTGCTTGCAGGCCTGACGACGGTTATGTACGAAGGCACGCCGATTCGCCCTGACGGCGCGATCTGGTGGCGCATCGTCGAGCAGTACCGCGTGAATGTGATGTTCACCGCGCCGACGGCTATTCGCGTGCTCAAGAAGCAGGACCCGGCGCTGCTGCAGCGGCATGATCTGTCGAGCCTGCGACGCCTGTTCCTGGCCGGTGAGCCGCTGGATGAGCCGACCGCACACTGGATCGGCGAAGCCCTGCACAAGCCCATCGTCGATAACTATTGGCAGACCGAAACTGGCTGGCCGATGCTTGCCATCCCTCAGGGCGTGGAGCCATCGACGCAGAAGATCGGTTCGCCCGGTTTTCCGGTCTACGGCTACAAGCTCGACATCCTGGATGAGGCGACCGGTGAGCCCTGTACCCCCGGCGAGAAAGGCTTGGTGGCCGTCGCCGCGCCGCTGCCGCCAGGTTGCATGACCACCGTCTGGGGAGACGACGCGCGCTTCCTGAACACATACTGGTCTGCGTTCCCCGGCCGGCACATCTATTCGAGTTTTGACTGGGGGGTGCGCGACGCAGAGGGTTACGTCACCATTCTCGGTCGCACCGATGATGTGATCAACGTAGCGGGCCACCGCCTGGGTACGCGTGAGATCGAAGAGAGCCTGTCGTCGCATCCCGCTGTCGCCGAGGTGGCGGTGGTGGGCGTGGCCGATCAACTCAAAGGGCAGGTGGCAATGGGGTTTGCCATCGTGCGTGATGCGTCGCGCGTTGCCAATCCGGAAGACCGCTTGGCGCTGGAGGGCGAACTGATGCGCACGGTCGAGGCGCAGTTGGGCGCGGTGGCGCGGCCTTCACGCGTGTTTTTTGTCGCGGCGTTGCCCAAGACGCGTTCCGGCAAGCTGCTGCGCCGCGCGATGCAGGCGGTGGCGGAGGGGCGCGATCCGGGTGACCTGACGACCATTGAAGATCCCACCGCGCTGGCGCAGGTGCGGGCGGCGTTGCGCGGGGAGTAAGGCCGGAGAAAGTGACGTTTTCGCCAGCCGGGAACTGGCTTCGCGAGCACTGCGGGACGTCACAATTCACGCGGTACTCGGCGTTAAGTCCTTCCTTTTATTGAGTTTTTTGCGGTGCGCGGGTATAATCGTCAGGTTTGAGTTCAGAAACCCATCACCCTAGCGCCAACCGCTTCCTACCTCCCGCCTACCGCCCCGTCTGCCTCGTTTCTTGGTGAGTTTTGCCCCAGTCCCGACGCGCAAACGGCCCGGATTCCGCGCAGCCGGAATTCCGCTTCGGCGCCAAGGTGTTCAGGTCGGCACAGGGTGAATCCAGCAGGAGCTACCCGTGTTGCCGTCTTTCCCGCCCGCCATTCTCGCGCTTGCAGACGGCACGGTCTTTCGTGGCTATTCCATCGGTGCGGCCGGTCATACGATCGGCGAAGTGGTGTTCAACACCGCCATCACCGGCTATCAGGAAATCCTTACCGATCCGAGCTACTCGCGCCAGATCGTCACGCTTACGTACCCGCATATCGGCAACGTTGGCGTGAATCGTGAGGACGTCGAAGCCACGAAAGTCCATGCCGCCGGCCTCATCATCAAGGATCTGCCGCTGCTCGCGTCGAACTTCCGCAAGGAGCATTCGCTCTCGCACTACCTGAAGGGCGAGAAAGTCGTTGCCATTGCCGGCATCGACACCCGCAAGCTGACGCGCATCCTGCGCGAGAAGGGCGCCCAGAACGGCTGCATCCTGGCCGGCGAAGACAACGTGCAGAAGGCGATCGACCTGGCGCGCTCGTTCCCGGGCCTGTCGGGCATGGATCTGGCGAAAGTGGTGTCTGTTGCAGAGCCGTACGAGTGGACCCAGACCGAATGGGCGCTGGGCCGCGGCTACGGCAAGCAGGAGGCTCCGAAGTACCACGTGGTTGCGTATGACTTTGGCGTCAAGTTCAACATCCTGCGCATGCTGGCCGAGCGCGGCTGTCGCGTGACGGTGGTGCCGGCGCAAACCAGTGCCGCCGATGTGCTGGCGCACAACCCGGACGGCGTGTTCCTCTCCAACGGCCCTGGTGATCCGGAGCCGTGCGATTACGCCATCGCCGCCACGAAGGCGTTCCTTGAGCGCCGCATCCCGACGTTCGGCATCTGCCTGGGGCACCAGATCATGGGCCTGGCCGTCGGCGCCAAGACGCTCAAGATGAAGACCGGTCACCACGGCGCCAACCACCCGGTCAAGGATTTGCAGGACGGCCGCGTGGTCATCACCTCGCAGAACCACGGTTTTGCGGTGGACCCGGCATCGCTGCCGGCCAATGCACGCGTGACGCACGTCTCGCTGTTTGATGGCACGCTGCAGGGCTTCGAACTGACCGACCGCCCGGCGTTCTGCTTCCAGGGTCACCCGGAAGCGTCGCCCGGTCCGCACGACATCGCGTACCTGTTCGACCGCTTCACTGCAGCGATGGACGCAGCGAAGCAGTAACACAAACGAGAACGCATCCCCATGAACGCCTTCATGCTCGCCCACTTCGGCGTCACCGAGTTCTGGACCTTCCTGCTCGGCACGATCTTCATCGTGCTGCTGCCGGGGCCGAATTCGATGTACGTGCTGTCGGTGGCGGCCCGCCGCGGTGTGCGCGCGGGCTACCAGGGCGCGTGCGGCGTGTTTCTGGGCGACGCCATTCTGATGGTGCTGTCGGCAGCGGGCGTGGCTTCGCTATTGAAGGCGAGCCCGGCGCTGTTTTACGCCGTGAAGTACATCGGTGCGGCGTATCTGGCGTGGATCGGCCTGCAGATGCTGCGAGGTGCCGTGCGCAACTGGCGAGCTCGCCAACAGGGCAGCGCGGTTGACCAGAGCGCAGTGGCAACCGAGCGAGACGAAGCGAATCCGTTCAAGAAGGCGCTGATCATCAGCCTGTTGAACCCGAAGGCGATCCTGTTTTTCATCTCGTTCTTCATCCAGTTCGTCGATCCGCACTTCGCGTTGCCGGTGGTGTCGTTCGTCGTGCTGGGGCTGGTCTGCCAAGTCTGCAGCTTCCTGTACCTGACCACCATCATCTTCGTGGGCGCGCGGCTGGCCGCGGCGTTCCGCGCGCGACGACGACTGTCTGCCGGTATGAGCAGCGGCGTCGGCGCCATGTTTATCGGCTTTTCCGCCAAGCTGGCGACGGCCACACTGAATTAATCGAATCGAGCGGGTTATGCCAAAACGTACAGATATCAAAACCATCCTGATCATCGGCGCAGGTCCGATCATCATCGGCCAGGCGTGTGAATTCGATTACTCCGGCGCGCAGGCTTGCAAGGCGCTGCGCGAGGAGGGCTTCAAGGTGGTCCTGGTCAATAGCAACCCGGCCACCATCATGACCGACCCGAGCACGGCCGATGTGACCTACATCGAGCCGATCACCTGGGAAGTGGTCGAGCGCATCATCGCCAAGGAGCGCCCGGACGCGATTCTGCCGACCATGGGTGGCCAGACCGCGCTGAACTGCGCGCTGGACCTGCACCGCCACGGCGTGCTGGCCAAGTACAACGTCGAACTGATCGGTGCGTCGCCCGAGGCCATCGACAAGGCCGAAGACCGCCAGAAGTTCAAGGATGCAATGACCAAGATCGGCCTGGGTTCGGCCAAGTCGGGCATTGCGCATTCGATGGACGAAGCCGTGGCCGTGCAGTCGCAAATCGCCAAGGAAACCGGCACCAGCGGCTACCCGATCGTGATCCGTCCGTCGTTCACGCTGGGCGGCACGGGCGGCGGCATCGCTTACAACCGCGAAGAATTTGAAGAGATCTGCAAGCGCGGCCTGGACCTCTCGCCGACCAACGAGCTGCTGATTGAAGAATCGCTGCTCGGCTGGAAGGAATACGAGATGGAAGTCGTGCGCGACCGCGCCGACAACTGCATCATCGTCTGCTCGATCGAAAACCTCGACCCGATGGGCATCCACACCGGTGACTCCATCACCGTGGCCCCGGCGCAGACGCTGACCGACAAGGAATATCAGATCCTGCGTAACGCCTCGCTGGCTGTGCTGCGTGAAATCGGTGTCGATACCGGCGGCTCGAACGTCCAGTTCTCGATCAATCCGCAAGATGGCCGGATGATCGTGATCGAGATGAACCCGCGCGTGTCGCGTTCGTCGGCGCTGGCCTCGAAGGCCACCGGTTTCCCGATCGCCAAGGTTGCCGCCAAGCTGGCCGTGGGCTACACGCTGGACGAGCTGAAGAACGAGATCACCGGCGGCGCGACCCCGGCGTCGTTCGAGCCGTCGATCGACTACGTGGTCACCAAGGTGCCGCGTTTCGCGTTCGAAAAATTCCCGCAGGCCGACAGCCACCTGACCACGCAGATGAAGTCGGTGGGCGAGGTGATGGCCATGGGCCGTACCTTCCAGGAATCGTTCCAGAAAGCGCTGCGCGGCCTGGAAGTCGGCGTGGACGGGCTGGATGAGAAATCCGCCGACCGCGACGAGGTCATCGAGGAGATCGGCGAAGCCGGCCCCGACCGCATCTGGTATCTGGGTGACGCATTCCGCCTGGGCCTGTCGATTGACGAGGTCTACTCCGAGACGGCTGTGGACCCGTGGTTCCTCGCGCAGATCGAGGACATCGTCAAGACTGAAACGCTGGTGAAGGCGCGCGCGCTCGATAGCCTGTCGGCTGCCGAACTGCGTTTGCTCAAGCAGAAGGGTTTCTCCGACCGTCGTTTGGCCAAGTTGATGAAGACGACGGCGAAGGCCGTGCGCGAGAAGCGTATCGCCGAGAAGGTCCGCCCGGTCTACAAGCGCGTGGACACCTGCGCGGCCGAGTTCGCCACCAATACGGCTTACTTGTACTCGACCTACGAGGCCGAGCACGGCGAGTGCGAAGCCGAGCCCACCAATAACAAGAAGATCATGGTGCTGGGCGGCGGCCCGAACCGGATCGGCCAGGGTATCGAGTTCGACTACTGCTGCGTGCACGCCGCGCTGGCGCTGCGCGAAGACGGGTACGAGACCATCATGGTCAACTGCAACCCGGAAACAGTTTCGACCGATTACGACACGTCCGACCGCCTGTACTTCGAGCCCGTCACGCTCGAAGACGTGCTCGAGATCGTCGACAAGGAAAAGCCGGTCGGCGTGATCGTGCAGTACGGCGGCCAGACGCCGCTGAAGCTCGCGCTCGACCTGGAAGCCAACGGCGTGCCCATCATCGGTACGTCGCCGGACATGATCGATGCGGCTGAAGACCGCGAGCGCTTTCAGAAGCTGCTGCACGAGCTGGGCTTGCGTCAGCCGCCCAATCGCACGGCGCGCGCCGAAGACGAAGCGCTCAAGCTGGCCGAAGAAATCGGCTACCCGCTGGTGGTGCGCCCGTCGTACGTGCTGGGTGGCCGTGCGATGGAAATCGTGCACGAGCCGCGCGATCTCGAGCGCTACATGCGCGAGGCCGTGAAGGTGTCGAACGACAGCCCGGTGCTGCTCGACCGCTTCCTGAACGACGCCATCGAATGCGACGTGGATTGCCTCTCTGACGGCAAGCGCGTGTTTATCGGCGGCGTGATGGAGCACATCGAACAGGCGGGCGTGCACTCGGGCGACTCCGCTTGCTCGTTGCCGCCGTACTCGCTGTCGCAAGCCACGGTTGACGAACTCAAGCGCCAGACCGCCGCGATGGCCAAGGCCCTGAACGTGGTTGGCCTGATGAACGTGCAGTTCGCCATCCAGCAGAAGGGCGGCGAAGACATTGTCTACGTGCTCGAAGTGAACCCGCGCGCCTCGCGCACGGTGCCGTACGTGTCGAAGGCAACCGGCATCTCGCTGGCCAAGGTGGCCGCGCGCTGCATGGCTGGCCAGTCGCTCGATTCGCAAGGCATCGAAACGGAAGTCGTGCCGTCGTACTACAGCGTCAAGGAGGCCGTGTTCCCGTTCAACAAGTTCCCGGGCGTGGACCCGGTGCTTGGACCGGAGATGCGCTCGACCGGTGAAGTGATGGGCGTCGGCAAGACCTTCGGCGAGGCGCTGTTCAAGAGCCAGCTCGCCGCTGGTTCGCGCCTGCCCGAGAAGGGCACCGTGCTGATGACGGTCAAGGACAGCGACAAGCCGCAAGCGGTGGAAGTCGCCCGTGCGCTGCACACGCTGGGCTACCCGATCGTGGCGACGCGCGGCACGGCCTCGGCCATCGAAGCCGCAGGCATTCCGGTGCGTGTGGTCAACAAGGTGAAGGACGGCCGTCCGCATATCGTCGATATGATCAAGAACAGCGAGATCGCCCTCGTGTTCACGACCGTTGACGAGACGCGTGCCGCAATTGCCGACTCGCGTTCCATCCGTCAGGCCGCGCTGGCCCAGCGTGTGACGTACTACACGACCATTGCTGGCGCGCGCGCCGCAGTGGAAGGTCTGAAGCACATGCAACACCTGGATGTGTATGACCTGCAGGGCCTGCACGCGACGCTGTAAGCCCATCATCAGGGCCCCGCGACGCGGCATAGCGTCGCGCTGAACCGCCCGGAGTGAGGCAGTTGCCGCCTCCGGGCGGTTCGCCTACACTAGAGCGTCCGTGTCAAAACAACGACAGCCGCCGTCAGGCGGGTGTGCGCTACGCGCCCTCCCGCTTCGCAGCGGCTGATTTTTTTGTGATTCTGAATTATTCAACATGAGCACCATTCCGATCACCAAGCGCGGTGCCGAGATGCTGAAAGACGAACTCCAACGTCTGAAGACCAAGGAGCGTCCGGCCGTCGTCAACGCCATCGCCGAGGCACGTGCCCAAGGCGACCTGTCTGAAAACGCCGATTACGATGCCGCCAAGGAGCGCCAGGGTTTCATCGAAGGCCGCATCCAGGAAATCGAAGGCAAGTTGTCGGCCGCGAATATCATCGATCCGTCCGAACTCGATGCCGAAGGCCGCGTGGTCTTTGGTGCCACCATTGACCTGGAAGACCTCGATTCGGGCAAGCCTGTCACTTATCAGATCGTCGGCGATGACGAGGCGGACTTGGAAACCGGCAAGATCTCCATCAGCTCTCCGATCGCCCGTGCGCTGATCGGCAAGTTCGAAGGCGACGTCGCCACCGTGGTCGCCCCTGGCGGTGAGCGCGAATACGAAGTCCTGGCCGTCAAGTACCTTTAACCCAAGCCGAGACGACCGCCATGCCGCAGCGCTTCTTCCAGTTGCTTGCCACGGTATGGTGCGGATCGCTCTGGACCATTGGCTACATCGTCGCGCCGACGCTGTTTGCCACGCTCGATGATCGCCAGTTGGCCGGCGCGATTGCCGGCCGGTTGTTTCATGCCGAGGCATGGATCGGCCTTGCGACTGGCTGTTTGTTGCTGCTGGCGGCCACAGCGCTGGTGCGGCGCGGGCAGGCGGGTTACAAGCGGCTACGCTGGCTGGTGCTGGCGATGCTGTTGTGCGTGCTAGTGGGGTATTTCGGCCTGCAGCCGTTCATGGCTTCGCTGCGCCAACAGGCCGATGCGCTCGGCGTAGCGGTGGGGGATTCGCCTTACCGTGCGCAGTTTGGCCTGCTGCATGGTGTGTCGAGCGTGTTTTATCTGGCGCAAAGCCTGCTTGGCTTGGCGCTGATCTGGAAGACAGCAGGTGTACGGCAAACCGCTTGAGGGCGAAAAAAAAGACCGGCTGAAAAGCCGGTCGTTTTCTGTACGGGCTCTGAGTCAGATCAGGACAGCGCCTTCTTCTTCTGGCTGGCTTGACGGGGTTTGGCACGCTTGACGTTGCCACCGGCCGTGACACGTTCGTTGCCGAGCACGCTCAGGCGAACCGGCTTCGGGCGGCGAGCACTGTTCGGGTTCGGCTTGCGCACGGTGACCGAACGCGGGCCTGCGCCAATGGTGGTCTTGCGCGGCGGCTTGAGGTCTCGCGGCTGGTTTTCCTTCAGGTAGGCCGGACCTTCACGCCAGATCACCAGCAGCTTGCCGATGTGCTGCACGGGTGCGGCCTGCAGGCGGGCGCAGATGGTGTCATAGAGTTCGATACGTGCTTCGCGGTCATCGCCAAAGACGCGAATCTTGATCAGCCCGTGGGCCGCCAGCGAGCGGTCGATTTCGGCCAGAACGGCCTTGGTCAGGCCCTCCGCACCGATGATGACGACCGGGTTCAACGCGTGCGCTTCCGAGCGCAGTTCCGATCGTTGGGCAGGGGTGAGGATAAGGGCGGGCATAAATAAGGGCGGGATCGCGCAAAAAGACAAACGGCGCGTATTATCCGCCAAAATCAGTCCTGGCCGCCATGTTTGGCGCTGCATTTGGGCGAAATTGCAACCAATTCGTGCAACCAATTCGATGGCAAAGAACAAGTTCAATCAGTCGTGGCTGCACGACCATATCAACGATCCATATGTAAAGCTGGCGCAGCGCGAGGGTTATCGCGCGCGCGCTGCCTACAAGCTCAAAGAGATCGACGAGCAGGACAAGCTGATCAAGCCGGGTCAAGTCATCGTTGATTTGGGCGCTGCGCCGGGCAGTTGGAGTCAGTATGTGCGCAACAAGCTGGCCGCCTCACCGCGCGCCAAGGACGGTCGCATTGATGGCGCCATCGTTGCCATTGACATTCTCCCCATGGAAGCCATTGCGGACGTCGAGTTCATCCAGGGTGACTTTCGCGAGGACGATGTTTTCCGCCAATTGGAAGAAATCGTGCTAGAGGCCACCGGTGGGGGCAAAGTGGACCTTGTTTTGTCCGATATGGCCCCCAACCTCTCAGGTGTGGCGTCGGCAGACGCCGCGCGCATGGAGCACATCGCCGAGCTGGCTGTGGAATTTGCCATGGCGCACCTGAAACCTGAAGGCGCGCTGCTGATCAAATGTTTTCACGGCAGCGGCTATAGTCAGATCGTCGAGATGTTCAAGCGCCATTTCAAGATCGTGGCGCCGCGCAAGCCTAAAGCCTCCCGCGACAAATCGTCCGAAACGTTTCTGCTGGGCCGCCAGCTCAAGCATCCCGGCTGACGGACGATACCCAGGAAGGGGCCCCCGGGTGAAGCGGTGGTCTTGCGGTCTTGCGGGCAATCAACCCGCGGCGGTGTCCGTGCATTACAATGCCAAGCATCCCGTCAAGGCATTTCTAAAGGAGTCTCGCCTTGAATAACAACTGGTTTCAGAAGGCGGCCATCTGGCTGGTGATTGCCTTGGTGCTGTTCACCGTCTTCAAGCAGTTCGACAAGCCGCGCGCCCAAGAGGGCGTGACGTACTCGCAATTCATGGATGACGCGAAGGGCGGCAAGGTCAAGCGTGTCGAGGTCCAGGGTCGTACGCTGTTGGTCACGCCCAACGAGGGCAACAAGTATTCCATCATCTCGCCGGGCGACATCTGGATGGTCGGCGATCTGATGAAGTACGGTGTGCAAGTGACCGGCAAGGCGGAAGAAGAGCAAGGTGTGCTCCTCACTGCGCTTTACTACCTCGGTCCCACGCTGTTGATCATCGTGTTCTGGTTCTACATGATGCGGCAGATGCAAGGTGGCGGGAAAGGTGGTGCCTTCTCCTTCGGCAAATCCCGCGCACGTCTGATCGACGAGAACAACAATAGCGTCACGTTTGCTGACGTGGCAGGGTGTGACGAATCGAAGGAGGAAGTTGTCGAGCTGGTCGACTTCCTGAAAGACCCGCAGAAATTCCAGAAATTGGGTGGGCGTATCCCGCGCGGCGTACTGCTGGTCGGCCCTCCAGGTACGGGTAAGACGCTGCTGGCACGTGCCATTGCGGGTGAAGCCAAAGTGCCGTTCTTCAGCATCTCCGGCTCGGACTTCGTTGAAATGTTCGTTGGCGTGGGTGCAGCCCGCGTGCGCGACATGTTCGAGAATGCCAAGAAGCAAGCCCCCTGCATCGTATTCATCGACGAAATCGATGCGGTCGGCCGCCATCGTGGCGCCGGCATGGGTGGCGGCAACGACGAGCGCGAACAGACCCTGAACCAGATGCTGGTCGAGATGGATGGCTTCGAGGCCAACTCCGGCGTCATCGTGATTGCGGCAACCAACCGCGCTGATGTGCTCGACAAGGCGCTGCTGCGTCCGGGCCGTTTTGACCGCCAAGTCTATGTGGGCCTGCCGGACATCCGCGGCCGTGAGCAGATCCTCAAGGTTCACATGCGCAAGGTGCCGATTGGCAACGATGTGGATGCATCGGTGCTGGCACGCGGCACGCCGGGCTTCTCGGGTGCGGATCTGGCCAACCTGGTCAACGAAGCTGCGCTGTTTGCCGCACGCCGCAACAAGCGCGTGGTCGACATGCAGGACTTCGAAGACGCGAAGGACAAAATCTACATGGGGCCGGAGCGCAAGTCGGCGGTTATTCGTGAGGAAGAGCGCAAGGCGACGGCATATCACGAGTCAGGCCATGCGGTGGTCGCCAAGCTGCTGCCGAAGGCCGATCCGGTGCATAAGGTCACGATCATGCCGCGCGGCTGGGCTGGTGGCCTGACCTGGCAGTTGCCGGAGCACGATAAGCATTACGCCTATAAGGACACGATGCTTGAAGAGGTCGCGATTCTGTTTGGCGGTCGTGCTGCGGAAGAGGTGTTCCTGGGCGCGATGAGCACTGGGGCGTCCAATGACTTTGAGCGTGCCACCAAGATGGCCCGCGACATGGTGACGCGCTACGGCATGAGCGACACGCTCGGCACCATGGTGTACGTCGATACCGAGCAGGACGGTTTCTTCGGCCGTATGGCATCCAAGACGGTGTCTGAGGCGACCCAGCAGAAGGTTGACGCGGAAATCCGCCGCATCGTGGACGAGCAGTACGCGCTGGCCAAGGGCCTGCTGGAATCGAATCGCGACAAGGTGGAAGCCATGACTGCCGCGCTGCTCGAATGGGAAACCATCGACGCCGACCAGGTCAACGACATCATGGATGGCAAGCCGCCGCGCCCGCCGCGTTACGGTTCGACCGGCGGTGGCAGCACCCCGCCGGGCGGCGGTACTCCGGCCGGCGCGAACCCGGGCAACGTTCCGGCTACGGCCTGATGACTGCTTGATTTGTCGCTTGGGCGGCAACGCAGAGGAGCCGGTGCAAACGCACCGGCTTTTTTGTGGGCGCCTTTTTTTGCACGTCTGGCGTAACATTCCGGTCCCGCGCTGCATTCTCATCAAGCTATCGTGTCTGCCTCCATCCCTACCACTACGCATTTCCAGTGCGGACGTTTCCGCTACGCACGTAATCAGCGCCCATTGGTCATGGGCATTCTCAACGTCACGCCCGATTCGTTTTCCGACGGCGGCAAGCACGTCACCCGCGATGCAGCATTGCGTCACGCCGAGCAGCTGATCGCTGAAGGCGTCGACATGATCGACATCGGTGGCGAATCGAGCCGCCCCGGCGCCGAGCCGCTGAGTCTGCAGGCCGAGCTGGACCGCGTGATGCCGATCGTCGAGGCGCTGCGCGATTGCGGCAAAGCGCTGTCGATCGATACTTACAAGCCCGAGGTAATGCGCGCCACGCTGAATGCTGGCGCTGACCTGATCAACGACATCTGGGGTTTCCGTCGTCCGGGTGCCATTGAGGCGGTGGTCGAGGGAAACGCAGGTCTGTGCGTGATGCACATGCAGCGCGACCCCGAAACGATGCAGGAAGCGCCGAGCTATACGGACCTGATGGGCGAAGTGGAAGCTTTCCTGCGCAAGCAGACAGAGGCGCTGATGTCCGCTGGCGTGGGAGTCGAGCGTATCTCGCTCGATCCGGGGTTTGGCTTTGGCAAGACGCCGGATCACAATCTGACCATGCTCAACCGGTTAGCCCAGTTCGAGCGGCTCGGTTTGCCGCTGCTGGCTGGCTTGTCGCGCAAGTCGACGCTGGGCGCGGTGCTGGGTGGCAAACCGCCGGCCGAGCGCGTTACTGCCAGTGTGGCGGCAGCGCTGCTGGCAGCGGAACGGGGTGCTTTCATCGTGCGGGTGCACGATGTGCAGCCGACCGTGGAGGCGATTCAAATCTGGTGGGCGATGCGCCACGAACGCGTGAATCCGCCACTGGCGTGACGGCCATAGCACTCTCACACAGCCGGGCCTCACGCGGCCGGGGGTCGAGCGAACAGACGATTGCCCGGCAGTGGCCGTCGCCTTACAAACAAAGAAAGAAACATTCTCCAGGAGAGACTCCCAATGTCCAGGAAGTATTTCGGCACTGACGGTATCCGCGGGCGTGTTGGTGAAAGCCCGATCACGCCGGATTTCGTGTTGCGCCTTGGTTATGCTGCCGGCCGGGTGTTGGCTCACGGCGGTGAAGCGCACGGCCATGGCCGGCCCACTGTGCTGATCGGCAAAGACACGCGCCTGTCGGGCTATATGCTGGAAGCCGCGCTGGAAGCAGGCTTTACTGCTGCTGGCGTTGACGTGTTGATGAGCGGGCCGCTACCTACGCCTGGCGTCGCGTACCTCACGCGCGCGCTGCGGCTTTCGGCGGGTGTGGTGATCTCGGCGTCGCACAATCCGTATTACGACAACGGTATCAAGTTCTTCTCGGCTACCGGCGACAAGCTGCCGGATGAGACCGAACTCCAGATCGAAGCTGAGTTGGAAAAGCCAATGGAGTACGCTGCCTCCGACGCGCTGGGTCGTGCCCGCCGCATTGAGGATGCTGCCGGCCGCTATATCGAATTCTGCAAGAGCACATTCCCGAGCGACCTGAATCTGTTCGGCATGAAGGTTGTGCTGGATAGTGCGCATGGCGCGGCTTATCACATTGCGCCGCACGTCTTCCATGAACTGGGTGCTGACGTGGTGTCGATCGGTAACCAGCCGAACGGCCGCAACATCAACGATGGCTATGGCGCGACCGCGCCAGGTAAGCTGGTCGAAGCCACGCGCGAACATGGTGCCGATATCGGCCTGGCCTTCGATGGCGATGCCGATCGTCTGCAGGTGGTGGACCGCAACGGCCGCCTGTATAACGGCGACGAGCTGCTCTACGTGATGGTGCAGGCGCGCCGCGCTGCGGGCCAGCCGGTGCAGGGCGCAGTCGGCACGCTCATGACCAATCTGGCCGTGGAGCTGGCGCTGAAGGCGCAGGGCGTTAAGTTTGTCCGGGCCAAGGTGGGCGACCGCTATGTGCTGGAAGAACTGAAGAAAAACGGCTGGCTGTTGGGTGGCGAAGGTTCGGGCCACTTGCTCTGCTTGGACAAGCACAGCACCGGCGACGGCATCATCTCGGCGCTGCAAGTGCTGGCGGCATTGCGTCGCAGTGGCCAGACGCTGGATCAGATGCTGGACGGCGTTCGCCTGTTCCCGCAAAAGCTCATCAACGTGCGGGTCGAAAAGGGTTTCGACTGGAAATCACACCCGGGCCTGCAGGCTGCGCTCAAGACCAGTGAGGCCGAGCTTGATGGCAAAGGGCGTGTGCTGATTCGCCCGTCGGGCACAGAGCCGGTCGTCCGCGTGATGGTCGAAGCGCAGGACGCCGAACTGGCCAACCAGCATGCTGAGCGGCTCGCTTCGACGTTGCAGTAAGTTGTTGCCAGATCAAGCAAAAAAAGCAGAAAAGCGGCCTCTGGGCCGCTTTTTTTATGCGCGCGAGTCGACTTTCGTGGCTTGCAGGTCAGTTATGAGAAGTTTTCGTGTTGTCACGGAACTGTCATTTGAGCGGCCTAAAGTTCGGGTGTCAAAAATCTGTCATCGCTCAACCGCTCCTCTGGAGAACTCATGAAACTGGTCCAAACCGCTATCGCTGGCGTGGCTGCGTTGGCTTTCGCTGGTGCAGCATTTGCCGTTGACATTACTGGTGCAGGCGCAACGTTCCCGGCACCGGTCTACAACAAGTGGGCTGCCGACTACAACAAGGCGACCAATACCAAGGTGAACTACCAAGGTATCGGTTCGTCGGGTGGCATCAAGCAGATCACTGCCAAGACCGTCGACTTCGGCGCATCGGACATGCCGCTGAAGGACGAAGAGTTGAACAAGGATGGCCTGATCCAGTTCCCGACCGTGATCGGCGGCGTGGTGCCCGTGATCAACCTGCCAGGCGTGAAGCCGGGCGAGCTGACCCTGAACGGTCAACTGCTGGGCGACATCTACCTGGGCAAGATCAAGAAGTGGAATGATCCGGCCATCGCCAAGCTGAACCCGAAGGCAAAGCTGCCGGACCAGGACATCCTGGTGGTGCGCCGTGCTGACGGCTCGGGCACGTCGTTCATCTTCACGAACTATCTGTCGAAGGTGAATACCGAGTGGAAGAGCAAGGTGGGCGAAGGCACGACCGTGAACTGGCCGACTGGTACGGGCGGCAAGGGCAATGAAGGCGTGGCCGCCTTCGTGCAGCGTCTGGGTGGCGCAGTCGGCTACGTTGAGTACGCCTACGCCAAGCAGAACAAGATGACGTACGTGAACCTGCAGAACAAGGCGGGTGCCACTGTGCAGCCGACCGCTGAAGCCTTCAAGGCAGCTGCTGCTGGCGCCGAGTGGAGCAAGACGTACTACCAGATCCTGACGGACGAGCCGGGCAAGGATGCATGGCCGATCGCTGGTGCAACGTTCATCCTGCTGCACAAGACGCAAGCCAAGCCGGAGCAGGGCGCTGAAGTCATGAAGTTCTTCGACTGGGCCTACAAGGGTGGCGACGATGCTGCCAAGAGCCTGGACTACGTGCCGCTGCCGGACGCTGTGAAGAACCAGATCCGCGCAACGTGGAAGTCGAGCGTGAAGGATGCATCGGGCAAGGTTGTCTACAACCACTGATTGGTGCCTGCTGCATAAGGGCTCGTAAGTAAGTGCAGCACAAGGTGCGGGCGGATGGTACGAATCGGCCGCCCGCACCATTTCAAAAGCTTCTCTCACGGCTGACCGGTTTCCCTCATGGCCACGCTCTCTGATTCTTCCGGCGCTTCCCGTATGCGAGCACCCAGCCGCTTCGGCGATCTGGTGTTTGGTGGTCTGACCCGCCTTGCCGCAATCGTTACGCTGCTGCTGCTAGGCGGCATCATCGTCTCGCTCATCATCAGCTCCTGGCCCACGATTCAGAAATTCGGCCTGTCGTTCCTGTGGAACACGGAGTGGGATCCGCCCTCCGACATCTATGGCGCGCTGGTGCCCGTCTACGGCACCCTGGTCACCTCGCTGATCGCGCTCATCATTGCCGTGCCTGTGAGCTTCGGCATTGCCCTGTTTTTGACCGAGCTGTCGCCAGCGTGGCTGCGCCGACCGCTGGGTACCGCCATCGAGCTGCTTGCTGCTGTGCCGTCCATCGTCTACGGCATGTGGGGCCTGCTCGTGTTTGCGCCGATCTTCGGCGAGTACTTTCAGAAGCCCCTGGCTGCGACCGTCGGCAAGATCCCTGTGATCGGGGTGCTGTTCCAGGGCGCGCCGATCGGTATCGGCTTGCTGTGTGCGGGCGTGATCCTGGCGATCATGATCATCCCGTACATCTCGGCCGTGATGCGTGACGTGTTCGAAATCACGCCGACGCTGCTCAAGGAATCGGCCTACGGTGTGGGTTGCACGACGTGGGAGGTCATGTGGAACGTGGTGCTGCCCTACACCAAGGCCGGCGTGATAGGCGGCGTGATGCTGGGCCTGGGCCGTGCGCTGGGCGAAACCATGGCCGTGACGTTCGTGATCGGCAACACCAATCTGCTGTCCGATGCATCGCTGTTTTCGCCGGGTAACAGCATCACCTCGGCGCTGGCCAATGAATTTGCGGAAGCGGGTCAGGGCCTGCACACCGCGGCGCTCATGGAGCTGGGCTTGATCCTGTTCGTTATCACGTTCATCGTGCTGGCGGCGTCCAAGCTGCTGCTTCTGCGCTTGCAGAAGGGCGAGGGCCAGAAGTGAACCAACGCGACCTATCGCATGCTCCGACCAGTGCCATGAGACCCAACACCATGCGTACGTCTTCGATCCCTGCCGTTCGCGCCGACTCTGAGAAGATCAAGGCACGCCTGCAGGCCCGCCGCCGCAACGTCAACGGCATTGCGCTGGCACTCTCGCTTGCTGCCATGGCCTTCGGCCTGGTGTGGCTGGCGTGGATTCTGTGGACCACGCTCTCGCTGGGTGTGGGCGGGCTGTCGATGTCGCTCTTTACAGAGATGACGCCGGCACCCAATACGCCGGGAGGCGGTCTGGCCAACGCCATCGCGGGATCGTTGCTGCTGGTTGGCATGGCCACGCTGATCGGCACGCCGCTGGGCATCCTGGCCGGCATCTATCTGGCCGAGTACGGCAAGACGTCGATGCTCGCAAGCGCCACGCGCTTCATCAACGACATTCTGCTGTCAGCGCCGTCCATCGTGATCGGCCTGTTCGTGTATGCCGTCGTGGTGGCGCGCGTGCAGCATTTCTCGGGCATTGCCGGTGTGCTTGCGCTGGCGCTGCTGCAGATCCCGATCGTGGTGCGCACCACAGAGAACATGCTGAACCTGGTGCCCAACGCGATGCGCGAAGCGGCCATGGCGCTTGGCACGCCCAAGTGGAAGATGGTGCTGTCGATCACGCTCAAGGCGTCGTACGCCGGCGTGATTACCGGTGTGCTGTTGGCCGTGGCCCGTATTGCCGGCGAAACCGCGCCGTTGCTCTTCACTGCGTTGAACAACCAGTTCTGGAGTCTGGACCTGAATCAGCCGGTGGCCACGCTGCCGACCGTGATCTTCAAGTTTGCGATGAGCCCGTTCCCCGAGTGGCAGCAATTGGCCTGGGCCGGGGTGTTCCTGATTACGCTGGGTGTGCTGGGGCTGAATATCCTCGCGCGTGCCTTGTTCACGAAGAAATGACCATGACTGCTACGTCCCTCGAAGTGCGCACGCAGAACCCGAAGATCGACGTTCGCGACTTGAACTTCTACTACGGCAAGTTCCACGCGCTGAAGAACATCTCGCTGCAGATTCCCGAGAAGCAGGTAACGGCATTTATCGGCCCTTCCGGCTGCGGCAAGTCGACGCTGCTGCGTACGTTCAACAAGATGTACGGGCTGTATCCCGAGCAGCGTGCAGAAGGTGCGATCAACATGGACGGCGAGAACCTGCTGACGTCCAACATGGATATCGCCCTGCTGCGCGCTAAGGTGGGCATGGTGTTCCAGAAGCCGACGCCGTTCCCGATGTCGATCTACGACAACATCGCCTTCGGTGTGAAGCTGTTCGAGCGCCTGTCGCGTTCCGAAATGGACGACCGCGTGGAATGGGCGCTGACCAAGGCCGCGCTGTGGAACGAAGTGAAGGACAAGCTCAACCAGTCGGGCTACGGCCTGTCGGGTGGTCAGCAGCAGCGTCTGTGCATTGCACGCGGCATTGCCATCCGCCCGGAAGTCCTGCTGCTGGACGAGCCGTGTTCGGCGCTGGATCCGATCTCGACCGGCAAGATTGAAGAGCTGATCGCCGAACTGAAGGATGACTATACGGTCGTCATCGTGACGCATAACATGCAGCAGGCGGCGCGTTGCTCCGACTACACGGCATACATGTACCTGGGCGAGCTGATCGAATTCGGCGACACCGAAAAGATCTTCATCAAGCCGCAGCGCAAAGAAACGGAAGACTACATCACCGGCCGTTTTGGCTGATCCTGGCTGATCTGCCACGCTAAAACGACAAGGAGAAAACGATGTCCGAGAAACATCTGTCATCGCAATTTGATACCGACCTGACCTCCATCAGCACCAAGGTGCTGCAGATGGGCGGCTTGGTCGAAGCACAGATCGCCCGTGCGATGCGCGCCCTGGCCAACTTCGACACCGCCATGTGCGATCAGGTCATGGCTGTGGAGCTGGAAGTCAACGCGCTCGAAATCGAGATCGACGGCGACTGCAACAACATCATCGCGCGCCGTCAGCCGACTGCACGCGATCTGCGCCTGGTGATGGCCATCTCCAAGACCATCACCAACCTCGAGCGCGCCGGCGATGAAGCTGAGAAGATCGCCAAGCGCACCAAGCGCATCATGCAGGACCCGTCGGCACACGCACTGAACTACGCTGCCGTGGAGCGCTCGGGCGAGATGGCCGCGACCATCCTGCGCCATGCGCTGGACGCCTTCGCGCGCCTGGACACGGCTGCCGCTGTGTCGATCCTGCAGGAAGACAAGGCCATCGATGAGGAATTCCGCGGTTTCATGCGAGAACTCATCACGTACATGATGGAGAACCCGCGCACGATCTCGGTGGCGCTGGATCTGCTGTTCATTGCCAAGGCTATCGAGCGTATTGGCGATCACGCCAAGAACATCGCCGAGTTTATTATCTACATCGTCAAGGGAACCGACGTCCGGCACGCTTCGCGCGAGACGCTGGAGCGCGAGATCCTGGGCGAGGGCGAATAAAAGGCAGGATTGGAGACGTGAGTATGCCGAGCAGTATTCTGGTCGTGGAAGACGAACCGGCGATCGCTGAGCTGATCGCTGTCAACCTGCAGCACGCGGGGCATTACCCGATCCGCGCGTACAACGCCGAGCAGGCGCTGTCGCTGATGAGCGACGTGTTGCCCGACCTCGTCCTGCTGGATTGGATGCTGCCGGGCAAGTCGGGCGTGATGTTCGCCAAGGAGCTGCGCGCCAATGAGCGCACGCGCCAGATTCCGATCATCATGCTGACCGCCCGCAGCGAAGAGCAGGACAAGATCATGGGCCTGGACAGCGGCGCGGACGACTATGTCACCAAGCCATTCTCGCCCAAGGAATTGCTGGCCCGCATCAAGGCAGTGCTGCGCCGGCGCGCGCCGCAGCTGACCGATGACGTGGTGGCCATCAACGGTTTGAAGCTGGACCCGGCCACGCACCGCGTGACGGCGATGAACATCGAGGCGGAAAACCCGATCAAGCTGGACCTCGGCCCGACCGAGTTCCGCCTGCTGCATTTCCTGATGACGCATCCGGAGCGCGTGCACAGCCGCTCGCAGTTGCTCGATCAGGTGTGGGGCGACCACGTGTTTGTGGAAGAGCGTACGGTGGACGTGCACATCAAGCGCTTGCGCGCGGCACTGGCTCCCGGTGGCTACAGCAACATGATCGAAACCGTGCGCGGCAGCGGCTATCGTTTAGCACGCAACCCTGGGCAATAACATCTTCTGATTGAACGCGCGCATCGGTCTTGCCTGGCGCGCGTTCACACGCCGCACGCATACGATCCTCGCGGTCCAGCGCTTAGAATGCCCTCATGAACGTCTTCTGGACCCGCTTTGCCGTCTTCGCCGCCCTGATGGGCATCGTCACGGCATGCCTGTATATCTTCGTCGACCATGTCGTTGCGCTGGCCTTGCTCAGTGCAATGCTGTTGGCGATGCTCCTGTATTACATCTATCAGATCCAACGCTTGTGGCGCGTGCTGGATTCGCCGGCCTACGGCGAGATCCCCAGCGCGCTCGGCCTGTGGGGCGAGGTCTACTACCGCCTGCATCGGCTGATGAAGGGCTGGCGCACCCAGGTGCTGCAGGTTGAGCAACAGCACAGCCGCTTCATTCAGGCCATTCAGGCGTCGCCCAACGGCGTGCTGATGCTCGACGGTGAAGACCAGATCGAATGGTGCAACGCCGTGGCTGAAGAGCACTTCGGCTTGTCTGCCAAGCGTGACCTGCGCCAACGCATTACCCACCTGATCCGCCGGCCGGAGTTCGTGCGCTACTTGGCGCGCGGGGAGTTTGAGGAGCCGCTCACCATGCATGACGTGGGCCCGCACAAGCAAAGCATCATCTCCGCACAGGTCTTGCCGTATGGCGAAGACCGCAAGCTGCTGGTGTCGCAGGACATCACCAAGCTGGAGAACACCGAGGCGATGCGCCGCGATTTTGTAGCAAACGTCTCGCACGAGCTGAAGACGCCGCTGACTGTGCTCTCAGGCTTTCTGGAAACGGTGCGCGACATTCCATTGCCGGAAGAAGACAAGAAGCGCTACCTGGACATGATGCATACGCAGGCCATGCGCATGCAGCATCTGGTGGAAGACCTGCTGGCGCTCGCCACACTGGAAGGCAATTCCGAGCCGCCGTCAGTCGTGCCGGTGCCGATGCAGCGCATGATGCTGCAACTCCAGCATGATATCGAGGCGCTATCCGCCGGCCGGCACACCGTCAGCATGACGTGCGACCCCGCTGTGAGCGTTTGCGGCGCCGAGCTGGAACTGCTTTCTGCATTCAGCAATCTAGCCTCCAACGCGGTGCGTTACACGCCAGATGGCGGTGAAATTCGCCTCGACTGGGCTGTGCGGGACGGGCACGCGGTGTACTCCGTCACCGATACGGGGATCGGCATTGCGCCCGAGCATATTCCGCGTCTGACCGAGCGTTTCTACCGCGTTGATCGCAGCCGTTCGCGTGATACGGGCGGCACCGGGCTGGGTCTGGCGATCGTCAAGCACGTACTGTCGCGCCACGGCGGTGAGCTGCAGGTGACCAGCGAGCACGGCAAGGGCAGCACCTTCCGCGCCATATTTCCGCCAGAGCGCACGGTGGTGCGCAGCGCCAGCGTCAGTGACGAGCGCGTGGCCTGATCGACGGTTATTCTTCCGGCGTAACGAAAAAAGCACGCTGTTGTGAACTGCACCCCAAAAGTTGGACACCAACTTTTGGGGTGTTTTCATGTACAGGTACAGCGAG
>NZ_BHVX01000014.1 GCF_003851545.1 Ralstonia sp. SET104 | reverse complement strand
CTCGCTGTACCTGTACATGAAAACACCCCAAAAGTTGGTGTCCAACTTTTGGGGTGCAGTTCAGTGCGGGCGTTTTTGCGGGAGGAACCAGACTCAGGCTGCGGCGCCTTCGGTGTACGGGTCAAACTTGCTGCCAGCCTTGGCACCTTCAGTGTAGGTGTCAAACTTGCCGGCGCGAGCCAGTGCGCCTTCGGTGTACGGGTCAAACTTGCTGCCAGCCTTGGCGCCTTCAGTGTAGGTGTCGAACTTGCCGGCGCGAGCCAATGCGCCTTCGGTGTACGGGTCAAACTTGCTACCAGCCTTGGCGCCATCCGAATACACGTCGAAGCGTTGGCTGACTTGCGCAGCGCCTTGCGTGTACACGTCAAACTTGGCTGCTGCCAGGGCCGGCACACTTGCCAGGGCGATCAGGGCAGCGATCAGGGTGCGTTGGGCTTTCATGATGTCTTCTCCAGATGGGCGCAGCGCGTCGGGCAGGTGATCCGGACATTTCCTGAATCTTGTTTTCGCTGCGGCGCCGCATTCAATGGAGTCATCGTAGGCGAGCCTGTTCAGACAATAAATGTCGAGACAGACAATTTATTGTTGTGATATCTGAAATTAAGGGAAAACCCGCATCACCATTGGTTTTACGGCCTGCAGTAAAGCTTGGTTGGTTAATTTGCGCAAACACTGGATGTGACTTTTTGATCAAAAGCCAGCTTTGTACGGCGTTCGAACGGTCTCCATTGCCGTGTTCTGACGCATCGCATCAACGTCTGAAAGACCGCACGGATTGCCATTTCCCGATACAAACGCGCACAGGTGGGCAGATCACTCTGTGTCACACTGCGCCGCATTCGCTTTCATTCGCCTTCACACCCGCCCACGATGAAACACCTTCTGTTCGCTGTGTCCCTGCTTGGTGCGGCACTTCTCTCGGGCTGCGGCGTGGTGGCTGCACCGTGCCGCGTGGCATCGGCGGGCCTGAAGATGGTGCCGTTGGTGGGGCATGTGGCGGCCGCGCCCACCGACGCCTGCGCGGACATCATCGATTAAGGATGGCAGGCAGACGAACAACGTCGCCGCGCTCCTCGTCACCTTTAGCTCGCCTGACCAGCAGCAAGCCAGCCTGAAGACGCGGCAGGCGACTCTGCAACGGCTGCAGAAGATCATGCAACGGCCGGTTGCCGGTGACCGCCAGTCATCCCTGAACTTCCTTGATCGGGTTTACCGGGGCCCTCGCCTGACCTCACAACGCGCGCTGCATCAACATGCAATCCAGCCAGCGCCCAAATTTGTAGCCCACGGCCTCCAGCACACCCACTTCCCGAAAGCCGCAGCGCGCATGCAGCTTGGCTGACCCCGGGTTGTCGCGGCCGCCGCCCACCACTGCCACCATCTGCCTGAAACCACGCGCCTGGCATTCACAGATGAGCGCTTCCAGCAGCAATGTGCCAACGCCGCGCCCCTGCGCAGCACTGTCAAGGTAGATCGAATCTTCCACCGTATGGCGATATGCGGGCCGCGCGCGATGCGGGCCGGCATACGCATAGCCGAGCAGCACACCATGGGCTTCGGCCACCACGTAGGGCATGCCAGCATCCTGGAGCCCCTGGAAGCGGCGCGTCATCTCGGTCAGATCCGGCGGGTCAATCTCAAAGCTGGCGGTGCCGGTGCGCACGTGATGCGCGTAGATGCTGACGATCGCGGGCAAATCTGCCACGGTGGCCGGACGAATGGCGATGGCACCGGAATCGTGCATGAAAGCGGAAACATCGGCGGGCATTGCAGAAGACATGGCGCGGCATGTGGAAGCGGTGTGAAACACGCATTGTCATGCCAATTTCACACGAAGCGCATGCTGCACGTGCATGCCGGTGACATGGCTATCGGGCAACGCCGGAATGCGGTAACTTGGCGGACGCATTTGCCCCTGCCGCGCCCTCCCTGCCATGCATGACCTGTTTCCCTTGATTGCCGAGTACGGCGCGTTTGCCGTGTTTCTCAATGTGCTGCTGACGCAAGCCGGCGCGCCGCTGCCGGCCGTGCCGACGCTGCTGGTGGCCGGCGCGCTGACATTCCATGGGCCGCTGCACCTGATGGAACTTGCGCCGGCCGCCGTGTCGGGTGCGCTGCTGGGCGATGGCCTGTGGTATTTCGCTGGCAAGCGCTACGGCCGGCACGTGATGGCGCTGCTGTGCCGCGTGTCGCTGTCGCCCGACTCCTGCGTGCGGCGCACGCGCACGCAGTTCGAGCGCTGGGGCGCGCCGATGCTGCTGATCGCGAAGTTCATTCCGGGTTTGTCGACGGTGTCGTCCGCACTGTTGGGCACGATGCGCACGCCGTTCAGCACGTTCGCGCTGTACAACCTGGTGGGCTCGGCGGTGTGGGCCACGCTTTGGCTCGTGCTCGGCCGCGTGGCGCATGACAGCATCGACCAGGCGCTGCGGCAACTCGATCTGCTCGGCACGCGTGCCGTGCTGCTGATCGCACTGCTGGCGGCGGTGTACGTGGCGGCGCGCTGGCTGCAGCGCTGGCGCTTTCGCAAGATGCTGGAGATGGCGCGCATCTCACCTGATGAGCTGCATGCGTTGATCGAATCCGGCGCGGCGCCCGTCATCATCGATGTGCGCGCCGACAGCTCGCGCATGCTGCAGCCGCAACGCATTCCGGGGGCGATGCTGTATGACATGTCCGGCAGCCACCGCGCGATCGAGATCGACGGCCCCGACCGCGAGATCATCATCTACTGCGCCTGCCCCAACGAAGCGTCTGCCGTGACGCTGGCGCGCACGCTGATGGGGCGCGGCTTCAAGCGCGTGCGCCCGCTGCATGGCGGTATCGATGCGTGGGTGGAGCGCGGCTACGGTGTGGAGCACGTGGTGTCGGTCACGCCCGCCACGCTGGCAGCGGCTGAGGCGCGCGCCTGAGGCTTCGCCACATACGCCCGCATCAAAAAGGCGGGCGCGCAAAAACAAAAAGCGCACCTCGCGGTGCGCTCTCCCGTAAGTACGGCAAACATGCGGTGCGCCAGCCCCCCGGCTCGGACACTCCGCATCGGTCCGTGTGCATCCGCCCGAGGACGGATGTGGCGAAATGATCCCCGTTTGATCCCTTCTTCGCCGGTCGGACTTGACCCCCTTGTTATTCATTGCAACGCTGCCGCGTCAGACATATGCGCGGCGTGCTCGCGTTGTTGTTTCCCTTCCTTTTTTTCGTTGCCTTGCGGCTGGCCATTTCGCATGGCACTCCTGCGTATTAACGGCAGGGTTGCGCCAAACTTTATGCCACCGCCAGCACAATCGTCAGGCAAACGTATCGATGGCGCCCTCGTGGCTGGATGCGCGACGCGGTGCCAGTGCCGCGGTATCGATGCGGTCTTGCGAGTCGCTGCTGCCATAACGGCTACTGTTGCCCCCGTTGCCCGAACCGCTGCCCTGGTTTTGTGCCGACGAGCCTTGCGAGGCGCTCTGCTGCTGGCTGAAATCGCCCGTGCTGACGGACGTTTGCGCAAGCTGCATCCCGCCTTGTTGCATGGCATCGCGCAGGCGCGGCATGGCGTCCTGCACAAGTTCGGCCACGGCCTGGTGCTGACAGACAAAGCTCGCGCTGACGGCGCCATTGTCGACTTCCAGCTTGACGTGCATGCCGCCCAGTTCGGCCGGGTTCAATTGCAGCTCGGCCGACGACTGTTTGTGTACCTGCATGAAAGCGAGTTGGCTGGCCAAGCTCTGTGGCCACCCGGCATCGCCAAAGGTAGG
Organism: Ralstonia sp. SET104; assembly: GCF_003851545.1. Classification (GTDB taxonomy): domain Bacteria; phylum Pseudomonadota; class Gammaproteobacteria; order Burkholderiales; family Burkholderiaceae; genus Ralstonia. Next base: position 141,181 of record NZ_BHVX01000014.1, on the reverse strand, counting down.
CAGCGTGTGGATTTGCTGCGGCGTGATCGATGCCGCTGCTGCAGCGCCTGCGTTGGCGCCGCCCACTGCAAAGGTGGGCGCAGCCATGCCCGCATCGGCATTGGCGCGCGACAGTACCTCCTGGAACTGCGCGCCGCTACCCTGCGCATTGGCTTGCGTGCCTGCGCTATCGGTGTTGCCGGTATTGCCGCCGTTGCTGGCATGGCTGGTTGCATCGGCCAGACCAGCCGTGGCCATCTGCGTGGCGGGGCTATGTCCGTTCAGATCGGTACGGCGCGGCAGGCCATGATCGGCATTGGCGCCTTGCGCAGACGATGTGCTGCCGAGTTGCCGCACGGCGGCCGGCGTGTTGTCAGCCACGGCGCGCGTGCGGGCCATGGTTTGGGCCAGCGCGCTGCTGTCGGGCAGCGCGGTGGCCGGCGGCGTTGGCGTGTTTGCGGCGTTGGCGTCTTTGGCGCCCGGCAATCCGGCCTGGCCGGCTTGTGCCGCCGTGGCCGGGTCGGTGGCGCCTTGCGTGCCGTTGGCGGCAGCATTTGCGGCGGCCAGTGCGGCGGCGTCAGTTGCAGACGATTTGCTGAGTGCCTGCGTCGCCGCGTTGGTATCGGCGTTGGTATTCAATTGGGCTGCCGGCTGGGCAACCGGCTGTTGCGCGGCAGCAGTTTGCAGCGCGGCTTGGCGTGCGGCCTCGATCTGGGCGGCCAGTTGCGCAGCCGGGTCGACCACCGCCTGTTGCGCAGCGGTATCGAGATCCTTGGCGTTGACAGGCTGCGCCGGCTTGGCGTTGGCCGCATCAACAGTGCTGCTGGCAGGCGTGGTGACGGCCTGCACCGGCGTGTTGCTGTCGGCCGGCGTGGCGTCCTGATCGTTGCGTGCAGCGGCGGCACGTGCGGCGTCCTGGCGGGCGATATCAGCGCGGCGGCTGGCATCGTCAGCGGCGGATTGTGCATCGGCGCGGCGGCGCGCGGCATCCTGGCTGATTCTGTCTAACTGCATGCGGTCCGACAACAGGTTGCCGAACGTATCGGTGCCAGACGAGGCGGCCTGCGTCTTGTCAGCGGCAGCAGTATTGCCGGCCGACAGCATGGCGCCCAGGTCTTTGGCAGCGGCGTTGGGGGTGGCACTCAAGCCCACGTTGACTCCATCTTGCGACTGCGCGTTCGCGTTGGTCTTCAATTGCCGCCCTGTGCCGCACGCATGCGGATCACCTTGGCGGCGTGTTCGTCGTTGTCGCGCTGGGCGCGGCGTTCTTCGTCCTGGCGCTGCTCTTCAATGTGGCGCTGGCGCAGGATGTCGAACGACTGCTCGCGGCGCTGCTTTTCAAGCCAATTGGCACGGCTCATTGCAAGCTGCTGCTCCAGCGCGTTGATGGTGCCCTTCTGCTGGTGCACGGCGCTGCCCAGGCGGTCGATAAAGGCGGCGTAGTTGCGCAGGCGCGTGACGTCCATGCCGCCTTCAGCCGTGCTCAGCATCTGCTGGTGATAGTTGTTGCGGTAGTCGGACAGCAGTGCCAGCTTTTGCGTGGCGGCCTCGCGCGTGTTCATCAGGCGGCCGACCTCCTGCGTGGCTTTTTCGGTGTCCTTCTGGGCCAGTTCCAGCACGGTTTCGAGGCGGAACGGCGCAGTTCTAGTGGTCATTGGTCGACTCTCCAGTTTCCCGTTACATCAACCCATCGGTTGCAAACGCGGCGGCTTTAGCCACCGGCTTGCGCAAGGCTTGCGTCTTCACACTGTCAAGCGCGCACTGCACCACGGGCTTCATGCGAGCACCCCATGCATCTTCTCCAGCGTGTGATCGCGGCTTTCGTTCTCAAACATGCCCTGCTGCAGGAACGCTTCCATGTCGGGGTAGCGGGCGATGGCCTGGTCGGTCAGCGGGTCGCTGCCTCGTGCATAGGCACCCACGGCGATCAGGTCCCGGTTGCGCTGGTAGCGGGCGTAGAGCTGCTTGAAGCGGCGGGCGGTATCGAGCTGCTCGCGCGGCACGATGGCCGACATCACGCGGCTGATCGACTGTTCGATATCAATGGCCGGGTAGTGGCCTTGCTCGGCCAGCTTGCGAGAAAGCACAAAGTGGCCGTCCAGAATGGCGCGCGCCGCATCGGCAATCGGGTCTTGCTGGTCATCGCCTTCGGCCAGCACGGTGTAAAACGCGGTGATCGAGCCGCCGCGACCGTTGGCGTCCACCATGCCGTTGCCGGCGCGCTCGACCAGTGCGGGCAGCTTGGCAAACGCCGAGGGCGGATAGCCCTTGGTGGCAGGCGGCTCGCCAATGGCCAGAGCAATCTCGCGCTGGGCCATCGCATAACGCGTAAGCGAATCCACGATCAGCAGCACGTTGCAGCCACGATCGCGGAAGTACTCGGCGATGGTGTGTGCGTAAGCCGCGCCCTGCAGACGCATCAGCGGTGAGGTGTCGGCCGGCGCGGCCACCACGGCCGAGCGTGCCATGCCTTCTTCGCCAAGAATCTCGTCAATGAATTCCTTCACTTCGCGGCCGCGTTCGCCGATCAGGCCCACGACCACCACGTCGGCCTGGGTGTAGCGGGCCATCATGCCCAGCAACACGCTCTTACCGACGCCGGAGCCTGCGAACAGGCCCAGACGCTGGCCTTGGCCAACGGTGAGCAAGCCATTGATGGCACGCACGCCCACGTCAAGCACATGCTCGATCGGTTTGCGTTTGAGCGGGTTCAGCGGCGCCGGGGTCAGCGTGCCCCAGGCGAGTTCTTCATGCGAGCCCAGCGGGCCTTTGCCGTCGAGCGGCTCGCCGTTGGCATCCACCACGCGGCCCAGCAGGCGCGGGCCCACGGGCAGGAACTTGCTGTGCGAAATCGTCGGGTCGGCGCCGTCTTCGCTCGTCACTGGCAGGCGTTGCGGCTCCAGCGGGAACACGCGCGCGCCGGGCACCACGCCCACCAGATCCGTTTGCGGCATCAGGAAGGCGCGCTCTTCGGCAAAGCCCACCACTTCGGCCAGCACGTGGCGGACCCGTCCTCCACTACTTGGCAGCTCAACGCGGCAGGCACTGCCCACCGGCAGCTTCAGGCCGACGGCTTCCATGACCAGGCCGGCCACGCGCGTGAGCTTGCCGCACGTCACCACCGGGCGTGCCAGACGCGCACGTTGCGCGGTCTGCTGCAGGTGGGCCTGCCACATGCGCACGTTGGGGTTGTCAACGGCAGTGTTGTGGCCAGCCCGCGCTGCCAGCTGCACGGTATCAGGCGACATGGAGCGCGCCTCCTGCCACGCGTTCAGCTTCCGCGCGTTCGCTGGCAAGCCATGCGGTATCGCGGCCCAGCGCGCGGGTCAGTTCGGCCCAGCGGGTTTGCAGCGTGGCATCGGTTTCGCCAAAGCGGGTCTGCACGCGGCAGCCGCCGCGCTCGATGGCGGCATCAACGATGAGCGTCCAGCCGGCGGCGGCCAGCTCGGTACCCAGCGTCTGGCGGATCAGTTCTGCGTCATCGGCATGCACGCGCAGCATGGCGGGTGCCGGTGCGGTGGGCGCATCGCCCAACACTTCGCGAATCAGCGGAAGAATGCGTTCGGGCTGCGCATGCAGTGCGCCGTGCAAAAACTGCTGCGCCAGTTGCAACGCCAGATCAACCAGTTCTTCGGCAACGCTGCCGTTCAGTTGGTCGATCGCATCGCGCACGGATTGCATCAGCGCGGCGATGTGCTTTGAATCTTCCTCGCCCTGGCGGCGGCCTTGCTCAAAGCCATCCTGGAAGCCCTGTGCGAAGCCGTCGCGGCGGCCTTCGTCGCGGGCGTTGGCAAGCTCCGCATCCAGCGCGGCTTGCCATTCTTCTTCGGAGATCGGCGGCTCTTCGGGCTCGGGCGGCGGTGGGGGTGGCGCGGCTTGAGCAGCGGCCTGTGCGGCCTGGCGCTCGAAGTCGGTCGGCTCCCACGGCTGGTATTCGACCAGCGTGTCGCGCGGGATGATTGGCGGACGCGGCATCTCAGCGCTCCGTCACACGAAGGTGGCAGCGGCGGCCGGTGCGCTCAGACATAAGCGTCCTCCGCCTTGCGGCCAATGGTGATCTCGCCCTCGTCGGCCAGACGACGCGCAACCATGAGGATTTCCTTCTGCTGCGCCTCGACTTCCGACACCTTGACCGGGCCCAGCACTTCCAGCTCTTCCCTGAGCATCGTGCCGGCACGCTGCGACATGTTGGCGAACACCTTGTCGCGGAACTCCTGCTTGGCGCCCTTGAGCGCCACCACCAGGATGTCCTGGCTGATCTCACGCAGCAGCGTCTGCAACGCACGGCCGTCCAGGTCGATCAGGTTGTCGAACACGAACATCTTCTCGACAATGGCGTCGGCCAATTCCGGATCGCGTGAACGCACGCCTTCGATAACGGAGCTTTCAACGGCGCTTGGCACCAGGTTGAGGATCTCTGCTGCCGTGAGCACGCCGCCCATCGCGTTCTTCTTGCGATGGTCGTTGCCCTGCAGCAGCTTGGTCAGCACGTCGTTCAGCTCGCGCAGCGCGCTGGGCTGGATGCCGTCGAGCGTGGCAATGCGCAGGATGGTGTCGTTGCGCAGGCGCTCGGTGAAATAGGTCAGGATTTCCGAAGCCTGGTCGCGGTCCAGGTGGACCAGGATCGTGGCGATGATCTGCGGATGCTCGTTGCGGATCAGTTCCGCCACCGACGATGCATCCATCCACTTGAGGCCTTCAATGCCGCTGGTGTCACCGCCCGACAGGATGCGGTCGATGATGTTGGCGGCGCGGTCGTCGCCCAGTGCCTTGCGGAAGACGGTGCGGATGTACTCGTTGGAGTCCACATCCAGCGGCAGGTCTTCAGCCTCGACAAAGAAAGCGTCGAAGGCGTCGAGCACGCGCTCGCGCGAGACGTTTTTCAGCGCGGCCATGGTTGCGCCCAGCTTCTGCACTTCGCGCGGGCCCAGGTGCTTGAGTACTTCAGCAGCTTCGCTTTCGCCCAACGACATCATAAGGATGGCGCTGCGTTGGAGTCCTTCGGCGCTCATTCGTTACTCACCCATTGTTTGATGACGGCCGCGACGGCGCGCGGGTTGCTCTGCGCCACGCGGCGCATGGTCTCAAGCTTCTTCTCGAAATCGGCGTTCTTGAGCTGCGGCAGGCTCTCGGGCACATCCTCGCCGCCTGCGCCCAGGGCACCCGTTGCCGACGGCCCTTCCAGCTCCGGCCCGGCCGAAGCGGCGGCGCCGGTGATGATCGGAGCGTTCGGATCTTCGCCTTCGCGGCCCACGAAGGTGGGCGTGGCCGGCTCGGGCCTCTTGTTCATCGAGCGAATGGCGGGCCGGATCACTGCAAACACGAGGATCAGGAAGCCGATTGCCAGCGCCAGATACTTGGCCGCTTGAATGGCGTACTGGAGCATCTCCGGCTGCTTCCACAGCGGCAGGTCGTCCTTGGCTACCGGCAGCGTGCCCGAGAACTGGCTGTTGACCACGTTCACGGAATCGCCGCGCTTGGCGTCAAAACCCACCGCGTCCTTGACCAGCGCGTTGAGGTTACCCATCTCGGCTTCGGACAGCGGCTTCCACGTCTTGCCGTCACCCCGGTAGTTGACCACCACGGCCACCGACAGGCGGCGCACGGTGCCCACTGCGGCACGGGTGCGGCGCACGGTCTTGTCGACTTCGTAGTTGGTCGTGGTGTCGCGGGTGCTCGATGCGTTGCCGCTGGTTGCCGTACCGCTCGTGTTGGCAGCCGCCGGTTGTTGCGGTTGGCCGTTCTGACCATTCGGGCCTGCTGCAGCCGGTTGCGAGGCCGGAGCCGGTGCGGTCGGCAACATGCGCGGCGCGGTCGGCGGCTGGTTGGACAGTGCCCCCGGCACGCCGCCCTGGGCGTCGGCCTTGTTCTGCATCGATTCAGCGGTGTGCGTGCTGCGCACGGCCGCGTTGGCCGGATCCTGGTTCGGACGGTACGTCTCGGCCATCTGCTCGGTGTTGTCCAGATCAACATCGGCCGTCACCTGGGCACGCACGTTGTCTTCACCCACCACGGGGCCGAGGATGGCTTCAATGCGCTTGATATAGCCCTGCTCGACATCGCGCACGTAGCTCAGTTGCGTCGGGTCCAGGCCTGAGGCGTTGTCCTGGAACGACGACGACAGCAACCGGCCGGATTGGTCAACCACCGTCACGTTGGCCAGCGGCAGGTTCGGCACGCTGCTCGACACAAGGTGGCCAATGGCCTGCACCTGCGAGCGGTCGAGCATGCGGCCCGGATACAGCTTGAGCAGCACGGAAGCGCTGGGCTTGGCCTGCTCGCGCACGAACACCGACGGCTTGGTCATGGCCAGATGCACGCGGGCGGATTGCACCTCTTGCATGGCCTGGATGGTACGGGCCAGCTCGCCTTCCAGGGCGCGCTGGTAATTGACCTGCTCGGCAAACTGGCTGGTGCCGAATTTCTGGTTTTCCATCAGTTCGAAACCGGCCTGGCCACCCTTGGGCAGACCTTGCGTGGCCAGCTTCAGACGCGCTTCATGCACGTTTGCCTCGGGCACCATGATGGCGGTGCCGCCTTCGGCAAAGCGGTATGGCACGTTCATCTGCTGCAGCGCGGCAATGATCGCGCCGCCGTCGCTGTCAGACACATTGCTGTACAGCACACGGTAATCCGGGGCGCGGCTCCACAGCATGGCGGCGGCAATCACGGCCACCAGCGCCGCCCCACCGACCATCATCAGCAGACGCGGCGACAGACGGCCGAGCGGGCCCAGCGCACCCAGCGCTCCCGCGTTCTGGCGCCCCTTGGCGCCCTGGCCTATCGCCGGCATATCCACCGTACCGAGCGTGTCGGCGACAGCAACCGAATCGGCTGTCGTTGGCATCCCAAATCTCCTGACTGACTACGTTGCCTGAGCCCCAACCCAACTGCTGGGCATGGCTCCGTGGTTGCCATTATCGACAGGGGATGGGCAAGCAAATTGGCAAGAAGAGGGCGTTTTCCCGCTCTTTTGGGCGCTTGGGAACGGCCGGCCGGCGGCTACCTTTGCATCACCGTGGCGCAATAGCGACCAGCCGCTGGGGCCAGAAATGGCCCGGCACACCCGTCAATGGCGCGCCACAAGCAAAAGAGGAGCCTTCTTCACATGGATATTACGAACGCCAATTCAGTGGTGTCGCTCATGAACAGCGTGCTGGCACCGTCCAGCACCGTTGGCGGCATTGGCGGCTCGGCCACGGGCGACGGCGCCAAGGTCAGCGTTGACTTTGGCGCGGTGCTCAAGTCGTCGCTGGACCGGGTTGACGCGTCGCAGCAAAAAGCCGAGTCGGTCTCGCGCAGCTTCGAAATGGGCAACAACGACGTGGATCTGCACGACGTCATGCTCTCGCTGCAGAAAGCCAACATCGACATGCAGACCGCGGTGCAGGTGCGCAACAAGTTCGTCTCGGCGTACCAGAGCATCATGAGCATGTCGATCTAGCGCCTGCTCATGATCCTGCGCGCCCCGATCTTGGCCTTGCGATGCTCGCTACGGATCCTGAACAGGCTCTGAAATCGCCTTTGCGATAGCCTTTTTTTCTGAGTCTGCATGTCCAAACACGCCAAACACCGTGCCAAGTCCGCCGGGGCCAGCCTCGCGCTGGTGGTCATCGCCCGCAATGAGGCCGCCTGTATCGAGCGCTGCCTGCTGAGCGCCAAGCCGCACGTCGATCGCATGATCGTGCTCGACACCGGCTCGACCGACGACACCGTGGCAATTGCCAAGGCATGCGGCGCGCAGGTGCATCACTTCCAGTGGGTGGACGACTTCTCGGCCGCCCGCAACGCCGCGCTGGCCGCCGCCAATGCGGACTGGAACCTCGTGCTGGACGCCGACGAGTGGATCGAAAGCGGCACCGAAGAGCTGCGCGACGCCTGCACCTTCGGCCCGCTGCTGGGCGTGGTGTGCATCCGCAGCGAATACGACATCTCAGGCCACGTGGAGCATTCCAATAGCTGGATCGCCCGCCTGCTGCCGCGCGGTGTGCGCTACAAGGGGCGCATCCACGAGCAGCCCAATGCGAATCTGCAGCGCGTGCGCTTGCCGCTGGTGCTCGGCCACGATGGCTATATGAACGCCAAGCTGGACCAGAAGCGCGGGCGCAATCACACCCTGCTGCAACTGGAGCTGGCCGCGCATCCGGACGACCCGTATGTGCTCTACCAGCTCGGCAAGGATTTCGAGATCAATCAGAAAGACCCGGCACAGGCCGCCGTGCACTACCAGCGCGCGCTGGCGACGGCGCCCAGGACGGCGCCCTATCGCCATGACTTGTGCATCTGCCTGCTGGCGTGTCTTTCCAAATCGAAGCAACTGGATACGGCCATCACCCTGGCCGGCACGTGGATGGAGGAGTGGGCGCACTCGCCCGACTACTTCTACATGCTCGGCCACCTGATGTTCGAAGCCGCCGCGCAAGACGCCGCGCAAGCCGAAAAACAATGGCTGCCGATGGCGGAATCCGCTTTCCTGAAGTGCCTGGAGATTGGCGAACAGCCCAAGCTGGATGCCGCCGTGTTCGGGCGCGGCAGCTTTGCCGCCGCCAAGTATCTGGCGCTGACCTACCGCGCCCTGGCCGACACGCTGGCCATCAAGTCGAACCAATATTCCGACCTCGCGCGGCAGATGGAGCAACAAACCGTCAGCGCCCACGCGGTCGCCGCATGAGCGAGCACTGAACCATGAAGACAGTCATCCTGGCCGGGGGCCTCGGCACGCGCATCAGCGAGGAATCGCACCTGCGGCCCAAGCCGATGATCGAGATTGGTGGACGCCCGATCCTGTGGCACATCATGAAGATCTACGCAGCCCACGGCATCAACGACTTCATCATCTGCCTGGGTTACAAGGGCTACGTCATCAAGGAATACTTCGCCAACTACTTCCTGCACATGTCGGACGTCACGTTCGATATGTCGAAGAACGAAGTCACCGTGCACGAGCGCCATGCCGAGCCGTGGCGCATCACGCTGGTCGACACGGGCGAGCAATCACAGACCGGCGGGCGCCTCAAGCGCGTGGCCGCGTATCTGGACCCGAACGAGCCGTTCTGCTTCACCTACGGCGACGGCGTGTCCGACATCGACATCACCAGCAAGATCGCCTTCCACCGTGAGCACGGCAAGATGGCCACCGTGACGGCCGTGCAGCCGCCGGGCCGCTACGGCATGCTCCAGCGCGACGGCACCCGTGTGACCGGCTTTACCGAAAAGCCGCCCGGCGACGGCGGAAGCTGGATCAACGGCGGCTTCTTCGTGCTGAATCCGTCCGTCATCGAATACATCGCCAGTGAAGACACCCCGTGGGAAGGCGCGCCAATGTCGCGTCTGGCCGAGATGGGCGAACTGAACACCTTCGAGCACCACGGCTTCTGGCAGCCGATGGACACGCTGCGCGACAAGAACAGTCTGGAAGCCCTATGGCAAACGGGGAGTGCACCGTGGAAAAAGTGGTGACACTCGACCCGCGTGCGTGGGCCGGCAAACGCATCTTCCTGACCGGGCATACCGGGTTCAAGGGGAGCTGGCTGGCACTGTGGCTGCGCCAGCTTGGCGCAGAGATTTACGGCTACAGCCTGGCGCCCGAAACGAGCCCGAATCTCTTTACGCTGGCCGAGGTGGAATCCTCCCTGGCAGGCCACACGCTGGGCGACATCCGTGATGCGGATGGCGTACGCACTGCCATGGCTGCGGCGCAGCCTGACGTCGTCTTTCACCTCGCGGCGCAACCGCTGGTGCGCGCGTCGTACAAGGACCCTGCTGCCACCTACGCCACCAACGTGATGGGCACGGTCAACGTGCTGGAAACGGCGCGCGGCTGCACGAACCTGTCCGCCATCGTGATTGCCACCACCGACAAGTGCTACGACAACCGCGAGTGGGCCTGGGGCTACCGAGAGACCGACGCACTCGGCGGCCATGACCCCTACAGCGCATCCAAAGCCTGTGCCGAACTGGTGGCCGCAAGCTACCGGCGCGCGTTCTTTGCCAACGGCCCGTTGCTCGCCACCGGCCGCGCGGGCAATGTGATTGGCGGCGGCGATTGGTCGGAAGACCGCCTCATCCCCGATGCCGAACGCGCCATGCGTGCTGGTACGCCGCTCGTCATCCGTTCACCACACGCCACACGACCGTGGCAGCACGTGCTGGATTGCCTGCACGGCTATCTGGTGCTCGCACAACGCCTGCTGGCCGGTGATGCATCATGCGCCACCGCCTGGAATTTCGGCCCGGACAGCGCCGCCACGCGCACGGTCGAACAGGTGCTGCAAGGCTTGCAGCAACATTGGCCGTCGCTGAACTGGCAACTGGATGCCAACGCCACCACCGGCCGTCATGAAGCCGGCATGCTGCATCTGGACGCCAGCCGCGCACGCCAGCAACTAGGCTGGCAGACAGCGTGGCCATTCGAGACCGCGCTGGAACAGACCGCCGCCTGGTATCGCCACCTGCATGACAACACCGCTGGTGCGCGCGCGCTTTGCGATCAACAAATCGACCGCTTCACCGCAGCCGCATCTACCGCCGCATGCAGGAGCGCCGCATGAGCCGCTTCACGCTCCAGCCGACACCATTGGCCGGTGTGGTTGAAATCGACCGAACAATCATTGGCGATCATCGCGGCTATTTCACGCGCTTTTTCTGCGCGGACGAACTTGCCGCTGCCGGTTTCGACAGCCCGATCGCACAAATCAACCACTCCTACTCCACCAAGCGCGGCACCGTGCGCGGGCTGCACTTTCAATACCCGCCGCATGCCGAGATCAAGCTGGTGAGCTGCGTGCGCGGCCGCGTGTTCGACGTGGCCGTTGACTTGCGCGCCGGCTCGCCCACGTTCTTGCAGTGGCATGCGGTGGAGTTGTCTGCCGAGCGCCACAACAGCCTGCTGGTGCCGCGCGGGTTTGCCCACGGTTTTCAGGCGCTGGAAGACGATTGCGAACTGCTGTACCTGAGCTCGACGCCCTACGCGCAAGCCGCTGAAGACGGCCTCAACCCGACCGACAGCCGGCTCGGTATCGCCTGGCCACTCGACGTGACCGAATGCTCCGACCGCGACCGCAACCATCCGCCGCTGACCAACGCGTTTGCGGGGATCACGTTGCCGGCCCCGAATCCTGAACTGCAGGAACAGCCATGACCCAGAAGATTCTGTACTCCAAGCCGTCGATTACCGAGCTGGAAGTCGAATACGCCACCGACGCCGCACGCAACGGCTGGGGCGACCAGTGCTACGCCTACATCAACCGCTTCGAAAAGCTGTTTGCCGAGTTTGTCGGCACGCAGTACGCCATTGCCACATCAAGCTGCACCGGCGCCATGCACATGGGCCTGGCCGCGCTGGGCATCGGCGCGGGCGATGAGGTGATCCTGGCAGACACCAACTGGATCGCCACGGCATCACCCATCACCTACGTGGGTGCCACGCCAGTGTTTGTCGACATCCTGCCGGACACGTGGTGCCTGGACCCGGCGCTGGTGGAAGCGGCCATCACGCCGCGCACCAAAGCCATCATCGCCACGCACCTCTACGGCAACCTGTGCGAGATGGACCGCCTGCTCGACATCGGCAAACGCCACGGCATTCCCGTCATCGAAGACGCGGCTGAAGCTGTTGGCTCACGCTGGCATGAACACGCAACGGGGGCACAGGGCATCTTCGGCACGTTCTCGTTCCATGGCACCAAGACCATGACGACGGGCGAAGGCGGCATGTTCGTCACCAACGACCGCGCGCTATACGACCGCGTGATGACGCTGAACAACCACGGCCGCGTGCCGGGCGGCAAGCAGTTCTGGTCTGACTTTATTGGCTTCAAGTACCGCATTTCCAACGTGCAGGCCGCCATCGGCTGCGCGCAGCTCGAGCGCATCGACGCGCTGGTCGCACGCAAGCGCGAGATCTTTGCCGCCTATGAAACGCACCTCGGCGGCATCAAGGGCCTTGCACTCAATCCCGAAGCACCCGGCACGCTGAACAGTTACTGGATGCCAACGGTGGTGTTTGACGAAGCCCTGGGCATCACGCGCGATGGGCTGCTGGCTGCGTTCTCGCGCCGCGGCATCGATGCGCGGGTGTTCTTTTACCCGCTGAGCCAGACAGAGTTGTTCGGCACGTTGGCGGACACTTCACGCAACAACGCGCCCAACAGTTACGCGATTGCCGAGCGCGCCATCAACCTGCCGTCGTATCACGACATGTCAGGCGCAGATATCGACACGGTGTCCAACGTGGTGCTCGATCTCGTCAAAGAACATCAGGAGAAGCTGACATGCCTGGCATCCTGAGCGCCGCTCAAATCGAGACCTTTCAGCGTGACGGCCTGCTGATCCTGCGCGACTTCTACGCGCCGTCGCAGGTCGAGCCGATCCAGCGCGCCATCTACGACATCATCGGCCTCATCATCGACAAGTACCGTCTCGATATCGTGCGCGCGCCGTTTGCGCCAGAACGATTCGACGACGGCTACCAGGCAGTCATCAAGGCCAATCGCAAATACGGCGCCGAGGTGTACGACGCAGTCAAGCAGATCCCCGCGTTTGTTCGCTTGCTGGGCGATCCGCGTCACGAACACCTGGTGACCGAGGTGCGCCCCGGCGCCCTGCCGGGGATTGCGAACGCTGGCTCCGGCATCCGCATCGACAACCCGCGAGAAGAGAAATTTCGCGCCAACTGGCATCAGGAATATCCGGCCCAGTTGCGCAGCCTCGATGGCGTGGTGTTCTGGAGCCCGCTGGTGGAAATCACGCCCGAAATCGGGCCGGTGGAGTTCTGCCCCGGTTCCCACGTGGAAGGGCCACTGCCCGTGTTCAGCGCCGACCCGGACAACGCCGGCAAGCAAGGCGCCTATGCCTTGCTGATCAAGGACGAAGCGAGCTATCTCGCGCGCTATCCGCACGTGCAGCCGCTCACCAGGCCGGGCGATCTGGTGATGGTCGACTTTCTCGTGCTGCATGCTTCGGGGCACAACACCAGCCAGCGTTCGCGCTGGTCGATGCAGTTCCGTTACTTCAATTTCTGCGAGCCGACCGGGCGCTCGCACGGCTGGAAGGGCTCGTACGCCAACGGCGTCGACTTCCGCACCGTCCACCCCGAACTCTCTGTGGAAGCCTGACGATGACCACTGCACTGTCATGCAACGTCTGCCAGCAACCGCTGGCCGAAGCGATCTACCGCGCCCCGCAAAGCGCACTGTCTTCACTGCGCCGGGCCATGGAAGGCACGCTGGAGGTGTTCTGCTGCGCTTCGTGCGGCCACATCCAGACCGTCGAGCTGTGTGACAACAGCAGCTTCTATGACACCGAATACGACATCCTCGTCAACAGCGAGGAAGAAGACCAGATCTATGCGGTCGAGAACGGCCAGAAGATCTTCCGCGCCGACCACCAGGTCGCCACGTTCCAGCGCAAGCTGGCATTGCAGGGGGGGCTGCATGAGGGTGCCCGCGTGGTCGACTTCGGTTGCGCGAAAAGCGCAACGATGCGCCTGCTGAAGCAACAGCGCCCGGACGTAGACGTCCACCTGTTCGACATCAGCGACCGCTACGTTGGCTTCTGGGAGAAGTTCCTCAGCCCCGAACAGTGGGCCACATACACCATTCCGCCAGCATGGCAGCGTTCGTTCGATGTGGTCAGCTCGTTCTTCTCGCTTGAGCACATCCCTGATCTGACGACCGCGCTGCGCAACATCCACGGCCTGCTGCGCGATGGCGGCCTGTTGTACGCCATCGTGCCGAACACGTTCACCAACTCGGTGGATTTTCTGGTGGCGGATCACGTCAACCACTTCACGCACACGTCGCTGCAAACGCTGCTGGCCAGCCATGGGTTTGATCTGCTCGAAGCCAATGCGCAAAGCCACCGTGGCGCCTTCGTTGTGACCGCCGTGCGCCGGCCCGGCGACAGCAAGATCGCGCCGGTGCTCGATGCACAGGAACTGGCAGACACACAGCGCGCAGCCAACAGGCTCGCCCGCTTCTGGCAGCAAGCCGCCAGCCATCTGACGGACTTTGAAACGCAGCACGGCAGCGCGCCTGCGGTCATCTACGGCGCAGGTTTCTACGGCGCCTACACCGCCAGCAACCTGCAGCAGCCGCATGCGCTGCGCGCGTTTGTAGACCAGAACCCGTACCTGCAAGGGTCGTCTTTGGCCGGCAAGCCGGTTGTCGCGCTGGACAGCATTCCGGATGAAGTTGAGGTCGTGTATCTGGCCGTCAACCCGGTCATTGCCGACGAAGTGCGGCACACCGTGGAAGCCGCATACCCGAATCGCTTCCGCTATTTCCGCTTCCAGCCATGATCGCGCGCGGCTCACTCGTCCTTCGGGAATGGCGCGAGAGCGATATCCCGCAACTCCTGCCGCTGCGCAACGACGTACCGACGCAGTTGCAGTTGATGACGCGCCCGCGGCCCAACTCCGCGACGAGCGTGCGTGACTGGCTTACGGCCAAATCGAAGCAAAGCGAAGTGGTGCTGTTCATCATTGCAGCCCAAGCGGACGACAGTGTGCTGGGCTATCTGCAGTTGAACCACATCGATGCGGTCAACCGGCATGCCTCCCTGGGCATCTGCCTGACGCCCGCCGCCCAGGGCAAAGGCCATGGGCGCGCCGCTTGCGAAGCCGCGTTTGCTTATGCCAGCGAAACGCTGTGCCTGCGCAAGATCACGCTCGAAGTGCTGGCCGAGAACACACGCGCCATCGCGCTCTACGAGAAGCTCGACTTCCGAAACATCGGCACGCTGGCCAGCCATTACCTGCAAGACAACCGCTGGCACGACGTTGTTCTCATGGAGCGGATGCTCGCGCCATGAACGTCGTCATCACCCAACCGATGCTGTTTCCGTGGCGCGGCCTGCTTGAGCAGATCATGCTGGCGAACGTGCTCGTCAACTACGCCGACGTGCAGTTCTCCAAGGGCAGCTTCACCAACCGCGTGCAGATCAAGGACAGCACCGGTTCGCGCTGGATGACGGTGCCGCTGGAAAAATTCCATCTCGGTGCCCGCATTGACGAGGTGAAGCCCGCCACCAACGTTGACTGGCGCGCGCAGCATCTGCGCATGCTTGAGCAAGCCTACGAGGCCGCACCGCATGTGAGCGACATGCTGGCGCTGGTGCGCTCTGTGTACGACGTGGACTACCCGAACATGGGCGCACTGGCGCTGGCGTCCATGCGCGCGGTGTGCCGTTATCTGGGCATCGAGATGGACAGCAAGTTCATCGACGCGCCCGAACTGGCCGTGCCCGGCAGCAACACCGGCCGTGTGCTCGCCATCGTGCAGAAACTGCATGGCACCAAATACATCACCGGACACGGCGCCAAGCACTACCTGGCCCACGCCGAGTTTGAACAACACGGCATCACCGTTGAATACATGAACTACGCCCTGCTGCCCTATACGCAATTGCACGGCGAGTTCACTCCCTTTGTCAGCAGCCTGGACCTGATCGCAAATCATGGCCCGGCGAGCAAGCAGTACATGCGTCCGCAGACGCTTAACTGGCGCGAGTTCATCCATGAGTGAGATTGCAGCAGTCCAACCCGCAGCCCACGAAAACGTGGCATCGAACAAGCAGGATGAGGTCGTGCAGCAAGTCGCGCTGAGCGTCTGCATCCCGACCTACAACCGCGCGCGTTACCTCGACAACCTGCTAGCAGAACTCGTCTCGCAGATTGGCGAACTGAAATTCAGCTACGAACTGCTGATCGGTGACAACTGCTCGGCCGACAACACGGAAGAGGTCGTTGCGCGCTATCAGGACAAGCTGAACATCCGGTATTTCCGCCGCCCGTCCAACCTGGGCTCGGCTGAAAACCTGAACCAGCTCTATCGCAGCGCGCGCGGCTCGTACGTGCTCTATCACGCCGATGACGACCTGCCGATCCTGGCCGAGATCAACAACAACATCGACATCTTCGAGCGCAACCCGGGCGTGGATGTCATCTTCGCGCCGTGGCTCATCCATGACCTGCCGACGCGGCAGGACGTGACCGCCTTCTACCGTCAGGATGACAACTATCTGATCGAGCAGCACGATTACCCCAAGCTGCTGGCGCTGGTCCTTTCGCACCATCTGTTTCCGGAGATCTACCTGGCGCGCCGCGAGGTCATGAACCGCATCTACTTCAGCGCGCCCGAGCACGCGTTCTACGCTTTCGTGCATGCAGCGGAAATGCTCGGCAGCAGCGCCGTGTATTTCAGCAAAACGCCGTTCTACCGCTCGGTCACGCGCTACTTTGCCGACGAGACCCGCGCCCAGGCCGGTAACGAAGAAGTGAAGTACGCATGGGACCGCTACCGCGGCGGCCTGGAGTACCTGTTCGGCAAGTTCTCACACACGCTGCCTGCAGCCGAGCGCCCGGAGTGGCTGAATGCCATCAACCAGTTCGTGCTCGCGCGCATGAAGGTAGCGCTGCGCCTGCGCACACATGAAGGCGGCAACTGGATCGACAACTACTACATCGCCAACCGCGTCCGCGCGCTGGGTGAAGTGGCCGACCTGCCCGCGCCGTATGACTTGTACCGCGTCAACGCCGCGTTTGAATACCTGACCAAGCTTGACCCGTTCAAGCCCGAGCCGCCCCGGTACGCAACCCTGCGCCGCGCGCCGCTGCAAGTCTTTCACCATGCGCAAGGCTTTGCCCAGACGGCGTTCCTGGTGCTTGACGACGACGCGCCCATTCCGCAGCACACCATCGTCGTGACACCAATTCCGCTGGATATCCCGGTGCCGGCCGGCCGTGAAGTGCGCTTCGTCTCGGAACTCGAAACGCTCGCCAAATTTCCCTGAGTCACATCCCACATGGATCTCTCCAACGCCAACTCCGTGGTCTCGCTGATGAACAGCGTGCTGGCACCGTCCTCCGCCGTTGGTGGCAGCACCGCCAGCGGCAATGCCGGCAAACCCAGTGTTGACTTCGGCTTCGTGCTTAAGTCATCGCTGGATCGTGTTGACGCCTCGCAGCAAAAGGCCGAAACCATCTCGCGCAGCTTTGAAATGGGCAACAACGACGTCGACCTGCACGACGTGATGCTTTCGCTGCAAAAGGCCAATATCGACATGCAGACCGCCGTGCAGGTGCGCAACAAGTTGGTCTCGGCATACCAAAGCATCATGAGCATGTCGATCTGACATCACGCTCTTCCGCCCTTTTCCCTCGTTGCGGAAAAGAGCTTCCGGCGACCCTTGCTATTTATATTGCACACAATATAATTGCGTCATCGATTTAAGATCGATCCCCCGGCCGACATGTCGCCGACCGGGTTTCCCTTCCCAAATAAGTGAACCCGACCATGAAGACGCTCTACCAGACCCAAGTCACCGCAGAAGGCGGCCGTGCCGGCCATATTCGCAGCGCCGATGGCACGCTCGATCTGCCCCTCTCGCTGCCGCGCGAACTCGGCGGCGCGGGCGGTGCGGCCACCAACCCGGAACAACTGTTTGCCGCCGGTTATGCCGCCTGTTTTGAAAACGCTGTGCTGCATGTTGCACGCGGCAAGCAGATCAAGCTGGCGTCGACGTCAGTCGTGGCCACGGTCGGCATTGGCCCGCGCGATGACGGCGGATTTGCGCTCACGGTGTCGCTGGCCGCCACCTTGGGGGGCGTCGACCAGGCAACGGCGGAAGCGCTTGTGGCTGCCGCGCATGGCGTATGCCCCTATTCGCATGCCGTCCGTGGCAATATTGACGTCCAATTGAACACGGTCACGCGCTGAGCCTTTTTTGGGCCGTTGCGGCATTCGCCGCACGAGCGCCAGACCGTTCCCCGGGAGTTTTCCGTGAACGACGTGCTGGCGCTCGATCAGCAGCTTTGCTTTCCTCTGTATGCCGCCGGCCACCTGCTGACGCGCCTCTACCGCCCACTGCTGGATGAACTGGGCCTGACTTATCCGCAATACCTGGTGATGCTGGCGTGCTGGCAACAGGCGCCGTGTGCCGTGGGTGATCTCGGCCGCACGCTGTATCTCGATACCGGCACGCTCACGCCACTGCTTAAACGCCTGGAAGAACAAGGCCTCGTCACCCGCACGCGCGACCCCGATGACCAGCGCCGCGTCGTCATCGAATTGTCTGATGCCGGCCGCGCACTGCGCGAGCGTGCCGCCAAGGTGCCCGAAGCGCTTGCCTGCAAGATTCCACTGGAACTCGATGAGATTGGCGCCACGCGCAATGTGCTGCGCAAGCTGCTTGACGCACTCGCCACGGCGGACGACCGCGAATGAACACGCCATCTGCTTGTGCCGATCTGGCGTTGGTTGTCATCGCCCGCAATGAATCCGCCAGCATTGCGCGCTGCCTGCTCAGCGCCAAGCCGTTTGTCGATCGCATGGTGGTGCTCGATACAGGGTCCACTGACGACACCGCGGCCATTGCCGAGTCGTGCGGCGCGCTCGTCAGCCACATGGTGTGGACGAACGATTTCTCTGCCGCGCGCAACACCGCACTGCAGGCGGCCAATGCCGACTGGAACCTCATCCTCGACGCAGACGAATGGCTGGAAAGCGGCGGCGAACATCTGCGCACGCTGATCGGTGCAAACCCGGCAGTCGGCGTGGTTTGCGTCAAGAACGATACCGACAGCGCGACCGAATCCGCCAGCCGGCTGATTGCGTGGATTCCGCGTGTGCTGCCGCGTGGCGTGCATTACACGGGGCGCATTCATGAGCAGCCGGTCTCGTCATTGCCGGCGGCACGCGTGCCGATCGTGGTGCGCCATGACGGCTACACCGAAGCCAGGATGCAAAAGAAAGGCGAGCGCAATACGCAATTGCTGCTCGGCGAACTCGCACATCGGCCGGACGATCCGTATGTGCTGTACCAGCTCGGCAAAGAAACCGAACTGCATCACGAAGACTACGCAAAGGCCACGAACTACTACGCCCGTGCCTTCAGCCTGGCCCCGCAGGATGCGCCGTATCGCCGCAACCTCGCGCTACGGTATGTGTACAGCCTCGGCAAGGCAGGCCGGATGGACGAAGCCCTGACGCAGGCGGATACCGCCATCAACACCTGGCCCGACTTTCCGGATCTGTGCTTTGCGCTGGGATTGGTCTTGCTGGATGCGGCGGCCAAGCACCCCGACGAGGCGGGCGCACGCTGGCTACCGCTGGCGGAGCAGGTGTTCAACCGTTGTCTGCAGATCGGCGATCAGCCCGAGATGGACGGCAGCGTCATCGGCCGGGGCAGCTTTCTCGCGGCTCAGCAACTGGCGATCGTGTACCAGATGCAAAGCCATGCGCTCGCACGCAAGTCCGAGCACTATCTGACGCTGTCAAAACAATTGCAGGACGCCTCGTCTCAATAGCGCGCCATGCTGCCGTAAGCGTTGCTTGCGGCGGTGGCGCGGCGTGCCGTGTCGATACGCTTTTGCAAGCGGTTCAGGCGCGGATACACCATGGCGCGCACGCGGGCGTCGTCTTCCAGAATGCGCACGAGCAGCGTGCGCTTGCGCTCCACATCTTCGCGCGAGAGTTGCGGATGCGGCTCGGAACGGCGCAGCGCGTCTACATAAGCGGCGCTTTCGCGTTCGAGCGTACTGACCACTTCCCAGTTACCCACTTCCGCCGCAGCGACCATTTCAGCGGTCAGACGTGCGATGGCTTCGTAGCAGGTGAACAGACTTTCGCCGTCCTTGATCGGGATGTTGCGGTGCATATTGGCTCCAGTTGGGCCGAATTCAGTCAAAGGTTGCTTCATTGCTTCACTACAAACAGCCAGGCAATCAGCCCACAACGCTCAGGTGGTGGTTCGCCACGGCGGCGCCCGTCTGGCCAATGGCGAGCCACGCATCCTGCAGCGGCGCGAGCAAACCGTCCACCTCTGCGAGGATCGTCAGATCGTTGTTGCTGTTGGCCACCAGCAGGCGGCGCAGCATGTAGTCATACAGATTGTTCAATTGCACAGCGATGTCGCCGCCGCGCTCGTGATCGAGGCTGGCCTGCAGCCCCTGGCCAATGATCGACATGGCCTTCTCGATTGCGCGCAGCTTGGCGAACACGTCCCCACGCTGGATGGAGGCAGCGGCCAGCTTGATGGCGGCGCGTGCACCATCGAACAGCATGGCGATCAGCCGGTGCGGGTTGGCATCTACCACAGACGTCTCGATGCCGACTTGTGCGTAGGCACCAATGGCGCGGCGTGCTGCGTACATGGGAAAAGTCCTCGCTGTGTGATCTTGTTATCGGTGGTGCTTCGATCCTGGCTTAGCTGCTCTTGGACTGGTTCTGGAGCGCCGCGAGCTGCGTGGTCAGGTAGTTGCTGGTGTTCGTCATGCTGGCCACCAGCGCCGACAGTGCATTGAACTGCGTGTAGTACAGCGCCTGCTTGTTGTTCAGGCGCGTCTGCATGGCGCTGATCTGGTTTGCGAGCGAACTGAGCGAGCTGTTGATCGCGTCGGTCTCGTTCTGGACCATGCCGCTGGTCGACAGCAGGTTGGTCATCACGGTATTGAGCTGAGCGGCATAGCCGCGCTGCACCGTGACCGTACCGCGAGCGCCCAGCGCGCCGCCGTTCACCTGCACGGTCAGGCCATCGACCGCCGTGCCGGTGGCGCCGTACAGGTTCTGGCCCGAACTGGTGGCGGCAACGCCGTTGATGGTGCCCTGCACATCCTTGCCCGCCACTGCGGTGGGGGCCGCGCCCATGAGCGACGACGCCCCGTTGCCCGACACCGACAGCGCCGACACCGAACCGAACTGGTTGTCGGTGATGGTCATCACACCGCCGCCATTGGCCGCGACCGACGCGGTGATCTTCGCGTTCTGCAAGGCGGTGGAAGCGTTGAGTCGGCTCTGGACTTGCGCGGCCAGGCTCGAAGCGCTGTAGGTACCGGCCGCCAAGGTGATGTTGACGGCAATGCCGCTGATATTGAAGGCCAGCGTGTCGTTCGTCCCCGCCGTGATGGTCGTGTTGGCCGCCGCCGAACCCGTGAGCGTGGCCTGCGTCGCCAGTTGTGTCACGTTGACGGCGTACGTGCCGGCTTGCGTGGTGTTCGAGAAGGACGGCACGCTGACCAGGGAATCCGTTGCCGTACCGGTTGCGGCAAGCAAGCCGGTCACTTGCGTGGGGTTCGCGGCAATGGCTGCCGCAAGCTGGGTGCTGTTCACCGCGAGCGTTCCGTCGGTCGGCTGCAGGTTCACGCCAATGCTGGCCAGCGACGTGTAGGTGCCCGTACCGATGGCCTGCGTCAGCACGCTGGAGACCTGACTGATCAGTGCCTTGGTGCTGACATCGCCAGCAAACGGGCCATTGTTGGCGCTGTTACCGGTGTCGATTTTGGTCAGCGCATTCAGTTGCGTGCGCAGCGCGTTGTAGCCGCTAACGAAGTTATTGATGGCGGTGGTCGTGGCGGTCGGGTCGTTGGCCACCGTCACGGTGGTGCTGCCCGTTTTGGCCAGCGTAAACGTCATGCCGTCCACCACATTTGACAGCGTGTTGGTCGCGCTCTGCACGGCAATGCCGTTGACGGTGGCCAGGGCGTTCTGGCCCGTGGTCGTCTCGGTCATGTTTTGCGTGCCGGCCGGATCGTTCGCAAGCAGCGATTGCAGCGTCGCGTCACCCGAGACCGTGACCTTCATCTCCGAATTAGCCCCGCCCGCGGTGGAAGTCAGCACCAGCCGGTACGGCGTGCCACTCCCATCGTTGACGATGCTGGCCGACACGCCCACGTTGGCCGCGTTGATCGCGTCCCGGATGCCCGACAGCGTGTTGTTGGATGAATTGATGGTGACCGAGCCACCCGGCAGGTTGCCGTTCTGCGTGAACGTGGCGCCGGTGTATTTACCGTTGGCGAACGTGCCGCCCGACACCGTGCCGAACGAGAACGAAATCGTGGTCGATGCGCCGCCGCCAATGGCGGCCGTGCTGGACGTCTGCCCCTGCGCAGCCAGCACCTGAGATTGCGCGAGCTGCGTCACATTCACGGCATACGAACCCGCCTTGGCCGTGCCGCTGGCCGTCGCGCTCAGCACCGTTGCGTCATAGCCGCTCGCCTTCATGGCGCTGTAATTCGACGGGCTGGTCAGATTCGACAGCGCGGTCTGGAACGTCGACAGCGCGCTCTTGAGCGAGCCCACGGCCGAGAGCTGCGCCTGGTAGGAGCTCTGTCGATTTTGCAGCAGTGTCAGCGGCTGGCTTTCCACCTTCATGAGGCTGGAAACCAGCGTATTGACATCAATGCTCGTTCCGATACCGGGGATCGAGATCGGCGGAACGTAGTTGGTGGTCGTGGAGGTGGTAGTCGCCATGATCGGATCTGGTGAGCGTCTGCGCCGGCGGGAGTCTTTCTACACAACGGCAGCGTCCGCCATTTCTTTAGGGCGTGTCAGCCGGCACATCACCATGCGAAGGCCACAAAAAAAAGACCGGCGCCCCGATGGAGCGCCGGCCTTCGCCCCGGCCGCCAGGCGGCTGGGGCTGCATCAACCTACTGATTAACCCTTCAGCAGGCTCAGGATGCTGTTCGGTGCCGAGTTGGCCTGCGCCAGCATCGCCGTACCGGCTTGCTGCAGAATGTTCTGGCGCGTCATGTTCGCCGTTTCCGCTGCGTAGTCCGTGTCGATCATGGCCGACTTGGCTGCTGCCAGAGCGGTGTTCGACGAGGTCAGCGTGTTGATGGTCGAGTTCAGACCGCTTTGCTGGGCACCCAGGCTGGCACGGGCCGACTTCAGGTTGGTCAGGTCGGTGTCGATGGCCGCCTGGGCTGCGGTTGCATTGGCGGTGGACGTCACGCTCGTGCCGGTGAGCGTGCCGAAGCTTGCCAGGTTGGCGTTGGTAACGGAGGCCACGTCAGTCGCCGAGCTCTGGCCATACTGGAACGTCGTGGACGTTACCGAGCCATCGAACAGCTTGGCGCCGTTGTAGTTGGCGTTGGCTTCAACGTTCTTGTTGGCCGTGGCCAGTTGTTGGTATTCCTTGTCCAGGTTGGCCTGGTCGGTGGTCGACAAACCGCCGTTGTTGGCTTCCACGGCCAGTTGGCGCATGCGCTGCAGGTTGTTTTCAACCTGATTCAGATACGAGTCGGCCGTTTGCAGGTACGACAGCGCCTGGTTGGAGTTCTGGATACCTTGCGTTTGCGAGTTCAGCTTGGTGGTCAGGCTGCTGGCCACAGCGTAGGCGGCGGCATCGTCCTGGGCGCTGTTCACGCGCAGACCGGTGGACAGGCGTTGCAGCGACGTTTGCAGCGCAGAGTGCGACTGCGTCAGTGCCTGCTGCGTTTGCAGCGACGAGATGTTGGTATTAAGGCTGAGGGACATGACGGCTCCTAAGTTTCCCGATGGTTTGTTGCCCGTGTTTGCTAATTCCGGCTAGGCCGAGCAACGTGACCTGCAACTTGAAGGGGATCAGGTCTGCGTTGTACTCAGGTTATCGGTGGCCGCTGAGAAAAGTTTAGGGCCGCCTTGACAAATTTGTGCGTCGGCGGCGGTTTGGGCTTGCAGTCGCCTGTTATCCGGCACTCCTCCAAAAGAGGCCATGCGCCTGCTTCTTGGCCGGCAGGCCCTCGGCTATACTCGTCCGACCGGTACATAGGCGCCAGCGTCCCTCTATATATAGAGCGCCACACATTGCACAGATGGGGAGTTGCAAGCCCGCCAGCACGGCTCCAAGCCTGCCGGCGGAAAGAAGAGCTCGAGGCAAACCCGCTTGAGCCTGTTTGACCAGCAACACCCACCATGCTCAATGTCCTGATCGTCGAACCGCACGATATTGCCCGTATCGGCCTGCGCCAGATCCTCAAGGATTCGCGCCTGGCCCGCCAGATCGAGGCCGTGCCGGACCTGCGCGATGCCAACAGCGACCTGCTCACCCAGCGCGAGTGGGACGTCATGCTCTTCTCGGTGGAATCGGCCACCGGTGACGAATTCCAGACCATCAAGACCGTGCGCCAGCAGCATGCGCGCGTGGCCGTGCTGGCATTGGGCCGTCACCCTGAAGCGCTGCTTGCCGTGCGGGCGCTCAAGGCTGGCGCCGCCGGCTACCTACCGATGGACGCCAGCCAGCCGCAATTGCTCGCGGCGGTCAACGCCATCTCCAAGGGCAAGAAATACCTGCCTTCCGACCTCGTGGAAGTGCTGGCCGACAACCTGAACGTCGACTGGGACAAGCCCCGCCACGACATCCTCTCCGACCGCGAATTCCAGACGCTGCGCATGCTCGGCTCCGGCCGCATGCTGGGCGAGATTGCCGAGGCGCTACAGATCAGCGTCAAGACGGTCAGCGTGTATCGGGGGCGCGTGCTCTCAAAGATGAAGCTGCGCAACAACGCCGAGCTGACGATGTACGTCGTCAGCAACGGCCTGCAACTCTAGGGCGCCCTGGAAAAGATCAAAAGCTCAAAGACTCAAAGACTCAAAGAAACCGCGGAATGCGCTCGCCGTAGCGGCGCGCGTTCTCGCGCACGAGATCCTGCACCGCGGCGGGTTCGAGCGGCCGCGTGAGCAGGTAGCCCTGGAACTCGTCGCAGCCGACTTCGCGCAGGAATTCGAGCTGGCCGGTCGTCTCCACGCCTTCAGCCACGGTCTTCATGCCCATGGCCTGCGCCATCATGATGATGGCCCGCGTGATGGCGGCACGATCGGCCACGTGCGGCAAATCCTGCACAAACGAACGGTCGATCTTGAGCGTGTCGATCGGGAAGCGGTGCAGGTACGACAGCGATGAATATCCGGTGCCAAAATCGTCCAGCGCCAGCGATACGCCCATCGCCCGCAGCTCGGTCAGCAGCGCATGCAAGGACGGATCGTCGCGAATCAAAATGCCTTCGGTCATCTCCAGTTCCACCGCATTGCCGGGCAGGCCACTGGTTGATAGCGCCCCGCGCACCATCGCGCTCAACTGCCCCGAGCTGAATGCCTGGCCCGAGAGGTTGATCGACATGCGCAAATGCGGCAGCCCAATGCGGCGCCAGCGTGCAAGCTGGTCGCAGGCCGCGCGCAGAATCCAGCGGTCGATCTCGACGATCAGGCCGGTTTCTTCAGCGTCCTGAATGAACTGGCCGGGCATCATGTGGCCGAAATCGGCCGAGTTCCAGCGGATGAGCGCTTCCACGCTGACAATGCGGCCACTTTTGACGTCCACGCGCGGCTGGTAGTCGGCATAGAACTCGTTGCGATCGCTTGCGCGGCGCAGGCCCGATTCAATGCGGAAGCGGCGCGAGACGCGGTCGTCCAGGTCGCTCGTGAAAGTCTGGAAGTTGTTGCGGCCGCGCTCTTTGGCCAGGTACATGGCGGCGTCGGCCTTGCGCAGCAGTGTGTTGGGGTCGTCGCCGTCGTGCGGTGCCACGGCAATGCCGATCGACACACCCAGATACAGCTCCTGCCCTTCGACATGGAAAGGCGCGCTGATGGCCGACAGAATGCGCTCGGCCACGCGCCGCGTGCCCCGGCTATCCAGCGCTTCGAGCATGACAACAAACTCGTCACCGCCCAGGCGGGCCACGGTGTCGGCTTCGCGCGCGCAGGCCTGCAGGCGGCTCGCCACCTCGCGCAGCAGCATGTCGCCAAACTGGTGACCCAGCGTGTCGTTGACGTTCTTGAAACGATCCAGGTCAAGAAACATGACCGAAACGCGCGAGCGGTTGCGGCGTGCAATGGCCAGCGCGTGCTCCAGGCGGTCTTCCAGCGCGGAGCGGTTCAGCAAGCCCGTGAGCGTGTCGTGCGTGGCCAGATGGCGGATACGCTGCTGCGCTTCGCGGATCTGTGTGATGTCGACCAGCGACACGAGCACCGAATACGGTGTCGCGCCAGCGTCTGCCGCCCGAGGCGAGGCAGTCATCGACTGGCCGCCATCGGCATAAAGCGGCGTCCAGTTGCTGGAAACCCACACCATGCGGCCATCCACGCATCGCATCCCGAAAATCTGGTTCAACTGCGGCTGGCCTTCGGCAATCACGTCCTGATCGGGCCAGTCGGTCTCGTGAATGGACGCGTCGAATTCATCCACGGCGGAGGTCACTACCGTGGGCAGCAGCCGGCCCACCAGCGCATCGACCGGCAAACCCAGCAGCCGCGCGGCGCTCGGGTTGGCGTAGGTCACGCGCCGATCTGTGCTGCACACCAGGATGCCCTCGGTCAACGCATTGACCATCGACAGCAAGTCCAGCTTTGGGCAAAAGCCCGGCGGCTCGCCGCGCGCAGGGCAGTCGGCCGGCAAACCGCCGGCATCGACAAGCGCAAGGTCAAAACGGGTGGGAAAGGGCAAGGAATTCAAGGCGGCTTCCGACAAGGCAACGCAGGTATAGCAGGCGCGGAACGTGCCGGCGCCTTCTTTTCTTACAACGGCAAGCGCAGGCAAATCTTTCGGGCCAACGTCACTTTTGTGGCAAGCCGGCCAGCCAAGCGACCGGAAAGGCGCTGGATGCAAGTTGAACCGCACATACGCGTGAATAAAGAATCACTTAAACCGCGTTTGCCGCCCCGCCTTATGCAGCACCAAACCCCCGAGATAAGCGGGATTGACCGCGTTTTTTGCTGGAATGAGCTGGACAGAGGTGGGGAAGAATGCCATCCGAGAACCCGACTCTGTGTCTTGCGCCGTTTTACCGTTGTTTCGCATGGCCCGAGCCGGGAAAACCCACCCCCCCTAGTCCCCGAGTGATCCCCATGGCCGAAGCCGCTGCCGCCACTACTGCCCCCGCCCCTGCAAAGGGCGGCTCCACCAAGCTGCTGCTGATCATCCTGATCGTGCTCGTGCTCGTCGGCATTGGCGGCGCCGCTGCCTGGTTCTTCCTCGGTGGCGGCAATCACGCCGCATCCGCCACTGCTGCACCGCCCAAGCCCAAAGAGCCGGTGTTCGTGCCAATGGAAACGCTGACCGTCAATCTGCAGCCCGAAGAGGGCAATGACCGTTATCTGCAGATTGGCGTCACGTTCAAAAGCTTCAACAAGCATGCCGAAGACGAGATCAAGACCTATATTCCTGAGCTGCGCAGCAAGATCCTGATGCTGCTGGCCAGCAAGACGCCCACCGAGCTGTATCCGTCGGAAGGCAAGACCAAGCTGGCCAAGGAAATCGTCGAACTGTGCGAACACGTCTTCAAGGCTGTCGGCAAGGAGTCGCCGGTGGCAGACGTTCTGTTCACCAACTTTGTGATCCAGTGACATGCTCAAGGAAGAGTTTCTCTCCCAGGAGGAGATCGACGCGCTCCTCAAGGGCGTGTCCGATGACGCCGACGACGACCCCGTCGAAGCCGCTGACCCGTCTGGCGTACGCGCGTACAACCTCGGCTCGCAGGAGCGCATCGTCCGTGGGCGCATGCCCACGCTGGAAATCATTAACGAGCGGTTCGCGCGCAACTGGCGCATCGGGCTGTTCAACTTCATGCGGCGCAATGCGGAGATCTCCGTCGGGCCGGTGAAGGTGCAGAAGTACAGCGAGTTCATCCGCAATCTGGTGGTGCCGACCTCGCTCAACCTCGTGCACGTCAAGCCGCTGCGCGGCACGGCGCTGTTCGTGTTCGACCCCAACCTGATCTTCCTGGTGGTCGATAACCTGTTCGGCGGCGACGGGCGCTTCCACATGCGTGTGGAAGGCCGTGACTTTACGGACGTGGAGCAGCGCATCATCCAGCGCATGCTGCAGCTCGTGTTCGAGCATTACGCCCGCGCGTGGCAGCCGGTGTATCCGATCGATTTCGAATTCCTGCGCATGGAAATGCACACCGAGTTCGCCAACGTGGCCACGCCCAATGAAGTGGTGATCACCACGAGCTTCAGCATTGAGCTGGGCAACAACGGCGGCGACGTGCACATCTGCATGCCCTACACCATGATCGAGCCGATCCGCGATCGGCTCACGTCTGCCATCCAGGGCGAGGCGCTGGAAGTGGACAAGCGCTGGCTGCGGCTGCTGTCGCAACAGGTGCAGACCGCCGAGGTGGAGCTGATTGCCGACCTCGCCACGGCCAAGGTGCAGGTGTCCGACATCCTGAACATGAAGGCGGGCGACGTCATTCCGCTGGAGCTGGATGAGAGCGTGACCGCCAAGGTAGACGGCGTGCCCGTCATGGAATGCAGCTACGGCACCTTCAACGGCCAATACGCGCTGCGGGTCAACCGCATGCTGAATATGAGCGGCAGCGAGACTGCCACGGAGTCTGACGATGACAACTGAACCGACCATGAACCCCGAAGCCAACGCCGACGACATCGATGTCGAAATGACGATGGAAGAGGCCATGGCCCTGGAAGCGGCCCACCGTGCCCAAACCAACCCGGTCGCCCACGCGCCGGCCGCCGCACCCGCTGCCGAGTCCAGCCCGGTGTTCAAGCCGCTGACGGCCGACGGCCCGGGGGGCGCCCCGCGCAACGACATCGACATGATCCTGGACATCCCCGTGCAGTTGACGGTGGAGCTGGGTCGCACCAAGGTGCCCATCAAGAACCTGCTGCAGCTTGCGCAAGGTTCGGTGGTTGAACTCGACGCGCTGGCCGGCGAGCCGATGGACGTACTTGTTAACGGCTACCTGATCGCCCAAGGTGAAGTGGTGGTGGTCAACGAGAAGTTCGGTATCCGCCTGACCGACATCATCACGCCGTCGGAACGCATCCGTAAGTTGAACCGTTAAGCCGAACGATTCCGCCGCGCAGTTTGGCTGTCCGGCACCCTGACAGCAACCAATGCTCCCCCCGGGCAAGGTGTTGAAATGAATCATGCAGTGGATTGGGCCCGCACCCTTGGCGGGCTGTTTGTAGTGTTAGCGATGATCGTGGCGGCCGGCTGGCTGCTGCGCCGTCTGCAGCAGCGTGCGGGCATGGGCCCCGGCGCCCGCCGCGGCCAGGTGATCACGGTGGTCGCGCAGCAGATGCTGGGCGCCCGCGAGAAGGTCGTCGTCGTCGATGTGGAGGGCACGTGGCTCGTGCTGGGCGTCACGCAGCAGCACGTGCAGACGCTGCACACCCTGCCGCGCCCGGCGGAAGCCGACACCCCCTCACCGGATAACACCTCGGGCGATGGCAAGCCGCCCCGCTTTGCCGACGCGCTGTCCATCCAGCTCAAGCGCCATCTGACGGGAAAATCGGAATGAACGTGCGCACTGTCTTCCGTTACCTGCGCGTTGTCGTCATCGGGCTGGCACTGCTGGGCGCTGCGCCCGCCGTGTTCGCGCAGGCGCAACCCGGTCTGCCGCTGCTCACGGGCACCGCGGGCGGCCAGAGCTATTCGCTGCCGGTCCAGACGCTGGTCTTCCTGACATCGCTCGGGTTTCTGCCGGCCATCATCCTGATGATGAGCAGCTTCACGCGCATCATCATCGTGCTGTCTTTGCTGCGCCACGCGCTGGGCACGCAAACCACGCCGCCCAACCAGGTGCTGATCGGGCTGGCGCTGTTCCTCACGTTCTTCGTCATGTCGCCGGTGCTCGACAAGGTGTACGCCGACGCCTACGTGCCGCTGCGTGACAACAAGATCACCGTTGAACAGGCCATGGACACGGCAGCCACGCCGCTGCGCCAGTTCATGCTCAAGCAGACGCGCGAGCCGGACCTCGCCCTGTTCGTCAAGATGGGCAACATGCCGGCCATCACCAGCCCGGAGCAAACGCCCATGCGCGCGCTCATCCCGGCCTTTGTCACCAGCGAGCTGAAGAGCGCGTTCCAGATCGGGTTTGCGATCTTCATCCCGTTCCTGGTGATCGACATCGTGGTGGCGGCGGTGCTGATGTCGATGGGGATGATGATGGTCACGCCGTCGATCTTCTCGCTGCCGTTCAAGATCATGCTGTTCGTGCTGGTGGATGGCTGGCACCTGCTGCTGGGCTCGTTGGCGCAGAGCTTTGTGCAATAAGCGCCGATAGGAAACCGAGATGACACCCGAGTACGTTCTGGATATGGCCCGTCAGGCCATGCAGGTTGCCATGATGGTGGGCGCGCCGATGTTGCTGGTGTCGCTCATCGTCGGCCTGCTGGTGGCGGTGTTCCAGGCCGCCACGCAGCTCAACGAGCAGACGCTGTCGTTCATTCCAAAGCTGCTGGCCGTGGCTGCCACGATGGTGCTGGCCGGCCCGTGGATCGTCGCCGTGATCGTCGACTACACGCGCGGCGTGCTGACCAACATCCCGAACTACGTGAACTGACGTATCCGGCTGACGTAGGTAGCGGCCAAATCAACCATGATCCAATTCACCGCCGCCCAGCTCAACGGCTGGATCGCCATGTACTGGTGGCCGCTGGTGCGCGTGCTGGCGTTCATTGCCATTGCGCCGCCGTTTGCCAACACCGAGATCCCGACGTCGATCAAGGTGGCGTTTGGCGTGGTCATTACGGTGGCGCTGGCGCCCATGCTGCCGGTGCCCGCGGGCGTATCGGTGGGCTCATACGAAGGGCTGTGGATCACGCTGGTGCAGGTGGTGATCGGGCTGGCGCTGGGTTTTTGCGTGCAGCTCGTGTTCTCTGCCATCAGCGGCGCCGGCGAGGTGATGTCGGTGCAGATGGGCCTGGGCTTCGCCTCGCTGCTGGACCCAACGCAAACCGAGAGCAGCATGCTGCTTGGCCGCTTCCTCGGCCTCACGGCCATCACCGCGTTCATTGCGGGTGACGGCCACCTCGTGTTGCTGCACGCCCTGTTCGACAGCTTTACCGCCCTGCCCGTCTCAGCAGCGCCGCTGGCCAATCCGGGCTGGCAGACGCTGGCTGGCGGCGGCACGATCGTCTTTGCGTTGGCCGTGCGCATTGCCCTGCCCATCATCGCGATCATGATGATCGTCAACCTTGGCTTTGCCGTGCTCTCGCGCACGGCGCAGGCGCTCAACCCGTTTGCCGTGGGCATTGCCGCCACGCTGGTGGTGGGGCTGATGCTGGTAATGGTGATGATGACCTCGCTGGCGCCGGTGGTGGAGCGGTCTGTGATGGATGCGCTGGAGCTCGGCGGGCGGGCGCTTGGGCAGTTTGGGCAGTTCGGGGCGTTGCCGCGCTGATGCGGCAGTGCCAGATCGGCATGCCTCGCCCCTGGAGCACCGCCATGGCTGCCAAGCGCCGAGCCACGGGCGCGACGCGTTGAACCTTGCGCGCGATCACTCAAGACGGGTTCGTCAACCCGTCCGAAGCAAGCATCGCGTTATATGCACCGTCCGCGTACCCGATACACGTCCACAGGTAGTCCGCTTGGCGCATTTCTTCCATGCTCTTGAAGTGTTCAAAGCCATTGGAATGCAGCATCCCAAGCAACGTGCGCAGCTTCGATAGCTTGTCGAACAGCTCCGCATGCGCTTCAAGGCGTTTGGGATCGATGGATTCGGGGATCGGGCGGGTCATCAGGGGGTGTCCTCTTCAGCAAAATGAATGGAACCGCGCCACGCCCTGGGGGAAGGGGTGGGCGAGCACAGACAAGGTTGGAACACCGATAGCTAGCAATCGGCACGGCCGAAGCCGTCCAAGCCTGGCTCGCCCTTTGAAGACGACGCCAAGCCATAGCAGATTGAGGACAAGCGCTTATGCTCAGCACTTGCCCGCTAGCTACGAGGGTTCCAAGCCTCGACCACTTTCTCT
The DNA here is from genome assembly GCF_003851545.1 of Ralstonia sp. SET104. GTDB lineage: Bacteria > Pseudomonadota > Gammaproteobacteria > Burkholderiales > Burkholderiaceae > Ralstonia. The sequence continues at coordinate 109,721 of NZ_BHVX01000014.1, read as the reverse complement.
ATGGCACCGAAAGCGATGCGCGAAAGTTTAATGACCCTGGCTTCTTCAAAGCAAGGGCGAAACTATAAATCAGAATTTGCTGATCACGCGGCGCATGCTGTTAGGCTTGCGCACTTGAGCGTTTGAGCCTTGCAGCAACCCGCGCCGGCGGGCGCCGTCTTGCCCGCCCGTTTTCAAGCCTTGATTGAATGGAGTCTCACGACATGAGCCGCCGTGTTCTTGTAACGGGCGCAAGCCGCGGCATTGGCCGCGCCATCGCCCAACAGTTGGCGTCTGACGGGTTCGATGTATCCGTGCATTGCCGCAGCGCGCGTGCCGAGGCCGAGGCCATCGTTGCCGACATCCATGCAAAACACGGCAGCGCCCGCGTGCTGCAGTTCGACGTGCGCGAGCGCGCCGCCTGCCGCACGCAACTCGAAGCCGATGTGCAAGCTCACGGCGCGTATTACGGCATCGTGCTGTGCGCAGGCGTCACACGCGACGCCGCCTTCCCTGCATTGACAGACGAAGACTGGGACGTGGTTCTGGAAACCGGGCTCGACGGTTTCTATAACGTGGTGCACCCGCTGACCATGCCGATGGTGCGCGCGCGCAAGGGTGGGCGCATCGTCACGATTGCCTCCGTCTCGGGCGTGATGGGCAACCGCGGGCAGGTCAACTACAGCGCGGCCAAGGCCGGGCTGATTGGCGCTACCAAGGCGCTGGCGGTGGAGCTGGCTTCGCGCCACATCACCGTCAACTGCGTGGCGCCGGGGCTGATCGACACCGACATGCTCTCGCACGTTCAGCATCTGGATCAGGCGCTGCAAGCCGTGCCGATGCAGCGCGTCGGCCAGCCTGCAGAGGTGGCCGCGGTGGTGGGTTTTCTGATGTCGGATGCCGCGTCGTACGTCACGCGGCAAGTGATTGGCGTCAACGGTGGAATGATCTGATGAACGATGCAACACAACACGTAGACGTCGCCATCATCGGCGCCGGCCCCTCTGGTGCTGTGGCGGCTGCGTTGCTGCGCAAGGCCGGGCGCAGCGTGCTGGTGCTCGAACGCCAGCACTTTCCGCGTTTTTCCATTGGCGAAAGCCTGCTGCCGCAAAGCATGGCCTATCTCGAACAGGCTGGCATGCTGCAGGCCGTGGTGGAAGCGGGCTTTCAATACAAGAACGGCGCGTACTTCGTGCACCGGGACAAGCACGCCGCGTTTGACTTTCGAGACAAGCATTCCACCGGCTGGGGCACGACCTACCAGGTTGAGCGCGCGGTGTTTGACGAGATCCTGATCCAATGCGCCGCGCAACAAGGCGCTGAAGTCCGCTTCGGCCACACCGTGCGTGCCATGCAGCCGGGCATGCACGGAACAAGCATGCCCGTGCTGGAAGTGGAAGACGAAGCCGGGCACGCCTATACGGTGCACGCCCGCTTCGTGCTCGACGCCAGCGGCTTCGGCCGCGTGCTGCCGCGCCTGCTGAACCTGGAAGCGCCCACCCGCATGCCAACGCGCGCCGCGCTGTTCACCCACGTGCACGATGCCCTGCCCGCCGGCAGCACAGACCGCAACAAGATCTGCGTGGCCGTGCACCCGGAGCGGCGCGACGTCTGGTACTGGATGATCCCGCTGGCCGGTGGCCGCTCGTCGGTGGGCTGCGTGGCCGAAACCAGCTTCCTTGATGTGCCGGAAGCCGAGCGCGAAGCCACGCTGCGCCGCCTCATTCAGGCCGAGCCGAACATCGCAGCGCTGATCGGCAACGCGCCGTTCCTGATGCCGGTGCGGCAGATTGGCGGCTATGCGGCCAACGTGGAGCGCTTGTTTGGGCCCGGCTATGCGCTGCTCGGCAACGCGGGCGAGTTCCTGGACCCGGTGTTCTCGTCGGGCGTGACGATTGCGCTGCGCTCGGCAGAGCTGGCCACACGCGCGCTACTGCGGCAGCTTGATGGCGACACCGTGGATTGGCTGGCCGATTACGACCGGCCGCTGCGCAAAGGCGTGGACGCGTTCCGCGCCTTTGTTGAACGCTGGTATACGGGTGAGTTGCAGGACATCATCTTCCACCCGCGCCATTCGCCCGGCATCCGCCGCATGATCAGCGCCATCCTGGCCGGTTACGCGTGGGATGAGAGCAACCCGTTTGTGACCGATCCGGTGCGGCGCCTCAATACGCTGCATGAGATCTGCCGGATGGAAACAAACGGCGCGGCCTGAGCGGCTCGGCGTCGTGGTCGGTCGTGGTCGGCCGGGCGCTGTGCAGCGCGGCTTATCTGCGGCGCGCCACCAGATCGTCCACCACCGGCACGACGGCCAGCAACATCAGGATGGACGCCAGCGGAATCGTGGCCGCATAGCCCAGGTGCTTGAACCCCAGCGCGCCCATCACGCCGCCCACAAAGAACATCCCCAGCAGTGAGCCCAGCAGCCGGACCTTGGGCCGGTTGGCCACCACGGCCGGCAGGTTGCGGTGGCCGTGGTTCCAGTACAGCGCCTTGCCGATCTCGATGCCGATATCGGTGGCCAGGCCGGTTACGTGGGTGGTGCGGATCTCCGCCTTTGAGATCTTGGTGATGATGGCGTTCTGCAGCCCCATCAGAAAGCACAGCAGCGCCACGGTGGCAGGCACGAACACCACGCGGTACTGCCCGAGCGACGTGCCCATCAGGCCGAAGAGCAGCAGCAGCGCCGCCTCCAGCATGAGCGGCAACGCGAATTCGCTCTGCGTGCTACGCCGGCGCCCCCAGTTGACCAGCACGGCCGTGCACGCCGCCCCGCACAGGAACGCCAGCAGCGAGGCAAAGCCTCCGAGCACGAGCACGAGATCGCCCAGCACAAGGTCATCCGCCATGGCAGAGACGATGCCCGACATGTGCGAGGTGTATTGCTTGACGGCAAGAAACCCGCCCGCGTTGGCCGCGCCCGCCACGAAGGCGAGCGATTGCCCGAGGCGGCGGTTGGCGTCGTCCGTGCGCGCGGGGCTGGTCAGACGGCGGAGGTATTCGATGGGCATGACCGGTCCGGACGGTAGTCAGGCGGCCATTATGCCCCGCGCACCCTGCGCGCCCGCGCCGGTCAGCCGTTGATGTACTGGAACAGCGACATGCCCTGCATGGCCGCGAACGTCTTCTGCGCGGCCTGCAGCGACACCTGCTGCTGAGAGAACTGCGAGATGGCGGAGGTGTAGTCCACCGATTGCAGCTTCGAGATCTGCTCTTTCAATTGCTCGCCGTAGTTCGAGCCGCTGCTGTTGAGCGTGGTGATCTGCGCTTGCTGCGTACCCACCGTCACCTGCGCTTGCAGCGCGACCTGATAGGCGTTGTCCAGGTTGCCCTGCGCCGTCTGCACGGCCTTCTGCAAGTTGGCAACGTCGGTGGCCTGGGTGGCCGCGTTGATCGGGGTCGACAGTGCCGAGATCAGGTTTTCGTACGTCTTGAAAATGCTCTGATTGGTATTCGGGTTGGCTGGGTCGGTGTTGGCAATGCGCACGAACAGCGAATCGCCCGCCACCGAATTCGGCATCGAGATGTTCTGCGAAACCTGCACCGTGGGCGGCTGGCCGCTGCCGACGTACGCTACGGAGCCGCCGGAACTGACGAACGGATCAGTCGTGCCGTTGGCACCGCCAAACAGGGCAACGCCAGCGGCATCGCGCTGGTTGGCCGTAGACAGCAACTGCTGATACTGCTGCTTGACCTGCGCCAGCACGCCAATGCGCTGCGAATCCGTCATCAGCGAGGTGTTGGCCCCCACCAGCGATTGCTTGCCCTGCTGCAGCGTGTTCGCCAGGTTCGTCAGCGCGGATGCCACGGTGTTCAGGCGCGCATCGGTGGTGTCGCGGTTGGACTGGTACTGGTCGTTGGCGTCCTGCGTTTGTTGCAGTTGCACCATCTGGCCATAGGCGTTCGGGTTGTCGCCCGCGCTGTTGAGCGCGATGCCGGTCGAAATCTGCTGCTGCAAGGTGAGCAGGTTCGACTGCGTGTTCTGCATCGAGGCGGCAGAGACGGCAAAGAACTGGGCGGTACTGACTCGCATGATCGGTCCGGACGAAGGGCTTTAGGACGTTATCGGCAGATTGGGCGGTTTCTTCAGCCGCCCGATCATCTGCCGGCAATCGACAGCAAGCTGTCGAACAGCGTATTGGCCGTCTGCATGACCTTGGCGGAGGCCTGGTAGGCCTGCTGATACTTCATCAGGTTCATCGCCTCGTCATCCAGGCTCACCCCCGACACCGACTGCTGCTGTTGTGTGGAGCTGGCCAGCAGCGCCTTTTGCGAGGTCAGGTTGATGCTGGCCCGGTTGGCCTGCACGCCCACCTGGGTGGCGAGGTTGTTCCACGACGAGCCGATCGAAGTGGTGCCGCCGTCGAGCAGCGTCGCGTTGCGCAGCTTGGCCAGCGCGCTGGCATTGCCGTTGTCGGTGCTGTTGGCGGTGTTGGCAGAAATGGCGAATGTGTCGCCGTTGCCAGGCGAGCCCGACAGCGTCATCTGCACGCCGTTGAACGCGTACGTTGCGCCCTGCGTGTACGGTGCCGTGCCGCCCGTGTACGTGGTGGATGTGCCGCCCACCGTGACCGTGACGCTACCCGGGAACCCCGACAGTGAGCCGCCAACGGCCGAGCTGTACGTCAGGTTGATCGGCGAGGTCAGCGGCGCGCTGGCATACGTGCTGTCCACGCCCAGAGACGACACCGTGGCGCTGCCGGTGTTGTTGCTGCCCTGGTTGAGCACCACGGGCGAGGCCGCGGCCACGTTGTGGTAGTCGGTGGTGAGCGTCTGCATGGTGGCGGCCGCGTTGGCGGTCGGGCGCACCAGGAAGGAGTCGCCGCTGTTCATCGTGCCCGACAGGTTGAGCGTGACGCCGTCAATGGTGGTCGGCCAGCTCGCCACCGTCACGGGGGCGGAGCCGTCCGGATAGTGCGACACGGTGTAGGCGCCGCCCTGGTACTTGACCTGGTAGTCGTACCCCTGCCCTGCGTTGGCGTTGGTGATGCTGGCCGTGAGCGTGCCGCTGCCGGTGTTGTTGGTGCTGGGCGCGACGCTCGGGCTGGCCACGGAGAAGAGGTCCGTGCCCATCTTGCCGTTGGCGTCCATGCCCAGCTTGTTCTGTGCGTTCACGTCCGCAGACACGGCGGCAGCCAGTTTGCCCAGGCTGTTCTGCGCGGGAATGAGCGTGTTCCGGCGAAAATCCATCAGACCGCCCAGGGCGCCGCCGCCCAGTTGGCTGTCGTCAATGCTGACCGTGCCGCCAGGGCTCTTGTAGCCCACCGAAAGCTGCGTCGGGTCGTACTGCGACGGCACCGCCGTCAGTTGGTAGCTCTGCTTGCCCTGCACCAGCGCCTGGCCATTGCCCACGTAGACGTTGAACTGGCCATCGCCGGTCTGCACCACGCTGGCCTTGATCGATTGGTTGAGCGTCTGCACGAGATGATCGCGCTGGTCACGCAAATCGTTGGCCGGCTGGCCGGTCGACGCTTCCGCCTTGGAAATCTGGTCGTTCAACGAAGCGATCTGCTGCGCGGTGCTGTTGACCGAGCTGATCTGCGTCTGCACCTGCGTGTTGACCTGGTTGTTGAGTGAGCTGATCTGGCCGGCAATCGAATTGAAGCGGCTCTGCAGGCCGGCCGCGGCGTTCAGGAAGACCTGGCGCGCGGTGGTGTCCGACGGCTTGGAGGCCAGACCATCGGCGGCGTTGAAAAAGCTGGTGAGCGACGAGCTCAGGCCGCTGTTGCTGTCCGACATGTACTGGCTCAGGCCCGATACCAGGCTGTTGAGCTGGTCGGCGGCGCTGGTCGAGGCTTGGCCGCTCTGCACCTGTGCGGTCAGAAACTGGTCGTAGATGCGCTTGACGGTCGTGACATTGACGCCCTGGCCAAGATAGCCCACGCCGGCGTACTGCGGAATGTTCTCCGTTTGCACGGCTTCCTGGCGCGAATAGCCGGGGGTGCTGGCGTTGGCAATGTTGTTGCCGGTCACTTGCAGGTTGATATCTGCAACCCGCAGGCCGGTCGCGCCAATGTTCAGTAGGGAGCTGCTCATAATGGTCTCGGTGCGGGCAGCCCGAAGCCGCCTAAATAAGCTCTGGACATAACATCGGCCGGACAAGGCCAAACTTGAGCCGGCCGGCGCCGAAAATGCTGCCTCCTTCAGCGCGGCGGCTCACCCGCGCCGCGCATGTCCGCCCGGGAAGGAGACGTTGCCACCCGCCCCGCATGTGGCGCTGTGGGTCAGGTGTTTAACGATGCCTATCCGGCGTTCACGCTTCGCAAGCGCAATTCAGTTGCCCTGGAATGGCAGTTCGCGCCGATATGAGCGGGCGCTGCTCGAACGCGATCGATCAGGTGCAATCTCAAACAATCTGTTTGAGCACCGCCATGATCTTGTGGGCGTAGTTCGGGTCAGTCGCATAGCCGGCGCGCTGCAAGCCCTTGGCAAACGATGCCGCATCGTTGCCGTTGCCGGCTGCCACGACGTTGCTGTAGCGCGGGTTGTTGGCCAGCAGGTTGGCGTAGTCCTTGAACGCCTCGGCGTACGAGCTGTAGGCGCGGAACTTCTCCTTGACCTTGTGGGCAACGCCGCCCACGTATTCAGTGGTCGTCACCTCGGCCGTCTTGCCCGTCCACGAGCCACCGGCCTTGATGCCGAACAGGTTGTGCGTGTTGCTGCCGTCATGGGCCTTGATTTCACGGCGGCCCCAGCCAGACTCCAGCGCGGCATGACCAATCATGAAGTTGGCCGGAATGCCGGTTTCCTGCGCCGCCTGCGATGCGTGGCCGATCAGCTTGTTATAGAAGCTGGTCATGCGCTCGCCGCGCGGCTCGGACGCCACCGTGGACAAGTCCACATCGGCCGGCGCGCTGGTCGAGGTCTTATCGGCTTCCGCCTGTTTGCGCAGGGCCGCCAGCGCACGCTGCACGCGTTCTTCCAGGCCTGGGCGCGGCACGGTGCTGATGCCCGAGCCGTCGTCTTCCGTGCCAGGCGCCACTGCTGTGGCCATGCTGTTGAGCGACGAACGGGCGATGGCGCGGGCGGCGTCACTCGTGGCGCCAGCGGCACCGAGCGCGGTGTTCGTGGCCGTGGTGTTCGACAGCGCGGTGTTCACCTTGCCACCCGCATCCGGGTTTACGCGATTGGCCTGGCGCAGCATTTGTTTCAGAAGCTGGTCGGCCACGCCCACGCCGCGCGAGGCCATGGTCTGCGAAAGCTGCTGGTCCAGCATCGACGTGTACATCTTGCTCGACGATGAATCGAGCGGCCCGTTCTGCGGCGATGCATCGCGCATCTGCTTGAGCATCATGTTCACGAAGATCGCGTCGAACTGCTTGGCGACGGTCTTGGTAGCGCCGGTTGGGTCGGTGCGCGCCGTTTGCTTGAGCGACTCGAAACCCTTGGAATCGAGCGCCAGGCGGCTGGTGAGGTCGGTTTGATTCATCGTGGCCTCTCCAGCGTCAGATGATTTCCAGATCGGCGCGCAGCGCGTTGGCCGCTTTCATCGCCTGCAGGATCGAGATCAGGTCTTGCGGGTTGGCGCCAATCGCGTTGATGGCCTTGACCACATCGGCCAGGTTGGTGCCGCCCTTCACGTTGATGAGGCTGCCGCCCTGCTGCTTGACCTCGATGTTCGAGCGCGCTCCAGCCACCGTCTGCCCTTGCGAGAACGGTGCCGGCTGGCTCACGACCGGCTCCGTGCTGATGGTGACCGACAGGCTGCCGTGCGCCACCGCGCAGGGCTCAAGCTTGACGAGCTGATTCATCACCACCGAGCCCGTGCGGGCGTTGATCACCACGCGTGCAGCGGCCAGGGCTGGCGTCACGTCAATGTTCTGCAGCTTGGCAAGAAAGCCGACGCGGTCCGACGCCAGAGCCGGTGCGCGCACGTTGATCGTGCGGCCGTCTGCGGCCTGCGCCGTTTCCGAGCCGAATTGCTTGTTGATGGCAGTGACGATGTTCTGCACGGTGCCGAAATCCGTCGTGCCGGTATCGAGCTGGATGCTGCCGGCCTCGCCCACCGTGGCCTGCACGGCACGCTCCACCGTTGCCCCGTTGGCGATGCGGCCGGCGCCAAGCTGGTTGATCTGCACCTTGCTGCCGTTGGCCGACGCGCCCGCGCCGCCAATCACCACGTTGCCTTGTGCCAATGCGTACAGTTGGCCGTCCACACCCTTGAGCGGCGTGAGCAGCAGCGTGCCGCCGCGCAGGCTCTTGGCGTTACCAATGGACGACACCGTCACGTCGATGGTCTGGCCTGGCCGCACAAAGGCAGGCAGCGTGGCCGTCACCACCACGGCGGCGGTGTTCTTGAGCTGGATGCTCGCACCGGCCGGCACGTTGATGCCGAACTGCGTGAGCATGTTGTTGAAGCTCTGGACCGTGAACGGGGTTTGCGTGGTCTGGTCGCCGCTGCCGTCCAGCCCCACCACAAGGCCGTAGCCGATCAGCGCGTTGTCGCGCACGCCGGCAACGGTGGTCAGATCCTTGATGCGGTCGGCGTGTGCCGTTGTCGGAACAACCGCAGCGATTGCGCTCAGTGCCACCAGGGCCGCGCCAATGATTCGATGCAAAGTCATGGCAGATCCCTTAGAACGGCGACACAGTCAGGAAGAACCGCGACAGCCAGCCCATCTGCTGGGCTTCAGCCACATAGCCTGTGCCGCGATATTCCATGCGCGCGTCTGCCACCTGGGTGGACAGCACGGTGTTCTGATTGTTGACGGTGGTGGGGTTGACCACGCCCGAGAACTTGATCGACTCGGTGCCCTGGCCCACGGCCATCTGCTTCTCGCCGCTCACCACCAGGTTGCCGTTGCCCAACACCTCCACCACCGTCACGGTAATGGTGGCGGTGAAGTTGTTCTGCGCGCCGTTGGCGCCCTTGCTATCGAACTTGTTGGCGTCGCTGGCCGACACGCCCAGCAGCGACAGCACGCCGGGGTTCATGCCCGCGAAGGTCGGCACCGAAGCGCTCATGCTGCCGGTGCGGTTCACGCTGCCCGAAGTCTGCTTGCTGGCGGCGGTGTTCTCGGTGATCACGATGGTGATCGTGTCGCCCACCATGTGTGCGCGGCGGTCTTCAAACATGCCGCGAAAACCACCGCTGCCCGATGCCACTTCCTGGTAAATCGCCCCGTTCTGGCGCGGCGCCATCACCGGCATTGGTGGGCGCGCGGTGGTCGGACCTTGCACGATCGGGGCCGGCGGCGGCAGCATGCCGCACGCCGTAGCGAGCAAGGCGGCCGTGCCAAGCACGGCCAATCGAACAATGCGAACAACGCGAACAGCGGGCACAGCGCGGCCGCTGTGCTTGCCATCCTGGGGCGAGTAAACCGGGGGGGTATGCATCGCACTACATCCTCAAAAACTGCGCCGTCAGCTCAAAGCTGCGACAGCTTCTCCAGCATCTGGTCGGAGGTCTGCACCGACTTGCTGTTGATCTCGTACGCACGCTGCGTCTGGATCATGTTGACCATTTCTTCCACCACGTTCACGTTGGACGTCTCAACGTAGTTCTGATTGAGCGCGCCCACGCCGTTCGAGCCCGGGTTGGCCAGATTGGCGGTGCCCGAGGCTTCGGTTTCGGCGTACAGGTTTTCACCCATGCTGCGCAGGCCAGCCGGGTTGATGAAGCTGGCCAACTGGAACGTGCCCACCTGCGTGTTGTTGACCGTGCCCGGCGTGGTAACCGTCACAACGCCGTCCTTGCCGATGGTCAGGCTGGTGGCGTTTTGCGGCACCGTCACGGCCGGCTGAACCGGGTAACCGCTGGAGGTCACGAGCTGCCCCTGCGCGTTGATCTGGAAGCTGCCGTCACGCGTGTAGGCCAGCGTGCCGTCAGGCATCTGCACCTGGAAGAAGCCGTTGCCGTTGATGGCCACGTCGGTCGAATTGCCGGTCTGCTGCAGGTTGCCCTGCGTGTGCAGACGCTCGGTGGCGACAACGCGCGTACCGGTACCGATCTGCATGCCCGAAGGCAGCGTGGTCTGTTGCGACGACTGGGCACCCGGCTCGCGCACGTTCTGGTACAGCAAGTCTTCGAACACGGCGCGCGAGCGCTTGAAGCCCGTCGTGTTGACGTTCGCCAGGTTGTTCGAGATGACATCCAGCTGCGATTGCTGGGCGTCCATCCCGGTTTTGGAAATCCACAGGGAGCGAATCATGTTCGAGTCCTTGGTTGATTCAATTCATTGCGCCAGCGCCAGATGTGGCACATCAGGCGTGGCGCAGCAGTTCATTGGCCGACTGGGCGTTCGTGTCGCTCGTGTGCAGCGATTTCATCTGCATTTCGAGCTGACGCGAGATTTCGATCATGTTGACCAGCGAGTCCGTCAGGTTGACGTTGCTGCCTTCCAGCGCCCCGCCAGTCACACGCACTTTTTCATCCACGCTGGCGTCTTGCCCGTCGCGCTGGCGGAACAGGCCGTCGGCGCCGCGATCGATGTTCGACGGATCAATGCTCACCAGCTTCAGGCGGCCCAGCGACACGGGCGGCGTGCGGCTGTCAGCGCTGATCGCGTTGACCGTGCCGTCCTTGGCGAACTGCACCGTGGTGTTGGGCGGCAGCGTGATCGGGCCGCCGTCACCCAGCACGGGCTGGCCAGAGAGCGTCTGGATCGTGCCGTCGGCGCTCAGTTGGAACGTACCGGCGCGGGTATAAGCCTCGCTGCCGTCCGGCGTCTGCACGGCAAAGAAGCCCTGGCCCTCGATGGCCACGTCCAGATTGCGGCCGGTGGTCTCGATCGGGCCGGGCGCGAGGTCCGTCCCGATGGCCGAGGCCATCACGTAGCTGCGCGTGGGCGAGCCGTCGCCTTGCACACCGACCGTATGGAACGCGTCGATCTGCGCCTTGAAGCCGGTGGTGCTGGCGTTGGCGAGGTTGTTGGCGCTGGCAGCCTGTTGGTCGAACAGGTGCTTTACGCCAGTCATCGACACGTAGATCGAGCGGTCCATGCGGGGCTCCTAATCAGCGCATGCTCACCAAGGTCTGGAGGATGGTGTCCTCCGTCTTGATGGTTTGTGCGTTGGCCTGGTACGAGCGCTGGGCGACGATCATGTTGACCAGCTCGGCAGAAAGATCCACGTTCGACTGTTCGACCGCCGACGACTGCAGCAGCCCGAACGAGCCCATGCCCGGCGTGCCCAGACCCGGTGCGCCCGAGTTGGAGGTTTCTACCCACTGGTTGCCGCCGATATTCTGCAGGCCTTCGGGCGCCTTGAAGTTGGCCATCGCGATCTGGCCCAGCACCGAGGTGCGGCCATTCGAATAGCGGCCGGTGATGGTGCCGTCGGTGCCCACCGAGTAGCTGGCCAGTCGCCCGGTGGCATAGCCATCTTGCGTGACGGTCGTGTCGTTGAAGCCGCCGCCGTACTGCGTGGTGCCCGTGAAGTCGATATTGCTGATGGTCATGCCGGCAAAAGCCACGGGCACCTTGCTGGGCGTCGAGGTCAACTGGCCGCTGCTGTTGAAGGTGAGCGTCGTGACCGGGTTACCACCGGTGGGGTTGTTGCCGTCCACCTGCGAGTAGACATTCCAGCCGGTGCCGGTACGCACGTAGTAGTTGGTCAGCATGTGCGCCGTACCGGTGCCGTCATACACCTGCTCCGACACCGAGTGATTGAACGTGGCCGAGTTGGTGGCCGAGAACGGCGTGGTGGCCGGCACCGTGGCCGCCGCGTCCAGGTTGATGGCGAACGCGGTGTTGGTCGTCGCCAGCGGGGCCAGGTCGTTGACCGGAATCCGCAGGTTGGTCAGCACGGCCGTGTTGACCTTGCCGGTGGAATCCACGCCGTAGCCGGTCAGGTTCTGGCCGGTGGCCGAGATGATGTAGCCGTTCTTGTCGGTCTGGAACTGGCCGTTACGCGTGTACGACACCTGGCCGCTGCTCGTATCGACCATGCGGTAAAAGCCCGTGCCGTTGATGGCGATATCCAGCGGGTTGCCGGTGATGGTCACGTTGCCCTGCGTGAACGACTGCGACACCTTGGTCACGCTCACGCCCTGGCCAATCTGGTTGTCGGAGGCACCCACCAGCGAGCGCGCATACACGTCGCCAAACTCGGCGGTCGACTTCTTGTAGCCGACCGTGTTGGCGTTGGCCACGTTGCTGCCGATCACGTCGAGGTTCTTGGAGGCGGCGTCGAGACCGCTCAGGCCTTGCTGGAATCCCATAATGTTCTCCCGTAAATAAAGAAAGCGCGGGGTTGACCCGTGATGGACCCGTTATTGAATGGTGGTGACGTCCGACAGCTTGGCCGTATTGCCCGAGGCCAGTTGCAGTTGCGTCGTTCCGTTGGTGATGCTCACGCCCGTCACCTTGTCGGCGCCGGTGGCGTTGGCCGTGGCGGCCTTGCCGCCAAGCGTGGCGGAGACCGAGATGGTGTACTTGCCGTCTGCCACCGTGGCACCGCTGTTGTTCTTGCCGTTCCAGGTGTAGTTGCCGCTGCCGGCGGACATCTGGCCCAGATCGACCGAGCGCACGGTGTTGCCGTTGGCGTCCTTAATGGTCACAACCACATCGTCGGCGCCGCTGGGCACCGAGATGCCGAAGTTGGCGGTGCCAGAAGCCAGCGTCAGGTTGGACGACGGCACCTGCACAGTGCGCCCGATCAGCGACGACGCCTGCGTAGCCGCGCTCTGCGTCGCCATGCTCGCCATCGTGGTGTTCAGTTGCTGGATACCATTCACAGTGTTGATCTGCGCAAGCTGCGAGGTCATCTGCGAGTTGTCCATCGGGTTGAGCGGATCCTGGTTCTTCAACTGCGCGACCAGCAGTTGCATGAACGTGTTCTGCAGATCGGTGCCGCTGGTGATGGCAAGCTGGTTGCCGGAAGTGGTGCTCGCGGCGCCAGTGCTGCTGGTGGTTGAGCTGACGGTCATGTTCGTGTCTCGCTGGGAATGATGCCGCTTACTGGCCCAGGGTCAGAGCCTTGGAGGCCATCGTCTTTGTGGTGTTGGCGACTTCCACATTGGCCTGATACGAGCGCGACGCAGAAATCATGTTGACCATTTCGTCCACCACGTCGACGTTCGGCATCGTCACGTAGCCGTCAGCATCGGCCAGCGGGTTGCCCGGCTGGTGCATGCGCTTCATGGGGGTGACGGTGTCTTCCACCACGCGGTCGACCGACACGCCGGTGGCGTAGTCGTCAGACTCCTGCACGGGTGAGAACACCACCTGCTTGGCGCGGTACGCCTTGCCGTCCGGGCCGGTCACGCTTTCGGCGTTGGCCAGGTTGGAGGCGACCACGTTCATGCGCTTGGATTGCGCGGTGAGCGCGCTGCCCGCTACATCCATCACCTTGAATAGCGACATGTTGATTCCGATGTCTTCAAACACTGTTGCCGGCACTGCTGCCGGACCGATCCGGTTGTTCTGCATGGCGGCTTGCTCCGGACCAATGTTTCCCGGCCCGGAGCGCCACACAGTTCCCGCCCCTCTTTCGCCGCGCGTGATTGCTGCGCGGTCGTCTTAATGCCTGTCTGCTGCTCTCGTTGTTCTTGCGACGTCGCGCTAGCTGTTCTGAATGGCCGCCAGCATCGACTTGATCTTCTGCGTCACGATGCTCAGATCGGCCTCGTAGCGCACGGTGTTATCGGCAAAGCGCATGCGCTCGCCATCCATATCCACCGTGTTGCCATCAATGGACGGCTGCTGCGAGGTGCGGTACTGCACCTCGCCCTGCAGCGCCTTGGTCTGCTGGGACAGCGATGCCTGCATCAGCGACACATCGCCGGCTGGTGCGCCGTCCACCGTCAGGTGGCCTGCAGCCGTTGCCGTCATCGGCAGGCTGTTACCGCTTTGCTGGCCGACCGCCTTCTGCAGCGCCGACTGAAAATCGAAGTCGCGCGCCTTGTAGTTCGGCGTATCGGCGTTGGCGATGTTCGAGGCCAGGATCTGGTGCCGCTGCGAGCGCAAGTGCAGCGCCTGCTCCTGAAAACCGAACAACTGATCCAGCTTGTCGACCATGTCTGTCATTCCTTGCGCGTGGCGCCCTGGTTAGGGTTGCCATCCGCCGGGGTTGCGTTCTGTACTGCGTTTGTATTGCGTGTTCTCTTGGGCCGGAGAACCCGGCACCAGCGGCCCCTTCAAAACCGCTGATGCCGTCTCCAAAACCGCTGAACCGCTGTCATGCTGAGTTGCCGTCATGCAACCTCAGTGGAAAAGACCTGTCTGCGAATCCGGCAACCGGCTGAAGAATGGGCAACCTCGCCGTCTACCGGGGCAGGCTGCACGGCCTGAAACTGCACAACAGCCGCACAACGCCAGGGACTTCACCACGTTGCAAAGTCTAGGGGCCGGTGTGCAAGACCATTCGTCCGAATAAGGGGGGGATTGGCCGACATTTCCGCATTTGGCGCTCGCGCACGCGTGGCTACACTTCACCGGACATTTGATGAAGGGGCTTTCCATGTCCACGCGGTTTGCGCGCAGCGCCCACCACCCGATCCGACCTGCCGCCACGGCCACGCCGCTGGCTGGGCGCCAGCGCAAGCTGCTGTTGATCCTGGCGCTGGGTCTGCTGGCAAGCCTGGCGCACCCGATCCTGGCGCACGCCCAGGGCATGATGCGCGTTGGCTACCCGCCGGCCCAAGCCGCGCAGCAGCCGATGCAGCCCACGACCATCCAGGGGCCGAGCGCCATCCAGATGCAGATCCAGCAACAACTGCAATCACAGTTGGACATTCTGGGCGGCACGAATGAGACGGGTACGCCACGTGCATCGGTCGAAGTCGGCCCCGTCGATGCCCGCGTGGCCAACCAGCCCTGCGACCAGATCGACCTGATGCTGCCAGCGGCCAACCGCCTGCGCGGCCGTATACAAGTGGGCGTGCGCTGCCGCTCGCCACACGCCTGGGCGGCGTGGGTGCCGGCCACGATTCAAATCACGGGGACGTATTACGTTGCCTCGCACCAGTTGCCGCCGGGCAAGACGCTGGATATGGGTGATCTGGAAGCCCGTACGGGCGATCTGTCGATGCTGCCGGCCTCGGTCGTGCAGCAACCGGCCGATGTGGTGGGGCGTGTGCTGCTCACCAGCGTGGCCGCCAGCCAGCCGCTGCGCGCCGAAAGCCTGCGCCTACCCATTGCCGTGCAGGCAGGCCAGACCGTTAAGCTCATCGCCGAGGGCGGCGGCTTTCAGGTCAGCAGCGATGGCCGGGCGCTGAACCAGGCTGCCGTGGGCCAAGTCGCGCAGGTGCGCACTGCCAATGGCAACGTCGTCTCTGGCATTGCACAGTCTGTGGGCGTCGTGGCGATCCAGTTTTAAGACGAGATTGATAACGATTGATCACTTTCACACTGTGATGTGTTATCGATACCTGCCGCTAAAGTTTGCGCCGGGGTTGGCCGATATGGGTGATAGGATGAACGCGCTCTTCGGAGACACCCGTGAAAATCAACCATATCGTGAACAACACACCGGCCGTTGCGCCGACCAAGGATGCTGCGTCCGGCGCATTGTCCGGGTCTGCGCGCGCGACCGGCTCGTCCCCGGCCACTACGGCCTCGGGCGCCGCGCGCAGCCACGACGATTCGCCGTCGCTGTCGGTCCAACAAGTCTCGCGCCAAGTGGGCAGCGGCGACTTCAACGCCGCGCGCGTGGAGCAGATTCGCAGCGCCATTCAGAACGGCACGCTCAAGATGGATGCGGGCAAGATCGCCGATGCAGCGCTTTCCGACGCACGGTCGCTGCTCTCCACACAGTCCAAGAAGGTCTGACGGGGGTTTCCCGTCGTCCGTGCCCTGTATTTTCTGACGCCGCCGGTCGGAGGGTTTCCAGCCTTCGACTGATCGCGGCAGGGCGGTGTGCCAGCCGGCGGCTGCCCAAGCTCCACGCTTATAGGTAGCCACCATCACCATGGACAACACACTGCTGATCCGCACCCTTGCCGACGAGCAGGAACTGCTGCGCGCGGCCACGCTCACCCTGGATGCCGAAGCGCAGGCGTTGCGCGATGGCGACATGGCTGAGCTCGAGCGCATCACCCAGACCAAGCAGAAACAGCTCACCGCGCTGGCCGAAGCCGACCGTGAACGCCGCCTGTGGTGGGCACAGCACGGCGGCGCCGATCCGTACGGGCTGGTCAAATACCTGCGCACCGATGAAACCGCCAGTCGCCTGTTCGACGAGAACCTGGCCCTGGCCCGCCTGCTGCGTCAGCGCAACATCGACAACGGCACCCTGATCGATCTGCGCCTGCGCGCCACGCAAAACGCGCTGTCCGTCCTGCACGCCGCCAACAACGGCGGCGGCACACCTTACGGCCGTGACGGCAAACAACCGCTGTCGATGCCGCGCTTCTCGGTCGTCGCGCAATAAGCCACCACAACGCGTTTTCTTGCGACAAATGCGCCGCTTTACGCTCACGTCAATGGGCGTGAAGTGGGGCTAGCTGCTGCTGCCTGATCCTGCTATGTATAGAGGGGTCTAGCGCTCCACCGATCGGGGTAAACAAAAAGGTTTACATCCCATTGATGGGTGCAACAAGCATGCTGGGGATTTATTCTGCGATTTTTGGCGGGATTAGTCCTCCGCGCCTGGCGACATAAACAAGAAAAACCGGAAGGAAGTTGCGCCTGATTGGCGTGCCAAGGTTTCGGCCCGGTGGCACCGCACTGCGGTGACTGCCGGTTGAACGGGGAAATATACCGAAACCGCACGCCAGAAGCATTTCTACAAGCACGGCTGCATTGATTTTGGGCCCTACTGGTCCAAAGAGGCGCGGCGACAAGCTGATTCCGGGAAATGGGCAAACAAACCATAACCAGACAGGCGGCGCAGTGAAATCAATCGTAGTAGAGGCACACCCTTTGGTGCGTGCCGGCGCGACCCATGTGTTGCAATCCTTGCCGGCCATTACTGAAGTAGTCAGCATTGAGCCGGACGAAGCCTTTTTTGAGAACCTCGCGGCGCATGCGGACGCCGAACTGGCCCTGATCGGCCTGCCGTTACCCGGCATCGACGATCTGCCGGCCCTCTCCCGGCTGTTGCAACAGCCGCATCCCCGACACGTCGCCGTACTGGGCGAAACCGATTCTGCTGCGCATGTGCGCGCACTCATGCAATTGAATGTCTCGGCGTATCTGCTGAAAAGCTATTCCGGCAAGTTAATTGCAGCCGCATTGGAATTGGTGCTCGCCGGCGGCCGTTATGTGCCGGCGTCCATCGTGCTGACCCGGCCTGAAGCCATTGCGGCAGGTTCAGCCAATGGTAGTAACGATTGTGCATTGCTCGGCCTGACGCAGCGTCAATATGAGATTCTGGTCTTGTTATCGCGCGGGCATCCGGTCAAAACCATCAGCCGCATGCTCAGCATTTCAGAGGCGACAACCAAGGCGCATATCAACGCGCTATATCGCCGGCTGGAAGTACGCAGCCGCACCGAGGCCGTGTTCGTTGCCACGCAGCGCGGGGCCATGCTGCTGAATCAGCCGCACATTGGCGCAGAGCTCCCATCGTCGCTCTCGCCGCCGCTGCGCCTGGCGCGCACCGGCTGACGCCCCGCGCTTTCCCGCTTCTTCTTCGCACAACAAAAAACGGCGCCCGGAATCCGGACGCCGCTGTAAATACCCGCCCACGCTGTCGAGACGTGGGCGATGACAAGGAAAAGCAGATCGCGAAAGACTTAGAACTTTGCGCGAATGCCAACGCCGAAGGTATCGGCGGTCGACAGGTCCGACACCTTGTCGCGGAAGTACGCCGCATACACATCGGTGCGCTTGGAAAGCGAATAGTCGTAGCCCACCGCCCACGTGTTGCGCTTCACATCCGCCGCGCCCGAGGTCTTGGTGTAGGCATACGACGCCAGCACTGCACCCGGGCCCACCGGAATCGACACACCCAACTGGCCGCCATTGCTCTTCGCATCGCCCGTGCTGATCGTGTTCTTGATGTACTGGTATTGGCCGTACAGCTTGACCACGCCAAAGTCGTACGTGGCGCCCAGTTGCCCCGCCGTCTGGCGCGAGAAGCCCGCCACCAGGCTGTTCAGGTCACCCGGCGCGCCGTCGTAGCGCACCTGCTGAAACGCCGCTGTGGCTGCAAAGTTGCCGCGGAAATACAGCAGGCTGCCGCCCCACTTGTTCTGACCGTTGTGGCCAGCCTGCTCGCCAGCGCCGTAGATCAGGTTGGCCGTCAGGCCGCCCATGTCCGGCGTGGAATACATGATCGAGTTGTCCCAGCCCGAATCGCCCACCAGGCCCGAAATGCCCGCAGCGCCCGTACGGCCGTTGCCAAGGTAGGTGTGGAACACCATCGGCGAGAAGGTGTACGAGTCGATGAACGGATTAAACAGGATCGTCGAAACGAAGTACGGCGGCGTGTTGCGGCCAAGCTTGATCGAGCCCCAGGTGTTCGACTGCAGGCCGACAAACGAATTACGCGCGAAGAAATGGTCGCCATCAAAGCGGCCCGATTTGCCCGTATCAGGGCGGAAGAACGCTTCCAGCGTAAAGATCGCCTTCAGGCCGTTGCCCAGATCTTCATTGCCTTTCAGGCCCCAGTACGACGTCGACATGCCGCCCGAGTTGACGCCCCAGGCGCGGTCCTGGCCCAGGTTCTTGGTGGCGCCCGCCCAGGCATCCACCTGGCCGTACAGCGTCACGGACGACTGGGCCTGCGCCGCACCTGCGCTCAGACCAGCGGCAGCGGCCAGCACTGCCAGCGTAAAACGTCGCTTGAATTGCATTATTGATTTCTCCCTCTTGTCGTTCCGATGTGTTGAATCGATTGAATCAGCTTGATGGCGACGGGTGGCTCAACCCGCCCCGCTGAGATGGCGCGCTGAACGCAACAGCCGTGCCAATACACTGTCGGCAAAGCGTCGCTTCACAAATGAATACGTTTTCTTGGGAAGGGGCGCAGACTAGCTTGAATACACTGGACGGACAAGTCCCCATTGCGGGGTGTGTGGCGCCGTTTCTGCACCGGACTGGCGCAGTGTGCTTCTAGTCGTTTTGCAGCACGCGGATGTCGACTTCGCGCGTATAGCGTTCAGGGGAAAAATCGCAGTAGGTGAGGGAGATCGGCACGTCGGCCACGCTATAGCCGATGCGGCGCACACGCGCCAGCGGCACGCCCGCTTCCAGGCCAAGCTGGGCGGCCTGGTGGGCGTCGGCCACGCAGGCCAGCGGCGCCTCGCGCGAGCACGCGATGGTCAGGTTGGCGCGCTGAAAGACCTGTACGAACAGACGATCTTCAAAGTCGCGCGCCTCAAGCATCGCTGCCAGCCTTGATGTCAGCCACGTACGCAGCAGCATGATGGGTTGCCCTTCCACCTGGGCGCGGCGCTCGACAAACGCCACCTGCGCACCAACCGCCACGTCAAGCGCGGCGGCTACGATTTCGTCGGCCGGCTCAAGTCGAAATGCACTGACCGTATAGACGGCGCCTGGCACGTATTCCAGCGCCGCGTCGGACTGGCCCGGCGCATAAAGAACCGGCCGATGCGGCCCCACGCGATCGAGCACCACGCTGCGCTGCCCGCGCGAGCGCTTGAGCAACCCGCGCGCTGCCAGCTCGTTCAGCGTGCGGCGCGCCGTCAAACGGGATACGCCGTAGCGCTGGGCAACTTCGTTTTCGCTGGGCGCGATGCTGCCGGCCGACAGGGTTCCGTGCAGGATGTCGAGCCGAATGCGGTCGGCCAGTTCGAGGTATTTGGGCAGGCGGAGCGTCATGCCGTTGTTATACAGGAACGACCATCGCACACGCCAATGCAAATGGCCCACTGTGCGGGTGGGCCATTTGCGGTGCGCGCTTACACGCGCGTCAGGCAGCGCCTGACAAATCAGGCGATCAGGAATTTGTCGCGGTTCTTGCCGATCCAGGCCGGGGCTCGGCCACGACCGGACCACGTTGCGCCCGTCTTCGGATCGCGATATTTGGCCGGCACCGGCGCTTTGGCCCCTGCACGGCGGCCGCGACGCTGAGCCAGGCCCAGGTCTTCAGCCGTCAGGCCATATTCGGCAACCGTCTGCCGCACTTGCTGGACAACCGCTTCCAGTTCCTTGGCGCGCGCAGTTTCGATCTGCTCTTCCAGTTTGGCCTTTTGTGCAACCAATTCCTTGTATGTCGCCATATGCGCTCCTAATAAAGTCTGGTATGAAGTCTGGTGTGGATCAGATATTAGATCAATTGTATTCATAACTGAAATAAAATTTCAACGTTTTTGATCGTAGCCCTTCAAACCGCGCCACTAAGCCAAGAATCAACTCGTGGCACACCGGATGCTCAGGCTTCAACCGGAAAGTTCGATTGACGCATCGGATTAGCGTACGCGATCATGCAAGGCCGCAAACCGGTATCGCGTTGCATTTCAGTGCCATCACCATAGCAAGCGCTGCTGGGTCCCGCAATTCGAGCTTTTTCCGCAAACGGCAATCTGAGGTATCGCAGCGGTACTGCAAACGCAATATCAATTCATACGCAGGCCACCGCCTCGCCGAACATGCATTGCACCGCGATTGCACCGAAATTGCACCTGCCATGGCAGGCCCATTTGGGCGGCCGGCAAAACGATTCAAAGCAACACCCTCTTGGTTGCAGTTGGATGAGACAACGATGAATTCGCCCTTGCCGCGTCGTTTTTACTATCTGCTTTCGCTCTTTGGCGTACTGGTGTGCATCCTGTTTGCCGCCGCGACGTTTTTCTTTCCAGAGCGCTCAGTCGAGCGGATCAGCGCCTATTTCATTCTGACAATGGGGACATGCGTCTTGATGTGTGCAATCGGGTTAGCACTGACGCATCGCTGGATCGATCAGCATTTTGCCGCGCGGGAAACCGGCAATGCGCCGGATGTCGAAACGCAAACACCGCCCGCAGCCCAGTCGGAGCAGACTGTTTTGAAACCGGCCCCGCAAACAGACAACGCCGCGGCCGGCAAAGCAAATTCGCAATGTGTTGCATCGACCACAAACTAGACTTTGCGCCGCGCAAGACTTTTGCGCATCATGAAGAGCACTGCCTTCGGTGAGATGTCGCGGGTGATACCTCAGTTTGGAGCGTGGAATGCAAGACGGAATTTCCTACCCGTTGTCGGCGCAAAGCCTTCCGGTTCCGCTCTATGTGGTGCTCGAAGGCCGCATCGTCTTTGCCAATGCGGCTGGCGTTTGCATGGTGCGGGCGCTGTCGGCCGACCAACTGCTCGGCGAGCCCTTCTCCCGCTTCTTCCAGGACGTGCCTACGTGGCTGGAGGCTCGCGCTGCGGAGGGCGCCGATGCGACGACGTCCGACGCGCCGGCCATCCCGGCGGCACAGCTCGTTTCGGCCCTTTCCGCCAGCGACTCCAATGAGGTGGTCAGCGTCCGCCTGACGGTCACGCCCACGCGCTTTGGCGGGCTGCCCGCGCAGCAGGTGGTCGTGCACGGACTGCCGCTGCCGCTCGATGCGCAATTGCCCGGCAAGGCCAGTGAACGGGTGCTGAGCGCGCAAGCGATGAGCGCAGCGCTGCCGCACGAGCATCTCGATCATCTGCTGTCCACATTGCCTTCCGCCGCCTCGCTCGGAGAGCGGCTGCATGCTGCGCTGCGGGCGCTGGAAGCGGCCTTGCCGTCTGCACTGTGCGTGGCAGTGCGTGTCGTTTCGGGGCGGGCGCGGCTCTATGGCACGCAGCGTGCACGAGCACGGCTGGCATTGCACGACAACCATGCAGCCCACTTGGCTGCCGCTGCGCAGGGCGAGTTCGATATCGAGCTTGCCCGCATCGCGCCGCTGGTCAACGAGCTGGCACCCATCGAACTGATTCGTGAATCCAATGCGCCCATCGCTTTGCGCGAAGCGCTTGTACGTGTGCTGGACACCGCGCAACCGGCATGGCTGTGCCGCATTCCAGCCCAGCATGGCGGCATGGCTGTCGCCGATGATCTGCTCTGCCTCTTCTACCCTGCCAACGCGCACGCCGACGACGCAACGCTGCGGGCCGAATGCGGCCGCTACATCGCCGCGCTGGTCAAGCTGCTGCGCCTGGAAAACGAATATCGCCAAACCCGCGAGCTGCGCAATCAATACCGGCTGGTCGTCAATCATCTGAGCGAAGGCGTGCTGACGCTGTCCGCCGATGGCCGCGTGCTGTCGTATAACCGCAGCGCGGCCGAGATCCTGCGTATGTCGGGCACGTCATGGAGAGGCACTCCGCGTGTTGCCTTGGGCGACATGATGCTGGGCGAAGACGGTGCCATTCTGCCGCGCGCGGCATGGCCTTCCACGCTGGCGGCCCGCACCGGACGCGCGATCAGCAATGTGGTCGTGGGCATGCCGGCCGGCAATGGGCAGATCGTGTGGCTGCGGGAATCGGTGCTGCCCATGTTCTCGCCGGACAGCGCATCACCGCACGCGGTGCTGGTCATCTTTACCGACATCACGGCTGAGCGCTCCACCTACGAGCAGTTGCGCCTGCTGGAGACCAAGGATTCGCTCACCGGCCTGCCCAATCGCGCGGCGTTTATCGAGCGGCTCGATGCGCGGCTGGCGCTGCCATCCACGGGGGAATCCGCGCTGCTGTATATCGGGCTGGACCACTTCAAAACCGTGAACGAGGCGATGGGCCACCACGTGGGCAACCACGTGCTGAACATGGCAGCGCAGCGCATCCGCACCCAGGCGGGCCAACGCGCGCTGCTGGCCCGCCTGGGTGGCGACCAGTTCTGCGTGGCCATTGATGACCCGAGCGCCGCCGATACGCTCGCGCAACAGGTGCTCGACACGCTAAGCCACCCCTTTACCGGCGGCGAGCGCGAAGTGCATCTGTCGGCCAGCATTGGCGTGGCAGCCTACCCGGAAGACGGCAGTGACGCGGCCACGCTGGTCAGCCACGCTGAAGCGGCCATGTACCGAGCCAAGGAGAACGGCCGCAACCGCGTCACCCGCTATTCGCGCACGCTGGAAACGCAGATGCTGCGCCGCTTTACGCTTAACGAACGCATGCGCCGCGCGCTTGGGCGCGGTCAAGTGCGGCTGGTGTATCAACCCAAGTACGCGTTGAAGTCGCGCGAACTTGTGGCAGTTGAAGCGCTGATGCGGTGGTCCGACCCCGAACTGGGTGCGGTGTCGCCCAATGAATTCATCGACGTGGCGGAAGAGTCCGGGTACATCCTCGAACTCGGCCGCTGGGCGCTCATGCAAGCCTGCGCGCAGGGCCAGGCATGGGCGCGCACGTTCGGCTTCAAGGGGCGCGTGGCGGTGAACGTATCTGCACGGCAATGCGATGCCGGCGTGATTGAGCGCGACGTGGATGAAGCGCTTAAAGCCTCGGGCATGGCCCCGGGCCAGTTGGAACTGGAATTGACGGAGAGCGTCCTGCTGGCCGATCGGCAGTCGACGCAGCGTCTGCTGATGAGTCTTGCCGCACGGGGTGTGCGCATCTCGCTCGACGATTTCGGCATCGGGTTCTCATCGTTGTCATATCTGCGCAGCTTGCCGATCCACAACATCAAGATCGATCGATCGTTCATCAGCGGCGTGCCTGGAGTGGCCGACTGTGTGGCGCTCACCAAGACCATCATCGCAATGGCCCGCGCGCTGAATATGACCGTCACGGCCGAAGGCGTGGAAACCCCCGAGCAGACAGCCTTCCTGAGCGAGCATGCGTGCGACGAAGTGCAGGGCTTCCTGTTTGGCCGGCCGCTGGAAGTGTCGGCACTGGAAGCATTGCTGCGCACTCGCAGCCGCGCGCAGGCATAAAAAAACGGACCCAAAGGATTGACCCCGGGTCCGTTTTTTGTGGAGCCGACCCTCAGGTCGATATCCAATCAACGCGTCGAGACGTTGCCCACCAGACCGCCCAACGCGGCGCCGCCGAGCGTGGCACCCGGGCCGCCAAACAGAGCAGCGCCGGCCAATCCGCCCACACCCGCGCCAATGGCGGTATTACGTTGACGTGCCGTCATGTCGGCACAGCCGGTTGCCGTCAGTAGCGTGGCACCGGCCAGCAGAATCGTCAGTACCCGAACCATGTTCTTCTCCTTGAATGCGTCGGTCGCGATCAAGCCATCGCGTATTGGGAGTCTGATCAATGGGCGCCCGGCTTGCTGTTTCAAGTTGTAATCAATCGTTGCAATCTGCATGCGCCCCGCCCCTGACAAGTCTTGCCACATTCGCGAGCAACGCCCATCCGAACGCGCCGCCACGCGGGTCGGATAGTGTTTCCCACAGACTTATCCACATGTTCTGTGCATAACCCGCTTCAGCGGCCGGAACCCAAGCCACAAAAGGACTTGACGGGTTTATGCAAACGTGCAGATCACGTAAAACGTGTGCGTGCAGTGGAAGTTATCCACATCGAGCAGGGCTGTTACATCGTGCAACAAACCCTTCTGCGTCAACTGTTTGCGGTGGGTTCTGCAAGCGGCGCGCGCATTGCTGTGGACAAGTTGCGGCGACGCAAAAGTGGCTCTTGGCGTACTTTTACCCCAATTTAGATTGAATCGATCAAAATAAGGTGCTGTATTTTTCAGAATGACCGATACGCTCCGCCACCCGCATTCCCTTGCCACCCAACAAACAGAACAAGATTGCGCCAAGCTTGGGGATGTGCGCAATCCTCCGGCGGTTGGCTAAGATCAGGGTAAACATTGATCGATTCGATCATTTATTGAATTACAATGACCAAACCGATCGATGCGCTTGGCATACGGACCATGCATCGCTCCTGCTCAAGCTGACTCACGGGCCGCTCGCCCACCACGAAAGGATCGCCACATGACCACGTTCAAAGGGATCGTCCCGGCCCTGATCACCCCGATGACCCCAACCGAAGACGTGGACGAAAACGGCCTGCGCGTGCTGGTCGATCGGCTGATCGATGCGGGCGTCCACGGGCTGTTCGTGCTCGGCACCAATGGCGAATTCATCGCGCTGAGCGAAGAAGAGAAGCTGCGCATTACGCGCATTGCCGTGGAACAGGCGCGCGGCCGCGTGCCCGTCTTTGCCGGCACCGGCGCCTATGCCACGCGTGATGTGATCGCGCTGAACCACAAAATGCAGGACGTAGGGGTGGATGGCGTGTCCGTCATCACGCCGTACTTCAATGGCGCCACGCAGCCAGAGTTGTTTGCGCATTACGAGCAGATCGCGCGTGCCACGTCGCTGCCGATCCTGCTGTACACGATTCCGGCCAAGGCCGGCGTGACGCTCACGATCGACACCGTGCGCCGTTTGGCGGACATCCCGAATATCCGCGCGATCAAGGACAGCGGCGGTGATTTCGACCGCCTGCTGCAGTTGATCAACCTGCGCCGCGACGACTTTGCCGTCTTCACCGGCACCGATTCAATGATCCTGTGGACGCTGATTGCCGGTGGCGATGGCGCCGTGGCGGCCACCACCAATGCGGTGCCGCACGTTGTCATGTCGATCTGGAACCAGTTCCAGGCGGGCAACATTCCGGCCGCACGCGCCGCGCAGGAATCGCTGCGCGCGCTGCGTGATGCGTTTGCGCTCGGCACCATGCCCGTGGTGCTCAAGACCGCGGCAGAAATGCTCGGCATGCCCGCTGGCCCCGCACGCTCGCCGGCCAAGCCGCTCGATGCGAAAAGCCGCGAGCGGCTGGCCGAAGCCCTCGCCATCTACCGGGCTGCACTGAACGTCGCCTGAGCCTCGCCGCCCGCCCCCACATCACCGAACGCCATGTCCCAGACCTATCACTTCCAGACCGTCAAGCACATCGTCCACGGCGCCGGCAGCCTGGCGTTGCTGCCAGAGAAACTCGCGCTGCTCGACGTACCAGTCAAACGCGTCGCACTCATCACGCAACCGGTGATGGAGCAGAACGGCGTGATCGGGCGCGTGGTGCAAGCGCTGACCGCGCGTGACATTGAAGCTTGCATCGTGCGCGGCGTTGAGCCGGAACCGACCATTGAAAACGTCGAAACCGTGTTTCGCGAGCAGATTGCGCCGTTTGCACCGGATGCCATTCTGTCGATCGGTGGCGGCAGCGTGCTGGATGCAGCCAAGCTGTTTGCAGTGCGCCTGACCAATGAACAGCCGCTGCGCGAATGGCTCGGCATTGATCTGATCAAGCGCCCAGGCATTCCGCTGGTGCTGGTGCCGACCACGGCAGGCACGGGTTCTGAAGTCACCCCCAACGCGATCGTCACGTTGCCCGACGAAGAGCTGAAGGTGGGCATCGTAAGCCGGCATCTGCTGCCGCAACTGGTGATTCTCGATGCGGAGCTGACCTTCGACTTGCCCAAGCCGATCACTGCCGCCACCGGCATCGATGCGTTCGTTCATTCGCTGGAGTCGTATATCTCGACCAAGGCGAACCCGGTGAGCGACATGTTTGCGATGGAGTCGATGCGGCTCATTGGCGCGAGCATTGTCGAGGCGTATGAGAACGGCCGCTCGGTCAAGGCGCGCGAGGCAATGATGCTGGGCTCGATGTACGGCGGCCTGGCGTTGACCGCTGCCGGCACGGCTGCCGTGCATGCGCTGGCGTATCCGCTGGGTGGCATGTTTGGCATTACGCACGGTGTGGCCAACGCGATGCTGCTGCCGCACGTGATGGCGTTCAACAAGGACGCTATCGTCGTGCGCTTGGCCAACGTGGCACGCGCGCTTGACATCAGCAGCCATGACGCAGACGACGAGACCGCCGCCGACGCGCTCATCGAACGGCTGACCGAGTGGACCGACGTCGTGCAGATCCCGCAGGACCTGCGCCAGTTTGGCGTGTCGGAATCGCACCTGGATGCGCTGGCCGAGGCTGCTTCCAAGGTCAAGCGTCTGCTGGGCAACAACCCGAAGCCGCTGAGCCATGCGGACATCAAGGCCATTTACCAGCGCCTGCTGCCGTGAACACAACCGCCCAAGCCCCTCAAGCCGCCCCAAAGCTGCTGATCCTGGCCGACGACCTGTCAGGCGCCGCCGATTGCGCGGTGGCCGGCGTGCGTGCGGGACTGCGCAGTGCGGTCATGCTCCGCGCCGATATGGGCCAACCGATCAGCGCCGACGTACTCGCGCTGGACACGGATACGCGCCGCGCCAACGTCGCCGATGCAGCAGCCGCGCAAGTCGCTGCGTGGCGCTCGCTGGCCCGACCGGCCACGCGTCTCTATAAGAAAATCGATTCGACTCTGCGCGGCAATGTCGCCGCCGAGGTGGCGGCACTGGTGCCGCTGGCGGGCGTTGCCATCGTAGCGCCGGCGTTTCCGGCGGCGGGACGTACCACGCTCCGCGGCTGCCAACGCTTGCATGGCGTGGCGGTGGAAGACACCGAGGTGTGGCGCAACGAAGGCATCGCGGGCCGCGGCGATCTCCTGGACATGCTTGTCCGCCAGGGGCTGCAGACCTCGGTGCTGACGCTGGGCGATATCCGCGCCGGTACCACCGCGCTGGCAGGTCACCTCGCCGCACTGCAAGCAGACGGCGTACACGCCGTGGTGTGCGATGCCGAGACCGACGCAGACCTGGCGTACATCGCCGATGCCTCGGCACAGCTGGCGCACGCCTTCTGGGTCGGCTCGGCCGGGCTGGCGCCCGCGCTCATTCGCGCGCTTGGGCTTGGCGGTGCCAACGCTGCCGCCGAAGGCGATGTCGTGAGTTCTATCACCGGACCGGTGCTGACGGTGGTGGGCAGCATGTCCAGCGTGTCGCACACACAGGCCCGCGAATTGAAGGCAGGCGCAGGTGCCGGCTTGTTGGCGCTGGAGCTTCCCGTTGAGGCACTCGACACACCGCAGGCCGATATCACCCAGACCGTGATCGACGCGCTGTGCGAAGGCCGCGACGTGCTGGTCACGCTCAGCCAGACCACGCGCGGCAACAGCGCCGACGGGCTGCGCTTCTGCCGCCGCCTCGCTACGTTGTTGGCGCCCGCTCTGCCGCATGCCGGCGGCTTGATTGCCACGGGCGGTGAAACCGCGCGCGCCGTGCTGTCGGCGGCCGGCATCGACGCGCTGCAACTGACCGATGAAATTGAACCCGGGATGCCGTTGCTGCACGCCCGACTCACGGGTGTCGGCCGCGTGCTGCCGATCGTCACCAAAGCGGGTGGCTTTGGCGCACCCGGCTCTCTGCATACCGCCTGGCGACGGTTGATCGAAACCGCGGTCGGCACTCCACCCAAAGGAACTCACGCAATGACCTATCGTCCTGTCATCGGCATCACCATGGGCGATGCCGCCGGTGTCGGCCCTGAAATCATCATGAAGGCACTCACGCACCGCGCGGTGTACGAGCAATGCCGGCCACTGGTGATTGGCGACACGGCACGCCTGCGCGATGCCGCCCAACGCGCTGGCGTGGCGCTGGACGTGCGCTCGATCGAACGCCCCGCCGACGCGGCTTTCCGCTACGGCGTGGTGGACTGCATCGACCTCGGCCTCATCCCTGCCGACCTGCCCTACGGCAAGCTCTCACCGATCGCAGGCGATGCGGCATATCGGTACATCGCCCGCACGGTCGAGCTGACTTCCGCAGGCGAACTGGACGCCATCTGCACCGCGCCGCTGAACAAGGAAGCGCTACACGCGGGCGGCCACATCTTCCCCGGCCACACCGAAATGCTGGCGCACCTGACCGGCATCGATGAAGTCTCGATGATGCTGGTGGCGCCCAATCTGCGCGTGATCCACGTAACGACGCATATCGGCCTGCTCGATGCCATCCGCCGCATCGAGCCGGGCCTGGTCCAGCGCACCATTGAACGCGCGCATGCCACGCTGGTACGCGCCGGCATCGACAACCCGCGCATCGGCGTATGCGGCATCAACCCGCATGCAGGAGAAAATGGCCTGTTCGGCCATGGTGAGGAAGAGCAAAAGATCATCCCCGCCGTGCAGGTGCTGCGGGCGCGCGGCTGGCGCGTCGAAGGCCCGCTGCCCGCCGACACGCTGTTCTTCCGCGCCGGCCGGGGCGATTTTGACGTGGTGGTCGCGATGTATCACGACCAGGGCCACGGACCGGTCAAGGTGATGGGCCTGGAGGCTGGGGTGAACGTCACTGTGGGCCTGCCGGTGATCCGCACCTCGGTCGACCATGGGACCGCGTTTGACATTGCCGGCAAGGGCATCGCCGATGAACGCAGCATGCTCGAAGCCTTCCGCCAGGCCTGCGAACTCGCCACCCGGCACGACGACCGCGAAGCAGCGCGCGCGGCCTGAGGCAACCCAAACACCATGTAGTACGCAGCAACATCGCGCGCCCCCGCGCAAGGCCAGACCCGACGGATACACGCCGGGCTGGCCAGAGCCATCCGCTCAAAATCAGGAGACAAAGATGACCTCGTTTTCGAACTGGGACACCACCATGATCATCGCCATGGTCGTGATCTATATCGTGGTGACCAGCGTGGCCAGCATCCGGTTGCGCAGCCGCAATTCCGAGCAGTTCATGGTGGCCGGGCGTTCAATGCCGGCCGTGGTGGTGGCCGTGCTGCTCATGTCGGAATACATCGGCGCGAAGTCAACGGTGGGCACCTCGCAAGAGGCGTTCAGCGTGGGCATTGCCGCGTCGTGGTCGGTGATCGCCGCGTCGATCGGCTTTCTGTTCTTCGGCCTGTTCATGGCCAAGCGGTTGTACGCATCGGGGCAGTTCACCATCTCGGGCTTCATCGCCAAGAAGTACGGCAACACGGCCAAGCTGGTGGTGTCGGCCATCATGATCTATTCGCTGCTGCTGGTGAACGTGGGCAACTACGTGAGCGGCGCGGCGGCCATCTCCACGGTCATGCACATCAACTTGCCGACGGCGGCGCTCATCACGGCCGTCATCAGCACGATCTATTTCGTGTGGGGCGGGCTCAAGAGCGTGGCCTACCTGACCATCGTGCACAGCGCGGTCAAGGTGCTGGGCATCGGCATCATCGTCGCGGTGGCGTGGAAGCTCTCGGGCGGCATCACGCCCATGGTGCAAACCATGCCGGAGCACTACTTCACGTGGAAGGGTGCGCTGTCGGGCGGCACCATCGGTGCGTGGATCATCGGCTCGGCCGGGGCGATCTTCTCGACGCAGTTCATCGTGCAGGCCATCTCGTCCACCAAGAGCCCGGAGTCTGCACGCTCGGCGTCGTTGATGGCGGCGGTGCTGTGCGTGCCGATCTCGATTGCGCTGGGCTTCATCGGCGTAGCCGCCAAGTACCTGTTCCCGGGCATCAAGAGCCTGTATGCGCTGCCGGTGTTCCTGCAGCACATGCACCCGCTGCTGGCTGGCGTGGTGACAACTTCGCTGGTGGCATCGATCTTCGTGAGCGTGTGCACCGTGGCGCTGGCGATTGCCTCGCTTATCGTGGCTGACTTCTATGTACCCCGCTATCAGCCCACGCCCGAGCAGGAGCTGCGCGCCACGCGCTGGATTTCGCTGGCGGTGGGCGTGCTGCCGCTGGTGTTCGTGCTGTTCGTACCGCAAATTCTGGCGTTGTCGTTCTTCACGCGGGCGCTGCGGCTCTCCGTATCCGTCGTTGCGCTCATCGGTATCTACCTGCCCTTCTTCAACAGCCGCCGCGGCGTGGTCTTTGGCCTGATTCTGGCAGCGGTAACAACCACCATCTGGTACCTGCTGGGCAATCCGTTCGGCATCGACAATATGTACATCGCACTCGTCACACCGGCCCTGGTGCTGGTGGTGGAGAAGCTGTTCTTTCGCACGATCGAGCCCACCACGGCCAATGCATCGGTCAGCAGCATCGAGCCGCGTAACGCGGCGCACTGATCCCCCAGACACCAAGCATCGAGACACAACATGAGTGCAACCCTTCCGGCCTACGCCGCCTTCGATTCCAGCGTGCGCGCCGCCTATACCGACGCCGAGCGCCGCGAAGCCTTCCTGCCCACGCCCTGCGTGCAGAACCACGCAGCCAACCTGCACGCCCTGCCCAACGGCGACTTGCTGTGCGTGTGGTTTGGCGGCACACAGGAAGGCATTCCCGATGTGTCGATCTACTTGTCGCGGCTGGCAGCGGGCAGCACGGAATGGCAACCCGCAACCAAGCTATCGGAAGACCCGACGCGATCAGAGCAGAACCCGGTGCTGTTTACTACGCCAACCGGTGACCTCTGGCTGATCTACACGGCGCAGCTCTCCGGCCACCAGAACACGGCCATCGTGCGCCGGCGTATCTCAACCGATAACGGCCATAGCTGGGGGCCGATCGAAACGCTGTTCGACCAGGCCGGCACCTTCGTGCGCCAGCCCATCGTCGTGCTGCCGGATGGCGCCTGGGCGTGCCCCGTGTTCCTGTGCCGCACGCAGCCCGGCGAGCGCTGGGTCGGCAACGACGACGTCAGCGCCGTCATGATCTCCGAAGATCAGGGCCGCAATTGGAACCGCTACGACGTGCCCGACAGCATCGGCTGCGTGCACATGAACGTGCAGACGCTGGCCGACGGCAGCCTGCTCGCGCTGTACCGCAGCCGCTGGGCGGACCACATCTACGCCAGCCGCTCCCAGGACGGCCGCACCTGGAGCGCACCGCAGCCAACAACGCTGCCCAACAACAATTCGTCGATCCAGTTCGTGGCACTGCGCAACGGTCATCTGGCACTTGTCTACAACGAGAGCGATGCCTCGCACAGCACTGGCCGCCGCACCTCGCTGTACGACGACATTGAAGACGCCGAAGACCACGGCGAGCTGCGCGACCAGCAGGCGTCCACGCGCGGCACCGCGTTCTGGGGCGCCCCGCGCGCGCCCCTGTCGCTGGCCATTTCGGAAGACGGCGGCCACACCTGGCGCCGGCGCAACATTGAAATTGGCGATGGCTACTGCATGACCAACAACTCCGCCGACCAGCGCAACCGCGAGTATTCATACCCCTCCATCGTGCAAGGGAACGACGGTGCGCTGCACATTGCTTTCACCTATTTCCGCCAGCGCATCAAATACGTGACGGTGGATGAATCGTGGGTACGTGGCTGACCCGAGCCGGGGCCGATTTGCTACAGTGGCCCCCCATCTGAGGCCGGTGGGATATTTGCAGACATGAAAGTCACGAAGCGCCGCGAGGCCATGCTGAAAGCCGTGCTGGGCGGCATGAACGATGTCGCCACGCTGTGCGAGCACTTCGGCATGTCGGAAGCCACCGTGCGCCGCGACCTGCGCGCGCTCGCTTCTGATCGCCGCATCCTGCGCACGTACGGCGGCGCGGCCGCAGTCGGCTCACACGAACCCGAAGCACCATTGGAGGAGCGCCGCAGCAGCGCACGCGAGCAGAAGGAAGCGATTGCCCGCCTGGCGCAAGTGCACATCGCCGACGGCGACACCATCTTCCTTGACGGCGGCACGACCACCGCAGCGCTGGCGCGTCATCTTTCGGCCAGGCAAGTCCACGTTGTCACCAACAACCTCATGGTTGTGACATCGCTGGCGGCCGGCGGCATCCCGGTCACGCTCATCGGCGGCGATGTGCGCCCATCCAGCATGAGCACGCTCGGGCCGCTCGCGCAGTTGTCGCTCGGCCGCGTGAGCGTCGACAAGGCATTTCTGAGCGCCGACGGCGTGGTCGCCACCAACGGCTTGTGCGAGGCTTCGGCCGATCAGGCGTATCTGAAGGAATGCGTGATCCGCCAAGCTGCGCAAGTGTTCGTGCTTGCCACGGCAGACAAGCTGGGGCGCGCCAGCCAGCAGCACTGGACCCCCATCGAGCGGCCCTGGACGCTCATTACCGACAACGGTGCGTCGCCCGATCAACTCGAGCCCTTCCACGAGCGCGACGAAGTTGATGTGGAAATCGCCCCGCTGGAATAAACATGCCGACCCACCCCGCATACCCCCCTGCTACAGCCCGCCATGCCCTGGTGACGGGTGCCTCGTCCGGCATCGGCCACGCCATTGCGGCGCGCCTGCTCACCGACGGCTGGCGGGTAACAGGCCTGTGCAGGACCGCGCCCGCCGAGCCGATCGAAGGGTTGGAGATCGCACACGTGGATGTGACCGATTTCGAGCGCCTGGGCAAAGTGTGCGACAGCCTCGGCACAGTCGATGCGCTGGTGCATGCGGCGGGTTTCATGCGGACCGCCCCGCTGGGCGAACTGTCTGCCGCCGATGGCGCTGCCATGTGGCGCGTGCATGTGGATGCTGCAGCGTTCCTGGCCGATAAGTTGGTGCCGCGCATGCCGGCCGGCGGCCGTATCCTCCTGATCGGCAGCCGCACCGCCAACGGTGCGCCCACACGCAGCCAATACGCTGCCACCAAGGCGGCCCTCGTGGGCATGGCGCGCTCGTGGGCAGCGGAACTGGCGCCGCGCAGCATCACCGTCAACGTGATCGCGCCCGGCGCGACAGACACGCCATTCCTGCGCGACCCCGCACGCGCGCAAACCCCACCACGCATGCCGCCCATCGGCCGCTTCATCGCTCCCGAAGAGGTGGCCGCCATGGCCGCCTTTCTGGCGGGCGAATACGGCGGCGCCATCACCGGTCAGCAGATCGTGATGTGCGGCGGCGCTTCGTTGTAAGCAGAACGGCGCAGATCAGCGCGCCAGATCAGCGCGCGTATCGACATCGCGCAGGATGCCGGCGTCATGGGTTTCGATGCGGATCAGCGTGGCGGGGTCAATCAGCCGCCGCGCGCCCTCATCCCCGTCAAGCGATGTCAGGCCGATGAAGAAATCAGCACCGAAGCCGATGGGGTGGCCTCGCTGTCCCGCATGGAAGGGCGCAACGCAATGGTGTGGGTCGAGTGCGTTGGCAACTTGCGTGATGGTGTCAGGGGCAATCCACGGCATGTCGGCCAGAGCGATGACCCAGCCGCCAGCTTGCGGGCGCGCGGCCACGCCGGCAGCCAGGCTGGCGCCCATGCCACGTGCGGCGCCTGAACATCGCAATACCTCGCAGCCTGTCTTGGCCAATAGCGCGATCAACTCGTCGATCTGCGCGCCATGTGTGGCAGCCGCAGGCACCACAGCCACCACATCGCCCAGCGCCTGCTTCAGGTGGCGCGCGGACTGCACCGCCACGGGTGTTCCATCGGGCAGCGGCGCGAGCAGCTTGTTGACTCCGCCCGCCGCGTCAAACCGGCTGCCGCGGCCCGCGGCCAGCAGTACACCCACAACCGCACCCACAACAGGCGGCTGCGGCATCAGGCCACCTCGGTCTTGAGCGTGACTTCCACGTTGTTGCGGGTGGCGTTCGAATACGGGCACACCTGGTGCGCCTGTGCCACCAGCTTCTCGGCATCGGCTTGCGACAGGCCGCTGATCCGTGCAGTCAGGCCCACCTTCAGACCAAAACCGCCCTCATCCCGCGTACCAATACCCACATCGCAGTGGATCTCGATGTTGCTCGGATTGAGCTTGAGCATGCTCTTGGCGACAAAGTCGCACGCCGAGCCGAAGCACGCGGCATAGCCGGCGGCAAACAGGTCTTCGGGCGTGGTGGTGTTCGGTTTGCCAGGGCCGCCCATGGCCTTGGGCACCGACAAGTCGTGCGAGACCTGTCCGTCTTCGGTTTGCGTATGGCCATTACGGCCGCCTGTGGCCTTGGCGTGGGCGGTGTACAGGATATTCAATGCCATGACATGCTTCTCCGGTGGATGAACAACGCCAACGCGGACGCAAGAATCGGTCCGCAAAACTGGACGATTACTGGGCTGCAAGAACAAGAAAGCCGGCACACACGACTGCATGCCGGCTTCAATCACATCAAGCCATGGTCACAACTACACCGTGTCGAACGGCAGCTTGCGCTGACGCTTGCCGGTCAGAGTAAACAGCGCGTTGGCGACCGCCGGTGCAATCGGCGGCGTGCCGGGCTCACCCAGGCCGGTCGGGTTGTCTTCCGACGGCACAAAGAACACGCTCACCGGCGGCGCGTCTGGCATGCGCACGGGCGGGAAATCGGTGAAGTTGCTGTTCTTGGTGGCGCCGTTTTCGATGTCGATGGCAAAGCCCGGCTGAATCATCGCCAGGCCGAACACGCAAGCACCCTGGATCTGCGCTTGCGCACCCATCGGGTTGACCACGCGGTTGGCATGCACGCCAGCCGTGACACGATGCACACGTGGCTTGCCCTGGTCGACCGACACCTCAACCACATACGCCACCACTGACTCGAACGATGCATGCACCGCCACGCCCCAGGCCTGGCCCTTGGGCAGCTTGCGCTTGCCGTAGCCGGACTTGTCCACGGCAAGTTGCAGCGCCGCACGATGGCGTTCGTGTTCCTTGCCGGTAAAGCGCGCCAGGCGGAAGGCCACAGGGTCTTGCTTGGCGGCGTGCGCAACCTCATCCACCATGGTTTCCATCACATAGGCCGTGTGCGTATGGCCCACAGAACGCCACCACAGCACCGGCACGTTCACGTCCGGGTGGTGCACCGTCACCTGCATCGGGAAGCCGTAGTCGTTTTCGATCACGCCCTCGGTCATGGTGCTGTCCACCCCATTCTTGACCATGAAAGCCTCGAACGGCGTGCCCTTGAGGATCGACTGACCGACAATCACATGGTCCCAGCCGACGACCTTGCCGCTGCTGTCCACGCCCACGTTCACGCGATGCAGATGCATCGGGCGGTAGTAGCCGCCGCGGATGTCATCTTCGCGGCTCCAGATCACCTTGACGGGGCCGTTGTGCCCGGCCGCTGCGTAGGCCTTGGCCACGTTGGCCGCTTCCACCACGTAGTCTGACGTGGTGATCGCGCGCCGGCCGAAACCGCCACCGGCCATCATCGTGTTCAGCTCTATCTTCTCGGGCGGCACGCCGAGCACCTTGGCGATCGCACCCTGGTCGATGGTCTGGAACTGCGAGCCGACCCACACCTTGGCGCCGGTCGTCTTGCCACCGTCCTGCTGCAGATCGATCGTGCAGTTCAGCGGCTCCATCGGCGCGTGGGCGAGGTACGGAAATTCGTAATCAGCCTGAATGTGCTTCGCAGCGGATTGGATTGCGCTCACATCGGCGGCCTTGGCCATCGTGCCGGGCTGGCCCGCGAGTTTTTTGTACTCCGCCATCAGCGCGGGGGTGGATACGGTCGAGCCGGTGTCTTCCCACGTGACCTGCAGCGCGTCGCGGCCCTGCTTGGCAGGCCAGTAGCCGTCCGCAATGACGGCCACGCCCGTGCCGCCACGGTCGGTCGGGATCTGCAGCACATCGACCACGCCCTTGACGGCCTTGGCCGCCGCCGTGTCGTACTTGGCCACCTTGCCGCCAAAGCGCGGCGGGCGGGCCAGCACGGCCACCTTCATGTTCGGCAGACGTGTGTCGAGGCCAAATTTGAGCGAACTGTCGAGCTTCGCGCGTGCATCCAGGCGCGGCGTCGGCTTGCCGACAATGCGGAACTGCGACGGGTTCTTCAGCGTGACCTGTGCTGGCACCGGCAACGCCATCGCGGCTTGCGCGAGTTCACCGTACGTGGCGCGGTTGCTGCCCGAGGTGATCACGCCATTGGCCGTGCGGCACATCGACGGATCAACCTTCCAGCGCTCAGCCGCTGCCGAGATCAACATCGCACGCGCACGCGCGCCCAATTCCCGGTATTGCTGGAACGAGTGGTTCAGTGCCGTCGAGCCGCCCGTCATCTGGATACCGAAGCCCGGGTCCTTGTACGGATCAGCCGCCGGCGCGAGCATACCTCGCACGTTGCGCCAATCCACGTCGAGTTCTTCAGCCAGCGCCATCGGCAGTGCTGTATGAACGCCCTGCCCGAACTCCAGCCGGTTCACTGCCACGGTGACGGTGTTGTCCGGCGCAATGATGATGAACGCCTGCGGTGCTGAAGGCGGCTTGGCCTTCGCGTCCTGCGCGCCAGCCAGCACCGGTGCAATTCCCAGTGCAAGACCGCCGCCCGCCAGCGTCGTGAGTTTCAAAAAGCTGCGGCGATCAAGCGTCGCGGCGTCGGCGTCAGTAGATGCCGGTTGATGTTGCGCGCCGCCACCGGCCAGCGCTTCAAGGTTTCGAATACGCATCGTGAGTTCTCCGGTGGGGCTCAGGCCAGCGACTTCGCTGCGTCATGAATGGCCGCGCGAATACGTTGATACGTCGCACAACGGCACAGGTTGCCGGCCATCGCGGTATCAATGTCAGCGTCGGTCGGCTTCTTCTTGGTGCGCAGCAGACCCACCGCGCTCATCATCTGGCCGCTCTGGCAGTAGCCGCATTGCGCCACGTCGTGCTTGACCCAGGCGTCGAACACGGCGCGGCCGACCTTGTCGTCATTGATGTGTTCAGAGGTGGTGATCTGCTGGCCCGCCACCGCGGAGATCGGCAGCACGCAACTGCGCGTGGGCTGGCCGTTCAGGTGCACAGTGCAGGCACCGCACGAGGCGACACCGCAACCGAATTTCGTGCCAGTCAGACCAAGGTTGTCGCGCAACGCCCAGAGCAGCGGCGTTGACGGATCGGCATCAACTTCCACGGATTTGCCGTTGATATTCAGCGTGACCATGGTGGGGATTCTCCTTGTGGGGCCTCATGGGGCGTAATGGAGCCGCACCGTTATGTAGCATTAGATACAGCGCTTTCCCGGTGCGAGCGGGGTGTATTAAAGCAGGTTCGCAACAGTCTTGCAGACGGCGCCCCTGCACTGGCACGCACCGAGCCAACACCAGCCAGGGCGATAGTCGCGGCACTTGAGCCGCCGACCGGACAGCTTGTAATGCCTGCGGACTGAATACTCAGAACATCATTTCATCGTCGGACCAGCGTAATCCTGATTCGATTCGGGTGGGAATTGCCATCAAAATGCATCGCGGCAAGGGCGACACAATTTATTTAATATTTTCTCGCATCACAAAAAACACCATTTAAATATCGCCCATTAACTTCTGGAAAAGACAATAATCCCAGCCTTGATTGGCAGCACCGGCATCGCAACACAAAAACCGTCTCCGACAATGGAACGGCCGGCATGCCCCGCACCGTATGGCGCAAGCCAGACAAGACATTGCGTTACACCTACACAAAGACGGAACCGCCCGTCGATGGCGCAACCCGCCAGCAACCCGATTCAAAAATGAATCAAGCAGCTTTTAATCGGAGAGCTTGATGTTTGCCGCTGAAATGCAAGGAATCGTCAAAGATTATTGGCTCGACCAAGTCAAGGTTCCCGCCATCTGCGATGCCGGACTCGAAATCGCCAATGGAAGATTCACCGTATTGGCGGGACCTTCCGGCAGCGGGAAAAGCACCCTGCTCCACCTGCTTGGCGGCATCGACAGGCCCGAGGCGGGCGTAGTCAAGGTGGCGGGCCACAACCTGGCCGAGCTGTCCGGCGACGCGCTGAGCGACTTCCGTGCGCGCCACATCGGTTTCGTTTTCCAGAACTTCAATCTGCTGCCCGTTCTGTCGGCGTATGAAAACGTCGAATATCCACTGTGGTTGCAACGCGTGCCGGCTGCCGAGCGAAAGGCACGCGCGATGGAGATGCTGGATGAAGTCGGCCTGGCCGACAAGGCGCAGCATCGCCCGGGTCAACTGTCCGGCGGCCAGCGCCAGCGGGTCGCCATTGCGCGTGCGCTGGTGCATCGGCCCGCGCTGGTACTCGCCGATGAGCCGACCGCGAACCTTGACAGTCTGACCGGCCGATCCATTCTGGCGCTGCTGCGCCGGCTTCAACGCGAGCACGCGGTCGCCGTGGTGTTTTCCTCCCATGATCCCCAGGTGATCGCCGCCGCCGACGATCTGCACCACGTGAGCGATGGCAAGGTGAAACGCCAGGAACGTGATACGCCTGCACGTTGGGGCTCAACCGAACACAAGGCGGCAGCGGCATGCAGTTGATCATGCTGGCGTGGCGCAACCTGCTGCGCAATCGCCGCCGCACACTGGCGACGTTATTGACCATGATCGTGGGCATGGTCGGGATATTGCTGTTTGGCGGCTTCAATCGTGCCGTGCAGTACGGCCTGGAAACCGCGTTTGTGCGCGGGCTCGGCCATTTGCAGATCCAGCACCGTGATTACCTGCAATATGGCAGCGGCAATCCGACGGAATACGCCCTGCGCGACTATCGCCGCATCCAGAAAGCCGTCGAGACCGATCCCATACTTGGGCCAATGCTGACGGCAGCCACGCCTGTTTTGAACATGGGCGGCGTCGCCGGACATTACGCGACCGGCGCGTCGCGCCCCGTATTCGTCCAGGGAACCGAGCCGCAAGGGCAGAACCTCTTGCGGCACTGGGACGCCCACGGCGTGGGGGCACCGTTCCAGTCGTCCGGCCTGACCGATACGGCACCCAATGCGGCGATTCTCGGACGCAGTCTTGCCACCACACTCGGCTTGCCTATCGCCGGTGAAATCGGCGGCAAAAACAGCGGGCCGCCGCCGACGCAAACGCGGTCCACCGACGCGGCGCCATTACCATCCGATCTGGCGGCGCTCGTTGAAGACACCGCGGACACCGCGGCCGCAGCCGGCAAGGGACACGACGACGTCCGGATCGAATTGTTGACCGCGACGGCGGCGGGCGCACCCAACGTCGGTCGCCTGCAAGTCGTCGGCCTTGAAAGGCAAGGGGCGCGTGAACTCGACGACATCTACGTCGGCCTGCATCTGGCACAGGCCCAGCGCCTGCTCTATGGCAATGGCGAGCCCATGGCAACCGCGGTGATTCTGCAATTGCACGACACCGCCATGATTCCCGCAGCGCAAGCCCGTCTTGAGCACCTTTTTCAGAATGGGCTGAGCACGCAGCCGCTGGCAGTGCACGACTTCGCCACGCTGCAGCCGCTATATGGGCGCATCGTCGACATGTTTGGCCTCATCTTCGGCTTCGTCACCGTGCTGATCGCGTGCGTGGCGCTGTTCACGGTCAGCAACACCATGAACATGGCGGTCATGGAGCGCACGCTGGAAATAGGCACGCTGCGCGCCATCGGTCTGAGGTGTGCGGGCATTCAGCGGCTTTTCCTGTGCGAAGGTGCGCTGCTCGGAGCGCTGGGCTGCGTGTGCGGCTTGTTGATCTCGCTTGCGTCATCCTGGCTGATCAACCATGCCGGCCTGACTTGGATGCCACCCGGTGTGACCGAACCCAGCCAGATCGTCATCCGCATCTGGGGCGAACCCAGCCTTGTACTGACGACGACGCTCGGGCTCGTGGCAGTTGCGCTGCTATCGGCATGGCTTCCGGCCCGGCGTGCAGCTCGCGCCAACATTGTGACCGCCCTGCGGCACGCCTGAACGCACCCGTTCGTCAATGGAGACATCGAAACCATGAGCAACGCAAGTTCGCGCAGCCGCTTTGCAAGCCTGTCGCGCCGCGCACTGACGAGCCTGAGCTTGACGTGCGTATTGTTCCTGTGCGGCGGCATGCAGGCCGCATGGGCCGTACCCAACGCGCAAGAGATCCTGGCGTTGAGCGACGAAGTGCGCAACCCGGGCAAATCGTTCAGCCTGAAGGTGGATCTGGTCGGCTACAAGCAAGGCAAGGCCGATGAATCGAGCACGCTGATCCTGTATTCGCG
The DNA here is from genome assembly GCF_003851545.1 of Ralstonia sp. SET104. Taxonomy (GTDB): domain Bacteria; phylum Pseudomonadota; class Gammaproteobacteria; order Burkholderiales; family Burkholderiaceae; genus Ralstonia. The sequence goes on along the minus strand of NZ_BHVX01000014.1, from coordinate 69,421 downwards.
CGCAGACCCGACCCGCGGACAATTCCGCAGTCTGCTGCGCTACGTAAGCCCGGAACGCGACGCCGGCAAGCTGACGCTGAAAAGCGGCAAGGACCTGTGGGTGTATGACCCCAACGGCAAGGCCAGCATCCCGATCTCTCCGCAGCAGCGCTTGCTCGGACAGGCGTCGAACGGCGATGTCATGACAGTGAACTGGGCACTCGACTACGACGCAACACTGGTGGCAGAAGACACCATCGTCGATGGCGAACGGCAGTCGCGCGAGACCTACAAGCTCCGCCTCACCGCCCGCCGGCCCGACGTGAGCTACAGCGCGATTGATCTGTGGGTTGACCGCCAGGGCTACCGCACCCGCAAGGCGCTGTTCTACGCGTCCAGCGGCGAACTCCTCAAGACGGCCTACTACCGTCGCTACCAGCAAGCCCTCGGGCGGGATCGCCCCACCGAGACGGTCATCATCGACGGGCTGAACGCGCAATGGGTCACGGTAATGCGATGGAGCGACTTTGCCTGGCGCAACGTGCCCGAAGCCTGGCTGCAGCGCGACTATCTGCCCCGTTTCCGCGCCGAATAACGTGGCGAACCGCGCCAGCCCGCAAGTGGGCATGGTGCTTGATCCACCCAACGCAGAACCCGCGCATGCCGTTCCTCGCCAATCTCCGCTTCATCTTGCTCTTGCTGCCGCTTGGCAGTGCCGTTGCTGCTCGGGCCCAGGACGGCGGCACCCCGCAACCCGCGGATGAAGCCGCGCAGGAAGAGCCGCGGCGGAAACAGGTGGGGCCTCAACACGGCCGAGAAACCGATCCGAACGCATCCGCAAGCGCACGGCCCGATGACGACGAAGCGCTGCAGCGTGCGCTGCAACTTGCAGATGACACCCAGTTCAAAGAACGGCGCTCACGCGATCTGAAACTGCAGGTGGACGTCGCCACAACGGGCTCGCAGGGCAGAAGTACGCAACGGCTGTCACTCGACGCCCGCTGGGACGGCCGCCTGAGCCCCGAGTGGCGGGCCGTCGTGGCCAACCGTGTGGATTGGAACCTGTCGCACGCGCTGCAAAGCGGGCGGGCCGTCAACCTGCTCAAAGAAGCGTATGTCAGCCATGAGTTTGACCAGCGCACGATGCTCGATGCAGGCCGCATCAACACCCGCTATGGCGTGGCACTCGGCTACAACCCCACCGATTTCCTCGGTGCGGGCACCGTGCGCTCCGTTGTCTCTCCCGATCCGGACAGTCTGCGTCAGAACCGGCTTGGCAACGCCATGGTGCGCGCGCAAAAGATCTGGAGCCGCGCCTCCGTGACGGCAATTTGGTCGCCCAAGCTAGCAGACCGGCCCAGCCAGAGCGGCGGCAGTCTGGACTGGGGAGCAAGCAACCCCAGGCAGCGGTTCCTCTTGGCCGGCAGCTATCGGTTTGCAGAAAACCTCAACCCGCAATGGCTGCTGTTACAGGAGCAAGGCCGTTCGCCGCAGTTGGGGTTCAACGTTTCGCGCGTGGTGAGCGACTCCACCATCGCCTACCTTGAATGGGCGGGCGGGCGGCAGCAAAACGCATGGCAGCAATGGCAGGCGCCCGGCAGTCCGGCCGGGACGGTCGCCTGGCGTAACCGCTTCGCCACCGGCCTGACCTGGACCGGCAACAACAAACTGAGCGTGACACTGGAAGGCCAATACGACGGCGCCGCCCCCGATACGGCCGAATGGAAAGCGCTACGATCCGGCCCGGCCTATCGGGCCTACCTCAGCCAGAACGCCTACAGCGGCAATCTGGCGACGCGGCGTGCGGCGCTCGTGTACATCCGCTGGCAGGATGCATTTGTGACCCACCTGGATCTCACCGCGATGCGATCGTCCGACCTGATAGACCACAGCGCGCTGAACTGGATGGAAGCCCGCTACCACGCGGGACCGGTCGACCTGGCCTTGCAATGGCAGCGCATCACCGGAGCGTCAAATACACGATACGGCGCGAATCCGACACGGCAAACGTGGCAATTTGTGCTCAGCTACTATTCTTGACAATCCGGATTGCAAAGGAGCACGGCTGCCGCAAGCCTGTCGCCGGGCCGGTCGCTCATTTCAGCAAGCAGAACGCGGCGCGAGAATGCGGCCGATCCGTACCGTGCGCTGACAAGACACTGCCTTGACAAGCCAACGTTCCGGCGGCAACATTGTTCGACGCACTCTCAGCAGACCACCCTCCAAACCGCTCCTGCCCGCACCCTCTCGTGCGTGCGCGGTCTGCTATCCGCTTCTCTACTACGCGTGTAAACGCGTAGACCTCTCTTTCCCCCTCGTTCCGGTGTTTGACCGGTCCGTGCCGTAACCGGTGATGGACCTTGTGTGGCGCAGTCCGTGCGCCGAATCGTTGGAGCCGCGCATGCCCACCTCGATCCCGCTTTCGCTACGACTACTGATCCTACCGATCGGCGTCCAGACCACGCGCCCGTGGCTGTCTGGCCGCCACACCCTCACCCAGATTCCGGCCACGCCGGACGCCGCGCATGCGGCTGTCCCCGACGTAACACACCGATCTCGATCTCACAGGACGCACACACCATGTTGAAAAACCCCGCCACCAAGTACCGCCCCTTCCCCGCCATCGCCCTGGCCGAGCGCACCTGGCCCTGCAAGACCATCACCCGCGCCCCGATCTGGATGAGCACGGACCTGCGCGATGGCAACCAGGCCCTGTTCGAGCCCATGAACGCCGAACGCAAGATGCGCATGTTCAAGATGCTCGTGCAGATCGGCTTCAAGGAAATCGAAGCCGCTTTCCCTGCCGCCTCCCAAACCGATTTTGATTTTGTTCGCGAGTTGATCGAGGGTGGCCACATCCCCGACGGCGTGACCATCGAAGTGCTCACGCAGGCGCGCGAAGACCTGATTCGCCGCACGATGGAATCGCTGCGTGGTGCCAAGAAGGCCATCATCCACGTCTACAACGCAACTGCGCCGGTATTCCGCCGCACGGTGTTCAACACCGACCGCGAAGGCGTCAAGCGCATTGCCGTGCAAAGCGCCAAGCTGATCCGCGAGATTGCGCAGACGATGCCCGAGACACAGTGGACGTATCAATACAGCCCCGAAGTCTTCAGCGGCACCGAGCTGGATTTCGCGCTCGAAGTTTGTAACGCGGTGACGGAGGTCTGGGAGCCGACGCCCGAGCACAAGATCATCTTCAACCTGCCGGCCACTGTGGAGATGGCCACGCCCAACATCTACGCCGACCAGATCGAGTGGATGCACCGCAACCTGGCACGCCGCGATTCAATCATCCTCTCCGTGCACCCGCACAATGACCGTGGTACTGCCGTGGCAGCAGCCGAGCTTGCCGTGATGGCTGGCGCCGACCGTGTGGAAGGCTGCCTGTTCGGCAACGGCGAGCGCACCGGCAACGTGGATCTTGTCACGCTGGCGCTGAACCTGTACTCGCAGGGCGTTGATCCGGAACTCGATTTCTCGCACATCAATGACGTGGCGCGTACGTGCGAAGACTGTACGCAACTGCCGGTGCACCCGCGCCATCCGTATGTGGGCGATCTGGTATTCACGGCGTTCTCGGGCTCGCACCAGGATGCAATCAAGAAGGGCTTTGCGGTACAGAAGCCGGATGCGCTGTGGGAAATGCCCTACCTGCCAATTGACCCTGCCGACGTGGGCCGCACGTACGACTCGATCATTCGTGTGAACAGCCAGTCGGGCAAGGGCGGTATCGCGTATCTGCTGGAGTCGGGCTACGGCGTTGCGATGCCGCGCCGCCTGCAAGTGGAGTTCAGCAGCACCGTGCAGCAACTGACCGATGAAAGCGGCCGAGAAGCCACCGGCGCTGACATCTGGGCACTGTTCCAGCAAACGTATCTGCGCGGCGATGGCCCCATCGGCTATGTGTCGCACCGCCTGACCGAGCGTGACGACGGCAGCCAACACATCCGTCTGGTGGTCAACATTGCCGACCACGAGCACATTTGCGAGGGCGCCGGCAACGGGCCGCTGGATGCACTGGTGCATGCGCTGTCGCACGTGCTGACGGCGCCCGTGTCGATCCATCATTACGAGGAGCGCGCGTTGGGCCAGGGCGCCAACGCCGATGCCATCGCGTTTGCAGAGGTGGCCGCGCCAGGCGTGGCGGGCAGTGTGTTCGGCGTGGGCGTGGACGCCAACCTGACGACGGCGTCGATCCGCGCGGTGGTGGGCGGCGTGAACCGCCTGATCGCACGTGCGGGCAACGGCATGCTGCGTAGCGGCAAGAGCGAGGCGCACGCGGTGTAACGCGCAAGTCAGCCTCACACAGTGGAGCGCTAGTTGCTAAATTGGAGGAGATGCGGCCCATGCGATGCGCGGGCCCATCCCTTCCAAAGCGCGCCCGCGTGCACATCCACTGCCACAGGAGAACCGACATGACCACTCGTCCGACCGCGAAAGAGAACGCCAAGCGTTTTGCCAGTGTGATCCAGGCACTGCAGGCGTGCGAGGCAGCTTGCACGCATTGCGCGACGGAATCCGGCAAGAACGGCCACGCAGAAGCCATGGCGCGCTGCATCAGCGTGTGTACGGATTGCGCGGAATATTGCGGCCTGACGCGCAAATTCCTGGAACGCAACAGCGAATTCGTGGAGCTGTTGCTGGAAGACTGTGCCGAAATCTGCAACCAGTGTGCGGAAGAATGCGAACATCACGGCCAAGGCCATTGCAGTGCCTGCGCAACCGCCTGCCGCGCCTGCGTGGACGCCTGCCTGAAAGTCGCGGGCGTCGAGGCTGTCACCGCTGAGCCCACTGTCTTCTGATTTCTCTTTTCAACGCGTATGAAAATTGGCGAACTCGCCCAGCGCACGGGCATCAGCATCGAGACCATCCGCTTCTATGAAGCGCAGGGTCTGCTGCCCCCGCCTGCGCGCGCCGCCAACAACTACCGCGTCTATACGCCGGAGCATGTCGAGCAACTGGCCTTCATTGCGAAGTGCCGGTCGCTCGACATGGCACACACGGAAATCCGCCGGTTGCTAGAACTGCAGGCCAACCCGCAGGCTTCGTGCGAAGAGATCAACAACTTGCTGGACGAACACCTGCGCCACGTTGAAGCGCGCATTGCGGAGCTGACCGACCTCAAAGGCCAGATCGAAGCGATCGGGCAACGCTGCACGACCGCCGCTTCGGTGGCTGAATGCGGCGTGCTGCAATCGCTGCATGAAGAGCCCGTTGCCACCGGCCATCACGGCCACAGCCATGACCATGGCGAAGGCGAACATGCGCATCGGCATGTTCGCGGCGTGCATCGCTAGTCCACTTTTCATCTGCGCGGCACGTCACAAGGGACGCACGCATTGCCGGCTTGCGTTGATCGCGTTGCCCCGCACGCGCGCCGGCAATCAGACCAACAATCAGACGCGCGCGCGCATCACGCGCAAGCCGTTGAACACCACCAGCAGGCTCGCGCCCACATCGGCGAAGATCGCCATCCACAGCGTTGCATCGCCCATCACGGCCAGTGCGAGGAACACTGCCTTGATGCCCAGCGCCAGCACGATGTTCTGACGCAGCACGGCCACCGTGCAACGGCTGATGCGGATAAAGCTGGCGAGCTTGCGCGGATCATCGTCCATGATGGCCACGTCTGCGGCTTCCAGTGCGGTGGCGGTGCCTGCCGCCCCCATGGCAAAACCGATATCGGCGCGCGCCAGTGCCGGAGCGTCGTTGATGCCATCGCCGACCATGCCGACAAAGCCATGCTGCGTGGCGAGCTCGCCTACGACGCGTTGCTTGTCGGCGGGAAGCTGCTCGGCGTGTACGTTGTCAATGCCGACCGTCTTGGCGATGGCCTGTGCAGCCCGGCGGTCGTCGCCGGTGAGCATGACGGGCGTGACATCCAGCGCGCGCAATGCGGCGATGGCCTCGGCGCTTTCCGGGCGCTCGCGGTCGCGCACGCCGAAGAGCGCCACAGCGCCGTTCGCATCGCATAGCGTGACGGCAGACATGCCCTCCGCTTGCAATGATTCAGTTGCGGCACGCCAGACCGACGTGTCGAAGCCGCGATCAGCAACGAGCGCCGCGTTGCCCAGGTGCCAGCGCACGCCGCTGAGCGTGCCGGCCACGCCGCGACCGGGCAGCACGGACAGATCTTCAACCGAGCCTGCATCCACCACGCCATGCGCGGCAGCCGCCTGCACAATGGCCACGGCAATCGGGTGCGTGGTGTTGGCATCAAGCGCAGCCGCCACGGCCAGGGCATTCAGGTGAGCGGCGTCGGCCGTCGCCTTCAATTCCGCCACGGCGCGGCGCGCGCCTTCGGGCAACATCACCGTATCAAGTACCGGGCGACCGGCGGTCAGCGTGCCAGTCTTGTCCAGCGCCAGTGCGCGCAGGCGCCGGCCGCTTTCCAGATAAACGCCGCCCTTGACCACAATGCCGCGACGCGCGGCGGCGGCCAGGCCACTCACCACCGTCACCGGGGTGGAGATCACCAGCGCGCACGGGCAGGCAATCACCAGCAGCACCAGCGCACGATACGTCCATGCGAGCCAGCCGTCGGCCGTGACCAACGGGCCGATGACGGCCACCGCCAGCGCCAGCAACATCATTGCGGGCGTGTAAATGGACGAAAACTTGTCGACGAAGCGCTGTGTGGGTGCGCGCTGCGATTGCGCTTCCTGGATGGCCCCCGCGATGCGCGCGAGCGTGCTGTCCGCAGCCAACGCCACGGCTTGCGCCTCGACCACGCCGTCGGTGACGATGGTGCCGGCGAGGATGGTGTCCCCAATGGCTTTTTCCACCGGCAGGCTTTCGCCGGTGACGGGCGATTCATCCAGCGCGGCGCGGCCGCTCACGATACGGGCGTCGACGGGCACGCGGCTGCCGGTGCGCACACGCAGGCGCGCGCCGACTGCAACGGTGTCGACGGCCACATCGCGCCAACCGCCCGCGCCGTCAGCCAGCTCGGCGGTGTCGGGAGCAATTGCGGTGAGCGCGCGCACGGCATCGCGGGCACGCACCAGCGCGCGCGCCTCGATGGCTTCCGCCACGGCAAACAGGAAGATCACCACGGCCGCTTCGGCCCATTTGCCGATCAGCAGCGCGCCGATCACGGCCACCGCCATCAGGAAGTTGATGTTGAATGTGACTGCACGCACGGCAATCCAGCCCTTGCGCAGCGTCGGGCCGCCGGCCAACGCAATGGATGCGAGCGCCAGGGCCAGCACCGGCCAGGCATGATCGCCGAGTGACCAGGCGACGGTCTCGGCGCTGAATGCGGTCAACCCGCCAACGCCCAGCAACCACGTACGGCGTGAAATACGGGCGGGCTCCGCAGTTGCGGCGGCCAGCCGATCGCGCTGTTCGAGCACCTCGCCATCCATGCCGATGGCGCGCAACGCCTCCAGGAACGGCGTCACATCATCAACGGTGTGGTGGATGGTGAGGTGGCGCTCCAGCAGGTTGAAATCCAGCGCGACCACGCCATCCGCGCTGCCCAGCCTGGCGCGGATCATGCGCTCCTCTGTCGGGCAATCCATCTGCTCGATGCGCACGACGGTGCGGCCCGTGGCTGCGGCGCGCGCGGCAGCATCCACCGGTGCAGCGGCTTCGTGCGCATGGCCATGATCGTCGGCGTGATGGGAGGTGTCCCTTGCGACCGGGTGCTCATGACCGCAGCAACCGCCGCAGCCGGTGGCTTCTGGTTTTGCGGCGTGGTCTTGGACAGGTAGGGTGGAGGCGAGATCGGGTTTCATGCCGCCATTCAAAACCCTAAAGAAGCTTCAGGGTCAAGCCCACGCCTCAGATGAGGTCTTTCGTCCACTTGGTAACGATGGCGCGGGCTTCCGGCCAGTCGCTCAACCCCGACTCGGCATTGATATGGCCGCGTGCGCCCATATCGACCGGCTCGGCGCCCCACGCTTGAGCCTGACCGTGGCTCCAGGCGGCATTGCTGAATGGATCGTTGGTGCTGAAGACCAGCACGGCGGGAAACGGCAGCCGCTGCTGTGGTATCGGACGAAAGCCGGCCAGTTCCGGCGGCATGTCGGCGCGATCGAGCTGCGGTGGTGCAACCAGCAAGGCGCCGCGCACGCGCACGGCACGGGCCGAAGCGGCGGCCCAATGCGCCGTCAGCGCGCAACCCAGGCTGTGCGCCACCAGCACGACGTCGCCGGGGGCGGCGCTGACTTCGGTTTCAAGCGCGGCCACCCAGTCCGCACGTTTGGGCGTCAACCAGTCGCGCTGTTCGACACGGCGATCGCCGTGCAGGCGCTCCCAGCGCGATTGCCAGTGATCGGGGCCGGAGTTCTGCCAGCCGGGCAGGATCAGGACGGTCGGGGTAGCGCTCACGGCATCTCCGGGGATTGGTTCTTTGGAAATCCGAGACATTCTGCCGGGATTTGACAAGCGGCACCGGCATCACTCATCGACAAATCAGCATAATCAATCCAAATATTCTGTTTCACAGGCAGATCACCAGCTCATACAGTCGCCAAACAACCCCGGCAACAGGGGTTCCGAATCGAATAAAACTCGGAGGAGACCATGCTCGCACTGCTCGGGCTGCTGACCATCGTCGCGTTGCTTGTCGCTATTCTGACGAAGCGCATGTCGCCACTGGTCGCGCTCATCGCCATTCCCGTCATCGCCGCACTTGTTGGCGGCTTCGGGCTCAATACCAGCAAGTTCATCATCGGCGGCATCAAAGACGTTGCGCCCGTGGCAGGGATGTTTATCTTCGCCATTCTGTACTTCGGCATCGTCACCGATGCCGGCATGCTGGACCCGATCATCGATCGCATCCTGCGCACCGTGGGCAGCCGGCCGCCGCGCATCGTGGTGGGCTCGGCGCTGCTGGCGCTGCTGATTCACCTGGATGGCTCGGGCGCGGTGGCGTTCCTCATCACCATTCCTGCCATGCTGCCGTTGTACGACCGGCTCGGCATGGACCGCCGCATTCTGGCGTGCGTGACGTCGATGGCGTGCGGCGTCAACTTCCTGCCGTGGACGGGGCCGATGATCCGCGCATCCGCATCACTGCACATGCCGGTGACGGACATCTTCAACCCGTTGATCCCGGTGCAGATTGCGGGACTCGTCTTCGTGTTCGCGTGCGCATGGCTGCTGGGCAAGCGCGAAGAAAAGCGCCTGGGCCTTGCCAACCACGCTGGCGGCGCGCAGGTCATCGCGCGCCCGCTGACGGAGGCCGAACAGGCGATGCGCCGCCCGCGCAATTTCTGGATCAACCTGATTCTCACTGTCGTCGTGATGGGCGTGATGGTGAGCGGCAAGGTCGACCCGGTCGTGATGTTCATGCTGGGCGTCGTGGCTGCGCTGCTCATCAATTACCCGAATGTGGATCAGCAACGTCAGCGTGTGGACGCCCACGCCAAGGCCGCGCTGATGATGGCGAGCATCCTGCTGGCTGCGGGCGTCTTCACCGGCATCATGAGCAAGTCCGGCATGCTCACGGCGATGGCGAAGACGGCGGTGGATTTCATCCCGCCCGGCATGGCGCACCACATTCCAGTGGTGTTGGGTGTGCTGTCGATGCCGCTGTCGCTGCTGTTCGATCCGGACTCGTTCTACTTTGGTGTGCTGCCGGTGGTGGCCGAAGCGTCGAAGATGCTGGGCGTGGCCCCCGTGCATGTGGCGCAGGCTGCCGTGCTTGGCCAGATGACCACAGGTTTTCCGGTCAGCCCGCTCACACCCGCGACCTTCCTCGTGGTCGGCCTGTGCGGCATTGAACTGGCGGACCACCAGAAATTCTCGATCCCCTTCCTGTTTGGCGCTTCGCTGCTGATGACCGCAGTGGCCGCGGTGCTGGGCGTGCTTCCGTGGTGATGGCATGAAGAAACTACGCATCGGCGGCGGCGCCGGTTATTCGGGCGACCGCATCGAACCAGCGCTCGAACTCGCAGAGCACGGCGATATCGACGTGCTGATGTTTGAATGTCTGGCCGAACGCACCATCGCGCTCGCGCAGCAGGTGCGCCGCAAAAACCCGTCGCACGGCTACGATCCGCTGCTTGAAGCGCGCATGCGGACGGTGTTACCGGCGTGTGCCGCGCGCGGCATCCGCATCATCACCAACATGGGCGCGGCCAACCCGCAAGCGGCTGCCGAACGCACGCGCGACATTGCACGCGAACTCGGCCTCAAGCTGCGCGTAGCGGCAGTCACCGGCGACGATGTGTTCAGCCTGCTGCAGGCACGCGGCCACGACTTCACGCTGATGGATGACGGCGCGCCAGTCGCCTCACTCGGTGCGAGCATCGTGTCGGCCAATGCGTACCTCGGCGCGCAGGGCATCGTCGATGCATTGGCGCAGGACGCAGACGTGATCATCACCGGGCGTGTGGCCGATCCGGCGCTGGCGCTCGGGCCACTGATCCACGCCTTCGGCTGGCGTATGGATGATTGGCACCGCCTCGGCTGCGGCACGCTGGCCGGGCACCTGCTCGAATGTGCAGGACAAATTACCGGCGGCTACTTTGCCGATCCGGGCGTAAAAAATGTGCCCAACCTCGCGCGCCTGGGCTTCCCCATCGGGGAGGTGGGTGAAGATGGCTCCGTGCTCATCACCAAGGTCGCAACGGCTGGCGGCATCGTCACCGAGGCTACGTGCAAGGAGCAGTTGCTTTACGAAATCCACGATCCGGCGCGCTATCTCACGCCCGACGTCGTGGCCGATTTTTCCAACGTGCACATGCGCACCGATGGCAAAGACCGCGTCGTCATCGAAGGCGCAACGGGCACACCGCGCACCGGTCAGTTGAAGGTCTCCATCGGCTATCTCGACAGCTACATCGGCGAGGGCCAGATCAGCTATGCCGGTCCTAACGCCGTGGCCCGCGGCAAGTTGGCGCTCGACATCGTGCGCGAGCGGCTGGCGCTCACGGGTGTGCAGATGACGGAGACACGCTTCGAGCTGATTGGCGTGGATGCGCTGCACGGCCCCGCCCTCTCCCGCACCGATGCCGAACCCTACGAAGTGCGCGTGCGTGTGGCCGCGCGCACCGAATCGATGGCCGAGGCCGTGCATATCGGCAATGAGGTGGAGACGCTGCTGACCTGCGGCCCGTCCGGCGGCGGCGGCGCGACCAAGAGCGCGCGCGAGGTCATCGCCGTGGCATCGACGCTGATCCCTGCTGAACTGGCCCCGCACGCCGTGCACATTCTGGAGAGCTGACATGAGCCGACTGCTTCGCGACATCGCCCACACCCGCGCCGGCGACAAGGGCGACATCTCGTGCCTGTCCGTCATCGCCCATCGCGTTGAAGACTTTGCCGTGCTGGAGCAGCACGTCACAGCCGAGCGCGTGCGCGCGCATTTCGCGGGGCTCGTCCACGGTGATGTTGAACGCTACGTGCTGCCGCAACTGGGCGCGCTCAACTTCGTGCTGCACGGCGCGCTGGCCGGTGGCGTCACGCGCTCGCTGGCGTTGGATGCGCACGGCAAGTCGCTGTCGAGCGCACTGCTCACCTTGGAGATTCCCGCGCCGGTTCCGGGATAAGCTGACGACCTACTCGCCGGCATGCCCATGAACCTCTCCGTCAAGCAACTTCGTGCCTTTGCCGCGCTGCGCGAGCACAAGAACTTCACGCAGGCGGCACAGACGTGCCACTTGTCGCAATCGGCTTTCAGCGCGCTGATCCAGAACCTGGAGGCCGATGCCGGCGTGCGCCTGTTCGACCGCAACACACGCCATGTTGAATTGACGCCCGAGGGCGAAGCGTTTGCCGAATCCGCCCTGCGTCTGCTGGCCGATTTCGAGGCCACTTTTGCCGAGTTGCGCGATCGTGCCGCTACCCGCACTGGGCGCGTGACAGTCGCGGCGCTGCCGTCCATTGCGGCGGGCATTCTGCCGGGCGTGCTGGCGGCGTTTGCAGCGCGGCATCCGGGCATTCAGTTGGCGCTGCATGATCAACTGTCGGACCCGTGCATCGATATGGTCCGGCGCGGCGCGGCGGACTTCGCCATCGCGGCCGTGGGCGCCGACATGGCCGGCCTCTGCGCGCAGCCGTTTTGTATGGACGACTTCCACCTCGTCTGTCATCAGGATCACCCGCTCGCACGCAAGCGCGTGCTTGCCGTGGGCGATTTGGTCGACGCGCCGTTCATCCACCTCACGCGCAACACGAGCATCCGGCAGTACCTCGATGCGGCGCTGCACCCGACCAAGCTGCGCAGCGGCATGGAAGTCGAACACCTGGCCACAGCGGCGGCGCTGGTGGCAGCCAACCTGGGCATCACCGTGATCCCGGCGCTGGCGCTGTTCCAGTTCCGCCTGGCCGACCTGGTGGTGCGGCCGCTCCCGCTGCCAGGGCTCGTGCGCACGTTGTATGTGATCCGGCGCGACGGGCGCAGCCTGTCTGTGGCGGCGCAAGGGCTGCTGGACATGTTGCTGGCTCATCCCGTGCACGCTAACAACGAGGCTTGATGTGACGCATGGCAGCAGCAAGCCGGGCTGTTAGAGTGAGCGCATTTCAACGCCCGGAGCGCACCATGTATCAACGCATCCTTGCCGGCTTTGACGGCAGCCACGAAGCCCAGCTCGCCGTGGAACACGCGGCAGCTCTTGCCAAGGCATTCGGTGGCCAGATGCGCGTAGTCTGGGCCATCGGCAGCCCACGCATGCCTGAGACGCGCGAGATCTACAGCGTCGACAAACTGCGCGACGCAGAACGCCAGACCGCCGACCACTCCCTGGCCGAACTGCACCGCACGCTGGAAGCCGACAGCATCGCCATTGAAACCGGCGTGCTCATGCTCAGTGCCACTGACGACGACATCGGCAGCGCGCTGGAGCACGAGGCCGTGCGCTGGCAGGCCGACACCATCGTGGTTGGCTCGCAAGGCAAGCATGGGCTCGCGCGCATCCTGCTGGGCAGCGTGGCAGAGCGTACCGTTCGGCTGTCGCACCGCACCGTCATCGTGGTACGTGCACAGCACCCCGAACACGCTGTCGGCTGAAACAAGTGAGGTGGAATCACACCACTATGCAACTTGTTGCATAGAGAAAGTCGGCTGTGCTATGTTGCTCCCACGTTGGTGCAATCCGTTGCACTTTCTGCTCAGGAGCCAGCATGCCGCAACCGATCCCTTCTACTTTGAACGCCCCCGCGCAAGCCACGCTCGACGCCTGGCACGTCATGCTCGAGAGCGGCAACATGGACGATCTTGACGGGCTGTTCGCCGATGACGTGGTCTTCCGTTCGCCCGTGGCGCACACGCCGTATCCGGGCCGCACAGCCACCACGCTGGTGCTGCGCACCGTCAACACCGTCTTTGAAGACTTCAAATACCAGCGCAGCTTCGCCACCGACGACGGCGCGAGCGTGGTGCTCGAATTCAGCGCCAACGTGAGCGGCAAAGCGCTCAAAGGCATCGACATGATCCGCTTCAACGCCGACGGCAAGATCGTCGAATTTGAAGTCATGGTCCGCCCGGCCACCGGCCTGCAGGCACTCGGCGCCGCCATGGGTGCCAAGCTGGCTGACAAGCTCGCGCTGCTCAAGGCCGAAGCCTGAAACCCGGCGCACACCCTTACCCTCACCCCATACCGATTCCAACGGAGACTGCCATGTCGCTGCCGCCGATCCTGCAAAACCGCCTGTCCGTGCCCGTGGTGGGCTCGCCGCTGTTCATCATTTCCAACCCTGACCTCGTAATCGCGCAGTGCAAGGCGGGCGTGGTCGGCTCGTTCCCGGCGCTCAATGCGCGCCCGGCTGAGCTGCTGGAAACGTGGCTGCAGCGCATCACCACTGAGTTGGCCGAGTACGATGCGCAACACCCGGACAAGCCCTCGGCGCCGTTTGCCGTCAACCAGATCGTGCACAAGTCGAACGACCGCCTGGAGCACGACCTGGCGCTGTGCGTGAAGTACAAGGTGCCCATCGTGATCACCTCGCTGGGCGCACGCGAAGACGTGAACCAGGCGGTGCACAGCTATGGCGGTATCGTGTTGCACGACGTGATCAACAACAAATTTGCCAAAAAGGCGATCGAGAAAGGCGCGGACGGCCTGATTGCCGTGGCAGCAGGTGCAGGCGGCCATGCGGGCACGACTTCGCCGTTTGCGCTGATCCACGAAATTCGTGAGTGGTTTGATGGCCCGCTGCTGCTGTCGGGCGCGATTGCCAACGGCAATGCGATTCTGGCGGCGCTGGCAGCCGGTGCCGACCTGGCCTATGTCGGCTCAGCCTTCATCGCCACTGAAGAAGCCAACGCGATCGAAGGCTACAAGCAAGCCATCGTGGAAAGCAGCGCCAGCGACATCGTCTACACGAACCTGTTCACGGGCGTGCACGGCAACTACCTGCGCAAGAGCATCGAGGGCGCCGGTCTGGACCCGGACGCGCTGCCCGAATCGGATCCGAGCAAGATGAACTTCGGCTCGGGCGGCGGCGCCAAGGCCAAGGCATGGAAAGACATCTGGGGCGCAGGCCAGGGCGTGGGCGCAGTCAAGCGCGTGGTGCCGGCGGCGGAACTCGTCAAGCGCTTTGCCGAAGAGTTTGAAGTGGCGCGCCGTCGCCTGAACAGCATCGAGGCACTGCGCGCCCCGGCAGGTAGCAAAGCGACGGTCTAACCAAACCTGGAGAGCCTGCTCACGATCCGTAGCGAGCGGCCCGAGGTTGGCTTGAGAAGCGTAGCCGTACGTGTACGGTGCGCATCGCAAGGCCAAGATCGGCGCGCAGCAGGATCAGGATCGCAAACAGGCTAGGCAGTCACAGAGGCTGGCTCAAGCAACGGCAGCACATCGTCTGCCCACGCGAGCCAGCCTTCTTCGTAGACGATGCCGCGTTGAAGCACCGCGTGCTGCAACTGCTGCGCACGCGTGAGATCCGGCCGCGAAAAATCGCGCTGCTCGATCTCGCGGAAGGTGTTCAGGCGGGCGCGGTGCTGATCAATCAGGCGCTGCATTTCGTCGGCAAAACCGAGTGGGCCGATTACCGCGTCGGCGCGCAGCTTCACCAGCACCTCTTCACGGTTGTCCGACGACACGGTCGGCTCCAGCACCCAGCGCACGAGTTCTTCGTGGCCCGGCGGCAGCACGGTGTAGGTCTTCTTGCGGCTGTCTTCCTCTTCTTCCACGCTCACCCAGCCGGCTTCGGCCATGCGGCCAAGCTCACGGTAGATTTGCTGATGCGTGGCGCTCCAGAAATAGCCCATCGACTTGTCAAAGCGGCGGGCAAGCTCGTAGCCCGAGGAGGGCTTTTCCAGCAGGGATGTCAGCAGTGCGTGTTGGATGGACATGAGCGCAAGAAATAACGTCAGCTTTGTTTTTGCATCGATCGGGCTTTGAGCACGGCTAACCCGATCCAACCGATTCGGTCTGCGAACTTTACAGAACCCCGGTGGACGCGTCATGCACTGGTTTGCCACCGTTGGTTTGGTGCCGAACCCTCGCGTTTCTACGCCTTTGCCAACGCGCCGCGTCTCACTCGGCAGCCTGCGCTGGCATGAAATCCTGCGCTGCTTTCACCAGCCATGTCCGCAGGGCTTGCAGCGGCGGATAGTCAGCGCGGCTGGTTGGCCAGGCGAGGTAGTAGCGCTCGGCGCTTTCCATCTCGGGCACATGCGGCAACGCTCGCACAAGGTCGCCCTGCTGTAGCTCGTGGGAGATCAGAAAACGCGGCAGCAATGCCACGCCCAGGCCGGCAACGGCAGCTTGCGCAGCGGTGGCAAACTGGTCGAACAACATGCCTTGGGGCTCTGCCCCTGCCACCTGATGGCTGGCCAGCCAGCGCGGCCAGGCATCGGGGCGCGAGGCCAGGTGCAACAGCGGCGCGTTGAGCAGATCGCGCGGCTGGGCAAAGCCGTACCGGGCCAATAGCGCAGGGCTGCAGGCGGGGACAACGGTTTCGCTCATCAGCAGGGCGAGTTCCGCCCCCGGCCAGTACGGCATGCCGAAATGGATGGCTGCATCCACCGCTTCCAGTTGAAAGTCGAACTGCGACAGCCGCGTTGTCAGGTTGATGGTGATACCGGGGTGGTGGTCAAAAAACGCCGGCAGGCGCGGTGCCAGCCAACGGGTGCCAAAGGTCGGCAGGATGGCCAGATTCAAGCTGCCGCCCTGCGGATTGGCACGAAAGCCCACCGTGGCGGTGGAGATACGCATCAGCGCGCAGCGAATTTCTTTCGCATACGCCTGACCCGCTGCGCTCAGGTGCACGGTCTGGCGCTCGCGCACGAACAATTCGGCGCCCAGGCGATCTTCCAACGCGCGTATCTGGCGGCTGACGGCGCTTTGCGTCAGGTGCAGCTCAGCGGCGGCGGCTGTAAAGCTTTGGTGGCGTGCGGCCGCCTCGAACGCGCAAAGCAGCGACATTGGCGGCAGAAAGCGGCGTGACAGAAACATGAGGGCCCGAGCGGATTGTGCGGTGCGGAGGTCGATCAAGTCATTCCATTCTGGAATGATCTACGCCCGGATTATCGTTTGACCCGCTTGTATTGGCCACCCTAGCATTGCCCCACCCCTCATCCAGCCCGATCCAGTCATGCGCGTGACGCATCAACCTTTGGCCTCCAACTTCATCCATCCGGACGAAATCCGCTCACGTTTTTCGCGGGCCATGTCGGCCATGTATCGCGAGGAGGTGCCTCAGTACGGCACCTTGGTCGAGCTTGTATCCGACATCAACGCACGCACGCTGGACGCCCAACCCGCGCTGCGCACGCAGATGGCGCAGTCGGGCGAACTGGAGCGGCTGGATGTGGAGCGCCACGGTGCCATCCGCGTTGGCACGGCGGCCGAGCTGGCCACGCTGCGCCGGCTGTTTGCCGTCATGGGCATGCAACCGGTCGGTTACTACGATCTGTCGGTGGCCGGCGTGCCTGTGCACTCGACGGCGTTTCGCCCGGTGGCCGATGCCGCGCTGCTGGTCAATCCGTTTCGTGTGTTCACCTCGCTGCTGCGGCTCGAGCTGATTGCCGACGCTGCCCTGCGCGACAATGCCGCCGCCATCCTGGCGCGCCGCCAGATATTCACGCCGCGCGTGCTGGCATTGATCGCCCAATGCGAGGCCGACGGCGGCCTGGCCGATACAGATGCCGACGCCTTTGTGCGCGAGGCGCTGGAGACATTCCGCTGGCACAGCACTGCCACGGTCGACGCCAAGACGTATCGCGCGCTGCAGGCTGCCCACCGTCTGGTGGCAGATGTGGTGTGCTTCCGCGGCCCGCACATCAACCATCTGACGCCGCGCACGCTGGACATCGACGCCGCGCAAGCCGCCATGCCCACGCGCGGCATGGACGCCAAGGACGTGGTGGAAGGCCCCCCACGCCGCAACTGCCCCATCCTGTTGCGCCAGACCAGCTTCAAGGCACTGCAGGAAGCCGTGCACTTTACCGATGATGCAGGCGCCCACACTGCGCGCTTTGGCGAGATCGAGCAGCGCGGCGTCGCCCTGACCCGCAAGGGCCGTGCGCTGTACGACCAACTACTGGCTGAGGTGCGCGGCATGGGCAATGCCGGCGGCGCCGCGCCCGACTATGAAGATCGGCTGGCACAGGCGTTTCGCGCCTTTCCAGACACCCATGAGGCGCTGCGTGCGCAAGGGCTGGCGTTCTATCGCTACACCATCACGGCATCGGGCCATGCACACGCCGACACGGCAACAGCGGCCGATGCCTCGTTGGAAGCACTCCTGGCCAAGCGCTGGGTGCAAGCCGACCCCATCACGTATGAAGATTTTCTGCCAGTGAGCGCGGCGGGCATCTTTCAATCCAACCTGGGTGGCGCGGAACAAAAGCAGTATCAAGCCCGCGCCGCGCAGCAGGCGTTCGAGGCCGCGCTGGGTGCACGCGTGCATGACGAAATAGCGCTGTATGAAGCGACGCAGCAGCGCTCCATCGATCAGGTGCGCGCCGCGTTGCGCGGCACGGCCGTTGTGGATGCCGCATGACCGGCCTGATTGATCACCGCTTTGGCAGCGCCGCCTCAGCACTCAGTGCTCAGATGGCGCGATACGCATCGCTCACCGCCATGGATTGCATGGGGCGGCGCAGCGTCGGATCAAACGGGTTGATCTGCGTGGTCAGCCGGTTGGCCTCGCGCAGCAGCATGTCGTACACGATGGGCAGGCGGTCGGCACTCAGGCGGTTGGCGAGCGTGCCGACGGAGAGCGCGGCGACCACGTTGCCATTGCGATCGAACACCGGCACGGCAATGCCGGCCATGCCCTCCAGCAGCCCATCCGTCTTGGCGCTGTAGCCACGTTCGCGAGCCTTCCTGGCTTCAGAGCGCAGGTAGACCTCGTCGTACACGCTGTAGTGGCGGATGCGCGGCAGGTTGTAGCGCAGCACCTCTTCCTGCTCCGCTTCCGGCAGATGCGCCAGGATGACCAGCGCGCCCTGCCCGACACCCAGTTCGATCCGGCCGCCCACGTCGCCCGTGAAAGTACGAATCGGATACTGGCCTTCCACACGGTCGAGACACACCGCATCAAAACCCGAACGCACCAGCAGCAACACCGTGTCGCCCAGGCTGGCATTCAGGCGCAGCAGGGCCGGCCGGGCCACCGAGCGCAGATCGTTCACCGCGCCTGCCTGGGCCGCCAGACAAAACAGATCCAGGCTCAGCCGGTACAGCTTGTTCTGCTGATCCTGCTCGACCATGCCCTCTTGCGTCAGCCCTTGCAGCAGGCGGTGCGTCGTGGCGGGGGTCATCCCGAGCGTCTTGGCCAGATAGGTGACACGCACACCCTGGTGCTGCTGCTCCGCCATGGTGCGCAGAATCTGAAAGGTGCGGTGCATGGCGCTGCGCTGATGCGCGTCGTCGTCGGAATCTACGGTCATGAAGCTGGAATGGACTGAATTTGGCTGATCGATTGTATTCCGCTGAATGGAATAAAGAATACAAATATTCCAACCACAGCGTATACACCTAGGCGCATTCGATGCTTTGGCACAGCTGTTGCAATAGCATATCCACATTCTTCAAATGAAGACGTCTGGCGACACCCCCAGAAGTCGCACAGGAGGACCGATGAGTTTTCTGCGCCTCAACCATGTCTCCAAGCAGTACGGCGATCTCCGGGTGGTTCAAGACTTCAACCTGGACGTGCACAGGGGCGAGTTCGTCTCGCTGCTGGGCCCGTCGGGCTGCGGCAAGACCACGACCCTGCAGATGATTGCGGGCTTCGCAGAGGTGTCCGAAGGCTCGATCGAGCTGGACGGCAAGGACATCACCCGCGCCCGCGCCAACGCGCGCGGCCTGGGGATCGTGTTCCAGACCTATGCGCTGTTCCCGCACATGACGGTGCGCGAGAACGTGGAGTTCGGCCTGGAAATGCGCAAGTGCCCGGCAGCCGAACGCCGCGAGCGCGCCATGCAAACGCTGGCGCTCGTGCATCTGGACAAGCACATCGACCGCTACCCGCGCGAGCTGTCTGGCGGGCAGCGCCAGCGCGTGGCCCTGGCACGCGCGCTGGTCATCAAGCCGCCGGTGCTGCTGCTGGACGAGCCGCTGTCCAACCTTGACGCCAAACTGCGCGAAGAGATGCAGTTTGAACTGCGCGAAATCCAGCGCAAGGTGGGCACGACCACCATCATGGTCACGCACGATCAGGCGGAAGCCATGTCGATCAGTGATCGCGTAGTCGTTATGGAAGCGGGTCGCATCACGCAGGTGGATACACCGCTGGCCGTATACGAGCACCCGCGCAACGCGTTCATCTCGACCTTTGTCGGCAAGGCCAATCTGTTGCATGCGTCGGTGGTGTCCGGCAGCGACGGCGCGCTTCACGCAGCGGTCGGCTCCGTGCAACTGGCCCTGCCGCCGGGCGCGCCCGTGGGCCGCAAGGTCATGCTGGCGCTGCGCCCGGAAAAGATGACATGCACTGCCAACGGCACCGGCCGCTGCGAAGGCCGCGTGACTGAACGCTTCTTCCTCGGCAATCAATGGATGTACACCGTCGACACGCCGCTGGGCGCGATGCTGGTGTCAGCCGTCAACGATGGCGATGCCCCGCGCGACGTAGGCCAGACCGTGGGTGTGGATTGGCAGGACCGCTACGTGCGCGTGATCGGTGCTGAGGAGACTGCATGACCCGACGACCCACCTGGGTGCCATGGAGCATGACCGGCCCCGCGCTGGCCCTGTTCGCGGTGATGCTGTTCGTGCCGCTGGCGTTGAGCGTGATCCTGTCCTTCAACGCGTTCGATGCCGACAAGGGCCCCGTTGCGGGCACTTTCACGGTGGTGCACTACCTGCACGTGGTGCAAGACCCGTACTACTACGAGATCTTCTGGCGCACGCTGCGCGTATCGGCGCTCGTGACGCTGGTGTGCATCCTGATCGGCGCGCCCGAGGCCTACATCCTGAGCCGGATGCGCAAACCCTGGCGTTCGATCTTTCTGCTCGTCATTCTGGCGCCGCTGCTGATTTCAGTGGTGGTGCGTGCCTTTGGCTGGAGCATGCTGCTTGGGCCGCAGGGTTTGATCAACGCCGCGTTCAAGGCCATCGGCATCGGCTCGGTCAAGCTGCTGTACAACGAGACGGCCGTGGTGATCGCGCTGGTGCACGTGATGCTGCCCTTCATGGTGATCCCGGTGTGGACCTCGCTGCAAAAGCTCGACCCGTGGGTGGAGAACGCCGCGCTCTCGCTGTCCGCATCGCACTTCACCACCTTGCGCCGTGTGGTGCTGCCGCAGGTCATGCCGGGCATTCTCTCGGGCAGCCTGATCGTGTTTGGGCTGGCGGCCAGTTCATTCGCCATTCCGGGGCTGCTGGGCGGGCGCCGCGTGAAGATGGTCGCCACGCTCATCTATGACGAATATCTGAACGAACTCAACTGGCCGTTGGGCGCGGCCATCGCGCTGATTCTGCTGGCGGCCAACCTGGTCATCATGCTGGGCTGGAACCGCATGATCGAAGGCCGCTACAAGACGACGCTGGGCTGAAGGGGCGCGCATGCAAAAGAACGGACCGCTCGCGCTCATCTTCAACGCGCTCGTCATCACCTTCATGCTGGCACCGCTGGTGATCGTGTGCATCGTCGCTTTCACGCCGGAAGAAACGCTCACGCTGCCGACCCGCCATTTCTCGCTGCGCTGGTTTGACCAGGTGCTGCATCACCCGGATTTCGTACAGTCGTTCTGGAACAGCCTGTGGCTGGGGCTGGCGGCGGCCACGCTGTCTACCGCGCTGGCGGCGCCGGCGGCCATGGCCATCGTCCGCTACCGGGCACCGGGCCTGCAATATCTGCAAGGCGTGTTTCTGTCACCGCTGATCATTCCGCACCTTGTGCTGGGCGTGGCGCTGCTGCGCATGTTCTCGCTGGTGGGTGGGCAAGGCAGCTTCGGCTGGCTGATCTTCGCGCACGCACTGATCGTCACGCCGTACACGATGCGGTTGGTGATGGCAGCGCTGGTGGGCTTTGACCACTCGGTCGAACAGGCCGCCTATTCGCTGGGCGCGAGCAGCTTTACGGTGTTCCGCCGCATGACGCTGCCGATGATCCTGCCGGGCATCACGGGCGGGTGGCTGCTGGCCTTCATCAACAGTTTTGATGAACTGACCATGTCCATCTTTGTGGTGTCGCCGGCCACGGTAACGCTGCCGGTGCGCATGTACATGTACGCAACCGAATCGCTCGACCCGATGATGGCCGCCGTCTCGGCGCTGATCGTGTTCCTCACGCTGGCGCTGATGCTGGTGCTGGACAAGGTCTACGGCCTGGACCGGATTCTGATCGGCAAGCATTGAGACAGAGATCACGATGATTGCTCCTGCCAATCCTTCTGCACGCGCGCAGTTCCAGCGTCTCAAAGAACGCCATCGCCCCACCGTGGCCTTCGTGCTGGATGGCCAGCCCGCGCAAGCCCTTGCCGGCGACACCGTGCTGACGGCCGTGCTCACGCAAACGCGCCAGTTGCGCATCAACGAGTTCAGCCAGCAGCCGCGCGCTGGCTTCTGCCTGATGGGCGCGTGCCAGGACTGCTGGGTGCGCCTGGCCGATGGCCAATCGCTGCGTGCCTGCCAAACCATGATCGAACCGGGCATGCATATCTGCACACAACCGGCCGGCACCGGCGGCGCGACATGATGGCGCAAGCTGCTCAGACACTGCAGCGCCAGACACTGCAGGATCTGCCACCGGTCATCATCGGTGCGGGGCCCGCTGGTGTGCGCGCCGCCAGCACATTGCTGGCGCATGGCCTCAAACCCGTCTTGCTGGATGAGGCACCGCGTGCAGGCGGCCAGATCTACCGCCGCCAACCCGACGGCTTCGGCCGCACCGCAGCCGAGTTGTACGGCACGGAAGCCGCGCGCGCACAAGCCGTGCATGCCACCTTCGACCAACTCCAGCGGCAGATCGACTACCACCCGCAGACCCTGGTGTGGAATGCGCAGCCCGATCTGCTCGACCTGTTGCACGCGCCCACACGTGAGGTCTGCAGCCTGCCCTGGCGCGACGTGATCGTTGCCACCGGTGCCACCGACCGCGTGCTGCCCATCCCAGGGTGGACACTGCCCGGCGTCTACACACTGGGCGGCGCGCAGGTCGCACTCAAATACCAGGGCTGCGCAATTGGCGATGCCGTCGTGTTTGCCGGTACCGGCCCCCTGCTGTACCTGGTGGCCTGCCAGTACGCCAAAGCGGGGGCGAAGGTGGTGGCGGTGCTCGACACCGCACCGGCTGCCGCGCGCTACAAGGCAGCACCGGCCATGCTGGGCCAGCCTGCCGTCATGGCCAAGGGCATGGCGCTGATCGCCTGGCTCAAGCTGCACGGCGTGCCCATGCACCATGGCGTTCGCCTGCTGCGCGCTGAAGGCGCTGATGGCGCTGATGGCGCTGAGGACAATTCGGCAGTGGCGCAACTCGTGTGGCAAGACAGCGCTGGCCGCGAACAGCGCACCACATGTTCCGCCGTCGGCATGGGTTACGCGCTGCGGCCCGAAACCCAACTCGCCGATCTGCTGGGCTGCGCGTTCGAGTTCTCTGCGCTGCACCGCTGCCATGTGCCGCGCATCGATGCCATGCGGCGCAGCTCCGTCGCAGGCGTGTATCTGGCGGGCGATGGCGCGGGCATCATGGGCGCAGATGCGGCCGAGTTCACCGGCGAACTGGCAGCGCTCGCGCTGTTGCAGGATCGCCAGATCCCGATCGATGCCAATCGCTTGCCGCAGTTGCATCAGCGCTTGCAGAAGATCGAGCGGTTTCGCCACGCGCTGGAGACCGCGTTTCCGTTTCCCGACGACTGGGCCGCGCACGCCAGCGACGATCTGGTGGTGTGCCGCTGCGAGAACGTCACTGCCGGCACGCTGCGCCAGACGGCAACCGAATGCGGTGCGCACGAACTGAACCGCCTCAAGGCACTGTGCCGGGTGGGCATGGGCCGCTGCCAGGGCCGGATGTGCGGCGCAGCGGCGGCGGAAATTCTGTCGCACGCGCAGTCTGTTCCGCTGGCAAAGGTGGGCCGTTTGCGTGCTCAGGCACCGATCAAGCCGCTGCCGCTGGATGTGACTGATGTGTCCAATGTGTCCGCACAGGAGGCCCACCATGCGTGAGCAACTGGCGTGCGACGTGGCCATCATCGGCGGCGGCATCATGGGCAGCGCCACAGCGTTGTTCCTGCGGCGGCGCGGGCTGACGGTCACGCTGCTGGAGCGCGACCTGTGCGGCTCGCGTTCCAGCGGTGTCAATTTTGGCGGGGTACGGCGCCAGGGGCGCTTTATCGAGCAGTTGCCACTGGCCCAGCGCTCGCACCAGCTCTGGGGGCGGCTGACCGAACTGATCGGCACCGAGGCGGAGTACGAGCGCAGCGGACACTTCAAGATCGCTCGAAGCCTGGCGGATATGGAATCGCTAGCCAGCTACGCAGCGCGCAGCGAGGGCTTTGGCCTCGGGCTGCAGCTTATCGAGGGCCGGGCAGCGCTGCAGAACGTCTTTCCGATGGGTGGCGACCAGATCGTCGGCGGCTCCCTGTGCCCGGAAGACGGGCAAGCCAATCCGCGCCTGCTGTCGCCCGCGTTTGCCCGCGCCGCGCAGGCGGCCGGTGCCGATGTGCGCGAGCACGCGCCGGTGCAATCGGTCGAGCATGACGGCGCACGGTTCGTCGTTCATGCACGCCAACATGATCGTGACCTGGAGATCAAGGCCCCCGCACTGGTCAACTGCGCCGGCGCGTGGGCTGCGCAGTTTGCGGCGCAGTGGGGCGAACCGGTGCCCATGTTCACGATTCCGCCCACCATGGGCGTAACCGAGCCGCTACCGTTCTTCCTGCCCTGGAGCCTGGGCGTGGAAGGCGGCGGCATCTACTGCCGCCAGGTGCGGCGCGGCAACGTCGTGTTCGGCGGCGGGCGCGGTTACGTGCTCGATGATCAGCGCGCCCGCTCGTCACACGTGGCGATCCTGCGGCAGTTGCCGCAGTTGGCTGCCCTGCTGCCGCAACTCAGGCACGCCCACATCATCCGCACGTGGAGCGGCACAGAGGGCAACCTGCCCGACGACCAACCCGTCATTGGCCCCAGCGCCCGCCGCCCCGGCCTGTTCCATGCCTTCGGCTTTGCCGGCGCCGGCTTCCAGCTCGGGCCGGGCGTGGGTGACGTCATGGCCGAACTGATTGCCGAAGGACGTACCACCACGCCGATCGCGCCCTTCTCCATCCACCGCTTTCTGCAGCCCGCTGCTTGATGCAATTGATGCACTTGATGCACTTGATGCCACAGGAGACCACCATGCTTGCAAAACACGCACCCACGTCATTCACGTCCTTCATTGCAGCGGCTGCCGGTGCCGCACTGCTCGCCGCCGGCGCTGCCGGCACGGCCCACGCGCAAACCAAGACGCTGTACATCGGCATGAACGGCGGCAACATGGAACGCACGTACACGCAGTTCGTGTTCCCGCCGTTTGAGAAAGCCAACAACGTCAAGGTTGTCGTCGTGCCCGGCACCTCGACCGATATCCTCGCCAAGGCCCAGGCCACCAAAGGCCAAGCGCAGATGCACGTGATGACGCTGGACGACGGGGTCATGTTCCGCGCCATCGGCATGGGGCTGTGCGAAAAGCTCAAGCCTTCGGCCAACCTGTCGGCCGTGCCCGCCATTGCCCGCCTCAAGGGCGACTACGCGGTGGGCCTGTCGATGGGGCTGACGGGCCTGGCCTACAGCACCAAGATCTTTGCCGACAAGAGCTGGGCGCCGCCCACGTCGTGGGGGGACCTGGCCGACCCGAAATACAAGGGCAAGGTGGTCGTGCAATCCATGCCGGCATCGTCGTTCGGGCTGGACGCCTTCCTGATGTTCAACCGGCTCAAGGGCGGCACGGAAAAGAACGTCGAGCCCGCCTTCAAGGCATGGCCCACCACCATCGGCCCGAACGTGGTCGAGTACATCCCCAACTCATCGAAGGTGGTGGAGATGATGCAGGCGGGTGATGCGGCGCTGTTCCCCTACACGCTCACGCAGGTGGAGCTGATGAAGTCCAAGGGCATCCCCATGGAGTTCGTCGCGCCCAAGGAAGGCGCGGTCGTTCTGCTGACCGCGCAGTGCGTGCTGGCCAACAACCCGGATGCCGATCTGGCGCAGAAGCTGGCGGACTACCTGATCAGCCCCGAGGCACAGGCGCTCGCCATGGAAAACGGCTCCTACAATCCAGTCAACCCCAAGGCCTCGCTCAAGGGCAAGGCGGCAGAAGAGCAGAACAAGATGAACAACATCCTCAAGACGGCCGTTGCGCTGGACTGGGACGTGATCAACGCCGAGCGCCCCGAGTGGAGCAAGCGCTGGAACCGCACGGTCGAGCGTTGAGCGCCACCGCAATGCAACCGCTTTTCGATTGAACACGAGAGAACAGCAAGGATTCGCGCCATGTCAGATTCCCGAACACGATTGCAGACAGTGCTGAACGCCCTGGGCCTCGATCTGAAGGCCTACGAAGGTACGGACTGGACGAGCCGCGCCCCGCGCGACGGGGCGGTATTGGCGACCGTGAAATCGCATACCGCCAGCCAGACAGCGGCGGCGATCCAGAACGCACATCAGGCGTATCTGGCATGGCGCAGCGTACCGGCACCGGTGCGCGGCGAGCTGGTGCGCCGCTTGGGCGAAGTGCTGCGCACGCATAAGGCGGCACTGGGCGAACTGGTGTCGCTGGAGGCGGGCAAGATCACTTCCGAGGGCCTGGGGGAAGTCCAGGAGATGATCGACATCTGCGACTTTGCCGTCGGCCTGTCGCGCCAACTTCACGGCCTGACCATTGCCAGCGAGCGGCCGGGGCATCGCATGATGGAAACCTGGCATCCGATGGGGGTGGTGGGCATCATCTCGGCGTTCAATTTTCCGGTGGCGGTGTGGTCGTGGAATGCGGCACTGGCGCTGGTTTGCGGCAACGCCATCGTGTGGAAACCGTCGGAGAAAACGCCGCTCACCGCCATTGCATGCCAGCACCTGATACAGCAGGTGTTGGATACGTTCAATGCGCAGACGCCGGGCGCGATTCCCGCAGGGTTGAGCCAACTGCTGATTGGCGGGCGCGATGTGGGCGAAGCGCTGGTCGCCAGCCACCTGGTGCCGGTTGTCAGCGCCACGGGCTCAACCCGCATGGGCCGTCAGGTGGGCGTGAAGGTGGCGGAACGCTTTGGCCGTTCGATTCTGGAACTGGGCGGCAACAACGCGATGATCGTCACGCCCTCGGCTGATCTCGAACTGGCGGCCCGCGCCATCACCTTTGCCGCCGTTGGCACGGCTGGCCAGCGCTGCACGTCGTTGCGCCGCCTGATCGTGCATCGCTCGGTGGCCGGCACGCTCCTCGGCCGCCTGGAAAATATCTACCAGAGCATTGCCATTGGCGACCCGCTGGCCGAGGGCACGCTCGTCGGCCCGCTGATCGACCGGGCCGCTTTCGACGGCATGCAAGAGGCGCTGGCACAGGCGCGTGCCGAAGGCGCCGAAGTCCTGGGCGGCGAGCGCGTTCGCGAAGACCAGGGCGCGGATGCCTGGTACGTGCGCCCCGCGCTGGTCAAAATGCCGAAGCCGACGAAGGTGATGGAGCGCGAGACCTTCGCGCCCATTCTCTATGTCGTGACGTACGAAGGCGACACCAACGAGGCCATCGCCATACAGAACGGCGTGCCGCAGGGCCTGTCGTCGGCCATCTTTACTGCCAGCCTGAGCGATGCCGAGCGCTTCATGTCGTCGGCGGGCAGTGACTGCGGCATCGCCAACGTCAACATCGGCACCTCGGGCGCCGAGATCGGGGGCGCATTCGGCGGCGAGAAGGAAACCGGCGGCGGCCGGGAGTCTGGCTCGGACGCATGGAAGGGCTACATGCGCCGTGCCACCAACACCGTCAACTACGGCGGCGCGCTGCCGCTTGCGCAAGGCGTTCGGTTTGACGTTTGATCAGCGGTTGATCAGCGGTTGATCAATGTGCCGTCATCAGGCGGCGGTGTGGAATGCACCGCCGCCCTGACGCTCAACGCGCGGCGCCACCCATTTCGGTGATCGCGCTGTAGACCAGCGTGCGCAACTGCCGCCGCACCGGGTAAGCGGACGAGGGCAGAACTTGCGTCAGGAACAGGCCGATCAGGTCTTCCTGAGGGTCCACCCAAAAGAAGGTGCCCGCCGCGCCGCCCCAGAAGAAATCGCCCGTGCTGCCGGGAATCAACGTGGCCGGCGGCGCGATGGTGGTGGCAAAGCCGAGCCCAAACCCAACGCCGTCATAGGCCGCCTCGCTGAACATCGAAGGCGGCGACAGGCTCGACATGTCGGCCCCGCCCGGCAGATGGTTGGCCGTCATCAGCGCCAGCGTCTTCGGCCCCAACAGGCGCACGCCATCCAGCTCACCGCCTTGCAGCAGCATGCGCGAAAAGCGCAGGTAGTCCGCCGCGGTGGAAATCAAACCGCCGCCACCGGAAACAAAGCTGGGCGGTTTGAGATAGGGGCTGGTGCACGGATCGTCCTGCAAGACCGGCCCGCGCTCGGACACCGCCTTCGAGCCGAGCGACCCGACGGCATAGCACGCGCAGAGGCGCGACGCCTTCTCTTGCGGCACATGGAAGGCCGTATCGACCATGCCCAGCGGATCAAAAATCCGCGCCTTCAGGAACGTCTCGAACGGGATGCCGCTGATCTTGCCGACCAGGTAGCCCAGCACGTCGGTGGCAACGGAGTAGTTCCACGCCTCCCCCGGCGAGAACTCCAGCGGCACGCCGGCCAGCTTTTCGATCATCTCGTCGAGCGTGCCATCGGTGGCAACGTCTCCAAGTTTCAGCCGCCGGTACGCCGCATCGACATTGGTGTTCTGGTGAAAGCCATAGGTCAGGCCGGAGGTGTGGCGCAGCAGATCGACCATGCGCATCGGGCGCGTGACAGGGCGCGTCTGGAAGCCCTCCATAAAGCCACCCGCATGCACGCCCAGGTGTTCCCATGCGGGGATGTACTTGCTGACCGGATCATCCAGCGCAACTTTGCACTCTTCCACCAGCATCATGAACGCCACCGACGTGATCGGCTTGGTCATCGAGTAGATGCGGAAGATCGAGTCCTCGGCCAGCGGCACCTGACGCTCGCGGTCGGCCAGGCCCAGCACGGCGTTCAAGGCCAGTTCACCGCGCCGCCACACCTGGACGAGCGCGCCGGGCAGCTTGCCGGTCGCAATGTAGGCGTCGTCGATGAAGCGTTCGACCCGCTCGAGCCGATCGCGGGACATCCCCAGCGTTTGCATGCCTTGCCTGTCCATGCCCTCTCCTTGCATTGGTGCCCGCACCGGTGGCGCGGGCCTGCCAGATTCCGATCCGGCCTGCGTGCTATTGCCAGCCGCGCCGATCCGCCCTGCGACACTGTACAGCGCCGATTGTGGCCTGCAACAGTGCGCGGCCCGCGCCTATGCTTCAATGCGGTTCGACCGCAACCTCGCCTCACCATGAAGCGCCTTGACGACCTGTATCTCTTCACGCGCGTGGTGCAAGCCGGCGGCTTTTCCGCCGCCGAGCGGGCCACGGGCATTCCCAAGTCACGCCTGAGCCGGCGCATTGCCGAGCTGGAGTTGCAGCTCGGCACGCGCCTGCTGCAGCGCTCCAGCCATCGCGTATCCGTCACGCCCGTGGGCGAAGCGGTGTACCGGCATGCACGTGACATGGCCGATGCGTCGGCGGCCATCGAAGCGCTGGCCGGTGCGGCACGCAGCGAACCGGCGGGCGTGCTGCGCGTCGGCACATCGCCTTTGCTGGCCGAAACGCTGGTGGCCGGTTGGCTGGCCGAGTTTGCGGATGCGCATCCGAAGCTGCGCATCGAGCTGGACCTGTCCAACGCCTACACCGATCTGATCGAGCAGCGCATTGACGTGGCGATCCGCGCGGCCACGGGGCCGTTGCCCTCGCGCGATGTGGTGGCACGGCATCTGGCTGTCTCGCCGCGTGTGCTGGTGGCCAGCCCCACGTTGATCGCAAGGGTGGGCGAGCCTGACACGCCCGCCGCGCTGGAAGACTTTCCGTGCCTGGGCCAAGGCTCGCTCACGCGCAGCCGGGATTGGGCGCTGCAGGATGCGCGCGGCCACCGGCTGACGCTGCCGATTCGCCCGCGCTTTGCCAGCGACAACATCATCGCCCTGCGTGAAGCCGCCATCGCAGGGCTCGGCCTTGCCATCCTGCCGCAGCATTGCTGTCATGCGGCGCTTGTCGATGGCCGCTTACGTACTGTGCTGTCAGGCTGGACGGCTGAGCCGGCCGACTTGCACGCGCTGTATCCATCGCGCGCGGGCGTGCCACCTTCGGTCAAAGCCCTGGTGACATTCCTGCGCGAGCGCTTTGCCGCCGAAACCACCATGCAGCCG
Organism: Ralstonia sp. SET104; assembly: GCF_003851545.1. GTDB lineage: Bacteria > Pseudomonadota > Gammaproteobacteria > Burkholderiales > Burkholderiaceae > Ralstonia. The sequence continues at coordinate 39,661 of NZ_BHVX01000014.1, read as the reverse complement.
CCGGCCTGAACGGAAACGACGCGTTACCTCACCACGTGATCGCGGTGGCGCACGGCGGTGGGGCGTTCATGGCAAGGCGCCGGGTGGTTTCAGGAAACAGCAGTGGCACCATGGAAACTATTGAATCCATGTTTTTCGAGTTACATGAAATTTTCCCATTGCCCACATTCCGATCCGGGATGCCAGACAAAACGGGCACGCCGTCTGGCGTGCCCGCGCGGGATGGATGCAGCAGAAAAACTCAGGTGAGCCGTTCAAGCGCCTGCGCGGCAATGCGGTGTGTGATGGCTTCCGCAGAGTCTTCCGTGGCCAGTTGGGCTGCCTGGCCCGACCACAGGTTGATGAAGTCGCCCGAGCCGGTCGGTTCCGTCTTGGCACGCAGCGGGGCCAGCGCCCCACCGGCTGTCGGAAAGGCCGGCGCGAACGTGCTCATCGGACCAATCTCACGCATCAGCCGGTTGACGATGCCGCGCGCCGGGCGGCCGGTGAACAGGTTGGTGAGGGCGGTGTCGGCATCCGTTGCCCGCTTGAGCGCCGCGCGATGGATGGCCGACGTCTTGGCCTCCGGAGACAGCATGTAAGCCGTGCCGATCTGCGCTGCCGATGCACCCAGCGCCAACGCCGCCACCACGCCACGCGCATCGCCGATACCGCCTGCGGCAATGATGGGCACCTTGACCGCATCGGCCACCTGCGGCACCAGCGCAAATGTGCCGACCTGCGATTCGATGGTCTTGGCGAGGAACATGCCGCGATGCCCGCCCGCCTCGTTGCCCATGGCGATGATGGCATCCACACCGCGCGCTTGCAGCCAGCGCGCCTCTTCCACGGTCGTGGCGGCTGAGATGATCTTTGCGCCCGTGGCCTTCACGCGCGCCTGCAACTCGAGCGACGGCAGACCGAAGTGAAAGCTCACCACCTCGGGCTTGAGTTCCTCGACCAGCGCGCAGGTGGCTGCGTCGAACGGCGCGCGATTGACTGCGGGCGCCTGCGCATCCGGATCGATGCCGAACTCTGCGTAATACGGCGCCAGATGCGCACGCCATTTGGCGTCGCGCTCGGGGTCAGGCTGCGGTGGCGTGTGGCAGAAGAAGTTCAGATTGATGGGGCCGCGCACAGCGGCACGAAACTGCGCGACCTGCTGGCGGATCTGCTCGTGGCTCAGCATCGCACAGGGCAGCGAGCCGAGGCCGCCGCCACGCGCCACGGCAATCGCCAGTTCCACACCGGCCACACCAGCCATTGGCCCCAACACAATGGGCACCTCGATATTGAACAACGTCAGCACGCGTGCATCGGGCCAAGCGCTCATGAGCCTCTCCGGCAAATTACTGGAATGCCACATGGTAATGCGGCGGCCTTCTCAACGAATCGAGCCGTTAAAAGACGCACGCAGGCGCACGCACAAGGTAACTGGAATAGATCATCTACGTGGTTACAATTGCGCCGTCGGTTTTCCTGCAAAGCACCATGACTACGCCCACTGCCGCCTCCCCCGATGTGCCCGCGCTGATCGCAGACGATCCAGTGCTGGACATGCTCAACACGGCGGCGAACGTCAACGGCCAGCGGCACGATTTCTGGCAGACCGACAACGATGTCTCCGATTGGCTGGTGCGCGCCGGCTGGCTGGCTGGGCCGGTGGCGGGCCGCTATGCGCCCGGCGTGCTGCTTGCGGTGGCGCGGCACTTGCGCGAGGTGATTCGCACATTGGTAGAGGCGCGCAAGACGGGCCGCGCGGCCAGCGCCGATGCGCTCAACGTGTTTCTGCGGCAAGCGCCAAGTCATCCGGTGCTGGTGTGGGAAAACGGCATGCCGCGCGTCGAACGCGTGCGCCCAGCCGATTCAGTCGAGCAATGTCTCGCCCCACTGGCGGAAGCCGCCGCACACCTGCTGGCCGAAGGCGACTTCCAGCTCGTGCGCGTATGCGAACACGCCGAATGCACGCTGTGGTTCTACGACCGCACCAAATCGCACAAGCGCCGCTGGTGCAGCATGGCGGTCTGCGGCAATCGGCACAAGGTGGCCGAGTACCGCAAACGCCAGCAGGGCTGAATCAGGCCGGCACTGACGCCGCCATCGGGCGGCGCGACCATACCCGGTGCTGCTCCACTGCATCGGTAAAGGCCTTGAGGACGCTGTCGAGCGCGCTGTCCTCGCCCGTGGCAATCCCGTCCGCCGGGTCAGGCAGGTGCGCGGCACGCAACAGTTCGCGCCCGTGCCCCACGGCACCGATCGCCTTCAGGTGCTTGAAGGCTTCCAGAACGAAATGGCGCGCATCGCCATCTGCGGACAGCGTCTTCACAGACGGCTCGCCCGAAATGACGAACACCGCATCGAACATGATCGACGGCAAACCGGCGATGGTCGCATCGGGCATGACATCGCCAATGGCCGCCAGCGTGGGCGCGATCACCTGCGGCACACCACCCGCCTTGGCCAGCGCATCGCGCACCTGCTTGAGCGCTGCCACATCGGCGCCGGGTGCGGCCAGCAGCGCGATCTTGCGCGTCTTGATACCGGGCTTCACGCGGTTGAGCAGGCTCAATGCAGGCGATTGCCCGGGCTGCGGCTTCCCCGGCTGGCTGGCTTTTGTGGGCGCGGGCAGCCCCAGGCTTTCGGCAACCTTCGCGGCCAATCCCAGATCGATGTTGGCAAGAATCTCGTTGACGGTGCGCTTGCGGATATCAGGCTGCGTCACCTTGCCGAGTTCAAACGTATAGGCCGCGGCGATGTGCTCTTTCTCGACATCCGACATGCTGTTGTAGAACAGCGTGGCCTGCGAGAAATGGTCAGAAAACGACGGGCTGCGCGCACGCACCTTCACGCCATCCATGCGTTCCTGATAGCTCTCGAAGCCGCCGTCGTGCGGGCCGGGCGGTGTTTCCTTCGGCCAGTCGCCATCCACCGAGTTGGGTTGGTAGGAAGCCTGCCCTACGTTGATCGTCGTGCGATGCATCGCATCTCGCTGGTTGTTGTGAAACGGGCAGAGCGGCCGGTTGATCGGCAACTCGTGAAAGTTCGGGCCGCCCAGCCGGCTGATCTGCGTATCGGTGTACGAGAACAGCCGCCCCTGCAGCAGCGGGTCGTTCGAAAAATCGATACCCGGCACGATGTGCCCCGGATGAAAGGCCACCTGCTCGGTCTCGGCAAAGAAGTTGTCGGGGTTGCGGTTGAGCGTGAGTTTGCCGATGATCCGCACCGGTACCACCTCTTCGGGGATCAGCTTGGTCGGGTCCAGCAAGTCGAAGGCAAAGGCGTGCTCGTCGGCTTCTTCGATGATCTGCACGCCAAGTTCGAACTCGGGATAGTCGCCACGCTCGATGGCTTCCCAGAGGTCGCGGCGGTGGAAATCCGGATCTTTTCCGGCCAGCTTCTGCGCTTCGTCCCATAGCAGCGAGTACGAGCCCAGCACCGGGCGCCAGTGGAACTTCACGAAGCGCACGCGCCCTTCGGCGTTGACGAAGCGGAAGGTGTGCACACCAAAACCCTCCATGGTGCGCAGACTGCGCGGGATGGCGCGATCAGACATCGTCCAGAGCACCATGTGGGCGCTCTCTGGCTGCAAGGAGGTGAAATCCCAGAACGTGTCGTGGGCAGAACCGCCGGTGGGCATCTCGTTGGGCGCCTCGGGCTTCACGGCATGCACGAAATCCGGAAACTTGATTGCATCCTGAATGAAGAACACGGGCATGTTGTTGCCCACCAGATCAAAATTGCCTTCCTGCGTATAGAACTTGACGGCAAACCCGCGCACGTCGCGCACCGTGTCGGCAGAACCGCGCGGGCCCTGCACGGTGGAGAAGCGCACATAGACCGGCGTCGTGTGTGATGGGTCCTGCAGAAAGTCTGCCTTGGTCAGCTCCGCCATCGATTCATAGACCTGGAATACACCGTGCGCCGCCGAGCCGCGCGCGTGCACGATGCGCTCCGGAATTCGCTCGTGATCGAAATGCGTGATCTTCTCGCGCAGGATGAAGTCTTCGAGCAACGACGGGCCGCGCACACCGGCACGCAGCGAGTTCTTGTCGTCGGCGACCTTCACACCCTGGTTTGTGCGCAGCGCCTCGCCCTGCGGGCGGGCACGAAACGGTTCGAGACTGTGCGACTTGGCGTCCGATGTGGCGTCAAGCGGTGTGGCCGGGCGCTTGGCCCCTTTCTTCTCCTGCGTTGCCATGGGAACTCCTGTGAGGGAACCCGCATGGGTCCAGCAAAAAGCAGACCGCGCCCTTTGCGCTGCGCTTTCGGTGTGTTCGTTCCATGGTTGCAACGCCGCGTCGCGCTGACGCACGCTGCGCGCACATGCATCGCTTCGTAACCTGTGTCTGCCGAAACATCGCCCTTCAGGAGAACCGCATGACGCACCCCGCATCCACGCTCACACAACGCCTGGCAGGCCGCACGGCCATCGTCACCGGCGGCTCGCGCGGCATTGGCGCCGCCGTGGCGCACCGACTGGCCGCAGACGGGGCCCGTGTAGCCGTGGTCTATCGCAGCAACGCGGCTGAAGCCGACGCCGTGGTCCGCTCCATCTGCGGCACCGGCGCGGCAGCCATTGCTGTGCAAGCCGACGTGAGTGACGCGCCCTCCGTCGACGCCATGGTCGCCACCGTGCGCGAAGCCTTCGGCGCCATCGACGTCCTCGTCAACAACGCGGGCATTCTGGAGAGCCAGCCGGTGGGCAGCATCGATCTGGCATCGTTCGACGCGCAATTGCGCACCAATGCCTTCTCGACGATTCTGGTAACGCAAGCTGTGCTGCCGCATATGCCGGCGCGCGGCGGGCACATCGTGAACGTATCGTCGAGCCTGGTGTACCGGCCACGCGCGGGGCTGTCGGTCTATGCGGCAAGCAAGGCCGCCGTTGGCGCCCTCACCCATGCGTTTGCGGTGGAACTCGGCCCGCGCAATATCACCGTCAACGCCGTGGCACCGGCACTCACACGCACCGACATGACCGCGCCGATTCCCGATGAGGTGAAGGCCCGCATGCGTGAATCAACGCCAATGGGCCGTCTGGCCGAGCCCGATGACATTGCCGACGCCGTCGCTTTCCTGGCCTCGGATGACGCGCGCTGGATCACCGGCCGCACGCTCAAGACGGACGGCGGATTCATTTAAGAACCCGCCCCATTTGATCGACCCCAGCCATGGCGCCAACCGGGCGGGCACTGGCGCCTTGAATTTTTATTGCGGCGGCAACCCGTCAGATGTGGTGCGTTACATCGTTACATCGCCACGCGGAACACCGCCACGGCGCGGCGCAGTTCGTCCGCCTGCTCTTCCAGCGCTTGCGCGGCGGCAGCGGCCTGTTCGACCAGCGCGGCGTTCTGCTGCGTCACGTCATCCATCTGCGTAACGGCTTCGTTGATCTGCTCAATGCCGGTGCTTTGCTCGGCCGAGCCCGCACTGATCTCGCCCATGATGTCGGTCACACGCTTGACGGCCACGACGATCTCTTCCATCGTCTTGCCGGCACGCGCCACCAGCGTCGAGCCCGATTCCACACGCGTGGCCGAGTCCTCGATCAGCGATTTGATTTCCTTCGCGGCACCCGCGCTGCGCTGCGCCAGCGTGCGCACCTCACCCGCCACCACGGCAAAGCCGCGGCCCTGTTCACCGGCACGCGCGGCTTCCACCGCGGCATTGAGCGCCAGGATGTTGGTCTGAAACGCGATGCCCTCAATCACGGCGATGATGTCAGTGATCTTGCGCGACGATTCGCTGATCTCGCCCATGGTTGTCACCACATCCTGCACCACGGCACCGCCTTGCACGGCGATCTCAGAGGCGTTTACCGCCAGCGTGCTCGCCTGACGTGCGTTGTCGGCGTTCTGCTTCACGATGCTCGTGAGTTCTTCCATGCTCGACGCGGTTTCCTCCAGCGAGCTGGCCTGCTCTTCCGTGCGTTGCGAGAGGTTGGTGTTGCCCGCCGCGATCTGCTGCGTGGCCGAAGCGATCGACTCGCTGCCGCGGCGCACTGTCACCACGGTCTCCTTCAGCTTGGCCTGCATCTGCTGCAAGCCTTCCATCAGCAAGCCCATCTCGTCACGCGAGTCAATGCGCACATCGGTTGTCAGGTTGCCGGCGGCAATCTCGTGGAAGTGCACCAGCATGGCTTCCAGCGGCCGCGAAATGGCACGCGAGAGCACCAGATAGCACCCGGCGGCCAGCGCCACGCCCACGGCAATCACGATGACGAACGCCCACACCAGAGCGTCGAAGAACGACTGCGCCTTGTTGTAGGCCAACGCAGCAACCTCCGCTTGAATGGCGCTCAGGCGATCGACCTTAATGGCGTATGGCACGAACAGTTCGTACAGCTTGTCGAGCACCAGCGGGCGCGCGCTTGCGTAGTCGTGGCGATCGAACGCTGCCAGAGCGGGTTTCAAGCCGTCATTGAAGAACGCATCGCGCAGGCGCTTGGCTTCTCCGGCAACGCCCTCTTCTTCCGGTGTGGCGAACGGCAGCGCGTTGTATGCCTTCCAACCATCGTCACTTGCCTTGACCTGCTCGCGGGCTGCCTTTACCAGATCGGCGATCTTGGCGTCATCCGTTTCATAGACGGCACGATCCAGCGCCGTGCGCACCTGCACCAGCCGCGAAACAGCCTGGCCCAGCGCCCGCGTGGACGCGAGCTGGTTCGCATAGGTTTCCTTGAGCGCCGCATTGGAGCGCATGTTGCTGTACAGGCCCAGCGCGCCAACGCCTGTCAGGAATACAGCGAGAACAAACAGCACCAGCGCGAGCCGGGCCTTGATGGAAAGCGTCTTCATATCTGCCGTGTACTTCTCAATGAAATGTGATCGTTTGCCGGGTGCTCGAGAAGGCATCGATATGAGCAAAATTAACGACAGATTCATAACGATCTTTAACCACTGTAAAGACACGATCACAATCTCCCTTCCCGCGGAAAGCCTTACGGGGAGCCAGTTCTCACAAATCAGCAGATCAAAATTGCGTTCTGATCATGAATGCGTTGGACAGGGGCACGCCACGCACCGTGATGGGCCGGAAGGCGCAGATCACCACGGGCGAGCGCTGAAGAGATGCGTACATGGTCATTGCCCCGCGTGCGGCAAATCCATGGACGCGAGCACGTCCTTGATGTGCTGCGCCGCCTGCTGGGCGTTCTGCGCTGCGGGCACCGGCGGTTGCTGATCGGTCGACAGGTTGCGCACGTGGTCATCAATGCTGATGCCGGTGCCTAGCGGCGCGAGCATCGCCGCCGATTCATGCATGGCCCATTGAAAGTCGTTGAGCGGTGCGTTGCGTGCGGCCTGCAAGCCGGCCGGGTCTGCAGCCATGGCGCGGGCGACGACGGGCTCGCGGTTGTCGTCGGGTGCGCTCAGCTCCAGCACCCGGCCAAGATCAGGCGCGCTCGCATCGCGGGCGGTGAGCGGCGTCTGGATGTTGTAGCGCACGCGCAGCGTCTTGATGATGGCGGTGTGGTCATACGGCTGTGCCACGGTCGAGCGGAAGATCGTGCCCTTGGGAATCCAGGGCGAGACAACCACTGCCGGCACGCGCACGCCCAACCGGTCGAATGCGAAGAGCTGCCCCGGTTGGGGCGGGCTGGGCGGCACCACCGCGGGCGGCGGTACGTGATCGAAGCAGCCGCCGTGCTCGTCAAAGGTGATGATGAGCATCGTCTGATGCCACTGCGGTGAGCTGCGCAGCGCGTTGTACACCCGTGCGACCAGCGCATCGCCGTAGCCGACATCGTGCGGCGGATGCATGTCGTTGGGCCAATCCAGATCGGCAAAGTAGCGGGGCTCGATAAAACTGTACGAGGGCAGCTTGCCGCTGGACGCGTCGTCCAAAAAATCGTCGAACAGGTGGAAGTGGTCAAGATGCAGCCACAGCCGCGTAAGCGTGAGCGACTGCGCGAAGTCGTGGTAGTAGACCGCCCAATCGTCTGGCACCACGCCGTCGAGCACGTTGAACAGCGTTGGCATCAAGTACGGAAAGTGCACCGGCGAATTGTTTGGATAACCGTGCGCGGTGCCGGTGTGCACGAAGAAGCGGTTGGGCCACGTCTGACACGGCGCGGAGGCAAACCACGCGTCGGACACGGCGTAGTTGCGCGCCAGTGTGCTGAGCGCGGGCACCTGGTCCGATGTGAAAACGTGCATGATGTCGCGCGGGTCGCCGCCGTTCTTTGCGTAGTTGGTAGTGAAACCCTGCATGGTGGGCGTTTGCCCCAGCGGCATCTGTTGGCCGAAGAGCTGCTGGTTGATGTCGGTGAACAGCTCGCCGGGGTCGGGGTTGGGCAACGTCATCACGTTGGGCGGCGCCGGGGTGCTCCACACGCGAATGGGTGCGCCACTGCCATCGGGGTTGGTCTCTTCACCGGAGAGACCATCAAACTCGGCGCTCTTTGAATACAGCGTGCCGAACAGGTTGTCGAACGACCGGTTTTCCAACATCAGCACGACCACGTGCTGGATTGCGCCCAAGCCTGCCATAGCGGCTCCCTCGTTTCGTTGTCTGGTTGTGCCGGTCACTATAGGAAGAAACGAGGGGATTGGCGCTGCGTCGCCCGAAGCAAGCCTATGAACGTACCGACGGCAGCACACGCTTGCACGGGCGCCGATCTGGCACTCGCACTCGTCGAAGAAGACCTGGGCGTCGAGGTGTGGCGCGCCGTGGCCCGCGAGCTGGTGGTCTATCACCGGCGCCAGTTCGACCGCGCCTTTGTTGCCGATACCGGCCAGATGCCAGCCAAGGCGATCGAAAAGCTCCGTGCCGAAATCGCCCGCCCGCAGGTGAAAGCGGGTGACGAATCGTTGGAGCAAGCCGCACGCGCCGTGGGCTTTGCCGACCCCGAACGCATGCGGCGCGCGTTCATCCGCGTGTTCGGGCAGCCACCGCAGTCGGTGCGGCGCTCGGGGGCGCTCGGGGACACTCGGGGGGCGCTCAGGACATGCCCGCCTGGTTGCGTAAGACGCACCACGCCGACGAATCCGTTACCCTGACGCGCTTGTACGCTGCATTCAATCCGCACCCGATGTCCAACCCGATGTCCGACCTGTTGTCCCACCACAACGCCCTGCCGCTGCTTTACAGCTATCGCCGCTGCCCCTACGCCATGCGCGCCCGCCTGGCGATGCTGCAGGCCAACCGGCGCTTCCAGACCTTTGAGATCGTCATGCGCGACAAGCCTGCCGCGTTGCTCGCACTGTCGCCCAAAGGCACGGTGCCGGTGTTGCTTCTGCCCGATGGCAACGTGCTGGAGGAAAGCCTGGACATCATGCGCTGGGCATTCGAGGCGCCGGATGCAGAAGGCTGGTGGCGCCGCGCCCAATCCGACGACAACCTCGCCCTGTTGCGCATCAACGATGGCGATTTCAAACGCCAGCTCGATCGCTATAAATACCCTGACCGCTACCCACACGAGGCCACGCCGCGCGAGACGGCCCGCACCCAGGCAATGGAAACCCTGTTGATGCCGCTGGAGTCACGCCTGCAGCATCAGCGGTATCTTGGCGGGCCAACGCCATGCGCGACCGACCTGGCCATCTTCCCGTTTGTGCGGCAGTTTGCGGCGGTGGCGCCGGAATGGTTTGCCAGCCAGCCGCTGCCGGCACTTCAGGCCTGGCTGGCCGGATGGCTGGGCAGCCACCTGTTCATGGTCTGCATGACGAGGCAACCCGTGCAGGCCATTGCCGTGTTTCCCGAGTATCAGCGTCTCGATTGATCGACTGATCCCCCCTGGAGGCGTGCCCGCGATGAGCGAACCACAGCATGCAGCACCCGAGAGCACCGCAGCGCGCGTCGCGTTGTGGCGTGCCTTGCATGTGCGCAACGATGCACCGCCGCACGTGCTGGAAGATGAGGTGGGCCTGAAGCTGCTTGCGCCCGACCCCGGCTGGCAACAGCCCGGCGACATGGACCCACAGTTCGCGCGGCCGTTCCGGGCGTCCATCGCTGGCCGGCCGGATGGCCTGTGCCCGCCGCGCGCCTACCGCGCACTCACCGCTCACGAACAGGCCCCGGCAACGCCTTGAGGCCAATCCACAGCACGCCGATGACCACGTTGACGGGCACGCTCAACGCACTGGGCACGTAGAACAGCACCGACAGGCCCGGCGTGTGGAGCCCCAGCTCCAGCACGCCGCCCAACGCGTAGCAGAGCACCCCGCACCAGAGCCAGCGCCGCATATAGGCCAGCAGCCAATGTGCGTGCGCCTGGTTGAAGCGCCACGCGGCGGAACGTTCGAACAGGTTGCCGCGGCTGGCGTCTTTAAACAGCCACCCGAAGAAGAAGTAGCGATACAGCAGGGTGCGAAAGGCAAGCTCTTGCATAGTGGCTCCTTCGGCCCACGCGCGCTCCGGGAATGCCGAGGATGGGTTGCCAACCCCGCTGTGTCACAAGCATCACTCACCAGACGCTGCTGCAGCAGCGCGCGACGCCGGCCCGATGGGATCCAGCGTATCAAGGATTCAGCGCAAGGGAATCACGAAAGTGCCCGCCCGGGGCGCGGCGGTATACGCCACCACGTAAGCAACACTGCCAGCAGGAACGCCACGTAACTCGCGGTAAACACCCAAAGCGGCAGATCGTAGTAGAGCAGCGCGCTCACCCAGCGCTGGACGAAGCCACCTGAGCCGTTTGCGCCTGGGCGCAGCCAATCTTCCAGCAGGGTTAGCGGGCATGGCAGGTCAAGCGCGGCCAGCGCGGCGACCACGCTGATGGCCGCCAAGTGCGTCAGCCGGAACACGCGATTGCGTGCCCAGCTTTGACCAAACGCGGCGCCCACCCAGACGGCCGCCAGCCCGCCGACGACAAACAGAACAAGCAACGCGTGCAGCACAAGCACCGCATCCGCCAAGCCCGTCATGCCAAGCCTCCTTGCGCACAAGAAGGCCAGTGTGGGCGCAAGCGGTTCAGCTTGCCAGTTTCTTGAACGTCTCGAGCACGGCGTCGCCCTTGAACGGCTTGACGATCCAGCCCTTCACGCCGGCGGCCTTGCCGCGATCTTTCATGGCAGGGCTGCTTTCCGTGGTGAGCATGATGACGTTGACCGTCTTGTTGCCCAGCTCACCGCGCACCTTTTCGACCATCGTCAGGCCGTCCATGTTGGGCATGTTCACGTCGCTGATAACCAGTTTGACGCCCGGGTTGGCCTTGATCTTGGCCAGGCCGTCCTTGCCGTCCACGGCGGTGTCCACTGCCAGGCCGTGCTTCTTCAGAAAGCCGGCAACCTCATCGCGCACGGTGCTTGAATCGTCGACCACCAGAATCTTGCTCATGACTCTTTCCTCGCTCTCAATCTTGTAATCAAAACAATTCCAGCTCGCCGCCGGATTCAACTTCGTCGCTCACATCGGCGACGAAATCCAGCGGAGCGTGGGCACACACGCACACGGTAGCGTCCACCCGCACCGCATCGTTGATGGTGACGGCATAGGAAGCCACATAGCAGGGCTTGAGCACATCCAGATATGGCAGGCAGCGCGCGCTCACCACATAAGGCGTCGACATGCCCAGGTCAGGAAACACCTGCAGCAGCGCCTGGTTCAGCGCGCCGCAGCACAGGTTGCCGATTTCCAGGCGGGCTTCGTCAAAGGAACGCCTGGTGCCTTCGCCGGTGAAGTACGTGCGCGTGGCATCTGACTCGTCAAAACGCAGCACCAGCAGCAGGCGGAAAGCGATGGATGAAATGGTCAGGATCAGGGCGTCCTCGCCACTGACGGCGTCGCCCTCAACTGCGGAGGCAATGTGACAGGTGTCTTCCGCTTGCCGTGCGAGCCGCGTACGTGCGGCCTTGCGGAAAATGCGATCGAAACTGTCTTGCGCGTTGCTGCGGATCACTTCAGTTCTGCCTAATGAAGCTGGGTTTGAAACTGGCTGGCCAGCGCCTCAACACTCGACAGCGACGCGGTGATCATCTTGCCGCCCGCCTGGATGTCCTGGAACGTGGCGGTGGTGGTCAGATCATTCAGGTACAGGCTGTTGCGGTAGCTCTTTGACAGCTCTTCCGAACGCGCCGCAAGCGAGCGCACCTCGCTGGCCACCACGGCAAAGCCACGCCCCGCCGTGCCCGCGCGCGCCGCCTCAATGGACGCGTTGAGCGAAACGATCACCACATGCCGCACGATGGATTGCAGCTCCTGGTTCTTGGCGTGCATGTCGTGGTTCTGTTCCATGAGCGAGATCATCTGCTCGTGCCAGCGCTCGAACGTCAGCGCCAGGCCGCGCAGGCGTGCCGCTTCCTCGGCGATCTGCCCGGCACGGCTGGCCCACTGCTCTTTGGCCGCGGTTGCCGACTGCAGTTCGGTGCGCAGTTGCTCGATCACTTCCAATTGGTCGGAAGTGGCATCGCGCATCTGAGCAACCGTGGTTTCCAGTGCGGCCACTTCACGCGCGCCGCTTTCCACCAATGCAGCCTGCTTCGCAAGATCGGCCGACAGACCGGCGATGCGGTGATCGGCGTCGCCCAAGGCGCGTGCCATCGCATTCACCTTCCGCTGCCGAATCACCCACATCAACACGCCAGCGACCAGCCCACCGGCCAGCACGGCCAGAACAATCATTCCAATCACGATGCTTCCTTATCCAGATCCATGCGTACTGCGGGTTGCTCGCCAAGCGCGGCGCTCACGCCATCCACCACAAAACGTTCGGGCAGGCAGACCACCGTCTGGAACTGGCGGAACGCGGCACCCTTGTGGTCATCGGTGAAGCGCAATTCGATGCGGCCGTTCTCGCGCTTGAGGAACTCCAGCACTGCATCCATGCCGACGCCGCGCCCCGACACTTCCGTCACCTTGTCGGCGGTGGAAAAACCGGGGCGGAAGATGCACTGTGCGACGTCTTCGTCGCTGGCATGTGCATCAGCGCCGATCCAGCCACGCTCGACTGCGATGCTGCGGATGCGATCGAGCGCGAGGCCGCGGCCGTCATCGCACAGCGTGATCTGCAGCATCCCCTGATCGACACCGACTTCAATGTCGATCGTGCCCGCTGCCGGCTTGCCGTGGGCGATGCGCACGTCTGCCGGTTCAATGCCGTGGTCGATGGAGTTGCGCAGCAGGTGCATGAATACGTTCTGCAGGACGCCCCGCGCTTCAGTGCGCACGCGGTAGCCGTTGTCGTCAATGCGCACGGCCACGGGCGCCTTGCCCAACTCCTGCGCAAGCGACGGCAGCGATTGCAGCGCGCCTGACAACAGATCGTCCACCGTCTCGCTGCCCAGCAAACGCAGTAGCTGATAAACCGAATCGCGCATCGCCACCAGTTCGTACAGGCTGCCTGGGTTGGCCGATTCCAACAGGCGCAGGCTTTCCTGAATGCGCGCCATCGCATCGGGCGCGGCTTGCACGGCAGTGCCCGGCACCGCGTCACCCTTGCGGCCCAGCTTCACCTCGTTGATGCGGGCGTAGTTTTCGATGGCCTCGCGCACGCGGGCCAGTTCTTCCATCAGCCAGTCCTGGTCCCACGTGTGTTCGCTGTCGGCTTCGCGCAGCGCGTGGTAGGTCTGCTCGGTCTCGTGCACGACGTTGGTCAGGTGCTGCAGGTTGTATGTGCGCGCGTTGCCTTTGATGGTGTGCATGTTGCGGAACAGCGCCGCAATGGCCGCGCTGTCGGCCTGCGAATACTGGCGGATGATCCGCTCGTTCTCGTGCACAAAGGTGGTGGAGCTGTCGATGAAGTGCTGGAACTTCTCCTGGCTCACCGCCAGGATCTCGCCAATCATCTCCAGGTTGCGGCGCTGTTCGCTGGCTTCTGCCGCCAGCTTGCGCAGCTCGGTTACGTCGCGCACGCACAGCATCAGGCGCAGGATGGTGTCGCTCTCGTCGGTAATGGCTGACCACGACAGGTCCAGCGTCTTCACGCGGCCATCGGGCATGCGCTTTTCCACTTCGCTTGCCAGCAGATGCTGGTTAAACGCAAAGTTGATGACGTCTTGCCCCAGGCAGGCATCCACCGCCGCTTCCACCTGCGACAGCGCATCGGCGCCCAGGCTGGTATCTGCAAAGATCAGCTCCATCAGGTTGCGGCCGGCAATGTGCTGCGTCTCGAAGATCGACTCGAGGTAGATGGAGTACTCCTCGTGCACCACGCTGCCTTCCACCACCGTCAGAATGCCCTGCTGCATGTTCTGCAGCATTGCCTGGATGTCGGCCGTCTTCTGCTTGAGCAGCGCGGCATTCTCCTGGATCTTCTCAATCATCTGATTGAACGCCACCACCGAGTGGCCGATCTCGTCCATGCGGCCCACCGGCACGCGGCGGGTGAAGTCCTGGCTGGTGGCAATCTCGCTCATCTCGGCCTGCATGCGCGTGAGCGGGCGTGTGATCTGGCGATACAGCAGCATGCCGATAGCAGTGAGCAACACGATGGCCACGCCACTCACCACGCCGATGGTGGTCGCCGTGCTGGCGAGCTTGCCGTTCAGGCCTGCAATGGCTTCGTCCTTCTCACGGTTCTTCTCGATGCGCAGCGTCTCGACAATCTTCTCGAGCACGTCGCGATAGCTGGCCACGTTGGCAAACAGGAAGGCCTGGGCCAGTTCGTTCTTGCCCGCCAGCTTCATGTCAGTGGTCTGCTGGATGGCCTCGACATAGCTGTCGACGCTTTCCTTGGCCTGCGCAACCAGCCCTTCCTGCGCATGGCTGTTGGCGCGCTTGGTCTGCACGTCCAGTGCGGCACGCAGCGCGGCCTCTTTGGCCATCAGGTCATCCTTGGCCTGCGCGACGATGTTGCCGTCGGGCGCGTACACCAGCACCATCGTCGCGAGCTGCACGTCTTTGACGAGCGATACGAGGTCGGCTGATGCCAGCGCGCTCGGCACCACGCCCTCGGTCACCTGGCGGACCTCTGCAGCGCTGCTGCGGGTCTGGTAGACCGAGTACCCGCCAATGGCCGCCAGCGCGACAAACATCAGCACCACCAGCAATGTAATGCGATGACGAATCGTCATTTGAAAGTCTCTCGATTTAATCGCCCCCCTGAAAGAAGGGTGCGATCCAATATGCTTGCCTGAACATCGGAGGCGCAATTATTGAAGTCGAAAGATGACCAATCGATGACTGTCACACGTTTCATCAGGGCATTGCACGATTGTATTTCCGCACGCGCGCACTACGCTTCACACTGGCATCAGGCTTGAATTTCGGGCAAAACGGCGCCGAAATCGTTTCGCACCCCCCACTCAGGTGGGGAATTGTGAAAGAACGCTAAAGTTATTTCTCCAATCGCCGTTTACTTACGGCCGCGTTATTTCTCTTTAATTTTTCGCTGCTTTTTTGCCTTGATTCCAAATACAACAAAAAGGTATTTCAAGGTTCTCCACCGACAACCTGATCTGCACCGGCGAGGCCTGCAAGCAGGCGGTGAAGATGACGTTCCCCAAAGGGGCCTCCGCGCCCGACCCTTCTGGCCTGTTTAACGCCAGTCTGGATGGCAACACCCAACGCGCCATCGGTTTTCATGAGGGCGACAAGGTGAACGAGAAAGCGTTGAAGGCGCGCATCCAGGCTGCCGTTGCCGTAAACAAGGCTGGCGCCAAACGTTGAACGAAGGCCGAAGCGCGTGCCGGTCAGCCAGAAGCCATTAACATACGGCCCGCCTGATCAACCAACGGAGTAACAGCAGTGATTCAACCGACCACCGTATTCAAGGACAACCTCGCCCAACTGCCCGCCATTGACGGCATCCAGCGCATTGATCTGGTCGACGGCCAAGGCGCCGTGGTGGCCGACATCGAAAACAAGCCGGGCAAGCAAGGTTCGGTGGCGGTGTATCACTACCTGCAGCAAGCGTTCGGCCAGCTCGATGCAAAAGCCGCCGAGCACGGTCTGGCTGTGTTTGCCGAACACACCATCGATGCGCGCAACCGCCCTGGCGCCCACCCGAATGTAGACCGCCTGCTGGCCATCGTGGCGGGTGAGCCTGCGCTGCGCATCAACGTCATCAAGGCTTGATGGCACTTCAGGCCACGCTTGCACGCAGCGAGCGAACCACCCGTTCTCTCGCTGCACCGCACACAGCAGCATCAGGGCAACCGACGCACCGCGCACCCTGATTGCCAGCCGAGGGCACGCGGCGTAGCATGAAGCAGCCCTTCTTCGGGAGCCGCCTCATGTCTGCCCAGCACGAAGACAAGGTCCGCCAGCACATGGCGGATGCAGTGGCCCTGGCGCGTGTTCGCGCGCCCGATATTGCCAACCTGTTCGAGCCCTTTCTGCGGCACTACTACGGGTTGGCAGACCCTGAAGATGTGATCTCGCGCAGCGTGGCCGACCTCTACGGCGCGGCGATGGCGCACTGGCAACTGGGCCAGAAATTCGTGTCGGGGCAGCCGCGCGTGCGCATCTACAACCCGAGCCTCGAGCAGCATGGCTGGTACTGCGGACACACAGTCGTCGAGATCGTCAACGACGACATGCCATTCCTGTTCGACTCCGTGACCATGGAGATCAACCGGCAAGGGCTTGCGCTGCATTCAGCGTTTCATCCGGTCTATCGCGTGCAGCGCGATGCCGCAGGCATGCGCGTGGCCCTATCGGCTGGCGGCGGCGTACAGCGCCCCACTGCCCTGGCGGGCGACATGCCTGACACGCCTGCCGATGCAGATAGCGAAACCCACGGCACGGCGCGCTTCGAGTCGACCATCCACATCGAAGTGGATCGGTTTTCCGAGCCAGCACGCATGCAGACGCTGCATGACGGTCTGATGCATGTGTTGGGCGACGTGCGCGCCGCAGTGGAAGACTGGAAGCCGATGCAGGCCGAAGCGCGCGCCTCGATCGATGCGTTGGCCGCACGTGCCGCGCAAGCCTCCACCAGTGAGGCCGAGCGCGTAGAGATTGCCGAAACGCAGGCCTTCCTGGCCTGGATGCTCGAACGGCACTTCACCTTCCTCGGCTATCGGGACTACGAACTCGTCATCCAGAACGATGGCCATTACCTGCGCGGCATGCCAGGAACCGGGCTTGGCGTGCTGCGCGAGGCGCTGCGTGACCCCACCACGCCGGATATCTCGCGGCTGTCAGCAGATGCGGCCAAGATCATCGACGCGCCCGAACCCATCTTTCTCACCAAGGCCAACTCGCGCGCGACGGTGCACCGGCCGGGCTATCTCGATTACGTCGGCATCAAGCTGTTCGATGCGGAGGGCCGCGTGTGCGGGCAGCGGCGTTTTCTTGGGCTGTACACGTCGAACGTCTACATGGTGCCGGCGCAGGACATACCGCTCGTGCGGCGCAAGGTTGCCAACGTGATCGAGCGCACCGGCTTTCTGCCGAACGGTCACCTGGCCAAGACACTGGCGACCATTCTTGAGCAGTACCCGCGCGACGAGCTTTTCCAGATCGACAGCGAGGCCCTGCACGACATCGTGCTCGGCATCCTGCGGTTGCAGGAGCGCCAGCGTACACGCCTGTTCGTGCGCCGTGACCCGTTTGACCGCTTTGTGTCGTGCCTCGTGTTCGTGCCGCGCGAGAAGTTCAACACCGACCTGCGCTTGCGCATCCAGGGCCTGCTGCAAACGGCATACAACGGCACGGCCGCGGAGTTCACGCCGCTGCTATCGGAATCCATGCTCGCGCGCATCCATATCACCGTGCGCACGCAGCCGGGCAACGTGCCCGAGGTGGACGTGGCTGAACTCGAAGACCGCATCGTGCAGGCTGCCCGGCGCTGGCAGGACGACCTGGCCGACGCGCTGCTCGAACGCGGCGGCGAGGAGCGCGGCAACCGTCTGCTGCGCCGCTATGCAGGCGCGTTCCCCGCTGGCTTCCGAGAGGACTACGCCGCGCGCCTTGCCGTGCGCGACATCGAGCTGATGGAGCCTCTGCTCAATGCGGACAACGCAGACAATGCGGATGCCGCCAACAGCATGCTCGCCATGCAGTTGTACCGGCCGCTCGAAGCGCCACCCGGCGCCCTGCGCTTCAAGATCTACCGCGCAGGCCAGCCGACATCGCTGTCGCATAGCCTGCCGATGCTTGAACACCTTGGCGTGCGCGTCAACGAAGAGCGCCCCTATTGCATTGAACCCGCTGACGCCGCCCCGATCTGGATGCACGACTTTGGCATGGAGACCATCGACGGCAGCGAGGTCGACCTCGACGAAGCGCGCGCGCGTTTTGAAGACGCCTTTGCACGCATCTGGAGCGGCGAGCTGGAGAACGACGATCTCAACCGCCTTGTGCTGCAAGCCGGCCTGACCTGGCGCGAGGTGCGCATCCTGCGGGCGTATGCGCGCTACATCCGCCAGATCGGCTCGACCTTCAGCAACGCGTATATGGAAAGCGCGCTGAACGGCAATCCGTCGATTGCGCGTGCGCTGGTGCGGCTGTTCCTGGTACGTTTCGACCCCGCGCTTGCAGATGCCGAACGTTCGCGCGCGAGCGAAACGCTGCGCAAGCAGATCGACGAAGCGCTCGAAGACGTGCCGAACCTGGACGAAGACCGCATCCTGCGGCAGTTTCTGGGCGTGCTGGAAGCCACGCTGCGCACCAACTACTTCCAGAGCACGGCGCATGGGCAGCCCAAGCCCTACCTGTCGTTCAAGTTCGACCCCGCGCGCGTGCCGGGCTTGCCCGAACCCAAGCCGATGTTTGAAATCTGGGTGTATTCGCCGCGCGTGGAAGGCGTGCACCTGCGCGGCGGCAAGGTCGCACGGGGCGGGCTGCGCTGGTCTGACCGGCGCGAGGATTTCCGCACCGAGGTGCTGGGCCTGGTCAAGGCGCAGATGGTCAAGAACACCGTTATCGTGCCGGTGGGCTCCAAGGGTGGCTTTGTGGTCAAACAACCGCCGCCGGCGAGCGACCGCGATGCGTATCTGGCTGAAGGCGTGGCGTGCTACCAGACCTTCCTGCGCGGGCTGCTGGACCTGACCGATAACTACGCCGATGGCCGCGTCATGCCGCCGCGCGATGTGGTGCGCTACGACCAGGACGACCCCTACCTGGTCGTGGCCGCCGACAAGGGCACCGCCACGTTCTCCGATTACGCCAACGCCATCTCTGCCGAATACGGCTTCTGGCTGGGCGATGCCTTCGCCTCCGGCGGCTCAGTCGGCTACGACCATAAGAAGATGGCCATCACCGCGCGCGGCGCGTGGGAATCGGTCAAGCGGCATTTCAGCGAGATGGGCGTCGATACGCAAACGCAGGATTTCACCGTCGTGGGCGTGGGCGACATGTCGGGCGATGTGTTTGGCAACGGCATGCTGCTCTCGCACCATATCCGGCTGCTGGCGGCATTCGACCATCGGCATATTTTTCTGGACCCTTCGCCCGATGCGGCCACGAGCTTTGCCGAGCGCGAGCGCCTGTTCAACCTGCCGCGCTCAAGCTGGGCCGACTATGACCGGGCGCTGATCAGCCCCGGGGGCGGCATATTCCCCCGCACGGTCAAAGCGATTGCGCTTTCCCCCGAAGTGCGCGCCATGCTGGATCTGCCAGACAACAGCGCCACCGAGATGGCGCCGAACGATCTGCTGCACGCCATCCTCAAGGCCCCGGCGGATCTGCTCTACAACGGCGGCATCGGCACCTACATCAAGGCCAGCACCGAAACACATGCCCAAGTGGGCGACCGCGCCAACGATGGCCTGCGCGTCAACGGTGCCGAATTGCGCTGCAAGGCAGTGGCCGAGGGCGGCAACCTGGGCTGCACGCAGCTCGGCCGCATTGAATACGCACAGCATGGCGGGCGCATCAACACCGACGCCATCGATAACTCCGCCGGTGTGGATTGCTCTGACCACGAGGTCAACATCAAGATCCTGCTGGGCCTGGTGGTGGCCGATGGTGAGATGACGCTCAAGCAGCGCAATACGCTGCTGGCCGAGATGACTGACGAGGTGGGCGAGCTGGTGCTGCGCGACAACTACTTCCAGACGCAGGCGCTGTCGCTGGCGCGCACACGCACGGCGTTGTGGCTCGACCCTGAGACGCGGCTGATGCGGCATCTGGAGCGCAACGGGCGCCTGAACCGCACGATCGAATTCCTCCCGGCCGATGAAGACATCGACGCCCGGCGGGCAAGCGGCGGCGGCCTGACCACGCCAGAGCGCGCCGTGCTGATGGCCTACAGCAAGATGTGGCTGTACGACGTGCTGCTGGGCAGCGACCTGCCTGACCAGCCTTTCGTGGCCGATGGCCTGCCGGCGTACTTTCCACAACCGCTGCACACGCGGTGCGCCACGTCAATCCCACGGCACACGCTGCGTCGCGAGATTCTGGCGACGATGCACGCCAACGCGCTGGTTAACCGTGCCGGCGTGACCTTCGTGCACCGGATGGCCGAAGAAACCGGCGCAGAACCGCTTGCCGTGGTGTGGGCAAGTCTTGTTGCGCGCGCCGTCTACCGGCTCGATGCGCTGTGGCACGACGTGGATGCCCTGGATGCCCGGGTGCCGCACGAAACGCAAACCACCCTGTTTACCGCGCTCGCGCAACTGCATGAGCGCGCCACGCTGTGGTTCCTGCGGCGGCGCGTGGCAGATGTGCCGGCCACGGTCGCGCATTTCCGGGCTGCGGTTGATGCGCTCGCTCTCGAGATCGACGCGCTGCAGACGGAGGAATCTGCACAGGCTGCCGCACAACAGCAGCAGGTCTTGACCGAAGCCGGAGTGCCGGAAACCCTGGCGCGTGTGGCGACCGGCGTGCCAGCGCGCGTGTCGCTGCTCGACATTGCCGAAGTTGCCGCCGCCAGTGGTTGCGACGCACGGCTTGCTGCACGCGTGTACTTTGCCCTTGACCAACCGCTTGGCTACGGGTGGTTGCAAGGCGGCATCCTCGGCCTGCCAACGCAAACGCATTGGCAGATGCTGGCGCGCGCAACGCTGCTCGAAGAGCTGGGGCAACTGCGGCGGCGGTTGACGCAATCGGTGTTGCAAAACGCGGCGGCCGGTGCCAGCGTGGACGCCCTCATCGGCACATGGCGCGCAACGCGGCAAGAGGCGCTGGCGCGCTACAACCGCGTGATCGCCGATCAGGTTGCAGCCGGCTCAGCTGACCTGGCGATGCTGTCTGTGGGGCTCAAGGCACTGGCCGAGGTAGACGCCTGATGCAAGCCGCTAACGTGCACGCGCCAGTGCGGCATTGACGCGCATGGGCGGCGTGTCGTGCGAAAACGGCGGCTGCACTGCAAAGGCTTCAATCACGCCGGGCTCGAAGAACAGGCAGTACGTCGATCCGCCGTATTGGAAGAAGCCAAGCTCCTCGCCCTTGCGCACCTTCTGGCCGGGGGTGACGTCGATCATGCACGACGACACCTCCGCCATGCCAACAAACACGCAGCCCACGGTGCCCAAAGCCGGATCGTCACACGCGATGGTGATGACCGCACGCGCAGCCATCGCCGCGCTGTAGCCCTGCGAATCGTTCAGCCCTTCCGGGTCTGCGCCTTCCGATTCCGCACAGGAGTAGTAGGTGCCGTCCACATGGTAGGTGTCGCGGATCGTGCCGGCGACAGGCGCATGCCAGCGGTGGTAGTTGTAGGCGCTGAGAAAGGCCTGGTACACGCTGCCGCCCGCAAAATGTTTCGCCAGATGCGACTTGCCCGGCCCGAAGATGTCGCGCAGTGAATACGGCTGCGCCTTGATCCAGAACGCGTCTTCATAACGCGCATCGTGGCTGATGTTGTAGGGCGCGGCCTCGCAAGCGCTGACGATGAGTTTGCTGTCATTCTCGCCCGCCACCGGCCGCATGCCGGCACGAAAGCGGCGCGTGAAGAAATCGTTCCACGAGCTGAACCCCCAGTATGGCTGCGATGGGTCGCACAAAAACTGTGCCATGCCAATGCGTCGCGTTGCTTCGGGGCTGAACCATCCGTGCGGCGCGTGCGTGCTCAGGTGGGCGCGCGAGTGCGGCCCTGTGAGGAATGCACTCCACCCGTTGAGCACCACCTTGAGCGCGTCGTTGAAGCGTCGATCACGGAACAGCGCGTAGCCCGATGGCATGCACATCGGCCAATCAAGCAGCGCGTTGAGCGGACACACCACCAGGGCCGTCTCGCTAAAGCGCGGCGCACCGGTCACGGTGTGATCGATGGCCAGCAGCAGTTCTGCGCTGTCCTTGTAGCCGAGTTCATATCCATGGTCGCGCGCTTCATCGATGGCGCAAGCGAGATGCATGCGCAACGCCGGCTCGCTGTCGATGAGGTTCGCGAGCGCACGCACGGCCGCCACCAAGGGCGTTTTCGCCGGGCGTGACAGCGCCTGGGCGACAAGCTCGGCGCGAAACGCCGCCAGCTTCGCTTCGCCTTCGGGCAGCCAATCACCCAGGCGGCGGCGCCGGTCCAGCGGAACATTCGATACAGCATCCAATGTGGCCTCCTGCTCTGTGCAGGACGTCAAGCAACGGGCGTTCCACATCGGGCCGGTGGCATTCAGGTTGCTTTGCGCTTGTTGTGGCTTGCACTACCGGCCCATGAAAACGCCCTCGCACTCAAACATATGCGGCGGCTTGCTGCAGGCAAGTCGCCGTACGGGCGCGCGAGTTGCGTCGATGAAACCGGTACTGACACTTCATTGGGAGCCACCATGATGATCCGCACCCCATATCGCGCACGTGTTCTGTGCGTGGCGGCAATGTTCGCTGCACTCGGCAACGGCGCGGCGCTGGCACAGGCAACTGGCGCGCAGTCCGGCAGCAGCGGCAACGCGCCCGCGGCCGATGCAAACAGCGCCACTGCCACCGGCTCGATGGGCCGCACCGACAACCGCACCGACAGCAGTACCGACAGACCAACGGGCCGTGACGCCACGCGCAAACGCACCCACAACGACCGCGCCAATCCCTCCGGCGAGTACGTGCCACGTGCGGGTTCCAGCTCGCATCAGGACAAGAACGGCAACGTGGTCAAGGACCAATCGACCGGCGGCAGCCCGCAGGGGCGTGAACGCCCACCGGCCACCGCACCAAATATCCCGGCAACGCAGCCGTGAGGCGGCACCCGACAGCCTCTCTCTGTCGGCAACAATCAGGAGCCAGCATGAACAGCGAGACCCCCATTCCCGGCACGCCACCCGCACCGGCCGCCCCAGGCGATGAGGCCGCACCTGGGTCGCCCAGCAGCGGAGAGGCCGTCTGCCCCGACTGCAACGGCACAGGCCAGCGCGAGGGCGGCCTGTGCCCAACGTGCGAGGGCACGGGCACCATCATTCAAGGCATTGGGGGAGGCTGATCGGGCTGAAGGCCGAAAGGCGACGATCTGCGACACAAAACACACGAAACACACGAAACGGGCGCACTGGCGAAACACGCTTAACCGTTTGCCCGACGAGCAACCATGGATATCGCCCGGCTCGCGGGCATTGCTATGTGCGCGCCAGGGTCACGCAAGTGGAAGACCGTGTGTTTCTGTTTGCATTGACCACGCAGGCATCACTTGCCGCCTGAGCTTTGCGCCCGGGCGCGAGTGGCGAGTGACGAATGACGAGCGGCAGCCCTGCAAGATGGAAAGACGGCCTAGTGAGACGCGGCCACCGCGCGGCGGCCGATGGTGCAAACGTGTCCGGAGGCTTTGAGCAGGATATAGCCCTGAAGGGTCACCCGGGCATAGCAGTGGTCGGGGCCACGGCGCTCGAGCGTGACAAGCTGCCGCTCGATCAACGCCTCGACATCGGCGCGGTCCAGGTCGTCCGATTCAGCGCCGTCGTTGACGAGAAGCAGCACAGCAAATTCATGGGGACTCAGCACAGTTGGCTCCAGCTTGTCTGTTGGCCACGGCAGGCGACCGTGACGATGGGTGGGCTTGGTTTCACTGACACCATGAGCACTGCAAGCGCCGCTGGAACACCGGGAGAGCGCGCAAGGGCTTGCAGGAGAAGCCAGCATAGGCACCCATGCAGCGGCATTCAAGAGGGCAATTCGGCGCTTCTTTCTGTTGAGATGGCCAAGCTACCGCTAAGGGGGCACACCAACCGTTTGCCGTGCAGCACAGCGCACGTGCGACAAGGATTGCGCAGCACATCAGGCGTTCCGCCCTCGTCTGTTTGTGCTAACACGGCTTGCATAACAACGCGCCCCGGTGATTTGCATCACCGGGGCGCTGACTGCTGCACTCAGAGCGGCCGCTTACATGTCGTCGGCGACGATGTTGGCGCGGCGGCCAAAGCCGTGCAGCAGGTCAATCTGTTCAACGCGTTCGAGTCGCGCGTACGGATCGTCGAGTCGCGCGTGCGCACCAAATGCATGCAGCGCACGATAGCGTTCCGTCACACGATCCGCTGCCTGCACTGCGGCACGGCCATGTACCACGGCCGTCACGCTGCCGTAGTGGCGGGCCATGCCCAGGCGCATCGCATACGTCTGGGCTGCTGATTGGTGCGACTGCGGGTGCGACTGCGGGGGCGACTGAGTGGGCGACTCCGGCTCGACCCAATCGCTACGTCCAAGGCGGCCGCGATATCCAAAACGATGGAAACCCGCGGCATCGGCCGTCACTGCATCCACGGCCTTCACCACGTCGCGCGGTTGCTGCACCGGTGCATCAACGCGCGCCAGCGACGGCTCTTCGCGGTCAATGTTCTCCAGCACGATGGCTGCGCTCACTGGAGCAGCGGCCAGCACCGGCTCGTCCGGATCGTATTCCGGGCTGCGGGTGAACGCTGTGGGCGGCGTAGCAGCGCCGGCAGGTGCCGGGCGGCCCGACCATTCCTGCCACGAACGCACATGCGTAATGTCACCGTCATCGTCATGATCGACCACCAGCAGGCGCGTGTTGCGCGGGCGGTGCCATGCCCGTTGCTGCTGCTCGTGCAACGCCGCACGCGACGCGCGGGTGGACGCAGCAGCAGATGCAGTTGCCCCGCCCGGCGCACGCGCCATCTTGCGGCGGATGGCGCGGTCCAGGCGCGACAGGATCATCCACACGACGAGCACCCCACCCATGCCGGCGATGATGTTGCCGTACAGGCGCAGTTGCTCGAATGGCAGCCCGCTGGGGCCAACGCTGCTGATGGAGTACCCCACATACAGGCCCAGCAGGCCCCAGATCGAGATCACGAGCACCGGCCGGAAGATGCGAAACCACAGCACATGGTGCAAGGTGCCGACGACCCCTTTGTCCGAGAACGACTGTCGGATCGAGTTTCGTGAAACATCAATGACAAGCATGGTCATGGTGAATTCCCCTGTTGTTGTTGGATGCCCCGGTCGGGGCTGGTCCAGCGGGCACGTGCGCGCGTGCGCTGAAAGGCGACAGCCGGAAAACCGACCACCGTGGTGACGAGGTTCAGAATCCAGAATGCAACCGGATACCAAACGGTGTCGATGAAGTAGCGCAGGATGTTGTCGTCGTAGCGGCGGTCGATAAAGCAACCGATCAGCAGTTGCAGCACGCACGTGATGAACAGCAGCGTGCCGTGCCAGCGCGGAAGGGCTTCCATGCGCCATTCGGGCGGCAGGGTGATGAAAAAGCCAAGCACCGACCACGAGATGACGATCAGCATGTTGTACGCCCACACAACGGACAGCGCGTACTCCACGAAGATCGGCCACATCATCGATTGCCGCAGGCTTACCATGGCCGGCGCGTACTTGATCAACGCCTGGATACCACCCTTGGCCCAGCGCAGCCGCTGTTTATACAGGCCACGGAAAGTCTCGGGCATCAGGATCCAAGACAACGCGCGCGGCTCGTAGCGAATCGTCCAGCCGCCCACTTGCAGCTTCCAGCTGATGTCGATGTCTTCGGTCAGCATGTCGCTGCTCCAGTAGCCGACATCTTCAATGGCGTGCTTGCGGAACATCACGACCACACCCGACACCGTGAGCAACCGGCCGTACACCTGCTGCGTCCGCTTGATGAGCCCCACGATCGACGAGAACTCACCCACCTGCATGCGCCCCAGCAAGGTTGAACGCGTGCGGATGCGCGGGTTGCCCGTAACGGCACCCATCGCCGGGTTCTCCAGCATGTGGCGGATCATCCAGGCAATCGCATCCACATCCAGGATCGAATCGCCGTCGATGCACATCAGGTACTCAGCGTCAGTCACCTGCGCGGCAGTGGTGAGGCCAATCGCTTTGCCCTGGTTGGACGACTGGTGAATCACCACCAACTGCGGGTATTGCGCAGCCAGCTCGTTCAGGCGCTCACCGGTGCGGTCAGAGCTGCCGTCGTTCACGGCGATGATGTCGTAGTTCGGATACCGCATGCGCGCAAGGTGGCTGATCACCTCGTGCACGTTGGCCTCTTCGTTGTAGCAAGGCACGATGATCGACACCTTGGGGTAGCTGCTCACCCCCAGCAATGCCAGCGGATGCCGCACGTTCTGCGTGCCCCGTTCGAGCAGGAAGTAGTGCAGCAGCCCGCCGATCATCCAGAAATACGACATGAAGAACGGGTAGTAGAAGACGAAGCCTGAAATCCAGCGCTTGGCGACAAGTGCGTCCACCATCTCAACCTCCCGCCTTGTTGTTGGTGTGGGCCGGCGCGGCCGCTTCGGTCGTTGCGGGCTTCTTGTCCGCACCAGCGTTCGGCGGCAGGCTCTGCGGCGCGGCGCTGTTGTTGAGCTTTTCAACGCTGCCCTTATCGCCGCCCGGCCGCTTGCGTGTCTCGATATACGTCTTGAGCGACATCACATCACGCAGCACCTCGGTATCGGGCCGACCGGCAATGAAGTCGTCCGGGTAGTACCCGTAATTGAGGGCACCCGCCGAGCGCAGCTCGCGCATCTGATCACGCAGCACTGCCGTCGGGATCGACTTGTCCTGGTTGCGCCAGTCGACCGCTTGCAGCTCGAAAATGGTCTTCTTCAGGCCACCCTTGTGCTTGGCTACCGCCGCGGTCAGCTTCTTCATCCAGTCCTTCGGGTCTTTGGCCTCTTCCATGTACGGCATGGCTTCAAGCGCCACGTAGTCGTACGCATCCAGGAAGTCGTCAAAGTTCTGCGCGGTCCACTCCTGGGCCTTCGGGTCGAGCACCGGGCCAGCGAAGATGTTGCGCGCGGTCAGCATGTCGCGGCCGTTCTGGTAGCCCTGCGCCACCGCGATCAGCTCCTTCGAGAACGAGATCAGCGCAGCGGTCTTGGCCTGCGTCCACTTCTGCATCAACTCGGGCGATTGGCGGATCTTGTTGATGTCACCCGGCAGGCCCATCGCCTCGTAGGCCTTGAGCGCGGCGGGGCTGGCGTCTTCGTAGTCATCGAGCACGCCGTCGTCGTGGAACAGAACACCGTCGATGATGGAGTTCTTGGCAAGATCCTCATAGATATCGCGGATCATCTGGCGCGCCTGCGGATCGAACGGCGACAACCGCGGCAGCCTGGCTGTGCCCGGCTTCTCCGGTGCGCCCGGCAATGCTTGCACCATGTGCGTGGCGGCGGGGTTGTCGGCCGGCAGTTTGTACGACAGCATCGGCAGCCATGCATACACCTCCACCTTCGCACGCGTCTTCAACTGCCACGACACGCGCGAAAACAGGTCGGCACGCATCGGCATGTGGCGGTTCGGGAAGTACACCGCATCCACGGCGCCGTTGCCTTTCGGATCGGCAAAGGCCTGCAGGTAGACCACGCGCGGTGCGAGATCCTTGATGCGGTCGATCAGCTTGCCGAGGTTGGCTTCCTGCTGCTTCGGGTCGGGGTCATAGATGTAATCCATATCGACCTGCACCACGCGCTGCACGGGGTTGATCTCGCCGTGGTGGGTCACGGGCTCGCGCAGCGAGCGCTCGAGATCGCCCGTGTCGGTGTCGTAGCCCATCAGGCTTCGGCGGATGGCGGTGAGCGGCACGTCCGGCGTGTTCGGGCCCGGCTCCAGCGTGAGCATGTACTTCAGGCCAACCTTGGTGGCTTCCTGATCGAGCATCAGGTTGTGCGCGCCGTACGGCCACACCACGGTCTGCACCTTGGTACCCACGTTCTTCTGGATGATGTCGATGCTGCGCTGCAGATCATCGCGCACGCGCTTGCGGTACTCGTCATCGGTTTCATACCGGCCCAGGTTGCGCAGGTATGCGTGCGTACTGGCCGCCGGCATTTCATTACCCTGCGGGTTGCCCAGCGCGCCGTGGTGCATGTCTGCCGTGTGGGTGGCGAATTCCGCCAGGCCCGAGGCCTGCATCTCGCGGATCTGGTTCCAGTTCATGAAGAAATCACGCGGAACGATCTGCGTGTTCGACAGCTTGATCTTCGCCCCCTGGGGTGCGTTGGTCCAATCTGTCACCAGCCCAAACACTGCGGGGAAGCGGAACCGCTTGAGCAGCGGGAAGACCTTCGTGTAGTGGCTCTCATAGCCGTCATCGAATGTCAGCAGGATCGGGCGTTTGGGCAGCGGCTTGCCGCCATGGCGCGCTTCATCGATCTGCGCAAGCGTGACCGGGTGATAACCGTTGGCCTGAATCCAGCTGAACATGTTCGTCAGCATCTTGGTGTCGGCGGCAAAGCCATCGGGCAACGTCTCGAAGCTGGCGCGCAGGTTGTCCCGGATGTCGTGAAAGCACAGCACGCGGAAGGTCTTGCCGTCGTCCGGATCGGGTTTGCGCAAGAAGTCCACCTGGACGGCGGCGGCCGGGTGAACCGCGGCAAGAAAGGCCAATGTCAGGGCCAACGCCACCCTCGGCGCCATCCAGGCGATGAATCGTCGCAACGACGGTTGTCGGAAATATTGCATGGGCATGAGCGCGGTCACAGCGGAATGTTGAGGTTCAGGTAGATGAACTTGCGGTTCTCGGGCTGGCCGTCGTAACTGTGGCGGCCAAAGCCGATGCCGTAGGACACCTGCGTCTTGCGATTGATCTGCCACACGTGTTCAAGCCGCGCTTCGTACATCGGGCTATTGCCGAACGACTGCTGGTTGTACATGCCGCCAGTCAGGTACAGGCGCTGCGTGAACGACTTGTCGGCATAACGCCAGGGCGTCCAGGACCAGATGGCCGTGGCCTGCCCGCTGTAGTCACGCGCGGGACTGAAGTAATTCAGGCCGGTCTTCGTGTTGCGGCTTGTGTCGGCCCCAAACAGCACGCCCACGGTGTGGCGCGGCGAGGTGAACACCTGCTGATAAAAATTGGCGGCCACGCGCTGGCGCAGGTTGTTGTCGGTATAGCGCGACACGCCGTACGTGAGCGTTGCGTAGCGCGTTTCATCCCACGTGTAGCGAACGTTGCCGCTCGCTGTCTTGCCGGTCACACCCACCTGATAGGCCTTGTAGGGCACCTCCAGGTCATCGTTGGTGACCATGCCCGAGACTTTCCAGTGGTCGCTCGGGATCCAGGCGGCATCGAGTGTGCCGCCGGTCTTGCCAGCCGAGCCGACGGACTGGTGCACCTCGCCGTTCACTTCCACACCGGTGTCGAACCACTGCACACCGGCGCCATTTCGCACGCGGCTTTGCGCTGTGCCGTCAAACTTGGCACGGCCCGCAAAGTTGTGGAAGAACAGGCGGTAGTGATCAGCAAACGGGCTGCTGTAAGCTTTGGTGTCGATGCCGTACTCGTTGTTGGCGAACACCGAATTGCCCTTGTCGGCCGCCGACTGGATGATGAGCTGCGGGCTCTGATAAACGTCCAGGTCCTTGCGCAGCGCGCGCACCGAACCGTTCTCGGGAAAGCGTTCGTCGAGCCCGTTGGCGGTGTCCTTGGCGGTCTTCAAATCGTCCACAGCCAGCGAGGCACGGCCATAGCCAGCCACCACGCTCAGGTCATCCGGGTGCTCCGCCAACGCGGTCTTGTACATCTCGCGCGAGCGATACGGCTCGGCCTGCACCATTGCACCATCGGCACGCGCGCTCACCAGCGATGCGGCGAACGGTGCTTCGTGGCGCCACTTGTCCAACTCGGCAATGCCCTGGTGCGTGCGCCCCGTCAGAATCAGGTACTGCGCCTCCAGGCGCTTGATGCGCGAGTAGTCAGGATTGGGCGTACCGGCTTGCGGCGCCAGGCGCACGTACTCGGGGTTGTCGGCCTTCATCTTGTCGAGCAGCGCGCGGGCCTCTTCAAAGCGGCCGGTATCGAGCATGGCGTAGAACAGGCCTTCCTGAACGTCGCCGGTTTCGATCTCGCCGGGGCTCCCATCCTTGAGCGCTTGCGTGTACGCAGCGGCAGCCTTATCCGGCGTATTGAGATACGAATAGGCATCGCCCGCAGCCACACGCGTGTAGGCAGGCACCTTGCCGTTCTGCGACATGGCTTCGTAGCGTTTGACGGCATCTTTCATGCGCCCGCGCGAGGCCAATGCCACCACTTCGTCTGCCACGATTGCCTGACGAAACTCGGCGTTCTCTGGCGTATCGGGCACCTTCTTGAGCAGCGCCTCGATCTCGGCTACGGCCTGGTCGATGATGACAAAGCGCTCTGGCCCGTTGATAACCTTCAACTGCTGGCGCCCCCAGCGGATGCGCTGTGCGGCGGCGGCATGATCGACATGCCACGATTCGGCTTCCTTGAACCAGTCCGGGTGCTGACGCAGGTTCTCTTGCGCC
Source organism: Ralstonia sp. SET104 (assembly GCF_003851545.1). Taxonomy (GTDB): domain Bacteria; phylum Pseudomonadota; class Gammaproteobacteria; order Burkholderiales; family Burkholderiaceae; genus Ralstonia. The sequence continues at coordinate 9,268 of NZ_BHVX01000014.1, read as the reverse complement.
AGCGTGGCCGCGCCTTCGCGCGACTCGCGTATGACTTCATCGTGAAAACCCTGGCGATCGGTCGGCATCGAGCCAACGGGCACGTTACCGGGGGCATTGGCGCCGGCACGGCTGGTCGCTGCATTGGACGCTTCCGGCGACACCTGCAGCGGCTCCAGCGCGCCCGGACCCCGTGCGCTCGGGCCCGCAGGCATGGCCGGGGCCTGCGCGGCCTTATCGGGTGCCGGGGTGCCCGGCGGCAGGACCACAGTAGGCGATGCCGTATCCGCGGCAGGCGAAGGGGCCGGGGATGCCGCATCCGCAGCAGGCATTGGCGACTGGGTGGGCGGCGCCGTGGCTGCAAGCGACGTTGTAGCGGAGGAACCCGAAGGCGGCACCGCCTGCTGCGCAACCAGCAGCGTGCCGGCCGGCGACACCGGCACGGCATCAGCGTCCGCAACAACAGTGGTGGACGCAAACGTGGCCGGGCCCTTGGCAGTCGCGTCGCTCAGTTGTGTGTCGATCAAGCGACGCGTGGCCGCATTGGAGGAATCGTCGATCGCGGCGTGCGCGAACATCGGCACCGTGCCGACCACCACAACGGTGGCAGCGGCGATTGCGCAGCGGCGGGGATGCCATACCGCGGCCGCGCGGGTGCGCTCGGCCGGCAGGCTCCAAGAGAGTGGCTCGTGGGTTGTCATTGTTTTCATGTTCAGTGAGCGGCGCGTGCGGGCGCACGCCATCCGCATTGCACGAAGCGCTGCCTGGGCTGAATCAGCCGAGGCGCGCCGTACCGTTGGCGGTGCGCACGGGCGCGCGCATCGGCTTGGCAGGAGCCACGCCCCCAAATGCGCGTGTCATGGCGGCCCAGCGCGATTCAGCGCCCGATTCAGTGGCTGATGCGATGCCCCGATCGGACGCCACCGGCTGGGGGGAAGCAGACACCATCACCGCGTCCCGGGCCGGCGTGCTGGCCTGCAGCGGACGCGGCGTGCGCGCAGCGGTTTGCACGAACGCGTCTGCGTCCTGCACATCGTCAGGCGCCTGGACCAATGCCTGCGCAGATGCAGCGCTGGTTGTGGCGGCAGGCCCGCCCTGCAACTCCAGTGGAATACCCAGGCGCATGGCGGCGTACACCGCCTCGCTCTTGTTGCGCACGTTCAGGCGCCGATATAGCGTGCAGGCGTGCGTTTTGACGGTGGCTTCCGAGATGCCCAGCAGACGGCCAACACCCTTGACGGAGTGGCCGCGCGAGAGCAGCACCAGCACTTCATACTGTCGCAGCGATACGTTCAGGCGCTGCGCCGCTTCCGAAGCATCCATCGAGAGCATCGGCAAGGCCGGGCTGGCCGCGCGCGGCATCAGCGCCGGATAAGACTGGCCACCAGCCAGCACCAGCCGCAGCGTGGCCAGCAAGACTTCCGGCAATTGCGATTTGGCGACGTAGGCATCCACACCGCACGTCATGGCGACGTGCGCTTCTTCAGCAGACAGGCTGGCAGCAAGCAGCACCACATGGCTGGCCTCACTGCTGACGATGACCTCGCGCAATTGGGCAGCGAATTGGGTAGAGAATTGGGCAGCGTCGGTCGAGCCATCGGCCTCGTCCAAGCCGATGACGAGCAGATCGGTGCGTTCATCGCAGGCATGCAGCTCGCCCGGAAGGCCAGCAGGCAATGCCGGGGCAACGACCTCCAGGCCGAGGGTGGGATGCGCAAGCAACTGCGCAAGTCCGGCTCGCAGCAACGGATGATTCTCCAGCAGGACTGCTTTCATGGTTTCCTCGTTTTCTCGTGAAGCGATTCCGGTCAGGCGCGCACAGGCCAGCCGCTGCGGGCGAGCACGCATATGACCGTCGAAAACCCCGGAACCGTCTGAGAAAGCGCCGTGCCGCCGGCTATATACCGGCTCTGGAGAGGCGAAGTGCGAATGCCGTAAAAACCGTGAAGACCAATCTGGTTCCGGATTCGCTTATAGGAAAAGCAATGTTCTGCATGTGGCGGAACTGCCTTGCACATGCAGAGTGACCGCACGACATAGAGCAAGCATCGGGCCAGCTCCGTGCAGTGCAACATCTGCTTACACCCACAGCACAACAGGTGTCGTGCAGAAAGCTGGAGAAACCCAATGCAGCAAAGGATTGCCGGGCAGCCACGCCAATTGCTGCACTGCGGAAGAGAGGGTGATTTCTGTAACGGTTTGGTTACGTTTTCGCGACAGGTGACTCAGGCGTGATCGTGCCGTCGGCTGTCACCTGAACGTTTTTACAACCAGGTTTAAAACTTACCGAACGAGAGAAGCGCGCACCGCTCGACACGCGATGCCGGCGCCGCCCCGAGGGCCGATGCGCCCCTTGTCGCCCACTCAGGGCTTATGGCGCATGGCAAAGAGGAAGAGGCTATCGATCGCGCCCACCATGAAGATGAGGCCGGCTGCTGTGTGCAGCATCCACGTGCCATCGGAAAACGGCAGGGGAATCGACATATGCGGAATGGCCGCCACCACACCGGCCACCACTGAGGTGCGCAACACCGGCACCCACCACGTGCGCTTAGCGGGCGGCGGGTCGTCACGATGGCGCGGCGCGGGGTCGGGCGACGGACAAGGCATGCGGCGGGGGTGAGAAGTGATGGGCATGCTGCATTGTTGAACACAACCGATCGAAGCGAAACAGAAAACAGCGCCCCAGAATCCCCGCATTTCCCCTAACTGACGCTGACTAGGCGGCAGGCGTAGCCAGGTGCGCAAGGTTCTGGAGCATGTCGGCCGTGATCTGCGCCAAGCCAAACTCGGGTTGCCAGCCCCAGTCGCGCCGGGCAACCGAATCGTCGATGGAATTGGGCCAACTGGCCGCGATCTGCTGACGAAAATCCGGCGCGTAAGCCACGTCAAATGACGGACGGTGCCGGCGGATTTCCGCCGCCAGTTGCTCCGGCGTAAAGCTCACGCCTGCCAGGTTGTAGCTGCCGCGCTCGCCAATGCGCTCGGCCGGTGCCTCCATCAACTCGATGGTGGCGCGCACGGCGTCGGGCATGTACATCATGGGTAGCGCCTCATCGTGATCGAGAAAGCACGTATAGCGCTCGCCGCGCACGGCTGAATGGAAGATGTCGATGGCGTAGTCGGTGGTGCCGCCGCCCGGTGCGGTCTTGTACGAGATCAACCCCGGATAGCGCAGGCTGCGTACGTCCACACCGTGGTTCGCGAAATACCAGCGGCACCAGCCCTCGCCCGCCAGCTTGGAAATGCCGTAGACGGTCTTGGGCTCCATGATCGTGCTCTGCGGCGTATTGTCAGCAGGCGTGGTGGGCCCAAACGCAGCAATCGAGCTGGGCCAGAAGATGCGCTCGAGGTGGTGGTTGCGCGCCGCCTCGAGCACGTTGAGCAGGCCATTCATATTGAGCTGCCAGCCCCACGTGGGCGATTGCTCTGCGGCGGCCGAAAGCGCTGCCGCCAGGTGATAGATCTGCGTGATGCCGTGGCGCTCAATGATCTCGCGCAACTGCCCGCGGTCTGTCACATCCAGCGTCTCGTGGCGGATCTGCGCGTGACGGCCACGGGGCACCATGTCGCTGGTCACTACATTGGCGTTGCCGTAGCGCTCGGCCAGCGCAGTGGCCAGTTCCGTCCCCAACTGCCCATTGGCACCGATGATGAGGATGCGCGGCGCGGCGCCGCTGGCTCCGACCCCGGTGCTCATTGGATGATCCCCAGTTCCTTGCCAGCGGTTTCAAAGGCCTTGAGCGCGGCATCAAGCTGCGCGCGCTCGTGCACCGCGCTGATCTGCACGCGGATGCGCGCCTGCCCCTTGGGCACCACCGGGTAGAAGAAACCGATCACATACACGCCCAGTTCCAGCAAACGCTTGGACAGCGCCTGCGCCTTGGGCGCGTCGTACACCATGATCGGCACGATGGGATGGTCACCCGGTTTGATGTCAAAACCGAGTTCAACGATCTTGCGGCGGAAATACAGCGCGCTGCCTTCCAGCTTGTCGCGCAGCGCGGTATCGGCTTCCAGCAAGTCGAGCACTCTGATGCTGGCGCCCACGATGGACGGCGCCACCGTGTTCGAGAACAGATACGGCCGCGAGCGTTGACGCAGCAGTGCCACCACTTCCTTGCGCGCGCTGGTGAAGCCGCCCGACGCACCGCCCAGGCCCTTGCCCAGCGTGCCGGTGATGATGTCGATCTTGCCGAACACGCCGCGGTGCTCGTGCGAGCCGCGCCCGCGCTTGCCCATAAACCCTGTGGCATGGCATTCGTCGATACCGAGCAGCGCACCAAACTCATCGCAGATGGCGCGAATCTCATCCAGGCGCGCGATGGTGCCGTCCATCGAGAACACGCCATCGGTAAACACCAGCTTGAAGCGCGCGCCCGCTGCATCGGCCGCCTTCAATTGCGCGCGCAAGTCATCCAGATCATTGTGTTTGTAGCGATAGCGCTGCGCCTTGCACAGGCGGATGCCATCAATGATGGACGCGTGGTTCAGCTCGTCACTGATGACGGCGTCTTCGGCGCTGAGCAGCGTCTCGAACAACCCACCGTTGGCATCGAACGCCGAGCCGTAGAGGATGGTGTCTTCCGTGCCGAGAAATGTCGCCAGCCGCGCTTCCAGCGTCTTGTGCAGATCCTGCGTGCCACAAATGAAGCGCACCGAGCTGAGGCCGAAGCCATGCGTGTCGAGTGCTTCATGCGCTGCTTTCAACACCTCCGGGTGCGACGACAAACCCAGGTAGTTGTTAGCGCAGAGGTTGATGACCTCCTTGCCATCGTTCGTGCGGATCACGCTGCCCTGCGGCGAGGTGATGATGCGCTCGGTCTTGTACAGACCGGCCGCCTCGATCGCTTCCAGTTCAAGGCGGATGTTCGCGTAGAAGGCGTCGGCGGAAGCGTTGGCTTGCGTTGTCCCCATGGTGCTCCTCCTGTAGACTGCGTTGATCGATAAATCGAACAAGTTCGATATATCGAATAATTTGTTCAATTTACAAGATACCAGCCGATGGCACAAGCCCCTGCTACCGATGTGCCCGCCTACCCGCTGGCCGACGGCCCGCCCGCCGTTGGTGCCAAGCTGCAAACGCTGCGCCAGGCGCGCAAACTCTCGCTCGATGAACTATCGCGCCGCGCGGGCGTGTCCAAATCCATGCTCTCGCAAGTCGAGCGCAATCTGGCCAACCCGACCGTCGCCGTGCTCTGGCGCCTGGCTACCGCGCTGGGCGTAGGGCTGGCGGATTTCCTCTCGCCCGAAGGTGCGGCCGACGCGGCGCCCGTGGTGACGGTCATCCCCGCTCACTCCATCCCAGTCATCAAAAGCCCGGATGGCAAGTGCGAATTGAAGATTCTTGGCCCCGTAGACCTGGCGGCGCGCTTCGAGTGGTATGAACTGGCGATTCAGCCCGGTGGCGTGCTGGCCTCGGAGCCGCATGAGGTCGGGACAAAAGAGCACCTGTCAGTGCTTGGCGGCACGCTGACGGTGCAATCCGGTTCGAGCGAGAAGAAGGTGCGGCACGGAGAATCCGCGCGCTACCCGGCAGACGTGCAGCACGCGATTTCGAACGCGGGTAAGACGGTGGCGACGGCGTTGCTGGTGGTCGAGTGTGCGCAGTAACTGGCCGACGCCGACTATAACGAGGCACTCGCCATCGTTTCGAAGCTCGTCGACGCGGACCCGAGACGTGGCCTGAGCCTGGAAATGATCCGCCGGCTGCATGCCGAACTTCAGATTCCGGCGGAAATTCTGATTGCTTGAACCACCGAAAACACCAACAAAAAATGCCCACGCACGCGCGCTTGCTCTTTTGACGAACGCTAGGCCGCCAGCAACTGAGGCCCCCGCCACACCCGTGGCAGCAGCACGCCGAGCATCAACCCACGCAGCGCCATAAAGCCCAGCATCGACAGCCACAGCCCGTGGTTGCCCCACAGCGGCTGCAGCGTGATTGACAAGCCCCAGAACGCGGCAGCCGCCAAGGCCATCGTCACCAGCAGTTCACGCGTGCGCGTGGCGCCGATGAACACGCCGTCAAACTGAAAGCCCCATACCGACACGATCGGCAGCAGCGCGGCCCACACCAGATAGTGGCGCGCCGCTTCGCGCACGGCCGGCTGATCCGTCAGCACACCGATGATGGCTACGCCCGCCAACGCATACGCCGCCGCAAACAGCCCTGCCCCCAGTACCGACCAGAACGTCGACACGCGAATCGCCATGCGCAGCGCAGCACGGTCCCGCGCACCCATGGCAGCGCCCACCAGCGCCTCGGCCGCGTGTGCGAAGCCATCCAGCCCATAGGCCATGAAGGTCAGGAAGTTGAGCAGCAGCGCGTTGGCCGCCAGCACCACGTCACCCTGTTTTGCGCCCGCGCGGGCAAACCAGCCGAAGGCGGCCAGCAGGCAGAGCGTGCGCAGAAAGATATCGGTGTTCAAGCCCATCAAGCGGCGCCAGGCGTCACGCGCGAGCAGTTCTGCACGTGTGAGCGGCGGCAGACCCATCGGCCGTTGCAGCCATAGCAGCAACATGCCCAGCGCAAAACCGGCAATGTCGGCCAGCGCCGTCGCGGCGCCAATGCCGCCAACACCCATGCCTGCACCCAGCACGAGGCTCAGCACAGCGATCATGTTCACGGTGTTGATAAAGACCTGCAGCAGCAGCGCACGCCGCACCTGTTGGCGCCCGAGCAGCGTGCCGAGCACCACATAGTTGGCCAGCGCAAACGGCGCTGACCAGATCCTCGCGTGGCAATACACCTCGGCCATGCGGGTGACCGACTCGCTCGCACCCAGCAGCGCTAGCGTGATGCGGATGGCCGGTACCTGCAGCACCAGCAGCGCCGCGCCGATCGTCAACGACAGCAACAGCGCACGCGCAACACTGGCCCGCAGGGCCTGCGTGTCGCCCGCACCGTGCGCCTGCGACACCAACCCCGTGGTGCCCATGCGCAAGAAGCCAAAGCCCCAGAACACGAAGTTGAAGAACACCCCGCCCAGCGCCACGCCGCCAATGTACTCCGGCCCCGGCAAATGCCCCGCCACAGCCGTATCGACTGCCGACAGGATTGGCTGCGTCAGGTTGGCCAGCACGATCGGAAACGCCAGCGTCAACACGCGCCGGTGCCACTGCACAGGTGATGCAGGTGCAACCGATGTGACGAAAGAGGACTGCATTGGCACAAAAAACTGCGTGGGATGGTGAAAAAAGGCGGTGCAACCGGCAACGATTTCGCTATCATTGCGCCCCATTGCGGGCTCCGGAATCGAGCGGCAAGTGCGGCACCCCGCACAAGGTCGTCGATGACTATACGCGAATCCCCCCGGAAGGCAGACACCGTGTTTTGCCTTTCATCGCGGCCGGACGGGTGCGGTTGATGCGACGCGTCATCCGGCACACGCATGTCCCTGGTTGGTGACACCCACCACATGGGACGGCGGGCGACGCCCAAACAGCATCGCCTCGGTAGAACTAAGCGGACTGGTCAACACACCGCGATGCCCTGTCGAATTTCCGACTCGCCGGGGCGGAGACTCCTCTTGGAAAAAAACGTACAACGCAATCTCGGCGCCTGGGCACTGATGCTGACTGGCCTGGGCTCGATCATCGGTTCGGGCTGGCTGTTCGGTGCCGGTCATGCGGCACAGGTGGCGGGCCCCGCCGCCATCTTCACGTGGGTGATCGGCGCCATCGTCATCCTGGCCATTGCCCTGACATATTCTGAACTGGGCGCGATGTTCCCGGAATCGGGCGGCATGGTGCGCTATGCGCGCTATTCACACGGCTCGCTGGTGGGTTTTGTGGCGGCCTGGGCCAATTGGATCGCCATTGTCACGGTCATCCCAATTGAGGCCGAAGCATCCATTCAATATATGAGCACGTGGCCGTGGCCCTGGGCGCAGACGCTGTTCCAGCACGGTGAGCTGACGCCGCCGGGGCTGGTGCTGTCGGCGGTGCTCGTCATTGTGTACTTCCTGCTGAACTACTGGGGCGTGAAGGTGTTTGCCAAGGCGAACAACGCCATCACGATCTTCAAGTTCATCATTCCGGCGGCCACGGCCGTGGCATTGGTTGCGGCGGGCTTCCACCCAGGCAACTTCGGCACCGGCACCGATGGACAGGGTTTTGCGCCGTACGGCTGGTCTGCGGTGCTGACCGCCATTGCCACCAGCGGCATCGTGTTTGCCTTCAACGGCTTCCAGAGCCCGATCAACCTGGCGGGCGAAGCACGCAACCCGGGCCGCAATGTGCCCATCGCGGTGATCGGCTCGATCCTGCTGGCCGCGGTGATCTACGTGGCGCTGCAGGTGGCGTTCCTGGGTGCGGTGCCACCAGAAGCACTGGTCAATGGCTGGCATGGCATTGACTACCACTCGCCATTCGCCCAGTTGGCGATTGCGCTGAACCTGAATTGGCTGGCCATCGTGCTGTACATCGATGCGTTCGTCAGCCCGTCGGGCACGGGCAGCACATACATGGCCACGACCACGCGCATGATCTACGCGATGGAACGCAACAACACCATGCCGGCCATCTTCGGTCGCGTGCATCCGGTGTTTGGCGTGTCGCGTCCGGCCATGTGGTTCAACCTGGCGGTGTCGTTCGTCTTCCTGTTCTTCTTCCGCGGCTGGGGCGCGCTGGCTGCCGTCATTTCGGTGGCGACGGTTATCTCGTACCTCACGGGGCCGATCAGTGTGATGTCGCTGCGCCGCACGTCGCCGGGGCTGCATCGCCCGCTGCGCTTGCCGGGGCTCTCGCTCATCGCGCCGTTCGCGTTTGTGTGTGCATCGCTCATCCTGTACTGGGCCAAGTGGCCACTGACCGGCGAGATCATCGTGCTGATGCTGGTGGCCCTGCCCGTGTACTTCTATTACCAGGCCAAGGCCGGCTGGCCCGACTTCAAGACTGAACTCAAGGGGGCCTGGTGGATGATCGCCTACCTGCCGACCATCGCCGCGCTGTCGTACTGCGGCAGCACGGAATTCGGCGGCCACGGCTATATCCCTTACGGCTGGGACATGGGCGTCGTGGCGATCCTCTCGCTGTTCTTCTACTACTGGGGCGTGGCCAGCGGCTGGCACACACGCTATCTGGAAGAAGTGGGCAGCGTGCACGAAGACATCGAAGCGCACGAGAACAAGCGTGCGCCGCGCGGAGTCCCGCAAGGCATCTGACACCGCAGTTGCACTCAGAAAAAAGCGCCCGACCGGTTCTGCCGGCGGGCGTTTTTTATGGCTATGTCTGAATAAACTGTTGCGGCTTCACTCTGTCAAACGGATATTGGCTGACGGAGGGC